>CAWDWH010000011.1:0-701556 GCA_963805895.1 uncultured Bacillaceae bacterium
AACAAGCGTTACTTCATTGAAACAGCAGCGAGTTGTTTCGACGGATAAGCTTCGTAGCATAATCTTGTAGAGAAAGAAACAGTGCACTGCGTAATGAGCAGGTGCAGAATCATTTCATTCACATTGTCGCGGGGTGGAGCAGTTCGGTAGCTCGTTGGGCTCATAACCCAAAGGTCGCAGGTTCAAATCCTGCCCCCGCAACCAATTAACTTTAACTGTGTTGGTTCATTTTCATCGGTTTAAAGCTAAATACACTAACATGGCTCTGTAGCTCAGTCGGTAGAGCAGTGGACTGAAAATCCACGTGTCGGCGGTTCGATTCCGTCCGGAGCCACCATGTTGCCGGTCTAGCTCAATTGGTAGAGCAACTGACTTGTAATCAGTAGGTTGGGGGTTCAAGTCCTCTGGCCGGCACCATCTTTTCTAAAATGGATCAATTTTCATTGCCATATCATACGATGTGTATTACAATGATAAATATCAATTTGGAGGGGTAGCGAAGTGGCTAAACGCGGCGGACTGTAAATCCGCTCCCTCAGGGTTCGGCGGTTCGAATCCGTCCCCCTCCACCATCTTGATAGGGGTATAGTTTAAAGGTAGAACAGAGGTCTCCAAAACCTCCGGTGTGGGTTCGAGTCCTACTACCCCTGCCAATTTAATTTATAATTTGATTTTGTGGCGGTTGTGGCGAAGTGGTTAACGCACCGGATTGTGATTCCGGCATTCGTGGGTTCAATTCCCATCAGCCGCCCCACTTTTGGGCTATAGCCAAGCGGTAAGGCAACGGATTTTGATTCCGTCATGCGCTGGTTCGAATCCAGCTAGCCCAGCCATTTTTGCGGAAGTAGTTCAGTGGTAGAACATCACCTTGCCAAGGTGGGGGTCGCGGGTTCGAATCCCGTCTTCCGCTCCATTTTAAGGCGGCATAGCCAAGTGGTAAGGCACGGGTCTGCAAAACCCTTACGCCCCGGTTCAAATCCGGGTGCCGCCTCCAATCTAATATTTTTACTTAAAAGTCCTGCCGGAGTGGCGGAATTGGCAGACGCACAGGACTTAAAATCCTGCGGAGGGTGTACCTCCGTGCCGGTTCGAGCCCGGCCTCCGGCACCAATTTTTTCTGCCTGAATTAAATATGGTACTTTGCCGGTGTGGCGGAATTGGCAGACGCGCACGACTCAAAATCGTGTTCCGAGAGGAGTGCCGGTTCGAACCCGGCCACCGGTACCATTACATACGTTATTTCAAGACTTCAACGTTCTCGTTGGAGTCTTTTTTATTTTGATATTCATGGTTTTAGTCCGTTTTGTTAGCTTGAGGCATGTTCTAATTCTTGTCTTAGTGAAAAAATCACGACGAATTAAAATTGAGATTATCACAGGTTCATGCACTTGCTGATGAATCAACTGCAGTAATCATTTGAGTTTTTCACTTTGAACAAGTGAGCATAATTCTGCTTATTTTATAGACAAGGTGATAAACTATAATCAAGTGATAAATAATGATAAATTGAAAGAGTGATTTGATGAGAATTGAAGTATGGTCCGATTTTGTATGTCCATTCTGCTATATAGGAAAAAGACGTCTCGAGAGTGCACTTCAGACTTTTCCACAGCGCGGTCAAGTAGAAGTTGTCTTTAAAAGCTTTGAACTTGATCCGAATGCGAAAGAATCGACTGGGGAAAGCATGGCTGAACTTTTGGCTGCGAAATATAATGTCAGTATAGAACAAGCTCAGGGTATGTGTGAGAATATGAGGCAGCAAGCAACAGGAGAAAATCTTACTTATGATTTCGATAAAATGATTCCAACGAATTCATTTGATGCCCATCGTCTTGTGCACTATGCGAAAAAGCATGGTAAGAGTAACGAAATGTCAGAACGGCTTTTTTATGCATTTTTTACAGAAGCAAAGGACATTGGCGATCATAAGACACTCGCAGCGCTTGGTGAAGAGTTAGGGTTAGACCCTAAGGATATAAAACGGATGCTAGGGACTGAAGAGTTTACAAAAGAAGTACGCAGTGATGAAGCAATGGGAAGTCAGCTTGGGATCCAGGGCGTTCCGTTCTTTGTATTTGACGGCAAGTTTGCTGTCTCTGGTGCTCAGCCTGTAGAAATGTTTGAACAGGCACTTGTGAAGACCTGGGAAGAAGGAAATAATTTTGAGGTAGTTGGTGGTGATGCAGAGGCGTGTTCTGCTGACTCCTGTGATCTTCCTAAATGAAAAACGTAGAAAAGCTCTCTTATTGAAAAGAGAGCTTTTTCTTATACTTCTGTATTTTCTTGTTTAACCGCTTTGTATGCGGAATCAAGATTACGAATGCGACGAACGATTTCGGAGTTTTTGTTTAAGTTATCATAAATCATAGAGGAAACAACTGAACGATAATAGCTATTCATCGCTTCTGATTTTGAAAATACATCGTTATTTTTTTGTATGTATTGTCGAAAGTTTTCTTCAAAAAATGGGGTTGAGAATGGCTCCATATGAATTCTCCTTTCTGTCTATAGTTCTGATTATAGGGTGATTATCAACCGGGCGTCAAACCGACCACAAAGAGTAGAATCCTATTATAGTAGTGGTGATGAGAGATGTTTGTAAAGAAATAATAAAAATGTATTGTTTCTTTCATATGTTCTGTGGTATTCTATCTACATTAGCGAGGATTGTAGAAATTCCTCGAATATTCACCATTTACCCAACGCAGTGTTTCGTTAACATTAACGAAGCGTTGCGTTTTTTTATGTTCTGATCTACCCTTTAACTGGAAACACCGCAGTGGAATTCTCCTCCATGGATCTGATTAAACATTTCTGCCGATGCGCGTACAAGTTTTTCACCTTCTGAAACGGGAAGGGAAGGTTGAAGGTAGAAAAGCTGAATGGCTTGATTTGTTTCTTCGGTTACAGCTGTTCGCTTTGAATCAACAACGGGGCTTCCGAACGGTCCATTGCGATCGTGGGAATGAATCTTGTTATCAAGAGAAATCTCCCGTCCATTTAAGCCTTCATATGATATCGTATTATCTCCAACGTCGATCGTGACATCTCCTTTTACTTGATCCAAATCATAAATGCCTATTGGTATTTTATATTGAAGTGAGAGAAGGTTATTAATATCTGCAGCCGAATGAATGGTCGGTAACGAGCTGCCTTTCTTTAAACGTCGTAAGAGGGCTTCTGAAGAAGGGCGATAACGGGAAGGATCGACACCGAAATTTTTAAATACAGAACGCCATTCTGATACGGCAGGAAATGTCACAAGATCTGTTTGCTCGAGGTCCATCATCATCGTTTCTTGATAAAATTGGAAGCGGCCACGTACCATTTGCGGTGATTTTTCAACAACGATATTATGGTAAATAGCATAACCCATTTTAAAATTAGGACATGTTGTTTTTATAGATGGAGCGAGAGTAATTTTGGTCATCACACTTTCCTCCTATCACATTATTTTTCGTTCATTTTATCACAAACTCTGATTGGAAGCTTAAAAGGAGGCTTGCCTTAATTATGAAGGAACTTAAAAAGCATTTAGATCGTATTGATGGAAAAGGTTATAAGGCATATAAGGATATTAGAGGGCGGTATGATTTCACGGCTTTCAACCTTTCGATCGATTATGTCCAAGGAGACCCGTTTGCTAGCCCTTCACGAGTAAGAGTAATCATTCCTCGTTCTAGAACCAATGTGGAACCTGAGTGGTTCAAATCGAAAGCACGGAAGGTTCGAACGGAAGATGAGATCGCACGAAAAGTAGAAGAAGCAATTAGAAGAACTGAGAGGCATGCAAAAGGCACAGGAAAAAGTGGATTGATGTATATAGATAGTCCTGCTCAAAAAGTCATTGAGCGGACTGCAGTGAACGTGACAGAGGAGACTGTAACGATTTGTTTATCAATTGGCTTACCGGCACAGGGTAGGAGAGTACTTGGAAAACAGGCGGGCCACATGCTGTTAGAACAAATACCCGAGGTGATGAACAATTCGATCTTTTCATTAAGGAAAGACTCTATTATGAAGGCACTGTTTTTAGCAGATCAACAAGAAGCCATACGCGACTACCTGAAAAAAAACGGATATGTCGCATTTATCGCAAATGGAGCGATTTTACCTCGGGAGAGTGGTATAAGCGAACGTCCGATGGAAAAAAATGCAGTGCCATTTCAATCACCTCAGAGCATGGAAGTCTCTCTTTCTATTCCTCATCGAACGGAGCCATTAAAAGGGATGATTATGAAAGAAGGCATTACACTTGTTGTGGGTGGTGGTTATCATGGTAAGAGTACCCTCTTGCATGCACTTGAACATGGGGTTTATGATCATATTCTGGGAGACGGAAGAGAGTATGTCATCGCAAAGCAACAGGCGATGAAAATTCGTTCAGAAGACGGTCGTAAAGTAACAGGAGTGGACATTTCACCATTTATCCAAAATCTCCCGTATGGAAAAGATACTCGGTCTTTCACATCCGAGAACGCAAGTGGAAGTACGTCACAGGCTGCTAATATTATCGAAGCAATTGAAGCAGGTTCCGATACCCTGTTAATCGATGAAGATACGAGCGCAACAAACTTTATGATACGTGATTTTCGCATGCAGCAATTAGTTGCTAAAGAAAAAGAACCAATCACACCATTTATTGATCGTGTAACCCAGTTAAATAATGAACATAACGTATCCACTGTCCTTGTAATGGGAGGTTCCGGAGATTACTTCGATGTAGCAGATCAGGTCATTTTGATGGAAAATTACCTTCCATATGATGTAACAGAAAAAGCTAAAAAGATATCAGATGAATCTAGTCGTTCACGTCAAAAAGAAGGTGGCGAAACGTTCGGAGACATGAGAAAGAGAGTACCTGAGCCGAGCAGTTTAAACAGTCAAAAGGGAAAGAAATCAAAGGTAGCAGCGAAAGGGTTGTACCACATTCAATATGGCAATACCGACCTATCACTTCTTCAAGTAGAACAGCTTATCGATCCTAGCCAAACACGATTTGCTGCTGATGTTCTTCACTATCTCGAAAGAAATCGTATGCTAGGTGAGATGTCGATTCCTGAGCTTCTTGATGTAATTGAAGAAAAAGTGAACATGGAAGGACTTGGTTCTTTTTCTTTATTTCAAAACCAGCATCCTGGTGATCTTGCGCGGATTAGAAGAACTGAAATGGCAGCTGTGTTCAATAGAATTCGTACTCTGAGAATAAAATAATGCTGTTCAAAAAGGGAAAGGAGGGAGAATTTATGACAAACGCACAGTTAAAGGCAGAGATTGTTGCATACAGTAAAACGATTGGAATAGACAAGATCGGTTTTGCTGCAGCTGATCCTTTCAAAACACTCAAACAGCGATTGCAACGTCAGCAGGAGCTAGGATATCAGTCAGGATTTGAGGAAGCGGATATTGAAAAGAGAACGGAACCAGAGTTATTGTTGAGTGGCGCCACAACGATCATATCAATGGCAATCGCTTATCCTTCACGGATGAAGGATAGTCCAAGAAGTAAGAAAGGAGAGCGCAGAGGCTTATTCTGTCGTGCTTCATGGGGGGTTGATTATCATCACTTGCTTAGAGAGAAACTCTCCCTTCTAGATGCATATATTAAATCAAAGGTTCCAGAAGCTCGAACAAGTTCAATGGTGGATACAGGCGAACTATCTGATCGAGCTGTTGCAGAAAGAGCGGGTGTTGGTTTTAGTGGTAAGAACACGATGACTATCACCGAAGAATTTGGCTCATGGGTCTATTTAGGAGAAATGATTACAGATTTAGATCTAGAGCCTGATGAGCCTGTAGAGGAGGGGTGTGGAGACTGCAATATTTGTGTTGATGCTTGTCCGACGGGTGCTTTAATTGAAGGAGGACAGCTTAATGCTAATAAATGTATCGCGTTTCTCACTCAAACAAAAGGATTTTTGCCAGAGGAATACCGTACAAAATTAGGCAATCGGTTATATGGTTGTGATACATGTCAGCTTGTCTGCCCTAAAAACAAGGGAATCGATTTTCATCATCATCCTGAACTCGAGCCAGATCCAGAAATGGTTAAACCGAAGCTTATACCGCTACTCACAATGTCAAATCGAGAATTTAAATCGCAATTTGGTAAAGCAGCTGGATCTTGGAGAGGAAAGAAACCAATTCAACGAAATGCCATCCTTGCTCTTGCCCATTATAAGGATGAAACGGCAGTCGATACCCTGATTGAGGTCATGCAGAATGACCCGCGCCCTGTTATCCGTGGAACGTCGGCATGGGCACTTGGGAAAATCGGAGGTGAGAGGTCCCTAAAAGCACTTATTCATGAGCAAATGAGAGAAAAAGACAAGGATGCTGCTGATGAGATTGCTAAAGGCCTGTCAATGCTTCAAAATAAGCCTTAGTGCCGATGGTCAAATGCTTATATGCGTTGTAAGATAATGAAAAATGTACAATAAAGAAGGGATATAATGGAGAAACAAGTGATTCATTATGGGGAGTTTCAATCGCCGATAGGTACACTAACGCTGTTAGCTACTTTAGAAGGAGTTAGCAGGCTGGATTTTGGTCGCGCGGAGGATGTGCTGCCTGCTGCTGAAACATGGTACAAAAAGCATCATGTGAAAGCGGACCTTGTTTTCAATCCAGAAATGATTGAGCCAATTGTAATTCAGTTAGAAGAATACTTCAGTGGCAAAAGAAGGTTCTTTGATCTTAAACTTGATATGATTGGGACGATTTTTCAACAGAAAGTATGGAATAACCTTTCAGAAATTCCATATGGTGAAACCCGGTCTTATAGAGATGTTGCTGTCAATATCGCAGCACCAAAAGCGGTGCGTGCAATTGGTTCAGCGAATAACCGAAATCCACTCCCTATCATTGTACCCTGTCATCGAGTAATTGGTAGCAACGGCGCGCTTGTTGGCTATGGCGGTGGTATGGATAAGAAAGAATATTTATTGTCACTAGAACAGCAGCATTCCATGCACGCAGTTCTACCATAATTATATCAATTAAGCCTGTTCGCTTCTGGTATTTCGGAAGCGAACAGGCTTTTTCACTCTTTATAAGGCGTAATACTACCAAAAAAAATTAATTTCTTGTAGAATAGCAAATGCTTTCAAGAAATAGGTGAAGCAAGTTGAGTAAGTTATGACGATGAATCAACTATTGCTTTAGTAGAATAGGTATTCAAAGTCTGCGCCATTAGGAGTGAAAATGATGAACAGGTATGTTTCGAAAAGCATTATTTATGTCGCAGGGTTATTCACATTAGCCCTGGGAGTTGTGTTATTAATAAACGCCGATGTAGGCATTGCACCATGGGATGCTCTATATGTTGCGTTATCTGACCAAATTGGATTCACGGTTGGTTCCTGGGTGTTTATTGTAGGTGGAATCTTAATCTTTTTAAACAGTCTTATTATGATGAGAAAGCCAAATCTAGCCGGATTTATTCCAATCATACTTCTAGGATTGTTTGTTGATCTATTGAACCTGAAAATCTTATCGTTTATTGAAGTCGATGGAATCGTTCCCAGGTGGATTCTATTCCTCGTAGGTCTTGTTATCATGGGACTTGGAATTGCTGTCTATCTGTATGCATCCCTTGCGTCTATACCGAATGATGAATTAATGCTTGCACTTACAGAGCGAACAGGATGGAGCATCGGTGTAACAAAAACGTTAACGGAAGCACTCGCATTTGTTTTTGCTTTTCTTTTGGGTGGACCAATTGGAGCGGGGACGTTTGTAGAAGTTCTTCTTCTTGGTTTCCTTGTTGGCCGGTTCGATAAACTGATTAAGAAAGTCAAACACCCTTCCTCAAAACCAGCTTTAAATCATTCCTAGTAATTACTTTGGATGAGTAATGGTTTTCTCCAAGATTGTGAGTTAACCGAAATGAATTTATAATGACAAAATTTTCACCTCAAAAGGTTTGGTTCATATTCGTTTTGGGGTGATTTTTTTGTTTTGCCTAATGGTTGGATAAATCTAAGTCATGTGTTCGTTAACCCTGTCATAAATTTCGATGAGGGGGGACGTATATGGGGTGGGGGGAACAGCTTAAATCTTTTTGGGAAGAACAAGCTACAAGTATAATGAACGCTACTGATCATTTGAGGTTGGGAGCAAGACCATCGGATGAAGAAGAAGCTACAGTTCGATACATGCAACAATGTCATAAAAGAGGTGCTCAGGTTATTCGGATTAAGAATAAGGGGATTTTTCTTGGTAAGAAGGAACTCATGAATACGAAAATTTATGACTATCTCTTACATCAGCAGTTTCTTATTAAACATGGTGAAAAAATTTATCAAGAAGAGCGTTTAGAAAAAAGACTAGCACAAATTGAAGAGGGAGAACTTGTATTTGATCGCTCCTTAGAGATTGAAGGTCATGCACCTCAACTAAAAGAAGAGAGCAGCAATAGTGATTATCGCGCCAAAGGTTCTTATTACGATCGGCTATCTGCTGTTAAGTATGCAGAGAGATGGTGGGACGATTCTAATCCATCCTATCAAGCCTTTGATGTCGATTGCACAAATTATATTTCGCAATGTCTACATGCTGGGAAAGCACCAATGAGGGGGTATCCTGATCGGACGAAAGGGTGGTGGTCTCAAGGTAATAATTGGAGCTATTCTTGGTCAGTCGCGCATGCGCTACGATGGCATTTAAGTAGTTCAAAGAATGGACTACGTGCGAGAGAAGTAGCTTATGCAGATGAACTTGGACCAGGCGATATCATCTGTTATGACTTTGATGGCGATGGACGTTGGGAACACACCACATTTGTCGTGGATCAAGATGAGAAAGGACATCCACTTGTTAATGCACATACAACAAACAGCAGGTTACGCTATTGGGCGTATGAAGACTCGACGGCATGGACACCCGAAATTAAATATAAGTTTTTTCATATTGAAGATTAGCGAATGCTATCTCCGTTGATAAAACATGCTATAATAGATATGTTTTGAAGCGGAGGTGAATGAATATGTCTTTAAATATCGTCCTTTTCCAACCAGAAATACCAGCGAATACGGGAAATATCGCTCGTACGTGTGCAGCAACTGATACAAGTTTGCATTTAATTCGTCCTCTGGGATTTTCAACAGATGATAAAATGCTAAAGCGTGCTGGATTAGATTACTGGCAATATGCCGATGTTCACTATTATGATTCCCTGGACGATTTCTTTGAGAAAAATCAAGATGGGGAATATTACTATATTACGAAATATGGCACAAACACACATACCGATTTCGATTACTCAGACGAAAACACGAACACGTATTTTGTTTTTGGAAGAGAAACAAACGGTCTGCCAGATGAATTGATTCAGAATAACAAAGAGAGCTGTCTTCGTCTTCCGATGACGGATCATGTTCGAGCTTTAAACCTTTCAAATACTGCGGCAATTATGGTTTATGAAGCATTACGACAGCAGAATTACCCGGGTATGAAATAGAAAAAACGACTTCAACTTAGTGAGTTGAAGTCGTTTTTTCTTTGATGGAAGGTCAAGCGTTCCAATATCTACGTTTCTAAACGCTCGTCTCCACTTTTCGTGTCCAGCTGCAGTGGCCAAATCCTCCGGCTGTTTCACCCAATCGATTGAGACAAAGAGCGTCTCATTCTCATGGGCTCCAACATCCTACAGATTTAAATCGGCCACTTCCGCCTTTCGTGAGATCTAGTTTCGACTCGCAGAAACTCCGATATTTCACTCTTTCACCAGAACACAAAAGGCGTGTTCTAGGTCAAGCGTTCCAATATCTACGTTTCTAAACGCTCGTCTCCACTTTTCGTGTCCAGCTGCAGTGGGCAGACCCTCGGTCACTTCACCATCAAACTCGAACACAAAGACCGTGTTCAAGTTTGATGGTTCCAGTGCCTACCGGGTCTAAACGCCTACTTCCGCCTTTCATGTTTACCTACTACCTTTTTTGGTTTTGCTTGGTCGGTCGTTGTAGCCGGCTGTAAAGATGGCTGCAAGAAATGCTAGGATTACTACTAAAATACCCAGGAAACTCATGGTCTCATCCTCCTCAGGTAAAATTGTGTCCAAATCTATCTCTCATTATAAACCAAGTTCAGGTAGGTGTGAATGTTTTGACAGTAATTCACTTTAGACTGGGGGATATAATTGGAAAAAAACGTCGGGATCCGATAGGATAGAGAGAGAAACTCAGAAGGAGGATTTGCGTATGTATGTTGTGATGAATGAATTAAAAGTTCCTGATCAGGCTAAAGACATGATGAAGCAGCGTTTTGGAAAGAGTGCTGAGAGTATGAAGAATGTTGAGGGTTGTTTGGAATTTATGTTCCTTGAGCAATCTGCTGAGAATGGTAAGTTGATTGTATTTACGAAGTGGGAAGATGAAAAGGCTTATCAAAATTGGGTGCATTCAGACTCCTTTAAGAAAGCTCATCAGGAGAAGCGTGAGTCAAAAGAGAAGTCTCCTGCATCAGGAAACGAATTAAGTGAATTTACTGTTGTCTATCATACTTAAGTAAAAAGATCCGGCATTGCCGGTTCTTTTTTTCTTGTTACTAGATAATCACGAGTTGAAGAACTTTTCTTATCTGAAGGAACTCAGGAAATTCAGTGCCTACTTTTTAACCTTTTCATATGAAAAGAAAGCCGAATGTTATAGGACATCCCCGCATAACATGTATTAAATCCGATGAACCAAACTTGGAGGGGGCTCTTAATGGATATCTTACGTAAAATCCAGCAGCATCGAGAGGAAGAGAGGCGGCTGAAGTGGGAAGGAACCTTCAGTGAGTATTTAGACATTATCCGCGAACGACCTGAGGTAGCGCAGTCAGCTCATTCACGTGTTTATAATATGATTAGAGATGCAGGAATTGAAGAGATTGATGGGAATCGAAGTTATTCCTTCTTCTCAGAAGAACTCTATGGACTCGAGGAAGCCATTGAACGTCTGGTTGAGGAATACTTCCATCCTGCAGCTAAAAGGCTGGATGTTAGGAAACGTATCTTATTACTGATGGGTCCAGTCAGCGGGGGGAAATCTACGTTAGTCACTGTTTTAAAGAGAGGTTTGGAGAAGTATTCACATGAAGAGTCTGGAGCTGTGTATGCAATCAAGGGCTGTCCAATGCATGAGGATCCGTTGCATCTGATTCCTCATCATTTAAGAGATGAATTTCATGATGAGTATGGTATCCGTATTGAAGGAAGTCTTTCACCACTTAATGTCATGCGCCTTGAACAAGAATATGGTGGGCGAATTGAAGATGTTATGGTTGAACGCATTTTCTTTAACGAGGATAAAAGGACAGGTATTGGAACATTCAGCCCTTCTGATCCAAAATCACAGGATATTGCAGACTTGACTGGAAGCATCGACTTTTCCACAATTGCGGAATTTGGTTCAGAGTCAGATCCGAGAGCGTATCGATTTGATGGAGAATTAAACAAAGCAAACCGAGGTATGATGGAGTTCCAGGAAATGCTGAAATGTGACGAGAAATTTCTATGGCATTTGCTTTCATTAACACAAGAAGGAAATTTTAAAGCTGGTCGATTTGCCTTAATTTCTGCAGATGAATTAGTAGTGGCTCATACGAATGAAGCAGAGTATCGATCTTTTATCTCAAATAAGAAGAACGAGGCACTCCATTCCAGAATTATCGTTATGCCAGTTCCATATAACTTGAAAGTGAGCCAGGAAGAACGCATTTATGAGAAAATGATTCGTGAAAGTGATGTGGCGGATGTTCATATAGCACCACACGCTCTTAGGGTAGCGGCTATTTTCTCTATTCTAACTAGACTGAAGGATACAAATCGTCAGGGTGTTGATCTTGTTAAGAAAATGCGCCTCTATGATGGTGAAATTGTAGAAGGTTTTAATCAGGTCGATGTGGAGGAGCTCCACAAGGAACATTCCGATGAAGGAATGAGCGGGATCGATCCACGTTATGTCATCAACAGAATATCATCAACCATTATTCGAAAAGAAGTGCCATCGATCAACGCACTAGATGTGCTCCGTTCATTGAAGGATGGCCTCGATCAGCATGCTTCTATATCTAAAGAAGATAAAGAACGTTATATGAACTTCATTTCTATTGCGCGTAAAGAGTACGATGAAATTGCGAAGAAAGAAGTTCAAAAAGCATTTGTCTATTCCTACGAAGAAAGTGCTAAAACGCTAATGGATAACTATCTCGACAATGTAGAAGCTTATTGTAATAAAAATAAGCTACGTGACCCTCTAACGGGAGAAGAGATGAGCCCAGATGATAAGTTAATGCGATCCATCGAAGAACAAATCGGAATATCAGAGAATGCAAAGAAAGCATTCCGTGAAGAAATTCTTATTCGAATATCTGCTTATGCGCGTAAAGGTAAGAAATTTGATTACAATTCTCATGAGCGTCTAAGGGAAGCGATCCAGAAGAAGTTATTTGCTGATTTGAAAGATGTTGTGAAAATCACGACTTCCTCTAAAACGCCAAATGAAAATCAGCTTAAGAAGATCAACGAGGTTATTGCACGCTTAATTGATGAACATGGCTATAATTCAATATCTGCTAATGAATTGCTCCGTTATGTAGGAAGCTTATTAAATCGATAACAGACAGAAGCATGCCTCTAGAGGTATGCTTTTTTTTGATGGATTTCTTAAGTGCTGAAAACTGTAATCGCTTACGAAAACGTAGGCGCTTGTGCCTATAGTTTATGAGTGATAGATTATACGTAAAGACATATCGAAAAGAGGTTTAACATGAATAAGGAACGTAGTCCGCTATGGGAATGGATTAAAGCTTTTTCTATAGCTGTCGTCCTGGCGATTGTTATACGTGAATTTCTTATTACTAACTATGTCGTTCACGGTGAATCCATGATGCCAACGATTCAAGATGGGAATCGTTTAATCATAAATAAAATTGGATATAACGTTTCTGAACCAGATCGTTTTGATCTTGTCGTTTTCCATGCGAATGAAGAAGAAGACTATATCAAAAGAGTGATTGGTTTACCTGGTGATACGATTGAATATAAAAATGATGTCCTTTATATTAACGGGGAAGAAATGGAAGAGCCTTATCTTGAGCGATATAAGAAAGATATTTTTAATGGTAATTTGACGGAGAATTTCCATCTGGAAGACAAGACTGGGAAGACAAAAGTACCTGAAGGATTTTTGTTTCTAATGGGAGACAATCGGAGACATAGCTATGATAGTCGTCATATCGGTTTTGTCCCAATGGACCAGGTGGTAGGAAAAGTGAATCTTCGATACTGGCCACTGGATAAATTTGATTATAGTTTCCAGAAATAGCCTGAATTAGGTTAATGATTCTTACTATACGGGTATGGTAACTTGTGAGGTGATTCATTGTGGCAGATCGTAAAGAAAAGCCTGAAAACAGTTCGATGGCAATGAATGAAAAAGAAATGAAGGATCTTGGTAAAGAAATGGAAGAGATGGAAACGAACGATCAGATTAAAAAGAAAGATCGGACGCCTGATCCAGTGCAATACAACAAGAAGAATTCAGAAAAATAACTCCCGAATAGGGGGTTATTTTTTTGCTTCACTTTTACCGCTAAAAACGAAGTAAGTGTGCTGAGTAGAAGCAACATTCGTCTAATTCTCTATTAAAGAATGATAAAAGCCTTATTTGTCAGAATTAATTGTCAATTATCGCTTGTATTTGCATAGGATAAAGTATACTATTCTTCGCAGCCTTGAGATGTCCACAATAGGATTTTGCTATTGAACAATCATCATGAGCGATCATCGATCATTGAATATATTTCCGATAGAAATTTTATTTTTTAAGGAGGGGAATAAGGCATGAAAGACAAGGATTCCAACAATTTCGTCGTCTCCCAGGAGAATTGGTCCCTCCACCGAAAAGGATATCAGGATCAACAACGCCATGCCGAAAAAGTTCAGGATGCTATCCAAAACAATCTCCCAGACCTGATCAGTGAAGAGAACATTATTTTATCTAACGGTCGAGACGTAATCAAAATACCAATTCGCTCTCTCGATGAATATAAAATTCGTTATAATTATGATAAGTCAAAGCATGTTGGGCAAGGTGAAGGCGATAGCCAGGTGGGAGACGTAGTGGCGCGGGATGGCTCCGGTGAGAAGCAGGCAGGTGCCGGCAAAGGTGAAGGAGCTGGGGATCAACCAGGAGAGGATTATTATGAAGCGGAAGTCTCTCTTGTAGAACTTCAGGATATTCTATTTAAAGAACTGGAATTGCCGAATTTACGTGAAAAAGAAACAGCTGACGTTGTGAAGAAGAAAGTAGAGTTTAATGATATTCGGAAAACAGGTCTGATGGGCAACATTGATAAGAAGAGGACAATTCTAACGGCGTATAAACGAAATGCAATCAGTGGAACTCCTGCCATTGCTCCAATCTATCAAGATGATCTTCGTTTCAAAACCTGGAATGAAGAAATCAAACGCGAGTCTAAAGCCGTGGTCTTAGCAATGATGGATACTAGTGGGTCGATGGGCAAGTGGGAGAAATATATGGCGAGAAGCTTTTTCTTCTGGATGTCTCGTTTTCTAAGATCAAAATATGAGACGGTGGAGATTGAATTTATCGCTCACCATACTGAAGCGAAAGTCGTCACTGAAGACGATTTTTTTTCAAAAGGAGAAAGTGGAGGAACGATATGTTCATCTGCCTATCGAAAAGCACTTGAGCTTATTGATGAAAAGTACTCTCCATCCCGATATAATATTTATCCGTTCCATTTCTCAGATGGGGATAATTTAACATCGGATAACACGCGCTGTGTAAAGCTTGTTAATCAAATTATGAAAGTATCTAATATGTTCGGATATGGTGAAGTCAATGCGTATAATCGTCATTCCACACTAATGAGCGCATACAAAAATATTCATGATCCGAAATTCAGGCATTATATTCTAAAAGAAAAGAAAGATGTGTACCATGCAATGAAAAGCTTTTTTCGAAAAGAAGAAGTACCTTCATAAAACTTCCCATTAAGGGAAGTTTTTTTTTGATGTAGAAATAAGAAAAGAGCATACTAACTAGGGAAAAAGTTTAGGGGGACTAGATATGAAATACTTGGTGATACTCATTTCCTCCCTCCTTATCATATTACAAATGCCTTTTGAAGTGACTGCTGAGACAGACCTAGCAGATATCCACTTTATAGATGTTGGACAGGCAGATAGTATCCTTATCACTCATGGTGAGAAGAACATGCTAGTGGATGCGGGGGATAATAAGGACGGTAAGGTTGTTTCAAATTATTTAAAGAAACTCGGTATTTTGCAATTGGACTATGTTGTCGCTACACATCCCCACCATGATCACATTGGTGGAATGGACCAAATACTCAAAGATTTTGATGTTGGAACCGTCGTGATGCCTGACGTCTCTTATCCAACGACTCATTACGAAGCTCTTCAAAAAATAATAAAGAAAAAAGATATTGATGTTATGAAAGCGGAAAAAGGAAAGAAAATCAAACTAGGGCATGACATAAATGTACAAATCCTTTCTCCTCCCCAACATGCAGAATACGAAGATTTTAATGATTACAGTGCAGTGCTACGTATCAAACATAAAAAGAACACGTTTCTACTCATGGGTGATGCAGGGGTAGAAGTAGAAAAACAAATCCTTTCTACAGTGAAAAAGAAACAGTTGTCATCAGATGTTTTGAAGATAGGTCACCATGGCGCGAATTCTGCAACAACAGAATCTTTTATTAAAGTGATCAATCCAAAAACAGCTGTTATTTCTGTTGGGAAAAACAACCGATACCATTTCCCTAATGCAGATGTGATTCAACGATTGCATGATCTTAACATCTCAATACTCCGAACAGATCAGATTGGCACCATTATTGCTTCAAGTGATGGAAAGCAAATTGCATTTCATACGGTTAACAGCCTTATTTCACAGAATAAGGATAAATAATTAAGTGAAACAAGTCTACACTATATAGTGAAAGGCGCCGTCTTTCGAGTCTTATTGATTTAACACAATGGGAGGAATGCTTGTGTACAACAATCTGCAAAACCTCATGTCAAAGAATATTGTCTCCGTAACGCCAGAGCAATCGATTCAAGAAGCTGCTGCATTAATGAATCAGCATAACATCGGCTCACTACCGGTAATAACAAATGGTCAGCTCTGCGGGATGGTTACCGACCGTGACATTACGACTCGTGCGACAGCTACTGGAGGAAATGCCGATTGTCAGGTCAGTCAGTGCATGTCAGACAATATTGTATCTGCTACATCTAACATGAGCGCAGAAGAAGCTGCAGCACTAATGGCGCAAAACCAAATTCGACGTCTACCTATTGTAGAAAACAATCAAGTAGTCGGGATGGTATCACTTGGTGACTTTGCTACGAAAACACCAGACCAGCAAGAAGCGGGTACAGCGCTATCTAGCATTTCTCAGAACGGTACAACTCGAGTGTAAAGAACATAAGGAGGCTGACTGATGTCAGTCTCTTCTCTTTGCAGCAAATGGTTTGATACAATTAGGATAGAAAGGTGAATAAAACGGGTACATACTATATAGATGGAAAAATGGAGGGAAACCAGATGTCGGAACTAGACGTATCGAAATTCGAGAAAAAGATAGAAATAAGACCGATTCAGCATGGAGATATTGATGAGATTCTTGCTTTACAAAAGAAGTGCTTTCCTGGGATGGACCCATGGAAACGAGAGCACCTGGAAAGTCACCTTGCAATTTTTCCGGAAGGACAATTTTGTGTTGAGTTAGATGGTGAGATTATTGGCTCGTGTTCAAGTTTGATGGTGAACTTTGATGAATATGATGATCAGCATACATGGGACGATATTACCGATGAAGGCTATATAACGAATCATAATCCAGATGGATATAATTTATATGGGATTGAAGTAATGGTTGATCCTGAGTATCGAAGAATGAAGATAGGTAAGCGTTTGTATGATGCGCGGAAAGATCTTGCTCGTGAGTTAAATGTGAAAAGTATTATAATAGGCGGACGAATACCTAATTACCACAAGCATGCAGATGAGATGAAGGCATCTGAATATGTTGAGGAAGTGAAATTTCAAAACATCTATGATCCAGTTTTAACTTTTCAATTAATGAATGGTTTCAACGTGATGAGGATCAATCCCAATTATTTACCTGATGATAAAGCATCTAAACAGTTTGCCACATTAATGGAATGGAATAATGTTGAATACAAAGCGAAAACAAGAAGACATTTTCGATCTTCCTTCCCGGTAAGAATTTGCGCGATCCAGTATGCAATGAAAAAAATCTCTTCATTCGAAGAATTCGCTAATCAAGTTGAGTATTATGTAGATGTTGCGGCAGACTTTGGTTCCGATTTTGCGGTTTTCCCTGAAATTTTCACAACTCAACTCATGTCATTTATGGATGAGAAAATCCCTAGTAAAGCTGTGCGGCGTTTGACAGAATATACGGAGCCTTATATTGAACTCTTTACCGATCTTGCAGTGAAATATAATGTGAATATTATTGGTGGATCTCATTTCGTGCTGGAGGATGAGAAAATTTATAATATCGCTTATTTATTTAGAAGAGATGGAACAATTGAGAAGCAATATAAAATTCACGTAACGCCTAACGAACGTCGATGGTGGGGTATCCACGGTTCAGATGGTATTGAGGTGTTTGATACAGACTGCGGAAAAATTGCAATTCAGATTTGCTACGATATTGAGTTCCCTGAGCTTGGACGTATTGCAACAGATAAAGGCGCAAACATTCTGTTCACACCTTTCTGTACAGATGATAGACAGGGATATTTGCGAGTGCGCTATTGTGCGCAGGCTAGAGCAGTAGAGAATCAGATCTATACGGTTATTGCTGGTACGATTGGTAACCTATCTCAGGTTGAAAATATGGATGTGCAGTACGCACAATCGGGCATTTTCACCCCTTCTGATTTTGCATTTTCGAGAGATGGTATAGCGGGCGAGTGTCACCCGAATATTGAGACGGTAGTTGTGGGAGATGTCGATCTCGAAATCCTTAGAAGACAACGTCAATCTGGTACAGTACGTCAGCTTCGAGACAGAAGAAAGGATCTTTATGAAATACACTACAAAAAGTAAGCCGGTTATCGGCTTGCTTTTTTTGTCGATTTATAGGGGATGATAGTTTTTTCCAAAATAGCATTGGCGTAATTTTTAATTCGTATTATGATGAAGAGGGAAAGAGAGAAAATCCAGCTGAAATGCAGGATTTTAGTTGGTTTTCTCGAATTGATACAATCTAAGAGGTTATACATAACAGGAGGCAAAAATGGACTGGAAAAACGAATATAAACGATGGACGGAAGCAGCTTCACTTGATGAAGAATTGAAACGTGATCTTGAAGCACTTAAGGGCAATGATAAATCACTCGAAGATGCGTTTTATAAAAATCTTGAATTTGGAACCGGAGGCATGCGTGGGGAGATCGGGCCTGGAACGAATCGAATGAACCTCTATACGATTCGGAAAGCATCTGAAGGTCTGGCACAATACATAGATGCCCATGGCGAAGATTCGAAGCAGCGTGGAGTAGCGATCGCTTATGACTCTCGTCACAAATCTCCTGAGTTCGCTATGGAGGCTGCAAAGACGCTTGCAAGCCATGGCATTCAAACTTACGTTTTTGAAGAACTACGCCCTACCCCAGAGCTTTCTTATGCGGTTAGGAAGTTGAACGCTTACGCTGGGATTGTTATTACAGCTAGTCATAATCCCCCTGAATATAATGGATATAAAGTTTATGGTGAAGACGGTGGCCAGCTTCCGCCAAAAGCAGCTGCTGAAGTTATTTCTTATGTTGATGGCGTAGCGAATGAATTAGAAGTTATCGTTTCTTCAGAACAAGAGCTGAAAGGAAAAGGTCTGATTAAAATGATCGGTGCTGAAATCGATCGCCAATATGTTGAAGAATTAAAAACTCTACGGGTAAATCATTCTCTTCTTAAAGAAATGGGCGACAAGTTGAAAATTGTCTTCACACCACTACACGGAACAGCAAATCTTCCTGTCCGTGAAGGACTTAAAGCATATGGATTTAATCAAGTAACTGTAGTTGAAGAGCAGGAGCTACCAGATCCAAACTTCTCCACGGTTTCATCACCAAACCCAGAAGAACACGCAGCATTTGAGTTAGCGATGAAGTATGGTGAGAAGCAGGATGCAGATATTCTTCTAGCGACAGACCCGGATGCAGATCGTGTTGGAGTTGCAGTTAAGAACAAAGAAGGAAACTATGTTGTATTAACAGGAAATCAAACAGGAGCCCTTCTCTTGAACTACATCATTACCCAAAAGAAAGAAAATGGTGAGCTCCCAGAAAACGGTGCTGTACTTAAGACAATCGTTACGTCTGAAATTGGTCGTAAAATAGCTGAAGACAACGGTCTTACATCATACGATACATTGACTGGATTTAAATTTATTGGTGAGAAGATCAATGAATTTGAAACATCCGGTGAACATACTTTTCTATTTGGATATGAAGAGAGCTACGGTTATTTAATTGGTGATTTTGTTCGCGATAAGGACGCTGTTCAAGCGTGTCTTGTTGCAGCGGAAGTAGCGGCATTCTATAAATCTAAAGGAATGACGTTATATGAAGGGTTGTTAGAGGTTTTTGAACAATACGGCTATTACCAGGAAGGGCTAGAATCATTAACGCTGAAAGGGAAAGAAGGAGCGGAGCAAATTGTTTCCTTGCTTGCAGAGTTTCGTGAGCAGCCTCCTATGGAAGCAGCTGGCCTACGTGTTCATAGCGTAGAGGATTATCAAACAAGTGTGAGAACTTACTTGGACAAGGGTGAAAGTGAGAAAATCGATCTTCCAACATCCAATGTGCTTAAATATAAACTTGAAGATGGATCCTGGTTCTGCCTACGCCCTTCCGGAACAGAACCGAAAGTGAAATTTTACTTTGGAGTAAACAGTGATAATCTTGAAAATAGCAAAAATAAGCTAGAAGAGCTTAGAACTTCTGTTATGAGTAAAGTACACGAACGTTTGGGGTAACATAGAATAAGAAACAAAGAAAACCAGGACGAATGAGGTCCTGGTTTTCTTATCGGTATCATAAGTGGGAAGGCTTTGGTTGTACTGTTAGTTAGTCGGTTTGATCTCTCACTGTTCAAATATGTTGAAACCAGATCGATCCGGGCATAAAGAAAACCGGCTGAATCTCAGCCGGTTTTTCTATTATTGGTGAAGTTGTTGTTTATTCAATTGATGTTCGTATTCAGCTTTGTTCATACGAATGAGATTAAATACTTTGTCTTTCGTCTCGCTATCTAATTTCTCAAGAATTTTACCTGCTTTGTATTCGTTCGAGGTAACAATTTTTCGATAAATTTTAGATAACCGTTTATCATCTTCGGATAAATCCAAAAGGCACTGCCTCCTTATAATGAACTAAACCTTTTTCCTATCCTTAAATTACGATTTATTTTACAATATATGAAGAGAAGTAGCAAGAAATTAATTTAATTATGACAGAATATTCTTACCGAACGCAATGATTTCATATGAAAGGGAGTCTTAACATGGAATATACAAATGAAATGAAAAACCGTCTCAAAAGGGTAGAAGGACAAATTCGCGGAGTTCTACGTATGCTGGAGGAAGAGAAAGATTGCAAAGATGTTATAACGCAATTATCTGCTAGTCGAACCGCAATTGACCGTACTATTGGCTTAATCGTTGGATCCAATCTTGAAGAATGTCTCCGTGAACAACTTGATAAAGGGGAACCAACGAAAGATGTTGTGAAAGAAGCAGTAGAACTTCTAGTGAAGAGTCGTTAATTTGGTGTGAGTAATTCCTTGTCGGTATAGAAGGGAAGACTGATGTGATTCTTTTCGGAAAGATTTCTTTACCTGAACAGCTGCTATGGACAGGATGTAGTCTTGGCATTGCTCTTTTGATTATCTACATGATAGAAAAGAAATACTGGAAAAGTTCCTCTAATTCATCGCTTGCTTATGAGTCGATCCTATTTTTTGTATTGATTTGGAAAGGCAGTCTCCTTTTTTTAGATCCAGGTCTTGTTATCTCCTCACCGCTATCTCTCCTTTACTTTACTGGTGGGAGCTATGGGTTTGTCATTGCTTTAATTCTAAGTAACGGGTATATCGGTTGGAAAATCTGGAAAGATAGTGAAAGACGAAGGACGATTATTCTGCTGTATGCATTTGTTGAAATTAATGCTGTCACATTAGGACTATTCACCTGGTGGCTCAATAGTGGAGCATTCTTAACCGTCTTTTTCCATGTGATGTTACTTGGATTGTTGTACTATGTTAGGGCATGGAGGTGGAAGGTTCTAGACCTGATGATCTGGGGTGGAATCGCTTCGATTATTCTTGAATTTATTTATGGTCATCCTAGAGTGGCTGGTTTATCAGAGTGGCAGTGGATTTACTTGATGATCTCAGGAAGTGCTTCGTTCATTCAATTTCAACTTTATACGAGGAGGAGCTAATGAAACGATCACTATTAGCTATATTTGTTCTCATTGGATTAGGCACCTATGCGGTAATTTCATCAAACGATCGATTTGGCGCGGATAGTAGAAAAGAAGAAACTACAGAAACCGCCTCTAAACCTCTCGAAGTGGGTCTAAAAGAAGGAAATATAGCACCCGATTTTACATTGTATTCTCTAAAAGGAGAGGAAGTGAGCCTTTCTGATTACAAAGGGCAAATCGTTTTCGTTAATTTTTGGGCTACATGGTGCCCTCCTTGTAAAGCTGAAATGCCTCATATGGAAGAGTTCTACAAAAAGTCTGCTGATGAATATGACGCAAAAATTCTTGCGGTAAACATTACATCAGACGAGGCATCTTCTCGAGTGGTAGAGGAATTCGTTAAAGACAATCATATTACCTTTCCAGTATTGTTGGATACGGATGGAAAGCAAACAGAGAATTTTGCAACGATTACAATTCCTACCACGTATTTAGTTGACAGAAATGGTATAATAATGAAAAGAATTGTTGGCCCCATGAGTAAGGAACGAATGATTGAACTGGCATCTTCTATTAAGTAGAAGGTGATCTTATGTGCGCCTATGTCATGTCGTTCGTTACACCGTTCGTTTTACGAAACGTTATTTCCATCATTAAGGGTGACAGCAATACCCTTAATGATGGAAAAGGGCACGTTATGCAAAGTTAATGATTTTATGTCAAAAGTAATTAAAACAGTTGACGTTAAAGGGGGAGCGAACTGTGGTGAATTTGGGTTTTGGAATTATTCTACTGATGATATTAGGATTTGTGCAATACAGCTGGTTATATGATTCGAATAACGGGGTGGCTATTGAGTTTAATTCAACGCGGTCTTATGTTGTCACAACAATATTACTTGGGGTACTAGTTGGATACTTAATTACGAATGGCATTTATCAGTCATATTATTAAAAAGCTTAATAAGAAATCATAACTCTCTTGACGATAGAGTATTTTTGTTAATATTGTATTAGAAATATTCGGCTCTTTTCGTAAACATTGTTGCTATATGAGTGGGGGGATTTCCGCTCTGCCCGCTTTCCGCGGGGCGGGCGCTGAGCCTCCTCGGCACCTTCCGCTCCAATCAGCTAAGTGTGGTTCTTTATACAATAATTCTTTCAATAACAACAATCTTTGAGAAAAGAGCCTTATATAAAGGTTTATTGTATAAAAACACCAAGACTTTTATAGCAATAATGTCTGTGGATACAGCCCAAAATTAAAACCAGCAAATTTCATGCTGGAGTGGAGAGGAAAACCCCTCTGACGGAAGGTCCACTTTATTTTCATCGTCCCTTGTTGAATAAGCGACAGGGGACGATTTTTTTATTTTGAGTGCCATTGAACAATGATGATTTCTTTTAGAGGAGTTGTGAGATTGAAAGGGAAATATGTTCTTCTGATTCTAGTGGGAATCGTTATTTATCGATGATTCTTTCCAGCAAATAAGAAGCTAGATAAAATATTTATTAATCATTATCGACTGCCACATAAAGGGTAGTTGAGGCGAATGTATATCCTTATAACCTATTTTTGTAAAGGGGAAATTGCGTAATGGATGTGTTACGTAGTCAGGATACATGGATTGAAGTATCGATCGCTTTTGGGATTTTTCTTTTATTTCTCATTATGAGAAAGATTTTTGCGAAATATATTTTTAACTTATTTCTTAAATTAAGTAGAAAATCTTCTACAGAATTTTTTACGCATCTTTTTCTAGCATTTGAAAGACCTGTGCGAATGCTGTTCGTGATTTTTGGACTGTATCTTGCCGTTCGATATGTATCGTTTTTGGATCACCATAATGCTTTTTTTGAGCAGATCATGCGTTCTTCATTAATATTTCTTGGTGCATGGGGATTATATAACTTTTCCTCAGCATCATCATTATTTTTCCATACTGTAAATGATAAATACAATTTGAAAATAGATCAGTTACTTATACCATTTCTATCAAAAACGATTCGCTTCTTAATTGTAGCGATGACCTTTAGCGTGATCGCTGGAGAGTTTCATTATGATGTGAATGGATTTATTACGGGTCTTGGTCTCGGTGGGCTTGCTTTTGCGCTCGCAGCTAAAGAAACGATTGAGAACTTTTTCGGTGGAATTGTTATTATTACTGAGAAGCCTTTCTCGATCGGAGAATGGATTAAGACACCAAGTGTTGAAGGGGTAGTGGAGGACATTACGTTCAGAAGTACGAAGGTTCGAACGTTTGCTCAGGCATTGGTGACTGTTCCAAACGCAAGATTAGCGAATGAAAATATTACGAACTGGTCAAAAATGGGGAAACGGCAAATCACGTTTCACATTGGGGTTACTTATGATACACCTTCTGATAGGCTCGAAACATGTATCGATCGTATTGAGAAAATGCTTCGGAATCATGAAGACATCCATCCTGAGACGATTTTTGTATCATTTGATGAATTTAATCACAGTAGCCTTGATATTTTCTTATATTTCTTTACGAATACGACCACATGGGGAGATTTCTTGAATGTAAAACAGGATGTGAATTTCAAAATCATGAGGATTTTGGAAGAAGAACACGTCTCTTTTGCTTTCCCTACGCAGACGCTTCATGTGGAGAATACAACTTCTAAGGAAGAAGAGAAAATGTATAACTAAATTAAAAGTCAGGTACCTGAGGTACCTGACTTTTTTATTTTATCATTCTATGCACTTTTTTGAACGATATCTTTGTCCTTTTTCTTGTAAGGTGGCCTCTTGCTCCAAATCGTCGCGAGAATCGGTCCTGAAATGTTATGCCATACACTGAATATGGCACTTGGGACTGCTGCGATCGGATTGAAATGGGCGGCGGCTAGTGCTGCGCCTAGGCCGGAATTTTGCATACCTACTTCAATTGAAATTGCCCGTTGATCTCCTTCGTTCAACCGTAGTAGTTTTGCTAACCAGAAGCCAATAGCTAGTCCAAGTAAATTGTGAAGGATTACGATTGAAAAGATGAGAAGTCCAGTCTCAGCAATTCTTTCTTTACTTGCACCAACAACGGCTGCAACTATTGCAACAATCGAGATGACAGAGATGAGCGGAAGCGCCTTAATGCTTCCTGTCACTTTTTCTTTGAATAGTAATTTAACAATGATTCCGAGGGTAATAGGGATCACGACCATTTGAAAAATGGATAGAAAAAGATCACCTGCAGAAACGGGTAACCATTGACTTGCGAACAATAGGACGAGTGAAGGCGTTAGAAGCGGTGCGAGCAAAGTGGAAACACCAGTAATCGCAACTGATAAGGCAGTATTCCCTTTTGATAGGAACGTCATCACGTTAGACGCTGTGCCTCCAGGACAGCAGCCAACTAGAATAACTCCTACTGCAACGTCAGGAGGTAGTTGAAAAAGAATAGCGAGTCCGTAGGCTAGAAGAGGCATGATAATAAATTGTGCCGCAACGCCAATCGCAACACTCTTCGGTTGCTTTAGCACTTCTTTGAAATCATCGCCTGAAAGAGTCATACCCATACCAAACATGATAATCCCTAGTAGTATCGTTATGTAAGAAGTAATCCAAGTAAATCCTTCAGGAAAAACAAAACCAAGCACAGCAAAGAGGAGCACCCATATCGCAAATGTGTTGCCAGCAAATCGACTTGCACGTTCAAACATTTTCATTCCATCACATCCTGTGAAATTTTATTTTTGATTATACGCTTATTGATCGAATTTTCAATAGAATCAAACAAATTCGTTCTGAATCATTATTGAGTGTTTTGTTTTGACGTCTATACATGAACCTACTTGTCCGTTCATACATATTAATAAGCAATCTTTTAGGAGGGAATGACATGTCTACAGAGAAAGAAATATTTTTTGCTATTGAAGAGATTACAGAAATAGCAAAAGGGTTTGGGCTTGATTACTATCCGATGCGGTATGAGATATGTCCTGCAGATATTATTTACACGTTCGGAGCGTACGGGATGCCAACGCGATTTTCTCACTGGAGTTTTGGAAAACAGTTTCATAAAATGAAGCTGCAATATGATCTCGGTTTAAGCAAAATTTATGAGCTCGTGATTAACTCTGATCCTTGCTACGCTTTTCTATTAGACACAAATAGTTTGATTCAAAACAAACTTATCATTGCTCATGTTCTAGCTCACTGTGACTTTTTCAAAAACAATGTGCGTTTCTCAAATACGAGGCGGGACATGGTTGAGAGTATGACCGCTACAGCTGAGCGAGTCGCTTACTATGAACATCATTATGGGAAAGCAGAAGTAGAGAGCTTTCTTGATGCTGTCCTTTCGATTCAAGAGCATATTGATCCTTCCATTATGCGTCCTAGACTTACTTATAATCTTAATAATAATAACCAACCTTCAAAAAAAATCGACTCTCCGTACGATGATTTATGGTCCATTGATAAAGAGGGAATGGAGGACGAGCCGGTTCCTAAGAAGAAAAAGAAATTTCCTCCTCAACCTGAAAAAGACCTTCTACTGTTTATTCAGGAATACAGTACAGAACTTGAAGATTGGCAGCGAGATATCATGACAATGATGCGAGAAGAAATGTTGTATTTCTGGCCACAACTTGAAACAAAGATTATGAACGAGGGATGGGCAAGTTACTGGCATCAGCGTATCTTACGAGAAATGGACTTAACAACTGATGAAGCCATAGAGTTCGCTTCTCTCAATGCAAACGTGGTTCAACCTTCTAGAACACGTATAAACCCCTATTACCTTGGTCTTAAGATATTTGAACATATTGAAGAAGTGTATGATCATCCTACAGAGGAAATGAAGCAAAGGGGTTTTGAGCCTGGTAAAGGAAGAGAGAAGATGTTTGAAGTTCGGGAAGTAGAAGCTGATATTTCATTTATACGAAATTATTTAACGAAAGATCTTGTTTATAAGGAAGATTTATATCTCTTCCAGAAAAAAGGACGCGACTATAAAATTGTAGATAAAGAATGGGAGCATATTCGCGATCAGCTGGTTACAATGAGAGTTAATGGCGGTTTCCCTTATTTGACCGTTACAGACGGGAATTATATGAAGGCAGGAGAAATGTACGTTCATCATTCATTTGAAGAAACGGAGCTAGATCTTCAATATTTGGAACGAGTCCTTCCGTATATTCATCAGCTATGGGGACGCCCCGTTCATATGGAAACAAAGGTAGAGGATAAAGATGTACTATTCACGTATGATGGGAATAAATTACATCGCAGATATTTGTAAATTGTGGATATTCTTAGTAATTTAACCAATCATTTCTGGAATTACATTCTGTTCATTACTGCCGCAGGTGGCGTAGGGGGAATAGGGAGTGTTCTAATCGGTGGTGAATTTCAACCTTTTAGAAAAGTAATCAATTATCAAAATAATACAGTCCATTACAATATAGGTTCATTAAAGGAACCACTCGTGGGCGGGCTAGGGGGAATCTTAACCACACTGTTGTTTATCGATACAGCTTCTGGTCAATATTTATTGTACCTCGCTCTTCTTACAGGTTTTGGAAGTAGTACGTTTCTAAAACGTTACGTTGATCAAAAAACAGACCAAATTATTGAGCAAAGTCATATGAGAATTCAAGATGAGAACATACAATCATTCCAGTCAATTGAGGGAAGCGTTGGAGGTACTGTTGTAAAAGGTGCGATGAGTCCTTCTCCTGTTTATTTAACTGATGAGGAAATGAAGCGTCTCTTTACTCTTCAATCCAGTTTAGGTGAAGCCATTGGACCTAAGGAAGCAAAATATTACAAGTGTGAAATAAACACATTACTGAACCAGGGAAAACAGAGGTCGTTCTAACACATTGATGTGTTGTGATGAAATGAGATCTATCGTATTATATATGTGATGATGCACATATAAAGGGGATCTCATATGAAGAAGATACTCAAACGCCTTTTGATTATTGTTCCAATCCTTCTCGTTATACTGGCTATCGCTTTTCTGGTGTGGGCAAACGTAGCTTATGAACCAGATTCTGAAGCAAAGAAATACCTAGAACAATCCAATTCAAGTGAATTAACCTTTGGGTCACCGGATGCCTCAAAAGGAATTGTTTTCTATCAGGGTGGTAAAGTAGAGGAAGAAGCGTATGCATACCTTGGACATCGCCTTGCTGAAGAAGGTTACTTTGTTGTTATTCCTCGTCTTACGTTAAACCTGGCCATTCTTGATGGTGATCGCGCTTCGGAAATTCTGGAATCTTATTCAGATATAGATGAGTGGTATATCGGAGGCCATTCTCTCGGTGGAGCAGTTGCATCATCATTTGCTATTGAGCATTCTGACGAGATATCTGGTCTATTCTTTCTTGCAGCATATCCAATCGAAGACATGTCTGATACAGAGATACCAACCCTCACGATTTATGGTGAAAATGATGGAGTAGCCGTCCTTTCTGATCAAAAAGAGAAGGAAAGTCTTCTTTCATCATCAGCTGAAATTCATCTCATCAAGGGTGGGAACCACGCGAATTATGGGATGTATGGGGAACAAAAGGGAGATAATCCTAGTCCTCTCTCTCCGAAGCAACAAATCGATGAAACGGTCAGCATAATTAACAATTGGATAGAAGAATAAGCAGAAGGAGCTGTCGCTGACGGCTTCTTTTTTTGGTTAAAATTTCTTATGAAAAAGCGTTGTAAATGAATGATAATGATCTATTGTAACTTCGAGAATTTAAATATAGTAATGAGCAGAGGCTATGAAAAAAAGAGAGGGCGGGAATAGAAAGTGTGCAGATTCTCAATAATGGATGGTATAGGAAAAGAGATTGACACAAAGCCTATATGGGTTAAGATAGGGAATGGGATTAACCCCTTTTAAAGGGAAGTGAACTTGACCTTCAAACGACTTTTAATAGAGAGGTCAAGGCGGAGGTAATTGCCCTTAAATGTTCGATTGATTTACTTAACCATCAAAGGGATGAGATGTCCCAGTGATAGAAGTTTCACTTTTAATGTAAAGGCTGTGGATGTTTTGTTAAGATCTCGTTTTCGACGCATACGGTTAACGTCTGTACAGTTAATCGTTTTGTTTTACTTATTAGCGGTAACGATTTCCACTTTTTTAATCGGTTTACCTATTGCCCATCAACCAGGAATGCATCTTTCCTTTATTGATGCTTTGTTTACGGCTGTTAGTGCCGTGAGTGTAACCGGGCTTGCTGTCGTATCTACTGCAGATACATTCAGTGTGCCGGGTATTTTTATACTTGCGTTTGTACTTCAAATTGGTGGAATTGGTATTATGACTCTCGGTACATTTGTATGGCTTGTCATGGGAAAGAAAATTGGTTTGAAAGAACGTCAGTTGATCATGACAGATCAAAATCAATCGACGTTATCAGGGTTAGTTCAGTTAATGAAACAAATCCTTGGACTGATCTTTATCATCGAACTCATTGGTGCTCTTATTCTTGGAACATATTACCTTAGATTTTTTGAAACGTGGCAAGAAGCTTATTTACAGGGGTTTTTTGCTTCAGTCAGTGCGACTACAAATGGTGGTTATGATATAACGGGGAGTTCCTTGCAACCTTTTGCGCATGATTATTTCGTTCAGTTTATTCATACGTTGCTAATTGTAACGGGAGCGATTGGTTTCCCAGTTTTAATCGAAGTGAAAAATTTTCTTTTTTCTAGACAACAAAGCCATCGGTATAAGTTCTCTTTATTTACTAAATTAACAACCATGACGTTTTTTTTACTAGTCGTTTCAGGAGCTATCTTGATCTGGGCATTCGAAGCAACATCATTCTTCGCTGACAAAAGCTGGCATGAGACGTTTTTCTATTCGATGTTTCAATCGGTCACCACGCGTAGTGGAGGGTTATCGACAATGGATGTAAACCAATTTCAAGAGCCAACACAGCTCTTGTTGTCAGCTTTAATGTTTATTGGTGCTTCTCCAAGCAGTGTCGGTGGCGGTGTACGTACAACTACCTTTGCGATTGTTTTGTTAGCCATTTTCTTTTTCGCTAAGGGAGGTACTTCGATCAAGGTCTTTGGTCGGGAACTTCATCCTGAAGACATCCACAAGGCCTTTGTTGTCTTCACTGTAGCCATCATCGTTTGGAGCTGTGGCATCATTATGCTGTCATTCTCTGAACCTTACCCGATCGTCTCTATCATATTTGAAGTATCATCTGCATTTGGTACGACTGGCTTATCTATGGGAGTTACTCCTGGCTTGAGTACATTTGGCAAAATTGTCATCATGTGTCTTATGTTTATCGGAAGGATTGGTATTCTCTCATTTCTATTTCTTATCCGAGGAACAGTTCTTCGTGAACGATATCATTATCCAACTGAACGGGTCATTATTGGTTAGAAGTAAGAAGCAAGAGGAGAAGCTCCTCTTGCTTTTTTGTTTTTTTGAACTGGAACAAAAAGATCGTGTTCCAGTTCAAGAGTTCCAATATCTCCGTTTCTAAACGCTCGTCTCCGCTTTTCATGGTCCAGCTGTGACTCGCAGAAACTGCGATATTTCACTCTTTCACCAGAACACAAAGAGCGTGTTCCAGTTCAAGAGTTCCAATATCACCGTTTCTAAACGCTCGTCTCCGCTTTTCATGTCCAGCTGCAGCGGGCAGGGTCTCGATCGCTTCACCTTATCAAATGAACACAAAAAGCGTGTTCTTTTGATAAGGCTCCAGCGCTTGTCGACCCTAAACGCCCACTTCCGCTTTTCATGTCCAGCTGCAGTGCCCAGACCCTCGGTCACTTCACCTTTTAATCCGAACACAAAAAGCGTGTTCATATTAAAAGGCTCCAGTGCCTGCCGGGTCTACCCGGGCACTTCCACATTTCATGGTCCAGCTGTGACTCGCAGAAACTGCGATATTTCACTCTTTCACCAGAACACAAAGAGCGTGTTCCAGTTCAAGAGTTCCAATATCTCCGTTTCTAAACGCTCGTCTCCGCTTTTCATGGTGATATTTACCAAAAAAATGTGGTATATAAAAATCGGGATTTCACAAACTAGTTGTACAAAGGAGGTGATTGACATGGCTCAACAAAGACAAGCAAGCTCAAACAATCTTGTAGTACCTGGTGTAGCTCAAGCTATCGACCAGATGAAGTATGAAATCGCTACTGAATTCGGAGTGCAACTTGGCCCGGACTCAACTTCTCGCGCTAACGGATCTGTTGGTGGAGAAATTACTAAGCGTTTGGTTCAAATGGCTGAACAACAGCTTGGCGGTTACCAAAAATAATTATATACCATGGCTGTAAGGGGTGGACAAGTCCATCCCTTCTTACGTGAGTCGATACATAATGAGGGGGATTTCATGGTGTTTGAATGTCCACTTTGCAATAGCTTTGCTGCTATTCAGTTAATGTGTATGGTTTGTCATGATTCTCGTTTAGCTGATCAGGGAAGAGAAGCTGATTACTACGATGATTATAGTCCATACGAGTCAATTGAATCCGTAAAGAAAACAGATGGATATAAAGGGAATACACACGAATGTCCCCATCTTTTATCGTGCCCAACTTGTGGATTTAGTGATGTTTATTTAATTGAAGAATGGACGACATAGCAAATGAGCTGCCATTTGGCAGCTCATTATTATTCTCCGATTAAGAGGAGGGAATATACAGTTTTTTTTCTAGGATACTTTGAATGATATTTAATATGGTTGTGAAGAGCCAATAAATGAAAGCTGCTGTTAATAATATAGGTAATACTTTAAAATTAGAAGCAGCGATCTGATCAGCGTTATACGTGAGTTCTGAGATTGTAAGAACTGATGCAAGGGAAGAGGCTTTGACGATATCAATTAAAGAATTCCAAACTGGTGGAATCGCTCTTCTCCATGCTTGAGGCAGAATAACTTCTTTGTAAATTAACGACTTTTTCATCCCGAGCGACATAGCTGCTTCCCACTGCCCCTTGGAAAGGGAGAGGATGGCAGCTCTGAAAGATTCTGAGATATAAGCACCAAAGTGCATAATGAGTCCAGTATATGCTGCTTGCCAGGCTGATAATTGAATATTAACAGAAACTAGGCCGTAATAAAGGATGAATAATTGAATGAGGAGTGGGGTGCCTCTATAAAATGAAACATAAAGTTTCGCTATCCCCGTAGCAAACTTGTTTTTGGATAGACGTAACAATGCGATGATTAAACCAACCATTAAGGCACCAAAGATTGAGAAAAAGCTCAGAAGAATGGTATTCTTAGCCCCTTCTAGTAGAAAGGGCAAAGAATTTATCAAAACTTCAGTAGTTTCACTCACTTACGTTCTCTCCATCAAAGTATTTTTTGGAGATATCAGCAAGTGTACCGTCTTCTTTCATTTCTTTAAGTGCACCATTAATTTTCTCAATCAAATCCTCATTTCCTTTTGGTAAAGCAAAGGCCATTTCGGTTTTGTTAAATGTTTCGCCAACACCTTTAACGTTGTAGTCTTGTTCAGGTAGTTCAGTAAGAATGAAAAGGCGGTCATTCATTGCTGCGTCAATATTACGATCGCTACTAAGATCCGTTAGCACCTGAGCAGCGCCTTTATAAATTTTGGTGTCAGCACCAGCTTCTTCAGCTGCTTGTGCGTAGTTACTTCCCTGCGTGGTACCTACTGTCTTACCTTCAAGATCTTTGATCCCTTTGATGTCATTGTTATCTTCGTTAACAATGACTTGTCCGCCAGAATACGTATATGGTTCTGTGAAATCAAATTGTTCTTTACGATCATCAGTAATGGTTACCTGATTAGCTACCATATCGATTCTTTCTGTTTCAAGAGAAGAGAGAAGTCCTTTCCACTCGATTGCCTTAAATTCGGCTTTCATCCCAATACGATCTGCTACTTCACGTGCGACCTCAACATCATATCCGGTAATTTCATTATCATCATTTCGATAGCTGAATGGTGGATATGTTGCTTCCGTACCAATCAGTAGCGTTTCTTTTTTACTTGAGCTACTTTCTTCATTGTTGTCTGTATCTCCATTACTGCCACATGCTGCAAGCACGCTCAGTGACAGAACAAATACCAACCCTAGCATCCATTTCTTATTCAAGATAAGATCCTCCTTTAATTCCTACAAAATTGATGTGAATTACAGGTTTATTGTAGTCAGCATTTGCTTGAATGTCAATCAACAAACATTATTGACGTTAATTCTTTCCTTCATGCACATTAGAAAAAGTTTTATTTGCTGCTCTCTTTATAGTAGAAGATTTTACATAATGGAGGAAATGAATGCAGTCGATATTGCACCCGTATGGTTTAGAAATAGAGGAATTAACAATATAAGCTAACGATTCAAGAAAACCCCTTTCTCTGTATAGAGAAAGGGGTTCGAAAAGTTATCGAATGCGAAGCTCTGAATCAGTATCGAAGAAATGGCACTTGTTCATATCAAAAGCTAGATTAATGTTTTGTCCATTTTTAATGTCAGTACGAGAGTCAACACGAGCAACAAAATCTTGATCTGCAACTTTTGAATAAAGGTATGTTTCTGCCCCCATCAATTCAGCTACATCAATCACAGCACTCACTTTTGTATCCTGAGAAGATTCGATGAATACAGGCTCATCATGGATATCTTCAGGACGAATACCAAGCATGACTTCTTTCGTTAAGAATCCTTGCTCACGAAGTGTTTTCATTTTCCCTTCAGGTACTTTAACTTGGACGTCACCCATTTTGAAGTATCCGTCTTCTAACGTTCCACGGAAGAAGTTCATAGCAGGAGAACCGATAAAGCCACCAACGAAGATGTTATCTGGTGCATCGTAGACTTCTTTTGGTGAACCGACCTGTTGAATCACCCCGTCTTTCATAATGACGATCCTTGTGGCCATTGTCATTGCTTCTGTTTGGTCATGTGTAACATAGATGGTTGTTGTTTGAAGACGTTGGTGAAGCTTGGATATTTCTGCACGCATCTGAACTCGAAGCTTGGCATCAAGGTTTGAAAGCGGCTCATCCATCAAGAATACTTGAGGATCCCGAACAATGGCACGTCCCAGTGCAACACGCTGACGCTGACCACCTGAGAGTGCTTTAGGTTTACGATCTAATAGGCTTTCAAGACCAAGAATATGAGCAGCATCTGTGACGCGACGCTCAATTTCTTTTTTGTCGAATTTACGAAGCTTTAAACCGAAGGCCATGTTATCGTATACGTTCATGTGAGGATAAAGGGCATAGTTTTGGAATACCATTGCGATATCACGATCTTTTGGTGCAACGTCATTGACGCGACGATCACCAATGACAAGGTCACCATCTGAAATATCTTCAAGACCAGCAATCATACGAAGAGTTGTCGATTTCCCACAACCAGAAGGTCCTACGAAAACGATGAATTCTTTATCTTTAATTGCGAGGTTAAAGTCTTTTACTGCTTCAAATTTGTTATCATATCTTTTGTAAATGTGATTGAGTGCAATCTCTGCCATGTTAAAGCCTCCTATGAAATGAACTCCTTTTGCTAGTTCTAAGTCTACTCTATGAAAACGCTATCGTAAATTGGAAGCGTGCACAAAAAAAGGAGGCGGTTTTGTGCATTTTGAACGAAATAGGACATGCGGTGTTGAATAATGACTACATTCAGCAAAAACTGCGTTGGTCAACGCAGTTTTTGGGCAAGTAGCGATAAGTAAATCATAACGGCACCACGAAAGCTTTTTACATCGATACCGGTTTTCTCTATAAATTTATCGACGCGATACTGAAGACTGTTTCTATGAACATATAGCTGCTTGGCAGCAAGGGTGATGTTTAAATTCGATTCCAAATATATCCTTATGCTTTTTAGTAATTCGTCTTCTTCTTGGACAGGTTCAATGAGTTTAATTAAGTAATCAATTGTTTCCTCACTCGCTTCATTGAAAAGGATAGCTGGTATGATGTCCTGATGAGTGAACACCATGTGTGAAGGCATAAGCTCTCGTCCGATGGAAAACCATTTTTTTTCAGCAGCATAAATCCGTGAAAGCTGACTCTTATCGGTTTGTTGTATCGTTTGACCAACAAAAAGGGACATGCCTGTAAAGAAGTCTGCAGTTAGTGCAGCTGCCATTTGTTCAAGTTCGTTAACAACGTGTTCGTCTATTGCTGTTAATTGAATCAAGAGTCCTTCTTTATCATTCTCAAAGAGAAGAACAGTTTTATCGGAGAATAGTCCCGTCATGGCTTCAATGAAATCACTTATATCAGAAGGGGCTTCTTTTAGAGAAAAGTGTATGTAGCGGATCGGTTCCTGCACTTTTAAATCAACAGCGGAATCTCCATGAAATAAAAGAGAAGTCCATTTTTTCTGTAATGGATTTAAAAAATTGTCTTCAAGTGGAATGGTTGGAAAGAGGGCGTTTAGTAGATCTTTTTCTCGAGTAGTCAACCGAGTTTTCCGAATTCCGAACCGTTCGCCTTCAGATGTTTTATACCAAAAAAACTGGTCTGGTTCATCAGAATTCGTCACAAAGTCACTTCCGTATAGTTCAGCTAAATTTGTATTCATAAATGCCCTCCTTTCAATATGATTATCATTTAGTATAACGTAAGACGTGAAACAAATTAATACTAATTGGAAATGAAAAAAACCTCTGTGGTATCAGAGGTTTTTTAAATTCTAGTGGAATATAAGAATTCACGCTACCGAATTGCTGAGTTGTTTTTAATCTTTGGAAGGATAATTCTCATCTTTAGAACGATGAGGTGGTTCTTGCTTCATAATAGGAATAGCTTCCTCTATTTGAGCTTGCTTGTAGCTCTGGTGAACGGCACCACCCGCCATTCCTTCGTTAACCATGCGATCGATATCCATATCGTACTTATCGCGACCTTCATATTTTGAGTCTTCCGCTTGTTTCTTTGCCATAATCCATCAACTCCCTATTTGATTGTATAGGGTTAGTATGTGGGAAAAGGGGTTTTCTTATGAATCTTGCTTCTCATAAACATGAAATAACATCAGCTCATGAATTTGGGATTGAAGTTTTTCTTTGTCAGTTTCAGATGGAGATGGATCAAACCACTCAAATTTTCCTGTGTGAAGATAAAGGGCACGGTAATATGCCCCCTGATAGAAGAAGGATATCTCCCATTTAGGTTTTCTTACAGCTGAACCTACTGATTTATATTGAAAATGTGAAATCATTCTGACTCCCCCATACTTCGTTTTTCATAATCATAACACATGGTGTTAGAAGGCGGAAAAGGTTCGAAATGTACTGATGAGTGAACGAATAGATGCATGATAAATCGAGGGTTCATCGAATCGCATCGGTTTGGAATTAGCTTCGAATATCCAAAAGTGCCCGTCCATGTCTTTTCCAATATCTAGAGAACATTCAGCCATCATTGTTTGTTGCTCAAGTAGTTCAGCTGTGGAAATGGCTAGCTGTGTAAGGGTTTCTGTATCTTTATAATTTGCAACTTTGTGATAAGGAATGATTCTACCACCTCTTGGGACGTGAGTTGTCAGGCTATCACGTTGGGCAGCGCGAATCCCTATTCCTGTTACTTGCCATGCATCGAAAGGTTTTTGAATAAGAATTCTAAAATCATATGGATATCCTTGATAAGTATCACGTTTAATTTCTTGCTGAATGATATATTTTTCATAAAGCATGGGAGTAATATGTTCAGTCAGCTTCTCGTGTGAAGTAAAGTGAAGGATTGTTTCGTGATCGATAAATCGATATCCTGTACCAGTATTTTTGATCTTAAAAATCCCTCTCCCTTTGCTGCCTGAAGAAGGTTTACAAAAAACAGATTCATATCTCTTCAAATACTCTTCCAAACTGAAAGACGATAATTCGTCAGTTGGGGGAACATTCATTGTTAGTCGATGGTGAGTAGAAAGCTGAGAAATAATATCGAGTTTTTGGAAAAATGAGCGATTAAAATAAGGGATCCCTTGTTGTGATAATCGTTGGAAAAGGACAGCGATTTTCTTAGTTTGTTCCTCTTGTCGGTCCGGAATACGGTTGTATACGATATTGGGGTATGGGAAACGGTATCCTGTCCATTTGTTTGTTTCTTGATCGAAGAGGTAGCCATCGATATAGGATTGACGTATATCATCAGCGGTAAAAACAAAGGAAAGTCCTCCAGAGGTGATGATTTCATTTTGGATGGCTTTAAAAATTGCGGCATTCCCGCTGAAGTGATGTATTGGATTTGAACCTGCAAGTATTCCAACGAGCGGTCGAATGACATCTTTGTTTGACTCAACTTTTAAAACAGAAAGAGGAGAAGGATTAAGAGGGGGAGAGAGCCGAATCTGCTCTTTTCCCCAGTAAAGATATTGAAATGCACTTTTCTGATACCATTTTTTTGTGTATTGATCGTATGAAAGCTCAATCATACAGTTGAGACCAACTGCTTTTTTATGGCAGATTTGGCAAGGTGAATGGCATATTCCATCGGCAATGTTCTTGTTCTCGCTTCTTCATTTTTGAGTCTAGGGTGTGAAAAAATTCCTCTCCCTGGTTTAGAATTCGCTTCAAAGAGATAAATTCGTCCACCTTTTGTAATACCTAGATCAAAGCCGATCTCACCGATAAAACCCGGTAAGCTTGAATCAATGGCACGACTCAGCTTTAAAGCTGCTTCCATTAAATCTGTTTCTACTTGTTTGCTTATTCCAAACTCAGAAGTAAGCTCACCAATTGTTTTGACTGTCCCATCGGAAGCCATGTGTGTTGTCAAACTTCCTGCCCCGGCAATCTTGGCGGCAATTGCGCTTACTTCCCACTTACCTTCTTTATTTTTATTTGTGTGGACACGGTAGTCCATTGCCCTGTGCTGAAGACGCTGGAGCTCAATCCCTTGTTGAACAATTAGACCCTCCATTCCATTCGGATATTGCGTTTTAATAAGACGTGTAAGAGATGTGTACCTGCGAAGACGGTTTTCTTTCTTGTTCCTAAATCGACAATAATAATATTTCTCATTTGCTGGTTTTAAAATTTGTTGAATACCCAAACCAAGACTTCCGTTGGCTGGTTTAATATAGATCTGCTCATAGTCTTTAAGCATACGGGAGATGACATCGCTTTTTGGATTAAGAACCGTTTCTGGTAGGAAACGATTTACTGCTTGATTTTTGTGAAGCTTGTCGAATATCGTCCATTTGTCAAAAAAGCCAGGATTGAACCATGGAGTGAAGTACTGTGATTGCAGTTTGTGCATCGTACTTGAAACTTGCTCGATTGCTTCAGAACTACGATTCGGGAGCCGGTCGTAAACAACGTCAGGAATTGGAACTGTTACTCTATGCCAGCCTAGCTTGTTATACATTAATCCCTTGATAGTTCCAGTTTTCCAGTTAATTTGATGTGCTCCAAAAACAAATCCAAACGCGCCGCTCTTGGATGCCGAAGACAGTAACTTTGCAAAATACATGCTTCTTTCTCCAATTGGTCTCACGCTATCTTTCGTAAACCCAGCTGTGAAAACACCAATGAGTGGTCCGATATGAAGAGTATGACCTTTTTCAAAAAGATGAATCGGTATTTCTGCAGGTATGCCAAGTACCTTCCAACTATCTTCCGAGAGCAGGTATTCTTCTCTGTTCTCTGGATGTGGAGAGACCGTACAGAACGACCTACGTGAACCAAAACAAAGTTGATTTGGAAAAGATTTATTATCTAACCATTCCTTAAATTTGCTCGGTGGGACGTAGAAAGTTCCTGTTGAATTTTTATCCTTTTTCAATAGTAGAAGTTTCGTCATGCCTTTTAACCCCTTTCTTTTCAGCCAGAAGAGAACGGCAGTACAGAAATGGTAGAGCGGGATAATCGATATGATCTTGAAGGACTTGGTGACCTGGTTTTGAATTGACTTCTAGTAACCAGACCTTTCCAGAATGATCGATTCCAAAATCAAGACCAAGTTCAAATAAAGGCGGATATGCACCCTCTAATAATGTAACAATCTTATGCGAGAGGCGAGTGATCGTGACGTCAGCTGCTAAAAGTATAGACCGTTTTAGAGCAATTTGATCATCGGTCTGAATGATCCCACCGCTGTGCAAATTAGAAACGAAAGAATGCTGTTTTCCTACCCGCATAGCACGACCCAATTCGCTCCATGAGTTCTTTGAAATCTTCTTCATCACCACTCTTCGGTCAAATGGTCGATTGTTTTCGTCAAGAAGTGAGAGCAACTGCTGTACCATATAGTCACGTTGATTCAGTATTCGAGAAACAAATCGAAGAAATGAATTGGTTGTATCATAAGTATGATGAAGGACATTCCCTTTATGATTGATTCGGGCATCGATCGTGTTAGGATTTTTTGTAATATGGATTATACCGTTCCCCTGTGAACCAATTATGGGCTTCAATATTAGTTTTTTTTGTTCATTTAATAACTTATTTAATATATTTGCACCAGTATGTGGCTGAAGCTTAGACGTTTTAGGGAGATAGTTACGTATAAATGAATCTGCTGATAAATATTTGTATATAGCCCATTTTCCAGGAAGACCGTAACCGAGAAAAGTTGCATTTGTTTTGTTCTTCAACCAGTGAATAAATGCTACTGTGTGAGGCTGTTTATGGTCAGTGCTATAAAAACAGCGATCATAAATGAAATCTGGCACAGGAAATTGTGCCTTTCTCCAAGTTTTTAACGAAGGATCAAACACCACTCCGTTTAGGAGAGGGCCAGGGACTTGATCTGGTGAAAATCGATAAATACAAAAGCCAGAAGCAGTACCTGCTTTACCAAGTCGATCAACGTAATTTTGCTCATGTTTGAGTGACCTTTGCAGAATACCGAATGATGTCATACACGCCTCCTAAGATAGACTGAGCCAATTAATGAAGCGAATAAGAGCTTTAACAGAGGGACGGTATGTGCTAGTTGTAATGCCATCAGAAGTTTTTGAAGGTTTCGTGTTAACCTCAATGATCCATGGATGCCCTTCCTGATCAACGGATAAGTCAATGCCTAACTCTCCAAATATGCCTTCGGTTTGGTGGTCTATAATTTGCGAAATTTCACGAGCAAGTTCAGGGATAATTCGCTTCGTCTGTTTTTTGATAGCATCATCAAATGGAACAAGGCCGTCTTCAAATTTTTTGAGCAATGCCCCCCGAGCAATGTTCGAAACAAATTGCTCTTTTGATTGTGCGATGCGAGAGACTGCTGAGGCGACATGCCATTTTTCACCTGAACCTTTTAAGCAGAGTATGCGAAAGTCTACAGGACATTCGTTAATTTCAAGTAGAGGAACTCCTTGTTGAATGAGATAAGGTACATGTTTTGAACGAGCGCGAATGGCGGGATATAGACCGCTTAGAGCTGGAGATGTTATAGTTTGATTTCCATGAAAGCTCGAGTAGTCGAGAGAAAACAAATCATTTCGGTAGCTGATGCGAAAAATGTGTTTTCCCTGACTTCCATTTAATGGCTTCAAATAGAGAGTTGGATGTTTACTCATCATTGATTGAATATCATCGAATGAGGTAAGTAAAATTGTTTCAGGTAGGAAAGGCGCCAATTGGTCATATGGAAGTAGTTTCTGATGAATTTCCCATTTATTAAGGAAAGATTCATTAAAATAGGGAATTCTCTGATCTCTCCAAAAAGATTTTAGCTTCTGAACGGTGCTGGATTTTTCGAGTTTTCGGGAATGGATTCGATTATATATAACTGATGGCTGTGGGAGATCTGTTTCTCTCCAGAATCGTTGATTCCATATCATACCTGGAAAGCTGTTGCCTTCCCGTGGTTTTAATTGATACACATAGAAGAGAATATGATTTTCCTCACAATACTCAGCGAGTTCTCTACAAAAAGCAGTATATGAACCAAAAGGTAGTTCGGCGCTGTCTCCAGAAGCATTAGTAGCAAGGCAGAAAATAGGACCTAGCGTAATGGTGTTTTGCTTGTTACAAAAGGTAAGGATGACCGGTAGTGTTTGGTTAGGGAGAGACAGGGAAGTAAGTAGAGCAGGTGAACAGTATACGGTATGACTTGAACTGGTACGGTAGACCTGTACATCCACAACTTCCTCGAGTGCACCGCATCGAAAGAGAAGTGATGTGGCATCTAAATTCCATTTCTTGGCTATATTTTCAGGTAGGGATAGGGAAGGGATGACACTGTTAATAACTCCATTCTCAGGTTGAATAATCATTTTTTCAGCATGTTTCATTCCAGACCCTCGTTCAACTGTTTTCATTTTTTGCTTTCCTATAACTGGATAGGCAATAGCGGATATCGTATACTATGAAGATGGGGTTTACTATGTGAACGTGATTGATAGAAAGGTTGAGGTACGATGTCGTCCATACTTATAACCATCTTATTTATGATAGTAATTGGTGCTGTCATAGGTGGATTTACAAATTCTTTAGCGATTAAAATGCTCTTCAGACCATATGAAGCGCGCTATATTGGAAAGTGGAAAATTCCGTTTACACCAGGACTGATTCCAAAACGAAGGGATGAACTTGCGGTTCAGTTAGGAAGAATGGTTGTAGAACACCTCCTAACCCCTGAAGGAATACAGCAAAAAATGAATGATCCTGCTTTTAAGCGCACGATGATTGAATATGCACAGAAAGAGGTATTGCGCTTACTTGAAACGGATGAAAAGATTGAGAACCTCTTGAAAAGAGGACTTAATATGGAAGATCCGGCGGATGAAGTGAGAATGAAAGCTAGCGCTTATATTAGCGGAAAGATTGATATGAAACTGACGGAATTTAAGCAGAAAGAAATGGGCGAGGTCTTGCCTGAAAAAATGCAAATAAGAATAGACGAAGCGATCGACCCTTTTGCAGATCTCATTCTAACAAAAGTAAGTGACTATATTGCTTCTTCGGAAGGGAAAAACAAACTATCTGTGATGATTGATCGCTACCTTGCTGATCGAGGAACACTTGGCAGTATGATCAATATGTTCTTTACAAACACTAGGCTTGTAGATAAAGTTCAACCAGAATTATTGCGACTTCTCAAGCAAGACGATATTCAGAATGTCATTATCACAATGCTTGAGAAGGAATGGCATAGTCTTAAGGAAACTAGATTGGAAGCATTTGAAGACAAATTTGATTCGAAGGAACTGGTGAAAGAGATTTCGGATCTAATCGTTAAGGAACTTCCAATCGATCACGTAATGAACCTTACATTATCTGAGGCTACAGACCCATACAAAGATCGTATTGTTGAAGATTTTGTACCTCGTATTGTGGATGCTGCTGGAAATTATTTGAGTCAGAATCTCCAGCCACTAATGGAACAATTGCATCTTGCGGATGTAGTCAAAGGACAGGTCGAAACCTTCTCCGTAGGGCGTTTAGAGGAAATGGTTCTTTCCATTTCACGAAGGGAATTTAAGATGATCACGTATCTCGGAGCTGTGCTTGGTGGAATGATTGGATTGATTCAGGGAGTCGTTATTACCCTTATTGGATGAATTTCGTTTCAGTCTTTGTTATAGTAAGGAAGTATAGGGTTATGAGAGCGAAATAATCCTCATTTTCTAAGGAGGTAGATACAATGGCAGAGAAAAATCTTTACGACGTAGCATATGAACTAGAAGGCGCAATGCGTGAACATGAAGACTATACGAAGTTAAAAGAATTATACGATCAAGTAAATCAGGACGAAGTATCAAAGAAACTATTTGATAACTTCCGTAACATGCAGATGGAGCTTCAACAGAAGCAAATGACTGGTGAGCAGATTACAGAAGAAGAAGCACAGAAAGCACAACAGCAAGTTGAACTTGTTCAGCAACATGAAGTTATTTCACAGTTGATGCAACAAGAGCAACGCATGAGCCAAGTTATTCAGGACATCAACAAAATCGTAACGAAACCTCTAGAGGATCTTTACGGTAGTTCTGAAGAAGATATTCAACAATAATTGAAAAGAACGCTCACCGAAAAGGTGAGCGTTCTTTTTGTTAGATTCAGTGGATATGTTTTCATGATTTTGGGCTTATTCGAGCCCTGCAAGTGTTCAGTCGAATAAGCTCAAAATATGAAATCGTCATAAAATAAAATAAGTGCTAGGAAGCGTTCTCAATAACACCAATCACTTCGAATTGTGTCGGCTGAGTAATAATGGTTTCTTCTACTGCACATTGTGGACAATTCAATTGATGCTTTCTCTCCTCATTTTCACCAATCATTCCTCGAAATTCATGATCACATTCTGAACATTTGTAAATGTGAGGCTCACTAAACTCTCCTGTACAGTCAAATCTAATTCTTTCTTTCCCCTTCGTCATAACTGCATGACCCCTCTCTTTTATTGTAATACATTTGTAATATTAGTGGTTTCACATTAAAACTTCCCACGAGTTGTTATTTCTAAACGCCTATTTCCAACTTATTCAATCTCTCCACAATTTTATGTGATAAGACAAGAATAAGCTTTCATAGAAATAAGTGATAACAGCTCTATTTTCAATACAGGAGGGATCCATATGGTATATAAACTTTTGGCGTTAGACATTGATGGAACCCTGCTCAGATCAAATCATAAAATCGACAAAGAAACGAAGGAAGCGATAAGCTATGTAAAAGAAAAGGGGGTATATGTTACTCTTACAACGAGTCGTAACTTCGCATCTGCTAAAAAAATTTCAAAAGCAGTAAAACTAGATGATGCAATTCTGGTTACACATAGTGGAGCTTTTATTGCTGATCAAGTAAAAGACCCGATATTCGAAGAGAGAATTTCCAGGAATGATGTTACCGAAATTGTACGCTTGCTTGAAGAGTTCGATTGTCATATTCGTATTATTCATGAAAGATTAGCAGTTGGAAATCGAGTAAAACAAAACCATTACTTATCTGCTAAGATGACTCTTGGAATAGGAGATCCATTGTTCTATCCGGTGAATTTCGTGGAATCGTTAAGCGAATACTTGCAGCAGAATGAGCTATCCCCTCCAAAGATCGATGCGCATTTCTTTAATGAGAAAGAAAGAGAACAAGCCCGTGTTCTTCTTGAAGAACGTATTCCCTCTATTTCAATTGTGCGATCTACAAAGTGCAACTTCGGTATCATCCCTAAAGGCGTATCAAAAGCAAAAGGATTGCGTGTACTCGGGGAAAAACTAGGAATTTCAGTTGATCAAATGGTTGTGATCGGAGACGCGGATTGTGATGCAGAGATGATTCGTCAAGCAGGTCTTGGTGTTGCCATGGGGAACGCAACATATGAATTACAGCGGCTTGCCGATTGGGTGACGCGTTCAAACGATCAGCAAGGGGTATCATACATGGTAAAAGAAGTTTTTCGCAGACAAATGCGAGTTCAGTTAAAAAGGTAATGATAAACTTTTTTCATTCATATTTTATTACGCCTTCCGCGAACCCTGAAATAATATGGGGAAAGAAGGCGTTTTTTGTGTGACTTTTGATTCATTTTCGTCAAATGAAAAGGCTTTCACGAAAAAACAGCTAATATGTATAATGTTTGATAATTTTGAATTATGGAGGGATCGTATGCAAAAATTACTCGACTTGAATCCGAAGGTGACAGAATTTCTGAAAGGAACGAAGCAACTTTATATTAATGGTCAATGGAAGGATTCGCTATCAGGTAGAACATTTGATACCCTTAACCCTTCAACTGGTGAAGTACTTGCAACAGTTAGTGAAGCGATGAAAGACGATATCGATGAGGCTGTTATGGCTGCTCGAAAAGCATTTGACAGTGGACCGTGGTCAAAGATGTCTGCTTCCTCAAGAAGTCGTTTAATTTATAAACTAGCTGATTTAATGGAGGAGAACAAAGAAGAGCTAGCGATGATCGATACATTGGATAACGGGAAGCCGATTCGAGAAACACAGAATGCCGATGTTCCACTAGCGATTGAGCATTTCCGCTATTACGCAGGATGGTCAACGAAAATAATGGGACAAACCATTCCGGTTAATGGACCGTTTTTCAACTATACTCGACATGAAGCGCTTGGAGTAGTCGGCCAAATCATTCCGTGGAACTTCCCATTACTTATGGCTGCTTGGAAACTCGGAGCCGCACTTGCAACAGGATGTACCGTCGTATTAAAGCCAGCTGAGCAAACACCTCTTTCGGCGCTGTATCTCGCCCAGCTAATGGAAGAAGCAGGATTCCCTGAGGGTGTTGTGAATGTTGTACCAGGTTACGGCGAAACAGCTGGTGATGCGCTTGTAAAACATCCACATGTGGATAAAATTGCGTTTACTGGATCCACAGAAGTTGGGAAATATATCATGAATCAGGCTTCTAATGACCTGAAGCGAGTCACTCTTGAACTGGGTGGTAAGTCACCGAACATTATTTTACCAGACGCTGATATGACAAAAGCCGTTCCAGGAGCATTAAGTGGAATCATGTTTAATCAGGGTCAGGTATGCTGTGCTGGATCAAGATTATTTATTCAAAAGAAAGCTTATGATAACGTGATGGCGGATTTGGTTAGCCATAGTCAGAAGATTAAACAGGGATCTGGACTTGATCCAGATACAGAGATGGGACCACTTGTGTCAGCAGAGCAGCATCAGCGAGTCATGAGTTATATCTCAAAAGGTCAGGATGAAGGTGCAGAATTACTCACTGGTGGACAGGTTCCTTATGATAAAGGATATTATGTCCAGCCAACGATCTTCTCTGATGTGGATGACAAAATGACAATTGCCAAAGAAGAAATCTTCGGTCCTGTTGTAGCCGCGATGCCGTTTGAAGATCTAGATGAGGTTATTGACCGAGCAAATGATTCAAATTATGGACTTGCAGCTGGGTTGTGGACTGAGAACTTGAAGTCCGCTCATTACGTGGCAAATAAGTTAAAAGCTGGAACAGTCTGGGTGAACTGTTACAATGCATTTGATGCAGCATCTCCTTTTGGAGGATATAAGCAGTCAGGAATGGGAAGAGAAATGGGTTCTTATGCATTAAATAACTATACAGAAGTGAAGAGTGTATGGATTAACTTGAAGTAAAAGTGAAAGAACCGCCGGTCAGATAAATTGGCCGGCGGTTCTTTTAGTTCGACTGTAAGATGATAGCATTTTTTCGAATTTCGCTTTTTATCTCTTGAAAACAATAAGTTTCCCTTTAGAGGAAACAACGCGTGCAGAGTGTTTTTCTAATCCTTTTTGTTTAAGAAGTTCCTCTCCTACTTTTTTTGCTTCTTTATCGTCCTGTGCATCAAAGCTTTCATCCAGGACGTTTGCTCCATTCTTCTCAAATGCTGTTATAATATATTTTTCCATTTAATCCCCTCCTTTTCCTATTTTACCGATTGTGCTTTTTGTTGTCACTTTTTTCAGAAAAAACGAATCATTTTGGAGAGCCAAACGTTATACTTAGTATGAAAGATTTATGACAAGCTAAAAGGGGGGCTATTTTTGCTTCAATTTCAAGAAGTAACGAAGCGTTTTGGGGCATTTACTGCCGTTGATAAATTGAATTTAGCGATTCCAGTTAATGAAATCTTTGGTCTTCTCGGAGGAAATGGCGCTGGCAAGACAACAACATTTCGAATGCTGTTACGCCTTATTGATCAAACGGAAGGAACTATTTCATGGAAGGATCAAGATATTTCTTATGATTCAAGTCACTTGATAGGCTATCTACCTGAAGAACGTGGACTCTATCCAAAAATGAAAGTGAAGGAACAACTGATCTATCTTGGTAGACTAAGAGGTATGAAGAGATTTGAGATCGAGAAGGAAATTAGTTTGTGGCTAGAACGATTCAATGTACCTGAATATCTTGATAAGAAAGTAGAAGAGTTATCGAAAGGAAACCAGCAAAAAATACAGTTTATTGCAGCTGTGATTCATAAGCCAGAACTTCTCATACTCGATGAACCATTTAGCGGCCTTGATCCCGTTAATGTTGAATTGTTAAAAGATGCTGTACTTGATTTGAAAAAATCGGGTACAACCATTCTATTTTCGAGTCATCGCATGGAGCATGTAGAGGAACTATGTGAACATTTATGTATTCTACATAAAGGCAAACCTGTCGTTTCAGGAAATTTGAAGGAAATCAAACGCTCCTATGGTAAGAAAAACATACTAATCGATGTTGATTTTGATCTTTCTTTTCTCGAAAAGGTCGATGGGGTGCATCGGATTAAACAAGGAATGAATCATAGTATCGTGCAAATTGAAAATGAACAAGTTTCCCAATTTGTTCTTCAAGAGTTAATTAGTAGAGGATTTGTTCGTAGATTTGAATTAGAAGAACCTTCATTAAATGATATCTTCATAGAGAAAGTGGGTGCGGAATATGAATAAATTCTTTATCGTCCTATCCCAAACATATTTAAACCGGTTGAAATCCAAATCTTTTATTATCACGACCGTCATGACGCTTTTAATGATCTTTCTACTTACAAACCTATCCTCTATTTTTGATCGATTTGACACAAGCGAAGCAGATCGAGTTGGAGTTGTTGAGGGCAGTACCTACTATTCAATGCTCGAAAGTCAGATTGACATGATGGACGCTGATCTTATCCTTGAGAAGTTTGGAGGATCAGAGAAAGAGGCACAGCAGGCGATCGAAGATGGTGACCTTGATAGTTACTTATTATTGGGGGAAAACGGAGCCGGAGAACCGACAGCTACCTACAAAGCGGAAACAGTAGCAGAACAAGTAACGCCTCAGCTACTAGAATCCGCACTCCAACAAATTAAGAGCACCATTGCCGCTGAAAAAGCTGGAGTCACACAAGAACAGCTTTTGGAAATCGATCAGCCAATCCAATTCGAGAAAGTAGCGCTTGAAAAAGGAGCAAAGACAGAAGATGAGTTGAATCAGGCAAGAGTTTTTGTTTATATTCTTCTTTTTGTTATTTACTTCTCAGTCATTTTCTACGGAAACATGGTAGCGGTGGAAGTAGCAACAGAAAAATCATCACGTGTAATGGAAATTCTCATTTCAAGTGTATCTCCTGTTAAGCAGATGTTCGGAAAGATTCTTGGTGTAGCTTTGTTGGGGTTAACGCAATACGCGATTCTCATTTTAAGTGGATATATCTTTATGCAGCTACAGGATGATGCGATTAGCCAGACAGGAATCCTCTCTTTCCTAGATTTTAATAATCTTTCTGCTTCGCTCATTATTTATGCAATTCTCTTTTTCGTACTTGGTTACTTGCTCTATGCAACCATTCTCGCGATGGTTGGTTCATTAGTGAGTCGTGCAGAAGAAGTTCAGCAACTTATTATGCCAGTCCAGTTTCTAATCATCATTGCTTTCTTTATTGCGATGTTTGGACTTGGGACACCCTCGTCTCCTTTCATAACAGTTGCATCATACATTCCGTTTTTTGCCCCAGTCGTCATGTTTTTACGCGTTGGGATGCTTTCCATCCCGTTTTATGAAGTCGCTATTAGTCTCGCGTTGCTCATTGGAGCCATTGTTTTCTTCGCCATTCTTGGCGCGAAAGTTTATAGAGGCGGGGTTTTAATGTATGGTAAATCCTCTTCCTTAAGAGACATTGGAAAAGCGCTTAAGCTATCAAAACGTGAACAGTGATTAGGGAAAAAGAATATATAGCTGAGGTCATCCGAAGGAAAGGTCATCGGATGACTTTTTTTGTGGATTAGTGCAGAGGAAAAGGTTAGAAGTGGTTAAATCTTGGAGATGATAAAGATGGTATTGTGCGAACGTGCGCTCGATAGAATATGGTAAACTAATAGATAGAGAGCAATTGAAGGAGAGATGTGAGATGAAAGAAATATCCTTCCTACACTGTGCCGACCTTCACTTGGACAGACCTTTTACGGGGGCAAATAGTCTTCCGACTACCATCCATGAATTTGTGAAGGATAGTGCCTATCGATCGCTTTGTCATATTGTAGACCTTGCGATATCGGAGAACGTTGATTTTGTGCTTTTTGCTGGTGATTTATATGATAGTAGCTATCGAAGCCTTAAAACTCAAATGACGCTTTTGCACGAATTACAGAGGCTTGATGACGCTGGTATAGAAAGTTACCTAACTCATGGGAATCATGATGCTCTGGATGGAGAGTGGGTGGATTTAACGTGGCCAGAGAGTAGTCATTTTTTTGGTGCAGAAGTAGAAGCGATTCCATTTAATCGAAACAATATGACACTTGCATATATTCATAGCTTTAGCTATCCTACACGTCATGTCAATATGAAAATGACCGATTTCTATCATCGAATGGACGAAGAGAGTTTTCAAATTGGGATGCTACATGGAAACCTGGAGGGACAGAAAGAGCATTCCTCGTATGCTCCATTTACGATAAATGAACTAGTCGAGAAGAACTTTGATTACTGGGCACTTGGTCATATTCATCAACGTGCAGAGCTTGTAGCGCAACCACCGATTGTTTATTCTGGGAATATTCAAGGGGCCCATCGAAAAGAACAGGGAGCCAAAGGATGCTACGTTGTGAAGTTAAGTGAAGTAGATTCTTCGCTTACCTTTCATCAAACATCTGATGTGACATGGCAACGGCCTGTCATTGATATTGGGTCATGTGAAACGATGCAGGAACTTCTTCAATTGTGCGAGGATCATTTAGAAAATGATTCGTATAATACAGGCGGGCATTTAGTAGAGCTTGAACTAATAGGAATGAGCCATCTACATACAGAGCTGCTTCAGGAAGAGAAGTTGGATGATCTTCTTCAGACGCTTCAGCTAAACAGAGATGTAGAAACCAGGGGGTTTGTTTGGCCATATAAACTATCTTTGAAATCAAAACCCCTGTGGGATCGTGAAGATTTAAAGAAACAAAACGGATTTATTCAGGACATCCTATTAATTTCTGAAAACTATAGCGAGGGACAATTGAAAGAAGCCGTTGCCCCACTTTATGAACACAGACGCGCTAGAAAAGCACTTCGATCCATCGAAGATGAGAAACTGCTCATTAAAGAGGCAGAGGAGCTAGTGCTTTCCTACCTTCTCGAGTCTAAAGGAGGAAGTGACTAATGAAGTTGCTAGGATTGCACATCTACGGTTTTGGTAAATTTGAGGATTATAAAATAGAAAATATTTCTGGTCAACTTCAATTGATATTTGGTGAAAATGAAGCAGGGAAATCTACCCTTCTGGCATTCATTGAATCCATTTTGTTTGGGTTTTCAACTCGTTCCAATCAACGTTTTGAAATAGATGATCACGTTCGATTTGGGGGGAGCCTCACAATTGAAGTTGAGCGTGAGCAGATTATTATCGAGCGCACGAAAGGCAAGGATAGTGAAGTAACAATTTATTATTCAGACGGTATGACAGGGGCTGAAGACGATCTAAAGCGTCTTTTGAAAGGAATGAACCGAACTAGTTTTCGACAAATTTTCTTCTGTAATCTCACAACACTAAATGAGTATCGAAACTACGATGAGGAGAGCTGGAACCAGGTTCTATATGAAGCAGGTATGAGTGGAGGTGCCTCCTTACTAGCCATTGAGAAAATCTTTGATAAACGGCAAGGTGAACTTTTTAAACCTGGCGGAAGAAAGCCGATGCTAAATGAAAATCTAGATAAATGGGAGTCCTTAAAGAAAAGTACGAGCGAATGGGAGAAGAAAAACGAAAGCTATAACCGTATGATCGAGAAGAAGCAGGCATTAGAAAAGCAGTCGTTAGAACAAAATGAGCGAGTCGTGCACTTACAGGGAGAAGTAAGGAGACTTGATCGTGAAAAGAGTATTTATCCTCTTCTGAAAGATAAGCTGAGGCTAGAGAGAGAGCTTCAAGAACTTCCTGACTCCAAACCTTTCCCAGAAGATGGGCTTGTTAGGATGGATAAGTGGAAAGAACAAGTAGTTCTTCTGTCAGGTGAATCAGAGAGCGCTAGCAAAAGAAAAATACGTATCAAAAATGAGATAGATCACTACGAAGTCTTTCCTGAGTTGCAACTTTTTCTTCAAGATGTTTCCTATTGGAACGAACAAATGGTTCTTTATCGGGCCAGAATAGAAGAGCGCAGAGGTCTTGAACATAAAATGAAGTCACTTGATTCAAAGATTGATTCTGAAATACAGGGGTTAGGTCTATCAGAGAAAGATATTTCTCTAATGAAGACAACCTTTTCTTCAAAAGAAGAATTGAAAAAACTTGTCGAAGAGAAACAGCGCTCTGAGCAACAATATCAGTATATAAACGAAGCTTTTCAATCTGCTAAGGAAGAGTTAGAGAAAGAGGAAAACGAGTATGAACGCATAAAAGCAAAGCTTCTCTCCAAAAATGAGAGGGAGAAAATAGAGACTGATACGAGGTTATTTCATTCAGAAGGAAATCAGAAATGGTCAGTTATTATGGTTATGATTGCTTTTCTACTGTTCTTAGCATTGGGGCTTTATGAAAGATGGATTCTAGGATTTTCAGCTGCAGTTATCTTATTAATTGGTGCTTTTCTTATGTTTCTAACAAAAGGAAAGAATTTGGGAGAGCAGGAGATACTGATACAGGACAGAGAACTCACCAGGAGTCTAGAACAGGTGAGGGATCAAGTTGAACGCTTGAATCGCATCTATCTGAAGGCCGCTGAGAAAGTTGACCGTTGGGAAGCAGAGCGCTACCAAATAGAAGCTTCTATCAAGGAGTGGCATTCCTCCAATTCCTTTCCGGAAACATTGCCATTCCATTCATTACTTGATGCTTTTGATCGAACAGCGTCTATCAAAAAGCTTCAACAGGATCGTGATCAAAATCAATTTCAAATAGAGGAGCTTGACTACAGTTTGAAGGTAGTTGAAGATGGAATTAGGACACTATGTGAGAATACGAACATTTCATATATAAATCCTGATAAAGCGATGCAACACTTACTGCAAAGAGCAAATGATCAGAGAGAAAAGTTGCGAGTGATTGACAAATTAAACGACCAGTTGAAGGCACTCGATGAACACTCAGATGATATCCAAGAAAAGCTTCTAGCATGTCAAAGTGAAATGACAGAGTTAATGCGGATAGCGGAGACAGATAGTGAAGAAGCATTTCGCATTAAAGGGAACGCGCAGGCACAAGCAAAAGAAATCATTCAGCAGATCGTTACGATTGATTCACAGCTCGATGAATCAGAACAATCGACAAAGCGTGTATCCCTGGATGAAATAGAGCAGGAGCGAGACTCGGCGGAGCGTGAAGAACGTTCATTAATGGAAGCACAGCAGAAAATTTATCAACAACTTGCAGCACAACAAGAACAAATTCGACTTTTAACAGAAGATGGTACGTATGAAGATCTTCTATTGCAACGTAAGCAGAAAGAAGATGAATTAGACTCCCTTGCCAGGAAATGGTCTGTTATGAGAGTAGCTTCTGATTTGTTATCAAAAGCAAAAGCAAGGTATCAAGAAGAGCGATTGCCAGCGGTTATCTCAAAGGCCGAACACTATTTTCAATTAATTACTAACGGTCGATATACTGCCATTCTTCCTCCAGCAGAGGGACTTAATTTTCGAGTCATGCATCATAAAGGGCGTGCTTATAAGCCATCAGAGCTAAGCAGAGGCACCGCAGAACAATTATACCTTTGTATTCGACTTGCTCTAGCATCCATTTCAGCGATCAAGCTACCCATTTTTTTAGATGACATTTTTGTGAATTTTGATGAAAAACGGACCGATAAAGCGAAAGAGTTTATTAAAGAATTTTCTAACGATCACCAGGTGATTTTGTTAACCTGCCATGCTAAAACGACTTACGGTTTAGAAGGAAGCATTCACGTTCTTGAGCGCACGGAATTTTCTACAAAAAAGGTAAAATAAGGTGGGGCGAGCCATATGGAAGAAAATTATAAAATACATTTAGTTGAGGATGAAGAAAATCTCGTACAAATTCTAAAAACCTATATGGTGAAGGAAGGATTCCAGGTAAGAACCTTTTTGAGTGGGGAAGAGGCTTTAGAGAATATTCATGAATCCTGTCATCTTTGGATCCTTGATATTATGTTGCCAGGGATAGATGGATATGAACTTCTAAAGAAGATAAAAGCTGTAGATGATGTTCCTGTCATCTTTATTTCTGCAAGAGATGAGGATCTCGATCGTATTGTTGGGCTCGAATTAGGTAGTGATGATTATATTGCAAAACCCTTTATGCCTAGAGAATTAATTATACGTGCTAAAAAGTTATTAAAAAGAGTTTACCAGCAATCTTCTCAGAAGCGGATTGAAATTGTGGAGTATGAGATTGACCCAATGGCACGGAAAGTTCTTGACCGAGGTGAACCAATTGAATTAACAACGAAAGAAATGGATTTAATTCTCTACCTCGTTGATCATGTGAACCAAACACTATCAAGGGAACAAATTCTCGTTCACGTCTGGGGAGATGATTACGTTGGTTCAGACCGCGCAGTCGATGATGTCATCAGAAGGGTCCGTAAAAAAATGCCTCGAATGAATCTTGAAACTTCATACGGCCTTGGTTATCGGTTGATCACATGATTCGGCTGAACTTAACCAAACGAATTTGGCTTTCATTTATGATCCTTGTTCTTCTTGTAGGTGTCGTTATAGCAGTGATTTACCCTCTTTCCATCAAGGGGACTCTTACAGAAGAGACGTACCAGATTATTGAGAGTGAGCAACAACGCTATACTTTCCCTGATAAAGATGGCCCTGTGCCACCAGAAACAGATCAGGATTTTATCGAACGAAGAGATGCAGAACGATCCGTTGGACATACGTTAATTACAAGACTTTATAGTGGACCACTACAGGGAGATCCAATTCCTGACGAAGTGATGATTAAAATGCGAAAAAATGCCCTTCATCAAAAAGAGAACAAGGGTAGATATGAATTAACTTATAATAATCAAGCGTCTTTATTTTATGTAATTTCTAAAGTTGATGTAAATGGACAGGAAGCGTATTTCATTTCCTATATGTGGGATACGTATCGAAATCAAATGATCGACCGACTCTGGTGGAGATTAATTATTATTCTTCTATTTGCTTTGCTGTTAAGCTTATTGCCAGCGGCTTGGATAGCTAGATATTTACGTAGACCGTTAACGGTGCTTGGAGAGAGATTTGAACAAATTGCGAATCGCAATTGGAAAGAACCCTTCCGCTGGGAGGGTGACGAAGAATTTCAAAAGTTATCCAACCAATTCGAATCGATGAGACAGAATTTGATGAGATATGACAAAGCACAGAAGACGTTTATTCAACATGCTTCACATGAATTGAAAACACCAATCATGGTTATTAAAAGTTATGCTCAATCGATTAAAGATGGTGTTATGCCTGATTCATTAGACAATACAATGACAATTATATTGAATGAATCGGATCGAATGGACCAACGAGTAAAGGCAATGTTGACCTATATTAAATTGGATTCAATCGATGAGCCTGATGGCAATTGGGAAACGTTTCGATTTGGAGTCCTTGCAGAGGAAATTCGAGAGCGGTTCATGTACCAGAGGGATGACGTAACATTTACGATTTCCGGAGAGAATGTAGAACTGACTGCAATCCATGAACAAATGCTTACAGCAATGGATAATCTTGTTCAGAATGCTTTGCGTTACGCTAAAAATAACATTGCGCTTAGCGCTATACAAGAAGAAAATCAGGTTAGAGTTGAGGTATACAATGACGGAGAACAGATATCTTTTGAAACAGTAGAAATGGAAAGATTATTTGAACCGTTTCAAAAAGGAGATAAAGGTCAGTTTGGAATCGGTCTTGCCATCGTCAAGAAAATTGCAGAGCGTCATGAAGGCGCAGCGGAAGTAACGAATATGGAAGATGGAGTGACGTTTTCAATCATAATACCAAACGAAAAGAAATAGAAAATTGATTCAAATTGAGCGAATCAGGCTGTGCTATACTAGGTGAATAGATTTTTTGCGGAGGTGGAAAGGTGAAGGAATTCAAAGGAATTGGCCATTATCGTGTTGGTGATCAAGTAGATCACTATTTATTAATTAGAGCGTCTGTGAAAGGTGTGGCGAGCAACGGCAAGCCTTTCTTGACGTTAATGCTTCAAGATAAGTCAGGTGAGATTGAAGCGAAGCTATGGGATGCATCTTCAGATGACGAGGAGAGCTTCGATGCCCAACAGATAATTAAAGTAAAAGGTGATGTAACGAGTTATAGAGGAAGAAATCAACTTCGTATTAAAACCATTCGCCTTGCTACAGACATGGATCAGGTCAAAATAACTGATTTTGTGGCTTCTGCTCCAATGGAAATGAATGAAATTATGGAGAAAATCACGCAGTATGTGTTTGAAATGCGTAATCCAAACATACAGCGTATTACGAGGCACCTTGTTAAAAAGCATCAAAATGATTTTCTTACTTTTCCTGCAGCAACGAAGAACCACCATGAATTCGTGTCAGGTTTATCCTATCATGTCGTTTCGATGTTAGATATTGCTAAATCTTTATCTGTACTTTATCCATCATTAGATACAGATTTACTATATGGTGGCATCATCCTTCATGATCTTGGTAAGGTAGTGGAGCTTTCTGGATCGATTGCTGCTAGTTATACGAATGAAGGAAAGCTGCTTGGACATATCTCAATCATGGTCAATGAAATTGGACAGGCAGCCAAAGAGTTGGAAATTGAAGGGGAAGAAGTCATGCTTCTTCAACACCTCATCTTAAGCCACCACGGTAAAGCTGAGTGGGGTAGCCCGAAGCCACCGATGATTCGCGAGGCAGAAATTCTCCATATGATTGATAACATTGATGCAAAAATGAATATGCTCGACCGGGCACTCGATAAAGTAGAACCAGGTGAGTTTACAGATCGAGTTTTTGCTCTCGATAATCGTTCCTTCTACAAGCCACAGATGGCTTCCTTGAAAAACGAAAACACGAAGTAAGAAGTAGGCGATTGAAAGAGAAACGCGCATCCGAGCCGTTTCTTTTTTTTTGCTCCTACTACACCTATAAGCTGTGGGGGATAGCATATGAGAATAAAAGATTGGGATCGTAACTTAAAGATAAGGTTGTTTGGTGAAGGAATGATGAATGTGCTTTTTTGGATGTTCTTTCCCTTCATGGCTATTTACTTTTCTGATTCGTTTGGAAAGGGAATGGCAGGGCTACTCCTTGTGCTTTCTCAAGTAGTCGCTGTCGTAGCAAATCTGATTGGGGGATATTGCGCAGATCAATATGGGAGAAAAAAGATGATGTTTGTCTCTGCAATTGGACAGGGCATCACCTTTATCATTTTTGCATTTGCAAATTCTCCCTGGTTTGTTTCACCAATGCTAACGTTTATTAGCTTCTCAGTGCTCGGGATATTTGGCTCCTTATATTGGCCAGCAAGTCATGCAATGATCGCTGATTTGGTAGCTGAAAAGGATCGTAATACAGTTTTTGCTGTTTTCTATACTGCACTAAATATATCCGTTGTGGTTGGACCCATTCTTGGTGGGATATTTTTCTTTCAATATCGTTTTGCATTACTTCTCATCGCCGCGCTCGTCAGCTTTGGTGTAGCTGTTCTGATATCCGTTTTTATTCGCGAAACAGCTCCAGAGAGAATGGAAAAGAAGCTGGTAGCCGACTCTTCAACACGATGGACGAGTTTTATCTGGGAACAGTTGCGGGACTACCGCGTGATTGTGCAAGATAAAGTCTTTCTATTGTTTATCCTGGCAGGTATTCTTGTCGCTCAAACGTTTATGCAGTTAGATTTACTCATTGCCGTCTACTTAAGTGAATCTGTACCACAGCAACCTGTGTTATCATTTTTCAATAAGGTAATCAGTGCTGATGGGAATCGTATTTTTAGTTGGCTAATTTCAGAAAATGGATTGCTTGTTGCTCTTCTAACAGTCTATATGACATCCAAAATGAGTAGATTTAAAGAGCGAAATGTTTTTATTGCTTCTTGCCTTATTTATGCGTTAAGTATGGTTATGTTCGGTCAGACGACTCAAGTATGGATGCTTGCCATTGCGATGTTTGTCTTCACGATCGGAGAGCTCATGGTTGTAGGTATTCAAGAGGGATTCGTATCAAGGCTTGCTCCCGAACATATGCGAGGTCAATATTTCGCAGCAGCGAGTCTTCGCTTTACAATTGGTAGAACGCTTGCGCCAGCAGCGATACCTCTAACTGCATTAATTGGGTTTCAAAAGACATTCAATCTTATAAGCTTATTAGCCATTGCAGCAGCGGTCATCTACATGGTGATGTTTAAAATGAGGAATCATCAAACTGGTAAGATTGCGAGTTCTTCCTACCATTAAGAGGTATATTTCTAGCTTTTCTCTCATACAGTGTAGTAATCCAATGAGCTTGTACGAGAGTAGGAAAGGAAGGGGCTTATGATGAGGAAGGGCGTTCTTATTATACTTGGTTTTCTTTTCGTTCTTAGTGTTCTGCAACTAACAGAAATATCTGCGACTGTAATTGGCGTATTCTCAAGTTTTCCGTGGTGGCTTTATTTTGTACTAGCAGGAATCATTTATAGTGGCTACAAAACGATGCAGCTGACGGCTGAAGAGAAAAGGGTAGATCAGATTCATATCGAAGAAGAGGGGAGAGTGTATGTAGAGAGGATGGAAGAAGAGCGAGAGAGAAGAAAACAAATCGAGCATTAAATCAAATAAAAAACGAAAGGACTGATGATCAGTCCTTTCGTTTTTTTATTTATTCATTTGATTTAGTTGAACCTTCATCAGTACTTGATTTCTCATCAGCAGCGGGTTCGTCTTTTTTAAAGATGTCTTTAAACTGATCGTCTTTCACTTTTACGTCAGATTTCTTAATCAGTTCGTCAATGACAGTTGGAACGTCTTTTGCATTCTGCAACATATATTGTTCTTTTACTTGATCTTTTGCTTCATCAAATGGCATAACCGTCTTCTTCTTCAGCTTAATGATGTGATAGCCAAATTGAGATTGAACGATATCACTCACTTCGCCTTCTTTAAGTGCGAATGCAGCTTCTTCAAATTCAGCTACCATATCGCCTTTTTTGAAAACGCCAAGGTCGCCGCCGTTCTCAGCTGAGCCGTCTTTGGAATATTCTTTAGCAAGTTTTGCGAAATCTCCGCCATTTTCAAGTTTCTTTTGAACTTCTTTCGCAGTTTCTTCATCGTCAACAAGAATGTGACTTGCTTCTAATTCAGTGAATAGATCCTTGTTATTGTCATAAAAATCTTGTAGCTTTTTATCCGTTACTTCTACGCCGTCTGTAGCGGCTTTTTGTGCAAGGAGCTGTTTGCGAACATCGACTTTAAATTGTTCAAGATCTTTGTATCCGTTTGATTGAAGGGCTTGTTCGAGTTGATCATCTGTTTCAAAGTTTTCTTTGATTTTATCAAGTTCTTTATTGACTTCTTTGTCTGATACATCATATTTATCTTCAAGAATTTTTGTTTGGACAAGATCACTTAATACTGCTTCACCGGCTTGATCTTTCAAAGCCTGATAGAATTCTTCTTTCGTTACATTTCCTGCACTTGTTTCAACAACGGCTTCTGAGTTGTCAGAAGAATCGTTACTGCATGCAGAAACCGCTAGAATTGCGATTAAAGCAGAAAGCATAATGAACATTTTTTTCATCAAATATACACTCCTAAAGGGTTAGTTAAATTTAACATCATTGTGATACAGTTAATACTATAGCATAGAAAGATATGTGAAGTTAAATCGAATTGGAAATATGAGAAAAATTACACAAAATAGGGAGAGATTGTGTAAATGCTATATAATCAGGTCCTTAAGTAATAACTCGAATTTTCTTCGATGGCTAGTGCAGAACTGCATTAGAAAAGCGGACTCTCAAAACCAACGCCTTTTAGAACTAAAAAAAGATGGGGCATAATGCCTCATCTTTTTGCGTAGGAACTAGCTAATAGTATTCACTAGCTAAGTGAAAAGAACTTCTACATATGAAGAAATAAGCAGAATAGTGATAAGAACATTAATAGTTCTAAAAACATTAGGCTGTTTTTCCTCAGGTATATTTTTCTTTAAACAAAGTGCGTTTGTCATGGAATTAAATGTTACCAGAATGAAGGTAGCAAATATGATGAAGAATAATCCAATAATAGTCATTTAAAAACCTCCCAGAGTCCGTTTCGATAAATCGAAGGAATATATAACGGTTTGCTTTAACTTATCTTTCTATTCGTAGTATGATGGAAAATATTCGTCCCATAAGGAGCTGTTTGAAATGTTTAAAAACCGATGGAAGGCGGCCTTTATTATTCTTTTTGCTGCTGTTATCCTCATATTTGCAGGTATGATAGGATTCTATCAATACTATTTTCCTGAAAGTGAAATTGCAAAACTCTCAAATGAGAGAAGCGCAGAGGAATCTTTTGAAACAACATTTTCCATCCAGATGAAAAAAGATGAATTAAATGAGATCATCAACCGAGAACTTGAAAAGTATAGCAAAAAACAAGATAACATCGGCTATAGTGTAAATCTTGATGAACTTGCAACTTTTCAAGGGTATGTGACGATCTTTAATCGCAAAGTTGACTTTTTTCTTAAATTTGAGCCTCAGGTGCAGCCGAATGGTGATCTTTTATTAAAGGAAAAATCTTTTCAGATTGGCTTACTTGAATTACCAAGTGATAAAGTACTTTCCTTTATAAAAAAACAGGCCTCACTACCGCCTGAAATAACAATTGATTCCGATAAGGGTACAATCTACATGGCTGTAAGCGACCTGGAATTAAAGAATGATATGAAGCTAAAAGCTAGGTCATTCGATCTCCCTAATGATGAAATCATCTTTGATGCCTATTACCCTATTAATTAGATCGTTATCCTATTGTTATTATGAAGGAAGTCTTGTGATAATTCAATACTGCTGACCGAGTGGTCGACGTAAAACAGAGCGCTGATTAACAGCGCTCTGTTTTACATTTGATTATTTATTAATTGGGAAGCCTTAATGATCTGAAACGGGTAATCCAAGTAAGCTGAAACAAAACTTATTAAGAAGCTCGCTTAATGAGTATATGGAACCCTTCGCTTCGATCCTCTACATAGGCGTTCTTAGGTGCGCGAAGCACCTGTGAGGCATATAGGAAGTCACTAAAGCTAAAGCCAAGGTTTATTGCTGCCAGTATAGAGAAAAACGAAACATACGATGGCATATAAATCGATGCTGTAATCGCGGCAGCTGTAATAATAACGGCTGGAGACAAAGCTGCAATTAAGAATAAATTTCGTGAAATCGGATTACAAGTCTCACACCGCATCATCGGTACCATTACGAGCCCTTTTTCTAATTTCATCGTTGCTTTCAATCCGGCTAAAGTTAAAGGGAGCCAATGAATGAGCTTATGAATAGGGAAAAGGACAGCTAAGGAACCGAGAAACGGTAGAATAGGTACGATCGCATGTTTTGTTGTAGGGTATAACATACTGAATACAAGATAAAACGCAATAAAGTATAATAAGGTTAACAACATCGAGAAAATCGTTAAACGATGTGTTCCGAATTCACGATTTAGGTAAATCGATTTCCAACAATTCATAAGAATCACCTGCTTCCGTATCTTTCATCTAAGTTTGTATTTATTGAATACTCGTATACTGTACAGCGATTCAACGAAGAAATCAACACGTTTTTTTATAAAGAAATTAGTCAAAATCTTTTTGACAAAAACAGCGCTTTTTCGCGCTGGATTAGTCTGGAAAATAGATTTCAATTTCGACCTCATTCCGTTAAACTAAAAGGGGATGTTAAAAAGGTAAATTGAAATGATCGTCTGATGTCTCTGTCTGTTTATTTGTTCGCACATACGTATCAAAAGCACATGTTCTAGTGTGCAAAAATGAACTTACATGAGATTCGATTTACTTCGAAAAGAAATGAACGCTATGAAAAATGATTGATTCAGCTAAAAAAGGTAATTAAACCAATTTTTCTTGAAATCATCTCATTTTGACCATAACCTATTTATACGATTGATCGTAGAGTAAGGAGCTAAGTTAAGAATGGAAGCCATACATAAACGATTAGATAAAATTGAATTTCATATGCGGTTACTTGCTAAAATGAAAGAAGAGGGAAACTACCCTTTTTATCGGATGGCAATCGACCGGGGTCTTACGGAAGAAGAATTAGCTGAAGTGTTTAAACTTTGCGCTGAGGTTAACCAAAAAATGTATGAACAGATCGAAGAAGGCCTTTTAAGCCGCTCCTCGTTGCTCACACATTTCGTAGGAATGCTGAATATGAAACTGGACCCTCTTTCGACCATCAAAGCTCTGCACGCTCAAGAGGAGCACTATCGAGAGCTTATGGAAACCCTACTGAGGGTTTCTCCTTATCGTTAGTAAGATTTTAAGTGTTCCTTCTCATCTTGTTCAGTGAGTTCTTGAGAGAATTCACTTTCAAGCTTTGTGAAGGACTTCTGGAAAATTTCCATAAAATCTTCCCCGTAAAGCCCCTTTATAACGCACATCATTTCGGTGAATTCAGGGAACTTACCATATAGATCTCGAATCGGCATGGAAGCTTTCAAGACGCTATCCCGATTTGGTGAGTAATGTTTCCACGTTTCTTGTAAAAGCTTTTCACCCATTTCAGTTAGCTGTACATATGTATTGCGCTTATCATTCTCTTTCTTTGAAAAGGTGAGAAGAGAGCGAGTTTCCAGCTTTTTTGAGAAGTTAAAAGCGGTGGAGACGTGCATCACTCCAAATTTTGCAATGTCAGAAATAGATGAACCATCAAGATGGTAGGCAATGGATAGAATATGGTGTTCGTTAATGTTCAAATCAAATGGTTTAAGCCATTCCTGCCAATCTCGTTCTACTGATTTCCAGAGTGCCTTGCTCAGCTGACCGATCCTGTGGCTAAATATCATCGCTTCTTGAATCGATATATCCTGTTTTTCTTTCATAAGTTGCCTCCTTTACTTACTATTCTTTCAAACTATACTAGAATATTGTTGTTTCTTTGTAAAAAAACCGGCTATTTCGAAGCCGGACTGTTTACTTCATCTTTAACTGTTTCAATTGTTTTTTGCATTTCTTCAACGTCTTCCTTTAACCGCGTAAGGTTAGGTTCAATATCCTGTTGGAAGGAAGAAATGGATCGTTTGAGATCAGCAGCGACTTCCTGGATGATTTCCTTGCCTTCAGTTGAGAGGTGTTTAACTTGTGTCGTCAACTCATTTAAATCTGCTTTAAGTTTGATGAAGCCTTCCTTTATGTCATCGCTCTTACTTTTTGCATCAGCGATTAACTCTTTTCCTGGTTTAGGAGTTGTTAATAGGACAGAAGCAGCAGATACGATGCCACCTAGTACAAATCCAGTTAGTAATGTTTTAGCTTTACTCATTTTTTTCATCCTTTCCTATCCAAACCATATACGTCTACTTATAGACAATAGTTCGCCGTCCACCTACAAAATCCTTCTTTCTAAGACCGAGAAATTCTGAAGGGTCATGAAATGAGTCTGCATCACATATACCTTGTAATATAAGTAATGGCAAAAGGGAGGGGACAGGTATGGCAGGATTTATCTTTTTCCTTATAGCAGCAGGTAGTTTACTCTTAACGGCTATGGTAAGCCGTTTGTTGATGATTAGAAAATATTCTTTTCATAATGAACAAATGATCCGTAAACAAAGAAGTGCCTATCTTTTTGGGACGTGTGCACTTGTTTTTCTAGTACTTGGTCTTTCGATGGCGGTACTTATCTTCTAAATTACCTTTTTCTTATTTTCCCCACCCTCTTCTGTTCGCAAACATAAAAAAAGGATGTTTTGTGGTTAGAAACACGCTCAATTGAGGTATCTTATAGAGAGAAGGATAGTGAAGGAGCGTGTTCGTATGAATCGAATGGTAAGAAGTGTATTTAAACGAATGACAAAAAAAGCAGTTTCTATTGTAAAGGACAGAGATCAGCTAAAAGAAATATCTGTTGACTCCTTGAAAAAAGGAGCCCTATACAAAGGTAGAAAAGGCATGGATGAGATGTGGGGAGATGTGAAGACTTTCTCAAGACTTGTTCAAGAAGTAAGAAAAGGAAGCTATCGAGACATTTCCAAAAAATCTGTTGTCATGATCGTAGGAGGTCTTCTTTACTTTGTAAGTCCAATCGATGCAGTTCCAGATCTGCTAGTTGGTATTGGTTTGCTTGATGATGTAGCAGTTATCGGATTTGTGGCAAGTCAAATGAAGCAAGAATTAGAGAAATTTCGAGAATGGGAAACAGGTGTGAAAGTATAAGAAAAACCGGCCGATTTGGCCGGTTTTTCTTTTTTCTATATTTAGAAAGCAAAACTTGTGCGTTTAAGAATAGATTGTACAACTGGATAAATGAGCACGATTGCGATTGTGTTCACAACTGCTGTTGGTAGAACGACTGTAAGGAATAAACCTGTAAATGCAGCGCCGCCAGGAAGACCTGTAAACACGAGTGCTGCTCCAAGGAAAATGGCTCCGCTGATCATAGTTCCGATAGCTGTTAATACACCGACAGTAATTAGGGACTGCCCAAATCGCTGAACAAGTAAATAAAGTCCGAAGAAAGCAAACGCTGTAACGGGTTTATCGATCATGTTAGCAAGCTGTCCACCAGGAAATGTTGTCGTTGCAGCTGAAATTACGCCAGTTGCAAGACCAAGAACCAGTACACTTTTTCTTTCAGGAAATAATAATATTCCAAGAAACATCATTGTGAGAAGCATATCGTTCTTCATTCCAGAAATAAGACCTGGGATAATAGCGTGAAGAATCGTTCCAATGCCAAGCAGTAAAGCCATCAATACTAAATTTTTCGTTTTCATTAAAAATCTCTCCTCTTCTCAACTCATTCTTCGTCAATAGACGGTGTTCTCTCCATCAGTGCCCTTTGTGCCTGCTGCGAAAGAACTAATTTAATTAATCATAACAAACGATAGTCCTATTGAAAAGTGTTAAATATTGTGTTTGTGATGAAAATTGTGCATGAAATCACTCAAAGCTTGCACCGATTCTATAGGGACAGCATTATAGATAGATGCGCGACAACCACCGACTGATCGATGCCCTTTCAGTCCAACAAAACCCTCTTCTTCAGCTTCTTGAAGAAACAATTCTTCTAGTTCCTTTCCTGGTAAGGTGAAGGTCACGTTCATAGATGATCGGCTCGTTTTTTCAGCTGTTCCGCTGTAGAACCCATTGCTTCCATCAATTGTATCGTAGAGAAGATTCGTTTTCTTAGCATTGATCTTTTCAATGGCTTGAATACCACCTTGATTTTTCGTCCATTCAAGTACGAGAGATAACATATAGATTGCAAAGGATGGTGGGGTGTTATAAAGTGAATTTTTATCTACATGGGTGCGGTAATCTAACATTGTCGGAAGGTTATTAGGTATATTCTGTAGCATATCTTTTTTTACAATCACTACAGTCACACCTGCCGGTCCAAGATTTTTCTGAGCTCCAGCGTAAATAAGACCAAATTGTTCAATAGGAAGAGAACGACTTAGAATATCACTCGACATATCAGCAATGAAATTGGTGTTATGTCGTTCGGGGAATTCTTTCCATTGCGTGCCGTGTATCGTATTGTTGGATGTGAGATGGACGTAAGCATCCTGATCACTATAGTGTATCGTGTTGAACTCAGGAATTCGGCGATATTCAGCTTCTTTGCTACTACCACCGATAGAGGTGCTACCTACTTTTTCTGCTTCCTTCAGAGCTTTTTCAGACCAGCTTCCTGTCAGAATATAGTTCCCTTTTGTTCCATCCGTAAGGAAGTTCATAGGAATCATCGAGAATTGCAGACTTGCACCACCTTGAAGGAAAAGAACCTCATAATTATCTGGAATATCGAGAAGTTCTCTTAATAACTCATTCGCTCCATCATGAATCTTCTGATACTCTTTGCTACGATGACTAAATTCCATAATCGACATACCGAGCTGTTGATAGCTGAGAAGCTCTGTTTGAGCATGATCCAGCACTTCCAATGGTAATGCCGAAGGACCAGCATTAAAATTATAACGACGTTCCACTAGTAGACACTCCTTTAGCAATGTAATGCGATGCCTCGATTTTGCTTGTACCCATCCTATCATTAAAAGATTCTTTGGTGCTATGTTTTTTCTAATCTTTTAGAATATTTAGCACGATTAAGTCAGAAGCATTTGCTCTGGGCGCTCCTTTTGCTATTCTAGTAGGAGTGAATGAAAAGAAAGTGGTGTTAAGAATGTATCGTGAAAACAAGCCAATCCATATTGGACCATATGATCACCCGGATATTTATCCAGGGCCAAGACCATCATCTTCATTTCTTTATCATAACGGCATCGCTCATCGAATTGAGGAGAGAGAGAATATACCAGTGGAGAAACAAGTTGTGCACTATGCAAGAGGAGAAGAGGTTTCCGGTTCGCTGGCATTTTCTACTCCGGAACAATATACAGTAGAAGAATTGTTGATGACTGAAGGATTGTCACCAATTGAAAACCGCATTCCGTTATTGGCATATGGTTCAAATGTTTGTCTCGCTCAACTTAGATACAAATTTAGTCTTAATCCTGACTTGAGTGATTTTATTCTTTATTATAGAGCCGAATTGAAGGATACTGACATCGTTGCTGGATCGTTTCTTGCTCCATATGGTGCACTTCCTGCAGTGATCGCACCTGTAGATGGAGCAAAAGTCGAAGTCTGGGTAACGTTTGTAGATCGGGAACAGCTTGAATTATTAAATCGAACAGAAGGCGGCTATGTTCTCAGAGAACATCTGAATAAGAAACTAACCCTCAAGACAGGTGAAACTTTTGAAAAGGTCTATGCGTATTATTATCCCCATGCCTATTTACGAGAAGAGGGGTTTGTTCGATTTATGGATATTCCTGGTGAATCAAAGGTACCTTCCATGTGGCAGGCAGACATGTTAAATGAATTGAAAGCGATGCTAGGCTACGGTGGCCATAGAGAAGAATTTATTCATGAACTAAGGTGGAATAATGACTTAAGATTAAAGGTTTCTACTATGCTGGCAGGATTGGATGTTACATTTGATCATCCTGATTGGGTTGAGCCAAAGGGATTTCATACATTAAAAGAAATGAAGCGTTCGAAATGAAAAGGAGACCTTAGCTGGTCTCCTTTTTAAGAAAAAACATTTTCAGTGATAGTGGGGAATTAGAATTGAGAACGTACTCCCTCTGCAAGGCGCTGCAATGTATCTGCATCATACTTATTTTCATGAGTTTTCCAAACGGCTCCAAAACCATCACCTTTGCCATAGCGAGGGATGAGGTGGAGGTGATAATGGAAAACGGATTGACCAGCAATAGCTTCGTTATTGTTTAAGATGTTCATGCCTTCCGGAGCGAAATTTGCTTTTAAAGCATTTGCTATTTCTGGAACTGCAGAGAAAAGTGTAGAGGCAGTTTCAGTATCAAGATCATATACATTCTGCCTATGTGTTTTGGGAATGACTAGCGTATGTCCTTCTGTTACTTGAGTAATGTCAAGAAAAGCTAGGACATCTTTGTTCTCATAAACTTTAGCAGAAGGAATCTCTCCGTTGATAATTTTACAGAAAATACAGTCTGGTGAATGGCTCATCATGATCATCCTTTCCATCTTTTCCATCATCGTACCATAATTATCATGCTTATAAGGAGTGTTTCCACCTTCAACAAACGAAGTGTTTTCTCCAGACGGAAGTAGTAAGCTATGATGGTTTGAATGAAGTGTAATAATATATGGTTCTTTTCTAAAAGGTTATTGTTTTTGAAGAAGTTGTTTTAAAAAACACACTTCATAGTTATATGGAGGATCCTGGAGTGGAAATCAATCAATACTCTTATAGATACCTCAAGAACAGGTTAATATAAAAAGGACCCTGCCGGGGGTGCAGAGCCCTGAGTGCAACTTGTTTAAGGGAAGACGCTACACTCTTTATAAGCATGTTCTCAAAAACTAGGTTCTATTCAACTATTTTCTGAACAATGAGAAGGTTTTATAGAATCTGTCCAATGAACAGGATAAGATGTGGAATGTAGACGTATGCCTTAATTCTGAATGAGTTCTTGCAATAGTTGTTAACCTGAAGGGGTTCGGATTGCTCCTTACATACGTTTTTGAAGTTAACTGTCGAACCGTGTTCACATGGCTAATGATGATCAATGTTCCTGCAGCATTCCAGTTCTTATTAGTTGTGACATAGTTCAGAGGGGATAGTCACCTAACTCTCAAACTAGAAATAGAAACGGTGTTAGCATTTCACTAGGCGATAGAAAGTTTGTTAAAATATAAGCAAATGAAGAAATGAGAGGAACTCTATGACGAATTCAATTTTAGAAGTTAGTAAGCTCACTGGTGGATACCAGGCCAATAAGCCTGTCCTTCATAATGTATCTCTGAACGTTCAATCAAATGAAATTGTCGGTTTAATTGGACTGAACGGAGCAGGGAAAAGCACGACTATAAAACATATTCTTGGTCTTCTTGATCCGATGGAGGGCAGTATTCGGGTTGGGGGGAGCACATTTGCTGAGAATAAAGATGGCTATCGGAAGCAGTTCTCCTATATTCCTGAAACGCCACTATTATATGACGAATTGACATTATGGGAGCACCTACAGCTTACTGCACTTGCTTATGAGCTTGGTGATGAATGGAAAGATCGGGCAGAAGATCTCTTGAAAGAATTTCGTATGACGAATATGAAGAAATGGTTTCCCGGGCATTTTTCTAAAGGGATGAGACAGAAGGTGATGATCATGTGTGCCTTTCTTGTAACGCCATCTCTTTATATAGTAGATGAACCTTTTGTGGGATTAGATCCTATTGGAATTCAATCTTTTCTAGATATGATGCTTCAAATGAAGGATGAAGGTGCGGGAGTATTGATGTCTACGCACATTCTTTCCACAGCAGAACGCTATTGTGATCGTTTTATTATCTTACATGATGGTGGAATTGTGATGTCAGGCACAATGAATGAATTACGAAATCAGATTAATCAACCAAGCGCAACTCTGGATGATATCTATATTGAAGCGACCAGGAGTGGGAAATGATGCAGCTTGAGACCTTATGGAAAGAAAGGGCAGGGGCATTCTGGGCGATCGCTCTTCGATATTTCCGGTTAATAGGCAATAGTAGCTTTTTATTTACGCTCGTTCTGACATTGATTTTTGGGGCGTATTATTACAGTGAATTGCTAAAAGTGATTCCGGATGCGTTTCCTGGATTAGCCATCATAACTGTTATTTCTGCTTTTGTACTCGTACGCACCCCTCTTCGATTCTTTTTGTCAGAAGCGGATCTTGTGTTCTTGCTACCAGCCGAAGGAAGACTTAGCGGGTATTTCCGCAGATCTCTCATGTACAGCTTTCTACTACAGGTTTTTACAACAGTCGTCGTGCTAACGATTCTTGCTCCTCTCTATCAGCACGAAACGGATTCAGGCACGTCATACTACGTATTTGTTATCGTAGTTCTTCTGTTGATTAAAGGGATTCATGTTGTGATGAAATGGATGGAACTCCATTTACCTGCCCATCGTTCACCGATTGGTTATACAGTTTCAAGATTGACGATCACGTTACTAGTAATATATTTACTGCTCATCCAAGCTCAATGGATTTATGTTGCGCTTGCTGGAGCTCTACTTGTCGCTACTCTTTTTCTAGTGTTCTTGCCGCTACAACGTAAATATGCGATTAAATGGGAAAAGCTGCTCGTGATTGATGAGAATCAAAGTATGAAATTCTACAGGACAGCTAATCTTTTTACGGATGTACCCAAACTTAAACAATCTGTGAAGCAAAGACGTGCTTTAAGTACGTTTGCTGAAAAAATACTACCATCTGGTACGGTTTATGAAACGCTCTATCAGAAGGCTTTCATCCGGAGCAATGAATATTTTGGGATTTACATTCGACTGTTACTTGTAGGACTAGTCGTCATTGCTTTTGTACCAGGTTACACGGGTAAAATGATCGGAGCTGCACTTATCGTCTATTTGACAGCTGTCCAGTTAAGAACATTATATCCGCACTTTCAGGCACATGTAATGGTGAAACTCTATCCATTAGCAGAATCAGGACAGGGGTTGGCATTTCGCTCACTACTTGTTCGTCTGCTAGGTGCTCAGGCGTTAACTTTTGGTGTCTTTTCACTTTTACTTCACTTTAATATGGTTGAATTTCTGTTAGTACTCTTTGCAGGTGCAATCTCAGTTCTATTTGCTACATTGAGAAATGGAACTGGCAAGGTGAGGTCTTCTTATTAGTATGATCTGATTGAAAGGTGCAGAGGAGAGGGTTTGAGATGGATCACTATCGTATTGAAGTGGAAGAAGATGTGGCTTCATGGGAAAGAAAGATCAAGAAAAAATCATCAATCCTCTCCCGTTCGGCCAAAAAGCTTCAGCAGCGAATAAACCGTGCGGTTCCTGAGCGGATTCATACCATCATCACAACTAGTATCAAAACGATGGTTCATGGTGTCCTTGCCGGAAATACGTATACCGTTAAGTCCCCTTTGCAAATTCAATCGCTTCGATTGAAGGATAAAGAGGCAAAACAGTTGATTCAAACCTATAAACGAATTGCTGCTGCAGAAGGAGCAGGGACAGGAGCGGGTGGAATTCTCCTTGGAATCGCTGATTTTCCACTACTTCTTTCAATCAAAATGAAGTTTCTTTTTGATATGGCGAGTATCTATGGGTATGATGCGAAACGTCTAGAAGAAAGAATATTGATTCTCTATATTTTTCAAATGGCTTTTTCATCCGATGAAACGAGGAGAGAAGTGTATGAACGAGTTCAAAATTGGGATACTTTTTTAGAGCAAAAAACAGTGAGAGAGACATTCAACGAACATGATTGGAAAACATTTCAATTAGAATATCGTGATTACATCGACCTTCCTAAACTTCTTCAGCTGATTCCAGGAATCGGCGCTGTGGTAGGAGCATACGTTAATTATCATTTCATTGATTGGCTCGGTGAAACAGCAATGAATACGTATCGCAAGAGACTCCTTCAGTCTGATGACAAAGTTGATTAGAATAAGAAAAGCCAGCCTACTCGGCTGGCTTTTCTTATTCATTATTCGAAACGAGCATCGCTCAGGATGCGATCCATTTCTTCCATATGGTGTGTTTCATCAGCTATCATATCATCAAGCTTCACGACTAACTCAGTAAAACCAAGCTCTTCAGCTTGTCTTTTTCTTTCTTCGTAACGATCAATGGTTTCTTTCTCAGCTGTTCTAGCTTCGACTAGCATTTCTTTCACGTCTGTTAGTTGTTTCACTTCTGCAGGAGCTGTAGTTGGTGTGCCACCAAGTATTTTGATTTTCTCAGCGAGGTAAAGAGCGTGACCTTGCTCATCTGCCACTTCGCTTTCAAAGAAAGGCTTTAACGTTTGACGGTATAATCCTGATACAACCGCCGCATTGTAAGTATACATGATACTCGCAGCATACTCGTTCGCAAGATCTACATTAAGTCCATCAATTAGTTCTTGTTTTTTGTCTGCCATTCTAAACATCCTTTCTAAAACTGATCTGTTTTGATTCCATATTAATTTTACCCTTAGAGTGCAGCAATAAAACATAAACTTACGAAAAGAAAGGAAGAATAGGATTAATGTTTGACGGATGGTGGGATGGGTAATATTCAACTATGTAGATAATAGTATCCATTATATAGGAGGGCTTATTTTGAGTAAGGTAGCAGTACTTATGACAAGTATGTTTGAAGATGTAGAATATACAAAACCAGTTGAACAGTTTAAGAATGCCGGACATTCGTTAACAGTGATAAGTCCAGAAGCAGGGCAAGAGCTAATTGGAAAACAGGGTGAGGCTAAAGTAACATCTGACAAAGGTATCGATGATGTGAAACCTGAAGAATTTGATGTACTTTTTGTTCCCGGCGGTGTTTCACCTGACGAACTTCGTGCTGATGAACGCTTTGTTGCTTTTACCAAGAAGATGATGTTTTTAAATAAGAAAACATTGGTTATTTGTCACGGCCCTCAACTACTCATCTCAGCTGAAGTATTAAATGGCCGAAATATTACAGGGTTTAAATCAATTCAAACGGACTTAAAGTTTGCTGGCGCAAATGTGTTTGATGAAGAAGTTGTTGTTTGTGGTGGAAATCTTGTTAGTAGTAGGAATCCTGATGATATTCCAGCATTTATTGAAAAATCATTGTCCGTCATGGACAGCTAAACAAGGGAGTGTGTAAGAATGAGTGAGAAGAACCATCTTGTGGATAAAGATAGCCAACTGAATGTCGACAAAGTAGATGACACGTTGGAGCGCATAAGTGATGATCGTATGGATCACATATTAACAAATTTTGAAAACTTCAGAGATTATCTTGCTACTAGAGTTGAAATTGGTGAAAAGCTTGGTCTAAGTGAAGAAGCGCTAGCTCAGGCTACTGAAAAAGTAGCGGGATACTTAGCGCAGAAAGAAGAACCAAAGAATAGAGAAGAGAAACTTCTTCAAGAGTTATGGGTTGTTGGAAGCAAAGAACAACGCCATCAACTTGCACACCTTCTTGTGCGAATGGTTTTGAATAAAGATAAGTAAGTGAAAAGCCGCTGTACTTCCAGCGGCTTTTTTAAAGTCAACAAAGCGAAAGGCGAGATCGTATGAATAAAAATGAATTTTTCAGTTCACTACCAGGAGCATTGAAGCAAAAAAAAGTATGGTATCCGCTCATATTGAATGCGTTTGGACTCTTAATTGCAGTTTTAGCTATTATGCTTTTCTCAGAACTAGCTGAAGAAATTCTAGAAAAAGAGACGCTTCAGTTTGATCAAACGATCATCTCTGCTATTGATCCTGTTCGAACAGGTTGGATGTTAAGTACTATGGAAGTTATCACAGAACTTGGTGCAGTCTGGTGGATTACAGTCGTTTCTATCGTGACCATTGCAGTGCTATGGTTTAGAAAGAGAGATCTATGGAGTATTCTATTCTTTGTGATTGCTACAGCTGCAGGTGGACTATTAACGAAGGCGCTTAAACACTTCTTTGCACGCTCAAGGCCAACCATTGACCCAGCTTATGATGCTGTTGGGTATAGTTTTCCGAGTGGGCATGCGATGGGGTCATTTATTCTTTATGGATTTTTGGGATATTTAATCATAAGAAGCCAGAGAGGAAGAGCGACTAAATGGATTAGTGGTCTACTTGTCTTTTTCTTTATTTTAATTATTGGTTTTAGTCGCATTTATCTAGGTGTTCACTATCCAAGTGATGTTCTTGCAGGCTATGCAGCTGGGACTCTCTGGCTATTTATTTGTATTTTCTCATTAGAGTGGGTGCTCTGGATTAAGCGCTCATCCGTTAGTTTCGACTCATTTCGTAAAATTTTCTCCAGTAAGAACAGTTAAGTACTCAGGTAATACTTCGAGTGTTGACGGAGTCGTATTATGTCGTTCTCCGTCGCAGTCGATTGTTTGCTTAGGATCTGTCGATACTTTTAAATTTTTTGTTTGAAAATGAATGATATCTTCATTGAAACGTGATTGTTTCAAAACCTTCGATTGAAAGATAGACCAGAATGTAGGCAAAGAGCTTTCTTTAATAATCAGGACATCAAATTCACCGTCTTGCAGGTGGTTCTGTGGAAAGAAAGCCTGTATGCCTCCTGTAAAGGGGCCATTGCCAACAATCATCATAACCGCTTCTCCTTCGAAAGAGGTTTCATCAGCTTCTACTTTAAGATGAAAAGGTTCAGGGTTGTTAATGGTTTGAGCCGTACTGATATAGTAAGAAAGTCTTCCGAAAGCCTCTTTTGTATCCGGATTAATGTTCTCTGATGCCTGAGTGATCAATCCGATCCCCCAGAAGTTTAAGAAATATTCATCGTTTGAATGACCGACATCGATTTTAGAACGGTTATCTTCTAGAAGCTGTTCTACGGCCTGAATAGGATTTTGGTTCATTCCAATTGCTCTTGAGAAGTCGTTACAAGTACCTCCAGGAATGATTCCAAAAGCCGGTCGTTTTTCCCTCTCACAAATCGCATTAGCTAATTCATAAATCGTTCCGTCGCCTCCTGCCCCAATAATAATATCCACTTGGTCGGAAAGCTTTGCGACTAATTCAGCACCATGGCCTTTATATTCTGTCTTATAAAGAGAGACTTCATCGAACCTATCTTTTAGACGGTTCTGAATTGTATCGATTTGATTTACCATTTTTACGTTCCCGGCTTTGGGATTTAAGATGATAGCTACACGTGTCATAGTGATTTCCCCTTTCACAAGATCTCCTTTTCTTATTCCCTGAAGACCGTCACTCTACACACCATTTATGATGACGAAGGATTCAAGACATGAGTCTCACAAAAGTGATGTGCTTAACGAAATAGTAAAAAATATTTAGTGGAATAGACGATTTGCTCATACTCCTACCTCATGACGGTTATTTTAAAAAGGTATTATACTATTAATTTGGTTACAACAATTCCAGGAGTAGGAGTAAGCTTATGAAAAATAGTATAAAGATTTTTACAAAGGACTGGAGAAGCATTGGGACAAACTGGGTTGCAGCGATATTACTTGGAGGATTGATTGTTTTGCCATCGCTCTATGCATGGTTTAATATCGGAGCCTCGTGGGATCCTTATAGCCAAACCGATCAACTTCCGGTTGGAATCGTTAATGAAGACAGAGGGGCAACAATAAGAGATGAAGAAATTGATGTCGGTGGTGAACTAGTCAATGAACTAAAAGGAAATCATCGTCTTGATTGGCACTTTTCCGATAGGGCAGAAGCGATGGATAAACTTGAGTATGGCGATTACTTTGCTGTAATTGTCATCCCTGAAGACTTTTCTGCCAAACTTGGAACAGTTATTAATGATAAACCAGATAAGGCTGAAGTGAAGTACTATGTGAACGAAAAAGTAAACGCAATCGCCCCCAAAATTACAGAAAAAGGTGCGAGTGTCATCGTTGATCAAATCACTAGTAATTTTGTTTCTATCGTGGATGGAACGATCTTTGGTTTGTTTAATGATCTTGGAGTTGAATTTGAGAAAGATCTTTCCGATATTAAACAGTTTGAAGAATACGTATTTAAGTTAGAAGAGAGTCTTCCGGAAATTAGCAACTTAATTTCTGATGCTATGTCTGATTCGAAAGATGCTCAGGCAGTCATTAACAAAGTACAGGGGCTACTCCCAGAGGCACAGCAAATAACAAGTGACGGTATTCATACTATCGATGAAACAACGCTATTTTTAAATGAGGCAGAAGACCGATTGAATAAGCTTGCCCCACAGGTAAAAGAGGATTTAACAAAAGCTCAGCAAACGGCTGAAGACGTTAATGAATTCTTATCGACGTTAAACTCGCCTGATGTTGATCTTTCTTCAGTAGAAGACATTAGAAATCAGATTAATCAACAAGTGGATAATTCGATTCAGAGAATTGGTGATGTCCAAACAGTTTTAAATCAAGTGAAAGATGCAAGTCCTAATTCTTCACAGAACGATCAATCACCTGAAAGTGGTGATGAAGCGAACCAGAATGCATCGATAAATCCACAACAAAAAGAAGAGATGAAAAAGGCTATAGCAGATCTTGATATTGTAAAAAAAGAGTTACAAGCAATAAAGAGTGAAAGTGAACAAATTGGAGCCTCTCTATCTGATAAACAACAAGAAATAGATGATATTCTATCGGAATTGGAACAAAAATCAGGACAAACTGCTGACGATATTGCTTCCTTTCTAAAAGAGTACAATGAAAATATTGAACCCCGTGTACTCTCAGAGGTTGCGAGTGCTAAAAATACGCTATCCAATGCAAGATCGACATTGAATGAGGCAAAGACGACGATACCTGAAGTTGAACGAATTCTTTCAAGCACGGAGAAGAATATAGGAGAAGGTCAGGATATATTAGCTTATATGCTAAATGAATATCCTTATGTTAATGATAAAGTGAATCAATTGGCCGACCGTATTCGAGAGATTCAAGGAAAGACAGATATAAATGGAATCATAGAGCTTTTGAAAAATGATCCAACAGCGGAACAGAGCTTCTTTGCAGAACCAATCGTGTTGAATAAAAAATCGCTTTTTCCTATTCAAAATTACGGAACTGGAATGACACCGTTTTATACGGTTCTTTCTCTGTGGGTAGGTGCGCTTTTATTGGTTTCTTTGCTTACGACTGAAGCGTCCCTATCTGAACAATTTTCTAATCGACAAGTTTATTTTGGGAAACTATTCACATTCGTTAGTATAGGAATTCTTCAGACACTTGTCGTAACGACAGGAGATTTATTTATACTTAACGTGCATATCGTAAATTCTCTTCTATTTGTTCTATTTGGACTAATGATCAGCTTTGTATTTATGGCGATGGTATATACGCTTGTATCCGTGTTCGGTGATGTTGGAAAGGCCCTGGCGATCGTTTTTCTTGTACTCCAGATTGCTGGATCAGGCGGAACATATCCGGTTGCTTTACTCCCTGAGTTCTTTCAGACAATCCATCCTTTTTTACCGTTTTCCTATGCGGTTGATTTAATGAGAGAAGCGGTCGGGGGTATTGTATGGGAACGTGCAAAAGAAGATCTTATTTATTTAAGTATCTTTGCTCTCGTCTTTCTACTAATCGGAGCTTTTCTGAAGGAGTTACTGAATAAGAAAACAAACCAAATGATGAAAAAATCGAGACAATCCGGATTGTTTCATTAAGGTAGAGGAGAAGAAAGGAAGGGTGAGGAGTTCCATATATAACAAAGAAGGAGCGGCGAGCGCCACTCCTTCTTTGTTATTCTGCCTCTTCTTTTGGAAGTCGGTCCTCATTAATTTCTTCTCTAAAAGCATAAGTGAATGTTAAAGCAACAAGTACACCGCCACCGATTAAGTTACCAATACTTGCAGGAATGAGATTAAAGAAAAGCAACTCTACCCAGGAGTAATCAGAACCATGGATAAATGATGTGCTGAAATACCCCATGTTGGCAACACTATGTTGAAAGTTTCCGGCAACGAAGATGATAACCGGTAGAGTTGTTGCAAGAACTTTACCGGTTAAATCTCTAGCAGCTGTAGCGAGAAAAGCGGCCATTCCGATTAACCAATTGGCTATAATACCGGAGAGTAGAATTTGGAACCACCCCCAAGTACCCTCGGAAATGAATTTCATTTTGTGATCTGTATAGGTTGCTAGCTCACTATAGAAATCAGGTGATAATGATCCCGAGGCGACCACAAGGACGCCTACTAGCAGGGCGCCAAGAATATTGCCAAAGTAGCAGACAATCCAGAACTTCATAATGTTTTTTGGAACCCAGAACTTTCGTTGGAGAATGTATGTCGGCAGAAGTACATTTACTTCCGTAAATAAAATTGCTCCTGAGATAAATACAATCGCATACCCCGTAACGAAGCCAATTCCTGAAAGAAGGTTACTTACTCCTTCAGTTTCTACTCCCATTGCAATGAGAACCGAGAAAATGGCGCCGAACGTAACGAATGCACCTGCTAAAATCGAAAGAATAAACTGGCGATTAAGTGGTCTAGCGCTATGTGATTCCCCTTTTGCAATAAATGTTTCGACTATTTGTGCTGGAAAGTAAAATTGCCTTTCTGGATATTTTACTTCACGGTCGTTTTTCTTAGAATTCGCCACGATAAATCTCCTATCTATCTTCTTTTTCTACGTAGTTCCTCTTAATTACTGAATGTAAACGGACGAATGTGTTAATTTCGTGTTGAATGCGAAAAATGAATTCGATTTGCTGTCAAAAGGTAAGATTTCCTGGGAAATCGAATCATTCATTGTCTGAAATAAGCGAGGTGGATTTCCACCTCGCTATCCTTAAAACTCCCAATATCCAGTTTTACCATAATGCGTATGAAGATCTTCTTCGAACTTTCGTGAAATTGGCTCATTATGCCGATATGTGGGTGCGTTACGAATCGCCTCTTTTTTGATGTCGACTTGTACGGTACGGTCTTGCCAATGAATATCATTGACCCATTCAGTAGAAAGCAATACTTCTTTTCCGGAAAACCAGTTTTTCGTATCGATCACGACATAACGAAGTTTCCAAGTATCCTCATCAAAAATAAAATCTTTCACATGACCAAGTTCACCATCAACTGCTTGAATATGATACCCGGCAACCTCTTTTGTACTTCGAAGATGGTTTTCTTGTTCTTCTTTCGAATTCTGAAGTGATGAGTCGGCTTCTGTTAAATCATCCGCCATAAAAGGTCTTGGATACATGCCATTGCCCCAAGCTCCAGTTCCTACCCAGTAATATGGCCAGCTGAAATGGCGATTGATCTCCATTTCATGTTTGCGTGAAATAGGTTGATCTGTATCGATGTCCGGGCTATCACTAACTTCTTCACTGGTAAGTGAAACCGAAATCGCTTCATTGTCGTGATTCATTCTTTCGATTGACATAGGGGAGAGAAGCACTTTTCGTCCTGGTATCCATTTGTGGGTATCTACGACAAGATATCGAATTGCCCAGTGCTCATCGTCGAAATAGAGTTGCTTCAAGACGCCTTTTTCGCCGTCGCTCGTATCGATTGAATATCTGTATACTTCATTCTCACTGACTAACATTGTGTTCACTCCTATACGAATAATCCACTCAAGTAACGAAATACCACCTGAAATTATAAGTTAAATAAGGTCTGACTTCTCGACTTGATAGGTTTTAAGATACGGTTTGCCTGAGAAAATGGTTTTTGGTAACCCTTTGCTTGTATTTCGATTTTTGTGGGCTGCTTCATAGGCTTCAGATGTTTGCCAGTTCTTAAAGTCTTTCTCAGCATCCCAGAAAGTTGCTACGATATATGGATCATTGTGAAGGGGTCTTAAAATACGAATGCCCTGACACCCTGGTTCACTTTCTACTTTTCCGGCTCGATTTTTGAATCGATCCTCAAATATAGCACGCTCACTTTCTTCTACTGGAATGTGATTCAAAACAACGAAACCAGGATTAGTTACAGCGCCTTTCTCGTCCATGAGATCATATTTCTTTGCATTTTTAAAAAATGATTCTGATGAAGTTTGGTGATAGAGAGCAGCTCCGTCAGCATTAGAGAAAAGCATAACGTCATTCTCTCCATGCTGTTCTTTCATTTTTGATAAATATTCATATGTTCCATATGTAACATATACGTTCATCCTACTCATCCTTTCAGCAAAGTGATCAGGCCGAATTGCCTGATACTTTACCCTTATTTGGTAAAAACTAAACAAGATCCTTCGTTTATATAGTACAAAAAAATCATCATTTCATGTAAGCTTAGTTCTAATGAAGCTTTATAAGGGAGTGCCTCATAGAATGAAAAAACTCGGTATAGGATTGATTGCAACAGCTGCCGTATTCCTAATAGGACTATTGGGATATCTAGGTATTCTGCTTGCAGGAAACTATGTAATCGATGAGAAAAAACTGGTCATGAATTCAGCAACACAACTTGTCGATGAAGATGGGAAATTAATTACCAAACTCTATTTTGAAAATCGTGATCCTGTTTCAATAGATGATATACCCGACCATGTAAAAGAAGCTTTTGTAGCAACGGAAGACAGTCGTTTCTACGAACATCATGGGCTTGACATTAAAGCGATTGGGCGGGCTCTATACCGTGATATTCTTGCAGGTAAGAAAGTTGAAGGCGGAAGTACACTTACCCAGCAATTGGCTAAGAACGTTTTTTTAACGAATGACAAATCCTGGCTAAGAAAGACTAAGGAAGCTGTTATCGCAATCAACCTGGAACGAAACTATAGTAAAGATAAAATTCTAGAAATGTATTTAAATCAGATTTATTTTGGACATGGAGCTTATGGCATCCAGTCCGCTTCGATGCTGTTTTTCAATAAGCCAGTTTCTGATTTAAGCATTGAGGAAGGCGCGATGCTTGCAGGTATACCAAAAGCACCATCAACATATTCTCCAATTAATCACCCTGACAAAAGCAAAGAACGCAGAGACCTTGTTCTCACACTAATGGAAGAACATGATTATTTAACTGCAGAAGAGGCAGTTCGTCTTCAAGGGAAAACGCTTGCTCTCGATGTTGCAGAGGTGACGAAGGAACCGGCATTCTTGACGTACATTGACATGACACTTCAAGAGGCAAAAACAAAATATAATTTATCGAATGAAGAAGTGCTAAGAGGTGGATATAAAATTGTGGTTCCAATGGACGTTGCGCTTCAAAAAGGTGCTTATGAACAATTTCAAAATAAGAAGCTTTTTCCCGGAAGTGATCCTGAGACGCCCCCTGAAGGAGCATTAACCATGATGGACGCTGCAAGTGGAGGCGTTACAGCTGTTCAAGGTGGTCGAGAGTATGTGCAAAAAGGTCTTAATCATGTAACCGCCAAAAGACAACCCGGATCTGCCTTTAAGCCCCTCGCTGTATATGCGCCAGCACTTGAAAAGAAAGAGTACAGTCCGTATACATTATTGAAAGATGAAAAGATCGATTATGATGGCTATTCCCCTTCGAACTATAATGATCAATATACCGGACAAGTCTCACTATATGATGCAGTGAGAGTTTCTGCCAATGCGCCGGCAGTTTGGCTATTAAATGAAATTGGAATAGATTATGCGAAGTCTTATCTTGGAAAAAACGGAATTAATATTGAAGATAACGACCTCAAAGTCGCACTTGGCGGGGTTGATGAAGGAGTTTCACCTATCGATATGATGGCGGCCTATCGTCCATTTGTAGCGGAAGGAAAACGCGTAGAACCTTATTTTATTACAAAACTATATAACCATAATGGCAAGCTGGTTGGAGAAGCAAAACAAAAGGAAGAGAAAGTTTATTCCAAACAAACTTCCTGGTATATGACAAGAATTCTTGAAGGTGTGGTTAAGGATGGTACGGGAAAAAGCGGAGAAACAGACGTAGAGGTAGCTGGTAAAACTGGCACTACTACTTTTGAGGGGGCACCCGGTGGAGCGCGAGATGCATGGTTTGTGGGATATACACCAGATCTAGTTGGCGCGGTTTGGATGGGGTATGACCGTACGACAGAAGCACAATACTTAAGTGGTGGAAGTGAATATCCGGTTCAGCTTTTTAAAAAAGTTGTTAATGCCGCATTGAGCGAAGACAGTACGATGAAATTTAAGAAACCATCTGGTGTAAAAGAAATGCAAAAGCCAATCACAATGCCGAACATCAATGACTTAAATGCGGAGTTTGATTTCCTATACGGTCTTCCTGCTGTGAAGCTGAAGTGGACCCCGTCAGTTGATGAACGGGTTAGGTATCACATCTATGAGCTTAAAGACGGAGAACGTGAGAAAATTGCTGAAGTAGAGGGGAAAGGCGAGTATACAAGAAATTCAATCTCATTCTTTGGTTCGGTAGCCTATCAAGTTGTCCCATACAATTCGTTGACAGATCAAGAAGGAGACTCTTCGAACGAAGCATCGGTCAGCTTGCTTGATAGGTTTAAAAACAATGAAAAAGAGAAAAAAGATACAGTAAATAATAAAGAAGAGAAAAAGGAAAAAAGTCAAATGAATGAATGACGCCTTTCACATTTTTGGAGGGTGCACTATGATAGAGTAGTCGATGTAAACGGCTTCAAACTTGGACGATTTTATGACTTTTTTCCATAACATCTGTACACTGAAGTCATCGGTCGCTATAGTATGTAGGTATGTATAAATGTTCGTTATGCAATTAGAAAGGTGGACAAGCATGAGTAAATCACCATTTAATGATCAATTTCTTCGGGCATGCCGAGGAGAAGAGACAGACCATACACCTGTCTGGTACATGAGGCAAGCTGGGCGTTATCAGGCTGAATATAGAAAGATCAGAGAGAACTATTCATTTCATGAAATGAATCTAAATCCTGAAGTAGCAGCAGAAGTAACAAGATTCGCAGTAGAGCAGCTCGGGGTAGATTCGGCGATTCTTTTTGCAGATATCATGACACCATTGCCTTCAATCGGGGTAGATGTGGAGATAAAATCTGGGGTTGGTCCAGTAATCGATAATCCTATTCAAACGAGATCAGATATTGGACGTCTAGGCGAACTTGATCCTTTGAAGGATATTCCGTATGTGATGGAAACCATTAAGATGCTTCGGGAACAGTTATCTGTACCATTAATCGGTTTTAGTGGGGCTCCTTTTACCGTCGCAAGCTATATGATTGAAGGTGGTCCTTCAAAGAATTATCATAAAACAAAGGCGTTTATGTACTCAGATCCTGAAGGATGGCATCAATTGATGAATAAGCTCGGAGACATGACAATTGCTTACTTAACAGCTCAGGTCCAAGCTGGTGCTCAGGCAGTACAGTTATTTGATTCATGGGTAGGTGCACTAAACGAAGCTGATTACCGAACATATATCGCGCCAATTATGAATCGGATCTTTTCTGCTTTAAAAGAATTGGGAGTACCGTTGTTAATGTTTGGAGTTGGCGCCAGTCACCTCATTCAAGAATGGAACAAGCTTCCTGTCGACGTTATTGGTATTGATTGGAGAATCACAATTAAGAAGGTACGCGAAGTAGAGGGGATTACAAAGCCTTTAATGGGAAACCTTGAACCAGCACTTCTTCTTGCTCCATGGGAAGTCATTGAGGAAAGAACTAAGGAAATTCTTGACCAGGGTATGCAAACTCCAGGATTTATTTTTAACCTTGGACATGGCGTATTTCCACAAGTGAAAGTAGAAACATTACAACGCTTGACACGCTTTGTACATGAGTACACGCGTAAGAACAGCTAGGGGAACGGGAGGTGCAGCATGAAGCGAACGATAGGCCTTCTTGTAATGGCTTACGGCACACCGCGAAGCGAAAACGAAATTGAACCATATTACACACATATTCGCCGGGGGGAAAGACCTACAGAGGAAATGCTGCAAGATTTGATTGAACGCTATGAAGCAATAGGTGGTATTTCTCCTTTATCGGATATTACAAAAGAACAAGCACAGAGACTCGAAGACCGAATGAATGAGCAATTTGGTGAAGACGTTGAATTTAAGAGCTACCTTGGATTGAAACACATTGCACCATTTGTTGAAGATGCGGTTCGGGATATGCAAAAAGATGGAATAACAGAAGCGATCAGCATTGTTCTTGCACCGCATTATTCCACGCTTAGTGTGAAAACATATAATGAACGGGCCAGAGCAGAAGCTGATAAAAAGGGGTATCCAGATATATATGCAATTGACCAGTGGTACAAAGAGCCAAAGTTTATTCAATACTGGGTGAACCAACTTCAAACTTGTTTAAATCAGATAGATGAAGCTGAAAAAAAGAAGACGGTTGTAATCTTTTCTGCCCATAGCTTACCGGAGAAAATATTGCAAGAAGGCGATCCCTATCCATCACAACTTGAGGAAACTGCAAGACATATTGCTGAACTGGCAGGAATCGAGCACTATGCCATTGGTTGGCAGAGCGAAGGTAATACCCCTGATCCATGGATTGGACCCGACATTCAGGATTTAACTCGGGATCTTTTTGAACAGGAAGGGTATACGGGTTTTATTTATTGTCCTGTTGGTTTTGTGGCAGATCATCTAGAAGTCTTGTACGACAATGACTATGAGTGCCAACAGATGACGGATGAGCTTGGCGCAAAATATCATCGTCCAGACATGCCAAACGCTACAGATGAATTTATAGAGATTCTAGCCACTGTTGTGACGCGTGAATTAAATAAAAAGAAGATGATGAGTGATGAATAAACAGGTGAAAAGAATAGTGATAGTTGGTGGTGGGATTACAGGATTAACGGCCGCTTACTATCTTCAAAAAGAAATGAGAGAATCAGATCTCCCGTACGAAATCACGTTACTTGAGGGCAATGATAGACTGGGCGGGAAAATCCATACGGATACGACGAATGGATTTGTGATAGAAAGAGGACCGGACTCTTTTCTTGCAAGAAAAGAGAGTGCTGCTCGGCTGGTAAAGGAAGTTGGAATGGAAGATCAACTTGTCCCAAACTCTACTGGGCAAGCATTTGTCCTAAATAATGACCAGCTGTATCCGATACCAGGTGGAGCAGTAATGGGAATTCCTACTGAATTAACACCGTTTATTTCGACAAAGCTCTTTAGTTTGAGGGGAAAGGCGAGAGCAGCAGGTGATCTCGTTCTGCCAAGAAGAGGAGATGATGGAGAGGATCAGTCTCTTGGTTTGTTCTTTCGAAGACGTCTTGGGAATGAAGTAGTTGAGAATTTAATTGAACCGCTATTATCCGGTATTTATGCTGGAGATATTGATAAGCTAAGTTTAATGTCTACTTTTCCTCAATTTTCGGAAGTGGAGAAAAAATACCGGAGTTTGATTTTGGGAATGAAGAAAACAACACCTCCTTCAAGAAGAAGTACAGGAAAGAAAAAACCTGCATTCTTAACGGTTAAATCAGGGTTACAGTCGTTCGTAAAGGCAATTGAAGACAAGGTATCTAATGTGAATATTAGAAAGAATGTTAAAGTGGATCAGTTGACTCGAAACAATGAAAATCAGTCTTACATCCTTACGACAACGAGTGGTGAAACAATTTCAGCTGATGCTGTTATTGTTACAACACCTCATCAACAGGTATACCATATGTTAAGAGAGCATGATGAAGTTGCTCCGCTTAAAGAAATGCCATCAACCACAGTAGCAACGGTTGCAATGGCATTTCCAGAAGAAGCAGTCAAAAAAGCAATGGATGGTACGGGATTTGTTGTTTCTAGAAATGCAGATTATACGATTACGGCATGTACGTGGACGCATCGTAAGTGGCAGCACTCTACTCCGGCGGGTAAGGTTCTACTTCGATGTTACGTTGGAAGAGCTGGAAAAGAAGAAATTGTCGAAAAAAGTGATGAAGAAATCGTGCAAACCGTCTTGAATGATTTGAATCAGATTATGGAAATAGAAGGCCATCCTGAGTTTTACCGAATTACGAGATGGAGACAGTCAATGCCTCAGTATGAGGTTGGTCATCGAAAAAGAATAGACTCAGTCCAGACAGGGATAGAAAACAAAATGCCCGGAGTTTTTCTTGCTGGCGCTTCATATAGTGGAGTAGGGTTACCGGATTGCATTGATCAAGGTGAACGTGCAGTAGCAGCTGTTCGAACCTTTTTAACGTAATGGCATAGATCCACCTCAAAGGGGGGGTGGATCTATTTTTGTATGTAAAAAGTATTGAATCTTATTGATAGGCTAAATTATTTTGGATTTTGGCTTATTTAAGTGAAAACTTAGATTCACAGGGCTTAAATGAGCCAAAATAAAAAATGTTGATTCACATAGCCGATGTTTTAAGGGAAGATTTACTAATTATTTCGTGTAGGACTGTGAGTAATGGTAGAATGTAAATGGCAACAACTTGTAATAAAGGAGAAATATAAATGTTGGATATGGCCAGGCCACTACTTATCAATATAGCAATGCTCTTCTCAGTTTTATTCATCTGGAATATGGTCATGCCATTTACAAGATCTAGTTCTATCGACTTGAAAGAGAAATTTAGTTACGGTGTCATCAGCTCATTGATGGCTCTTCTTTGCATGCTTTTTCCACTTGAAAAATTTGGTGACACAGTGTTTGATTTAAGAGTTGTACCTCTTATCCTCGTTACGTTGTATGGTGGAGGATTGCCTGGCTTGATATGTATGTTAACGATTTCCATTACACGTCTTTCGATGGGAGGAGAGTATGCTTGGATCGGAGTTCTCATTGCAGTAGTTGGTTTTGTCATAGCACTTCGTTTTTATAAGTATTTTCAGAAGTCGATTCGAAAGTGGAAAGGTATCCTTTTGACAGGTAGCCTCTTTTTAATTTCATATTTAGCGATTGTTATTCTGTTTATTAACCCTTTAAAATCCTATTTCTATCCAATTTATTTTGCATCTTTTGCAATAGCCTATTTTTTTATTTTCTATTTAACCGAACGTCTCGTTTATATTAACATACAGCTTCAGGAAACCGTTTATCTTGAGAAACTATCTGTTGCGGGCAAGATGGCTGCTGCGATTGCTCATGAAATTCGAAATCCACTTACAACAGTTAGGGGACTTGTTCAATTTATATCAACTGACACATCTGATCCTAAGGTCAAAAACTATGCTCCACTCATGATTGAGGAAATCGATCGTACTAATAAGATCATCACAGACTATCTCATGCTGATCAGACCTTCGAAAGAAGATTATGTAGGCGTTCATCTAAATAAGGTTGTGAAAGACACGACAGATTTAACCGAAGTATTGGCTTCCTATCATGCGGTTGAGTTAAAGTATGAAGAAAAAGGGAATTTCGAGATTTTAGGTAATCCACAAGAGTTGAAACAATGCTTAATCAACTTAATCAAAAATGCCATTGAATCGATTGAAGAAGAAGGTGTCATTCTCATTTCTTTGCAAAGTGGTACTAAAAGAGGTACGGTAAATATCGTTATTCGAGATAATGGGGCTGGGATGAATGAGGAAGAGCTCGAGAAGATCGGACTGCCTTTTTATACGACAAAGTCGAAAGGAACTGGACTTGGCACAATGATTACGAATAGACTTATTCGAAACATTGGAGGTAAAGTCCATTACGTAAGTACAAAGGGAGTCGGAACGACCGTAACGGTTACGTTGCCGATGATTAAATAAGTGGGGGGAGAAAGATGACATTTAATCGTAGAAAAAGCATCTTAGAAGCAGCTGAAAAATCTTTTTCGATGTTTGGATACAAAGCAACAACGATGGAACAAGTAGCGAAAATTGCGAATGTAGGTAAAGGAACAATTTATACTTTTTTTAAAAATAAAGAAGAACTTTTTAATGAAATTGTAAGTGAAATGGTTAAAGAGATGAAAGACCTTGCTGAAATATCGATCAGTAAAGAAGATACGTTCTTCGAAAACTTGCATCGTGCTCTGTATAGTGTTCTAGAACATCGGAAGCAGCACCAGCTTGCTATTAAGCTGTCACAAGAAGTGCGTGAAATCGGCACACCAGCAGCGATTGATGCTCTAGAACTCGTAGAAAAAGCGATTTTGTTCTTTCTTGAGCAGGAAATTAAACGAGGGATTGGGAATGGAGAAGTGAAGGAATGCGATCCATCACTTACTGCTTTTCTCATGTTCAAAATGTATATCGCTCTTATATTTGATTGGGAAAAAGCACATGAATCACTTGGGAAAGAGGAGATTGCCAACCATTTTGAATTTTACATGATAAGTGGGATAAAAGCAGAATAGCTCTAGTGAAAAACATAGTGGTTTACTATTGCTATTCAGAAAAAAGGGTGTTATATTACTTCTTGTAGAAAAAATGACTAATATCATAAAATGGTCAGTTAGTAGTTTTGTCATAAAGTAATTGATCTCTTTTTTTTGCTTCAAAATGACCAAATGAGAAAAACGGTCAATTAGACAGGAGGAAAAACATGAAAAAATCATCAAGGCTATTTCGCTCAGAATGGGCGTCATTGCTTAAGAACAAAAAAATACTCATCCCGGTTATTGCCGTCTTGTTTATTCCGGTGTTGTATAGTGGAATGTTTCTTTGGGCTTTCTGGGATCCTTATGAAAATCTCGACCAAATTCCTGTAGCAGTTGTGAACAGTGACAGTGGTGCTGATTTCGAAGGCGAGCATTTGGAAATAGGGAACGAGCTCGTTGATAAGCTGAAAGATGATCCTCAGTTCCAATGGGACTTCGTAGATGAGAATGAAGCAAATAAAGGTCTTGAAGATCAAACCTATTATATGAAAATTCAAATCCCGGAGAACTTTTCTGAGAAATCCACGACTGTTCTTGATGAACATCCAGATAAATTAAATCTTGAATATGTGCCAAACGAAAGTTTTAATTTTCTAGCGGGTCAAATAGGTGGTACAGCTGTTAGTGAGATAAAATCTCAAATTGCTAAGAATATCACTGAAAATTATAGTGAGCTCGTTTTTGATAAATTCAGCGAGATTGCAGATGGATTGTCTGATGCAACTGACGGAGCTGGAGAAATTGCAGATGGTTCCTCTGAGCTAAAAGATGGAACGAAACAATTAAAAGATAATCTGGCAGTTCTTAATGATGGGTCAATTGAATTAACGAATGGACTTAGCAGTGCAGAGAGTGGGGCAATTGATCTTGCGAGTGGTGTAAGTAAAGCTGCTAAGGGATCAAATGATTTATTGGAAGGGTTGAAACAAAAGCAACCTGAAATTAATCAGTTAGCTGATGGAGCAAATCAAGTTAGTAATGGTATTGGTAAGCTTGATGATGGTATGGGTCAATTCAAAGCAGGACAGGAGTCACTGCTATCCGGTGTTCAAGACAGCAAAGCTGGAGCAAAGCAATTAATGGACGGACTTAATCAATCAGTAGCTGCAATGGAATCAAGCTCATTACCTGATATTGATACGGAGGGTTTGAAACAATCCTTAACAAGTGGTGTAACAAATGCCTCAGCTGTTCCTAAGGAGCTTCAAGGTGTTATTGATTCCATTCAAGGAAGTGATCAATACACAGATGAACAAAAACAAGCGTTAATTAGTCAACTGAAACCGATCGCTGAGAAATCGGGAACGGCAGCAAAATCAGTTGGTGAAGTAGCAACGACCTTTTCATCCTTATCTAAAGAGTTGTCTGGTACTTCTTCACAAGTAAGTGCACTTCTACAAGGGCAACAAAAATTAGCTGCCGGTGCTAAAGCACTTTACGACGGACAAGGAGCACTTGAGAATGGGCTAGTCAAATTTGGAGATAGGTTGAACCAGGCGAACGCGAGTGTCGATCAACTACATGATGGTGCTATCCAGGTAGCGAATGGTAACACCGAAGTTGCATCTGGATGGAACTCAATGATTGAGCAAGTCGGTCAGCTTAATTCTGGTATGAATAAATTAACAACTGGATCAAGAGACCTGGCTAATGGGCTGACAGAACTTGAAGGAGGTTCTTCAGAACTCTCTTCAGGAGCAGGACAATTAGCTGACGGATCTAAAGAGTTGGACAATGGCGCACAAAAATTAACCGATGGTTCGGCTGAGCTTCGTGATAAACTTGGCGAAGCAGCTGAAGAAACAGCGAATACGAAAGCGGATGACGAAACGTATAATATGTTTGCTGATCCCGTCAACGTTGATACGAAAGCAGTTTCTTCGGTACCAAACTACGGAACTGGTTTTGCACCTTACTTCCTGTCGCTTGGTCTCTTTGTTGGAGCACTTCTTATGTCGATCGTATTCCCGTTAAGAGATCCAGCTGGAAGTCCACGTACTGCAATTGGATGGTTTTTAAGTAAGTATGGCATTCTCTTGTCGGTAGGGGTGATTCAAGCGCTTGTTTCTGATGCCGTTCTATTATATGGACTTGGCATCGAAGTGCAAAGTGTGCCGCTCTTCCTGTTATTCTCGGTCATATCAAGTTTGGTATATATGACATTGATTCAATTCTTCGTTACAACACTTGGTGATCCCGGTCGCTTTGTCGCTATTATCATCTTGATTTTACAGTTAACGACTAGTGCTGGAACATTCCCGATTGAATTAGTGCCAGAAGGGTTACAAGTTTTTAATACTTGGCTACCAATGACTTATACGGTTGCAGGATTTAAAGCAGTTATTTCAAGCGGTGATTTTGACTTCATGTGGCAAAATGTCTATGTTCTGCTAGCATTTATTGGAATCTTTGCTGTTGGAACGATTGCGTTCTTCTTTGTACAAATAAAAAAACGAAAGAAACAAGGATTTGAACCAGCGTTGAATGAATAGTCTCTTTTAGTTAGTAGTGATAATCCCTCGATTTTTTGACATTAATGAGCTGGAAATTGAGAAATCAACCATATAAGCTAACGAAGTTAATTAGTAAATAAATTAGAAGCCTTCTCAATATACTGAGAAGGCTTCTTTCTTTGAAATTTAAATGGAAAAACGATACAGTAATAGTAATAAAGTTGCGGTAATGTGTGTTAATTGGTTTAATTGTATTCTAGAATCGGGTAAATATAATGCAGTTATGGATTTATAGGGAGGCAGGAGAAGCGATAGAATGATTACGTTCGAGCATGTAAGCAAAAAATTTGCTGATGGTACTGAAGCCTTGAAGGATATTAATTTACATATTGAAAAAGGCGAGCTTTTAACGCTGATTGGTCCAAGTGGCTGTGGCAAAACGACAACGATGAAAATGATAAATCGACTGATTGAGCCAAGTGGAGGTCAGATTAGTATTGATGGAAAGTCCATTTCAGAGCAGGATCCTGTTGAGTTGAGAAGGAGCATCGGTTATGTGATCCAGCAGATCGGTCTTCTACCACATATGACAATTGCAGAGAACATTGGGTTAATCCCTAAATTGAAGAAATGGGACAAACAAAAGATAGAAAAGCGCGTCGATGAAATGCTTCATTTAGTAGGTCTGGAACCTTCTGTATATCGATCACGCTATCCTCTTGAATTGAGTGGAGGACAACAACAGAGAGTTGGTGTTATTCGTGCTCTTGCAGCAGAGCCGCCAATCATTCTGATGGATGAGCCGTTCAGTGCGCTTGATCCAATCAGTCGAGAACAACTTCAGGATGAGCTAGTGAAGTTACAGAAGAATATTCAGAAAACGATTGTTTTTGTGACGCATGATATGGATGAAGCAATGAAGATTGCTGATCGGATTGCTATTATGAAAGATGGCGAAATTCTTCAACTTGATACGCCAGATCGTTTGCTTCGTCACCCTAAAAATGATTTCGTTCGTGATTTTATAGGTGATGAACGAATGGCAAAAGGACATACTCCATCAGCATTCGATTTAATGATTGAAAAAGTTGCGACTGTTAAAGAAAGTCGTGGTCTTGCTGAAGCATTTCGATTAATGAAATCAGAGCGAGTGGATAGTCTGGTTGTTACTGGACCCAATCGGGAGTACAAAGGTGTCGTAACGCTTGATCAAGTCCAAAAACATTATGATGACGATTCAAAACAAATGATTGATGTAATTGAAGAGATTCAACCAATTCAGGTGAATACGCTCTATCCCGAGATTGCAAAACGCTTCGCAGAAATGAAGCCGATCAGTATACCTGTGGTAGAGGGTGAGAAACTCACCGGATTAGTGACGAGAAGTAGTATGATGCGAGGTTTAGCTGGACTTGAGCAGCATAGTCAAAGAGAGGAGGGTGCACTGAATGAATGAAGAAAACTTTTTTGTCCTGTTCATTGATACGGTTCAGAGTCGCTGGGACGATATATTCGTCGCACTTCAGGAGCACCTCTTCCTATCATTTATCTCGATAGTGATTGCGATATTAATTTCGGTTCCACTTGGTATTTTTATTTCGCGGCGAAAGAAGCTTGCTGAACCATTTATCGCTATATCAGCGATTTTCCAAACAGTCCCGAGTCTTGCACTTTTTGGTTTTCTAATACCTTTTCTTGGGATCGGTAATGTAACGGCGATTATTGCTTTGACGGTTTATGCTCTTCTTCCAATTTTACGAAACACTTATACTGGTATTACTTCAGTTGATCAGTCTTCGATAGAGGCAGGTAGAGGAATGGGAATGACAGATCTGCAAATTCTGATGAAAATTGAAGTGCCACTATCTTTACCAGTTATCATGGCGGGAGTGCGGACAGCGACAGTTTTAACAATCGGGGTTGCAACACTCGCAACGTTTGTTGGTGCAGGTGGTCTAGGCGATATCATTTATCGCGGTCTTACGTCGAATAAAGATGAACTTGTGCTGGCTGGTGCATTACCTGCAACCATATTGGCACTTGGGTTTGACTTGATTTTGAAATTATTAGAAAATGCGGCAACTCCTAAAGGGGTTAAAGCAAAAAAATAAAGGGAGAGATTCGATTGAAAAGAATGATCATGCTATTGCTCGGAGTTGTCATGGTTCTTGCTGCATGTGGAGGAGACAGTGGTAGTGAAGAAAGTGACCCGATCGTTATTTCAGGAAAGCCGTGGACGGAACAATATATCTTGCCACACTTGCTTGCTGAATACATAAAGGCAAATAGTGATTATGAAGTGGAAGTAGATGCTGGAGTCGGTGAGGTAAACATTCTTCAACAGGCGATGATTGATGGCGATATTGACATGTATGTTGAATATACAGGAACAGGTCTTGAGGCAGTCCTAAAAGAAAGTGCTAACTCAGATGAATCTGCAGATGAGATTTTTGAACGTGTGAAAAAAGGATACAAAGATGAATTTAATCTCGTTTGGTTAGAGCCACTTGGATTTGAAAATGGCTATACGCTTGCTATGACTCAGGAAACAAACAAAAAGTTAAATGCAGAGACATTTTCGGACATTATTCCTGCATCCAAAGACTTGGTGTTTGGTGGACCACATCCATTCTACGAACGAGAAGATGGTTATGATGCGCTTGTAGAAGAGTACGGATTTAAATTCAAAGATGAAGTGAGTCTCGATCCTAATATCATGTACGATGCATTAAATGAAGGCGAAGTCGATGTGATTCCTGCCTTTACGACAGATGGACGAATTGCACGGTTTGACCTTGCGACAACTAAGGATGATAAGCAGTTCTTCCCACCATATTATGCAGCACCGATCGTGAGACAAGAAGTTTTAGATTCACATCCAGATCTTAAGAAAGTTGTGAATGATTTTGCAGGCAGTATTTCAGAAGAGGAAATGTCTGAGATGAATGCGAAGGTTGATATGGATGGCGAAGAGCCAGAAGATGTAGCTGTGGAATTTTTGAAAGAGAAAGGTCTTATTGATTAATGATGGATAGAAGAGGCTTTTCGTAACGCAACTTTTTTAGACGAAATCCTGATAAAAGTAAGAGCCAAGAATGCTGTTAAATCAACATTCTTGGCTTTTTAATTTGCTCTCATATAACATGGTAATGTGCTTTTTAGAGAGGAACTATTTGATTCATAGGAATGAAAAAAACGCCTGATCCAAGATCAGGCGTTTTCGTACTTTATTCAGCTGGCTTTAAATCTTCGATAGAATCTGCTTCAACATAAGATGGAACAACAAGTCCTGTTTTCGCACCTTCAAGGTTTGGTCCAAGACGTTCCATTTTGTCACCATATTCATCTAGAAGGTCAGCGTGTGTGATTGGAAGCCATCCAGCTACCATTGCATCAGCATCACCTTCAGATACAGCGATAAACATTGAAGCTGCATCAAGCTGTGTTAATTTGACGTTATAGCCCTTGCTTTCAAGAACTTTAGCGACCACGTTCGTACTTGCGATTTCAGAATCCCATGCTACGTATGCAAGTGAAATTTCTTCACCGTCCACATCGTCAGCACCTTTTGTCCATTCATCAACCATATCCGAATGTTCGTCTACCCAGTTTTGAGCAGCTTCTTCAGGCTTAGCGCCTTCTTGAATTTCAACCATTACATCACTCATATCTTCAGGAGTCCAGTGGAACTGATCAAGAACTGTATGTGCAGAAGGCTGATCGTCCTTTAGACCCTGACGAGCAAAGGTTTCGATGTTTTCTTCTTCACCATAAAGACCTTTTGGATCGTCTAAATATTTAAGATCGTATTTCGCGAACATCCAGTGTGGAGTCCATCCAGTCACGATGATAGGTTCTTCATCATCAATTGCTTTACCAAGTTCTGCAGCCATTGCTGCAGATGAAGATTCGATTAATTCCCAACCTTTAAGGCTATCGTACTCATCAAGTGCAGATGTTGTAGCTTTCATAATGCCTGCACCTGGTTCGATACCGACGATTTCATAATCTACTGCTTCTCCAACTGAAGATCCGCTATCGCTAGAACCTTCGCTGCTGTCTCCGCTATTGTTCCCGCCGCAAGCAGCAAGAATCAATGTAAGCGACATAAATAATACTAGCCCTGTTAAACTCTTTTTTAAGTTAAACATGTAATGCCCCCTTAATTTTTTGATTTACCTATATTTTGAGAAATCCGGTCAAGCATGATTGCAAGAATAACAATTGCAAGACCAGCTTCAAAACCTATTCCAACCTTGATCTGCGTTACAGCACGATAAACGTCTGCTCCGAGACCAGGTGCACCTACTAGAGATGCGATAACGACCATCGATAGGGAAAGCATGATGCTCTGATTAATTCCCGCCATGATCGTTTGAGTTGCGAGTGGCAGTTGTATTTTAAACAACTTTTGCTTCGTAGTAGATCCAAATGCATTAGATGCTTCAATTAAATCTTCAGGTACCTGACGTATTCCAAGATTCGTAAGACGAATTGTAGGAGGCATCGCGAAAATAACAGATGCTATGATGCCGGGTACCATTCCAATACCAAAGAAGAGAATCGCTGGTATCAAATAAACAAATGCTGGCATCGTCTGCATGAAGTCCAAAATTGGTGTAATTATGCCTCTCACTCGGTCACTTTGTGAGGCCCAAATTCCTAGTGGTACACCGAGAATAATGGATATAATGACCGAGGTTAATACAAGAGCCAACGTTTGAATTGTCGGATCCCAATAACCGAGATTGTCAATTAACAAAAGTCCAAGCAAAGTAAATAACGCAACTGGCCATCGACTTGACCACCATGCCAGGAGTGTGAAAATGGCAATAAGGACTAACGCTGGTGGAAAACCTAAAATAGAAACGATTCCTTCTACAAACCAATCAATTCCGGAAGTGATGCCATCAAAAACAGGCTCAAGATTGTCTGTTAGTATATCAACAATTGTGTCGACCCAATCAGCTAAAGGGATTTTAGGAAATAACTGCATTTAGTTCACCTCGCCTTTCGATGATTCAGTCTCGTGACCTGCGAGTGCTCCAATAACTGCCCCTCGTACGATAATGCCTTTAAATTTCTCGTTTTCATCAACAACTGGTAAAGGAAGAGAAGAGTCAGCCATTTTTACAAACATATCCGTTAATAAAGTCTCTGGTGCTACAGTAGGAAGGTCTGTAATCAATATATCGTTGATTTCTTTCTTCTCTTCGATGGCTTTCGCTGTAGCATCTGCTGTAATAGCTCCAAGAAGCTTCTTCTTTTTATCAACAATATAAAGGCTGGATAACTTCTGCTCTCTCATAAGTTCGAGAGCAACACGAGGTCCTCGATCAGCTCTTAATGTTTCCGCTCGCTTCATCACATGGGAAGCTGTTAACACTTTAGAAAGGTCAACATCCTCAACAAAGCGCTCAACGTAGTCGTTGGCAGGATTCGTCATGATTTCTTCTGGAGAACCAATTTGAACGATGGAACCATCTTTCATCAATGCGATGCGATCTCCGATACGAAGTGCTTCATCGAGGTCATGTGTAATAAAGACGATGGTTTTCTCCATTGATTCTTGAAGTTCAAGGAGTTCATCCTGCATGTCTTTACGGATCAGTGGATCCAGTGCACTAAAAGCTTCATCCATTAGAAGAACATCAGGATCATTTGCAAGAGCTCGTGCAAGACCAACACGCTGTTGCATACCACCACTTAGTTCTGCAGGATAGCTGTGCTCATACCCTTTCAAACCAACAAGCTCAAGTGACTCCTGAGCTTTCTTCGAACGGTTTTCTTTTCCGATGTTTTGCACTTCAAGTCCATATTCAGTGTTTTCAAGAACGGTACGATGTGGGAAAAGTGCAAAGCGTTGAAATACCATGCTGAGCTTTTTTCGCCTTACTTCGCGAAGTTGCTCAGGTTTCATCCTGACGATATCTTCATCATCAATGAGAACCTGACCGGATGTAGGCTCAATTAAGCGATTGAGTAATCGGACTAGCGTCGATTTACCACTTCCGGAAAGCCCCATGATAACAAAGATTTCACCGGGATAGACATCAAAACTTGCGCGATTTACACCGACAGTCATCCCTGTTTCTTTAAGTATTTCATTTTTTGATTTGCCCTGATCCAACAGTTTAACTGCCTGTTTGGGCGATTTGCCAAATACTTTTGTTACATCTTTTACAGTAATTTTGGCTTTTTCCATATTTTCACCTCTGCCTTTATTAATAAATTTCAACGGTTAATGTTACAAAAATCACTGAAATATGTCGAAATTTACGATAATCAGTCATTTACTAGTCATTTTTTACCGACCTATTAAGTATAGGGTTTAGGTACTTCATCCTACAAATGGCGTGAGAGCTCAAATTAAGGTAATTCAGTACATACAGAAAAAACTGTACAAACTAAATGGCTATATGCTTAAGTATGTTCCAAAATGCTACAAAATACTACAAGCATCGCAGGTGAACTTTACAATTTGTCTGGTTAACACTAAACTATGAAATGACAAATGATAGAAAAAGTAGGTGTATAGTTTGGAAGATGATAGAGTTGAGAATGCTAGAGAGCGAGTGATCGAGTCAATCTCTAAAAACATGGACATCTATAGCGTGACGCCTTCTGTTGGGAGATTATACGGTGCGATGTTTTTCGAAAAAGATCCAATGACGCTTGATGAAATGAAAGATAAACTTCAAATGAGTAAAACAAGTATGTCGACCGGTGTTCGAACATTGATCGACCTAAACATGGTTGAAAAAGTTTGGAGAAAAGGCGAGCGGAAGGATCTTTACGAGGTGAAGTCAGATTGGTATCAAACTTTTACAGACTTTTTCTGTATTCATTGGCGCAAAGGAATTGAAATGAATCGGGATGCATGTAAAGAGTCAATTGCTGAATTAATGGGCGTTCTTGAAGAGGAGATCGCTGAAGAGGATAAACGAAAGGCTGAAGAAGATTTAGATAAAATGTCATATGCTCTAGGGTATTATGAATGGTTGAACAAAGTTGTTGATTTATTTGAATCCAGGAAAATATTTGATGTAATCGATAATGAAAAGTACGTTTAGGACGGGGGAACGACTAGCTATTTCCTAGTTATGAGGACAATGTAAGAGCTCGTCATATTAACAAAGCGTGCAGGGGAAACCCTGCACGCTTTGTTATAGTATTTTACTCAAGAAGGCTTTTGTGCGTTCGTTTTGAGGATTGGAAAAAAGTTCTTCAGGGACATTCTCTTCAACAATGTAACCCCCATCCATGAAGATGACACGATCACCGACTTCACGAGCGAACCCCATTTCGTGTGTAACAACGACCATTGTCATCCCTTCTTTTGCGAGCTGTTTCATTACTTCTAGTACTTCACCAATCATCTCGGGGTCAAGCGCTGAAGTAGGCTCGTCAAAAAGCATCACACTTGGTTCCATTGCGAGCGCGCGTGCGATCGCAACACGTTGTTTTTGACCACCTGAAAGTTCTCCAGGGTAGTTGTTTGCTTTATCCTTAAGGCCGACTTTCTCTAGAAGAACCTGCGCTTTTTTAGCCGAGCTACCCTTGTTTTCTCCTTTTACTTTCACTGGAGCAAGCATAATGTTTTCCAGTACGGTTTTATGTGGAAAGAGGTTGAAGTGTTGAAAAACCATCCCAACATCCTGACGAACTTTGTTAATATTCGTTTTGGGATCTGCAATATCGTGTCCATTAATAACCACACTGCCACCTGTAATTTCTTCTAGTTTATTTAAACAGCGTAGGAAGGTACTTTTCCCTGATCCTGAAGGCCCTACCACGCATACAACTTCTTTCTCTTTTACATCAGTATTAATATTCTTCAATACTTCAAGGTCTCCAAATGACTTCTTTAAATCTTTAACTGAAATGATACTCATAGTCGTTACGATCTCCTCTCGACGTACTTCCTTAATTCGGAAGTAAGTATAGATAGGTTACATTATATCAACTTTTGTTATATTTATGAAAGTACTTGAATTGTGAAGTAAGATCCAGGATGAGTCTCTAGGAATTGTACTTCATTCTAAACTCTATTATAATGATTTATGAAAACGGTTGCGCATTTTGTTAGATTGAGGATTTGGAGAAGCGAGGAGGGGACCACATGACTAGGCAGTGGTGGAAAGAAAGTGTTGTTTATCAAATTTATCCAAGAAGTTTCAATGACAGCAATGGTGATGGCGTTGGAGATATAAAAGGAATTACGGAAAAATTAGATTACCTTAAAGAACTTGGCATTGATGTTGTCTGGTTGTCGCCAGTATATAAATCACCGAATGATGATAATGGATATGATATTAGCGACTATAGAAGCATAATGGATGAGTTCGGCACGATGGAAGATTGGGAAGAAATGCTTGATGGTATGCATAGAAGAGGGATCCGTCTAGTAATGGATCTTGTTGTTAATCATTCCTCCGATGAACATTCCTGGTTTACTGAATCAAGAAAAGCTAAAGATAATCCATATCGCGATTATTATATTTGGCGTTCTGGCAGTGAAGGACAGCCACCAAATAATTGGGGATCCATCTTTGGTGGTTCTGCCTGGGAATATGACGAAACCAGTGATGAATATTTTCTACATCTGTTCTCAAAAAAACAGCCTGACTTGAATTGGGAAAACCCGACGCTTCGAGAGGAAATTTATGATTTAATGAAGTTTTGGCTCGATAAGGGTGCAGATGGATTCCGGATGGACGTTATTAACTTAATCTCCAAAACTCCTGGGCTTCCTAATGCAGAGATAACTTCGCCTGAGAACTATCAGTGGGGTGGTGATTATTTTGTTAATGGTCCTAAGTTTGTTGAATACATGACTGAAATGAATGAGAAGGTTCTTCGTCACTATGATGCAATGACTGTAGGTGAGATGCCGATGGCCACACCTGAGGATGGTAAGCAATATACGAACGAAGAAAATGGCATCGTTAATATGCTATTTCAATTTGAACATATGGATGTCACTAGTGGTCCTGGAGGCAAATGGGATCAGAAGCCGTGGCGACTATCGGAATTAAAAAGAATTATTTCTAAATGGCAAACTGAACTACATGGGACTGGCTGGAATAGTTTATACATGGAAAATCATGATCAGCCTCGATCTGTTTCTGTATTTGGTGATGATCAAACGTATCGAGTGGAATCGGCAAAAATGCTTGCTGCCTGGCTTCACTTCCTTCAAGGAACCCCATACGTATACCAGGGGCAGGAGCTAGGGATGACCAATGTCTATTTTGATTCAATCGATGACTATGAAGATATTGAAACACTAAATATGTATCACGAACAGGTTCATGAAAAAGGGGAAAAGTCGGAGAAAGTCCTAGAGGCTATTCATAAAAAAGGACGTGACAATGCACGAACACCAATGCAATGGTCAGATGAAGAGAATGCTGGATTTACGACGGGAACTCCCTGGCTTAAGGTTAATACGAATTATCGGGATATCAATGCGAGAAAAGCATTAAGTGACGAAGATTCGGTGTTCTACTTCTATAAAAACTTGATTCGTCTTCGAAAAGAACATCCAGTAATAATCCACGGGGATTATCGGATGCTCCTGGAAGAGGATGAAAATTTATTTGTGTACACGAGAAGCTATGAGGGAACAACTTTACTACTGGCTGCGAACTTCTCTCAAGAAACATGTGAAATGAAGATACCTGACGAGTTAAGTGGCGGAAAGTTACTTGTTCATAACTATGCAGATCCCGGGCAACAGTTGGAGAAACAGTCTACCTTGCGACCATATGAAGTGAAAGTGTATTTGTTTTAGAATAACGCTAAACTGCCCGCGCTTTTCTTTAATTGGTTTAGTGTTTTATCGTTTTTAGAAGGATTGAATCCTACCTTTAGAGGGAAGATAATTTGGAGGAAAAGAATTTACATGAAAAGTGATCGGTATCCTTTTTCTTTTTGAACTAGTGATGTATAATAGCAGATGTACATTTGTTCAAAAGCGTTTTTACTAAATTTCAATATAAAAAAAGGAGTGTATACATATGACAACGACTCAAATGGATTCACTTGCTGTTAACACGATTCGTACGTTAGCAATCGATGCGGTTGAGAAAGCAAACTCAGGACACCCAGGTATGCCGATGGGAGCTGCGCCAATGGCTTACACGCTTTGGAGTCAGTTTATGAATCACAATCCATCAAATCCAGACTGGTTTAACCGTGATCGCTTTGTTCTTTCAGCAGGGCACGGTTCTGCTCTTCTATACAGCATGCTACACTTGTTCGGCTATGATGTAACGATGGAAGATCTTAAATCATTCCGTCAGTGGGGTAGTAATACACCAGGACACCCTGAATACGGTGAGACTCCTGGAGTTGACGCAACAACTGGACCACTTGGTCAAGGACTTGCGATGGCTACTGGTATGGCAATGGCTGAACGTCATCTTGCAGCAACGTATAACCGAGATGACTTCAACGTTATTGATCATTACACTTATAGCATTTGTGGTGATGGCGATTTAATGGAGGGAGTTTCTTCAGAATCTGCTTCACTAGCTGCACATCTTAAACTTGGTCGTCTCATCGTGATGTACGATTCCAACGATATCTCTCTTGATGGAGATCTTGATCAGTCCTTCTCAGAAAACGTTCAACAACGTTACGAAGCGTATGGCTGGCAAGTGATCCGTGTTGAAGATGGTAATGATATGGAAACGATCGCTGATGCACTTAAACAAGCGAGAAACAATACAGAGCAACCAACGCTAATTGAAGTGAAAACAACAATTGGTTATGGTTCACCTAACAAAGGTGGCAAAAACACTTCTCACGGTGCTCCTCTTGGTAAAGATGAAATTGCACTTGTAAAAGAAAACTATCAATGGACATTTGAAGAAGATTTCTACGTTCCTGAAGAAGTGAAAGGCCAATTTGCTGAAATCAAAGAAGCTGGAAGCAAGAAAGAGCAGGAATGGAACGAACTTTTCGAGAAATATGAAGCACAATATCCTGAGCTAGCTAAGCAATTAACTGCTGCTCTTAATAATGAACTTCCTGAAGGCTGGGACAGCGAAATTCCTTCTTATGAAAAAGGAACGAGCACAGCATCTCGTGCAGCATCAGGCGAAGTTCTAAATGCAATTGCAAAAAACAACAAGCAAATCTTTGGTGGGTCTGCTGACCTTGCCTCTTCTAACAAAACAATGTTAAAAGACGAGCAGGACTTCTCACCTGCGGATTACAGTGGACGCAACATCTGGTTCGGAGTTCGTGAATTCGGAATGGCAGCAGCTATGAACGGAATCGCTCTTCACAAAGGTCTTCGCATCTTTGGCGCAACGTTCTTCGTATTCTCTGATTACCTTCGCCCAGCACTTCGTCTTTCTGCATTAATGGGTGTACCTGTAACTTACGTATTTACTCATGACAGTGTTGCTGTAGGGGAAGATGGTCCGACTCATGAACCTGTTGAACAACTTTCTTCACTTCGTGCAATGCCAGGACTATCAGTGATCCGTCCAGCTGATGGTAATGAAACAGCAGCTGCATGGAAGCTTTCTGTTGAAGCAACTGATCACCCAACAGCACTTGTACTTTCTCGTCAGAACTTACCAGTTGTGACAGATTCACATGAACAGGCTTACGAAGGCGTTAAGCGCGGTGCTTATGTAGTTGCAGGCGGAGATAATGCTGAAGCGATTCTACTAGCATCTGGATCTGAAGTTGGTCTTGCTGTTGAAGCACAAGAGCTTCTTGAAAAAGAAGGTATCTCTGCTTCAGTTGTCAGCATGCCAAGCTGGGATCGTTTTGACAAACAATCTGCTGACTACAAGCAAAGCGTATTGCCTGATCATGTAACAGCTCGTCTTGGAATTGAAATGGGCGTATCATTTGGCTGGGATAGATATGTTGGTCAAAAAGGTGATACCCTTGCAATCAATCGCTTCGGAGCTTCAGCACCTGGTGATACGGTCATCAAAGAATTTGGCTTTACTGCAGAGAATGTTGTAAACAAAGTTAAAGCGATGCTATCAAAATAAAATAATGAAACTTCTTTAAAATGAAGTTTTGCTTGTTGCCTCCTTTATAGGAGGAACATATGAGAGTGGGAGGCTTTCAGAAGGCGTAAAAGGTCTTTCTGGAAGCCTTTTTCTTACTTTAAAAAGCAATTAAATAATTTAATATATAGGTGTTGCTATGGATAAAGATAAACTCGCTAAGGTAGTAGAAGCAGCTCGTTTGTACTATCAATTGGATTATAGTCAGCAGGAAATAGCCAAGAAGCTATCTGTTTCAAGACCAACTGTTTCTCGTTTACTAAAGCAGGCTAAAGCGGAAGGTGTTGTAGAGATTAAGATCCATGATCCTTCACAAGATGTGTATATGCTCGCTTCAGAACTGGCAGATGCCTTTGGACTTCTAGATGCAAAAGTAGCGATCGTACCACAATACGAAGACGATACTGTGAAAAAGCATATTGGAAAAGTAGCAGCGGACTATCTAAATGCCACAGTTCAGGACAACGATTTGATTGGTGTTTCGTGGGGAACGACTTTAAACGAGTTAGGAAAAAACCTCCGTCATAAGCTCCTTAAGAATGTATCGGTCGTTCAATTAAATGGAGGCATCAGCTATTCAGAAACCAATACCTATGCATACGAAGTGATACAAATGCTTAGTCGTGCTTTCCATGCAACGAGTCATTTCTTACCAGTTCCAGCGATTGTTGATCATCTTCTTGTTAAACAAACGATGGAGGAAGACAGGCACATTCGAAAGGTTCTTGATATGGGCCGTAATGCAAACATCGCTCTTTATAGTGTTGGTATCCCAACTAACGATTCCGTTATTGTTCAGGCAGAATATGTATCCTATCAAGAGCTTGAAGCGATTCATTCGAAATCAGTTGGTGAAATTTGTTCGCGTTTTTTTGATGAAACAGGAAATCTGATACACAAGGAATTAAATGATCGGACAATAGGTATCGATCTTGAAGAGCTGTCAAAGAAGGAGAAATCCATTTTAGCTGCAGGGGGTCCAAAGAAAGTGGAAGCAGTCTATGGAGCATTGCAAGGTGGGTTTGCTAATATTCTCGTGACGGATCATTTTACAGCTCGCGCTTTATTAGAGAAAAAGAAGGGGAGGGAATCGTTATGAAAGTAACTGTTTTAGGTCCATGGGGAGGTTACCCTAAAGCTGGAGAAGCAAGTGCGGGATATCTTGTACAGCGCGAAGGTTACAATTTGCTAATCGATTGTGGGAGTGGTGTGCTATCACAGCTTCAGCATTATCTACCTGTAGAAAACCTGGATAGCGTGATCATCAGCCACTATCATCCAGATCACATTGCGGATACAGGTGTTCTCTACCATGGACGCCTCATTCAATCGAAAATCGGTACAGAGCTACCAGTTCTCCCGATTTATGGTCACCCTTATGATGAAGCGGGGTTTGAAAGCTTGAATCATCAACCTTATACAGAAGCAAGACCATATAGGGAAGAAGATCTCTTAGAACTAGGACCATTTTCTATTACCTTTCAAAAGACAAAGCATCCGGTTATTTGTTATGCCATGCGCATAACTGATGGAGAGCATACTATGGTGTTTACAGCAGATTCTAGCTATATAGAAGAATTTGAAACTTTCGCAGCTGGAGCTGATCTGCTTATTTCAGAATGTAATCTTTATAGTCATATGGATGGCTCTAGTATGGGGCATATGAATAGTACAGATGCAGCAAAAATTGCTAAATCAGCAAATGTATCAACTCTTATTTTAACGCATCTGCCTCATTTCGGAGAATTGACTGAGTTAGAGATAGATGCAACAAATCATTTTGATGGGGAAGTATTGCTCGCATCTACAGGATTAGTTTGGAGTTCGCAGGATTCCTAATAAAAAATGGCCAGAAGGAGTATAAAGTACATTCTCCTTCTGGCTTTTTTATTTTGTACGGGTTCAGCGCTTGTCGGGTCTAAATGGGGACTTCCGCTTTTCGTAGATCTAGCTACAGTCTCGCAGAAACTCTCGATCATTTCACTCTTTCACTCAGAACACAAAAGAGCGTGTTCTAGTTCAAGGGTTCCAATATCTCGTCGTTTCTAAACGCTCGTCTTCCGCTTTTCGTAGATCTAGCTGCAGTGGGCAGGATCTCGATCGCTTCACTTTATCAAATGAACACAAAAACCGTGTTCGTTTGATAAAGTTCCAGCGCTTTTCGATCCTAACCGCCCACTTCCGCTTTTCGATGATCCAGCTACGACTCGCAGAAACTCTGATATTTCACTCTTTCACCAGAACACAAAAAGCGTGTTCTAGTTCAAGGGTTCCAATATCTCCGTTTCTAAACGCTCGTCTCCGCTTTTCGTAAGATCCAGCTGCAGTCCCCAGCCCCTCGAGTCGCTTCAGCATTCACTCTGAACACAAAGGACGTGTTCAAATTGAATGCTTCCAGCGCTTGTCGGGTCTAAACGGGGACTTCCGCTTTTCGTTATTCCCCTAGGGTTGAGTCTAGTTTTCCGTTCATGTCCATTAGGAAGCCGATTTCTCGGCCGAGTAGTCTGGCAAGTTCTTTGGATTTTTTTTCGCCTTCTGATTTGATCTGTTCGATTGTGAGGCTTGAGTTTAGGTTTGAAGCTCCTACGATGACGGGGATGTCACCTTTTTCATAATAGACGATTTTCATATTGCTCCTCCTCAAAGTACGTTTGCTTACAATATTCGTATAGCGGACACGAGGAAAGGGTAGAGGTCTGTTCATTTTTCGTACTTTGGTCAGGGTGTCATAAGTATCAGGTTTTGATTCCTCTGCCACAATTCATTAGAATAGAAGTAGAATGAACAGGAGGTATGGTTATGCTTTATATAGATAATGAGAATATAATGGACGCCGGGATTAATTTGGCTATCGAGGAATACATTTTGAAAGAACTAGATCCTGATGAAACGTATCTACTGTTTTACTCAATGAATCCAACAGTTATCGTTGGGAAGAACCAAAATACGATTGAACAAATTGATACGAGCTACATAAGAGAGAATGATGTGGATGTCATTCGTCGTCTCTCAGGTGGTGGAGCTGTCTACAATGATCAGGGAAACTTGAGTTTCAGTATTATTACGAAGGATGACGGAAACAGTTTTCATAACTATAAGAAATTTACGGATCCGGTCGTGAAGGCGCTCGGAAAACTAGGTGTTGATGCAGAGCTAAGTGGTCGGAATGATTTACTGGTGAATGGGAAGAAGATTTCCGGGAACGCGCAATTTTCTACAAAAGGGCGTATGTACAGCCATGGGACGCTTATGTTTAATGTGAATTTAGAAAATGTTGTTAAAGCACTAAAGGTGAACAAAGAGAAAATTGAGTCAAAGGGGATCAAATCGATTCGAAGCCGAGTCACAAACATCAGTGAGCATATGGATGAAGAAATGACTCGAGAAGAATTTAAGCAAACTCTTCTTCAATACATCTTTGAAGGGAAAGATGATATACCCTCTTATACATTGCAAGATCAAGATTGGGCTGCTATTCATAAGATTGCAGATGAACGATATAAGAATTGGGATTGGAATTATGGTCGTTCGCCTAAATTTAATATCCAGCATTCAAAACGGTTTCCAATCGGATCAATCGATGTTCGACTTGAAGTCAAGAAGGGATACATTGAACAAGCTACCATATTTGGGGATTTCTTTGGAGTCGGTGATGTAAAAGAACTTGAAGAAAGACTAACGGGTGTTCGTTATGAACCAAAATCACTTGAAGAAGCCCTTCGTGATGTGGAGGTTTCTTATTATTTCGGTAAAATAACAAAAGAGGAATTTATTCATCTACTTTACTAAAGAATAGGGGCTGGTTGACCAGCTCCTATTCTTTTAATGTTGATTTAAATTATGAACTTTGTGGTGTTCCCCTTGCTAGAGAAATTTTCTTCCAATATAATATATTTAGAAAATTAAAAATGAATGACTACTCATTCATATAGGAGGAGAGCAAATGAATCTATCTCAGCAACTTTCAGAGACGGCAGCCATTTATCCAGATAAACAGGCCTACATTTTTGAGGATCATGCAGTTTCATACAAGCAGCTTGACTATAAAGTCTCGATGTTTGCGGCTAATCTAGCTGCGGAGGGCATTCAAAAGGATGATCATGTTGCGCTAATACTCGGCAATTCACCGGAGTTTTTGATTGGTTATTATGGAGCACTGCGAGCGGGTGCTGTTCTTCTTCCAATTAATCCGATTTATACCCCTGATGAGATTGGTTACTTACTTCAGAATGGGGATGTGAAAGCCGTAATTACGCTAGAACAGGCTCTTCCTCTAGTAGAAAAAATGTCCCATCAACTCCCTGAGATCAGTCTTGTTGCATACGCAGGAAATGGAACGGAAGAGAGTGTTAGTTCTAACACAAAAATGAAACCGTTTACACTAATGGTTCAGGATCATGGGAATCCCTTGCCTGAAATATCTCTTCAAGAGGAAGACCTCGCTGTTATTCTCTATACTTCCGGTACAACAGGCAAACCAAAAGGAGCAATGTTAACACATCAAAATTTATTTAGTAACGCTTCTGATACTGGTTCGTATCTCCAAATCTCATCTCAGGATGTAGTGATTACAGCTCTTCCTATGTTCCATGTGTTCTGTATGACCGTCTCAATGAATGCACCTCTTATATCAGGTGGTACCATTCTAATCCTTCCTAAGTTCAGTCCCCAAGACGTATTTCGTGTTGCTGAGAAATACAAAGCAACCATTTTCGCAGGTGTTCCAACTATGTATAACTTCCTTTATCAGTATCCAGATGGACGTGCTGAATATTTTCAACATATTCGAATTTGCATTTCAGGAGGCTCTTCATTGCCAGTCGCTCTTCTTCATCGTTTCGAGGAGAAATTTAATGTGCGCATTTCTGAAGGGTATGGACTATCAGAAGCTTCCCCTGTTACATGCTTCAATCCACTTGATCGGCCGCGTAAAGCTGGGTCTATTGGCATGAACATTACGAACGTTGAGAATATGGTAGTTGATGAGTTTGGGCAAGAGCTGCCAGCAGGAGAAGTTGGTGAACTTGCAGTTAAGGGACCGAACGTTATGAAAGGTTATTATAAAATGCCTGAGGATACAGCAGTGACAATTAAAGATGGCTGGTTGTATACAGGTGATTTAGCCAAAATGGATGAAGAAGGCTATTTCTATATTGTCGACCGGAAAAAGGATATGGTGATCGTAGGAGGATACAATGTTTACCCTCGTGAAGTGGAAGAAGTATTGTATCAGCATCCTGATATAGTAGAAGCGGCAGTTGTAGGTGTTCCAGATCCTAATTTTGGAGAAGCTGTACAAGCATTTATAGTGCCAAGCGAATCGATGACAGAAGAAGATGTAATGAAGTATTGCAGAAAGCACCTTGCGAAGTATAAATGTCCAACGGTTATAGAGTTTATTGAAGAACTGCCAAAGAATACGACGGGGAAGATCCTAAGAAAAGCACTGCGGAAACAACTTAAAGCATGATGAGAAAGCCGATCCAATAGGGGGTCGGCTTTTTATATTAGGTTAATTTTCAGAAAACATTTGATATTTATATGACAATAAAATATAATGACGTTAAATAAACGTTATATAGGTGGTGTGTAAAATGGAGAGTGTGTCAGAAGAAAAGTTAGCACATTTTATGGCGCGTATTGATAACGGTGACAAGATTGAAGCAGATGATTGGATGCCAGATGACTATCGGGAAGCGTTAATACGTTTGATTTCAATGCATGGTATCAGTGAAATTATGGGCGCACTACCAGAGAAAGAGTGGGTTCCAAAAGCGCCAACGCTTCATCGGAAGCTTGCCATAATGGCAAAGGTACAGGATGAGATGGGGCACGGCCAACTTTTGTTAAGAGTAGCAGAAGATTTAATGGAGCCACTAGGGAAAAATCGGGAAGACATCATGCAGGATCTTTTTTCAGGGAAATTGAAATTTCATAACGTTTTTCATATGGAGGCACCAACATGGGGAGATGCTGGGATTATCGCCTGGCTTGTTGATGGTGCAGCGATTATTTCTCAAACTATGATGCTTGGAACGTCTTATGGTCCCTATGGCCGAGCGTTAAAACGAATTTGCGCAGAAGAAGTCTTTCATGCTCAGCATGGTGAGAGTATTATCATGGCACTTGCAGAAGGGACGAAAGAGCAAAGGAAGTTATTGCAGGACGCGATTAATAGCTGGTGGCCATCACTTTTAATGTTCTTTGGTCCAAAGTCAAAAGTAGAAACAGGACATACAAACCAGGACAAAAATATGCGCTATCGACTCCGGACAAAGTCGAATGAACAGCTAAGACAGGAATTTCTATCAAAGTATGTTCCCCGGATTTGGGCTTTAGGGTTAACGGTCCCCGATCAGTCATTGATGTTCGATGACAAAACATCTGAATGGCAATATGCTCAACCGGACTGGAAAGAATTCAAACGCATCGTAACTGGTCACGGTCCTAAATCGAAGGAACGTCTCGCTCTTCGAGTAAATTCATATGAAACAAACAGGTGGGTGAGAGAAGCCCTTGGTCAGAGAGAGCAACTTAATTTAGCGAGGTGATAAGTCGTGAGAGAAGCGGATAATAATTTCTATCAAGTATATGAAGTATTTAGTAAAAAGACAGATACCTCTTCGCTTCAACACCAGTTCAGCCTTCTTGCTCCAAACCGAGAATTAGCTTTTATTATGGCGAAAGAGAATTTCTTCAGGCGAGAGCAGGTGGCTGATATCTGGGTCGTGAAACGCGAAGAGATTAAGCGAATGACACAAGAAGAACGCGAAGCGATGAAGCATCTTGACAAAGATTATCGTGAAACGAAAGGGTATGGTTACTTAAGGAAGAAGTGGCGGCAGTATGAACAGGAGCAACTTACTGAAAAAGATATTATGGGAGGAGGCGATGCCTGATGGAGTCCATTGAATACCGGAATGCTTTAATTGAACTAATCTACCAACTTGCTGACGATGATTTCATTCTAGCTTACCGAGGATCTGAATGGCTTGGCCTTGCTCCACATATTGAAGAAGATGTTGCTTTTGCCTCGATCAGTCAGGATTTGATGGGTCATGCTAGTCTGTATTACTCGTTGTTAGAAGAGCTTGATGAGGGGGAGGCTGATGCTCTAACTCATAATCGACTTCCTGGAAAATTTCGAAATGCTATTCTTCTTGAACTACCAAATGGAACCGGGACATACCTTGAAAACCCCCACTATGATTGGGCATTTACTGTTGTAAGAAATTACTTCTATACGCTGGCTAAAAAAATTCGACTCGATTCGATTAAAAAGGAATCATATGAGCCACTCCAACACCTTGTTCAAAAAATCTCGATCGAAATGAGCTACCACTTAATGCATTGGGAAACATGGTTCAGACAGCTACTAAATAGTACTTCCGAAGCAAGACAACGTATGGAAGCAGCGATTCAAACTGTTTCGGAAGACTTTGGTGGCATTTTTTCCTATGGTAATTCTGAGGATCAAATTGTGAAGCTTTCACTCATTGAAAGTGAGGAAATTCTTAAAGAACGCTGGCTTCATGCGATGAAGAAAGAGTCATACAATTTCTCGATGGAGCTGAAAAAGGGAAATGGAAGGAATGGTGTGCATACGCCTCACTTAACGACAGCGTTGTCCACATTATCTGAAGTCTATCAGTCTATTCCAAATGCAGAATGGTAGAAGGGTGTGAAGGCATGACGCTTAAAGAGAAAGTGATGTACGTGCTTGAGTCGGTAAAGGATCCAGAAATCCCAACAATTAGTGTCGTTGATCTAGGTATGATTTATCGAGTTCAATTGTTAAATTCCAAAGTGGAGATTGAAGTAATGCCAACATTCTCAGGATGCCCTGCCCTGGATATCATTAAGAGGAATATCCAGATCGCTGTAGAAGATATTCATGAAGTAGACTCGGTAACCGTTACATTTATTCGACATCCAATTTGGACAACGGACAGGGTTTCAAGTAAAGGCAGAAGAGAGCTGAAGGAGTTTGGAATCGCTCCGCCCGAAGAGTACGATGGCGAATGGCGTGTTCCATGTCCTTATTGCAGCTCAATTTACACAACGATGGATAATATTTTTGGTCCAGCTGCATGTAGAAGTATTTTATACTGTAAGTCATGTAAGAATCCGTTTGAAGCAATGAAGCCTGTATCTATTTAACTAAATTGAGAGAGGTTGATGAAGAATGGTAAAAGTAATCGCATTGTACAAACAACCGGAGAATGCACAAAAATTTGATGAGCATTATTTTAATACACATGCGCCGATCACATCAAAAATTCCTGGTCTAAAAAAAATGGATGTGACAAAGATTGTTGGATCTCCAATGGGGAAAAGTGATTACTATTTAATGTGTGAGATGTATTATGAAGATCATGAATCTATGAAGGCAGGTATGAAGTCGGAGGAAGGAAAGGCATCTGGTAAAGATTTAATGAGCTTTGCTGGAGATCTCGTAACACTCATGATTGGTGAAGAAGTAGGAGAAACAGTAGATTCTAAGTAAGAGGGAGCTGTGGTAAGGTGATGTTTGAAACGATTGAATATGAAGTGAAGGATCGAGTTAGCTGGATCAGATTAAATCGACCCAATAAATTGAATGCGTTTACATCAAAAATGAATGAAGAAGTAACAACCGCGGTGGATAAAGCAACAAACGATCAAAACGTTCGCTGCATTGTTGTCACTGGTAATGGAAGGGCGTTCTGTTCGGGTCAGGATCTACATGGAGTAGAAGAAGGGTTAGATCACGGAGAAATGCTTCGATCTGCTTACAACCCAATGGTAAAGCGAATTTTTTCATCGAACAAACCGATCATTGCTGCTGTTAATGGTGTGGCCGCTGGTGCGGGAATGAGCCTAGCGCTTGCATGTGATTTTAGACTAGCGCATGAGAATGCCAGCTTTATTGAAGCATTTGTTCATGTTGGCCTTGTTCCTGATTCTGGTAGCACATATTTTCTCCCTCGCTTGCTTGGTCATGCTAAGGCGTTGGAGCTTGCCATGTTAGGAGACAAAGTAAGTGCACCACATGCGAAGGAACTCGGCCTTGTGTCGGAGGTCTTTTCAAAAGAGCAATGGGAGCAAGGAGTGACCCAATTTGCGCATCGACTTGCGTCACTACCACCTAAAGCAACTGCTCTTATTAAAGAAAGTTTTACAAAAAGTTGGGAGTGTAATCTTGACGAAGTGCTTGAAATTGAAGCGCGTGCTCAATCAGAGGCTGGTCGAACGAATGACCACATAGAAGGGATTCAGGCATTTACTGAGAAGCGAAAACCAGTTTTTCATGGTAGTTAAGCTTAAATATTAAATAGAGAAAAAAGCAGGAACCCGGGGGTAAATCAAGAATAGATGCTAGAGAGTGAAAGTAGCCGTGGTGGTTGGTTGGGCTTTAACAATCATCTGCCCGGCTCTTTCCTATGCTCACAATCTTAGAGGAGGTCTTCAAATGACTGTTGTTACATATGAAGTGAAAAATCATGTAGGGTACGTTACTTTAAATCGTCCTGATGTGCTGAACTGTTTCAATTATGAAACGCTCTCTGTTCTTCAAGGAATCGTTGATGATATTTATTCAGATCGAAATGTTCGAGCGGTTATTTTCCTGGGTGCTGGTGAAAGGGCTTTCAGTGCAGGGGCGGATTTAAAAGAGAGAAGAACACTGTCTGAAAGTGAAGTACGTCGAAATGTAAAGAAAATAAGGGAGGTCTTTTCATCCGTTGAATCTCTTCCTCAGCCAACAATTGCTGCACTGAATGGTTTTGCTTTTGGGGGGGGATTTGAGCTGGCACTTGCATGCGACTTCCGTTATGCCGTTGAGGGAACAAAAATGGGTCTGACTGAAACGAGTCTCGGAATTATTCCTGGAGCAGGTGGGACACAGCGTTTGCCGCGTTTGATTGGAACGGCGAAGGCAATGGAACTTGTGTTAACAGCTCGTAAACTATCATCTGAAGAAGCCTTTGAATACGGAATATTAAATGGAGTCGTGACTCGTGACGAGTTACTTCCTAAATGTGAGGAACTGGCTAATGAAATCTGTCAAAATGCTCCTGTAGCTGTTCAACAGGCGAAATTTGCTGTACGGGAGGGTATGAATGTAGACCGTCATACTGGAATGGCGATTGAATCGAAGGCATACGAAGTAACGATACCAACGAAAGATCGACTCGAGGCACTAGATGCCTTCGCTGAAAAGAGAAAACCAGAATTTAAAGGTGAGTAATAGTTGCGCTGCTCATAAGGCTCTGGTAGTATAACATCATATTTAAGCTACGTGATAATTACGGAATACTATTGTGGCGAGCGGGGGTATGATGATGAATGAAAGTTTAAATACAAGATCAATGATCTTTACTTTGTATGGGGAGTACATTAGGCATTACGGCAATGAAATCTGGATTGGGAGCTTAATTCGCCTGTTGAAAGAGTTTGGTCACAATGATCAATCCGTTCGAGCGGCTATTTCAAGAATGAGCAAACAGGGATGGGTGGAGTCAAGGAAAGAAGGTAACAAAAGTTTCTATTATCTCACAGACCGCGGTGTTAGGCGCATGGATGAGGCTGCGCGAAGGATTTTTAAGCTTCAGCCAGCAGAATGGGACGGAAGATGGAGAATGTTGCACTATACCATTCCTGAAGAGAAACGACACATTAGAGATGAACTTCGCAAAGAACTTGTTTGGAGTGGATTCGGAAGTTCATCTGCTAGTCTGTGGCTATCACCAAATCATCTAGAAGAACAGGTGAATTTGCTAATTGAGAAGTATGAAATTAGTGACTATGTTCATTTCTTTATTGCTGATTACAAAGGCCCTCATGAGAATAACAATCTTATAGAAGAATGCTGGGATATGGATGAAATCAGTAGCAGGTATCAGGAATTTATTCAAATGTATAGTGAACGATATGTAAGTGACCTGAGTAAAATCGAAAAAGGAAAAATGAGTGATGGTGATTGTTTTGTAGAACGGGCTAAGCTCGTCCATGAATATAGGAAATTCCTGTTTGTAGATCCAGGTCTTCCATCAGAACTATTGCCTGAAGAATGGCCGGGCGAGCATGCGGCGATGCTATTTAGTGATTACTACAAAGCGCTTGCGAAACCGGCATCTCGGTTCTTTGAAGAAGTATTTAAAGAAGGAAATGAACTGAAAAACAAGGACAACGGTTATGATGCGCTACAGCATCCTCTGCTAACAGACCGACAATAGAAAGAAGGAACGGGGACTCTCCCGTTCCTTCTTTTTCGTTATCGACTTATTTCATAAGATTGTTCTTTGAATTCTTTGCCTTTTGTTTTATATGTTTCAATCGTTAGGTTGATCAGTTCTCTGTCCTTCTCGGTCAGTTCCCTGATCACCTTCCCGGGTGAGCCAAGTACCATGGAGTTTGGGGGGATTTTTTTACCGGATGGAATCAGTGTATTTGCTCCAATGAGAGAACCTTCCCCAATTTCCGCACCGTCAAGAACGATTGCTCCCATCCCAATTAAAGCACCTTTTCTAATTGTACAACCATGAAGGATTGCATTATGACCCACTGATACGTCATCTTCTAACAGGAGTGGAAATCCTTCGAATAGATGACAAGTGCAATTATCCTGTATATTGCATCCGTTACCAATTTTAATTGGTGCTTCATCCCCTCTAAGGACTGCATTGAACCAGACGGTAGATTCCTCTCCAATCGTCACATCACCAATGATTTTAGCCCCTGGGGCTACATAAACATCTGGTGCGAGATTTGGTTCTAAACCATTATACGAAAATAACATAATGAATCGCTCTCCCTTCTTTTTGAAGCACATAAAATGCTGGTTTTCATCCTTTGAGAAATAGAAGTTTCATATGAGGCAGGAATTTAGTCGTTACTCTTTGAATGTTATAAATAAGTATAACACGAAAATATATGGACGTATCATAATCGTCACATTAATGAGGGGAGAAAATTATATGAGAAGGGTCTGTCAATTGCTTTCCATTCAGTATCCAATTATCCAAGGTGGAATGGGGAATATATCAAGTCCTATACTTGCTTCAGCTGTTTCTGAAGCAGGGGGTCTTGGAACGATTGGTACTGGCACGATGTCAGTTGAGGAGGTAAATGTGCTCCTTCTTGAGATGAAGAAGAGAACGACGAAACCCTTTGCGCTTAATATCCCAATCGCTGTTACAAGAGATTTGAATGGAATGTGTGAACTGGCGGTGAAACACGCTATTACTGTCGTATCCCTTTCTGCTGGAAACCCTGCACCTTATCTACCATTCTTTAAACAGAAAGGAATAAAAGTAATATGCGTAACCGCTAGTGTGAAACAAGCCATTAAGGCTGAACAAGCTGGAGCAGATGTAATTGTTGGAGAAGGTTATGAAGCGGCTGGGATTAATTCACCGCTGGAAATTACAACGATGACCCTTGTGCCACAACTTGCTGAAAACGTTAAAATACCAGTGATAGCAGCAGGTGGTATCGGAGATAATCGAGGGTTTGCTGCAGCTTTAGCTCTTGGAGCAGAGGGGGTGCAAATGGGAACAAGATTAGTGGCGACGAAAGAATCACCTTATCATGAGCGATATATGGAAACCCTTCTAGAAGCGAGTGATACAGGAACAGTTATTGTTGGACGCACCCTTGGAAAAGTACGAAGGATACTGAGAACAAGCTATTCTGAACTATTGCAAGAAGCAGAAAAGAACGGGGTACACCCCGATGATTTTGCCAGTATGACAGATGAAGAAAAGCATCGAATTGGGGCAATAGAAGGTCGACTGAATGAAGGGTTTATTAATGGGGGCCAAATCAGTGGGTTGGTTACATCTGTACCAACTGTCCATGAACTATTTGAAACGATGATACAAGGTGCTGCAAATATTTTTGAAAAACAAGCTGAAGAAATGAGAAGTCTTCAATTGAGGAAGTAGCTTTATCTCAGAATATTATTTCGGAAAATATAAAATAGTTTAAATTATTTGAATTCTCGTTGACAAGCTAGAAATGCCAGTGTACCATAACGTTACAATATACCGGATTAGCTAGTAGGTAGTGGTGTATACAAAATAAACTAGAATAAGTTTCGATAACTTATTTGGGGGAGGACAGGCATTTGAAATCCTGGAAAAAGTGGGTAGGGGTTTCTTTATTCAGTGTGATGGTACTTGCAGGATGTGGATCAAATAATACATCTTCTAACACAGAAGCAGGTAGTGATGGTTCGGAAAGTGAGAAATCTTATACGATCGGTGTTACGCAAATTGTTGAGCACCCTTCGCTAGATGCTGCTTTTGAAGGATTTAAAAAGGCACTTGAAGAGAGTGGTTTTAAAGAAGGCGATAACGTTACATATGATGTTCAAAATGCCCAGAATGACATGAACAACAGTAACACGATTGCCCAGAATTTGGTTGGCGATGAAGTTGATTTAATCTTTGCCAACTCAACACCGAGTGCTCAGTCAGCCCTTAATGCGACTTCTGACATACCGATCATCTTCACATCAGTTACAGACCCAGTTGGGGCAAAGCTCGTGGAAGACTTTGATAAACCTGGAGAGAATATTACCGGAACGACGGATACACATCCGGAAGCTATCCCAAAAACAATTGACTTTATTGCCAATGAGTTTGACGCAAAAAATGTTGGGTTAATTTACAACGCTGGCGAACAAAATTCCGTTGCTCAGGTGGATATCGTGAAAGAAGCAATGGATGGAACCGGTATGAAGGCAGTTGAGAAAAGTGTATCTACATCAGCTGAGGTCAAACAGGCTGCTGAAGCTCTTGTAGGAAAAGTGGATGTCATTTATATCGTTACAGATAATACTGTTGTATCAGCACTAGAGTCTGTCATTAGTGTAGCGAATGATAAAGATATTCCTTTATTTGCTGGAGAATTTGATTCAGTCAGTCGTGGTGCATTTGCTGCTTATGGTTTTGATTACAAGGATATTGGTTATGAAGCAGGTCAAATGGCAGCGAAAATTCTCAAAGGTGAAGCAACGACTGCAGATATCCCAGTTCAGTACCCACAGAATTTAAAACTTAAAATGAACAAATCAGCTGCAGAAGAAATGGGCATCGAAGTGAAGTCAGAATGGGAAGAGATGGGGGAATATACGGAGTAATTCAACAGGTTCGAAAAAGAGAAACGTTTCTTTTTCGAACCTTTTTTAAAGTATAGAATTCATTGAATTCTAGCTCCAGCGCTCAGTCCCTCGAGACACTTCACCTTTCAGTCAGAACATAAAGGACATGTTCCGAATGAAAGGTTCCAGTGCTTGTCGGGACTAACCGAGCGCTTGCGCTTTTCATGTCTAGCTCCAGCGCTCAGTCCCTCGAGACACTTCACCTTTCAGTCAGAACATAAAGGACATGTTCCGAATGAAAGGTTCCAGTGCTTGTCGGGACTAACCGAGCGCTTGCGCTTTTCATCAATGACTAAGAAATCAAAAGGAAAAGGAGGAGAATTGTTATGGGTTCAGCGATGTTTGGGGCAGTAGAATCTGGCATTATATATGCAATTATGGCACTTGGGGTGTATTTATCCTTTCGTATTCTTGATTTTCCCGACTTAACTGTTGATGGGAGCTTTGTGACGGGGGCGGCGATTGCTGCCATTCTTATTGTGAATGGAACAAATCCTTTTGTTGCTACGTTCCTAGCGATAGTAGCAGGATTTTTAGCAGGTTGTATGACGGGGCTTCTACATACAAAAGGGAAGATTAATCCACTACTTGCTGGGATATTGATGATGATTGCGCTCTATTCTATTAATTTAAGAATCATGGGGAGATCAAATGTTCCGTTGTTAAATGAGGAATCTGTTTTTACAAAAATTGAGGCTTTTTTTGAAGCCTCTGGACTCGATTCATTACTTGGTAGCATGGCATCAGCAGTTGGCCTTGGGAATTTGACATCAACATGGTCGGTATTAATTAGTATGTTGATTGTAACGGCTCTCATCAAAATCCTTACCGATCTTTTCTTGCGTACCCAGATTGGCCTTGCACTTCGAGCTACTGGGGATAATAAGCGGATGATTCGTAGTTTCTCAGCGAACACTGATCAACTAACGATTCTCGGACTTGGTTTATCAAATGCTCTCGTAGCATTGGCGGGGGCACTTATTGCCCAATACAGTTCATTCGCAGATGTTGGAATGGGAATTGGGATGATTATCATCGGACTTGCGTCTGTTATTATCGGAGAGGCGATTTTTGGAACGAAAACGATCGCTGTTACAACATTTGCTGTTGTTGGGGGAGCGATTGTATATCGCATTGTTGTAGGGCTAGCTCTTCGTGTTGATTTTCTTGAAACGGGGGATATGAAACTCATTACTGCAGTTATCGTTATCGCTGCACTCGTATTACCGCAATTAATTGACGGGCAAAAGGAACGTAGTCGTAAGAAGAAAAAGCGCCTTCAACAAGAAATGAAATTAAGACAGTCGAAGAATGGAGGCGAAGAATATGCTTCAACTAAATCAAATTCACAAAGTATTTAACGAAGGTACACTTGATGAGAAAACAGCACTCGAAGATATTAACTTAACGCTTGAGCCAGGTGATTTTGTAACAGTTATCGGGAGCAATGGTGCAGGAAAGTCGACCTTGATGAATATGATCTCGGGTGTTTTGACTCCAGATGTTGGAGATGTATTCATTGATGATAAGAAAATTACGAGCTTACCAGAATATAAACGATCTCGCTTGATCGGTCGTGTTTTTCAGGATCCAATGGCAGGAACAGCGCCAGCGATGACAATTCAAGAAAATCTCGCACTAGCTTATAATCGAAATCGCCGCAGAACGTTAATGAAAGGTGTAACGAAAAAGCTTAGAACAGAATTTCAAGAGGCGCTTGAGACGCTTCATCTTGGACTGGAAGATCGTTTGTCAGCAAAGGTTGGATTACTGTCCGGCGGAGAAAGGCAGGCGCTTTCTTTGCTGATGGCAACCTTTACTGATCCGAAAATGTTACTTCTAGATGAGCATACTGCTGCACTCGATCCAGCAAGAGCAGCTTTAATCACGAAGCTTACTGGGGAAATAGTTGAGCGCACTCAATTAACAACGCTGATGGTTACTCATAATATGCAGCAGGCACTTGATCTTGGAAATCGACTGATTATGATGGATAGTGGAAAGGTTATCCTTGAGGTGGACGGAGAGGATAAGCAGAAGTTAACCATCGAAGAGTTGCTCCATGAATTTCAAAGAATTAAGGGTTCTAAAATGACGAATGATCGGGCACTACTTGGATGACGAATGTGACCAACCAGAAAAATCTGGTTGGTTTTTCATGTATGAACGGTCGTAATTTTCGGACAATTAATTGACGGTTATTATACGTGATGTTATTATATCGTTAAATAAACGTCATATATTTAACTGTGATGGATTTGGGGGGTAAAAACAGGTGAAAAGTGGGATAGCGGTTGGTCAGCAGGCTTCGATTCAAGCGCAAATAACTCCTGATATGTTTGCTCAATTTGAAGGTAATGTCATTCACCCGGCTTATTCAACAGTGTCGATGGTCTATCATATGGAATGGGCAGCAAGACAGCTTATTCTTCCCTATCTTGAGGAAGATGAGGACGGGATTGGTGGTGGGGTAGAAGTAAAACACCTTGGCCCCGCTTGCGAAGGTCAGTCAATTGAAGCGACAGCAACCATTATTTCTCTTACACAAAAGTCAATAATTTGCAGGGTAGATATTCTAAGAGGAACAACCCTCATTGGAACAGGTAAGGTGATTCAGTTCATTTTGCCAAAGAAATTAATTGGTGAGAAATTAAGAAGCGCAAAAATGTAAGCGATTTCATAAAGGGGTGAATAATGTGTTTGATCGAATAGCTGAACACGAACAGGTACTATTTTGTAATGATGTTGATACAGGATTAAAAGCCATTATCGCTATACATAACACAACACTCGGTCCTGCCCTTGGTGGTTGTAGGATGAGACCATACGCAACTGTTGATGATGCGTTAGAAGATGTACTAAGACTTTCGAAAGGCATGACGTATAAATGTGCCGCAGCGGATGTAGACTTTGGTGGTGGTAAAGCTGTTATTATCGGTGATCCACTGAAAGATCAAACTCCTGAACTTTTTCGTGCATTTGGTCAGTTTGTCGAATCGCTAAATGGAAGGTTCTATACCGGGACTGATATGGGGACGACCCCGGACAATTTCGTCCACTCATTGAGGGAGAGTAGTTGCATTGTAGGTGTTCCTGAAGAGTATGGTGGAAGTGGGGATTCGTCGATTCCGACAGCGAAAGGAGTATTGTACGGAATACAGGCAACGAACAAAACAGTATTCGGATCAGAAGAATTTGACGGAAGAACATATTCGATTCAAGGACTCGGTAAAGTTGGTTATAAAGTAGCAGAAATGCTTTTAGAGAATGGGGGGGATCTTATCGTCTCTGATATTAATAGACATGCAATTGATCGGCTAATTCAGAAAGCGATTGACTTAGATCGAGGAGTGAAAGTAGTTTCTGGAGATGAAATCTATGAAGCAGAAGCAGATGTATTTGTTCCATGTGCACTTGGGGGGATTATCAATGATGAAACGATCCGTAAGCTCAGGGTTAAAGCAATCGTTGGATCTGCCAACAATCAGCTGCTAACAAATGAGCATGGTGATCAGCTCAATGAGTTAGGCATTCTGTATGCTCCCGATTATATCGTGAATAGCGGTGGGTTGATTCAGGTATCAGATGAACTTTACTCTCCAAATTCAATGCGCGTGTTGCAGAAGACAAAAGCAATTTATGATACGCTTTTAACTATTTTTGAGCAGGCAGAAACACATTCATCATCGACAATCAAAGCGGCGAACCTTTTTTGCGAACAGCGAATTGAAAGTCGGAAACGGAGAAACAGCTTCTTTGCCCATAAAAAACCTGGGAAGTGGACGGTACGCTCCTAAATCGAAATTGAGGAGGATTTTCATGGATCTTACAGAACAGTTCCCGGTCATTCAGCTCGTTGATGGAGAGGGGAGGCAACGGGAAGCGAATCCCCATGTAACTGTAGAAAATGCCCGGCGTTTTTATGAACAGATGATGTTTTCACGAATGTTCGATCGAAAAGCTGTGAACCTTCAGCGACAGGGTAGAATTGGCACTTATGCGCCATTCGAAGGCCAGGAAGCCTCTCAAATAGGCAGTGCGCTGGCACTAGAAGATGGTGATTGGATGTTTCCCACTTATCGAGATCACGCCGCAACAGCAGCTTTCGGTCATTCCCTTGAAAGTATTTTTCTATATTGGAAAGGTTGTATCGAGGGATGTGTCCCCCCAACAGGAAAGCATATTTTTCCTCCTTCTGTTCCCATTGCCTCTCAAATTCTTCATGCGACAGGTACGGCCTGGGCTGAGAAAAAGAAAGGGAGTGACAGGGTTTCACTCGTTTACTTTGGTGATGGAGCTACGTCTGAAGGCGATTTCCATGAGGGGTTAAATTTTGCGAGTGTTTTTCAAATTCCGGTTGTCTTCTTTAACCAGAATAATGGTTATGCAATAAGTGTCCCGCTTGAGCGACAAATGAATTCGAAGACAATTGCTCAAAAATCACTCGCTTATGATATGCCTGGCGTCCGGGTTGATGGAAATGATGTGTTTGCTGTTTATAACGAAACGATGAAAGCCGTTGAAAGAGCGAGGAGAGGCGATGGCCCTACCCTAATTGAGGCCATAACCTGGCGTTATGGTGCTCATACCACTACCGACGAGCCTTCAAAATATCGAGATCAGCGTGAAAGCGATCAAAAAAGAGAACAGGAAGACCCCATTCAAAGAGTAGAAAACTATTTAAAAGAAGCAGATGCATGGGAAACCGACTGGATCAACCAAGTGAAAGAAAATGCTGAGAAGAGACTAAATGATGCCGTTACTGAAATGGAAAAGACACAAAAATCAGATGAGGCGCTTATGTTTGATCACGTTTTCGGAACAAAAGTATGGCCTGTACAGGAACAGAAACAGCGCTTTTTTAACGAAGGGAGGGAGAATGTATGAGTATTGCGGTTAACATGAAGAGATTAACAATGGTGCAGGCTATTACGGAAGCGTTAAAAGTGATGCTTGAAGAAGATGAATCTGTTCTAGTAATGGGAGAAGATGTAGGTCGGAACGGTGGCGTCTTCAGAGCGACAGATGGACTCTTTGACACTTTTGGTGATGACCGTGTGATAGATACACCGCTTGCAGAGTCAGGATTAATTGGTACATCCATCGGTCTTGCTATGAACGGCTTCAAACCAGTCGTTGAAATTCAATTTCTTGGTTTCATCTATCCTGGTTTCAATCAGTTAATTACACATGCTACGAGAATTAGAACGAGAACACAAAGTCGATATACGGTGCCTCTAACGATCAGGGTACCTTATGGGGCTGGGGTAAGAGCACCGGAAATTCATAGTGATAGTACCGAAGCGCTTTTCACACACATTCCTGGTCTGAAAGTGGTGGTACCCTCAACACCTCATGATGCCAAAGGACTCCTCATCAGTAGTATGAAGGATCCCGATCCAGTTCTTTTTCTTGAACCGATGGTCATGTATCGTTCTGGGAAGGGGGAAGTTCCAACAGGGAGCTATACCATTCCACTCGGTAAAGCGTTCAGACGGCGTGACGGGGATGATATTTCCATTTTTGCATGGGGAGCGATGGTGAAAGTTGCTGAGAAAGCGGCTGAAAGAGCAGCTAGCAGCGGAATTGAATGTGATGTGATTGATCTGCGGACGTTATATCCGCTCGATCGGGAGATGATTGCGGAATCAGTTCAGAAGACTGGGAGAGCGATTATCATACACGAAGCCCCATCTTCTGGAGGGGTTGGGAGTGAAGTTATGTCGATTATTAACGATACTTCCTTTCTCTTCATGAAAGCTCCGGTCAAAAAGGTAACAGGGTACGATACACCAGTGCCGTTATTTACACTGGAAGATGATTATCTCCCAGATGAAAAGAAAGTAATGCGAGCGATTGAAGAAACTGTTCGCTTCTAAGGAGGTTGAGAGCGATGGAAGTTAAGTTACATGATATTGGAGAAGGGATGTCAGAAGGTGAAGTTGTTCAACTTCTTGTAAAACCAGGTGATCACGTAATAGTTGATCAGCCTCTAGTAGAAATTCAGACTGATAAAGTAACGGCTGAACTTCCTTCCCCACTAGCCGGAAGTGTGGAAGATATCTTTGTAGCACCTGGAGAAGTTATTGAGGTAGGTGAAACACTACTAACGATTTCTCCCCTTCCAGTGACTTCAAAACATATTCCTCAAACGCATCAAAAGAAAAGAATACTTGCTGCGCCGTTCACGAGAAAAATAGCTCGAGAAAACAGTGTTGATATTGAAAAGATAACAGGTAGTGGACCGGGGGGACGTGTAGTTGATGAGGATGTTATGAAGTATATTGAGAAGAGTAAAGCTATAACAGAAGCATCACAACCGGCCACTCAACAAGCAAATCAAATAAATGACGCGCTTCCATTTACGACACGACGAAGACAAATTGCCGCAAAAATGACGAAATCCCTTTACACAATACCCCACGTAACCCATTTTGATGAAGTGGATGTAACGACTGTATTGGAGATGAAAAAACTGCTTCAAGAAAAGCAGGGGATCTCGCTTTCGGTTGCAGCATTTTATATAAAAGCTGTATGTAAAGCGTTACGAGAATTTCCGATTTTTAACTCGGAATTAAATGAAGAAGAAGGAAAGATCCATTTAAAGCCGGATATTAATATAGGCGTAGCGACTGATACAGAGGAAGGGTTGATCGTTCCTGTCATCCATCATTGTGATCAGCTTTCCATACAGCAGATTCATTCAAAGATGAAGCAACTACGAGAAGCAGCATCCAACAACAAACTTACGAGTGGTGACCTAACCTCTGGAACATTTACGATTAGCAATGCTGGCCCACTCGGAAGCACAGGCGCAACGCCGATCATTAATTATCCAGAAGCAGGTTTGCTTGCTTTTCATAAGACGAAGAAAATGCCTGTGGTATCGGATCATGATGAAATTGTCATTCGTTCCATTATGAACATATCGATGACGTTCGACCATCGAATCACAGATGGAGGTACATCTATGCGTTTTACGAATCGTATTATTCAACTAATTGAATCTCCTTCATTATTATTAACGGAGCTAACGTAATGGTAGTTGGCGAGATTATTCATGAAAAAGATGTCGTTATTATTGGTGCTGGACCTGCAGGGTATGAAGCGGCTTTACGTGCTGCAAAGCATGGGAGAGAGGTTACGCTTGTTGATAAATCGCGGCCAGGGGGAGAATGTTTGCACACGGGATGTATTCCTTCCAAGCTACTTGCAACATCTGCGAGAAAAATGTGGGACTCTGCTCCAGGTATTACGTTGACGCCTGCTTTTTCTATGCAGGAATGGCATGATGAGAAAAAGCGTATCATTGAGTCATTAGAAAAAGGGCTGGAGTTACGTTTTGAAACTAACAAGGTCGAATGGATAAATGGGAGCGCTTCGTTTTTATCTAGCGAGCGAATAGGTGTTGAACAGGGGGAAAAATTTGAAGTATGGTCTTTTAATCATGCGATTATTGCCACGGGGAGTCGTCCCGACATTCCAAATTTCGTCTCTGTATCAACGCCAAATGTTGTTCCTTTAGAAATGCTCTATTCGTTATCATCGATACCGAGTCGTCTTGTCATTTATGGATCGAATTATCAATCTTTAGAAGCGGCAAGTACATTTCAAGCACTTGGATCAGAAGTGACAGTTGTAACAGAGTCTATCTCACTGATGGAAGAACTCGATGATACAATGAACCGGGAATTGCAGCGGCAGTTAAAGAAACAAAAAATACGTGTGATAACAGGATCTTCAAACGGCAGTATAGTCTGTGATGAGGGGAGTTTGGTATTCGTTACTCGAAATGCAAGAGGAGAGCGAATCGAACTCGGAACAGATCTGTTAGCCTATTCTGTAGGGCGAATTAGTAACATTGAATCACTTAGTTTAGAGCAAGCTGGAATACGGATTATTGGCGGAAAACACATTAGCATCAACGAAACATGTGCAACATCAGTTTCAACGATTTATGCCTGCGGGGATATAACGGAAGGACCTCCTCTCGCTGTTAAAGGTATCAAGCAAGGGAAGACGGCAGCCGATCATTGCTGTGGTGTATCTGCTGCATTTTCATTGGAGTGTATGCCTGTTATCATTCAGACACAAACCCCACTTGCAGCAGTAGGGTTAACTGAAAAAGAAGCGATTGAGGCGGGCTACGAAACTGTTTCAGAAACTTTTCCAATGAGAGCGAATGGCTATGCTACTTTGCTTCGTCAAACAGAGGGATTAGTGAAAGTTGTAAGGGACAAGGAAAGCCATGTTCTACTCGGATTCCATGCCATTGGATCAGGGGCTGTTGAGCTGATAGAGAAGGCGACATTGGCACTCGAAATGGGTGCCCGGGATGAAGATTTTATTTATCCTTATGCGTCTCATCCCGGATTCGGAGAAGCATGGATTGACGCGGTGGAGAAGACCGTTGAGAAAGAGATAAAATCAAAAATCGTAAAATAAACAAAAGCAAGCAAAAAAACGCTCTGGATAGAGCGTTTTTTTTGCTTGCTTTTGCCACTTACATAACATCAAAGGATGAAAGGCAATTTCAATCTTATGCCTGTCTTAAGGGGCGTAGTCCCCAATGATGGAAGTTTCACTCTATCGAATGGTTGTAGGGTAGTGAATAATCATCATGGCTTTGCAAGGATTATCCGTTTGGTTTCGATAGTAATGGGGGTAATTTGCTGTAAATCGCAAACTTTCACCAGCAGAAATTGTGTAAGAGTTTTTTTCAACATCAAGACTCATGCTTCCTTCTTCGATAAACAAGTACTCTTCAACCCCGTTTGGATGAGGATTTGAGTGATAGTCGCACCCTGGTTCAAGAATGATATAAAAAGTTTCGAAAGACTTGCCAGGTTCCATTGGAAACAGAGGAACAACTTTCATTTTTCCGCTTTCTTCAATTAATGGCTCGATTTCATTTCTATTCACCTTTTTAATGATAGGTTGTTCCTCGTCGATGAAGGTTGTGAATGATACTCCAAGTCCATTTGCAATTTTCCATAGAGTGTTGACAGTAGGGTTAGAAGCACCGCGCTCGATTTGCGCGAGCATCGGTTTGCTCACTGCACACTTTGCAGATAATTGATCGAGACTTAACTTATTTTCATGGCGAAGTTTTTTCAGTTTCTGTCCGATTTGCTTAGTTAATGAATGGTTTTCCATAGGATTCTCCTATCTATAAAAAACATAATCTTCTGTTGAAAAGTCGTTTAATATAACATACAATAAGTTTAATATATTAGACAAAACTTCGCAATGGGGGGATTAAATGCAAGCTATTACTAGTATATCAAAAAAGGAATCAGGTTTTGTAGATGGATTAAAAGCGGGTGTAAGTATTGCTGTAGGATACATGCCTGTCGCTTTAACGTTTGGTTTACTTGCAAGATCATCAGGACTTAGCCTCTATGAAGCTGTATTGATGAGCGTCCTCGTTTTTGCCGGTGCTGCTCAGTACATTACTCTCAGTCTACTTGCGATGGGAACAGGTGCATTTGAAATTATTTTTACAATCTTTATCGTTAATATTCGGCATTTATTAATGAGTGCCTCTATCAATGAGAAAGTATTAGAGGACTCCATATGGAAAAAGGCACTCTTTGCTTTTGGGATAACGGATGAAACGTTTACCGTCGCTGCTACTAAGACGGGAAAGCTTCGGACGGGATATATGTATGGTTTGTGTTTGATTTCTTACTCAAGCTGGGTAGCTTTTACTGGAGTCGGATACTTAGCTGGAGCTTCTCTTCCAGGAGTGATTCAGCAGGGAATGAGTGTAGCGCTATATGCCATGTTCGTTGGTTTGTTGGTTCCGTCAGCTAAAAAAAGCCGTAAAGTACTTTTTCTAGCTGGTATAGCCGCTTTACTGAATAGCCTATTCACAATGGCACATTTGTCTACTGGCTGGTCGATCGTGCTCGCAACGTTGCTTTCTTCCGTAGTAGTTGAAAGAATGATGGGGAGGGTGTATAATGGAAAATAAGATAATGATAATCATTCTCGGTCTGGCAGTTGTGACCTATATTCCGCGAATGGTTCCGCTAGTATTCTTTAAGTCAGAGAAGATACCGAACACGATACAGAATGTTTTACAGAATGTTCCTTTCGCCATCTTAGGCGCGTTAATCTTCCCGGGTATTCTAACAATCAATGATGATATGATGTTTGGTATCATTGGAGCAGGTGCTGCATTTCTAGCTGCTTACCTCGGAGCGAATTTAATTATTGTTGTTATGTTTTCAGTAGGCGTGCTGAGTGCTTATGCCTATTTTATTTGATTTATATGAAAATTTAATAATTTCAAATTATTAAATTTTATGATATAACTAAAACAAACCACTTTTTGAGGTTGAAGAGGAGGAATGAATCATGCATTGGTTTCGATTTGTAATGGTTGGATTTTTCTCGATGACGGCTATATCACTTGTTTGGTTCCAGTCTGTCGAGCTCTTTTCCTCGTTTATCGACTTCTTTTTGAATAATAAAAGATAATGTTCACAAGAGCTTTTTCGAAAGCTCTTTTTTTATTTGGATTTTATCGATAATGAATACTTTTCTACAATGATTCCAAGAAGTTGGCAATATTAACAATAGATTATATAAAGAAAAGGATGTTGGCCTTATGCGGTGTATTTCAATTGATATGGATGGAACACTTTTAACAAATGAACAAACGGTAAGCCCTGAGAATATCAATGCGATCAGAGAAGCACAAAGTCAGGATATAACCATCGTACTTAATACTGGAAGAGCATACGATGGCGCTTTGAAACCTCTTGAAGAGAGCGGATTAAACGTTCCTGTGATTTGTTATAATGGAGCAGAAATTCGATCTGTCGAAGGCGAAATCCTACATGCGATCTATCTTAATGATCAGCAAGTTCGTTCGATTAAAGAAACTCTCGATAAGGAAAATTTATATTATCAACTATTCACAAACAAAGGCGTCTTCACGCATGATTATGAGGGGACCATCGATTTGATCGTAGACATGATGAAAAGCTCAAACTCTGCCATATCAGAAGAAGAGTTGAAGCTAGGTGCTGAACGTCAATTTGAGAGTCTATCCTTAAAAACAATTGATGATTTTGAAAAACTACTAGAAGATGAGAGCGTACATGTATATAAATTCCTTAGTTTTTCATTTGATGAAGCTGCCCTAACCCGTGCTTCTGCTAAAGCTAAGAACGTTCATAATACGGTCATAACGTCTTCAGGGAAAGAAAATCTTGAAATTAACCATATAGATGCCCAAAAAGGTCTCGCGCTTGAAACGTTTGTCACGCATCATGGTCTCGACATGAAGCAAACTGCTGCGATCGGAGACAATTACAATGATTTATCCATGTTTAGGAAAGCGTCATATTCCATAGCGATGGGGAATGCAGATGATGAAATTAAACAACAGGTTTCCTTTGTGACGAAAAGCAATGAGCATGATGGTGTAGCGCATGCCATATATAAACTAATGGATGAAGATTTGCTATCTAACGAATAGAAACAGCAAATCCTGCAAATGTTTGAATTTTGTTTCATCGGGAACTTTATTCTACAGGAAGGGATTCCCAACTAAAATGGAGGTTTTCCGGACCTTTGTACGCGCAGTCTTTGAAATACTCTGCTAAAGGAGCTGGAAAAACAATGTTGAAACCGACTGAAATTGAAGAAAAAGCCACTTGTAGAATGTGTGACAATGAGTATACTTGGTTTATTGCTCTCGCCAAGGAAAGTTCAAAAACTGATGGTAGGGTTGAAGCAACAGGAATTACGACGAAAAGTAGTCAGGCGCCAATTGTAGAACTTCATGTTCTTGCAAAGTGTCCAGTATGCGGTATTTTGAACCGCTTTGATCACTCTTACGATCGAACCAATGTCTATGAAGAAAGTAAATAGCTGTAAGTGCCGGCAGATTGATCTGCCGGCTTTTTTCGTCTCAATTGGCCGATTGTTATTTGGATGAGTTACTTCTTAGTTCGAGAATCTGGATATTCCTCTTCTTTTAACCGTAATAAAAATTAGTGAAAGAGTTCGCTGCTTTGTGTAGAAACTACATAGTACATGCTATTAACCACAAATGAAGTCAGCTCATTTGGAATAAACATAGGTAGTTCTAAAATATGACTTTGCTCGTACTATTGGTAAAGAGATCGCATCGGGAGGAGAATGATGATGAAGAAACGAATAACCTGGATTATTCTGGGCTTCTCCATTTATGCCATATTTATGGCGCTCTATTTATTCTACTGGGCTGATTTTGGAGTACCAGAAACGTATCAAGGAACCGCCGCGGATCCAGCTACGTTTATGACAGCCCGGCAACTAGAGCTTTCAGAGGAGTATTCGAGGTACAGAAGCTTTCTTTCATTTATTTCCATTCCATATGAATGGATTATTTATCTAGGTATTCTTGGGTTGGGGTTATCAAAATTATTCAAACAATTCAGTGAAGGACTGTCGAGGAAGAAAATCGTTATCGTTCCAGTCTATATTTTACTTCTAACGGCTTTTACGTGGTTGTTAACTTTTCCTATTCATTATTGGGCGAGGTCCTTATCAGTTAAATACGGAATCAATACCCAAGCGTTTTCAGGATGGATGAAAGATGAAATGATATCGTTCTGGATCGATATCGCCCTTACTTCCATCATCATCGGTGTTCTATACGCGTTAATGAGACGTTTCAAGAAAAGATGGTGGCTTGCTGCCTGGGGGTTAATGATTCCATACCTGGCTTTTATGATGTATATTCAGCCGGTGGTCATTGACCCTCTATACAATGACTTTACCTCTTTATCAGATAAAGTACTTGAAGAAGAAATCCTTACGATGGCCGAATCGGCGGATATACCTGCTGATCGAGTATTTGAAGTGAATATGTCTGAAAAGACGAACGCAATGAACGCTTATGTATCTGGTATCGGTTCGAATCTTCGTATTGTCCTCTGGGATACGACTATGGAAAAGCTCGATGATAATGAGGTGCTCTTTATCATGGCTCACGAAATGGGGCATTACGTGATGAACCACCTTTATGGAAACCTCATTGGAGCGCTGGCAACTAGCTTCATCGGCCTTTATCTCGCTTACCGCCTTCTTGGAGTAATGATAAGAAAGTGGGGGAGATCTTGGGGCGTATCTTCTGAATCAGATCTGGCTTCACTACCTGCACTATTTCTACTATTCTCGGTGATGTCCTTTATTGCAAGTCCAGTGGAGCTTGCCGTTTCAAGGCATGCAGAGATGGAGGCAGATCAGTACGCAATTGAAATGACGAATGATGTTGACGCGGCTATCGGATCTTTCCAGACGCTTACTGTGAATAGCTTAAATGAAGTGAATCCACCATTTCTCGTTAAGTACTTTAAATATGGTCATCCTACGATGATGGAGCGGCTAATCATGTTGAATGACTATCAGAAAGAAACGCCCGTTGAATAATCAACGGGCGTTTCTTTCTCTTCCGTATTTAAGACAGAATTTTCGTACATACTTGAAAGAATCATTTGAATGAAAACCTTCAAGCTGAAATCTTTTAAGAGCTAGCAACAGAGTTTAACAGAACCTTCACTTTAAGAATGGGTAACGATAGTATAGGATTAAGGTATAGAACAAAACAGAGTCAATCGCCAGGGGATCTGTGAGCCGACTTTGGGCTCGATCATTCGGCAGAATTAGTAGGTCTCTGTTTAAGAAGTATTCTACTAGATGAGGTGGCAAACGTGAACGAAGACATTAAACAAATATTGGATGCTGGGATACATGGTACACCAGAGCTTAAACCTGCAGAAAAAGCCCTATTTTTATCGACGTTTAGAGAACGGGTATATGTTGCTCTCACAAAAAGACAGGTTTCTCAGAAGGACGTTTATAAGGAAGTTAGTAAGGAAATGAAGCGTGTCAGTAATGGCATTTTGTATCTAAATGGTGATCTACCATATTCGATGCTTTCAAAGTACATTAAAGAAGCAGGTAAATGCTCCCTTTCATTTACTATAGTAAACGATAAGGAAACAGATACTCCTCTTGGTCTTGTTCTTGCTTCTAAACAGGATGCAGTTGAGCGGGAAGAAGTATTTATTCGCGACGATCGCTTCCAATTGGACTAAGCGATGGATAAAAAGCAAAAAAGGCAGATGCTAAAGAAGTTTGTTTTTATTGTGTTAGCAGTCGCTCTTGGATGGGGAATATATAGTGCCGTAATAGCTGATCCAAGCGTAGGTACAGAAATTAACGATAAAGCGGCTGACTTTTCGCTCACCACACTAGATGGGAATGAAGTTAGTCTATCAGATTATAAGGGGAAACCGGTTTTTCTTAATTTTTGGGCTACCTGGTGCCCTCCATGTAAAGAAGAAATGCCTGATATACAAAGTTTTTCTGATGTTCATGGAGAAGATGTAACCGTTATATCTGTGAATTTCACTAAATTCGAACCTAACAAAAAGGCGATACCCACTTTTGTCAAATCTAATCACCTCCAGTTCCCCATCTTGATGGATCGTGAAGGGAAAGTAGGGGAAAATCTCTATCAAGTGATCTCGATGCCGACGTCATTTATGATTGATAGTGAAGGCATAATACGTGAGAAACGTGTCGGTCCATTAACCCTTGAGGATATGGAAAGCTGGCTAGATAATGTCAATTAAGTAAAAAGGTCTCTTTAGAGGCCTTTTTCTTATTATCCACCGAAAAAGGCGATAGGCTCAACTAGGTATCAAAGGAGATGAAGTTACTCTCTGGTGGAAATTTCGCTTTATTCTCGGGAAAGCGGCTGGTAGGAATCTTGGAAACCAGTCGCCGCGGCAAGTTTCTCTAATTTCTCATTAATGTAGCGATGGTCGAACTCATCAAGCACTTTGGGATCAAACCCTCTTATGACGAATTGACCGAATTCCCATATGGTTTCGTGGGTATCGTGTTTGTTACCGTCTGCTGCTAATTCTAACGAATGAAGAATGGAACCAAACACAGAAACGTCCTCTCTTGCATAGTGACGAATCTGATAGAAACTTTTATAGAGGTAAGTACTATAGGTAACTGGTTTTGTAATGACGCGCAAATTTTTCTGGTTATCGTGATAGAGTGGTTGTGGAATATGTTTTTGTCCAAGGCGAGATAAGACCCTTCCAAGTCGATTAATACAGTTGATTGCTGTGTTAGGATCGTTTATTCCAGGAGAAATGGCGCGAAGAGCGATTTCAACTAACTTCTGGATACCATATTCGATGTCCTGGTCAGTGGTACGTTCCGTTCCAAGGGAAAGGGAATTTAGAAGCTTCGTTAGGTCTGGTTTATTTGCAGATGGCCAGTAGGAGAAGACCACTGTTCCTTCGTCCACGTATTCACCAATATCTCGTTCAAGTTTAATAATGAAATCATCATGTATTGCGAATTGAATCAAATCAGGGATATCCACATTTTGAAGATAGCCAGATTTCGTGGAACGAATCGTGATTGGTTTCTTTAACTTAATTTCGTCCAATTCCCAAGAGTCCCAGGATGCCAGATCTCCTTCATTTGCTTCCTCAAAATCGAGGTAGGTTCGGTCAATTGTAGAAAGAGTATTGCTAGTGATGTGTTGAATTAAGTTGCCGACCAATATCCAGTTCGAGACGTGGTGAATGAAAAACACAAAGTAAGCGACACATACAATAGCGTAGACCACTGCAAATACGGGGGATAGGTACACGACATCTTTACTGGTACTCTGTTCAATTAAGAGTAAAAGAATAATAAAGTAAATAATACCGCCAACAAAAATTCCAAGAACCCGCTTTGTTATTCGATCTGTAATGAAGTTCTGGAGTGTCCTGGGGGAAAAGTTTGATAAATAGGTTGTAAGAACAACCATAATCGTTGAAAACGTAATGGTGGTCATAGTCAGCATTGAAGAAACGAGCGTACTTAGGATGGTCACACTTGTTTGGTAAGAGGCGAAGAAAAAGTAGGGAAGAACAATTGCTTCTCCTTTAATGATATATCTATCAAAGATGAGAGTGATGATAGCAGCAATAAACGCTCCTACGCCATAGAAGGTTGGTATAAACCAGAAACTTGATTGAATTCGTTTTAATTTATTGTGTTCCATTTATGCCCGCTTCCTCCACAAGTAAGTTTGTAGATAGTATGTGAAGAAATTGTGCTATTTCATACACTGTTCTTTAGAATCTGTTTCTAATGAACTAACAATAGATGAAAACTATTTTACAAGTTGAATTATGGGGTATATAAAAGTAAAGAGATAATAGAGGAGAATGGTAAATGATGGTGATTGACCGGACAGGGATTTATCGAAACATCCAGGAGAAAAGGTATGAGTACTGGGTGGTTAAGAACGATGATGTGAAAATAATGGCTTCCTGGATCAGTTGGGACGTATCGCCAACTCAAATTGAAAAATGGAAAGAAGATATCATATTACCTGATACTTCATCCTAATTTCAAACAATAACCTCCTATAGCAAGGAGGCTATTGTTTTTTTTTGATTAGCGTAGAGGGGTTAATCTTCTCCCTCTTTAGAAAGAGCGTTTTCTTTTTCCATCTTTCTTTTAACAATATCTTTTGGTTCCCAGCAGTTAAATTGGTATGTAGGTTTCGTCTCGAAACCCAGTCTACTACATTGATAAGTCGTCCGTTCTTTTTTTATCACGTCAAAATGAACACAGGTTGCACAACAGTGATATCGGGAATAATGGTAAGACATTAGGATGAAGCCTTCTTGAGATTAACATGGTCGACACAGTCAATTTGATCATTATTAAATGTGAGACAATAAACATCGGGATTATTTAGGGATTTCCAAGTATGAAAACCGTATGAGGAATCAAAATAGTTCAATAGTAATGTCAACATGTTCCCGTGTGTCATGACTAGAGCAAATTCTTTAGCATAATAAAGAACATCTTGAATCACTGCTACACCTCTAGAAGCTGCTTCTCTGCTTGACTCTCCACCTTCTAGTTTGTAAGAGAGATTGATAAACGTTTTTTCGAGTTCTTCTAACCAATTTTCTATCGACTCTACGGTTAAATGCCTTTCTTCAAGACGGTCATCGATTGTAATTTGTTTATCCAATTGAAGAGCGAGCGGTTCAATCGATTGGGTCGCGCGCAGATAAGGTGAGCTGTACAATTTATCAAATGGAATGGATGAGAGCGCTTGAGCGAGGGACACTGCCTGCTCCCTCCCATTCGCTGATAAAGAGGCATTGGGTTCCTGACCTTCTGCCTCACAGTGTCTTACAAGATAAATTTTTTTAATCAACAAAGCCACTCCTTTGTAAGCTTTTTAAAAATAAATTTTGTAATGGAAATAATAATAGCTAGCTCATTTTCAAGCGATGAGAACTACATTTAAAGAAATGGATGCGTTTGTACACAAATAGAATTTTATCATGGAATATAGAAAGACAAAAATAATTTGTGAAATAATGAAACTTTTGGAAAACGTTAATCGTTATAAGAGAGACCCCTTTTATATGATGTGTTTACCCCCTTAGCTTAAAGAATCTTAGACATTCTTTAAGCTTTTTTTTCAATTCTTAATAATGGAGTGAGAGGCGTGACTACGTTAGAATTCCCAGAACTACATACAGAGCGACTAATTTTAAGAGAATTAAAGGAAGAAGATTTACCGACTTTATTCTCCATTTTTTCAAATTCACATACGATGAAATACTATGGTAGTGATGTAATGACTGGAATGGAAGAAGTCGAAGGCATGCTCATGAGTTTTCGAAAAGGTTTTGAAAATAGTCAGGTCATCCGATTTGGGATTGAGCGCCTGGATAATGGTCATCTTATAGGGACGTGTGGTTTTCATAATTGGGCAAAGCGTGTCAATCGAATTGAGATGGGATATGAGCTAGAACAAAACGAAGAAGGCAAAGGGTATATGACAGAAGCTTTATCTGCCATTATTCCCTATGCCTTCGAACAAATGACTATTAATCGTATTGGTGCTCTCATTCATCCTGCGAATTCGTCCTCTAGAAAACTCGTAAATAAGCTTGGTTTTAAGGAAGAAGGATATTTGCGGGACTATGTGTATGCCGGCGGGATATACATGGATTTAATTGTGCATTCTCTCCTAAAAAGAGACTGGTTATGATTCTATAATACGGGTGAAAAAAGTCTGGCGAAAGATTCTTTAGTACGGTGCTTTAATCCTCGTTTGCTGTAAGAATCTTTCGTTACTTTAACTGAATCACTTAAATCATTTTCATAAGCTTTCAGTAAGTCACGAATGGTAGTTGATTGAAATAAGAATAAGTTTACTTCGAAATTCAAATTCATCGATCGCATATCCATGTTCGCTGTTCCAACTGTGGCAAGGTCATCATCGATGATCATGATTTTCTGATGAAGGAAGCCTTTTTGATACATGTAAATTTCGACGCCACAGTCAAGTAACTCTGAGAAGTAGGATCTTGTTCCATATTGGGTTAGAAAGCCGTCGCTAATTTCTGGAACAATTAATCTTACTTGAATTCCTCTCATGGAGGCCATCGCAAGGGCGGTTCGAATGGCTTTGTTTGGAACGAAATAAGGTGTGGCAATCCATACGCTATTCTTTGCAGAGGTGATTAAACTGAAGTAGAGGTCAGACATCGCACCACGTTTTGTATCTGGTCCACTCGCAACCAGTTGCGCACCACCATCCCCTTCTACCGGATAAGTTTCTAGGTATTTACTTGTAAGCAGATCTTCGCCACACATGTAGGACCAATCCATAAGAAAAACCCCATGAAGTGCAGAGATTACTTCTCCTTTAACTAGAAGGTGTGTATCGCGCCAAAAACGCATGTTGTTCATATCACCAGCATATTCATCTCCAATATTAAGCCCACCTACAAAACCGACTTTGCCATCGATGACGATTATTTTTCGATGATTTCTGAAATTAACCGTTTGGTTAACAAATCCATATTTAATCGGTAAGAATTGTTGAACGCTAGCTCCCGCTTCTCTTAAAGCGTTTTTTGAGGTGCGGGAGAGGTTATGACTTCCTATCGAATCATAGAGCACTCTCACTTCAACACCTTGCTTTGCTTTTTCGATAAGTAGCTCAATAATAGAAGTGCCAAGTTCATCCGACCGGAACGTGTAATATTCCATATGGATGTATGTCTCTGCTTTTTGAATTTCATCTTTAATTGCTGTGAAAGTTTCTCTACCGTTTAGGAGTAACTTTGTAGTAGAACGCATGCTGATAGGACTGGAAACCATCGTAGCGATTAAATTAGAAAAATTTTGGTTTCGTTCGGACAAATCATGCCATTGATCAGCAGCAGAAAAGTTCACGTGTTGTTTGAAGAAGTCCAGTCCATTTGTTCGTTTCTCTTTAAATAGGTGTCCTTTGACCTCAAGTTGGCCAGAAAATAGAAAAAAGACATATCCGATAATAGGGAAGAAGATGAGAACATATATCCACAGGAGGGTCTTGTATGGAGAACGTCCTTCAAGTAAGAGAACAAATAAAATAGAACATAAAATGATAGCGTAAACCATTCCGGAAATCCATTTCCATTCAGAGGAAACAGATGTAAAAAAGATTACTGATAAGGAAGTTGTCATTAATAGAAAGAAGATAATTTGTCTTGTTTGCTTCATTCATAGCCCACCCAGGTCATATATTTGGACGAAAAAAAGTAAGGGCTTTACCCTTACTCAGCTTTCTTTGATTTACGCTTCACACGGTAGCGACCCCAAAGGTCAATTAGCTGATCACCAATCTCGGTAAGTTGAGAATTCGATGTTTCACGCTGTGGATTCGGCGTGTTTTTAATCGATGAAAGAAGCTCTTTGAATGGTTGCGGTGATGCTTTAGCCTCTTTAATCAATCCTTCAACTGACTCTTTCTTAGTTTGGATACTAGCAGATATACTACTAGTGGTTTCCGTTAATTGTGTTGTTTCATTGTTGATTTTATCGACCTTTTCTTGAAATCTTGCGGCTGTTTCTGAGAGGTTATTTAGAGATTTCTTGGTTTCTTTTGAATTCTGAACTGCTATATAACCAAGGTAAATAAGAGAAAGAACAACGATTGCAATACTTATGTATACAATAATCATGAATACACCTCCTAATATCACTTGTATTATTAGTGTTAACTTACCCTTCTTATCTGATTCGCAAACAACTAACTGAAGGATGATTAGTTGAAAACTGAAACGTTTTTTGTTGTTCCTACGTAATAAGAATAGTGGAAGGGAGAGTTGAAGTATGAATCGTTATTCAATAGAGGAATTTATTCAGTCAACAGAGCAGAAGGACAAGGGTGAAGGTTTCTTTGAACTTGAGACCCAACGCATGCTAGAAGTAAATTTAGCAGGGCGAGTATGGGCGAAATCAGGAGCTATGATTACGTATAATGGTGAAATTAAATTTGAACGAGAAGGTATTCTCGAGCACGGACTAGGGAAAATGTTTAAAAAAGCACTGACAGGCGAAGGTGCCTCCCTCATGAAAGCTGACGGGAGAGGTAAACTTTACCTGGCTGATGGAGGTAAAAAGATTTCAATCCTCCATTTGAAGCAAGGAGAATCAATTAGCGTAAATGGGAATGACCTTCTTGCGTTTGAAGATGGGATAGATTGGGATATTAAAATGATGAAGCGAATCACTGGTATGATGGCCGGTGGATTGTTTAACGTTACTTGTAAAGGCCCAGGTATGATTGCCATAACGAGTCATTATGAGCCACTTACCATTCGTGTAACTCCAGGAAATCCCGTAATCACAGATCCTAATGCTACAGTTGCCTGGTCGGGGCATCTCGCACCGAATTTCCAAACAGATATTTCATTAAAATCATTCTTTGGAAGAGGAAGTGGAGAGTCCATTCAAATGAGGTTTGAAGGTGATGGATTTGTTGTTGTTCAGCCATTTGAAGAAGTTTATATGCAAAACAATCAGGGCTAAAAAATGAGTTTTTTATTAACTGATCAAGAAAAAAAAACGGGGATTAAATTACTCGATGGCCGTCCTTATTATCTTGCGCTTGAAATTCTGGGGAATAGTAAAGAACTTGTTCAAATCGAACCACTAATAGAACGTCTTGAGAACAGTTTGGGAGTTGATGAAGTACAATATCTTTCCATTACACTGGATTCATCTTTTATTAAAGGAACTCAGTTTCTAAAAAATCGCTTATATAAATTAAAATCTCAATCGATTGAATTTAAGCGTGATTTGCAGATGACGGATATGGAATACGATTATAGTAGTATCACATTTAGGCGAGCAGAGGAAGTTGGTATTGCAACGTTTCTTCGCATGTGGGATGCCGTTACGAGCGATTCTCTAAATACCACATCGTTCCATTCAGTTGAAGAACAGTATGCAGGGATGAAGCAAGAAATAGGAGAACAGTACAGGGATAGTTGTTACTGTGTGTATAGGGCAGGTACCGAGCTTGGTATTGTAATTCCGATCATTGAGCCAGGTACGGTCAAAGAAGGGCGTTTGTTCTATCTCGGGCTATTGCCAACTCAGCGCGGGAAAGGTCTTGGTACAATCGTACATCGGTTAGGTTTATATCTACTAAAGCAAAAGGGTGCGACTTATTATGTAGGGAGTACTGGGATAGAAAATAAACCGATGCAGCAGATATTTCAAAATAATGATTGTGTACTTGATCGGACGGTATCAACGTATAGCAAGAAACTTTGAAAATAGCGAAACTTATCATAATATGCTGAAGGAAGTAAAATATTCCTATTGAAATTAATAGAATTTTCTTTATAATCATACAAAAGGGTTCTCTACAAAGGAGAGTGCATGTATGATCCGTTTGGAAAAAGGCAACCTTCTAAAAAGTGACTGTACTGTCATTGCGCATCAATGTGACTGTTTCAATGCAATGGATGTTGGGATTGCAAGGTCAGTAAAGGAGACGTACCCTGAAGCAGCCACAGCTGATGAAAATTTCCCGTTTTCTCCGAAAAAAAAGCTTGGGAAATGCTCGTTTGCATTAAGTCGAGATAACAAGAGAATCATTGCTAATCTTTATGGACAATACAAACCTGCGGGCCTTCAAACGAACTATCCTGCATGGCTTAAATCATTTGAACATATGATAAAAGAATTGAAACCGTTTGAAGAAAAAGGGTTTAAAATAAAAATTGGTTGTGGCATCGATAAAGACGATCTCATCAATGTAAAAAAGTCGCTTGAGAAGCTTTCGAAGAAATATGAAAAACCAATACATGTTTACTACTCTTGATCAAAACGCCCCAGTACTGGGGCGTTTTTTAACGTTTTAGACATTCTTTTTTTTTAGTAAGATGGAATCAAAAATGTAAAACGTATCCATTTAGGCGTTTATAGATGATGGATCGTGGAATACCACAAGTGTAGCGAATAAAGTAAAAAAATTACAATGAGGAGGATTCAAATGGCTAATAACAGTAATGACAAAATGAGTAGGGAAGAAGCAGGGCGTAAAGGTGGAAAGAAAACTGCGAGAGAACATAACAAAGATTTCTACGAAGATATTGGTCAAAAAGGTGGAAACAAAACAGCTAATGAGCATGATAAAGAATTCTACCAGGAAATCGGCGAAAAAGGTGGAAACAAAACGGCCAGGGAACATGATAAAGAATTCTATGAGGATATCGGTGAAAAGGGTGGAAAAAAGACGGCTCGAGAGCATGATAAGGAGTTTTATCAAGAAATCGGTGAGAAGGGCGGAGAACAAACTTCTAAAAATCAGGATAAAGAATTTTACCGTGAAATCGGTGAGAAGGGTGGTAAAAAAAGCGGGGGCAATAATAATAAATGATTGGATGAGAACGAAGGGGAACCTTCGTTCTTTTTTTTGTATGTGATAAGGTGTGTAGAACAATGTTTTATACAAAAAGAAAACCCCTTCGACACTGTGTCAAAGGGGTTTTCTATGTAAATTAAAATGAGCGCTCTTCCTCAACTTCGTGCTGATCGTTTAGGATTAATAAGCGACTTGGAGAATCACCTTTTGCCAATTCTTCAGCCTTCTCAATTGCAGTTGATCGCATTTCATATAAATCTGTTGGGGCAACGTCTTCAATTTTAACGTACCAACCTGTTACATCTTTATTTGGTGCTACAGTATATTCCTTCATAGATAAAATCCTCCTTTAAGCTGTTGTATAAATAACATTTCCCAACTATAAGGAAGCTAAAACCATATTTCTTATAGAATTAAAAAAAACAGCGTAATGGACGCTGATTCTCTCTATCAGATCGCATCGTTTCAACTAACCATCAGAGAGAATGGATCGGTCCCTCTGATGGACGTTTCGTGTTATTGAGGTCTGGAAATAATGTAGAATCCTAAGACAAAAGCAATTGGTACAATCCATACCATAAATGAAAGTGCCCAAACAGTAAAACGGTTCCATTCCTTTTCTTTAGCAGCCAAGAGCAGACCCTCCACATCATAAGTTTAGTTTCATTATAACATGGACATACCTAAATTATGTGAAGAGTCGCTAAATTCTTGGGAGATTAAGAAACGAATCGGATGGTCAAGGGATAGCGATAAACTTCGCCTTGATTCGCTTTTACAGAAGCAATCACAATAAAGACAAGGTGTATTACAAAAAGAACAGGTAATAAAATAAGCCCGATCAAAACGATACTTAACACGCCAAGAATTACGGCGTAAATCGTTATACTAATTTGAAAATTAATTGCTTCTTTTCCCTGAATATCAATAAAAGAATCCGTTTCTCTTTTGAAGGACCATATGATGATTGGACCGATTAAATGTCCAAAAGGAATTAAATAACCTGATAATGCAGTGAGGTGTGCCAACATAGCCCATGATCGAACATCTTGATTGGGGATTTGTGTTTCCTGTTTTTCCATCCGAATCCCTCCTGACATGGCTTATCTATGATCAGCATATTAACGATTCGAATAGGATATTCATTTTGGAACATTTATCAAACAAAAAAGGAACCAATGATTGGTCCCTTCTAATTTGAATTGTAACTAATAGTGTAACAAGCACGTTGGGTTCTAACTATTAATTCGTTTTTTTTCTGTTTTACTTCAGCAATGTTTTCAAGTGGCATTTCAAATGTTGAATGAGGAAGCGGAACTGTCGCTTCCTCTGAGAGAACCTTACCTTCTCCTTTAAGCTGAAGAAGCGATGAGGCGGTATAATCATCAACGGTTTCTCCACGGTGTTGAAACGCAAAGTCTTCCAGTTTCATGAGGGTCTTATCGATGTCACCCTGCTCTTTTTTTTCGATGATAAGATGTCCATCAACCCATTCAATTAATGCATTGCGAAGTTCTGTTAACATTTCTGCAGTTTCCATTCTCTTCACCTCGGTGTTAATTTCCCCATTAAAATGGGAGGTAAACAGCGTTTCTGAAATTAGCTAAGGGTTGATGATATACTTGGATTACGATTAGATACAAAGGATGAGTGCCATGAAAACAATCACGATCGATGAAGTACTCGAAAGAAAAATTCCATTAATTGATGTGAGAACACCTGATGAATATAAAAAGTTCCATATACCTGGCGCCGTAAATTTACCTATTTTCTCAAATGAAGAGCGAGAAGTGGTTGGGACAACTTATAAACAGCAAGGAACAGAAGCTGCTAAGGAACTCGGGATTTCACTAGTTTCTCCCTCACTACCCGCATTTTATAAACGAGCAAAAGAGATAGCAAATGGAAAGGAGTTTGTTGTCTATTGCTGGCGAGGCGGAATGCGAAGCAAAAGTCTTACCGTGATTTACGATATGATGGGATTACCCTGTCGCCAATTAGAAGGTGGGATTCGTGCTTACCGTCAAAAAGTAACGAATGGGCTTAATACAAAATCAAATGAAGAAACCCCTTACCTAGTTTTAGAAGGTCTCACAGGTACGTCAAAGACGGAAATTCTAAATGATTTAGAAAAGAAGGGATATCCAGTGGTAGATCTGGAAGGCCTTGCTGCTCATCGTGGTTCAGTATTTGGAAGGGTTAATCTGCCCGAAAGAAGTCAGAAGGAATTTGAAGCGAAGCTTTTTCACAGGTTAGAGGAAATTGGAAAGACTAATTATTATCTTATTGAATCTGAAAGCAAACGACTTGGCAATATTATTATTCCAGACTTTATTTTAGATGGAAAACAAAAAGGGACGCGTATACAAGTCCACGCCCCGCTTTCTTATCGAATCCAAACGATCCTCACTACGTATCACCCTGAACAGCACACCGACGAAATTATCAATGCTATTGATAAAATTGAGAAGCGATTCTCTAACGAAGATCGTGAAGTTATTGATTCGGCTATCAAAATCCACGATTATGCATCGATCGTAGAGCGTTTGCTCCTCTATTATTACGATCCCCGTTATGAACACAAAGCTTTTGAGAACGAAGGAGATATCGTTAATCTGACTTATGATTCACTTGAAGAAGGGTGCAGGCTTGTCCAGAATGAAGTGGATCGATTGGAAACTATGCTTCGATCAGAAGGCGAGATAGTTTCGCTTTAATGGATTTTCTTTCTTCAGGGAGTTGTTCTTTATTGTACCTTGCAATCAGATCATCGATTCTTTTGAAATAGAGATTGCTTACCCATGCGACGTAACTTTTGTATACCGGTGATTTCAGAAATTGGAGTAGCATGTTGTCGTTAGGACCAAAATAATAGGTTTTGTCATCAAAAAAGGTTGAAAAGCGATTGAATGATAATTTCGTGAACGAGTTGTCCATTACAAAACGGAATTTGTTAAGTGCATCAGGAATTAAACGAATGGTGAAGACGTCATCATTATCAAACATTTCTTTGGGCGTTGGTAATATCAAATAGGGATAATCTCGCTCGTCAAGGGCAATAAAGAAGTCTCCAGAAGACTCGTGACAGGTAGGCACTCGTTTAACGGTCGTTTCAACAATCAGTTGATAGACTGAATCATTCATTAGTAATCCTCCCTTTTTTAATCTATCATTATTGTTGCCGTGCTAGTAAACTTGTATACCTTTTGTCGAAAAGTAGTTATTTACAATCTATTATCCAACTCGAGAAAAAATTCCTCTATTTCAAATATTACAAATATTTTTAAGCTAGGTTAAATACCTAGTTTTTTTTGTGGAATTAATTGCTCTCTATATGAGGCGGATAGCAATGACGTAACTGAATTTAAAATAGACTCAGAATATAATTGGTATGGATTTAATAACCGAGCCGTCAACAAGTTATCTTACATAGCAAAAAATAAGCAAAGTACTTGAAAGTCAAAGATGGTCAGATTATAATGTGTATATAAGGTCAAAGATAGTCAAAGTCAAAACAATCTTCTTTTACCTTTACCTTTTTAAAATTGAAATGCACTTTAAATATATTAAAGGAGGCCATCATATGCTTTGTGATCATTGTCAGCAAAACAATGCGTCAGTTCAACTTAATGTTCAGGTGAATCAGAACAAAAAAAGAGTTCATCTTTGCAGCACGTGTTATGCAAAAGTGATGAATGGTCAAACCGCTCCATCACCTAAGGGACAAATGGATGATTTCTTCCAGTCGTTTATGAATGCGTCAGGTTCTAAAGAATTTATTAATGAACAACAAGCAACTCAAACCGATCAAGATAACGGAAAAGGTGGCTTACTAGACGATCTGGGTAAAAACCTTTCCGATGCTGCCAAAGCCGGTTTAATCGATCCAGTGATTGGTAGGGAAAAGGAAGTTGCACGTGTGATCGAAACACTCAACCGCCGAAATAAAAATAATCCAGTGTTAATTGGTGAGGCTGGTGTAGGGAAGACAGCTATCGCTGAAGGACTCGCGCTTCGTATCTCTGAAGGAAAAGTTCCTTCCAAGCTTCAAAATAAGGAAATTTATTTGCTTGACGTTGCCTCTCTCGTTTCGAACACGGGAATTCGTGGGCAATTCGAAGAGCGGATGAAGCAATTAATTTCTGAACTTCAAGCGCGTAAGAACGTTGTTTTATTCGTTGATGAGCTCCATCAAATTGTGGGAGCCGGATCGGCTGAAGGTTCAATGGATGCAGGGAATATTCTCAAACCTGCACTTGCAAGAGGAGAGCTACAGCTTATCGGTGCGACAACGCTGAAGGAATACCGTCAAATCGAGAAAGATGCAGCGCTTGAAAGACGTTTTCAGCCTGTGATGGTCAACGAACCCTCTGTAGATGAAGCGATTGAAATTCTTAAGGGTATTAAGTCCAAATATGAACAATACCATGAAGTGACCTATTCAGAGGAAGCGATCAGGGCATGCGTGACACTATCTAATCGATTTATTCAGGATCGTTTCCTTCCAGACAAAGCGATTGATTTGCTTGATGAAGCAGGAGCGAAATTGAATCTTACATTAGCTGGGACGAATCATGACGATATTCAAAAACGACTTCAGCAAATTGCTGCTGAAAAGAAAAACGCAACGGACGCAGAAGAATATGAACGTGCTGCTAAGCTTCGAGATGAAGAGCTCAAGCTTGAGAAGCAGCTTGATACAACTTTAAATCAGACGACTAAATCGGAAGCTGTTGTTGATCTAGACGCCATTCAGCAAATCATTGAAGAAAAAACTGGTATCCCAGTAAGGAAGCTTCGTGAAGATGAACAAACCAAAATGAAGAACCTTGCGGACCGTCTAACTACAAAAGTTATTGGACAACAAGACGCTGTGACTAAGGTAGCAAAAGCAATTAGAAGAAGCCGAGCAGGTTTAAAGCGTCAGAATAGACCGATTGGTTCATTCTTATTTGTTGGGCCGACAGGTGTAGGAAAGACAGAACTTTCTCGATCCCTTGCAGAAGAAATGTTTGGTGACCGTGAAGCGATGATTCGACTCGACATGAGTGAATACATGGAGAAGCATTCGGTGTCAAAATTAATTGGCTCACCTCCAGGGTACGTCGGTCACGAAGAAGCTGGTCAACTGACCGAGAGAGTTCGTCGCAAACCTTATAGTATCCTGTTAATTGATGAAGTCGAAAAAGCACACCCTGATGTTCAGAATATGTTTCTACAGATACTTGATGATGGTAGGTTAACGGATAGCCAGGGGAGGACAGTGAGTTTTAAAGACACGGTGATTATTATGACAAGTAATGCCGGAACGTCAGAACGAAGAATCACGGTTGGTTTTGAATCTGCTGAAAGCTACAGTGGCATCTTGGAGAGTCTAAGCGGTTATTTTAGACCTGAATTTTTAAATCGATTTGACGGCATTATCCCGTTCAGATCACTTGAACAAACTAGTCTTGTTACAATTGTAGACTTGATGATAAATGAGTTAGATCAAAATCTGGAAGAGCAAGAAATTACATTTACGATCAGCGATGCTGCTAAAGAGAAGTTGGCCGAACTTGGCTATAATCCACAATTTGGTGCACGTCCGCTGCGTAGAGTTATCGAAGAACACGTAGAAGACGGTATTGCTGATTTACTCGTTGATGAAGGAAATGTGAAATCAGTTACAGTTGAATTGATTGAAAATGAAATCGTAGTTTCGAAAAAAGAATAGCAAGAGTTGTTTAATAAGCGTGTTTGAAGAAAGCCGTTCCTAATGGTTCGGCTTTCTTTTTGTGTTAGAGATTTACAAAAATAGGGAAGAGTGAAATGTATGCGATTTCCTGATTTAACTTCCTTATAGTAGTGTCGAATCATACCGAATTATGACTTCTTTTGTAACTATAAGACGAAAAGTCAGAATATTAGTTAAAATAAGTGGTCAAATCTGCTACGTTAGATAAGGAAGGTCAGGAAAGACTTCTCTACTATCTTATAAAGGAGCGAGAACAAAATGGAACTGGATCAGCTAGAAATGAACCAGACGTTACAAGAAAGTCAGCCAGAAGGAAAGACGATCCCATATTTAACAGCATTGATTGGATGGAGTCTTCCCGCGATCGAGGCCTGTGACAAGTTGAATCGGCCTTTTGTAGTGGTGGGTCCTCCTGATTTTAAGGATTATGCCGAGAAACATGACATCACTTTCGTCGGGTGGGAGTTTGACAGATTGAATGAAGGATCAGACAAACTTTACAAGCAGCTCAAAGCCTTAGGCACAGAAGTTGCAGTCCCTCTTTATGAAGAGTGTGTGGAGTGGGCAGGAGCGCTAAATTCGCGCTTTAGAGAAGAACCTAGATTGTTTAACCGTTCTCTACTCTTAAGAGATAAAGGAATGATGAAAAGAAAAGCACAGATGGCCGGTATTAAAGTAGGTGTTTTTGAAGAAGCAAGAGATAAAGAAGATGTGAAACGCTTTCTTAAAAGAGTGAACGATGCTCTTCTGAAAGTCGATGGAGATAAATACGAGCCGATTCACTGTAAGCCTCTAGACAAGGCTGGGTCAGTGGGACATCGAGCAATCGATGATCCTGCAGATATTGAAGCACTAGCAGATAATGATTTTCCTCTTCTAATGGAAAGCCATCTAGACGGACAGGAATTCTCTTGTGAAGTTTTTGTTCACAATGGGAAAATTCAATTTCTTAATATCACAGAGTATGTCAAACTAGGCTATTCTAACTTTGTACCACCTTCCCCATCTCTTGAAGCGAGACGTCCCATCATTCGAAAAGCAATTGAACAGCTAATCGAAGCATTTGAGATTGAGAATGGTGTTATTCATCCAGAGTATTTTGTTATGCCTGATGGAACCCTTCATTTTGGAGAGGTAGCGGCGAGAGTACCTGGCGGACATATATTTGATTTAATTGAACGCGCTTACGGATTCAGTGCATACGAAGCTCAAATTCTTTGTAGTGATCCGAATACGACAGTAGAAGAGTTAAGAAAATTCTTCCCGGCTGAAGATGATGCGCGAGGTTACGCTGGATGTCTTATGGTTCATCCTCATGTAAACTTTATTGAAAAGCTTAACATTCCAGAAGAACTTGAAAATCACGATTTCTTTGAGAAACATGATATGTTCGCACCACCTCAAGGAAAAGTTGCTGAGCGTGTTGGCTTTGGAAATCATTATGGCACGATTTTCTTCTTCGGAGATGATAGTGCTGAAATGAATCGTTTACTAGTTGACTATGAAAAGTATGACTTCTATTTATAGAACATTATCTTTACCATAAAGGAGAATTTAGCATGCCATCTGAAGTAACAGAAGGAAAGATTGCAAGGTTTTCCCGTTCTTTAACTCGTCTTGAAGATGCTCCTTCCTATGCGAAGTCACGCTATCAAACAGATGTTTTCCAGGAAGCGAATCGGTTACTGGAAACAGAAGAAGGTCTTGAGTCTCTCTATATGTATGCACACCGATTTGATGGTGCTGGAGTTTTCCAGGACGGTCCCTGGGAAGATCCTTCAAAGCTCCAGCCACCGTTTGTAGCCGGTTCTCTGCAGGCAAAAGGCCTTCCTTATGTCATCGAGATGCTCAGTGATTTACGTATGCTGGCTATTGCTGAAGGGAAAGTAGATCATCCTAAGGTTTCTAAAGAAATGGCTATGGATTTCTTGAATGAGGTGATGGCGCTTAATCTCGATCTGCTTTTCCCAAGCGCTTCAGAAGCCTCAAGAATTGAGGAGAAGGAAAACACTGTTGAAGCACAGCGACTGTTTCATTTTATATCACAGTATCTCTCTTCAAGTGCCCTTTCAGAAACATTAGTATACGAAATTGAACGTTTAACAGCACAGCGTCCAATTACTGTGAAAAGAACAGTTTCTATGATCAAAATGGCTAAAGAAATGTTGAAATCCGAATCGAGTGATGATCAGCGTGGTGTCCTTGAGCAATATATCGCTTCCATTGAAGGTCCATCTGACTTAAGTCGAGCAAACCCTGAAGCGAATAATTATCGTAAGCAGCTGATGGGGCTATCTACAGAAGAGCTACGTAAAGAAAGTGAACTTCTCGGTTTATCGATGAGAAAAACTGGTCTATGCTCCCCACATCACAGCGTTCTAGCTCGATTCTTAAGTAGAAAATCCCCCCACTTGCTACCTGTATTGCTGCAGTTAACGGGGAAAGGAAAAGCCAACCTCGAGGAGCATGCTGAAATTGTTCATCAGCTTATCAAAGTGGCGCTTTTCCCTTCAACATGTCAATCAGTATATGGACTAGCACTTATGTTAGAGCGCGGAGTGCTATCAGCTTCTCCAGTCATGCCGGGATTAAGGCGTCTGGTCGAATTGGATATAAGTCCTGAAGTACGAAGTGCCCTATTTAATACAGTAGGAGAGGGTGAGGGATTAACGGCTAATAGTATCCTTCTTGCAGGAGTTATCAGCGTTCTTGGTCAGCCGCTTGGAGTTGGGCAAGGCTTGAACCCTACTTGTCAGGCGGCAAGAGGAATCAGCCTCTGGGCACAGCACGCTCCCGGTTATCTATTGGAGATCATACCAAGAGCAGCACGAGACGGAGATATTGATCTCATGTTTGAAGGCGTGCAAATTCACTCCAAGGACCTTCATGGTGGACTCGCTCCAGAGATTCATCCAGAACTCGACCCGGTATCGCTCGTACTCGTACCTCACCTTGATCGGATCTACAGTGAAATGATGAGTCGTGTTGCACTAAGAGGAGAAGATGGACATCGCTGGGTAAATCCTGCATTTTATGGAAATTGGGTTCAGAAAGGTTTTAGCACTGTTATTGAACCAATAACTGGAAGTGTGACTGACTATCCAGGATTTGTACGATTATTTTATGCCACCCATCATCCGGAATACAATGATGAATACGAGTTGATTTATCCTAATCCTGTAGGCATTTTTATTACGAATGTTCATGGGAAGATGCTTGGCTTTCATGCTGTATCAATTCAACGAATTGCTAAAAGTCCGGAAGGGGAATATCGCGTCTATTTCTATAACCCTAATAACGATGGTTCCCAAAACTGGGGACAAGGGATCGAATGTACGGTTATGGGAAATGGAGAACTCCCTGGCGAAAGCTCTCTTCCATTTGCAGAGTTTACGTCACGTTTATACGCATTTCATTACAATCCCTATGAACAGGGAGACGCTTACGCAGTAGAAGCTGAAAATATCACGATTGTAAAGTCTCTCGCCAAAGAGAGTTGGGGAGAGGAATATGCGTGGATCAGCAAGTAATGTGAAATATCACTTAATGAGGGGGAGTTATTTTTCCTCTTATGATGAGATTAACTCAAGATGGCGCCTGGGAATGATTTGTTTCCTGGCGCTATTTTGTGTATAAATGAGATATAAGAGATGGAGGCGAATGTAAATGATCGAACACGTTGTATTATTTAAGTTTAGTGAGCAAACAACAAAGGAAGAGATAGAAGAAGGAATGAGACGATTAACAAAGGTGAAGGAATCCATTCCAGGCATAGTGGATATCCAAGCAGGAAATAATTTTTCTGAAAGAAGTCAGGGGTTTGAAAGTGGACTGACCGTTCGTTTTGAAACGAAAGAAGCTTTGGAAGCATATGGCCCGCACCCTGCTCATCAGGAGGTCGTTTCTTACCTTAAAGAGATCGGTATGCAAGATACCCTTGCACTTGATTTTGAATGCCTGTAAGAAGATAAAAGGAGCGTATACATATGAGAGGTTTTGTTCACGGAGGACACGCAGGAAGCAAAGGTTTAACCCTTAAGAATGCCCTAACTGAAAATGTGCCAGCTGCAGGAGAGGTAAAGGTTGAGTTAAAAGCGGCGGGAATAAATCACCGTGATTTATTCATCCCTGACCGCCATGATCCATCTGATCCTGATGTTATTCTTGGTTCTGATGGATCTGGGATAGTTATTGAAGTTGGAAGTGATGTGAAGAATGTAAAAAAAGGCGATGAAGTGATTATTAATCCAGGCTTGGGATGGAAAGAAAATGCTGCAGTACCTCCTGAAGGATTTCAAATTGTTGGATTTCCAGGTCATGGAACATTTGCTGATACGATTGTAGTTCCGGAAGAAAATGCTGTCTTGAAGCCCGAATCTCTGTCGTTTGAAGAAGCCGCAGTAGTTGGTCTTTCTGGCCTGACTGCATATCGTGCCTTATTTACAAGAGGTCAACTTAAAAGCGGACAAACCGTTTTTATTCCGGGTATTGGAGGAGGAGTTGCAACTTTCCTACTTCAATTTGCGAAAGCAGCAGGGGCAAGAGTGATTGTGAGTTCCAGAAGTACGGCGAAGAGAAAGTTAGCCCTTGAGCTTGGTGCTGATAAAGCATTGTCGGATGACGAAGACTGGGATGAAATTGCAGGTCATGAGAATGTGGACCTCGTAATTGAAAGCGTAGGGGCAGCAACGTTTAATCGTTCTCTAAGTCTACTTAATCGAGGAGGAACGATCGTTATTTTTGGTTCATCTACAGGGGATTCAATCGAATTTGATTTACGTTCATTTTTCTACGGCCAGTATAACCTACTTGGTTCAACGATGGGATGTGCAGAAGAATTTCATCAAATGCTTGACTTTATTGACAATTATTCCATCAAACCTGTCATCGATGATACTTATACATTCGATAAGATCCAAGAAGCTTTTGAACACTTAGCTGAGGGTAAGCAATTTGGAAAACTTGTTGTAAGTATTTAGCACCTCATAAGGGGGTGCTTTTTACATGGATGGCGAGGGGGAAGGCGGGTCAGGAAAAAAGGATTATAGAGATCGAAAGCTTCTAACGAATACACCTCTCAATCCTTACAAGTCGTTTGTGGAATTATTCAATGTTTCGATAACTAAAGAGGAAGGAAAATAGAAGGAATCAAAAGAATGAAAACGGTGAGAAGATGATTGTAGGTGAATCTGATGCTTATCCTGTAGATCATTTATCTTCAGTTGCTTTAACACTGCTTCAACAATTTGAAAAACATTTGCGAGAAGATACACACACTAATTTCGTCTTAATTACTTATGGAAATCAGCAGAAATGACTCCATTAAATAGAATGATACCAATACTTTAGAGAAGAAAGCCGATTTGGCTTCCTTCTCTTGTCTAATAATATGACGGATATCCGTAGTATGGATAGGGGCGATAGTAAGGAATTAAACTGAGTGCAGCAATTCCTGCTAATGGAAAGAAGAATCGCCCAAATCTGCGATACCGATAGCCTCCAAACTGTCTACTCATCACGTCGCCTTCCGGTTCTTCTACTTCTTGAGGAATCATCATTGACATATGTTCGTCATCGGAGTCCATAATGATTCCCTCGTATTCCACTCCATCTTGCATTCTAACTTTCGCATGATAATGATTGTAGTGTTTACATAATTGTCCCATGTCACCAACAAGGTGTTTTTCTTTTCCAGGCATCATCGCTCCTTGAACCGCCTGGTTAGGGTTAGCACCTTGCATGGCTCCTTGAACGCCTGGGTTAGCCAAAGGCATGTGAGAGCCTTGTGATGCGTTTTGAACTTGATTTGGTACGTGTCCTTGCATGGTTCCTTGAACACCTTGAATAGGCATGTAATTATTGTACATGTTCATAAGTGAATCCTCCTTTACACAACACAGGATATTCACCTATACATGAATCAGTTCCAGCTATGTTCTAGGATAATTGCCTAAATATTGAGGGATTTGTTTCCTTCTTCTTGAAATTCCCATAAAGAAACTATACGATAAGTTCAAATGACCTTAAATACAGAGGTGTAAGATGAGAGGCTTTTATTTAACCAGAACCGAAATGGGAAACATTCTTCAGACAATACGTAAAAAGCAAGTACCAGATCAAATTCTTGCGTCAGCCTGGAAGCGTTCTGAGCATACAGGTGAGATGAAAGAGATGGCAGAACTCCCGCCAATTTTTCAAAAACTACAAAAAGCGAGCGAAGGAGCTTTTGGTTTATCGATTAATGAAATTGTGAGTCTTGGAAATCAGCTTGAATATGCAACCTTCCGTTCGACCGCAGTTCAAAATTGGGTAAAAAGGGATATTAAGGATTGGATTGGTGCTCCACAACTAGGTAAGAAATACGCTATTGAACAGGCAGCCATTCTATTCATTGTAGAAGATCTGAAAAACTCTCATGATTTTGAGAGCATTCGTCTTTTACTTCGATATGCTTTTAACAATCCTGCAGATAGAGATGATGATTTGATTGACCCGCTTGTATTCTACACGGCTTATTCTCAACTATTCGACGTGATACATACCGAGGTCAGTCCCTCAAGAGAAAGTATTGAAAATAACGTGAAACAGTTATCATCTCTATTTCAGGATCTAAAGACGAATCAATTAGAGGATATCGAGAGGTTATTAATGTCTGCAGCACTTTCTGTCCAGGCAGCATATTATCAAACGTTATCAAAACACTACCTTGAAGAAGTTTGGCAATAAGGCCTGTCTTTCATTACGTAAATCTGAATTCAAAACGAGCTGGCAACTTTATAAAAGCGCCAGCTCGTTTCAATTAGTCGATTGTAAAATCTATGGTTGTCTTGTAATCACCTTCACCCTCAGTAGCTAACCAGGCTTCTAATGTATAGGGTCCTGGAGAGAGTTGATCTATGGTGAATGTATATTCGAGTACTTCAGCTTGCTTAAGTTCGACGTCTTCTTCTTCTTTTACAAAACTTTTGTCAGCCGAATAGGTTTGGAGGGTATCGCCGGCTTTATTATAAAGTTTGTAGTCATATTTCTGGCTACTTGGGAAATGGATAGACTGTACCTGTTCTGTCTGATTTTGAATGGTGTATTGAAATATTGCTTTTCCATTTCCTTTTTTCTCGAGGGAAAGAGAAGGTTCTATTGATCCAGCGACAATACCTGAAGAACCTGTAGATTCATTTGTACTACTGTTGACGTTCATTGATGTATTCTCCTCTCCACAACCTGATAATAGAAGGAGGACCATTGTACCCATCGTAATATATTTCAACATCTCATCACTCCTTTCCTAAGTAGACGGGATGAGTTTTCGGAACGTTACAAATTTAATTAGAAAAGTTCCTATAGATATATTCTTCCATACCTTATAAAGAATTTTACTAGAATCAAAGAATGAGATAAAATGTTCTGAAATACTGTAAAGTAGAGTGATAATAAGCTGGATAGAGGGAGTTAGATAGAATGAAGCAATCGTTAGTAGAAATTAATTCGAAAATACATGGCAGAAATGCTGGTGTTCTCGGTAATGAGCGTTTCTTCAAATTTGCTGTCTTCTTACCATTAATCGAACAGAATGGGGAACTCCACGTATTATTTGAGGTAAGAGCTCATACGCTCAGAAGACAGCCGGGGGAAGTTTGCTTTCCTGGAGGTAAAGTCGATCTAAATGATAAAACTCCAATGGATGCTGCAATTAGAGAAACATGTGAGGAACTTGGTGTAACGAGAAAAGATGTGACAATTATGGGGGAACTTGATTTTCTCGTGACTTCTTACCAATCAATTGTCTATCCATTCGTTGGCAATATAAAATCTGAATCTGAACTGTCATCAAACCCTGGTGAAGTGGAAGAGTTATTTACAGTGCCGCTTACGCACTTTATTAACACACCTCCAGAACGCCATGATATTCGCATGCACGTGAAACCAGATGAAAGTTTTCCTTTTCACCTCATTCCGAACGGTGAAGAATATAACTGGTCTTCTTCAGTGATGCCAGAGTTCTTCTATTATTATAAGGACTACGTAATCTGGGGTATGACTGCAAGAATCCTCTATCATTTTATTCATTTAATCCAGGATGAATAGCTGATATGGTAGTGTTTACCGCATGAAAAACTATTGTCATATCAACGAAACATAGGTAAACTAGTAAAGGTCGATTCATGTCGATTTTTTTCTAGTTTTTTTATGTTTTAAGAGCATTTAACTATATTGATTGTTGGGGGAATGGCTATAAAATGGAGTTATTTAAACTTGTTAGCAAGAGTAAGGTTCTTCATTCTCTTTTTCGGAAAGGTCATAATTGGACAATAGAAAACGACAAAAACCTACATGCTGATACGAATGAATTAATGGATTAAAATGAGTGCAATACATAGAGAGAATGCAATCAGTCTAATAGGGGGAAATGGAATGTTATTGATTATCTTTGTTTTACTTGCTTGTTCACTTGGTTTCTTTATCTATTCTTACTTTGTGAAAGACTATGCCAAAGAAGTCAAAGGTCAAGTCGATGATGTTTATATTCAGCTAATGAAAGAATTAAAAACGGTCAAGCAACGTACTGAAATGCTTGAAAGCAAAACAAAATCTGTGAGTGGTGGTCCAAATGAGTAAGCAAGAAGCAAAAGGAGTTGCTGCAGGTCTTTTATTCGCTGCTATTCTGTTGACTGCTTATTACTTCATGTTTGCTCAAGCAACTGCCGAAGAAGGAAATCAACCATCAGAAGCAGAAATTGAACAACATCTAAAAGAGAACGGTATGGTTATGGTTACGAAAGATGAATACGCTGCTCTAAAAGCAGAACAACCAACAGGAGTAGACGATAAGCAGAAGAGTACAAACCAAGAGTCAACTGATCAGGAAGACAAACAAAAGAAAGACGCTGATGCTGCTCGGTCTAAGAAAGTCAGCTTTAGCATCAAAGAAGGAATGACAAGTCTAGAAGTTGCTCAGAGTCTAGAAGATCAAAAATTAGTCAACAAGTCTGACGATTTCATTGATACACTGCGAGACATGGGCAAAGAAATGGCTGTACAGCCTGGTGATTATGAACTTCAGACGGATATGTCATCTGGTGATATTGTTAAAGAAATAACGAGATAAATAGAACGCACCCGGAGTTGAAACACACCGGGTGCTTTTACTATTATGTCTAGTTTAATTTCACAGCGTTAGGAGATTTTGGTACAGAAAGCGGTGTGTTAAGTGAATAGTTACCGATCTGTTCGTAACCTGTGTTTTCAAAACGAATGGTTTGATAATTGTATTGAGAAGCTGCGAGCATAATCGCTTCTATTGTCTGTAAAGCCTCTTCTTTAGAGTGAAATTTACTGTTTTCAGTAAAGGCAATCGTGGCGTCATTTCCATTGCCATCAAATGAATAAATAGCTACATCAGATGGAATAGATGGCTGATACCAGTCCGCGTCTTCATCTCCCTCTTTCATTAATGAAAGAGCGGCATCAAGCTGTGCACCTTCTTCGCCCGGCCCTTCCACAAGAAATCTTCTTTCCGTGCTCGTTTCATACAAGTAATATGGAGAAGGGTTCATGTTAACGGTTGGATCTGCTGATCCAAAGTTCCCTAGATTATATCCATCTTCACCATTTGTTTGCCAGTTGATATGCTCTGCTTCGAGACTCTCGGCTAGCTTTTGAACACTACCATTAATAGCGGTAGATTGGGTTGAAGAGAGGCTGTCACCTGACTCAGGAAAGTTTGCAACTAGGGTTTTACTTCCATTATCGGTTACCAGCTCAAATGTAGCATTGGCTAATGGTGAATTGGCAAGTCCTAACTCAGACGGATCAAAGGTCGATAGAATCGTGCGAATATTATCTGTCAGTGGTTTACTCTTATCTAATTCAAATGTAATCGGGACAAGTAGTAAGCTTTGTTGATCAGGAAAAGAAAGAACAATGCTCTCACTATTAGACTGCTGAAAGGCAGGAGTATAATGTTCTAGAGTGATCTTGTCTTCCATCAGTGTTGGCGGTTCCTCTGTCCCTTTATCGGAGGATTCAGCTGATTCTTTAGAAGGATGATCAGTGGTAATGTCAGATTTTGAGTCGTCTTGTGAAATAGACGGGTTTTCAGATGTGGCGCTATTCTGACTCGAATGGTCAGACTCAGTGATCCCGACGTTAGATGCCTCGTTGTTCTGGCTGAATAGACCAGGGGTAATAAGTACAGCGAGCAGAAGAACAACTGCTGCAGCAATCGTTGGAATGATCCAATGCGTTTTTTTCTTTCTTTTTCTTGAGCTTCTTGTCGGTTCGTTCATTTTTTTCTGAATGTCCTGGTAGATGGTTTCTTTACTTCTATGATCTTTCACTTCAGGTAATTGAGAGAGTAAAGACTTTGTTTTGTCATTCATTATAATACCCCCTTTAGTTCGCTTTTCGTATGGTCATGAACTAGTTCACGTAAAGTTTTAAGCGCTCTATGCTGAGTCGTTTTGACTTTACTTACACTCCAATTAAGAATCTCTGCCGTTTCATTGATCGATAGCTCCTGGATATAGCGAAGAATTAGAACCTGCTGCTGATCTAGTGTGCATTCTTTCAAGCACTTATAAACGCCCTGAACTTCTTCTTTTTGGAGTAAGATTTCTTCTGGAAGTGGTGTGTTATCTTTGGTTTGGTGTTTATTGAACTCGAATTTGCTCAGCCATCTCGATGTTCTTCTATTGTGTGTACGTAAATAATCAATAGCTACATTTCTTGCAATGGCTAATAGCCATGTCTTTTCAGTGCTTTGTTCTTCATAGTTATGGTAAGAACGAAGTACTTTTATATAGACTTCTTGAGCTAGTTCTTCTGCAATTGATCTATTTTTGACCATGTAGAATAAAAATTGAAATAAGTTCGTGTGATAGCTTTCATACAATCGCTCAAAAGTCTTATCCATTCTGCATCCCCCTCTCTCCTATAAAGCAAAACGAGATAGTTAGATAAAAGGTTACATGATGATGAAGAAAAGGGGTATAAAAAGATGATAGCTACCTGAGGTTTCTAATTTTATTTGGCTCTTTTCTAAAAGATTGTTGTTTTTTAAAAAGAAGTTTTTAATAAAAAAACCACAGTTCATAGTTGATTGGAGCGGAAGGTGAGCACCCTGGAGCGGAAATCAACTACTACTCTTATAACAACAATCTCTACGAAAACAGTCTTATATTTAAAGTGATTCAATAAAGCAAAGTAGTTTAGGTTTAAGGTTTTCTTCGATAGAATGGGATTTAGTTACAGTTTGAGAGGGGTTTTGGGATGTCACAATCTATGAAACAGCAGAAATCGCCTTTATTCTATGGGTGGTATATTGTCGCTGCTGCGGCTGTGGGGGTCTTCTTCTCTGGCCCTGGACAGACGTATGCCGTATCGGTATTTATTGATTATTATATACGGGAATTTGGATGGAGCAGATCGCTCGTATCTGGCATTTATTCATCAGCGACCCTTGTAGCAGGATTACTGTTATTTCTTGTTGGAAGAATGGTAGACAAGCAAGGTCAACGCCGGATGATGTTGATGATGGGGACGTTGCTTGCCGTTGCATGTTTCTGGAATAGTTTTGTTCTTGGTCCAGTGATGCTATTTATTGGTTTTTTCATGCTGCGTCTGTTTGGACAGGGCTCCATGACATTGATTCCAAATACGCTTGTGCCACAGTGGTTTGTGGTTAAACGGGGGCGTGCGCTTAGCTTTATGGCAATTGGAGGTTTCTTGAGTTCAGCATCTTTTCCCCCACTTAACACATGGTTAATCCATTCTTTTGGTTGGGAAAATGCTTGGAGAATTCTTGGTTCAGCACTTGTTCTTATTTTCCTTCCAGTCGTCTATTTTATAGTGAGGAATAAGCCTGAAGATATTGGGCTTTTGCCAGATAATGCTGTTTCTAAAAAGAAACTTGCGGAGCGGAAAGAAGAGAAAATGGAGGAAGAGCAGGATGAAGGATTTGAGACGAATTGGACCGTGAAAGAAGCAATGAGAACGAGGGCTTTCTGGTTTATTCTCTTTTGCGTCAGCATACCTGCACTCGTGAATACCGGTTTGACTTTTCATCTGTTCTCTATCCTGGGGGAACAGGGTGTACCAGGGAGTACGGCTGCACTTATCTTAAGTATCATGGCTATTGTCGGTTTCCCAGTGACTATGGTGTCAGGTTTTATTCTGGAGCGAGTCAACGTACATATCGTACTCGGATTGTCATTCATAGGACAGATTATTTTTATAGTACTACTCACACAGGTTGATACCTATGTTCTGGCCATCTTTTTCGCTGTTCTTTGGGGAATTATTGGGGGAATAGAAAGAATTACCTTGAATATTATTTGGCCAAATTATTTTGGCAGAGAACACCTTGGAAGTATCAAGGGAATTGCGACAACAACGATGGTCATTGGTTCGGCATTCGGTCCCCTGCCGTTTGGGATCGCCTATGATGTTTTTGGTGGTTATACCGAGATTCTCTTAATTATTCTCATTTTTCCTATATTGGGTACCATTGCAGCTTTTATGTCACCACCACCCAAAAAGGCAGCATAACAAAATGCTACTTCTGAAAATTCGGAAGTAGCATTTCTAATTAAAAAGAGAATAGATTAATACATCGTAATACCTCTCTCGTAAATAAACATGATCGCGAAAGCGACCTTCCCTTTCAAAGCCGAGCTGTTCGAGGCGTTTAACAGAAGCCTGGTTTTCTTCGATGGTTTGAGCATATATTTTGTGAAGTTTCATTCGTTCGAATCCATAAGAAATTACCGTCTTCGCTGCTTCTAATCCGTACCCATCTCTCCAGAAATCTCGCGATAAGATCGCTCCTATTTCAGCTTTGGATGATATGCGATCCCAGTTTTGAAAGCCAGCTGTTCCAATCATTTTCTTTGAATCCTTTAACCTCACTGCCCAACGGATTGTATGTGTAGTGGCAATGGAGTCCACATCTTTATAGGCATTGATATAGTGAAGTGCCTGTTTGGTTGTTTTCATCACTTTACCACCATCATAATATGTGACGAGAGGATCTGAGAAGATTGAAAAAAGTGATTCGCTATCTTCCGTCATAAGGTTTGTTAGGCTAAGTCTTTTGGTATGAAGCTCAGGGAAATGCTGCATTTCTATCACCCCATTTTCCATAGCATATGCATAGGAAAGTGAGAGGGAAGAGGGCGTATGATGGATTTGTAACCAAAATGAACTTGCTATGTTTTTGCAAAACGGATTGTAATGAAGTTCTTCATAATATCTTCCTGGTTTCTTTCATAGTCTTCAACGGCAAGTGTGGAACTGTTGAATTCGTTATCATACAGCAGAATTTGTTTGTCTTGGTCGATGACTCGGTTAGTAGAAAATTGATATAAGTAAGAAAATCCCGGTCTGGTTGCGGGAAGCATTAAATAAGGCATCCTTGTAGCACCAGGTCGCCTCCTCATGGCAAGGGCTTCGATCATCCCTTCAAGTGGACGAAATCCGAGCCCATGACCGAAGAAAGTTCCATCGCCCAAGTCAACAACGTTTTCACCTTGCCATTCTGGCGTAAGAGGATTAACGTCAGGATTTTTCACATATCTAATATCACCAGGTAGATAATCAGGGGGGATGTTGTGCACAATTTGCAAATCCTGATCGTATTTCCAACCCCATAAACGCATATTAGCGAATAAGCGATTGAACTGAATAGGAGGCAGCATTTTCAGTGCGGCATGATACAAAATGATAATCATGGCTGTAGCACATTCGAATGCATAGAGTCTCCCATTTTGGTAAATATCAAGAACAGCTTCTGAGGCTGGTACTCCCATCTTAAGTTGAAACGCCCCGTCAGGCAACAAATCCCAGAACATAGGATTGCATCTTGAGCGATAGAAATCAGCAAATTGAACACCGCTATAATAGAGTTCGCGTGAGCTTTCCGTGATGGCTACTCGAAACCGTATTTCAAACCATAAAGCGTCTATTGTACGGTAGGAGTAGCTAAAGGGACTATTGTACATCACTTCGAGAATGGTTCGTTCTAGTGGTCTTTGTACGCCATTAGCCAATTCTTCTTTATTCGTTCCGTTACCTCCTATAGTAATCATGCTGAACCTCCTCGATCAACCTGACCTGCGCATCTAACGGTCGCTTTATCCACTCCTTCCATTCTTCGCGAGATTTCATCCTTAACCTATAGGAGAGAGAGGCTAATCGCTCTTTCGTGTCTTCAGATAATGAGTGAAAACCTGTTTCTTTATTTCGTACTGAAGTGAAAGAGGCAGGTTTTTCATTATACTTGGCAAAGTGGTCAACGGCGTATGGAGCTAATTCAGCTGTCATCTCATAGTTGTTATCATTTTGGAAAAGGTAAGGTAGGTTCTCTTCATACCAATATCTGAAATGTGCATAACGATCGGTACTTTCATCAATTCCTGTTACAAAGTGTAGAAGCTCAGTTGCAAATTCCACTTCATGAGCATGTGAAGAAAGTAATTTTTCGCCAATTGGAAGCAGACTTGTGAAGTTTCTAGACGAAAAATACGCCCATGTTAAGTAATGAGTAGAATGTCCGTCCTCTTTTCGTTTGAATAACAGGTTTGAGACAAGAGGGATATCATTCGGTTCTTGATAAATAGTCGTAAGTAACCCTGCCGCTCTGTCGATAACAAGGCGATATCTAGCATTCAATTTATCTTCTGAACCGGTTTCCACCATCCAACGGAGTACAGAATGGATGTATTGGGGAAGATCACAGATTGAATATGGAAAGGGTGCTGCTGGTGTGCGCTCTTTCGCAAGAATGTCTTTTTGTATAGCGAATGCCACCTTATTTCTGTCAGATAGATGTTTCGTCATACCATGCTTGCGCATCATGGAAGTAAGAACATAGAGAGTAGGATAGCTTAAGTCTTCTTCATTTAGGCGTGCTACTGCCAATTTCTTATCATGTTCAATAAGATCGCTCACGTATTTTTCAAGTCGTTTAATTCCTTCTGTCTGTCGTATCGTTTCAAGAGTGAGAGAGGGAGTCATTGTGTGTCCTCCTTTCGAAAGGTCCGCTGTTAACAGCGTATTCGTATAGAAGACAATTCATCACATGTAATCAAAATCTGAAATTCTTGCTAACCGTGGGAACCTTTGTAAGTTGGTCTCGTCTTTAATAGAAAAGGAGATTAGAGGGGGATGAGAAATGGGGAAAAAAGCAGTTCGGTTAGGGGGGCAATTTCTAGCTGCTCTCATCGGTGTATTACTTTTAGGAGCATTGCCCGGTTTATTTAATGGAATGAAACTTGATTTAAAAGGATACGGAAATCGACTACTACGTACAATTCAAGAGCTAATTCACTATAAGAATTTGACGTTTCAATCAGGGAATGAGCAGTATTCGCTTTTTCCTGCTATTTTGGATTACTTGTGGTATTCCATCGTCCTTTTATTTGGTGCCCTGGTGCTAGCGTTTCTAATGGGGTTTTTGATTACATACGTTAGTTTGATCCTTCCACGTCCTTTCCAAAAGGGATTAAAAAGAATGGCACTTCTAACAGAGTCGTTACCCGATGTTTTCATTCTTGCTGTCGTTCAGATAGGTGTTATTTGGCTTTATAAAAAAACGGATTTTCTTATTATGGATGTTGCGTCATTCGATCGAATTTACGCTATGCCGATCCTTGTTCTTTCCATACTGCCAACCTTTCTATTTTATCGCATCATGCTCCAAGTTTTTGAAGAAGAATTGGAAAAGCCATATGTAGATTTGGCTCAAACAAAAGGGGTCAGCACGACAATGATTTTGCTTGTGCACGTTTTGCGTAATGGCATTCTACCGATTTATTTTCACTCGCGATCTATTGTCTGGTTTGCATTATCAAATCTGTTTATTATGGAGGTTATCTTCAACTTGAATGGACTGATTCGTTTTATTTACGAGCATCCTACGCCAGAAATTTTCACGATTAGCGTGTTGTTATTGTTCGTTCCTATCTTTATCGTTTTAAGTGTTTATCAGCTTATAGCGGAACGAGCGTCGAAACAAGAAGTGTTGCTATAGCAAAAGAATGGAGGGGGATAAATGCTAAGAACTGCAATAAGAAACCCGATGTTTGTAACAGGCTCTCTCATTGTCTTCATTCTATTTGGTACGAGTATTTTTTATTGGATATTTTACCACGATCAGATACCACAAACGTTCATGCTTTATAATGAAAAAGGCAATTTAATCGATCGCTCTCCTCTCTCGCCGGCGCAGGTCTTTCCTTTTGGAACAGATAAGTACGGTTATCATCTTTTTGAACAAATAATCATAGGGGCAAAATACACGATTGGGATAGCTTTTCTAGTTGCTTCGATGAGAATGGCACTTTCGTTCGTAGGAGGAGTTCTCGCGGGCACTTTTTTACAAAAATTGCTTAAACGTACTTCGGGTTTTGTAGATGCGATGCAGTATATTCCAATATCATTACTTAGTTATTTTGTGTTAGCTGGAGTCTTGATGGAGAATGGAATGGAAGGGACGTTTCAATATACTTTTACTGAACGCGTCATATTTGAAGTTGTGATCTTAACAGCTGTTGCGATTCCTACAACGACTGTACTTATTTCAAATGAGACTGATGCCGTTTGGCGAAAAGAATTTATTGAGGGTGCCAAGACATTAGGTGGTTCTCGGTTTCATATTTTAAACAAACATATTTTTCCACACTTAGGACCAAGGATGACTATTATTTTTCTGCAACAGATGATAAATGCTCTTGTTCTCCTACTTCATCTTGGTCTACTGAAATTGTTCTTCGGAGGAACATTCTATAATCCCGACCCTATTTTAGGTGACGAGTATTTATCCGTTTCCTCAGAATGGTCTGGTTTAATCGGTTCTACATACAACAGGCTCCCTTACGAGACGTGGATTCCTCTCATACCTATTCTTTTCTTTGTACTTGTCATTCTTGGTGTTCATTTTGCATTAGAAGGATTTAAAAATTCGATGGAAAAACAAATTAGCCGATCGAATAAGAAAGTGAAAACAAAAGAAAACACTAATGTTGCGGAAGCAGCTTCGTTCTACTTTCTTAATGAGAACAATGAAACAATCGTGGAGCGAAAGACGGCGAGTCGCTAAAAGGATATCGTTTTAATAATAACGTTGAAAAAGCACAATCACGTGATTGTGCTTTTAATCAATCTTTGCCCACATTTCCTCAGGATTTAATTCATAAATGTTATTCTCACGGAACATAAAGTGATTGATTATAAACTCTCTTCGTATCGTTGCGAAATCAGAATGGAATTGCTTGATATACTCATTGATTTCACTCTCAGGATATTTCTTTCCTCGTTCAAATCCCTTTACTAAATGTCTAAGGATAATGATTTTTTTCTTTCTTTGAGAAGGGAGGTGTTTTAAAGTCCCATCAGCTTCAATAAAATTATTCAAAATTGCTGTATGTGGTTTCAATGAATTGTCCTCCTTATTTACGGCAGGCTGATAAAGCATATTAAGAAGTGCTTCAGAGTAAGAGCGAAATTTCTTTTCATCGATGTAATAATAAATGGTATTTTTATCTCTTCGTTGATAGATGATGCCAGTGTCTCTTAGTTTAGTCATATGATGAGTAATAGTAGGTGCTTTTAATCCAAGTTTTCCAGCAATAGCCTGTCCATGTAGCGGCCCAGAAGCAAGTAATGAAAGAATGCGGATTCGGGTAGGATCACCTAACGTTTTATGAAAATGGACCAATCTGTTCAATTGCAAAAAACATCTTCCTCCTAACTATCTAATTAGATATGTGTTTAATTAGATGGTAATCTAAATGATTGCCCGAGTCAACAGTAAATGAGCCTTAGCTAAGGCTCATTTACTTAGAAGTAGATAACCAATCGATCTTTGATTCCTCACGTTCTTTAGAGCCCTTTAGAAAGAAGAAGTTATCTTCTTCTTCAACGTAATTTAAGGAAACATATTCGTGACTGGAACTTATAACGATGTCTAACTTGTACTCATTCCAAAGATCACCAAGTTGACGATTCTCCATCCTGTATAAGTGGGAAACGAGTTTTAAATAGTCTTCCGCTAGGTTCTTCATTTCTTTATCAGAAAGAGAATCAGGGACCATGATTTCAAGATGCATACTGGAATCACGAGAAAAATATGATACATCAGTAATTTTGCTTTCGCGCCGAGCGATTTCAGTTGCGCGTTTCATGTAAGCGGCGCTAACGTATGGGACTTCAGTCGAAAGGTTGGATGCTTCCTCCATGTTCATTGACCAAATTTCAATCCCAGTCACATGAATGGTAGTCGTTATGAGAAGTACGATACAGGCAACAATTCCAATCCATTCCATCACTTGGTTTCGGTGTTTTTTATGAGACGAGTAGTGATGGATGAGGATATTTTCTACCATTCTTTCCTTGTTTCTTTTCGTAAAGTGTTCTTTTTGAAAAAGAGCTTTCTTAACGTCCATCCTCATTTTTTTGTGATCCACTTCGCTAATCACTCCTTTTCATCGCAGAGTCTTGTTTCAAGAAGACGACGTGCTCGATGAAGTCGAGATTTAATCGTCGCTTCCTTTGTATCAAGAAGTGAACTGATGTCTTTGATTGATAAATCTTCATGGTAGAAGAGAATGAATGTTTCGCGATATTTTAACGGAAGTTGAAGGATTTCATGACGCAATTGATGTGATTCTTCATTACGGACAGCAATAAGCTCAGGAGAAGTGCCATCATTATTCATAAGTTTTGAGATCATATTACTTGGAATCAAATTTTTGAAAGACCAGCTTCTTATATGATCGTGGCAGCGGTTGATGGCAATTCTGTAAAGCCAATTTTTAAGGGAAGCTTCTCCGCGAAAAGTATTTAACTTAAGGAAGCAAGCAAGAAAAACCTCTTGAATGATGTCTTCAGCTTTTCCCCAATCTTTCACGTATGTGTATGCGAGTCTCATCAGCGCTTCACCATAGTGATCCATCAACTCTTCAATAAGACGTGTTTTTTGAACAGTTGTATATGTAGAATAATTCTGTTCAAGCGAGTCTATTCGTTTCTCATTCATATAATCCTCCCTTCAATTCTTCTTCCCCCACCCTTAAGGAGCAGTAAAACGTCACCAAGAACGGATTAGAAGTGAAGGAACTGCTCCTAAAGGTCCGATAAGTTCAACTAACCATCAGGAAAAAACATTCCTGATGGAAGTTTCACTAATCCCACCCTTAAGGAGCAGTAACCTCACCATCTCAAGAAAGGATAGTCAGGAGGTTATGGAGGTGAAGGAACTGCTCCTAAAGGTCCGATAAGTTCAACTAACCAACAGGAAAAAACATTCCTGATGGAAGTTTCACTAATCCCACCCTTAAGGAGCAGTAACCTCACCATCTCAAGAAAGGGTAGTCAGGAGGTTAGGGAGGTGAAGGAACTGCTCCTAAAGGTCCGATAAGTTCAACTAACCATCAGGAAAAAACATTCCTGATGGAAGTTTCACTAATATTAAGACGAATCTTCATACAAAAGGTTGCGAGGTACTTTAAGAAAACATTTGCTATCGATGCCCCTTTTTCCTCTTTTAGTTCGATATATAAGGTAGAGGGAGGGAAGGTATCTTGAAAATGAAAGCTCAATGAATGTGTAAGGCGATTGAATTTAGGAGAAGGAGAGTGTGTTAATGATCATAATTGATGCAGGACACGGTGGAAGCGATCCTGGAGCTCATGGGCATGGGGTCATTGAAAAAGATTGGACACTAGAAGTTTCGTTACATCAGTATGAGTTTTTGAGAAAGTTAGGTATACCGTGTATGTTAACAAGAAAGACAGATGTTGCATTACCATCTGAGAAACGCTCAAGCTTAGTGAAACATTCGGGGGCATCTGTATGTATAAGCAATCATTACAATGCAGGTGGGGGAAGCGGGGCAGAGGTGATTCATTCGATTTATTCAAAGAGCCAATTTGCTGAGAAGACGGCAGTGTCTTTAGAACAGGCTGGTATGCCGATCAGACGAGTGTTTTCTAGAAAAGGTAAGGATGAAAGAGATTACTATTACATGCATCGATTAACTGGCACAGTAGAGACACTCATTGTGGAGTATGGATTTCTAGACTCAGCTGCTGATATGAAGAAATTAAAAGTTCGTTCATTTCGTCTTGAACTTGCAGAAGAAGCTGCTCTTGCAGCTGTTAGATACACAAGAGCTGTTCCTTCACTCTATATTGTTCAAGCGGGTGCTTACAATGATAAGAAGAAAGCAGAGAAACGATGTCAGGAGTTAAAAGAGAAGGGATATGAAGCGATTGTTAAGAAGGGAGGGTGATCATTTGGTTAGCTTTCTTGTTGTGATACGAATTTCTGATTGAGGGGCAGCATACGACCCTCTCATTTCGCTTGACGATGCACATGAGAAAGAAGAGCAATAGAAAGGGGAGTCATGCATGCTGCATGACTCCCCTTGTAATTTATTTGAGTAAATCGGGATTCTCATTTTTAGCTCTTTTTACTTTCGGCTTGCGAATGCCTCCTGCAATATCGGCTTTTTTAAAATCTTTTGCATATGCAACCTCTTGAGCGTCACTTAGTGAGAAACCACTCTCGTGAATCGGTTGGTATTGAGAATTCTTAGCCATTTGTAATTCCTCCTTGTGTTGTCTCTTATAGTAGGGGTACCCGTGTGAAAAATACGTTAAACGTACAGCGATTATTTTGTTAAATAAATTCGGTTTGTGGTACCTTATAATTAAACAAGTTAAACGTGGAGGAACTATGAACAATAAAAGATTATTAAATGTTACGATAGCTAGTATTGTCGTTCTCGCAAGTGTTTTTGTAATTGGTCGATACACTTATGTTCATGAAGAACATATTGAACGTGGTGTAGTGATCAAAAAAGAAGGTACGGACCATCATTTGTACGTGTATGTTCAACCTGAAGGTGAAGGGGAAGCGACAGAACTTGTAATGGAGGATGAAATGGCCTGGAATCTCGTTAGTGAAGGTGACATTTATAACATCGCTTATTCCTGGTATGGTGCGAAGGCACCGACAATTGAAGAGTTGGAAACCATAGAGCGAGAATGAGTGTGAATACTCATTCTCGCTCTATTTAATAATACCGGTCTCCGATATTTTTATTTTGATATGTGATTCTAATTTGAGGTTCTTAAATTGTTCGTCCCAGCTTTCAGCATTCCATGCTTCAGGGTGATAAGCACTCATGTCACGACCAATCCCTAGAAAATCACAATTTGCTTTTTGTAATTTTTTAAGAACTTCATTTGCTTTTAATGTTAAATTTCCGGACAGCTCTTCAGAGATCTTCTTTACTTGACTTTCTTTAACAAGATGATCCTGAGGGTACTCTTCTATATTACCTCTAAGTTCAAGATTGATCACGACTTTTTCTAGCGTTTGGTTTTGAAAGGAATATGATTTGTCAGAAGTGGATTTGCGCACATTGATCGTTGCTGTATTCATAAGAAAACCTTTGTCTTCACTATCAAGGGTTTCGATGAGGTTTGTTTTTTTACTTCTCTCATTTTTCATTAGAAGAAGCAAAGTCGATTCAATAGGTGACAAAGTAACCCCTGTAAAAGCGGTTTTGTGAAATAACGCTAAACCGGTAAGCTCAGGAGCGTTAATCTCTTCGTTTAAAGTAATGTATGGGAGAGCGTAATCCTGTCCCTCATCCTTAGAGTATCGAAATGTCTTCTCCACCGTCATCTTCGTCGCTTCTGTTTTGTTTTCTGCTCCTTTAATTAAATTGCTTATGAATTCAGTAATGAGCGTATCGCCAATGTGATCAAGATTAAAATAATCTTCAGCTAAGCCGTCTACCACTGCTACTCGCGCATCCAGTGGACTTTTAGGATCTCGAAATAAAATATCGAACATGTGATCAATGTTTTGCTTTGCTACTTTATCGCCTAATAGGAGTAATTGGTTTTTTGATGCTGAAACTTGTTTCGAAATAAGCCTGTCCATCTGTAGTCGTGTGTCACGAGGAGATTTACCAGTGACGGATACGATACGGTTGGAATATACTCCACCTTGACTGACAGGGACACCCAGATTGCGAACTACGAATGTAGTACGAATACTATTATTGGAATCATAATCAAATCCCGCTCCATAAACTAATTTGGATTCTTTTAAAAGTTCCTGATCCCAGCATGATGTGAGAAAGACAGCAGAACAAAGGAGAACAATGAAAAGATACATGCTATGTTTCATAACGTTGCCTCTTTCTTTTTGAAAATAAGACTTAACAGATAGAGGAGGACTGGAATTCCTACAGTAAAAAAGTAACTCGCTTTTTCGTGATATCCAGCTATCATTTCAACTGTATAGCGATCATGAGTAAACAACGATAGGAAGAGGGAAAGCAAAGCGGCGCCAATGATCGGTCCGGTTGTATTTTTGCGTTTTGTAAGATGCTGTATCCCTTTCCCTGCAATATATAAATAGGAGACATAGGATGTCATTACGGACACAATCCATATTGAGAGAAATAGTAAATCTACGCGATCGACTATTACAAACGAAACGCCTTTTAACATATAAACAAGCGGGTCCGGTATTATTTCAAGTTGTTTTGGACTGAAAAAAACAAACGTGGCAAATGTGAGAAACGTATATAAACTCGTCACAGCTATATTTGCTAGCGTTAAATTTTTTAAAGCAGCTTTTCCTTTATCCTGAACATACGGATAAACAAACAGAACCATTTCAAATCCGACCATTGAAACAATACCTTGCTGAGTAGCTTTTAAAATCGTTCCTACCCCATTTTGTCCCACTGGCAAAATATATCTGAGGTCGGCATCCTTCAAAGTATAAGCTGCCATAATAACGAGAGGAACAATAAGGATCGAAACAAATTGATAATATCGACCCATTACTTTAATTTTACCAACTGCAAGATACGTACCAGTAATTGCTAGTAGCAATAATATAGCAAGCATTGGAGTCCTAAAAAGGATCCAAGTTTTAATGGTGGTTTCAAATAATTCTAATACGATAACCGCAGTGAAAATGGCAAAAGCCACATAAAGTGCGGAAAGTATGAAGGCTACATATTTGCCAATAATTTTTGGTGCATATTCATAAATGGTTGAAGAAGGAAATCGATTGCTTAAAAGATAGAGAATGAAAATGATCACCTGAATGGCGACTCCTGTGATGATTAATGTGATCCATCCATCAGTACCTGCACCAGCATAAAGGGAAGCAGGTAAAGAAAGCACACCTACTCCCACCTGTGTTTGGAAAATAATGAAGAACAATTGAGAAGAAGTGATGGTGTTATTCGTCTTCATTATTCTTCCACCTTCTGGATTTCCATTCTTGCTTCTCATATTGAGCATGAACATCAACTGGACGCTTCCCGAGTAACCATCGCGGAAGGCGAATGAGTGAATCTTTTAGTTCGTTAAACCGAAAAGGTGCAAGTGGAGAAAAGTAAGGTGACCCGAATGTTTCTAAACCACAAAGATGTATTAGGATAGCAGATAATCCAAAAACCAGACCAATAAAGCCAAATGATGCAGACATGAGCATCAAAGGGAAGCCTAACAAGCGTATAGACATACTCATCTCGTATGAGGGGACGGCAAAAGATGAAATGGCTGTGAGGGCAACGACAATGATCATCATATTGGATACAAGATTGGCTTCTACAATGGCGGTTCCAATAACCAACCCCCCGACAATACCAATGGTTTGGGCAATCGGTCCAGGAAGTCTGATCGCTGCTTCTCTCAGGAGTTCGAGGGTTACCTGCATAATCAAAGCTTCAAGTAAGGGAGGAAAAGGTACATTCTCGAGAGAACTTTTAATGTTTAAGATGAGTTCAGCAGGAAGGATCTCAGAATGAAACGATACGGTCGCAATATAAACCGATGGCAGACCTAGAGCAAAGATAAAGCTGGCAACCCTAATCATACGTAGCACTGAGCCGATATACCACCTGCTATTGTAATCTTCAGGTGATTGATAGAAGGCAAAAAATGAAACGGGCATAATTAGGGTTGATGGGCTTCCCTCCATTAAAAGGGCTATTCTTCCTTCAATAATATGAGCTGTTGTCCGATCGGGACGTTCAGTACTAAGCATTTGTGGAAAAGGAGAAAAAGGTGAATCTTCAATAAATTCTTCGACATACCCTGGAGTTTGGATAGAGTCTGTTTTAATAGCTTTAAGGCGTTTTTCAACTTCTGCAATTAAGTCAGGATTTACTAAATTTTGAATATACACAATCGCCAATTTGGTATCCGTTGTTTTACCCACTTTAAAAAACCTGACAACGAGATTAGGGTTTTCAATTCGACGACGTAGCATTTGTAAATTTTGTATAAGGTTCTCAACAAAACCTTCATGAGAACCTCTAACAACTTGTTCGTTTAACGGTTCTGCAACAGATCTTGAGTTTGCTGCAAATGCTTCGAATAAATAGAATTTCTGATACCCTTCCATTAACAGAACGACGAATCCTTTGGTAAGTCCTTTAACGGCATCTAGAAGGTTTTTGGAGATTCGAATTTCTTTAGCAGTCACAATATTGCTTATGTTAAGGTCATTCCTTTTGAGGAGTGGCTCCATTATCGTTTTTTGAAGTTTCCCTTCATCAACTAATGGATCTAAATAACAGAGTAAGCAAGGGACGTCCTGGATGGTGATGTGTCGGAATTTGAGGTCTTCGGTATGATAAAATGTCTCTTTTAAATAATGTTGATTATCTGTAACTGTGAAAAATGATTCTTGAAATTCACTCGAAGTAGGGTTCTGATACGGCTTATTCCGGTGTGTTGGTCGCCTTCCTCGTCGCACAATGCTTCCTCCTTTCATAATTATGATTAAATAATAGTTTGCTAAGAATTTGAAAAGTTATGTATATCATTTGTCTTGTTAGAATATCTTATCGGTGGTATTCAATCAGAATCACGAAAAATTTGTAGATGATCCATAAGAGAAGGTCAACTTAAGTTAGGAAGAATTCGTTTGAATGTGGATTTTCTCTAAAATGGTTTGAATTTTCTCTGAATTTGTATATAATGTAAAATAATATACAACATCATCGATGCGAAAGAGAGTAATGCTTGATAGGAATAAAGCGATTCGGGGGAGGTGTGAGCCCGATCTCTGAACAAGCATGAACCGGACTTTCAAGATACTGTTCTGAATCGAGTAGGAGCAGTCGGGCGCTCCGTTACAGTGTCAAGCAGGCTCTTGCCATATGGCTGAGCAATCAGAGTGGTACCGCGGAATAACTCCGTCTCTAATAGAGAGGCGGAGTTTTTTGAGTTCAAAACTGTAACTTATTTTATAAGGGAGGTAGTGTGATGAATTATAAAACTCTGTTTGGAGAGGAAGTTTATCAAGCATGTGAGGAAAAAATAGTACTTCAAGAAATTATTCAGCGTATTGAACAACCGAAGTATGAAGACCTTGGGGATTATGCCTTTCCATGTTTTGATCTTGCTAAAATAATGCGAATGGCACCAAACCAGATTGCAGCTGATGTAGCTTCTAAAATTCAGCATCCACTATTTGAGAAAATTGAGGCGGTTGGCCCATATATTAATGTGTTCTTAGAGAAAACTTCAGTAGCTTTCGAAGTTGTTAAAAACATTCTTGGTGAGGGAAGCGATTTTGGAACTTCTAGCCTAGGGAAGGGTGATACCATTACGATTGATCTATCTTCACCCAATATTGCCAAGCCCTTTTCGATGGGGCATCTTCGTTCAACTGTGATTGGAAATGCCCTTGCTTTGATAACTGAAAAGGTTGGCTATCGTCCGATCCGTATTAATCATCTTGGTGATTGGGGAACGCAGTTTGGTAAGTTAATCGTGGCTTACCGTAAGTGGGGGAATGAAGCTCAAGTTCGTCAACATACGATAAAGGAATTGCTTGCTCTTTATATTAAATTTCATGAGGAAGCTGAGTTAGATCCGTTTCTTGAAGATGAGGGAAGACAAGCATTTAAGGCGCTTGAAAAAGGCGATCAGAATGCGGTGGCTTTATGGGAATGGTTTCGAGAAGAGTCTCTTCAGGAATTTAATCGAATTTATGAATTGATGGGAATTACGTTCGATTCAATAAATGGAGAAGCTTTCTACAATGATAAAATGGAGAGAGTAGTCAATCTTCTTGAAGAAAAAAATCTTCTGACCGAATCTGAAGGGGCAATGGTTGTTGAGCTGGGTAATGAGAACCTTCCCCCATGTTTGATTAAAAAGAAGGATGGAGCTACGCTGTATGCTACCCGAGATCTTGCGGCTGCACTCTATCGATATGAAACATATGGTTTCAGTAAATCTTTATATGTCGTTGGAAATGAGCAAAGCCTCCATTTCAAGCAATTGTTTGAAGTGTTAAAGAAAATGGGATTTGAGTGGTCAGGACAGATGCACCATGTAAATTTTGGAATGATGTTGAAAGATGGTAAAAAAATGTCCACGAGAAAAGGTAAAGTCGTGCTGCTCGAAGAAGTTTTGAATGAGGCGGTCGAATTGGCAAAAATGAATATCGAAGCAAAAAACCCAACTTTGAAGGATAAAACTTTAGTTGCGGAACAAATAGGGGTTGGAGCAGTTTTATTTCATGACCTAAAGAATGACCGCCGTAACGATATCGATTTTTCACTCGAAGATATGCTGAGAGTAGAAGGAGAAACAGGTCCCTATGTGCAGTATACAAATGCAAGAGCCTGTTCGATTCTCCGTAAAGGTTATTATGAAAAAAGCGAACAAACTGAAATGATACAAGATGATGAGGCTTGGTCAGTTATTACAAAATTACGCAGTTTTCCGAATGTTATTACACAAGCTGCTGCTAATTATGACCCATCGCAAATCGCAAAATATATTGTGGACCTTTCTCGTTCGTTCAATAAGTACTATGGCCAGGTGCGAATTTTGGATGATGATAAGTATAAACAAGCAAGACTTCAGCTTGTATCAGCCGTATCAATTGTATTAACAGAAGGCCTTCGTTTGCTTGGTCTTCATGCACCTGAAGAAATGTAGAGAGGAGCCCGACAATAATCGGGCTCCTTAATTAGTTAAGATCTGTGTCTTCGATCATACCCCTAGCAGCTTGTTCTGCGTAATCATCAAGTTGATCCTCATAGTGTTCGTGATGTTCATTTGGAATGACTCCTGCAGGTTTACCATCAATATCAGCAGATAGAAACGTTTCGATCTCTTCAATGTACCCAAGCGGTTCTTCCGAATCAATATACATTCTGTCATAATCCATTTGTTGCGCAGTGAAGTCGGAAGGTGTCTCAGATGTTCCATACCTTGCAGCGTGTTGCCAGGAATCTTCAGCATCGAAAAAATTGGTATCTTTAAGATCATTCATATATTCACCAAACGAATGTCCAAGGACGCCTTCTTCAGCAGGTCGTTTATTGGAAGTTAATTGAGATGGACTATGTTCGACACATGTCGAAGCGGTAGGGAGAGTAGCGAGTCTGTCAACAGAAATGTCCTTTCCACACACCTCGCAAACACCATATTTACCTTTGTCAATGCGTTGGAGAGCGCTTGTAAGCTCTGCTAATTCTTGCTTTGCATGCTCATCTAATGAAAGGTCTTTCTCACGCTCATATAATTCGGTGGCGTTGTCACCTGGATGATTGTCGTAATTTGAAAGCTCACCGGTTGTATGTTGAAGAGATGATTGAGAAACACCAAACTCATCATTATCAATTAACTCTTCTTGGATTTCGCAGATACGCTCCTGAATCCTGTTCTTGAACGATCGAATTTGATTCGTTGTCAGCATTATGGATAGCCCCTTTCTTTTACTTATACTAGTAGTATGGAGCAAAGGGGAGCAGGCTACTTCTGAAAATAATTCCATGTCAATCGAATCAAATCCCATTTATTTGGAAATAGTAAACGAGTAGGCGAGACGATGAGAAGCTGGTGAGAATATGAGAAGGAAAGTATATCCGCTCGAAGTTCTACTATGGAGCATCGCATTTCCGGGTTTTGGGCAAATCATCAATAAAACGTATATCAGAGGCGCTCTGTTTATTATTCTTGAATTTGTTATTAACGTTAATGCTAATTTAAATATGAATATTGTCTATAGCTTTCAAGGGAAATCAGAACAGGCCATATCAGTTACCAATTATGAGTGGGCGATGTTTTACCCATGTGTCTACATGTTTGGTATTTATGAAAGTTATCTTTGTGCAATTGAGAAAACTGGAAAAGAGCATCACGATTATTTGTCGTTACCTTTCATTGGAGGGGCTTATTTTTCTACCATCGGTGTTATTTTCTCTAATTTAAATCCTGATATCATCTTTATTCCTCCTACTTTTGTGGCGATTGCTGGCATCTGTCTGGGTTGCCTAATAGGGGAAGGAGTGCGTCGGTTGTTAAGAAGTAAGTCTACTTAAATAGAAAAGCCATGAAGCATTTGCTTCATGGCTTTTTGAATTTAGAGCTGAATAATGTAGTTGAGCAGGGCAGCGGTCATTTCACCCTTTCACCAGAACACAAAGAGCGTGTTCTAGTTCAAGAGTTCCAATATCTGCGTTTCTAAACGCTGCTCTTCACTTTTCATGAGATCTAGCTGCAGTGGCCAAATCCTCCGGCTGTTTCGCTCTTTCGATTGAGACAAAAAGCGTCTCATTCGAAAGGGCTCCAACACCCTACGGATTTAACCCGGCCACTTCCGCTTTTCAATAGATCCAGCTGCAGTGGGCAGCCTCTCGATCGCTTCACCTCTTCAAATGAACACAAAGGGCGTGTTCTTTTGAAGAGGTTCCAGCGCTTGTCGAGGCTAAAACGCCCACTTCCGCTTTTCATGAGATCCAGCTGCGAGTCGCAGAAACTCCGATATTTCACTCTTGAATCAGAACACAAAGAGCGTGTTCTAGTTCAAGAGTTCCAATATCTGCGTTTCTAAACGCTCGTCTCCGCTTTTCATGAGATCCAGCTGCAGTGGCCAAATCCTCCGGCTGTTTCGCTCTTTCGATTGAGACAAAAAGCGTCTCATTCGAAAGGGCTCCAACACCCTACGGATTTAACCCGGCCACTTCCGCTTTTCAATAGATCCAGCTGCAGTGGGCAGCCTCTCGATCGCTTCACCTCTTCAAATGAACACAAAGAACGTGTTCTTTTGAAGAGGCTCCAGCGCTTTTCGAGGCTAAACGCCCACTTCCGCTTTTCATACTACACTTCTGTGATTCGGAATTCTGGGGATTGTAGTTCTTCGGCGTCTTTTTCGCGTTCTTTTCTGGCCCATTGGAAGAAGATGTATCCTAGGGTTGTACCGTAGGAGAGTTCCTGGATAATTTTCATGATGATTCCGCCAAGCTGTTGGTCTTCCATGATTCCAAGTGGTTTGAATTGAGCAAATAGTTCAGGTGAGACAGTGGTGTTACCTGGAATACAATACCCCATTGCGCTGGCCCATACTGCTGGATCTGTATAAGTTGCGTAAAGGGGGGAAGAAGCGAAAATAATTAAGGCACATGCTGGTGTGAGGAGAACACCATCTGCGAAAATGTATCCAAGCTTCTTAACTCCAGATAACGTGTCGTATTCTGGAACTGGACATACTAGCGTCCACCACATAGTAAAAGCAGTGAAGATGAGCGCAGCTTTGTAGAAGTTTTGAGCGGTATAATGTACCATTAAGTAATCAAAAATTTCTGGGATATGATAGAACGAGAATAAGCCATTAAACAAAAGTAATGAGATAATAGGGAACGTGAAGAATTTAACTAGCTTGTGAATGATCTTCACGTTCAAAACCGGTCGGATCAGCCATGCCGGCGTTCCTACTAGGATGAGAGGTGGAGCGATTAAATATACGAGTGCCATCTCAGACATGTGAATACTGAGCAATAAATGACCCATTAGAGATAAAGGACCGCCAAGGCCAATGTAAAAAACAAATACACCTATTAAGAAGAAGATTTTCTTGTAAATGGGGAAAGGTGCAGAATCTTTAAAGCTGTTCTTCCAAGGTCCCGTAAGCATTAAATAAAATCCAGCAATCACTATTGCTGCTACCATTACTCCTGGACTCCAAAGAGCACTAAAAGAAAATGTGCTCGATAATTGTTCCCACATCAGGAACACCTCCGTATATCATAATGCTTGATTGTAAATGATTGACGTTTTCATCATACCACATCACGTTCACTCGTCCTATCTCATGTGAAGAAAGCCCTTTATTTTGTCTTCTTTTATTGTAAAAAGGATTGATCATTAACTCAAGGATACTTAGAAAGAAAGTGTGAAAGAATGGTGACGGGTTTGCTTATTTAAAGTTGACAATAAGTGAGGAATTTTCATACAATGACATCAGGTGATATATGAATGGTTATTCATATAATGAATTGGAGGGTGACGAAAAGTGGACAAAAGGGAACAGGATTTTATTAACGAAGATTTGGATCTTGATGAAGAAACACTTTTTATTGTTTCACAGACTTTCAAAGCCCTTGGGGATCCTACAAGGATTAGAATTCTTAATTTGCTCGCAGATCGGGAGTGTGCAGTTAGTGAAATAGCGGATAAGCTCCATTTATCTCAATCGACCGTTTCTCATCAACTCAGGTTTCTAAAGAATTTACGATTGGTTAAATTTAGAAGAGCAGGCACGAGTATTTTTTACTCTCCTGATGATCAACACGTTATGGCTTTGCTTCGTCAAGCGATTCACCACGCCTGTCATGATTAAGCGTATGTTAGAATAGTACGGAAACGTTCAAGAAAAGGTAACGTCATGACATAAAACCCCCGTTATAATTAAATATAGATGAAAGTTTGAAAGGGGATTTGCTTTTTGTTATCTAAAATCAAACAGCATAAAACGGAATCAGCTGTTATTTTTCTAGCATTTGTTCTACCCTTTGTAACGATGTTGGTAATTGGCGTCTTATCGATTTATTTATCTTATAGTGGTTAATTTGTCATAAAGAAAGGTGGACAAGCAGTGGATATAGGTTCTCTCCTGGTTTATATGTCAACTGGGCTCTTTTTTGTCGTTTTTGGTTTGTTTGGATTCTTTTTGTATATGTTGAAACGAAAAGAAAAAGCTGGTGCTCTGAAGGAGACAGATCAAAATGAGGAATAAGAATATTCGTCTCCTTATTATTTTACTCGTGTTAAGCGCAATTTGGGGTGTGATTTATTGGGTATGGGCGTTTAGTAACGCTTAAAAAGCCTTTTCGAGCCATCGAAAAGGCTTTTCTAATTGGCTATGTAATCAACGCGATGAACAGATAGAGCCTTCACATGAATAAACGTACGATTCAATAGATGTGCTGTTAAAAAATCACTGGATTATTGAGGAGATATTATGGACTATATTAAAGAAATCAGAGCTTTAGTTGGCAGTCGTCCCCTAATCTTGCCAGGCGTTGCTATTCTAATTTTTGACCAATACAAGAAAAAACTTCTTATGCAAAAGAGAACGGATAATCAGCTGTGGGGATTAACCGGTGGTTTTATGGAACCGGGAGAAGAGTTTAAAGAAACTGCTAAGCGAGAAACCTATGAAGAGCTTGGCGTTTCCGTTTCCAAACTTTCGTTTGTGTCACTTTTTTCTGGAGAGGAATTCTATTACAAATATCCCAATGGAGATGAAGTTTACAGTGTCATTGCTGTATATTCAGCAAGCTGTCAAAGTGAAAATTTTGTTCTTGATCAGAATGAAGTTTCCGAAGTGAACTATTTTCCAATCGATGAACTTCCAGACCACATTAATCCTAACCATAAATCAATTCTGAAGGAGCTTGGCTACATTACTATAACGTGATATTTCAATCATAGGGGTTTCATCTTTTCGGGTGATACTTGAGGTAAATGAAGGAGAATAAAGGACTTCTGACTTTGAAGAATGCGAATGTTGACAGCTGTGCAATCATTCTATATGATTAGATCAGGTTATATGTTTAAACTTTTAAACGAATAGGAGCTTTCTGTTATGAAGCATGAAAGTGAGCATCAGGAAGCGATCCAACTTTTTCGCAAAAGTACACCCATTTTTCAAGCACTTGGTGATCCGTATCGACAGGATATCATCATGCTTCTTAGCGAGCATGATAGTTTGAGCGTGAATGAGATTACAGAGCAATCCATTCTGTCTCGTCCGGCTATATCTCACCATTTAAAGATTCTGCGGGAAGTTGGACTAGTTTCTGTTGAGCAAAAAGGAACGACAAGGTTCTATTCTCTTCAATTAGAAGATAGCGTGACAACGCTGAAGAAGCTTTTAGACAAAGTAGAAGAGACCTGTTTCTAGGTCCTCTACTAGTTTTTTGTCTCTAATGTTTAAGTGTTTAAACTATAGAAAATAATAAATTGAAAAGAAGGAGGAATCATAATGGTTGAAACAGCCCTTATCACTGGAGCATCTGGAGGACTTGGGTTTGATCTTGCTACCTTAATGGCTAAGGAGGGGAATAATTTGATTCTTGTTGCTAGAAATAGGGAGAAACTTGAACAACGAGCACAGGAATTGAGAAGTTATGGTGTGGAAATAGATTGCATTGTTAGTGACCTTTCAAAGCCAGAATCTGTAGAAAAATTGTATAAGGCTGTAAAAACACTTGGCAGGCAAGTAGACTTCTTAATTAACAATGCAGGTGTAGGGTTATTTGGTAAGTTTACTGAAACCGATATGAAGCAGGAGTTAGAAATGCTTTATTTGAATATTAATTCGTTAACACACTTAACAAAGTTAGTACTTCCAGATATGACTGCTCGAGGTAAAGGGAAAATTATGAACGTAGCCTCGACTGCCGCATTTCAACCTGGGCCATTGATGGCAGTGTATTATGCTTCAAAAGCATACGTACTTTCATTCTCTGAGGGGATTGAGAATGAGTTAAAGGGAACGGGTGTCACTGTTTCAGCTCTTTGCCCTGGCCCAACTAGGACTGATTTCAGTTCGCGGGCTAATCTAGGGAAGTCGAAATTGTTTGACGGTGGGACGATGGATTCGATGACTGTAGCTAAGGCAGGGTATGATGGGTTTATGAAAGGAAAGAGCATTATCATACCTGGAGCTCAAAACAAAATTCTAGCTAAATCGATTCGTTTGATGCCACGCAAGCTTGTGACAGCAACTGTTAGACGTATGCAAGCAGAAAAAACCTGAATCATCATCATTCAGGTTTTTTTCTTGTTCATGAAATGCTCAAAACAAGGTTCGTAGTTCTGTGGCAACTTTTTTTATTATGAGATAAGGTAGAGAAGACATGATAATTTATATAGGGGAGGTTAAGGAATTGAAAAAGAAATTAGTATTATTAACAGGATTAATGAGTCTCCTTTTACTAGTAGCTGCTTGTGGGAAAGACGTTCCTGATGATCTTGATTGGGAGGTGCAAGACTTTACATATACGGACAATACGGATAGTGAATATGGTTTGAGTGATTTAAAAGGAAAAGTATGGGTAGCTAATTTTATTTTCACGAATTGTGAAACCGTCTGTCCTCCAATGACCGCGAATATGTCACAGCTACAAGATAAGTTGAAAGCTGAAGATGTAGAAGTGGAACTCGTCTCTTTTTCAGTTGACCCTGAACGTGATACACCGGAGAAATTGGTAGCGTTCTCGGAGAAATTCGATGCTGATCTATCGAACTGGCACTTTTTAACAGGTTATGATGGGGAAGAAATTGAGAACTTCTCGAAAAATAGCTTTAAGACGTCAGCTTCAGCCGATCCAACTTCTGATCAGTTTATTCACGGGACGAATTTCTACCTTGTCAATAAAGATGGCGTCGTTGTGAAGAAGTATTCAGGTGTTTCCAACGTACCATTCGAAGAAATTGTAAAAGATGTAAAAGCTCTTCAATAGTTATCCGAAACTAGCTTTTGGATAAGAAGCTCCTTTTTTGACAATCTAATACAAAAACTCAGTAAAATTGACAAAAAAGAACAGGGTTTCTATAATAACCTTGGAAAGCGATAACAAAATGTTGGTTTATCGGGAGGAACCGGTACAGGCTTTTATAGAGCTTACCGGCTTTTTCGATGTGTACTTATAGACCAGGGAGAAGGAGAGAAAATCATGGCAGAAAAGCGCCCGATCACAGTAGCGACAGGGGACGGAATTGGTCCTGAGATTATGGAAGCTGCGTTGCATATCCTAGAACAAGCAGGGGCTGAAATCGAGCCTGAATTTATCGACGTTGGTGAGAAAGTTTATCTAACAGGAAACTCCACAGGTATTCCACAGGAAGCTTGGGATTCACTACGACGTACGAAAGTATTATTGAAAGCACCGATCACAACGCCACAGGGCGGTGGGTACAAAAGTTTAAACGTAACGATCCGTACAGCTATGGGTCTTTATGCAAATGTTCGTCCTTGTGTTTCTTATCACCCGGTTGTTGAAAACAAGCATCCTGACATGGATCTTGTTATCGTTCGTGAAAATGAAGAAGATCTTTATTCGGGTATTGAACATCAGCAAACGCCTGACGTTGCGCAGAGCTTAAAGCTCATTTCTCGTCCGGGATCAGAGCGCATTATTCGTCACGCTTTTGAGTACGCACGACAGAATAATCGTAAGAAAGTAACGTGCCTTGTGAAAGACAACATCATGAAATTAAGCGATGGCCTCTTCCACCAGGTCTTTAAAGAAATAGCTGCAGAGTATCCTGATATCGAATCTAATAGCTACATCGTTGATATTGGAATGGCGCGCCTTGCTGATTCACCTGAAGAATTTGATGTCATCGTGACGTTGAATTTATATGGTGATATTGCCTCTGATATCGCTGCACAAATTGCAGGAAGTGTTGGATTAGCTGGGTCTGCAAATATTGGTGATCAAATTGCAATGTTTGAAGCAATCCACGGGAGTGCACCAGATATTGCTGGCAAAGGAATCGCGAATCCATCAGGTCTTCTCCATGGAGCCATCATGATGCTCGTTCATATTGGTCAACCAGAAGCTGCTGAGAAAATTCATAATGCCTGGTTGAAAACAATTGAAGACGGTATATTAACAGGAGACATAGCGAAAGGAAAAGATGCTGTTGGAACGAAAGAGTTCTCGCATGCAGTTGTTGAGCGTCTTGGACAATCTCCATCCATTCTCGAGCCAGTCACATATAGTAAAGAAACGATTGAGAAACAAGAAGAGCAAGTACGTACAAATTATGTTCCAGAACGTGAACTTGATGGAACGGATGTTTTTCTATTTAACAACACGCTAACGATCGATGATATCGCAGATAAGCTTAATCGTGCTGCAGCAAAAAGTGATCATGAATTTGTTATGATGACGAACCGCGGTGTAAAAGTATATCCAAACGGTTTTTCAGAAACATTTTTGTCCGACCACTGGCGCTGTCGTTTCCAGCCGGTAAAAGATGTGAAGGAGACCCAAGCGGGAATTCGTGAATTATTATCACATATTGAAGCTGAGGAACTTGACTGGATTAAAATAGAGAACCTCTATCGTTTTGATGGTAAAATTGCATACTCTTTAGCACAGGGTCAATAAGAAATGAAGCGCGCCAACACGGCGCGCTTTTTTTTATACTACATTTCACCCTAGATTTAACTGGATAAATTGGTGAAACCTGCAGACACTACAAGAAGAATTCCAGATTGCGTGGTGAGATCTTGTGTTTAAATGGTTAAAAAAAAGCCAATCTCCGGATAAGTTGAAAAATTTGCCTGAGCTCATTAGAAGCTTAAAAGACTCCGGCGATTTTATGCATTTTGAAAACAAACATGAAGGAAGCTCATTCTTCCTGTACTATTTTAAAACGCTCATTCATGAAAATGAATTCAATGATCATATCTTACCTTACCTTGTGAAAAGTCCTCTTGGTAGTCTTAAGGAAATCAAGGAAAAAGTTCCGATCCCGGGGGTCACGATTTCAGATGATCTGAAAGTGATTAGCGAAAAAATTATGACAGGTTATATCATGATTCGCTTGAATGAGAACTCGAAAGAATGTGCTTTGATTCCCTGTCAAGTTAAGAAAGCTCGGCCAGTATCACAACCCGAAGTGGAATTTACTGTTGTAGGTTCAAAAGAAGCGTTCGTAGAATCTCTAGATACAAATATCCACCTCATTCGAAAACGGTTGCCGGTGCACGAACTGAAAGCACACGAACTAACATTAGGAAAGCTTACAAATACCAAAGTTGTGGTTTTGTATTTAGAAGGAATTGCGAATGAAGAGAATGTAAATACAGTTAAACAACGACTAGAAGACATTCACGTCGATCAAATTGTAGATAGTTCGGTCATTATGCAGCTTATAACAGATGATCGAAATTCTCCATTTCCTCAACTTATTGATACTGAAAGACCAGATCGAGTGACATCTGTTTTGTGTGAAGGAAAAGTAGTCATATTATCTGATGGATCTCCTCAGGCATTAATTGGTCCCACTACTCTTATAGAGTTTTTCTCTGCATTTGAAGATTACTTCGTTAATTGGATTGTCGCATCCAGTGCACGCCTGATTCGAATTTGTGCCATCTTGTTTTCGATTCTTGTTACGCCGATTTATGTAGCTACCTTGACCTATCATTATGAATTAATACCGAAAGATTTGCTTGGTACACTTGTTAGTTCAAGACAGCGAATACCACTTCCTCCTATTCTAGAGGCAGTCTTTCTAGAACTCTCCATCGAGTTATTAAGAGAAGCTGGTGCACGTCTTCCGACAAAAGTAGGGCAAACCATCGGTATCGTAGGCGGTATCGTAATTGGAACGGCATCAGTAGAAGCCGGGTTAACGAGTAACGTCCTATTGATTATTGTCGCTCTTTCTGCGCTTGCTTCTTTTACAACTCCTGTTTATCGAATGAGCAATACGATTCGATTAACTCGTTTTCCATTCTTGTTGTTTGCTCATCTTTGGGGGCTATTAGGTGTAACAATCTGTTTTAGCTTTTTAATCGTTCATCTCCTTAAGCTAAAGTCTTTCGGAAGACCGTTTCTTGAACCGATTTTTCCACTTCGCGTAAAGGATTTAAAGGATGCAATCATCAGATTACCCATAAGTTTCCAGGGGAAGCGGCCTGTTCAACTCCAAACAGAGAATACTACGCGATTTAAAACTGGACAGAAAAAAGAGAAGAATGATTTTCACGATTAAGTTACGAAAGGAGATGCTCTACATTGGCTGGATACGAAGTGAAAGATCAGTATAAAGTATCTCCATTTCTAGTTTTCTATCTCGTTCATTCCGTTCAAGTCGGGGTAGGGGTCATGGGATTTCAAAGGATTGTTGCAAGGCACGCTGGAAATGATGCATGGATTTCAGTATTAGTTGCTGGCCTAAGTCTTAGTTTCATTATATTTCTGATGTACAAAATTCTTAATAAGGAAAATGGCGATATCATTTCATTACATAAAAACCTCTTTGGGAAATGGCTTGGAGGTCTATTAAGTTGGGTTGTCATAGCATATTTTATTGGAATGAGCATTACCGTTCTGCGAACCTATATAGAAGTCGTCCAAGTTTGGATGTTCCCTGATCTTAATAAGTGGCTTTTCGGTGCTGTCTTTTTATTTCTTGCTTACTATTGTTTATCAGGTGGGTTCAGAGTGGTCGCAGGTATTTCCTTTTTTGGGGTTGTGTTGCCATTTTATCTCATTTTAACAATGCTATTTCCAATGTTTTATGGTCATTATCGAGATCTTCTCCCTTTATTCAATCATTCGATCAACGATTTATACGAAGGGGTTAAAGGAGCTTCTCTCTCTTATTTAGGATTTACGACACTTTTTATGTATTACCCTTTTATTAAAGAGCCGGAGAAATCCCATCGTTGGGCACAGGGCGGGCATTTATTAACAATTATCACTTATACGCTCGTCATGGTTGTAACCATTGCCTTTTTCAGTACGGCACAGCTTGATAAAACCATTTGGGCAACGCTTACGACTTGGAAAATTGCTGAGATGCCTTTTGTACAGCGATTTGAGTATATCGGGATCGCTTCCTGGGCTCTTGTTATTCTTCCAAACCTTTGTATTACGTTGTGGGCCGGAGGAAGAGGGATAAGAAGGCTGACACGGCTGAGTCAGCAAAATGCAACCATTCCCCTCCTAATCCTCATTTTAATCATAAGTAGCGTTTTCGCTAAACGAGAAAGTATTGACCTTTTAAATATGTATACAAGTCGAGTTGGTTATTATTTTGTCTATGTCTATGTTCCTCTACTTTTTGTTGTTCAGTATATCAAAGGGAAGGTGAGGAGAGCCGAATGATTAGATCCCTCTTATTCTTCATAATGCTCCTCTTACTGACCGGGTGTGTGGAGCGTAGTATTCTCGATGATATTCAGCTGGTGACGATTATCGGGTATGATGTCCCAGATGATGCAGAAAATCATGATTTAATCAAGGGGGTTGCTGTAGCACCGCAGTATCAGGCGGATGGAAGAATTGACAATAGCGTATTTGTGCAGACGGCTGAGCTAAGTAAAGAAATAAGGAGTCAGTATAATTCAGAGTCTCCAAAGCCCTTTGTAAGCGGGAAGTTGCAAGTTGCTTTATTTAGTAGAGAAATTGCAGAAACAACAGGGGTTATGGAACTCGTTGATACACTTCAAAGAGACCCTGCCATTGGGTCAAGAGTGTTTCTTGGGGTAGCAAATAGCGATGTGGAAGAACTACTTAGTACTAATTATGGGAATGTTGACACTGGCTCATTTATACATGATACGTTAAATCATAACAGCCAGCATGGGATGCTACCTGAAACAAATCTCCACAGTTTTCTTTACTACTATTTTTCAGAAGGACATGATCCATTTCTACCATTACTCGAGTTAGATGTGGATAAAGTCAAAATTATAGGCATCGCCTTGTTAAAAGGAGATAAGATGGTGGGCTCATTGGATAATACGAGCCTGTTTACGTTTAAAATATTATATGAAAAATTCAGTAGTAATGATTCATTCACCGTGAAGCTCGATGATGGAGAGTATGCGGCAATTTACAATATCGCTTCGAAAAGGAATCTCGATATTAAAAAAAACGGAAGTGACAAAATAGAAATTAAGGGGGAAGTTCTAGGAGTCATTAAAGAATATTCCGGTGAGAAGCTAACCCCGGCTGTTCTTAAGGATATACAAAATAAAATGAAAGAAGAGATTGAAAAAAAGGGAAACAATATGATTCATGATTTTCAGAGATTAGAAATTGACCCGCTTGGTCTTGGAAATTCTGTGAGAAGTGTTACAAGGGGCAAGTTTGATCATCAGGAATGGATGGACCGATACCCGGAAATGGATATTACATTTAAAATGAACGTAAATGTTACAGAATCGGGAGTGATTGAGTAGTACAGAGTTGAGTGCCTTTTTATTTAGAATGGATGAAAAGGCACCCGGATAAGGTGCCTTTCAGATATTATTTCACTTCGATCTTATGTTCAACCGTTTCAGTAAGTGAAACGAGCTCATCGATAACGACAGTTAACCGTTCTTTTGCTTTAATTTCAACCATGAATCCTTTCTCGTTAAAGCATGTCGGATCCGCACAAAATTGATCCGGGAGAACGAGCGCATAGAGACCTCGCATAACCGTTCTCATATTATTTAGTGCATTGATGCCACCTTTACCGCCTCCTCCGACGGATGCAAGTGCAGTTGGTTTATGGTGAAAGTGTGAACCACCTAAGAAGTCAAGTGCGTTTTTCAAAGCCCCACTCATGCCATTATGATATTCTGGAGAACAGATCACAAAAGCATCCGCTTGTGTTGCATTGGTTATTAGACGCTTTACTTCTGGGTGTTCAAGGTCTTCCTTTTTTCCCTTGAAGAGAGGAAGGTCATGAAATCCAGCATCGAATGTACGAACTTCAATCCCTTTTTCATCTAATTGATCCGTAATCGTATTCGTTAAATTGCGTGTCATCGATTTTTCCCTTGGACTACCATTCATGACGAGTATCTTCATTGTCATGCTCCTTTCTAGTATCTCTTTCTTATTCTAATACCTCAAATGATATCGGTTCAATCTACTATAAGCATATTTGAAACTAGAGTAAGATGAATCGGTACGAAGAATGAACGTATTCTCCTACTATAGTCTTATGCGTTTTTTTCGAACCAGTGCTTCCTTGTCGCGAATAGTGCAGCCTGTGTGCGATCATGAAAATTCAACTTAGATAGAATACTGCTGACGTGTGTTTTTACAGTCTTCTCAGTGATGAAAAGTGTGGTCGCGATTTCTTTGTTGCTTTTGCCAAGGGTGATCTCTCTTAAAACCTCTCGTTCTCTTGGGGTAAGAGCATCTAAACAAGGTTCATCGTCAATAGAATGAACTTGTGTCATGTGTGACATAAGCTGATCGGTGGCCATTGGATGAAGATGTCGTTTGCCTGCGTAAGCTTCGCGGATGGTAAAGATCAATTCATCTGGATCAATATCTTTTAGTTGATATCCTTCAGCACCTGCTCTAATAGCAGGTAATACGTGATCTTGATCGGAAAAACTAGTTAACATAATAATTTTGATGGATGGAAAGTCCTTCTTCAATTCTTTTGTGGCTTCGATTCCATCCATTCCTGGCATAATGAGATCCATTAAAATAATATCAGGATTTAGTTCTTTAGCGAGTGTAACTGCTTCTAGCCCATTAGAAGCTTCACCAACGATTTCGATATCCTTCTGGGATTGAAGAAATAATCGAAGTCCTTTTCTAACCATGAGATGGTCATCTGCCAGAAGAAGATTAATTTTCATAACATCCCCCTTATTTCGTGATGGGAATAACCGTTTTCACTGTCGTTCCTTTATTTCTTTCACTTGTGATGGATAATGTTCCACCAAGTTGTGTTGCTCTCTCTTTCATACCTCTCAAGCCAAGTGTATACTCTCCCGTAATTGTTTGATTAAAACCGAGTCCAGCATCTTGAATAGTAAGTGTTACAGAATCATCAGTCCTATGAAGGTGAAGGGAAACTTTTTTAACTCGTGCGTGCTTTTGGACGTTGTTAAGAGATTCCTGACCGATTCGAAAGAGAGCTTCTTCGATTTGTGTCGGGAGTTGTTTGAGTCCAGTCACATGACATACAGGTTGTAGACCAAGGCCACTTGCATATGATTGAAGGGAAGTCATCGTTCCTGCTTCAATTCCTACAGGGCGAAGCTGCCAAATTAACGTTCTCATCTCTTTCATTGCTTCCTGGGACAAGTGTTGAATGTCTTCCAGCGAATCTGTAAGTAATGAAAAATCGTTTTGTAAGCTTTGGGCTCCTCTTGCTGTCATTGAAAGAGAAAAGAGTTTTTGACTAACAGAATCGTGCAGGTCCCTTGCCAACCTGTTACGCTCTTCAGATATAATGAGCTCTTGTCTCTTTTCATTGATTCTTGCTTGTTCAATCGCAAGGGCCATGTGAGCAGCAAGTGCTCTAAGTACTTCGCATTCATTTGTCTCGAATGTTCGCTTCTTATGACTTAATGCGAAAAGTATTCCGATTTGCTCGTTTCGAATCGTAACAGCTTGTGCAGAAAGTTGAGCAGGTCCAAGAAGAAAGGGAAATGGAGTTTCACTAATCATAACAGACTCCTCTTTTTGTAAGGCCCCCATAACTTCTTTTAGATCATCTATCGAATAAGATAGGTTCATCTCACGTAAACCGCAATTCTCATAAACGGAATGAAGAATCAGTTGCTTGCCGTTTTGAACGAAATATCCAACAATCGGCCAGTTGAAAGAACGACTAGTATGTTCAATGATGTCGTGGACGATGTCATCCACTTGTTCGCGCTTCCATAACTTTCTGGTAAGCGTTTCTAATTTCGAAAAATTTTCTACCCGCTTTTGTTCATTTTGAAATAAAATGATCCTTTTGATAGCTGTACCAATTTGAAATGCTACGGATTCAAGCAGGGTTAATTCTTCTTCTGTAAATTTCTCCTTGCCAGGGGAGCCCACATTTAGTAAGCCAAATGTTTCACCAGCGGCAGCAAGCGGAACGGTTGCATGGTGAGTAAGGCCTTCCGTGTCCCCTGAATTGCTAATCAATGCGTCTTCAAGACGTTTGCATTCTATGATATTAACGGCTTCATTCAGTCGCCCGCCCCAATATTTAGTTAGGCACCAGCAAGAACCTGAACACATCGGTTTCTTTTCGTTCATGGCGAGTGCATGAGGAAGTTGGACATCTGCTTCACACGTAAATTCATTACGATTACGAGATAGAAAGATCCAGCCGGTTTTAAGTCCAGTTACTTTTAAAAGTTCTTCAAGAACGGATTGAAGCATCGGTTTTAAGTCGATTGAGCGATTTAACGTTTCTGCTATTGTTTTTAAAGTGAGTAATTCTCGTTCGTGTCTCTGATCATCCACGTGTTATTCCCCCAATACTCAAACAATTGAACGAGTTTATTATACTATAGACTGGGTTATTCTCTAAACAATGCTATTTATTAGAATGGCTGTTCTATGAACAAAATTTATATATAATAGGATAAGGAAGTAGGGGGGATAGAATGAAAATCAAAGAAAAAGCAACAGAACTTTCTTCCGTGCAGCTTATTGTTCTTTTCTATTTATCAGCTGTGATCCTTTCCACTATTCTACTGAGTCTGCCAATAGCGCATCAGAAAGATGTGGATTGGAGCTTCATAGATGCGCTCTTTACGGCTGTAAGTGCGATTAGTGTGACTGGGTTAACTGTGGTATCCACTGCTGATACCTTCAGTACGGTAGGAACTTACATACTCGCTTTTGTACTTCAATTTGGCGGGATCGGAATTATGACGCTAGGTACTTTTATTTGGCTTCTGATGGGTAAGAAGATTGGAATGAAGGAACGACAGCTGATCAGTACAGATCAGAATCGAGGTACTCTTGCGGGTCTTGTCAATTTGATGAGGCAAATTCTTGGACTTATACTCTTATTTGAGGCAATTGGGACACTTATACTTGGTTTATACTTATTAAGATATTACGACACTTGGCAGGAATCATTTCTACAGGGATTCTTTTCTTCAGTAAGTGCCACGACGAATGCTGGCTTTGATATAACTGGAAACTCACTAGTTCCCTTCGCAAATGATTATTTCGTTCAAACCATTAATATGCTGTTACTCATTTTTGGCGCAATTGGTTTTCCAGTGCTAATTGAATTGAAGGATTATTTGTTTCAAAAGAAAGATAAAGTCGCTTATCGATTCACGTTGTTTACGAAGGTAACATCAGTAACCTTCTTTGGTCTGATTATTCTTGGAACGATACTAATTTGGGTATTAGAAATAGGGAATTTCATGTCCGACAAAACGTGGGATCAAGCACTCTTCTATTCACTCTTTCAATCTGTGACAACAAGAAATGGCGGTCTGGCTACGATGGATGTTAGTGAATTTACATTACCAACTCAATTGGTGTTGAGCTTACTTATGTTTATAGGCGCATCTCCAAGTAGTGTTGGAGGAGGAATCAGGACAACGACCTTCGCCGTTGCGATTCTATCGGTTATTCATTTTGCTAAAGGAAGAAAGAGTGTCAAAGTATTTGGAAGAGAACTCCTTCATGATGATATTATCAAATCATTTATTGTGATTTTCACTGCGACTGGCATTTGCGGGTTAGCGGTAGTCATACTGGCTGCAACAGAACCTTTCTCTCTAACGGCAATTATTTTTGAGGTTACTTCAGCTTTTGGTACAACCGGCTTATCGCTAGGTATTACTCCTGACCTAAGCACAGCAGGGAAGTGTATTATTATTTTCTTAATGTTTGTAGGAAGAATTGGTATCATTTCCTTCCTTCTAATGTTGCGTGGGAAAGTACCTAGTGAGCGATATCATTATCCAAAGGAACAAATTATTACTGGTTAATGAGACTTTTGTAACAAATATATCGAACTGAATACGTTTTCAGTAATAACGTTATTTTCCTCTTCAACGGGGTATATCAATACTACTTCATACTCTGAGGAGGAAGAGTAAATGTATTCAAAAATCGTCGTAGCTTATGATCGGTCAGAAGATAGTGAGAAAGCACTTCATCAAGCGATTAAGCTGGCAGAATTAAACCAGGCTTCGATTCATTTAGTTCATGTAGCCAAAGAATCGCATAAACACTCATCTCAGCCAGCAACAAGAATTCCTTATGGTACTGGGAGTATTGGAAATGAAGGTCACGCTGGCGTTCCTTCTCCGGTTCCTGAAGAGCAGAATGGCGTCCTCATTGAACGTAGTGAAGGAGAAGCTATGATGAGGGAAGTGAAAGAAACTCTCCATCACATGGGAGTGACTGTGCACTCCGATGTTAGAGCAGGAGATCCGGCAAAAGAAATTGTGGATCTTGCTGTTATGACTGAGGCCGATTTAATCGTCATTGGTAGCAGAGGCATTAGTGGTATTAAGAAATGGATGCTTGGTAGCGTTAGTCAGAAAGTGGCTCAGCAGTCACCATGCCCTGTATTGATTGTTAAATAGAAATCCAAACCCCGGAGCAATCCGGGTTTTTTTATGTTGTAAAAGTTAATTATCCTAAACATAAAGTTATGTTTACTTAACATTTTGTTTGGTATACAATACATATAACAAAAGATCTAAAATGAGGGTTGCCTATGGAACTGAGGAATCGAATTAGAGAACTAAGAGCCCGGTATCAATTAACACAACAGCAGTTAGCAACGAAAGTCGGTGTAACGAGACAGACGATTGCTGCAGTGGAGAAAGGGGAGTATGTCCCTTCTTTGTTGCTTGCAATGAACATTTGCCGTGAATTTGAATTAAGTGTGGAAGAAGTATTCGAATTGAAGGGGGAAATGAAGTGAAGTTATCTGTGATTTACGTGATGAATGTGATTGTTTTGGGGTTATTTGGGTGGGCGATGGTGACCTATTATGATGCGGCATCGAGGTTTCAAACGTTTATGAATGGGGAAGGTGAGAGTTTTTATATTAACGTTACTCCGATCATCGCAGTTCTTCTTATCGCGTTTATTTTTGGGTTCGTTATCACTCGAAGTAAAAGGAAAAACAATAAAGGATGGAAAGAAGCCATTCTGCTTCCTTCCGAATTGTTTGAAGATGATGAACGTGAAAAAACACTCACGGCCAATGCATGTAGGAATGCCTATATCGCCATGATGTTTACATCGCCAGTTGTGATCGCTGCGATGACATTTCAACCAGTGATTTCAAATCAATTTACTGCTTACCCTATTGTGGTTCTGCTACTACTGCCACTTGTCCAAATAAGCGTATTTTATTTTTCTCTTCGGAAGAAGTTAAATTAAACTTTTACCAGCACAATTTAATTGTTAACTCACTACAGCTATCTTCATTTTCAGAAGTAAAATCGACTCGCAGTGCATCAGGCGTATAGGCAAGATGAAAAGGGGACGTCACTCCAGTGCTTAGAATCAGTCTATGAACGTTAGAATGATTGTTTTTCTGAGCAGCATCTTTTAATTCATGAGCAAAATGAGCGTCCTGATTCACTTTATCGAGGAGTTTCTGTCCTTCTTTTATAAGGTCGGAACATGTATGAGCAGACTGCTGGAAACGTGTCACTTCTACTGGAGGATATGGGCGATAGTAAGGGTGGATCGGCTGATAAGGGGGAATGCATTTTGGCCAGTATGGGTTAGAAAACATCATTGTCCTCCTGAATTCTTGATAATACTACCGTATGGTTTTCCAAAGAAAAAGTGTTAGACGGATCTTCATTTGTGAAAAGCATTTCTTGCAGGTTACAATAACAGAGAAGACGTTTGTAGAAGGAGTAAAGAAATTTGAAGAAATATGTTACGTTTACGATTAGCCTCGTTTGCTTCTATTTCATCCTAAATTTATTGATTGGCTTTCTTGTTAATTCAGCATTCCAATCGGATTGGTTGACCGCCTGGAGTAAGGGGCAGCAGATTACTGGAACTTTGACGTTTGGGCTCTTATATAACCCGGTTGACTTTATTAGTTTGATTGCTTCCTTGGTTATTAGCATCTTAATATCTTCAAAGGTTAAATCATCTTAAACCGTGCAAATGCACGGTTTTTTTATGTTTAAATTCTGATCCTGGAGGGCTATGCTCAACAATGAAAGAATAGTATGATTAGTTTGAAAGAATGAAGTTGAAGGAGAATTAAATGAAGCTTGCAAAACATCGTCAACTTGTTTGGAAGATATTAATCGTTCTTCTCTTATTCGGAGGGTTTATGATCTATCTTAACTTCGCGCGGAATAGTGGGCCAACATTTGAAGTTAATGAAGAGTTCAAGCAATTAGAAAGTGAAGAGAAGGTTATGGAAAAAATCAGTAATCACCTTACTAATTCTATTCTTCCAGTAGAACACCATCTGTTTTCGGAAGTGGATGAGAAAGCATTGTTATTGAATGAACAGCGTACACTGAAAATCGAAAAAGTTTGGTATCAGTTTCATTCACTCTTTGTCATTTATAGTATTGATTTACGCCAAGATGACAAGCGTGATTTAGATATTCCGTACCTTACTTTTCCGTCACTCACGCTACATTCAAAAAAAGATGCCGTAACCTTTAATGTTAATAAGACGACTCACAGCGTTACAAACTGGCTTCCGCAAGGCTATGTATACGATTATCGAATGTATAGAGGGATTGAAGTTAATTTGTCTACATTAGAGAGCGACGCAGACAAAATTCAAGAAATCACTCAGTGGAATGACATTGATCAACTTACTATAGCAGATCCAGAAATGATTCACGGTGCAAGAGATAACGGAGCCGATTTAGATCAAATTGTCATTGATACTTCGCTCCAAACGAAGTATGCAGAGAGTCTTAAAACCTTTGCTCTTAATGAGACAACTAATGTAACCGATAACCTCAAAATTAAATGGGATGAGCTAGAATTAACGACTGATCACAGCAATCTTACATTCCACACTGATGACACCAATAAGACACTACAGGGAATCACCCTTGCTATCTCATCAAACGATGAGCTTGCCCATGAGAAGAACTATGCTGTTCAAAGGAATGGGGATGAATACAAGGTTAATCTTAATCAATTCCCTAAAACCCCAGACTTGATAAAGCTAGAAGTTCGTGGTCTTGTATTTACCGATGATTCTGAACCGCTCACCTATACAATTACTAATAACGAGCTAGAAAAGGTTAAAGCATTGAAGAAAAATCAAGATTATGTAGTTAAAAAGAGAATTGGTTCACACAACGGCATGGGTATTTCATTTGGAGGGATTTCTACTTCAAATCCTCGCTCCAGAAGTGCTTCAGGAGATGAAGTGGTAGGTCTTATTCTTCAGCTAGACAATGTTCCGGAGGGTCAATTCAGGACGTGGTTTCAAACCGTAACGGAAAATATGCAGAACTTGAAATACAACCATGTCGGATCAAATAGTGAAAGGCCAATTTATACAGGACCATCTATTGAAATTAGAAATAAGCGAGGTGAACTCGCCGAATCAAGAGGTAGCTCTTCAACAGACTACCCCGAAAAGGAAATTCAGAAAATCTATATTAGGAAGGATTTTATCGAGCGCTCTAGTGAGATCGAACTAACGTTGAGTTCCTTACCGAACTATCAAAAAGGAATAGGAAGCAAAACGACTATTGTTTTAGCTAGCAAGGAGGATTCAGGATGAAAGTGGTAAAAGAAACAAAGCGGATTCCATATCATCTTTTGTTAGATGCAGATCCCTCACTTGCACATATCGAGGACTATCTTAAGAAGGGCTACTGTTTTGTCGCGAGAGAAAATCAGGAAGTGATAGGGGTATATGTGTTGTTGAAGAAAAATAATACAACGGTTGAAATTATGAATATTGCTGTCAAAGAAAGTTATAGAGGCAAAGGGATTGGGAAAAAACTTATTCGACACGCGTTAGAAAAAGCTGTTGAATTTGGGGGTGGAAATGTTGAAATTGGTACCGGAAACTCGAGTCTCAGCCAATTGGCACTCTATCAGAAATGTGGTTTCCGAATCACTGGAATAATCGAAGGTTTTTTTGAAGATTATCCTGAACCCATTATAGAAGATGGGATTCATTGCCGTGATATGATCCGGCTGTCTTACAGAATTAAATAAGTAGAGAAGTTCCATTTTCCTCTTAATGAAAATGGAACTTTTTTGTAAGATTGCTCGTCGTATAGTTGGAAGAACGAATTAAAGGGGGAGAAATTTTGGGGAAATTATATAAAGTAGGAATGACCCTTCTATTTACAGCACTTCTAGTACTAGGGGTTCCTGGTATCACCAAAGCAGCTACTAGTATCCAAGTTAAAACCGAAATTGGAATCGATGGAAAAGCCCAGATAGGTAAAGGATTTCCTGTGGAAATCACGCTGCAGAACAACGGTGAGCGTGTAAAAGGGGATTTAATCATTTCATCCAGTAAGGGTTATTCATCCGGTCATAACCAGGTTATCCCTGTTGAACTTCAAGCGGATGAAAAGAAAACGTTAGATGTTTCCGTTGGTGGATTTGGAGAGCATATACAGCAAAGCTCTTCTTCATCAGTGAAACCACAGCATATCGCCTTTTATGAAGGGGGTTACGAACAAGGTGACAAAGTTAAACTGACTGGGGATCTTGATCTCACCCCATCGTTTTTACCTTATGATCGCCTCATAATTGGCGTGTTGAGCGATCACCAGGATGCTTTCAATGCGATAAAACTAGCTAAAATCAATGGCAGTTCACCAGAAATATTTCAGCTCTCCTCTGTCTATGAATCCTCAGAAGCGATGGAAGTTTTTGATATGCTGCTGATTAATGATTATAATGTTGCCAATTTCTCAGAAAAAGAACAAACCGCCATTTCTGAATGGGTAAAAAAAGGAGGCAAACTTGTAGTTGGGACCTCACCAGGAGTTGAGCAACGGTTAGGGAACCTTGCAAGTATGCTTCCAATGAAACCCACAGCACAAAAAGAACTGAATCAATTTGAGTTGTTATCTACGAAAAAGCCGCTAAAACTATCGAATTTCAACGTTTCAACCGGAGAACTCTCGGATAACGCTGATATTATTTACAAACAGGACGATACACCGCTTGTTTTGAAAGAAAATTTCGGAATGGGAAAGGTTATCCAGTTAGCCTATGATCCTGCTTCCAGGTCACTTGTTGAATGGGATAAGAATGGTGTGCTTTGGGAAAATTTAATTCACAATAACGTTAATAAAGGGTCCTATGGTTATGAATCATTTGATGAGATGTTAAGTCAGCTCACGTATAATACGGAGCTATTTCCCGGCTCAACCTTTTCGATTTCACTTTTATCGCTACTGTTTGTCCTTTACCTAGTGGTTGTGGTACCAGTGCTTTATTTTATTCTTAAGAAAAAAGATAGGCGTGAATGGGGATGGTGGATCATACCTTCGCTTGCTCTGTTAACAAGTGCTGGTATTTACATTACAGGAGCAAAAGACCGTCTAGAGGGTTCACAGTCGAATGAGGCGATGATTTATAAGGTTGCTGAAAATGGAAGAGCATCTGGTTTTGGTGCTACGTCTATCTTGACGAATGGAAGCGGAGACTACAGCGTCTCATTTACAGGGGATGATCTTTCGGTTTCTCCTAAGGAGAATTTTAATGGTGATGTAGATTATCAACAGTTACCATTTAAGGAAGAAACATCTGATGGAGAGCGCATCACTTTTCAGAATGTTGAATACTGGTCAACGAGGTCGGCCATGATTCAGACGCCTGATGTTGAGCTAGGATTGTTGGAAGCAGATCTAAGTATCTCGAAAAATAAGCTATCAGGTACAATATCCAATAAAATGGATATGGATTTGACGAATATGTATTTGTTGAGCGGTGCGAATGCATATTCACTAGGTCAATTAGATGCAGATGATGAAATGAGTGTGTCCGTTGATGGTGTGCAAAATTCAGTAATGGGTAGTCCGACGTCAAATGCAGCTCAGAAAGCATTTCCTTATGCTCAGAATTCTAACAATACGACGTCAAAGAATTGGAAAGAATTTTCATTGCTTGATTTTTTACTAATGAACAATCTATTGGATCAGAAGGACTCAATGCCAGTTTTGATTGGTTATACAACTAATTCAATAATCAAGTCGGAAATAAACGGCAAAGAACCGAAGCGTAATAGTCTCAATCTTATTGCCCAACCAGTAGGCGTCACTACGAGCAAAGATGGTGCATTTGCAATTGGCGGGGACGATATACTACCTGAAGTGGAATCGTTAGAAGGCGGAGAACCAGTTTATATGGATCCCATTCAGAATGGGGAGAACTGGATTGACCTTGGTGCAGGAGTCTATGAATTTACTTATGAGCTTCCGCAATCACTAAGAGAAGGCAATGTGAATTATAGTGATATGACGGTAAGGTTTGATAGCTTGAATACAGATTCTGAAATTTATTTAATGAAGCAGAATAAGAAAGACGTGAAGCTTGAGAAAGAAAGTCAAACGTTTACCAAGAATATTGATAACTATATCGATAGCGGGAAAATTGTGATCCAAGTGGAGCAATCATCAAATTACAATCGGGAATTTGTGATTCCACGCGTTAGTTTAAAGGGGGAGTTTGCAGGTGATTGATATTGTGAATTTAACAAAACGATACGGAGCATTTACAGCACTTGATCAGATGAATTTAACAATTGAGAAAGGCACTGTTTTTGGCGTCGTTGGTCCGAACGGAGCAGGGAAGTCGACAACGTTTTCCATTCTTGCCACTCTGCTTGCCCCTACAAGTGGAACCGCTTTTATTAACGGCGTGGACGTCACACAAAACCCAGCAAAAGTGAGAGAACTTATTGGCTATATGCCAGACTTCTTCGGTGTTTATGACACCTTTAAAGCAAGTGAATACCTCGATTTTTTTGGTGCTAGTTATGGGATTCCAGCGAAAGAAAGAGAAGCGTTAATTCCGCAGTTATTAGAATTAGTTAATTTATCAAATAAAAAAGATACGTATGTGGATTTGCTTTCTAGAGGAATGAAGCAACGACTCTGCCTCGCTAGATGTCTTATTCACGATCCTGAAGTTCTCATCCTAGATGAACCAGCATCAGGACTGGACCCGAGAGCCAGAGTGGAGATGCGAGACATTCTAAAGGAATTAAAATCGATGGGTAAAACCATCTTGATTTCTTCACATATACTTCCGGAATTGTCTGAGATGTGCGATGCACTTGGGGTTATTGAGAATGGCAAGCTTGTTGCGACGGGGTCAGTAGCATCTATTCAACAACAGCTTCGTGCCAACAAAGTATTAATTGTTTCAGTAAGAAGTAATGTGGATGCAGCGCTTCGTTTCTTTGATGACCATCCGCTCGCAGTTGATGTCCATCAAAATGAAGTAGGGGAAATTCATTTTGGTTTTAACGGGGACGAGGAGGAGCAAACGCTATTATTAAAAGAGGCACTCCAGGAAGATCTCGCTATTCTTAGTTTTAAAGAAGAACAAACAGATCTTGAAGATATCTTCATGGAAATTACGAAAGGAGTGGAATAACGTGAAAGCACTTCTTCTTAATCCAGTACTAAATAAAGAGTTCAAACTTAGACTTCGTTCATTTAAAAGCTACTTAGGAATTCTGATTTATTTATTTGTTCTTGGTGGGATAGGTATCGGGTTTATTTATCTTACTTCAATGAATACACAAATGGGTTATTTCAGACCTGAAGAAAGTCGCTACATGTTTATTGTCCTTTCCATGGTTCAGCTAGCGCTTATTCTGTTTATGACTCCCGGTTTAACAGCCGGCGTCATTAGCGGAGAGCGAGAGAGACAGACGTTGAACATGCTTCTTACAACGAAACAAACATCGGCAAGCATTATTATTGGAAAATTACTTTCGTCGATTTCATTTTTAGTGTTAATCATTATCGCTTCACTTCCTCTATACAGCATTGTTTTTTTATTCGGTGGCGTTTCTCCGGGGACACTGTTAGCGACATTCGGTTTATATTTAGTAACGATTTTCACGATCGGGAGCCTTGGCGTTCTTTTTTCAACACTTATTCGCAAAACAATCGTATCAATGATCACAGCGTATGGTTCTACGTTGTTCCTAACGGCTGGCGCAGGATTTATAACGCTAATTTCGATGCAAATGTTGTATATGGGAGGGCCAACACCTGGTCAGAATCCGATTCCTTATTTATCGGTCATGGTGAATCCTGCTGTTGTTCTCTTTTCCGTATTTGAACCGAGTATTGAAGAGGAGTTCTTTAAAGCAAGTGGTATTTCCATTCCACTTTGGATCAGCTATCTTTGTGTCTGTCTTGTGATAATCGTCCTTTCACTCTGGATAAGTATACGCAAACTTCGTCCTAACATGAAAGCTAACCGTCACAAGGAACAGAAAGGATGAATGAGAGAGATTTATTTCTCAACTATCTGTCTGTTCTTAAGGGAAAACTTCAAATTCGATACATGACAAAGAGAGGAATTATTGGGCTCATATATGCCACTCTTACAATACTTCTGCTACTAATGATTGGAAGGATTACACCAATCCCTTATTTAATAGATCTCTCTTTTTGTTCAGCATCCGTAGTGTTAATTGCCCTATTTATTCGAGGATGGTTAACAAAACCTGATCTTATTTCAGCAGCTCAGCAGTTTAATCAATATGTTGATGAGAATCGAGTTGAGACAGCACTGGAATATCTGGATGAACCTGGTGAAATGATTGCGATACAGCGTCGAGATACAATCGAGCGAATGCGCAGAGTGTTACCAGAAATCCATCGATTGAAATGGATCGATGTAAAACGAAGGTATCCAGTGTTGTTAGGGATTGCGATTTTAGTTATTTTTTTAGGTTTTTTATTTCCTAACGGAGCGATGGAACAGGGGCTGCTCATCGAGAAAGAAAACAACGTGCTTCAAAAGAAAAAAAAGGAGATCGTTGAAAAGATTGAAGAGGAAAATGCCATTAAAGAAAAAGAACAAGAAAAGCTAGTAAAGGAAGTAGAAGAAGCCAAAACCGGTGATGAATTGCTTAAGAAATTGTTAACGAAAGAGAAGGATTTAAATTCACGTAAGCAAGCGTCAGAAAAGGCGGAGCAAAAGCTACGATCACTAACTATGGAAAGTAGTGCTCTGAACGGATTAGCTGACGCTCTAAAAGAATTGGATCAGAAGAAAATGAAACAGGCAATGGATGATCTGAAAAAGAAAGATCTTTCCAATGAAGAACAGCAGCTTGTTCAGGAACTATCGAAAAAAATAAATGGATCAAAGGTGAAAGATAACTTATCAGAAGAAGAGCGCAATCAGTTATTAGAAAACCTTGAGCAATCATTAAATCAGCTTGTTGCGGATGCTAGTAAATTAGAAGATTTATCTGCTCTGCAAAACAGTATGCAAAGTAGTGCCAAGTCATTAAATTCTAGTCTTCAGGCATCTGGTTTAGGTGGAGTGTCGTCACTTTCCTTCTCTAACTCCAGCGAGACAACGGCAAGCAATTCTTCTAAAGCTCCCTCTGACAGTGACTCTGCCAATAGATCCGATCAAAATTCTAATCCTGGACAAAGCTCCGGTAGTGCTTCAGGTTCATCGGGCGATTCTAATGCGAACAGTAGATCAGGAAAGGCAACAGGATCGGGGTTGAGCGGTGGTCAAGGGGGGACGGGTGCTGGTGTTGGACAGGGGTCACGTGAACTTACTGTTCCGAACAGAATTGATAGTGAACGGAAGACGGAGAAGGATACAGGTGAAGTTGGAAAAGGAAGCAGCGAGATGCAAGAAGCGCCTGAATCTCCCGTCATCCCTGGAAGTGTAAAACCTTATGAAGAAGTATATGGAGAGTATGAAGCTGGCTATCGAGAAAGCGTTGATCGCTTACAGCTTCCTACTCATCTCGAAGAGGTTGTGAAACAGTATTATAGTGAGTTGGAGCCGGAGGAGGATAACAAGTGAGGAATCTGAAGGAGAAAGAAGACAAACTGAAGCTAACGACTAACAAGATAGAAAGCATTCGAGAGGAGATTGCGAAATTTATCGTGGGACAGGAAAAGACGGTAGAGCAGGTGCTTTGGACGATGTTCTCTGGGGGACATGCTCTCCTTGAAGGTCTTCCTGGACTTGGGAAAACGATGCTTGTTCGCACGATTTCTGACATAATGGATCTTGATTTTTCACGTGTTCAATATACACCGGACCTAATGCCAGGTGATATTACGGGAACAATGATGATCCAACCCGATGAGAGCGGGAGACAATCATTCGTATTTCATGAAGGTCCCATTTTCACTAATATTGTTCTAGCAGATGAGATTAATCGTGCTACACCAAAGACACAAAGTTCGTTACTTGAAGCGATGCAGGAGAAGACCGTAACAGTGATGGGCGAAAGGAAAGTTTTACCCTCGCCTTTCTTTGTACTAGCGACACAGAATCCAATTGAGCTGGAGGGAACGTACCCTTTACCCGAAGCCCAAATGGACCGTTTTCTTGTCAAAATTGATGTGGAATACCCAACGAGAGAAGAGTTGAAGGAAATTGCAATTCGGACAACAGCGGGGACTTCAGTTGATCTTGCCAAAGTGGTGGACGGTGAATTTTTATTAGATGTTCAGAAGTTAATAAATGAGGTGATCGTTGCTGACCGCATGATGAACTTTGCCGTCTCACTTGTGATGGGAACTCATCCAAACGAGGAAGAAGCTCCAGTTTCTGTTAAAGAAAATGTACGATACGGATCAGGTCCACGTGGTTTGCAGGGACTCATTAAAGTTGCTAAGACAAGGGCTTTGATGTCAGGTCGGGTGCATGTTTCTTTCGAAGATATTAAAGCAGTCGCCATTCCAGTATTAAGGCATCGTATTTTCTTGAATTTCGAAGGAGAGGCAAGCGGGGTCAAAACGGATGATCTCATTCTAGAAATTATACAGCGAATTGAGGAGGAGAAGTGAAGTTATTAACACCGGAAATTCTGCAACGAATCCCTGCCTATCGTTTACAGAGTTCGCTCGTTGCGAGGGGCAGTCACCGCGGCGAAAGAAAGTCTTCAAAGCTTGGCACTTCTCTGGAGTTTTCCGATTACCGCCTTTATGCGCCTGGAGATGATCCGCGTCAAATTGATTGGAACGCATTTGCACGAACAAAACGCCATTATATTAAACGTTATATGGATGAACAGGAATTCATGCTGTCTCTGTATCTGGATGTTACCTCATCAATCATTACACATGACAGGAAGAGAGAGGTCACCATGGCATTAACAGGAGCACTAGGTTATATGGGGTTATGTGGTGATGATCGTGTTTCCGTTCACCCAGTGGGTGGTGCCACTGTATCTTTTCCATTTCGAAAGGGGCGTCCTTTCGCCAGTCATCTCCTTCGCTATCTTGAACGGTTAGATCTAACAAACGATCGAGTCACCCAATCTTTTTCACTTGGAATGCTTGAAAAGCTTCCGCAGAAATCAGGTATGACAATCATCGTCAGTGATTTTATGGAGCCTCTTGAGGAACTGACTACTTCACTTAAAAAGCTTCAATCTCGTAGACAGCAGCTACGCCTTATTCAAGTACTTGCAGAAGAAGAACTTCATCCTGCATTTTCAGGAGATCTTAAACTGATCGATAGTGAAACGTCAAATGAACAGAATGTATCAATGAACCGAAGCGTATTAGAAAGTTATGAGCAACGACTAAAGGACCATCAGGAATCTCTCAGTCAATTTTGTTCTAAAAGAGGAATTGGACTTGTAACATGTGCGACATCTGAATCAGTAGATAACGTGTTGTTTACAGTGTTGAGAAAGAAAGGATGGGTTGGGTGAGACTATGGGTTTTCTAATACCATCTTCATTTTGGTTATTAGCTTTGATGGGTATCATTGTTGTTTTTTATTTGTTTCGAAAGCAGTTTGAACGTACAGAAATCCCCTCCACTTTCTTATGGAATCAGGTCATGGAGGAATGGGAAGCGGCCACATGGTGGCGTAAATTGCAACGAAATCTTCTCTTCTATTTGCAATTACTTATCATCCTTTTACTAGTTTTTGCTTCTGCTAGACCATATCTCACTACTGAACGTCTTACCGGTGATACAGGAGCTATCATTCTGGACGTATCAGCAACAATGACAGCAGGAAAAGATGTGACACGTTTTGATAAAGCAAAGATGGCAGTTATGAGTTTTATAGATGATCTTGGAAGTGGACAGAGCCTAACTCTCGTTACAGCTGGCGCAGTTCCGAAAGTTGTTTTTGCGAAAGAAACGGACAAGGAGAATATGAAACAGGAAATCGAGAAACTAGTTGTTACTTATGAAAATGAAAATATGGAAGAAGCGATTGGTCTAGCGTCATCCTATCTTGATTCTGAGAACGGTAATCTACATATCTATTCTGATGACGTAACAGAGGAAGAAGTTGCTAACGTTCGTCACTACACAGAAGTTATTGATCTATCTGACCAAATCGAAAATTTTTCGTTAAGTGCTTTTGGTGTAAAAGGAACAAAGGCAACTGCTACAGTAGAAAATCAAACTGATACGAATCGGTTGGTGTCGGTAGGGATCTATGCGAATGATGAACTTCTTTTGAAAGATGAGAAGAAGGTTGATGCGGGTAAATCCTATACGTTTCAATTCGATAATCTCCAGAGTTACCCTTATTACCGAGCTGAGATTGAAGTGAATGATGACTATGTGGTAGACAATAAAAGATATGCGTTTCGAGATGAAAATGAGCCTTCACAAGTGTATTTGGTAGGGGATACATCACCCTTCTTATCAAGGGCTTTATCTCTACTTGGATTTAACCCAATCACAATAACATCTACGAATGGTGAATATGACTATCCTACTGATGAAAATGCTATTTTTGTTATAAGTAAGATCGAACGAAGCAAGTGGCCAATGACAGGAAATCTTCTTCTGTTTTCCCCTCAAGTAGAACAAGGTGCTTCAATTAAAGTCGAACAAAAGAGAGATCTTAAGGTAACGATGACAGCAGAAGATAGTCCCTATCTAAAATATGTGGATATGAAAGAAGTATATTTGAAAAGTGCCTATCCAGTCTCTATTCCTCTCAAGCCAATAGTGAGAAGTGGGGAACTACCGATTCTCTTGCAAGGCGATTGGAATGGTCGAACGGTCATATATGCGGCGTTTGATCTGAGTGACTCCGACTGGCCACTTCATCCAGGGTTTCCGATTTTTATTCAAAATACAGTGCAACAACTCAGTGGACAAAGGGATTTAGGTACATTTAAACCAGGTGAAGTCATGCAAATGTCATTTCCGACCACTACGGAGCTAGCTACTCTTGAGAATGAAGAGGGTAAAGACATTGGGCAGTTTAGTTTAGATGAATCTCTTCATCAAGTCCCATATCCCCCGGGACTTTATTCGGTCAATGAGACAAAAATAGATGGTTATGAGCAGAATTACTTTCAGGTTAGTCTTTCTCAAGAAGAGCTCCATCCCTATGATAATCAGTCATTCACTAGTGGAATAAAAGTCGAGACGGAGTCATCACAAGGCAAATTAGAGTGGTGGCATGCGATTGCGGTTATTGCATTTCTAGTTTTACTGTTTGAATGGGAGGTGTATCGCCGTGGGCTTGCAACTCGATAATCCTTTGTGGCTAACCCTCTTATTACCCGTCTTCATTTCGATGTATCTTTATCGGAAACAGGCGCACTCTTCAATAGAAACATGGCTATTATTTTCTGTTCGCTCGCTGCTATTTATTTTCTTAAGTTTAGCACTCTCCGGGTTGCAAATCGTTACGCCAATTCAAGGTGTTTCCACCATATTTGTTGCTGATCGATCTGACAGCATAGAGAATCAGGAAGGCAATATGAGTGATGACATACAGCGGGCTTTGAAACAAAGCAAAGAGAATGATCGATATGGTCTCGTATCAGTCGGTAAGGAAGGGGAAATTGAGAATAGCCTTCAAACGTTTAAAGATCAGAAAGTATCATTTCAAAATGTCGTTACTAGAGATGCAACGGATCTCGCAAGTGGTTTAAGTCTTGGAGCAAGCCTGTTAAAGCATAACGATCGCGGTAGAATTGTACTAATGACAGATGGTAATGAGACTATCCATGATTCTGTCCAACGTGCTGAGCAACTTTCAAGACAAGGGATTAGAGTAGACGTGATGGGATATGCACCAGAAATCGGTGCGGACGCTGCTATCACTCAATTTACTGTTCCTGACAGAGCATATCAGGGAGAACAGGCTTCTATTGAGCTTGAAGTGGAAAGTAATCATGCTGGAAAAGCAACCATCCGTATTGCAGGGGAGACCGAGGTCGTAAATCAGAACGTCACATTAGAAGAAGGAACAAATCGATTTACTTTCAAGGACGATATGACTGAAAGCGGGTTTAGAGAGTACAAAGCTGAAGTGATTGCAGAGAATGATTCCGTTTCAGAAAACAATGAAGCGCATGGTATCTCGATTATTAAAGGTCAGCCACAGGTTTTGCTCGTCGAAGGTAATAGAGGACAGGGGGATAATCTCAATTCAGCGCTGAAGTCAACTGGACTTTCGGTTACTAAGATTACCCCGGAACTCCTTCCAACCACGCTCTCTGGAATAGCTGAATACCAGTCTATTGTATTCGCAAACGTATCAGGAGCTCAGGTAAGTGAGAAGCAAATGAATCTAATTGAATCTGCAGTACGAGATTTTGGAACAGGCTTTATTATGAGTGGGGGTAGCGATAGCTTCGGACTTGGAGGATATTTCAAAACCCCAATCGAACGAATTCTTCCAGTGGATATGGACGTAAAAGGGAAGAAAGAAATTCCTTCACTAGGCATGGTGATGGTACTTGATCGATCTGGAAGTATGACGGGATATAAGCTAGATCTTGCGAAAGAAGCAGCTGCCCGCTCGGTTGAGCTGCTCCGAGAAGAAGATACGTTTGGCTTTATCGCATTCGATGATCAACCTTGGGAGATTATCGAAACGAGTCCAATCAAAGACAAGAAAACAGTAATAGATCAGATTACAAGTTTGACCTCGGGAGGTGGAACTGAAATCTTTGCATCGCTCTCAATGGCCTATGAAAAACTATCACCATTGGAGTTGAAACGAAAACATATCATTCTGTTAACGGATGGACAAGCGAATAACCAGCCAGACTATCAGTCAATGATTGAAGAGGCAAGTGAGCGGGAGATCACACTTTCTACCGTGGCCATTGGAGCTGATGCGGATCGAACTCTCCTGAACCAACTAGCGGAGTATGGGGAAGGACGATTTTATGACGTTTCAGATGTGTCGACCATCCCTTCAATATTATCAAGAGAGACAGCGCTAACGACACGAACATATATTGAAGATAATCCTTTCTTTCCAGTCGTAAGAGGGGATGAATTACGTTCATACGTCTCAGAAGGGACACCTAGAATGAACGCCTATTTGGCGACAACAGCAAAAAGTAGGGCGGAAGTTCTCTTGGAAAGTCAGAAAGAAGATCCTGTGCTTGCAAGGTGGCGATATGGTCTTGGGAAAACCATTGCTTGGACGAGTGATCTGACTGGGGAATGGTCTGGAGAATGGGCGCTATGGGATCAGTGGGCTCCAATGTGGAATGAACTAGTCACTTCCACTTTTCCACAATATGAAGGAGAACCATACGATGTATCGACGGTGAATAATGGCGGAAACGTAACTGTCACCCTAAATGCATTACGGGACATGTCAGGTAACGTAAAGGGGAAGATTCTGGATCGTTTAGGAAAGGAAGTTCCTTCAAAGCTTAGACAGGTCGGCCCAGATGAATTTGAATTAACGTTCCAAGCTCATCAAGGAGTGTATTTCGCTCAGCTGGAACAAGAAGAAGCGGGCGAAGTGCTCGATGCTTATCAAACTGGTATTGTGATACCATATGGCGAAGAATACCGACCCAAGCCAATAAATAGCGAAAAACTCCTTGCTATAGCGAAGGCGGGGGGAGGGCAAGTTCTATCGAATGAAGATAACGTCTTTGATCGAAACATCCCAAAACAGTATGAGAGGCATCCAATTCAGTACATTTTGTTGCTCATCACATTATTTCTATTTATGCTAGATGTAGCGATTCGTCGATTTGGATTGCGACGTATCAAGCGAAAAGAACGGAAGAAAAGTAGTAAAAAAGATTCCTCATCACAGGAGCGGATCGAACGATTGAAAACAGCTTCGAAAAAGAAAAAAACACAAAATCCAGTTTCAAACGAACGAATTATCCCCCAACCTGCTCAAATACGTGAAGAAAAGCCGATCACGTATCATTCTGAAAAATCGGATCACAATGAACGGCTAGCGAGATTATTAGAAGCAAAGAACAAAAGAAAGAAGTAGATCAAGGCTGTCTCAATGAGACGGTCTTTTTCATTAATCTCATTTGTTAGCATGATACAATGGATGATAGATTAGATGAAGGAGTGGCTTAAGTGAAACCGGGCGAGCTTACAAAGAAATGCAGTATGTTAGAAAAGATAATTGATAACGCTTACGAATGGCTAGTCGTTGTAAATAAAGAAGGCATTATTGATTACATGAACAAAACTTATTGTGAATTTCTAGAAGTGGATAGCTCAGCTGTCGTTGGTATGCATGTAACTGATGTGATTGAAAATTCGCGAATGCATATCGTTTCGAGAAGCGGAAAAATTGAACTAGCAGACTTGCAGTACATCCGTGGAAACTATATGATTGCGAACCGTGTTCCGATTTATCACAATAACGAACTAGTTGGAGCCGTAGGTACGGTTATTTTTCGTGATACGGAACAATGGAAGCAAATGAATACCCATATTAAAGTACTATTATCTGAACTTGAATACTATCGAAGTGGATCTGCAAGGGAAAATGGTGCGAGTTATTCATTATATGACATTGTGGGTGTATCAGATTCTATTCAACGTTTAAAAGAAAAGGTGAAGCAGGTAGCAAGCGGAAATGTATCGATACTTATACGTGGTGAAAGTGGAACGGGCAAAGAACTATTTGCGCATAGCATTCATCAACTTAGTGAGCGTAGCAATCGCCCTTTCATTAAAGTGAACTGTGGTGCCATTCCCGATCAGCTTCTGGAATCAGAGCTCTTTGGTTACGAAGAAGGTGCCTTTACTGGAGCAAAAAAAGGGGGCAAACCCGGAAAATTCGAGCTAGCGAATACTGGGACAATTTTTCTGGATGAAATCGGAGACATGCCAGCTAATATGCAGGTGAAATTACTGCGTGTTCTTCAGGAAAAAGAAGTAGAACGTGTTGGTAGTGTTTCATCTAAGAAGGTCGACGTAAGAATCATTGCGGCCACGAACCGTCCTTTAGAAGCAATGGTGGAAGAACGAAGGTTTCGTGAAGATTTATTCTATCGAATTAATGTGATTCAATTACAAATCCCCCCATTAAGGGAGCGAGTTCAAGATGTAAAACATCTTGCGGAATCTTTTGTGAAGAAAATTTCAGTAAAAGCGGGAAAACGAGTGATTGGAATTGAAGATCAGGCGATTCAATTATTAAGGAAGCATAATTGGCCAGGGAACGCTCGAGAATTGGAGAACGCTTTGGAAGCCGCAGTTCACTTAACACGAAGCGAAACAGTTAACATGGCTTCTCTTCCAGACTATTTAAAAGATAAAGAGAGTATTGTTGCAGGTGACCGGAAGCTGAAAGACATTTTAGAAGAAGCAGAGTCAGAAGCTATACGTAAAACGCTTATCCAATGTGAGAACGATAAATTAGCTACTGCTGAAATACTTGGAATAGGTAAGACCAGCTTATATGACAAAATAAAAAAGTACCGTTTGTAGCAAGTCCATTCCAGAGATTCGGAATTTATTCCGGATCTCTGGAATTTCTTTGTTTTCCTAGTAAAAATTGATACTCTGGCTACTATTTTGGGTGTATATTCCGAAATAACGGAAAATTCTTAATGAGATAAATGATGCAAAGTATTGAATGCGCTTACAATAATGTGAACTATTAAAAGTTGGTACGGTTCTTGCATTATTAAAGTAGAGAATAAAAAAGGAGTTGTGAATATGAAGCAACACTACATGAATGGCTTAGATGCTGTGAAAGGTATTTCAGATGGATCAACACTAATGGTTGGTGGGTTTGGATTAGTGGGAATCCCGGAACAAATGATTTTGGGGTTGGTTGAATCAGGGGTAAAAGACCTGACGATTATCTCAAATAACTGTGGTGTAGATGATTGGGGTCTTGGTCTTCTACTTAAAAACCATCAAATTAAGAAGATGATCGGTTCGTATGTTGGAGAAAACAAGGAATTTGAACGGCAGGTGCTGTCAGGGGAGCTTGAAGTTGAGTTAATTCCACAGGGAACACTTGCTGAACGTATTCGAGCAGGCGGTGCTGGTATTCCGGCGTTTTATACACCAGCAGGGGTTGGCACAGTGGTGGCAGAAGGGAAAGAAACGAGATTATTTAATGGAAAAGAATACGTATTAGAGCAAGCCATGAATGCAGATTATAGTCTGGTCAGAGCGTATCAGTCCGATGAGGGAGGCAATCTCGTTTACAACAAGACTGCACGAAATTTTAATCCGATGATTGCAGCTGCGGGTAGAGTCACCATAGCTGAAGTAGAAAATATGGTTGCTACAGGTGAACTAGAACCAGACGAAATTCATACTCCAGGAATTTATGTTCAGGGCTTACTGGAAGCAAAGCAGGAAAAAAGAATCGAACGAAAAACGGTTCGAAACGGATAGGAGAATTTGGTATGAAGTCAACGAAAAGTAATGTTCGAAAACGAATAGCGAGAAGAGCTGAACAAGAAATTAAGAGCGGTTATTATGTGAACCTTGGAATCGGGATACCAACACTGGTGGCAAATTACATATCGGAGGATAAAGTTATTGTTCTCCAATCCGAAAATGGTCTGCTTGGAATTGGAGAATATCCAGAGGAGAATGAAGTGAACCCAGATCTCATCAATGCCGGAAAAGAAACGGTAACAGCGATGAAAGGAGCTTCTTATTTTGACAGTGCTGAATCGTTCGGGATGATTCGGGGAGGGCATATTGATCTTGCGATATTGGGTGGGATGGAAGTATCTGAAGAGGGAGATCTTGCGAATTGGATGATTCCTGGAAAGATGATCAAAGGGATGGGAGGAGCGATGGATCTCGTTCATGGAGCAAAGAAAATTACCGTTATTATGGATCATGTAAACAAAGATGGTGCTCCTAAAATTGTGAAGGAATGTTCGCTCCCACTTACAGGAAAAGGTGTAGTCAATCGGATTATTACCGATCGAGCAGTGTTAGACATTACTGATGATGGATTAGTCGTGCAAGAAATTGCTTCAGGATACACATTAGAAGAGGTTAGGAATTCTACAGAACCTGAAATTCATGTTTCACCATCACTTCAGTATGATGCTTATTAAAAAGGGGGAACAACAATGTTAAGTATGATTGGGTTAATTGGTGGGTTACTATTGCTTATTTATCTCACGATGAAAGGAATGAATTTGCTCGTCGCAGGACCACTTTGCGCCATTGTTGTGGCGGTTTTAAGTGGACTGCCACTTTTTCCGCAACTTGTTAAAGAAGGTGCTCCGAACTTTGTCGGGAACTACATGGGTGGATTTTCTGGCTTTGTTGCTTCATGGTTTCCCATGTTTTTACTCGGAGCGATATTTGGGAAAGTAATGGAAGACAGCGGGGCGGCAGATAGCGTCTCTAAGTGGGTCGTATCAAAACTTGGGTTAAAGCAAGCCGTACTTGCTATTGTACTAGCCTGTGCAATTTTAACGTACGGTGGCGTTAGTCTATTCGTTGTTGCATTCTCTGTTTATCCGATGGCAGTAAGTTTATTTAAACAGGCAGATTTGCCGCGTCGTTTTATCCCGGCTACCCTTGCTTTCGGGTCGGTGACATTTACGATGACATCTGCAGGATCACCTGAAATTCAAAACTGGATTCCGATTGAGTATTTAAATACGAGTCCTTATGCAGGTTGGGAAGTAAGTTTACTTGTAGCCTTATTCATGGGACTGTTTGGCTACTGGTGGCTGAAACGAATGATTTCGAAAGCTGTTGCCAAAGGAGAACGATTTGAAGCGCGTAAAGAGGATCCAGAAGTGGAAAATCGTCCGCTGCCGAACCCATTACTTGGACTTGTGCCACTTGCCATCGTGTTGATTATCTCATTCATTTTCCATGATAGCTTAAAACAATCAGCGCTCATAATTGCTTTACTTGGAGGTATCATCGCGACGTACTTGTTGAATCGCAAATACTTTGAGAACTTTGGGCGTGCCGTTTCTGATGGAACTCTCGGAGCATTAATTGCAATTGGGAATACAGCTGCAGTAGTAGGTTTTGGTGGTGTTGCTCAGGTTGTACCAGCATTTGAAACAGCTGTTGATTTCATGACGAGTATTCCAGGAAGTCCTCTTATTGGAGGAGCACTTGCCGTAAGTGTCATCGCTGGATTAACAGGTTCAGCTTCAGGTGGTCAAGTGATCGCTCTACCACTCATTGCACCACACTATATCGATGCTGGTGTGAATCCGGAAGCTCTTCATCGAACGATTGCTATTTCTTCAGGTGCACTTGATTCATTGCCTCATAATGGGTATGTTGTTACAACGATACGAGCAATTTGTGGCGAATCTCATCAAGATGCATACGGTGCAGTTGGTGCATTGACGGTCATCGTTCCACTTATCGGTCTCGCTCTTGCCATCGTATTATTCAGTTTAGGACTTGGAATCTAGTATTCTAGTATTACGAAGGAGGAAACTTTTTGTTAGTAGATAAAAAAGTAGTTGTTATTACAGGTGCAGCTAGCGGAATAGGGAAAGAAATGGCACGAGTATTTGCAGAAAATGGTGCAAAGGTTATCCTAAGTGATTTGGATGAGGGAAAGGTAAAACAGGTGGCAGCTGAACTTAATGAGAACGGTATGCATACGATTGGAATCCGCTGTGATGTAACGAAAGAAAGCGAGGTTGAGTCGTTATTTAATCAAACGATTAACATGTTTGATCGCATGGATGTTTTGATTAATAATGCTGGACTTCAACATGTTTCAGCTATCGAAACCTTCCCAACAGAGAAATTTGAATTGTTAACCAAAGTGATGCTTATTGCCCCATTTATTGCTACTAAACTTGCATTTCCAATCATGAAAAAGCAGAAATGTGGTCGCATTATTAACATGTCTTCTATTAATGGACTGGTTGGCTTCTCGGGAAAAGCAGCTTACAATAGTGCGAAGCATGGGGTAATCGGACTAACAAGGGTAGCGGCGCTTGAAGGAGCGGAAGAAGGGATCACTGTAAATGCGGTGTGTCCTGGATATGTTGATACTCCACTTGTTCGAGGACAACTTGAAGATTTGGCGAAAAGTAGAGAGGTGCCATTGGAAAGAGTACTTGAAGAAGTGATCTATCCTCTCGTTCCGCAAAGGCGTCTTTTAACAGTGCAAGAAATTGCGGACTATACGATGTTTCTAGCAAGCGACAAGGCAAAAGGGATTACTGGTCAGACTGTTGTCATTGATGGAGGCTACACAGCACAATAACTTATTGTGTCAGTGATTGACCGGTCATTTAAAATATGTTGTAAACGCTTTCCTTTTATTTGTAAAATAGAGAAGAATGGAGGGGAAAACATGAAAGACGTTTTTATTTTGGAAGGTGCAAGAACACCATTTGGATCATTTGGAGGTTCACTTAAGGATATTAATCCAACTGACTTAGGTATCACAGCAAGTAAGGAAGCTCTGAAAAAAAGTAAGGTGGAGGCTTCAGAAATTGACCTAACTGTGATTGGAAATGTGATTCATTCAACATCAAATGCTTCTTATCTTGCACGTCATATTTCACTCGGTACCGGAATACCAATTGAGAGCCCGGCACTAACTGTGAATCGTCTTTGTGGATCCGGAATGCAGGCAGTTGTTTCAGCAGCTCAATCAATTATGTTGGGAGAAGGTCAAACGGCGCTTGCAGGTGGGGCAGAGAATATGAGTTTATCACCTTATGCCTTAAGAGATAGTCGATTTGGTGCTAAAATGGGTGCTCCAAAAATCGATGATATGCTTTTGGCTACGTTAACTGATGAGTACACTGGAACGGGAATGGGGATGACAGGAGAAAAACTTGCAGAAAAGTATGGGATTTCGAGAGAAGACCAAGACGAGTTTGCATCCCAAAGTCAGCAAAAAGCAGCACACGCAAGAGAGAATGGCTTTTTTGCTGAAGAAATTGCATCTGTTGAGATCAAAGGGAAGAAAGGTATCGAACTTTTTTCGACAGATGAACATATTCGACCAGGAACGACATCTGATAAATTAGCTAGTCTAAAGCCAGCTTTTAAAAAAGACGGCACTGTAACCGGTGGGAATGCAAGTGGAATAAATGATGGTGCGGCATCAGTTGTGTTAGCTGGAGAAGACTACGTAACTTCGAAAAATCTTAAACCTTTAGCAAGAATCGTCTCATGGGGAATTGCTGGAGTAGACCCTTCTATTATGGGAATCGGTCCTGTTCCTGCCATCCGTAAAGCCCTAGAACAGGCTGGTATGACGATCCAGGATATGGATTTAATAGAAGTGAACGAAGCGTTTGCAGCTCAATATTTAGCAGTTGAAAAGGAACTTGAATTGGATCGTTCGCGAGTAAATGTAAACGGTGGTGCAATCGCCCTAGGACATCCTGTAGGGGCTAGTGGTACACGAGTGCTTTATACGTTGATAAAGGAATTAAAGCGACGGAATGGAAGGTATGGTGTTGCTTCACTATGCATTGGCGGCGGTCAAGGAATTGCCATGGTAGTTGAAATCATCTAATTAGTCAGAAAACATTTACAATTGTTTGTTCATTCGGTATACTAGCTATATTAACTTACGGAAAGGGGTTGTGTACTATGGTAAATTATCAAACTGATTCATTACTAATTGCATATAGTGCACAGTCCCAAATGGAGATTTAAGACTCTTGGATTTACCTTGTGATTAATAAGGACAGAACCATGGACTGTGCACACTCGTCCATGGTTTTTTTGTCATCAGCATTTTTGCATGTTGTATCTTAAAGACCGACAGTACTTGTACGGTGCTTTTTTATACACAATCTTATTAATCAGGAGGCTTTCAATTGAAATTAACGAATTTAGGATGGAATCCCTTTTTTGCGAATGAATACGATGCTTTTAAAGAGGGCAGTTTGGAACCAGCACGTGTTAAATTGGAACATCGAGGTTCCTATGAAGTTTCGACAGGCGATCACAAATACGTAGCAGAGATTTCAGGGAAATTCCGATTTGATGTGGATCTACGAGAACAGCTGCCGGCTGTTGGAGATTGGGTTCTGATCACACCACAAGAAGGCAATCGAGCGATTATTCATCATTTGTTACCAAGAAAAAGTAAATTTTCAAGAAAAATTGCAGGAAACACTACAGAAGAACAAATCGTAGCCGCGAATATCGATACTGTATTCCTCGTCAATGCCTTGAATCAAGATTTTAATCCTAGTAGGATTGAACGTTACCTCGTGATGGCGTGGGAAAGTGGAGCAAATCCAGTCATCGTACTCAGTAAAGCGGATTTGTGTCAGAATGTTGAAGAAAAGGTTCAATCGGTTTCAGGTATTGCGGTTGGCGTTCCGATTCACGTTGTCAGTTCAGCGAGCGGGAGTGGACTTGAAGAACTAGCTCTTTATTTAACAGAAGGCACGACGACAGCTCTTTTAGGATCATCTGGTGCGGGGAAGTCCACGTTAATCAATAAATTATATGGGAACGATATTCAAACAGTGCAGGACATTAGGGAAGGGGATGGAAAGGGAAAACATACTACAACTAGTCGTGAATTGATCGTTCTTCAAGGTGGAGGCGTGGTGATTGACACGCCAGGCATGCGAGAACTTCAGTTATGGGAGACCAACCATATCTCTCAAAGTTTTCAGGACATAGAAGAGTTGTCTGAGCTATGCTATTTCAGAGACTGTAAGCATGATGGTGAGCCGAAATGCGAGATTGAATTAGCGATTGAGGAAGGAAGACTTGAAGAAAGGCGATTGGAAAACTATCGAAAATTCATTCGTGAACTTGCTTTTCTTGAGCGACGTTCGAATAAGAAAGCTCAGTTAGAAGAAAGGAAAAAGTGGAAAAAGCTAGCGGGAGATCGAACAAGACAACATAGAAGATAGGTTTGATGAATCAGGAAGGGGTAATCAGATGACAGAACCACGCTCTGTTTTAGATGAATATGCTTCGTTAACGAACTGGTTGCACAAAACCGCTATGGAAATGGACGAGAAAATGTTCTTTATGCCGATCAAGCCTGGGAAGTGGTCTCCAGCTGAAATTCTCTCTCATATTTGTGAATGGGACGAATATCTTCTGAATGAAAGAATTCCATACATCCACCATGAAGCCCAGTTATCAAAATTAGACGTGAATGTTGAAGAAGTGAATGAAGAAGCAGCAGCGTATGCTAGATCTGGAATTTCAAAAGATCAATTGATTACTGAAACATTGAACGGAAGAGAGCGCGTAGTTGCTACGCTAAGAAAATTAAATGAGAACCAATGGAACGAAACATTTTATATCGATAAATATCCCCTGTGTCTTACAAGTTACATGAAAGGATTAATTGAGCATGATGAACATCATAAACTTCAAATAGAAGTTTTTATGGCGAATCAAGGTATACCTATTTCTCTTTTTTCCACATGAAGCGAACCACTAATTTCTTCTCTTTACGGTTGTAGAATAATTGGATGATGACCTGGAGAGGCTAAACCTGGGGAGGTGAGAAGAGTGGCAAAACATAAAGCAAATCCTTCTACCAGTGGCCTAGCTTCATCTCAACCTGAAGGGCAAGGAACTGGAATTGAAATTGGCACGCCAAAGGACTCAACAAGAAAAAAGAAAAAGAAATAAGAAAAGCGCACTGTCGATATGAATTGGCAGTGCGCTTTTTTATGGGAATTGTTATTCTCACGTGCAGTAGCAGTTGCCTTTGAACTCCAAAAGGGGGTCATTCAAAAAAATTACGGGGGAAATTGTCTAGTGTTTCCCACTCTTCTCTTAATACACCCATACGAATAGAATCATAGTATGTGCCATCGAAATAGCGACACTTCCTCATTCGTCCTTCAAGCTGCATCCCTATATTTTCAGCAGCTTTTATCATACGCCTATTGCCTGACCACGTTGTTAGGCCAACTCGTTCAATTTCAGGATGGACGCGGAAAACATAGTCGATCCATTGCTGAAGTGCTTCTGATCCATATCCTTTACTCCAGAATTCTGGCAAGTAAATGACGATCCCAACTTCTAACCAACGAGAAGGCTCATGTTCCCAGTAGTAACTAACCATTCCAATGATTTGGTCGTTCACTTCAATAATCAGTCGACCACCAATTTCATTTCCAAGTTTTTTTAGTGTAACATTTCGGAACGTATCTTCATCGATGTAATCAAGGTTGAAATACGGAGCGTCCCATTTTTTCCATTCCGGATTTTTTTCTCCATAAATCATATTCCATAGTGTTGGAATATCCTCTTCTTCAATCCTTCGAAGGATTGTTTTGTTTCCAACTAAGCGTACACCTTGTGGCATTGTCTATCTCCTATCATTAGTAAATTTCTGCAAATTGTTTGATGTGTAATGAGTTAAGAACACCTATCAAGCGACTAGTTCCTTCTAAAAGTTCCTCTTTGTTTACGCAAAAGAGAGGTAGCTTCATTCTGACGCCTCGTTCCAGTGTGAATGGGACAAGTAAGACGTTCGCGTCAAGGAGCGCCTCAAAAACTTCTTTCTGATTTAGTGAGGGCGTGAAGTCAAACCAGATGCATGTTGGGTCATCTCTTCCTAGAATTGTTATATGATCTCTTAATGTACTAAGCTTATGCAAGACATCATTCTTGCGAGCATTCAACTCTTCCATAATGAAATCAAAATGCTCCAGAATTTCCTCAGAGTTGAGGATGTTTTCTGCCAATTCAAGGAGAACAGGAGGAGGACTTAAACAAAGTTGTATTTGCACATCCTGGAGGCGCTTCCTCACATTTTCTGGGCCAAGAATCCAACCGATAGTTATACCTGGAGCGATTCCGGTCAGATGGCCAATTTGCAGAACGATCTTTTGCTCGATTCCAAGTTCAAAGTAGGAAGGAAGGTTGTCCATTGAAGAATGCATGTACAAAGGTGCTTCAATAATTTCTAGAATCGGAATACCGAACTTCTCACAGTGGGAAAGTAATTTCCTTCTTTTTTTGATTGCAGAAGAATGATTCATCGAATGATCGTAAAGTGAATTCGTTACAACGAGCTGCACTTTCTCTTTTTGAAGAAATTGATCTGTTAACGGACGTTCAGTTGAGAACCAAACGATGTGAATACCTGAAGCAATCAACATGTTCAGGTGTGAATAATTCAAGGGTTCTTCAACTGCAATTGTATCACCGGGATTAAGGAAGCATTTTACAGTAATAAGCAGGGACTGTTCAAGACTGGATGTAAGAATCATTTGGCTACTGGAAGCAGTTTGATCCATTAGATCACACATCGAATGGGCTATATTGTTAGTGGTTTTCGGAGAGAGTAACGTTCTTGTCGTAAAAGGGATTAAATCATAAGTTGACCTAGCTATACACAACTCAGGTGCTGCCGATCCAGAGCAGAAATTAATAAATGATGGTTCATTCATATAGTTATATATTTTGCTGAACGGTGAGAACTCTTCCGTTAGATGGTGATTTCTAAGTTTGCTCCAGGTTATCGAATGATCAGGAAGTAATTCTGCGGCTTCTTCACTAACTCGTGTGCCGCTTCCTTGTTTTGACGTAATTAATCCATTTGCGCGTAATTCAGCGTATGCTGTCGTCACAGTACTACGATTAACACCTAGTTGATCGGCAAGATCACGTTCAGCAGGAAGAGGTGTTCCAGTTTGCAAGGAGCCAGTTATGATTGAATTCTCATAGTAGTCAACGATTTGTTTGTACAACGGTTTGCTGCTATCAGGGTTCAGTATAAATCTCGCCATTGTCCATCACCTCACTTCCTATTATAGAGAAATTTAGAGAAAATTGTATAAAATTTTCAAAAAATTTTCACGCTAATATCCCCTTGAGAATACAGGTTTTAAGCCATTTGGACGATGTTTTTGTGGAAATAGACAAATTGGATGGTTTGATTCGAGGTGAATTGGATGGTTACAGAAAGTTTTTTGAAATTTAAAATAAATCTAATCATTCAGATAATTATTGATTTGCAAAGCGAGTTTGTGATTTTGGTATACATAGGATGAGTGACATGACCTCCCTGTTATAGATCTCATAAAGGTTCCAGCATTCACAATCGCTTTGCACAATTAATAAAGAAGGGTCAAGTCATTCTGACCCGGATCAGAATGGTACAAACAAATAGGGGGTAACACGATGAAGAAAAAGTTTTCGCTTCTGCTTTCGGTCATCTTGTTGTTTAGCCTTTTCCTTGCTGCGTGTTCAGGTAACTCTAACACATCTAGCAACACGAACAGTGATGGAGAAGCAACAAGCGGATCAGATGGCTCGGGAGAATCTGCTGAACAAGTACTGAATTTAACAGATACACAGGATATTCCGACTATGGATTCTACACAGGCAACAGACCAAGTTGCATTTAATGTAATGAACCAGGTATTTGAAGGTTTGTATCGACTAGATAAGGATAATAAACCTGTCCTAGGCATGGCGGCTGAAGAGCCAAAAGTTGAAGAAAAAGACGGTGAAACGGTTTATACATTCACAATTCGTGATGATGCGAATTGGTCTGACGATACACCGGTAACAGCTGGCGACTTTGTCTATGCATGGAAGAAAATTATTAATCCGGATACTATGGGCGGATATGCTTCTATGATGGGTGCTGCTGGTATCAAGAACGGAAATGAAATCATCACTGAAGGAGATCCACTATATGGTAAAGTGGATGAGCTAGGAGTTAAAGCTGTTGATGACAAAACACTTGAAATCGTTGTGACTCAAAAAGTTCCTTATTTCTTTGATCTTCTAACATTTGCTTCATTCTATCCACAGCCTGCGAAGTTTGCTGATGAGCAAGGTGAAGACTATTCACTTGAAGCTGATACAATGCTTTACAATGGTCCATTTACATTAGCTGAATGGAATCATGGTGAAGGTTGGAAGCTTGCTAAGAACGACGGATACTGGGATGCCGATACGGTAAAACTTAAAGAAGCGAATTACAAAATTGTAAAAGACGAAGCGACTCGAGTTAATCTTTATGAAACTGGAAAAATCGATCGTGCTGGTCTTAGCGCTGATTTCGTTGATCAGTTTAAAGACAGAGATGATTTCTCTACTATTCTTGATACGTCCATTTACTTTCTTCGTTTGAATCAGAAAAACGAAGCACTTGCAAACAATGATATTCGTAAAGCTCTATTCCTTTCATACGACCGAGATGGGCTAGTTAATGTATTGCTTAACAATGGTTCTATAGCTGCTCGCTACCTTGTTCCAAAAGATTTCTTATTCTTTAACGATGAAGATTTCCGTGCACCGGCTCCAGACGGCTATCTTGCAGATCAAACTGAAGATGACGCAGTTGAGCACTGGAAGAAAGGTCTAGAAGCAATCGGTAAGGATAAAGTAGAACTTGAATTTTTAACGACTGATAGTGACCTTGCTTCTAAAATTGCAGAGTATGCGAAAGATCAGTTTGAATCGAAGCTGGACGGACTTACAATTACTATTAACAAACAGCCATGGAAGCAATTCCTTGATCTTGAAGATGGTGGTGATTTCGACATTTCAACTGGTGGTTGGGGACCAGATTATCCAGACCCAATGACTTACGTTTATATGTTTGAAACTGGTGGAGCATACAACCGTATGGACTACTCTAATAAAGAGTATGACAAGCTTGTATCTGACGCAAAAACTGAACAGGATGAGCAGAAGCGCTGGGAAATGATGCAAGAAGCAGAGCGCATTCTCCTTGAAGAGGATGCTGCTATTCTTCCTACGTATCAAGCTGGTAGAGCGGTACTTATGAAGGATTACGTGAATAACTATTACGTCCACAAGTTTGGCGCAGATTCATCACTTAAATGGGTAACAATTGAAAAGTAACACAACAAAAGCGCGGGCAATTTGCCCGCGCTTTTGTTAAATACTGAGAGGAGAAAAAAAGAGGCAGTTCAACTAAGAGCATCATTTTTACTTAAAAAATTCGGAAGCTTCCTATAAGATGTTTGCTGTTCATACATATAAGCTAATTTAATAAGTTGCGGCTCGCTATAAGGCTTCCCTGTAAATGTGATGCCGAATGGCTTGTTGTTAGAAGTATAGCCAGCAGGTACAGTAATGGATGGATAACCAGCCTTGGCAGGTAGGGTAGAACCATAAGAGCCAGCAAATAAGAGCGCATCCATTTTTTCACTTTCGAAAAGGCAGTCCAGGCCATCTTCCTTTGCATATTTCAGATCGAATAGTCTACTACTTAGATAAGCAGGTTCAGTTAACAGACCACTGGTGTCATTTGATTTCTCTAATAGTGAATGACCATATCTGGACGTGCTCTCCTTCGTCCGATTGTAATACTCAATAATCGTGTCCAAACTCATGTGGGCAGAGGATCTTGTTTCTCGAGCAAGGTAGCTGTTCACGCCTGCTTTAAATTCATGGAGGAGTACCTCATAGTTCTCCTCAAGTTCTTCTTGCCTCGGTGTTATTTCAGTAACTTCTACAATCGTGCAACCACCTTGTTTGAGTTCTTCAATTGCTTGATCCATTTTTATTTGTTCTTCAAGGTGCATCGAATCATAATACCCCTTTTTTGGAATCCCAATTCGAAACTCTTCAAATAATGTAGGAAGAAGATAAGGTGTGTAATCTTGATTTGGCGTTACATTGAAGGTAGTGGCATCGTTTGGATCAGTACCAGAAATAACTCCAAGAATAATCGCAGCATCTGTAACATTGCGTGCCATGGGTCCTGCAGTATCCTGAGAGTATGAAATAGGAATAATCCCACTACGGCTAACAGTACCTAGGGTGGGTTTTATTCCGACCCCTGCGTTAGAGCTTGAAGGACTCAAGATAGAGCCATTTGTTTCCGTTCCAATCGCAGCTGTAGCAAAGTGACAGGCCACAGCTACAGCTGACCCGGAGCTAGATCCACCGACATCAAGAGTCCCTGGACCATATGGATTAAGAACCTGTCCTCCTCTTGAGCTATATCCATTCGGCATGTTCTCACTCATGAAGTTAGCCCATTCGGTCATGTTCGTCTTGCCAAGGATCACTGCACCTGCTTCACGAAGATTTTTCACTAGAGTAGCGTCATTCATCCCGAAAGAAGAGGCAAGAGCTTCTGAACCTGCGCATGTATGCATGTGATCACCAGTATTGATATTGTCTTTTAATAGAATTGGGATTCCATGGAGAAGGCCGCGTGTACCACGTTGCTTTCGTTCGCGATCAAGACCCTCTGCAATAAAAATCGCCTCAGGATTAATTTCAATAACTGCATTAATGTACTGGTTGTGGGTTGCGATTTGTTTAAGGTAAAAGCGCACCAGATGTTGAGAAGTGAGTCGGCCATCAACCATCATTTGTTGAAGGTCCATGATCGTTGAACGATCAAGTAATTCTGTCGACAGCATTCTATGTCCCTCCAGATCCTTTTTATAACTTATTCAACAAATACTGCCAATATCCTTTCAAGTAAAAAACCCGAACCTTCATTAAGGTTCGGGTTTTGATATTTATGCAACTCTGGCTTGTCGAGCAAACCAGGGTTTTAATTTAATGAAGAATGCAATGAATATACTTGCCACAATGGCGCCTTTTACTAAATTAAAAGGCGTGATTCCGGTTAATACAAGAGTCTGACGGGCTGATGCAGACATTTCTTCAAAGCCCATGAACCATGTGTATGCCGGAAGGATGATCAAGTAGTTCAACAATCCCATCATTGCTGACATTAGAATCGTTCCAAGCGTCAATCCCAGAGTTAATCCTTTCTGAGTCTGATTGAATTTACGGAAGATTAGTGATGTTGGTACGATAAAGAATATACCTGCTATGAAGTTCGCTAATTGACCAATCGGTACACCAGTAAAACTTCCTTGAACTCCGAAATGGATAAAGTTCTTAATGGCTTCCACAAGAATACCTGCGATCGGTCCATATAGAATAGCAACGAATAGCGCTGGAATTTCACTGAAATCAATTTGAAGGAAAACAGGAAATCCAGGTAGTGGAAAATCCAGTAGCATTAGCAAGTACGAAATACTGCTGAACATCGCAATAACAATCATGCGTTGCGTTTTTGATACACTTTTCATTTTGACATTGCTCCCTTTTTTTCGAACCACCGAAAAAGGAGATGTGGCCCCAATGCATACAAAAAACCATGAGTATGGGGCTCATGGTTACGGCATGGGGAAATAAGCAAGCTTCTATGAAAAATCAAAGAAAGCTTACTACTCCACCATCTTCTCCCATCCAGACTATACTGTCGGCTCTGGAATCACACCAGATCCTGCCCAAGTTACAGGCTCGCGGGCTTGAGGAATTACTTATCCTTCACCGCCGGTCGGGAATTACGCCCTGCCCCGAAGATAGTTCGCTATAATAGTTACAGTTTTATTATACAGTGCAAGTATAGAATTCTCAATAAAAACATCTTGAAACTAAGCTATTTTGTGATAACGCTTTCATTGCAAAGAAAATTTAAGCTCTCTGTCCTCATGAACAGAGAGCTTAAATAAAGCGCTTTTATTTTTTCTCAGAAAGCCATGTTGCGACCATTTCAGCTTCTTTACCCTGGATGACGCCGGCTGGCATCCCACCACTTTTACCGTTCTTAATAATACCAAGAATTTCGTCTTTCGAATATTTACCACCTACTGCTTTAAGGGAAGGACCTACAGCACCTTCCAGGTTGTCACCGTGGCAAGACGCGCAGTTCTGTGCAAAGATTTTATCAGCTTCTCCACCAGCGGAGTCGCCGCCTTCTTCACCGCCACCTTCTGCAGACTGCTCACTATGACTGGCTTCATTTCCACCAGCATGTTCTTCGGTTGTGGAAAGCCAGTATGTAAATCCTACAACCATAACTAGGAACAAAATTATTGCAGTAATATATGCGGATGATTTACCCATTCAGTTCACCTCCCGTATCCTCATCTTTATCATACTTTTCAAACATTCAATTATCAAATATATTTTGCTTATTTCTTCCTTATTTATGTATGGAATTCTATGTTGGCTACTAAAAAAATCTTCTATTTTAATGTTCGTTTTCATAGACATAGAATATGAAATGAAGGAGTAGGAGGGAAGAAGAAATGAAGAGCAGCTCACCAAAGCTGTTTGGTGATACAAGCAGTAATCAAATTAGATTTGTTTCGTTTTTTACAATTGCGGGGCTCATTTTTTTGTTTATAGTAGCAGGTATGATTTCATCATCAGAGACGAAATATCAGCTATCATCATCCATGTTGCATGATTGGATTACGAGCTTTTCTACGGAAGCGATGGTTTATGCAATGGGGACAGAAAATCAATATTTGACACAAGTGTTACCCGAAGAAAGTGAACCACCGGCTCTCTCTCTTGTTGCTTTCCAATTTATAACGAGTGTTAAACCAGGTGATATCCGAAGTCTTGTGGGGGGAGAGCTTCCGGGTTTTGCTTTATATGATGCGAAAATCCACGTAGCTGGAGAAGGGACAAACTTCACAAACCTTCCCGTCGAATCAACACCACCATTAAATGAATTATTAAAAGAACGAGAAGTGCCATCAGAGAAACTCCAAATACAGGACTCCAAAGATAAGGTTACGCCACCAATACAAACGACGAATGGACGTAAGGTAGCTCTCATTTACCATTCTCATAGTTATGAATCCTTTTTACCTCTTTTAGGGCTAGAAGGGAATAAGAATGCCGATCTTGCCAATGATGGAAAGACAAATATTACTTTAGTCGGAAAGATGCTTGGGGACGAGCTAGAGAAAAGAGGAATTGGTACGAAAGTAGATGACTCGAATATGGGTGCTCTTCTGAATGCCAAAGGATGGGAACATGGAAAAGCGTACGATGTTTCAAGAACAATTGTACAATCTGCCGTATCAGGCAATGATGACTTTGACTTATTCATTGATATTCATCGTGATTCATTAAGGAAGAAAGACACCACTGTTACGATTAATAACGAGGAATATGCTCGTACGGTTTTTGTTATAGGCGAAGAAAATCCACATTATGAAAAGAATTTAGCGTTAGCAAAAAAATTGCACGCTGCATTAAAAGAAGATTATCCTGGGTTAAGTCGTGGCGTCATTGGTAAGAAAGGTAAGGGTGTTGATGGAATTTACAACCAGGATCTTTCTCCTAATGCGATGCTAATTGAAATAGGTGGAGTCGATAATAATCTTGAACAATTAAGTCGGACGGTTCGTGCGATTGCAGATGTGCTAAGTGAAAATTATTGGGACACTCAAAAAGTAAACAATTAACATGATCATACGATCATCCAATAGAAAGCGCTGTGCCACTGGCACAGCGCTTTCTATATAGGTTCTTTATTAACAGTCAATAAGCTTGTAGCGATGCCGACTGCAAAAATAGTTATGGCTGAATACATTGTAGCATTCAACCCAATGGTGGTTGAGCCGATAATAATAACAACACCATCGATTAAAAAAATAATGATACCGATATTTAAAGAGAGGATACGTGAGATGAATTGTGCAAGCAAGTCTGTCCCGCCTGTGCTTGTATCAAATCTTAGCATTAAACCAATACCTGAACCAACGAATAATCCTCCAAGTAAGGCACTGGGAAGTATGGGGAAAGAAAAAAGGTGTCGAAGTGGAGATAGGACATCGATGAAGAATGAAGATAGTAATAATCCATGAAGGCTATTATAAAAGTAAGGACGAAAATAAAGAAATGCAATAAGATAGAGCGGCAAACTCAAACAGATAATGGTGAGGCCGGTCTGATATCCCCACATGTATTTGATAATTAAGCCTATTCCAATCATTCCACCATCAATTAAATGATTCGGAACGAGAAAAGCATTGATGCCACAGCCAACGAGCATACTTCCGAAAAAAACGGCAGCTATTTTCTTGTACATAATGCGCTCACCTGCTTGTTCATGGTTGTTTCATACTATGTTTATAGAGGAGCTTTCATAACGTGTTTGATCCACTTTACTTTGGAAATTCCCACTCATCTCATCATGAGGTTAAATAAATATAATTCTCCGAACGTTTAATAGAAGAAGGCAAGGTGTCGATATGTCAACATTAATTACGTTATATCAAATTGAATATGCTTATGCAGTAGGGGCGTTCATTTTCTCTTTTTTAACCTTTTACGGAGGAGTTTTTTTTGTGCTTCTACTTAAAAAGGAAAAGTATTTCCAATCAAAACGAATAATGACTTTCTCTTCTTTCCTATTAGGCAGTTCTTTTTATGTAATAAACTTGATGGTTAATCTTTCTGTCTCTCCAGCCACTAATCCAAAAGACTATGTCATACATGGGATGATCATCATTCTTCTAAGTGCAATGAGTAGCTACGTTATTACTCGAATTGTTCTTCAACAAAAATGGCAACATGGGTTTCATTTAAAGGGAGGATTAATGGTTTGTTCAGGAATAATAAGTGCCTTTGGTGCAGGAAACCTTGTTTATTTTAGAGAAAGCATCTCTTTAAATCCGGTTCGGTTTATTCTATCCGTTATCATTATTCTTACCTTTTCTCTTTGCATTGTTAGATTCTTACATTTAATCAAGATTGATGAAAACCTCCCTAACCGGAGGGGGTGGAAATTGGCTGGTAGTTTAGCAGCAGGAACGGCATTTTGGTGCCTGCCATACATCTTATTTTATGGGATGATCGATCAAACGCTTTACATAAATCCAAATGAACAAACGGATCCATACCTCGTTGCTCTAGCGTTTATTATGTTATTCATCGGTGTATTGATTTATATACCTGATCGTTATGGAGTTATTAACCAGGTGGAGCAATCAGAACAGCTAGTCAAAAATAAGCAGGAATTTTATTCTCTTTTTCATCACAATCCGGATGCGGTATTCTCACTTAATCCTGATGGGGAATTCGTAAGTGTAAACTACATTGCCTCAGAGTATACAGGATACGCAATTTCCGAGTTGAAACGGATGACATTTGATCAGATCGTAGCATCTGATCATGTAGAACTTGCCAGAGAAATGTTTAGGCGTTCTCTCCAGGGAGAAGTTCATCAATTTGATGTCAGTATCCAAACGAAAGAAGAATCACATAAGGAGCTTTATGTATCAACCGTTCCTATTTTGGTTAGCGGTGAAATTGTTGGGGTCTATGGGATTGCGAAAGATGTGACAGAGAATAATCGCGCTGAGAAGATGATTCATTATTTAGCTTATCATGATGAATTAACTGGTATGAAGAATCGTAGATGTTTTAATGAAGAACTTGCAAGGCTTTTGAAGTATGACAATCCAGATCCCTTTGCAGTCATGCTACTTGATTTTGACCGTTTTAAACGAATCAATGATCTATTCGGTCATGAATTTGGTGATCGTGTTATACAATCGATTGGCAAACGTCTATCGGAATTGCTCGATGATCAGTATGTAGTCGCTCGTCTAGGAGGAGATGAATTTACAGTGATTGTGACTGGGTGTGGAGATGCGAACGAGGTTGCGATCATTGCCGGTCATATATTGGAGTCATTTCAAAAGCCAATACTCGTCGATAATCAGGAATGCATATTGACAGCCAGTATCGGAATTGCTCTTTATCCTAATCATGGTAGTGAGGTAGCAGAATTAGTAAAGCATGCTGACATGGCTATGTATGATGTGAAAGACAAGAGTACGAACAATTATGCTTTCTATACCGATGAGATGAGTAATCAAACGTTACATAAAATCATTCTTGAAAACGATTTGCGTCGAGCAATAGATGAGAATGAGCTACTCGTACATTATCAGCCTAAGATGAATACGATTTCTGGAAAAGTCATTGGGTTCGAGGCTTTAGTAAGGTGGCAACATCCGAATATCGGACTGATTCCCCCTGATGAATTTATAATCGCTGCAGAAGAAACAGGGTTGATTATTCCAATTGAACAGTGGGTAATGAGACAAGCGTGTCAGCAGTTAAAGCATTGGCATTCCTTATATGGAAAACATTTAACTGTAGCAGTGAACTTATCTCAGAGACATTTCTATCAGGAGGACATTGTGTGTACCATCGATACGATTTTGAAAGATGTAGGGTTAGAACCGAAATTCCTAGAATTAGAAATTACAGAAAGCATGGCTATGTTTAATGAGAAGGAAACGATCGGAAAGTTAAACAATCTAAGAGCTTTAGGTATAGAGATTAGTATGGACGATTTTGGAACTGGCTATAGTTCATTAAGTTATATGAATAAGCTTCCTATTAACCGATTGAAGATTGATCGCTTATTCATACGAGACATCACTAGTAATGCCGGTGACCTTGCGATTGTTACGACCATAATTGCTATGGCACACAACCTCGGCCTAGAAATAATAGCTGAAGGCGTGGAAACAGAAGAGCAACTGCGTATTTTGCGAGAATTAAAGTGTTATGAAGTGCAAGGGTATCTATACAGTAGACCATTACCTATTACGGAGATGGAGCATTTTATGAGGCCGTATGACATGTGAAAACTACTTTTTAACATTCATAAAACAAGAGTAAGCTTCGAAATATTAAGTATACTAAGGTATGTATTCGAAAAATAGTGATGATCGTATGTTAGGAAGTAGAATATAAGGAACGTATATGAACGTAGTACAGATGACATATAATAAGTTATAATTACCCAAAAAGACAGGTCAATGGCCTGTCTTTTTTTCATTTAAACTCCTAATAATGGATTTTATTTCCATTATATAAGAATACAAGAAGATTATAGCACGACCGAGATCAAGATGTTATTGGGAAATTAGCAACCCAATAACCTAATAGAAACCTGTGTTTTCTACTATATTTCCCAATACAAACTTTGAAAATTCTGTGATAATCTACTAATGTACTAAAAATTCTAACTATTCCGAAATGGAGGAAATGAAATGAAAAAAGGAATTGCCGTTGTTCTTGCGACAGGTCTAGCATTTGGTGCTTCTCTTCCTACCGCTTCTGCTGCTTCTTCGAAGGATTTGAATTCTGAGCAAAAGCAGGCTCTTGAAAAAATGGAAATAGTGAAACAAAATTGGGAGAATGAACGTAAGGTGCCTTCTTTCCTTTCCGGAAAACTATCGGAAAAAGACGTTAAAACTGAAAAGGCAGTGAAGTCTTACCTAAAATCGAATGAAAGTCTTTTTAAAGTAAAAACAAAAGATTTGAAGCTAGTTAATGAAACCAACGATGAATTAGGAATGACGCACTATGAATATGTTCAGACTGTAAAAGGTTTTAAAATTGACGGGGCAAAGTTCATCGTACATACGGATGAAAAGGGCGAAGTTGTAGCAGTTAATGGTGATTTGCATCCTGAAGCAGCGAAGAATTTTAAAGGGAATTCAAAGGTGAAACTATCGGAAAAAGAGGCATTTGAGAAAGCATGGAATCATATTGATGTTAAACCTACGAATGTCGTTAAAGACGAGCCAAGTTTTGTAAGGAAATCAGATGCTTCTGATATGGTAGAGAAGAGTGAGAAAGTAGTTTACGAGAAAGATAATAACTATTATCTTACGTACAAAGTACAACTTCAATTCATCGATCCCTATCCAGCAAACTGGCAGGTCTACATTGATGCTCGAGATGGTTCCGTCGTCGATGCTTATAATGCTGTAGCAGATGGAGCAGAAACAGGCTATGGATATGGCGTGCTTGGTGATTATAAGTCACTTAACACTTACTATTCTAATGGCACCTACTACCTATATGATACAACGAAGCCTATGAATGGGGTTATTGAAACGAGAACAGCTAACAATAGAACATCCCTTCCAGGAAGTTATGCTGTGGACAGTAACAATGCTTTCACTGCAACTTCTCAAAGAGCGGAAGTTGATGCACACTACAATGCGGGCGTTGTGTATGACTACTACAAAAATACACATAACCGAAATAGCTTTGATAACAACGGTGCTACGATTCGATCAACTGCCCATTATGGTTCTAATTACAACAATGCTTTCTGGAACGGTTCACAGATGGTCTATGGTGACGGTGATGGATCAGTTTTTGCTCCATTATCCGGTGCACTTGATGTCGTAGCACATGAAATTACGCATGCTGTTACGGAAAGAACAGCTGGACTTCAATACCAAAACCAGTCAGGTGCATTAAATGAATCAATGTCAGATGTATTTGGTTACTTCGTAGAACCAGGTGATTTCCTACTGGGTGAAGATGTCTACACACCTAACAAGGCAGGAGATGCGCTAAGAAGTTTATCAAACCCTGAAGCATATGGACAGCCTTCTCATATGGATGATTACTACTATACTTCTTCAGATAATGGTGGTGTTCATACAAACAGTGGTATCCCTAACAAAGCTGCTTACCTAACAATACAGAGCATCGGCAAAACGAAAGCTGAGAAAATCTACTACCGTGCGTTGAGTCTCTATATGACGCCAACAAGCAACTTCAGCTCAGCGCGTTCTGCTCTATTACAAGCAACTACTGATCTCTATGGCACAGGCACAACTTACAATTCTGTTGCAAGTGCTTGGAACCAGGTGGGCGTAAATTAATAACGAGTAATCGGTGAAGAGCTCGATTGATGAGCTCTTCTTTTTTATGTAGTTCAAAGATCTGTACTTCATATGCTTTCTTTCATGAATCGTTATTTTCCATTCCTGCACGATTTTGGTTATAATAATGAAATAGTAATGAATCGGAGGCTGGTTATGGAACAGTTAGACATGCATCATATATTTGAATTAGGACTTATCCTTACAATGATCGCTGCAGGTATTACAGCGGTCGCCAAAAAGCTAAAGCAACCTTACCCAATTGCGCTCGTAATTGTTGGGGCTTTTATCGGTTTGTTTAATATTCCTGTACTCGAACCATTGAAGATGTTTATTACAGAAGGGGATATATTTAATTTTGTTATACTAACAATTTTTCTACCTGCACTACTAGGGGAAGCCGCATTGAAATTACCTTTTTCACATCTAAATCAAAACAGAAAACCGATTATAGCACTTGCATTTGGAGGGACATTTCTCTCTTTTCTTGTTATCGGATTTTCTACACATTTCCTCTTAGGACTATCCATTCCAGTATCTTTTGTGTTCGCTGCCTTAATGAGCGCAACGGACCCAGTAAGTGTACTGTCGATTTTTAAAAGTATGGGTGTTAACCAAAGATTGTCTACTGTTATTGAAGGGGAGAGCCTATTTAACGATGGGCTTGCGGTTGTTCTATTTAAAATATCTGCCTTCTCTCTCTTAGCTTATATCGATATGGGATGGGGAGGTTTAACGAGTGGTGCGTTTGAATTTATAAAGGTTGTAGCAGGTGGTTTGTTAGTTGGAGGTGGTTTAGGATATGGCATTTCCATCCTTACAAAATACTTTGATGATTATCCGCTCGAAATCATTTTCAGTATCCTACTCTTTTTTGGCTCTTATATAGTCGCAGAAAGTATCCATGTATCAGGCGTGATTGCGGTAGTAGTTGCGGCTTTAACTTTCGGGAATTTTGGCTCGAGGGTGGGAATGAGTCCAACGACTCGATTGAATATCAATAATTTCTGGGATGTAGCGGCACTGCTTGCGAATTCAATCGTCTTTTTAATGATTGGTCTAGAAATTACTAAAATTAACTTTTCTGATCAAGGGGGAACAATCGGATTTGCTCTGCTTATAGTATTAATCGGTCGAAGTATTGCTGTATATGGAAGTACATTACCAGTTAAAGCCCTCCCCTGGTCGTGGCGACATGTCCTGAACTGGGGAGGGCTTAAGGGATCATTATCGATCGCTCTTGCGCTGAGTCTCCCTGGAGATTTCGCTGGAAGAGATACTGTACTGATTCTAACATTCAGCATCGTTCTTTTCTCACTGGTCGTTCAAGGGTTAACGATTAAACCTTTGATCAGTTTCTTTGGTCTGAAGGCTAAGCACAGTGGTTCAATTGAGTATGAAGACATTGTGGCGAACTTACATAGACATGAAGCAGGCATCGCAGAAATCAAGAAGTTGAAAACACAGCTCTTCATACCAGAGCCTGTCTTCTCTGAACTGTTAACGAGTTATCAAAATGAAATTGATAAAAGTCATCATGAACTTGACCAGCTGTTGGCTGAAAATCCTGATCTAAAGAAGAGCCAGCTCATTACATTAAGAAAGCACTCATTGTATGCACAGTACGATAAAATTAACGAGCTTGAACATGAAGAAATAATTTCTGGTGAAATTGCTGGAAAGTACAAAGAAATATTAAATAATGGTCTTGCCAACTATGAAGAAGAAGAAGTTGTGAAAGACTCGAAAAGAAATCATTAAGCTGCTATTTTCTAGCAGCTTTTTCTAATGGACTGCATACGCTAGTATAGAAAGGGACAAAACACCGATAAAGATATGAATATTCCGTTTATTATAGAATGATCAGGGTATGGTTTACAGTAAGTTAAGCAATAAGGTATAGTGAAAAAAGTCATTTTCAAACTACAAGAAAATAACTCACAAGGAGGACTTTTGAGAGAAAATGCCTTACCTTCAGACCGATCGTCTGACCATTATTCCTTTTTCCTTTGATCTGATAAAAGCTATGACGAATAAGAAAGAACTAGAGAAACTTCTACACGTGGAAGTACCTGAAGAATTCAAAAGTATGCAGTTCGAAGAATTTTTACCTTTTCATTTAAAGGACTCTTCTATATCGAAAGTGAGCCATAAATGGGAAGGGGTTCTTATTCATACTTCAGATGAAAAAGTAATTGGCACCATGGGATATAAAAATATAGAATCGTCAAGCAGTCTAGAAGTTGGCTATCATTTAATACCTGCTTATCGTAATAAGGGCTATGCGATCGAGATGGCAAATGCACTTGTGAATTGGGCATTTCCTGATCAAGAAGCCGATGACAACTTAACGAAAGAAGATTTAAATGGCGTAATGAAACGACTTGGCCTATCCAGACTAACTGTCGATCCACATGTCGTAAATAAACGAATAGATGAAGTGAAATTCATGAAAGAGAATGATTATATGTAAAACCCTGCGAATGACGCAGGGTTTTTTGTTTGGTTAAACCAGTATGTAAGTTAGGAGAAGATGATGAAATATTCATGAAACATAATAGATGAGCATATTTATATACAAAGATAAAATAGTTGGGAAATCATCAATATCATATCCATGAAAAGAGTAAGGATTTTGGTAGATTTTTGTCGAAATGGTAGAATATGGTATAATCAAATTGTTTTGTAAATTTTGTAACTGCAAGAAGCAGTGTTAAGGAGTAACAATGACAATCTTTCTCCCGAACAGAAATTGATTTGAAGTGAAGAAAATAGTGCAAATAGGTTATTTATGTTCTTATTTTATTTAAAATTGTTTCTTATGATGTATTTTGGCTTTTTATAAATCCAGATAGTTGATCATAGGCTACTAAGTCATTATGTTGTTTAGAAGCTTAGCTTATACAATTGTTACCAGTGTATATAGTTACTTATGTCGAAGTCATTGCATTACTACCTATATCGCTATATAGCTCATGAAGAAGAACATCGATCCATTCGCTATTAAGTATCTTTTATTTCGGGGTATTTATTGCCGGGTCTGTAGCGATGGAAATGATTCAGTATTACCGGGTACTGATGAAAGCATTATGGTAGTGGTAGCCCTGTCGAACTATTTTTTGTTCTTTTTTCACCTATCTTTGTAAACAGGCGTTATTATATGATCGTTAGTGCAGGAGTAATTCTAAAATATGCTATTATGGGAATCTATACAGAGTCTCCTCAAGTGACATTTCCGATTATGATGTTAGTGTTATTTTCTCGTTGTCACATTTATTATTTTAAATCGTTTTAACTCATACCTTAACTCACTTGAGAAGTCATACGAACAAGCTGCCAGTAATGAAAAACTTGCATTCATAGGTAGAATTGCTACAGGTGTTACACATGAAATAAAGAATCCGCTTACTTCATTGAAGGGGTTTGTGCAACTTCAAGAAACTGAAAAAAAATACAATCCCAAGTATTCAAAAATAATTTTACAAGAATTAGAACGATTTAATATCATTGTTAATGATTTAATGGTTTTAGGGAAGCCGCAAGTCTTGAGTTTGAAGTCTATTAATTTGATTAGTTGTCTTAATTATGTAATCGAATTAGTGGAACAGCAAGCTGAAAATAATCATATCGCCATCTATAAGGATTATCAGTCAGACTCAATGAACATACTTGGAGATGCAGGTAGGTTAAAACAGGTTTTTTTAAATATTATTAAAAATGCGATGGAAGCAATGCCAGACGGAGGCGAAATTAGAGTTAAAGCCTATTGTCTTAATGATTGTACGGTTGTTCAAATAATTGACAGAGGTGTTGGAATTTCCGAGGAGGACATTCCCAAATTAGATCAAGCCTTTTTTTCTACTAAGGAAGACGGAACCGGTCTTGGCCTTGTAGTTAGTCACAAAATAGTAGAAGAACATAACGGGAATATTAACATTGAAAGTGAAGTTAATGCAGGAACAACATTCTCAATTCAATTTCCTACAGAATAAACTACTAATAGGAATCGAGATTTTCAAGTATTGTAATAATTACAGATACTATATCGAAAAAAATGAGATAAATTAAAAGGAAACTTCATTAATTAATGAAGTTTCCTTTTAATTTATGGTGTTAGTACTATGTTTTTTCATAATAGCATTGGTTTTTCATTTTATGGTCAACGAAGCTTTTCTTTTCATGAGTAAGAGTAAAATTATGTAAATGAATACTTGTGACCAGTAAAGTAGGGCATCCCAAAACAAAGGTTGGTATATTCCAAGTTGGAAGTTTGGATAAGTTTTTATCAATGAGATTACTAAAGTTGGTAAGAGATAAGTAGTGAATAATAAAAAGGTTAACCCTACACCAATTACATAAAAGCAAGCATACCACTTAACAGTTGGTTCTTCTTTGGGTAAAGAAATGGGAAGTTGTCTAATTGATTTTCTTATACCCATTAACCAGCACCGACCACGCTCCATAAGGTTATATACCCCAGTAATCGTTTCTAGCACAAAATATAAATCTGTTTTCATATATACACCAAATTGGTATAAGATTCGGATTATAATATCAAGTGCAATAAATGCGCATAGGTCTATTATAAAAGAACCAGGAGGTAACAGGAGTTGAGTAAGCAATGCTATTAAGAGAAGCAGATTATCTATATAGAGACCAGATAAAAATAATGTATTACGTTCTTTAGAGTCTAATCGCCAGGCATGCGTCATATCAGTTTCAAAAACTATGAAGAAGAGCCGGGTGCTCATTTCTAAATTTGTAGGAAAGTCATGAGCCCGAATTGATAATATGTGACCCAACTCATGGGTTAGTACTAAAAAAATAGTAATGAACAGTAGTGAGATAACGTTGAGTAACATACTATCAAATAAGAAAACATCATTATAAATAGGAAACAGTGATGGTTTATAGATGAAAAGACAAATATTTAACCCAATCATTATTAGGTATAGTTTTATTGTGAATTTGTTAAAAAAAAACTTGCCTATTCCGGGTGGTACCCATTTGAAATTTTCTGGTCGATGAGATTTCTGTGGTGAGAATATATTTAAACCATCTACGCTTAAAACGAGGTTCATATCAATTAAATCTTCAACAAAAGAAGCCACATCTATCATGGCTTCTTCAGGAAACTCTTCCTTGATTTCATCGCTTACAGTAACAATTGATTTATCGTTGCTGAGTTTTTCTATAGTGCGCAAAGCGATTTCATTGACTTCAAAATACTCACCAGTTTGTGGATGTTCAACAATAGTCATTTTGGAATTTCGATAAATTTCATAAGGAACACATTGGATGATAGAAGTTTGATTAATCATGGTAATTTCCCTCAAATCCATTCATCATTAGATTAATGTTTAAAGTAACACCACCAACAAGTTGTTTTGATTTTTCCAAGTCGTTTAATCTTCATAGTTTCACCCCCCTTCAATTATTTGATAATGTCGTTTCTTTTTCATCAAATGAGTGATTTAGAATATTTTCCTGTTCTTCATAGAAACCTACCCAGGTGGGGTACAAGTCTAAAAATAAATCAACTAAATCGGGGTCGAATTGAGTTCCTTTGCCGGCTATAATCCTCTTTTTCGCTTCTTCAGTTGTTAAAGCAGAGCGATATGAACGAGACGTAGTCATCGCATCGAAAGCATCGGCTACCGATGTAATGCGAGCTGGAAGTGGCGTTTCTTTCTTTGTCAGTCCTTCTGGATAGCCAGTGCCATCCCAGCGTTCATGATGGCTAAGAATGACATTTAAATATCCTTCAAGTCCTTCAATGTCTTTCATTGCTCTAACGCCTTCTTCAGGATGTGTTTTGATGATTTCATATTCATCACCCGTTAATTTAGATGGCTTTGTTAATATCGAATCTGGTATTCGGATTTTACCAACATCATGAAGTAAGCAAGCATAGTTATAATACCGAAGTTCTTCTCTTGAAAACCCTCCAATTTTCTCTGCCATTATTCTCGAGTATGCAGCGACTCTCTCACTATGTCCTCTAGTATAGGGATCTTTCAATTCGAGTGATGAAACAACACCCTTTACAATCCCTTGAATTTGTTTATCAAATGCTACGCTCATTGTATCTATATAACTTTTGAACTGTTTGAGAATAATATAGCCAATAGATGAGACAGCGATAATTAATGCAGCTGGAATGATGTACTCAGGGTCCTTTGCTAACAATCCAACAATCAAGTATTTTAAAATAGTAGTTAAACTTACAATATAAAAAAAGCGAACATTAACAAACATTGGAGTAAAAATCACAATAACTATTTCAAAAAGATTACTAGATTGTTGTGAAACACCACTGTTGATAGTTAGAATTTCATTAACTAGTGTAATAAGAATAAATGTAAAAAAATAAATGTATTTTATCTTTTCTGGACGATTATTTTTTATGAGATAGATGGCAACCGGAAGAAGAGCTGCATGGATCAAATACGGAATATAACCTAGTCCTTCAGTTGGTACCCCAACAGGGCCATCGTACACAAAGATGTTTAATACGTAATAATTAAAAAGATCGTAACCCCAAACAGTAAAATAAAATAAAAAAAGGAAAACAATTGAGGCTCGTTTCTCTTCTTTAATTAGTGAGGAGAAAAATTCATGTCTGTTCATTTTGTACCTCTTATCTATGAAATTCTTAATAGTCCTAACTACACAAAAAAAATCCATTATTTGCTGATATTATACCATACAGGAATCGACAGAATTCTAAAATAAATGTATATTTATTCTATATTTTTACCGATAATCATTTTATGTGGTGCTTCATATAGCTTCTCATTTTATTTATCGGCATCTAGAGGCGAACATTAATGATTAAGAATAAGATTGTCATCTTCATTGTTACGGGAATAATAAAAGGGTTTGAAAATAAAAGACTTTCACACAACCCCCTCCAAATATGAGCTAGAATTACGCCAAATGTCAAAGAATATCAAAAATCTCACATATTCAGGAAATGACCCACATCTCTCGTTACAATAGGACTATAAACAAATCAAAAGGGAGAAAGGGTGACCGATTAATGGGTTACTATGATGAGAATAATAATATGAGAACGAATCAACAGAAAAAAAGAGGGCTCGGCTGGTTTCTTCCAAGTACGTTCGGTGCCATTGTCGGAGCATCGGTAATGCTTGTGGCAGGTCCGTTCGTTTCAAATATAGAGCATCAATCTTCAGATCAAGCAGCAGTAACAACGACGGCAAGCGGGGGTGTCGAAACTTCGAATGTTGCTTATAACGTATCATCTGATATTACATCTGCTGTTCAAAAAGCTCAGGATGCCGTGGTAAGTATCACGAACTATCAGCAAGGAAGCAGTGGATTCTCTCTAGAAGATCCATCAGGTCAATCTGATCAGGCAGCTTCCTCGGGTTCGGGTGTTATTTATAAAAAAGAAGGTGGAAAAGCTTATATCGTCACGAACAATCATGTTGTTGAGGGGGCTTCTTCAATAGAAGTGACCTTAAGCAACGAGAAAAAAGCGGAAGCAAAAGTATTAGGTACGGATGCATTGATGGATCTGGCAGTCATTGAAATCGATGCGAAAGACGTAGAAGCAGTCGCAGAACTTGGTTCTTCAGATCAGTTGAAAACTGGCGAACCAGCGATTGCTGTTGGAAATCCATTAGGTTTTCTTCAAGGATCAGTAACACAGGGGATTATTAGTAATCCGAGTCGTACGATACCTGTAGATCTTGATCAAAATGGCCAACCTGATTATGAAGCTGATGTCATTCAAACAGATGCTTCCATTAACCCTGGTAATAGTGGCGGTGCTCTCATTAATATCAAGGGTCAATTAATCGGTATCAACTCTTCAAAAATAGCAGAAGAGACTGTAGAAGGTATTGGATTTGCGATTCCAATCGATGATGCGCAACCGATTATTAAGCAGCTTGAAACGACAGGTGAAGTGAAACGACCTGTAATGGGAGTCACACCTGCCTCACTAGCTGAAGTGCCAACACAATATTGGACTGGCACCTTAAATCTACCAAAAGATGTTGAAGGTGGAGTTGTTCTTATGGGAATACAACCTAATTCACCAGCTTCAACTGCCGGTCTAAAGGAAAGAGATGTAGTCATAAAGTTGGATGATACTGAAGTTAATAATTCAGCAGCACTTCGGAAATATCTCTACTCTAATAAAAAAGTTGGAGATAAAATGAAAGTAACGTTTTATCGTGATGGTAAGCTGCAGAATGTTACAATGACGCTTGCCAACCAAAATGGACTATAAGTTGTACAAACGTATCTCAACTTAAATAGAGGCAACGTAGGTTTGTCACAGTTTTTGTGCAATTGTTTGATAAATGAACAACGCATGGTTTGAAAAGATCATCACCTTTATGTTCCATTGAATGTACAAAGATAATACATTTTTTAATGCAATAGAAAACCCTCTAGATCAAACGTCTAGAGGGTTTTTTTGTTCAATTGATTTTGTTTTCCTGTGATTCGTGTAAAGAAATAGAATACAGGCGTATCGAGGAGGGCTAGTCCCAACTTAATTACAAATTGGGACAGGATCATTATCCAGATATTAGGTACCGTCCCGGCAAATGCGATCGTGATAAAAATGGTCGTATCAATAAGCTGAGAAGCGAACGTGCTAGCGTTATTGCGTAGCCATTTGTAACGATCGGAGGTGCGCTTTTTAAGTTCGGAGAAGATGTATACGTCCAAGTGTTGAGAAACGAGATACGCAGCAAGACTTGCAAGAACAAACCGGTAGTTTTGCCCCAAAAGAATTTCATATGCCGCCTGCGTATCAGCTGCAAAAGGTGCTACAGGCAGAAGCATGCCAAGATAAATCATAATACTGGCAAAAATCTGCGCGATAAATCCATATTGAACGGTTCGTTTTGCTTCTTCTTTCCCGTAGTTCTCGTGAATAATATCCGTGAATAGAAACGAAAAGGCATACATCACAACGGCCGCGGGAATCACAAAACTTCCAATCATCACCACTTTTCCTGCTAGTACGTTTGCAATCACAATGGATGTTGCAAACAATACGTTAAACAGGACAAGTTGACGGTCGATGTATTGGTTCGTCATACTATGATACTGCTTTCTCGCGAACAGCTGTTGTTTTTAGCTCGATACCGCCTCGTGCTGATTGATAAACAGTGATTGTTACTTTCAAAGGATCAATTGCGTAGACAACGTCGTCTGCAATGCGAGCAGCTAGTGTCTCACAGAAGCTTCCTTCGTCACGATAAGACCAAAGGTAAAATTTCAAAGATTTAGACTCGATGCATTTTTCATCGGGCACGTAAGAAATTTCAACTCGTCCAAAGTCTGGTTGGCCGGTTTTCGGACAAACGGCTGTAAATTCAAGTGCATTGAACGTGATTTCTTGAACGTTCGGTGCATCAAATGCTTCATTCTTAATAACTTCTCTTGCTTGTTCTACACTCTCCGGTCGAGGCATAGGACCCGAAGAAGGTAGCCAAGCGTTATCCATACTATTCATTTTATATTCCTCCTTTAGTTTTGATGAAGCAGGAAGGTTACGAACTGCTGTCATACAACGCTGTCTATTATAACAGAGCAGCATTCCGATGCGAAGAAGGAAGTTCATGTTAAATCTTTTAGTTTAGCTTTTAACATAAAGGGAAAGAAAAAACTAACTAAGTAAACAAAGAACGACAATAGGAGGAGTAGTCATGCAAACAACAACGACTGTGAACGAAGAGAAGAACGGTAAGCTAGTAAAAGGAATATTAGTGGGAGCAATTGTAGGTGGCGCTGTCGCAATGCTTGATTCCACAACAAGAAATAAAGTGAGATCAACAGCAGGAAATATGAAAGATTCTTCAAGAGGTTTTTATACGCGTGTGAAAGAAAATCCAGGTGAAGTAAAAGACGACTGGATGGACCGTATTCAATCAGCATCATCTGTTCTTAAGGAAGCCATGAATGATGCGCAGTCACTTTATGAGAAGGTCAATGATGAAGTAGTAGACCAAGTGAATCAGGTAAAAGATGATTCAACAGAAGTGATCTCTACTGCTAGAGAAGCTGGAGAGGACTTGAAAGACATCGGTAGTAAAGTAAAGGAAGCTGGACATGAAGTATCTGAGTCCAGTGAAGAAGGATATGAGCCTACTAATATTCCTGGAAGTGAAACGCGCACTCCAGGGAGTACAACAGTGAAACCAGGAACAAATACAACATTATAAATAGGAAAAGGCTGGCATCTGCCAGCCTTTTTTTAATTTAGGAGAAATTTCTTCATTCTAGTATCAACAATCAATTTAGTATGCAAAAGATGCGCCGATAATAATTAGAAGTATGAACAATACAACAACTAATGCAAAACCACTACCATATCCACTCATAATTAATCCCCCCGTCAGTTTGCGTCGATTCTTTACTAACTTATGACGGAAACTTCAATTAGGGAATTAGGCAGATGCACATTTTGAGTGATCTGGCTAAATTAACTGCAAAGCAGGACCAGGATAATCAGTGAAAATAGCTTCACAACCCAGTTTCTTCACAGTAGAAATATGATCGTGATCGTTAGCGGTAAATACTCGAATAGGTATGCCACGGCTTTTAGTATTCGCGATGAGATTCTCATCTAGAGCATGCCACTCGATATGGATGCCGTTCGCACCTACATTCTGAATGTAATCCCATGGATCCACTAATTTTTCCATTAAAAGGATCGCTGTTTCAAGATTTGTGTTTTTTTGAGCAATCCTTTGTACGCTGTAATGGTTGAACGAAGAGATAATGGTTCGATCCTCTAGATTATAATGAGAAAGAAGGTCCATTACCAGGTCTTCGATCCCTACATATGGCATAAACCCAGTCTTGAGTTCAATATTCAATGACAATGAAGTCGATGTGATCCATTGTAGAACATGCTCTAGCGAAGGGATAGGTGTTCCTTGATAACGGCTTGAGAAGGAATGACCTGCATCGAGTCTGATGAGGTCATCGTATAGGAAATCTTTCACCCATCCAATTCCATTAGTGGTACGCTCCACACGTTCATCATGAATAACAACTGGCACTCCATCCTTTGTTAGTTGAACGTCTAATTCAATTCCATGAACCCCGGCTCGATGTGCTGCTTGAAAAGAAATTAATGTGTTCTCGGGGTGTGTACTTGGCGAACCGCGATGTCCAAAGATCTTCATAGGAGCCATATGTCACCTCTTTCTCCTTGCTACATAGTTGGTATCTTCTTTTACTATTCGATTCTGAATGGTCAGTTCCTCTGGTTAAGACGTATTTTAAATTCAACATTCAGGTATGAGGTAAAGTCTTTCGCATAGAAGTTGTAGAGAGGGAAGAAAGGGGATGATGACGTTTAAAGGTTTTGAATTACCATTTGCTCATGCCCACTATTTTAAAGCGAAATTAGAAGTACATGACGAGCATGACCATGAACTGTTGATTGGATATAGCTTTCCGGTGAATGGAACCTCATATGATCAGCATTTCCATCGAATTGAAGGGCTCACGATAGAGGAGAACGGCCATCAGCATCGCTTTAGTGTCCAATCAGGGCCGCCGATTCCTTTATCTGCAGGAGGTCATTACCATCGATTTGAAGGGGAGACGGTATCTGTGGAAAACCATAGCCACTATTTTCGGGGGCGAACAGGCATTCCTTTAGGAAATTATCCTCCAAATTGGTAGTGAGGCAATGCAATAGCAGTAAACCGTGTCTCGTTACCTTGCGAAAATACATTAATGTGTAGAAAAGAATGTATCATTTTAGAGGGTGTCCTCAAAGCCTAACTTTTGGTGACACCCTCTTAAAATAAGAGCAAAATTTGAATTTGTGTTTCCTGTTTTTGCTTGTAAAGACACTCGCAGATAAATCATATCACCTGTTAAATTGATCTGGAGATTAATTGTAAATATCTGGACGACGATCTTCGAAAATCGGAATCCGACTACGTATAGAGGCGATTTCTTCTTCGTCAATTGAGCCAACTAGAATGGTTTCTTCTTGACCTGATTCAGAAATAACTGTCCCCCATGGATCAATAATTAACGAGTGTCCTCCAAATGCATTATCAGGATCAGAGCCAACACGATTACAGGCAATTACATAGCACTGGTTCTCTATGGCACGACTTATGAGTAGGTTCCGCCAGTGGTCTGTGCGCTGTTCTGGCCACTCCGCAGGAACAAATAATACCTGTGCACCTTCGACCGCATGGAGGCGGAGCCATTCCGGAAAGCGAATATCATAACAGATAAACCCTGCACACGGGAGTCCTTCTAAAGTAAAGTGACTTTTCGTATTTCCTGAAACTAGAAATTTCTCTTCATTCATTAATCGAAACAAGTGAGCCTTGCTATATTCATGGACAAGCTTTCCATCACGGTCGAAAACAAGCATTGTGTTCGTCACTTCATTACCATTTCGTTTGGCAATAGAACCTCCTACGATGTTAATTGCATACTTTTTGGCCAGTCTGGATAGAAAATTAATCGACTTCTCGGCATCAGTATCGCCGATCTCATCGAGTCTTGATAAGTCATATCCAGTGGACCATAATTCTGGTAAAACAATGATATCAGGTTCATTTTTAGATGCTTTAGATACGAGTTGATCAACTTTTTTGAAATTCTTTTCTGGACTTCCAAAAACAATATCAAATTGCAACAGGGCAAGCTTTTTCATTGAATCGTCCTCCTCAAACTATTAGAAGATGGTCTTTACATGATCGTGTATCCAAGATAACATAATTTATTAGAATTTAACGAAAATTTTAACAGGATGTGATTTCATTTGAAAAAATTTCAGACTTCAGATGCTCTCAATCGTTTGCCGGAGCAGTTCTTTGCGAAACTAGCTGGGAAAGTAAACCGTTATCTTGAAGCGGGCTATGACATTATTAACCTTGGACAAGGTAATCCGGATCAACCTACCCCACCGCACATTATCGAATCATTACAGTCTGCAGCTGAGAAACCAGAGTATCATAAATACCCACCTTTTCGTGGGCAGCCCTTTTTAAAACAAGCAGTCGCTGATTTCTATAAGCGTGAGTTCGGCGTTGAAGTTGATCCAGACAATGAAGTAGCTGTGTTATTCGGGGGGAAAGCTGGCCTGGTTGAAGTCAGCCAATGCCTGTTGAATAAAGGGGATGTTGCCCTTGTTCCTGACCCTGGCTATCCTGATTACTGGTCAGGCGTAGCGATGGCTGAGGGAGATATGCAAATGATGCCTCTCCTAGAAGAGAATGACTTTCTTCCGGATTATGATACGATCTCAGAGAATAAATTAAAAAAGGCGAAGCTCATGTTCTTAAACTATCCTAATAATCCAACTGCTGCAGTTGCAACGAAAGAATTCTTTGATGAAACGATCTCCTTTGCAGATGAGCATGATGTTTGTGTCGTTCACGATTTTGCATACGGGGCTATTGGATTTGATGGAAAGCGTCCAATCAGTTTTTTGGAAAGTGAGGGAGCCAAAAACGTTGGTATTGAAATTTACACGCTTTCGAAAACATACAATATGGCAGGATGGCGTGTTGGTTTCGCTATTGGAAATCCTTCTGTTATAGAGGGAATAAACCTATTGCAAGATCACTTCTACGTTAGCCTTTTTAGCGGCATTCAAGAAGCTGCTGCAGAGGCGCTCCTTGGATCGCAGGCTTGTGTTGAGGAGCTCCGGAAAACGTACGAATCCAGACGGAATGTTCTGATTGAGGGGCTACATGAGATTGGGTGGAACGTCACTTCTCCTGCTGGATCCTTCTTTGCCTGGTTAAAAGTACCTGAATCGTTCACATCAGAGCAGTTTGCTGATTTCTTGCTAGAGAAGGTACAAATTGTAGTTGCTCCAGGTAACGGCTTTGGCGAATATGGAGAAGGGTATGTACGGGTAGGATTATTAACTTCAGAAGAAATTCTTAAAGAAGCGGTAGAACGGATTAAAAGTCTCAATCTTTTTTGATGAAGCAACATTGATAAATAACTTAGCTTGTTTTCAAACGTCTACTTTATACCGTATTGGTTACTTGAAAGAATCGATACATACTCTTATCCATAGGTGGTGCTAATTTTTAGTGCAAAAGCTGGAATATAAGAGGAAGAGCATTATAATCCAGACCTCTTTTTCGGAAGGGGTCTTTTTTTGCGGAAATTAATTTTTTTGGTGAAAGAATCGCGCTTAATTTCTTGGATCTTACTAAAAAAATGTGCAAGAAGTTGAAAGGAAAGGCCGCGAATAACCGCTGCCTTTTAGTATGTTGAAGGATAAGTTGCTTTTCTTCAAGGGGATGGTCTAGCAACAATGTTCAAGCAATTTGTCAAGATTGTCCCATCCGAAGGCTGTTTCTTGAAGTGTTTTTCCTCCTATGATTGTTGGTTCTTCAGCAACATGAACTGGATCAAAGCGTTCATAAAATTGGGAAGCTGGATTTCCGTTTAGCACCCAGACCAGCATGGAGTGAAATCCATCTTTCTTTAATTGCTCAACGACGTGACAAATTAATTGTTTACCCGCACCCTTGCGTTGAGCTTCGTCTAATAAATAGATCGCGTAAAGCTCCCCATCATAATGATCGTTTTTCGATCTATTCTTTCCACCATTTGCAAATCCAACGATTTCATTTTCGTTATTCACGGCGACAAAAACAGTGTTACCAGCTCCTATTCCTTTTCGCCAGCGAGCTTCCCGGACCTGTATATCCAGTGAATCTAGATAATCAACTGGTACCAGGCTTTGATAGGTAGTTTTCCAACTGTTCACATGAACACGTGCTATCTTTTTGGCATCTTCTAGTGTTGCTTTTCTTATTTTCATCTTATACCTCCTGTTGAGATAGGAACCCATAGATGACTCTTTTCTAGATAAAGGGAATGAATCCTGCTGATCGAATAGTTTGTAAAGAGGTAAAAATGAGAGCGGAAAGTAAGAAATGAAAGACTTTCAAATTGAAATCGATAGTAAACAAATTCATGGAGTCGAATGTGGAGAAATATCACATCTTCTTGTTGTTTGGCTTTATGGCCTGACAAATAATGCATTGGGCTTTACCGAAATGGCCAATGCTCTCAAAGAAAATTTCCATGTGGTCTCAATTGATCTACTGGGGCATGGGATAACCCAGTCTTTTAATGATGAACATTCCTATTCATTTGTAGCTATGTCTGAATGGCTTAACATAGTGACTACTTCGATCACGAGTAGTCCTGTTTACTTATTAGGTCATTCCTGGGGCTGCGATCGCTCTTCATTACAGTGGACGATATCAAAGAATGGTAGACGGAGTCATCATGCTCGATGGCGGTTATACACAATCTTCAGATGACTCTTCTACGACGGTAGAAGAGCTTTCGAGAGTCTCGAAGTGGGTGAACAAGAGTCGATTTAGTACGATAGAAGGATAAGGAATAAGAAGCAAGACAAAATTGGAAGATGAAGTACAGATTTAAAGGGAATGGTTCATGCAGATATGGATATTCAGTCATCTCTTGTTAAAGTGAGAGCGAATGAAGCGATCGTACGTGCGATAATGTCGGCACTATACTCTGAACCATGTCGGGATGAACTAAGTGTCGTTATTGCACCGGTATATCTGTTGAGGGCGACACTTCCCAAAGATGCAGAGAACTATCGCGGGTAAGCTGTTCAATCGTTGCAAGAGGGACTGGAGGGTGTTTGGCAAGTTAGTGCAGTCTCTAAGACCGGGCATGTCCTTCATGGGCAGAAACTTGAAGAGGTTATCGCTCTAGTGGAGCAGTGGTTAACTGTTCAAACGAAGTAAAAGAAATACGGTATTCCCCGATGAAAAGGGGTTACCGTATTTGCTTTAGAGGAAGACGAATCGTTATGACTGTGCCATCTCCCTGATTGCTTTTGATTTTTAAACTACCTTTGTGCTTCTCGATAATCCGATTGCAGATTGTTAGTCCGAGACCTGTCCCATTCTGCTTTGTAGTGAAAAAGGGAGAACCAAGTTTTTCAAGCTCTTGTTGAGATATGCCTTTTCCGTTATCAATAATTTGAATGACAACATTATCCGATTGTTCCTCTGTTGCAATAGTAATCTCGCCATCCTCAATTATGGCATCCATCGCATTTTTAATTAAATTAATAAATACTTGTTTTAGTTGATTGTTTTCACAATAGACAGGGGAATGGTAAGTTGAATAAGCTTTATTTATAATAATAGACTTCATATTTGCCTGTGCGTTAAGTAATTCGATAACTTCATCTAATATATCGCTGATTTGATAATAGTTAAACTCGGCTTTAGTGGGCTTTGCGAGAATTAGAAATTCATCGATTATTTGCTCAATCCGTTGAAATTCAGAGTCCATTACCTGAATATAGCGCTCGATGTTTGTGTCTTTATTTTTGAACTGGATGAGTTTCAAGAATCCTTTTAATGAAGTAAGTGGGTTCCGTAACTCGTGTGCAATTCCTGCTGCAAGCTGCCCAACCAATGATAATTTTTCCGACTGTGCCATATGTTCTTCATTTAATCGTTTCTCCGTAATATCTTTCGCAGCCCCGATGAGACCTGTCACAGAACCCGCCTTAATAATGGGAACAAGCGTAATATCAAAAATTCTGTATCCCTGCTTAGGGAAGGAATAGCCTTCCTCGAATTGAATGGTTCTCTTACAAATAATCGCTTCCTGAAATCTTTTAATAGCTTGTAATCCTTGATCGACATCAAGAAAGTCCTCGATTCTTCTACCGGAAATAGCTTCCTTTGAAGTTTCGTAATTTGCTAAATATGCTTCATTTACAGCTTCGATTTCATAGTGATGAACATCAACAACTCGAATTTGGAAAATGAGATCTGATAAATGATGAAATATCAGATTTAAATTAGTGGTGTCTAACTCGCTTCTCTTTTCCATAGAAATCCCCCATCATTTGCTTTTTGAAATCATACTAAATTGGATATTTCTACAGGATATGCACATACCCTTTAATAAATGATCGTTAAAAGTAAAAGAGTGTAACTTTTTGAAAGGTAGTCCTAGATGAATGTTTCTGTGAATTGAATGAGTTTCCTTAGTCGTTCAGAGCTGGAAGTACATTGCATCCATTTTGGTATGCTATAAAGTTAGAAGAAGCCTTTTGAGCGTTTAATTACAAGCTTGTCGAAGGAGGGGCGTGCTCTGGATGACGAAAAGAGACTCTGTCTTTTATCTTAGTCTATTCCTGTTCTTTTTCCATGGATCAAACACGATAATCATTAGTTACATGCTGTCTATTTTCAGCATGCCGGTATGACTGAAAGTAAGATAGGATCTATACTCGCGATCGGACCATTAGCTGCTTTTCTTACGCAACCATTCTGGGGATACATAAGCGATAAGCTTGGCACAATTAAAAAGGTTCTGCTCGTCACGCTGGTTGGTGTTTTTATCATTAGCATTTTCCTACTTACGAATGAAAGTTATGCGTTGACCCTATTCTTTGCTGCAACCTTCTATGTTTTTATGTCCCCTACAGGGGGATTAGGTGACTGCCTTGCTGCAAAAACATCTGCTAGTGTTAATAAAAACTTTGGTAGCATTCGAACTTAAGGATCTATTGGCTACGCAGTTTCAACTCTTCTTGTTGGTCAGTTCTTTGCTATTGTTGGGATTAGCTGCATTCTAATTCCTTTCATGTTCATGATTACGATGGCATTCTTAACAGCGACGAAAGTATCAGACGTCAAAACGGTCAGTAAGCCAGTTACTGTGCTCGATGCTATTCGAAGTGGGAAGAATCTAAGGTTCCTCTTTTTTTGGGAACGATCATGTTTTTGAAAATCCCACATCGAGCAAATGATAGTTTCATAAGCTTTTATATCACAGAGCTTGGTGGGAATAAGTCACAGATTCGCATTGCCTGGTTCGTTGCTGTAACAAGTGAAGCTGTTATTTTTGCTACAAGTCACTTCTGGTTTAAACGATTTAATGAAATCGTCTCTATTCTTATAGCAGAGATTCTATATTCTCTTAGATGGCTAGTACTTGCTTATGTTGGGGGGACCAATAGCAGCCATTTTGATGCAAGTACTTCACGGCGTTACTTTTGGCGTCTTTTACGTATTTGCTTTTCACTATGTGACGAAGTTGGTTCCGGTAAATTTGCCGGCGACTGGTCATTTACTGTTTATCTTAGTATTTTTTGGATTGTCTGGTATATTAGGTTCATAGGTTGGAGGTATGATTTTTGAAGAAGCTTCCGGAGCCGCCTTGTATAATGTAATGGGATATATGTCTCTTGGTGGATGTGTGGCATTGATGATATATGTTCTTTGATAAGAAAAAATCCAAAACAGATACAAGTTACGCTTAGGACAGGAGAGCTCCTGTCCTTTTTTATCTGCATTTAAGAGGGAGTGAAATTTCCCCCTCATAAAAGAAGGTTAATCTAGACGTTAAGGTGAAAATCAACTGCACCTAAAGTTCGCGATTCGCTCAACTATCCCTTAAAGGGTTATAAAGCAAAACACGCTGATGGAAGTTTCACTTTAGAGAATATCCATTTATTTCTTACCCGAATTTCTTTTTAACGAAACTGAGTGCTTTTAGTGATGGATATCACATAATGATTCTGCTAATCCAATTACAATAAGAGTGTGATAAGAATAAACATAGGAAGGTGATCAGTATGGTTGTTAAATTTATAAGGGAAAACAAAGTGGCCGCTGGCATTCTATTTCTTATTCGATTATACCTTGGGTTTCAATGGATGACTGGGGGTTGGGGGAAAATCACGGATGGTTTCGATGCGAATGGCTTCTTACAAGGAGCGGTAGCGAATGCTGGTGGAGAACATCCAGCTGTTGCAAGTTGGTGGGCAACATTTATACAAGGATTCGCTATTCCAAACGTGGACTTATTTAACATAGTCGTTCCTTGGGGAGAGTTTTTAGTAGGACTGGGATTAATACTCGGTACATTTACCACCCTCGCTGCTTTAATGGGAGTAATCATGAATTTCGCATTTATGTTCAGTGGGACCACTAGTACTAATCCGATGATGGTTATTTTAGGTATGCTTCTATTGATTGCAGGTTACAATGCAGCGAGAATAGGACTTGATCGCTGGGTGGTACCATTTATTAAGAAAGCATCTAAAGACCGTCGTCTAAAAACAGCATTCCAACATTAAAAAAGGGGCTTCGGGAAACCGAAGCTTTTTTGATTGTCGTCTTAGAAGAGCGATTAAGGGCAATAATGATAGCAAAAATGATAAGGACAGTAACTGATGGCAAATTATATTCCATATCTTCTATTAACAAGTGTAAGTATCGTTATCCTAGTTGGCGTTCTTATATGGAAAAAAGATTTATCCTACGTAACTTATTACTTTTTTATTGCTGGACTGGCTTATGTGTTTGAGTATGTCATTTTAATCTTACTTGATAGCTATACGTATCGACCGAACCTCGTGAAAATAGAGATATATGACAATATTATTGGAGATTTATCATCACAGGCTTTCTCAGTACCTGCAGCGGCTCTTCTAGCTACAGCGTGTAGGTTACGAGCACGGGGTGTATTGGTTCTTGTGGTTTTCTTTATAGGAGTAGAGGAATTATTTCAATATCTTCTTATATATCAACATAATTGGTGGCGAACATATTATACCGCTATTTTTCTAATCGCTACGTTCTTTCTTGTTCAATGGTTATATCCCTTAATATTGACCTACAAGTTTATTCGCTATGTCGCGCTATATTTCTCACTCCTTTTCTTTCTTTCGAACGGGATATTTCTGTTGTTTCTTTCCTTCCCAGAATTTCACTTCCATATAGGGTGGTTTGAAAATAAGTATCGAGATAGCATCGCTTTTTCTACAATGCTATTATTTGGAAAATCATTCATGCTTCTTCTATCGTTATTTTATAGAAAGTTCACGATTTGGGGTGTGCTCCTACTTTTTGTACTTGTAGATTATTACTTAGTCAAGAGCCATAATCTATATGTGCCCATTGCTTCTATACATGCGCTCCTTTTCATAATAATGACATTGTCTTACATATTCCTTTTGACGGCAGATTACATTTGGATAAAAAAGGGGGAGGAAATGTAATATAATGTAAAGAGGAGAGCTAAAGAGTGTAGCGAAAATGGTTTAGTGATAAATCATTGGGAGGCTAAACCATGATCGGTATTTTTAAAGAAAATGAGAAACGATATTTAAGCTGGTATCATGCTAATCCAGATGGGTATGTTTTTAACCATTTTAAAGGAAAAGATCCTGATTATAATAAAATTCACTTGGCGACCTGCCGGACCCTATGGCGTGAAAAAGATCAAGGTGTTCGAACGAAAGTAGAGAAGGTATGTTCAGACAACCTTAATGAACTTCTAAAAATGACTGAGAATATAAGACGTGATAAGGGATATTCGTTATGTAAAATTTGTATGGCAAAACGGAAGGTCAACCGCACGTAATAATAGACTGAATTGCTTTATTTGGAGTGATTGTGGCATATAGAAAGAACAGAAACGAATAGCGTGATTTAATAAGTACTGTACTTCAATTTATTTGGTGAACAGGAGGTCGAAAAGTTGCGAACAGAACCATTCGATATAAGAGGGAAACTCACTGATGATGAAACAAGGTGTGAGCATTACCACAGTGAGCAGGATATTATCGCGATTAAGTTCTATTGCTGTAGGACTTATTATTCTTGTATTTCATGTCACTTGGAAACAGCCAATCATCCTGTCCGGGTTTGGCCAGTTGATAAATTTAATGAAGAAGCAATTCTTTGCGGGAAATGCAAAACGGAATTAACGATTCGCGAGTATCTATCTTCCAACAGAAGTTGCCCCTGTTGTCATGCTGCATTTAATGATGGATGCAAACTTCATCATCATTTATATTTTGAAATGAAATGAGTTTTCTGGGCATCACTACTCAGATAATTTGCTGAATCCATCGGACCTTGAGGGGCGTATACTCCCCCTGAGTATCTTGATTAACCTATGTTTTGAGGAATGGACTACGACCCTTTAAAGATAGGATAAGTGGGACTTAGATAATGTTCTTTACTTTGTCCTATGAATGGATGTATTATTATTTCATTCATCATAGTTAGGGTTCAAAAAGTAGAATTAAATGGTCGTTGAATTTCTGAGTCTAATTGCTCTACATTGAAATTTCCAGCCCTTCTTTTCTATCTTATTGAACCCTATGCATGATTAAGTATTTTTTCGCAAAGCGTGATTCCTGGATTTCCAGGCAGGGGTATTTTGGACCCTAATCTGACAGTGAACTTCGTCTAGAGATGAAGAGATTTACTGCTCTTTCATTGTAGAAGAGTGGGATTACTCAGATAGAAGAAAGAAGGGTAACTAGTTGAAAGCTAGACAACCGCTACTTAATCCTCCACGAACCTTATTATTTCTTTTCGTTATTGTTAGCTCATTAGGAACTGTTTTATTGAAAATTCCACAGGCGACCACTTCTTCCGTCACATGGTTAGATGCGTGGTTCACTGCAATCTCTGCCATAACAGTGACTGGACTTGTGGTAGTCGATACTGGATCGGTTTATACCATATTTGGACAAATAGTAATTATGGTCCTTATTCAACTTGGTGGTCTAGGGATTATGTCCTTTGCTGTTGTGATTTTTATTCTGATTGGAAAGAAAATCGGAATCTCACAGCGATTATTAATATCTCAGGCATTGAATCAGAAGGGTATGGGAGGAATCATTAAACTTGTCCGAAGTCTTCTTGTTTTTTCTATATTAATAGAATTGATTGGAGCACTAATCTTATCAATTAAGTGGATCCCCACGTACGGACTAGTAAAAGGAGTATACGCGGCTATTTTTCATTCCATATCTGCTTACAATAATGCCGGGTTTTCGATTTGGTCAGACAGCCTTTCAATGTTTGTAGATGATCCTGTAGTAAACCTTGTTATTACAATGTTATTCATCTTAGGCGGAATTGGCTTCACTGTGTTGATTGATTTAAAAGAAAAAAAGCATTTTCGTGAATTGAGCCTACATACGAAATTAATGGTTGTAGGTAGTATAGTGATAAATGCTTTAGCTTTTGTAGTTATACTTACTTTAGAATGGAATAATACTGCAACCCTTGGTCAATTGAGTAGTGGCGGAAAAGGATGGGGTGCTTTTTTCCAGGCTGTCTCTCCACGAACAGCCGGATTTAACACCATTGATATTGGGAGTATGGAAGAAGCTACACTCTTTTTCATGATTGGATTAATGTTTATAGGAGCAGGAAGTGCTTCAACTGGAGGAGGAATTAAGCTAACTACCTTTATCGCAATGCTACTATCGGTTAATACGTTTTTAAAAGGAAAGAATGAAGTAACCATTTTTCGAAAAACGCTCGCATTCTCTATTATTATTAAAGCCCTTGCTATTACGGTTATTTCAACGGGAGTAGTATTCGTTGGAGTATTTATTCTTGAACTTACTCAGGAATCTTCTTTTTTAGTTAATCTCTTTGAAGTTGTTTCTGCTTTTGGAACCGTAGGTCTTTCTATGGGTTTGACAAGTAGCCTGGATGCAATCGGAAAAATGACTTTAATCGTTATCATGATGGTAGGAAAGCTTGGTCCGTTGACCCTTGCTTTCATTTTTGCTTCAAAGAAAACTCCTAAGATCAGATATCCTGAAGAGGACGTACTTACTGGGTGATTTAACCCGCTTCTATAAGGGATAGAAGCGGGTTGAATCTTTTTTGTAGAAACGGTTGACGGTGTAGATTCTGCATGGTAAGATGTATCTTGTCACTTCGAAACAACGACATTACATACGAAATTGCTTTTCAAAAAAAGCATTGACACGGTAATGAGTTGCTGATAAGATAGAAGTTGTCACTCGGTCGAACTAAACCGAGATTAATAGATTACAAATTGATCTTTGAAAACTGAACGAAACGCCATGTAAGTAGTTGTTTCTACGGAAACAAACATTGTTTTAAAAGCTAGATTAAGCTTTCTATCGGAGAGTTTGATCCTGGCTCAGGACGAACGCTGGCGGCGTGCCTAATACATGCAAGTCGAGCGAAGAGATGGGAGCTTGCTCCCTGATCTTAGCGGCGGACGGGTGAGTAACACGTGGGCAACCTGCCCTGCAGACTGGGATAACTCCGGGAAACCGGAGCTAATACCGGGTAATACATCGCACCGCATGGTGCAATGTTGAAAGTTGGCTTTCGAGCTAACACTGCAGGATGGGCCCGCGGCGCATTAGCTAGTTGGTAAGGTAATGGCTTACCAAGGCGACGATGCGTAGCCGACCTGAGAGGGTGATCGGCCACACTGGGACTGAGACACGGCCCAGACTCCTACGGGAGGCAGCAGTAGGGAATCTTCCGCAATGGACGAAAGTCTGACGGAGCAACGCCGCGTGAGTGACGAAGGCCTTCGGGTCGTAAAGCTCTGTTGTTAGGGAAGAACAAGTACCGTTCGAATAGGGCGGTACCTTGACGGTACCTAACCAGAAAGCCACGGCTAACTACGTGCCAGCAGCCGCGGTAATACGTAGGTGGCAAGCGTTGTCCGGAATTATTGGGCGTAAAGCGCGCGCAGGCGGTCTTTTAAGTCTGATGTGAAAGCCCACGGCTCAACCGTGGAGGGTCATTGGAAACTGGAGGACTTGAGTGCAGAAGAGGAGAGTGGAATTCCACGTGTAGCGGTGAAATGCGTAGATATGTGGAGGAACACCAGTGGCGAAGGCGGCTCTCTGGTCTGTAACTGACGCTGAGGCGCGAAAGCGTGGGGAGCAAACAGGATTAGATACCCTGGTAGTCCACGCCGTAAACGATGAGTGCTAGGTGTTGGGGGGTTCCACCCTCAGTGCTGAAGTTAACACATTAAGCACTCCGCCTGGGGAGTACGACCGCAAGGTTGAAACTCAAAGGAATTGACGGGGGCCCGCACAAGCAGTGGAGCATGTGGTTTAATTCGAAGCAACGCGAAGAACCTTACCAGGTCTTGACATCCTCTGACAATCCTGGAGACAGGACGTTCCCCTTCGGGGGACAGAGTGACAGGTGGTGCATGGTTGTCGTCAGCTCGTGTCGTGAGATGTTGGGTTAAGTCCCGCAACGAGCGCAACCCTTGATCTTAGTTGCCAGCATTTAGTTGGGCACTCTAAGGTGACTGCCGGTGACAAACCGGAGGAAGGTGGGGATGACGTCAAATCATCATGCCCCTTATGACCTGGGCTACACACGTGCTACAATGGACGGTACAAAGGGCAGCGACACCGCGAGGTGAAGCGAATCCCATAAAGCCGTTCTCAGTTCGGATTGCAGGCTGCAACTCGCCTGCATGAAGCCGGAATTGCTAGTAATCGCGGATCAGCATGCCGCGGTGAATACGTTCCCGGGCCTTGTACACACCGCCCGTCACACCACGAGAGTTTGTAACACCCGAAGTCGGTGGGGTAACCTTTATGGAGCCAGCCGCCGAAGGTGGGACAAATGATTGGGGTGAAGTCGTAACAAGGTAGCCGTATCGGAAGGTGCGGCTGGATCACCTCCTTTCTATGGAGAATTACGAAGGTAACTGACGTTACCAACCTTACATGAGCGTTTCGTTTAGTTTTGAAAGAATGATTGTATTCTTTCAAAACAGGCTATTCAATGAAGCAGCAATGCAGCATTGATGATCAGCCATGTTCCTTGAAAACTAGATAGCACAAACAACGACATCCAATAATTATTTTTTATGCAATAACTTAGTAATAACTGATGATTTAGCTTGAGCAATCAAGACTAATGAATCGAAGGTTAAGCTACTAAGGGCGCACGGTGGATGCCTTGGCACTAGAAGCCTAAGAAGGACGGGACGAACACCGATATGCTTCGGGGAGCTGTAAGTACGCTTTGATCCGGAGATTTCCGAATGGGGGAACCCACCATCCATAATGGGATGGTATCCATTTCTGAATACATAGGGAATGGAAGGCAGACCCGGGGAACTGAAACATCTCATTACCCGGAGGAAGAGAAAGCAAATGCGATTTCCTGAGTAGCGGCGAGCGAAACGGAATCAGCCCAAACCAGAGGGCTTGCCCTCTGGGGTTGTAGGACGTCTCTTTGGAGTTACAAAGGCACGGATAGACGAAGCGACCTGGAAAGGTCCATCAGAGAAGGTAACAATCCTGTAGTCAAAATCCGATGCCCTCCGAGACGGATCCTGAGTACGGCGGGACACGTGAAACCCCGTCGGAATCCGGGAGGACCATCTCCCAAGGCTAAATACTCTCTAGTGACCGATAGTGAACCAGTACCGTGAGGGAAAGGTGAAAAGCACCCCGGAAGGGGAGTGAAAGAGAACCTGAAACCGTGTGCCTACAACTAGTTGGAGCCCGTTAATGGGTGACAGCGTGCCTTTTGTAGAATGAACCGGCGAGTTACGATCCCGTGCAAGGTTAAGCTGATAAGGCGGAGCCGCAGCGAAAGCGAGTCTGAATAGGGCGAAATAGTACGTGGTCGTAGACCCGAAACCAGGTGATCTACCCATGTCCAGGGTGAAGTTCAGGTAACACTGAATGGAGGCCCGAACCCACGCATGTTGAAAAATGCGGGGATGAGGTGTGGGTAGCGGTGAAATGCCAATCGAACCTGGAGATAGCTGGTTCTCTCCGAAATAGCTTTAGGGCTAGCCTCGCGGCAAGAATCTTGGAGGTAGAGCACTGATTGGACTAGGGGTCCTTACCGGATTACCGAATCCAGTCAAACTCCGAATGCCAACGATTTATCCGCGGGAGTCAGACTGCGAGTGATAAGATCCGTAGTCGAGAGGGAAACAGCCCAGACCACCAGCTAAGGTCCCAAAGTATACGTTAAGTGGAAAAGGATGTGGCGTTGCTTAGACAACCAGGATGTTGGCTTAGAAGCAGCCATCATTTAAAGAGTGCGTAATAGCTCACTGGTCGAGTGACGCTGCGCCGAAAATGTACCGGGGCTAAACGTATCACCGAAGCTGTGGATTGTCTTACGACAATGGTAGGAGAGCGTTCTAAGGGCTGTGAAGTCAGACCGAAAGGACTGGTGGAGCGCTTAGAAGTGAGAATGCCGGTATGAGTAGCGAAAGACAAGTGAGAATCTTGTCCGTCGAAAGCCCAAGGTTTCCTGAGGAAGGCTCGTCCGCTCAGGGTTAGTCGGGACCTAAGCCGAGGCCGAAAGGCGTAGGCGATGGATAACAGGTTGATATTCCTGTACCACCTCCTTTCCGTTTGAACGACGGGGGGACGCAGAAAGATAGGGAGAGCGCGCTGCTGGAAATGCGCGTCCAAGCGATTAGGCTGGTGAATAGGCAAATCCGTTCACCGTGAAGGCTGAGTCGTGATGGCGAGGGAACTAAAGTACCGAAGTCCTTGATTCTACGCTGCCAAGAAAAGCCTCTAGTGAGGAAAAAGGTGCCCGTACCGCAAACCGACACAGGTAGGCGAGGAGAGAATCCTAAGACGATCGGGAGAACTCTCGTTAAGGAACTCGGCAAAATGACCCCGTAACTTCGGGAGAAGGGGTGCTTCCTCGGGTGAATAGCCCAGGGGAGCCGCAGTGAAAAGATCCAAGCGACTGTTTAGCAAAAACACAGGTCTCTGCAAAGCCGTAAGGCGAAGTATAGGGGCTGACACCTGCCCGGTGCTGGAAGGTTAAGAGGAGGGGTTATCCCTTACGGGAGAAGCTCTGAATCGAAGCCCCAGTAAACGGCGGCCGTAACTATAACGGTCCTAAGGTAGCGAAATTCCTTGTCGGGTAAGTTCCGACCCGCACGAAAGGTGCAACGACTTGGATACTGTCTCAACGAGAGACCCGGTGAAATTATAGTACCTGTGAAGATGCAGGTTACCCGCGACAGGACGGAAAGACCCCATGGAGCTTTACTGTAGCCTGATATTGGATTTTGGTACAGCTTGTACAGGATAGGTAGGAGCCATAGAAGTCGGACCGCCAGGTTCGATGGAGGCGTCGGTGGGATACTACCCTGGCTGTACTGACATTCTAACCCAGCACCGTGATCCGGTGCGGAGACAGTGTCAGGTGGGCAGTTTGACTGGGGCGGTCGCCTCCTAAAGTGTAACGGAGGCGCCCAAAGGTTCCCTCAGAATGGTTGGAAATCATTCGCAGAGTGTAAAGGCACAAGGGAGCTTGACTGCGAGACCTACAAGTCGAGCAGGGACGAAAGTCGGGCTTAGTGATCCGGTGGTTCCGCATGGAAGGGCCATCGCTCAACGGATAAAAGCTACCCTGGGGATAACAGGCTTATCTCCCCCAAGAGTCCACATCGACGGGGAGGTTTGGCACCTCGATGTCGGCTCATCGCATCCTGGGGCTGAAGTAGGTCCCAAGGGTTGGGCTGTTCGCCCATTAAAGCGGTACGCGAGCTGGGTTCAGAACGTCGTGAGACAGTTCGGTCCCTATCCGTCGCGGGCGCAGGAAATTTGAGAGGAGCTGTCCTTAGTACGAGAGGACCGGGATGGACACACCGCTGGTGTACCAGTTGTTCCGCCAGGAGCATAGCTGGGTAGCTACGTGTGGAAGGGATAAGTGCTGAAAGCATCTAAGCATGAAGCCCCCCTCGAGATGAGATTTCCCACAGCATTAAGCTGGTAAGATCCCTTAGAGATGATGAGGTAGATAGGTTCGGGGTGGAAGCGTGGCAACACGTGGAGCTGACGAATACTAATCGATCGAGGGCTTAACCTAAAACATTTGGATGAAATTGTGCGTGCTATCTAGTTTTCAGGGAACACCCTGTAAAGTCTGGTAATGATGGCGAAGAGGTCACACCCGTTCCCATGCCGAACACGGAAGTTAAGCTCTTCAGCGCCGATGGTAGTTGGGGGATCTCCCCCTGCAAGAGTAGGACGTTGCCAGGCAAGCTAAGAGAAGTCAGAGATCAAACGATCTCTGGCTTTTTTGTATTTAATAGATGTTAAAAACTCGTAAGAGGAAGAGCTTCCTGAAAGACAATTAAGGACTTCTTCGAAAACTTCGTAGGGGTGGGAGAAGCAAGAAATGCGAGGAAGCAAGTGATGGCAGACCGGAGTGGATATTCGGAGATCCATGAGGATCTGTCATCGCGCAGCTGACGAAGAAGTTCGCAGCTTATCGCGCCCCGTATGAGAACACGGAAGTTGAGCTCTAGCGCCGATGGTAGTTGGGGGATCTCCCCCTGCAAGAGTAGGACGTTGCCAGGCAAGCTAAGAGAAGTCAGAGATCAAACGATCTCTGGCTTTTTTGTATTCAATAGATGTTAAAAACTCGTAAGAGGAAGAGCTTCATGAAAGACAATAAAGGACTTCTTCGAAAGCTTCGTAGGGGTGGGAGAAGCAAGAAATGCGAGGAAGCAAGTGATGGCAGACCGGAGTGGATATTCGGAGATCCATGAGGATCTGTCATCGCGCAGCTGACGAAGAAGTTCGCCGCTTATCGCGCCCCGTATGAGAACACGGAAGTTGAAGCTCTAGCGCCGATGGTAGTTGGGGGATCTCCCCCTGCAAGAGTAGGACGTCGCTGGGCAAAGAAGAAAGGCGAGAGACCAAATGGTCTCTCGCTTTTTTGTATGGTTTTTGAATGGGGTTCGACTAGCTAAAGACCTAGTTCGCGGATAAAACCTCAAATTCGCGGATATATCACGAAAAGCGCGGATAAAACCTCTGTGTTCGCGGATATATCCCAACTATCGCGGATAAAACAACTGATTTAGCACCATTTCAACACTTCGCAAGTTCAATAACACATTAAAACTGTAAAGAACACTTCTTACAACCTAAAATAAGTAATGAGGTGAAATACTATGAACGAAACAGTAATTGTATGGTTTCGACGTGATTTCCGATTGAACGATCATACAGCGCTTGAAAAAGCGATCGCATATTGTGAAGAAAACGATGCCAGTTGGGTGGGTCTTTTCCAATTAGATCCTCACTTTACGGAAAAAATCAATCTTCACCACGATTACTTTTTTCAAACCGTGGCTCAGTTTCAGAATAGATGTCTAAAAAATGATGTACCTTTCCATATTGTATCTGGTGAACCCATACATGTATTTGAAAAAGTGACATCAAACTTAAATGTAAAAGCCGTCTTTTATAATGAAGATGAAGCCGGCTACGGTGCGAGTCGTGATAAAAAAGTAAGTGATTGGCTATATGAGAATGGGATTGAAGTACATGCATATCAAGATTACTATCTCCATGGTTCGAAGGAAGTTAGGAAATCTGATGGTACAATGTACCAAGTGTTCACGCCATACTATAAACAATGGCGAACAGTTCAAAAGCCTAAATCGATTAACATCGATCTGAAGCATCTACAAATTGGTGCACAGAAATCGAAGGACATGCTTGATCCAGTTTCGGAGAGAGAATTTAACGATGTGCTTAAGAAGTGCAAACGAAAGTGGAAAGCACTTGGAGAAGAGAATGCTCTAAAACGAGTGAAGCACTTTGTGAAAGTAAGATTGAGTGGTTATGATGATTATCGTGATTTACCATCTATAGTGGGAACAAGCAAACTTTCACCTTATTTAAAAACCGGTTGCTTATCAGTCCGTACGCTTTATCAAATAATAGCAGATTATGATAATCAAGGCACTGAAACATTTATTCAGGAATTAGCCTGGCGAGATTTTTATGGTATGGTCCACGCAGAGTTTCCTGAATTTCGCCAGAAGGAATTTCAGTCTAAGTATCGTGACATTCCATGGAATGATGATGAAGATCGGTTGCAGAAATGGAAAGACGGAGAAACTGGCTTTCCTATTGTTGACGCCGGGATGAGACAATTAAACAAGGAAGGATGGATGCATAATCGCCTACGCATGATTACAGCATCTTTCTTAACAAAAGACTATCTTATTGATTGGCGACTTGGGGAACGATATTTTGAAGAGAAGTTAATTGATTATGATGAATCCTCTAACACAGGAGGATGGCAATGGGCATCTTCAACAGGAACAGATGCTGTGCCATACTTTCGCATCTTCAATCCCACTACGCAGGCTGAACGTTTTGATTCTGAAGGTTCTTATATTAAGAAGTATGTGGAAGAATTAAAGAATGTACCCGTAAAGTATATTCATCAGCCAGACAAGATGAGTGAGGCAGAACAGAAGGAAAGTCAATGTATTCTAGGAAAAGACTATCCCTATCCAACGGTCAATCATAAAGAGCAACGGCAGAAGGTTTTGAGTGTCTATAAGGAAAGAACTTAAGGAGTCAGTCGCAACTGCGTCTGGCTTTTTCCTTTGGATGAGAGTAATAGAAATGTACAGGCATTTCGAGAGAGAGAGAGAGAGAGAGAGTAATTAGCTGGATTATGATTAAAAATGGGGGGATGTCTTCATCTGTTACAATCTCAGTTGAACTAAATGAGTATGTTGTTGAATATACTAGTAACGTACTTACAGAATCTAAGAAAAAGAGAAAAGTAAAGAGGTAGTAAATATAGTCGAGCTTTAGAGTTTATCTATTCTAAATGAAATGATATTTATGCTGAAGTACCAAACCCGATTGATGTCATAGTAAATGTCGGAGCGTTAAGTATTATTGGCTAACAAGGGTGGGAAGGAATATGATGACCTATTGTGATAGTCTAAAGAGGGCCATTCAAAAAATCTAGCAGATTTTTTGAATGGTTCTTTTATTTAGCCTTTACTTAGATAATATGGTAGAGGAGTGGATCGGTATGGTTGTTCTTGATGGGAATCGTTTAACATTAAACGATTTAAAAAAAGTCCTTTACGATAATGAAGAAGTGACATGTGATCCTGTAAGTCTTCAAAAAGTAGATGAAAGTAGAAAGGCAGTCGAAAGGATTGTTCTGAATGGTGAGGTTGTCTATGGGGTTACAACTGGGTTCGGTAAGCTGAGTGATGTTAGGATCGATCCAAAGGATGTTGATCAGCTGCAACTTAACCTTATTTATTCTCATGCATGTGGGATTGGAGAACCATTTTTACCCATTGTGTCAAAGACAATGTTGCTTCTAAGAGCCAATGCTCTTCTAAAAGGAGTCTCAGGTATCAGAAGAGAGGTTATTGAACGACTTGTTTTTTATGCTAATGAAGGAATCCTTCCTGTTGTTCCAGAAAAGGGCTCTCTCGGGGCAAGCGGTGATCTCGCGCCACTTGCCCACCTCGTTCTTCCCCTGATCGGGGAAGGGGAAGTCTTTTATAAAGGACAACGTAAGAAGACTTCCAATGTTATGAAATCTATAAGAATGCTGCCTTTAACTTTAACGGCGAAAGAGGGGCTCGCTCTAATCAATGGAACACAAGCGATGACAGCAATGGGATCGGTTACCTATCTAGAAGCAGAGAAACTCGCTATAGAGGCTGATGGAATAGCTGCTTTAACGATGGAAGGGTTAAGAGGGATTATGACGGCTTATGATGAAGAGATTCACTTAGCCCGAGGGTATCCCGAACAAACAGATGTCGCCGCCCGTATGAGACAGTTGCTCGATGGAAGTCAGTTAGTGACTGAACAAGGTGAGATTAGGGTTCAGGATGCTTATTCGCTTAGGTGTATTCCACAGGTTCACGGCGCCTCGTGGCAGGCCCTTGGGTATGTGAAGGAAAAATTGGAGATCGAGATGAATGCGGCGACGGATAACCCGCTTATTTTTGATGGGGGAGCGAAGGTTATATCAGGTGGTAATTTTCATGGACAGCCAATTGCACTTGCCATGGATTTTCTTTCTATCGCTATGGCGGAGTTCGGAAGTATAGCAGAACGTCGAATTGAGCGGCTGGTGAATCCGCAATTGAACGACCTTCCAGCATTTTTAAGTTCAGAGCCCGGGCTTCAATCGGGTGCAATGATCATGCAATATGCAGCAGCATCATTGGTATCAGAGAATAAGACACTTGCTCATCCTGCCTCAGTGGATTCAATACCGTCCTCAGCGAATCAAGAAGACCATGTGAGTATGGGAACGATTGGAGCGAGACATGCTCGATCGATCACGAATAACGTTCGACATATACTTGCGATAGAAGCTATTTGTGCAATGCAGGCGATTGAATATCGGAACCGTGATCACCTATCTCCTCTCACTTCTGCAATTTTTCAAGCAGGCAGGAAAGTTGTTCCCGCTATCGATCAGGACCGAATTTTTTCTACTGATATTATGGCGTTTACAGAGTGGTTAAAAGAAGATACGCAAATAGAAGATATTGTACGTGGAAAAGCGTAGACAAAATGAAATAAAGCACGAAGAATGATATAGTAGATGAAATAGATTGAAAGCAGGGGGCTTTACAGTGAATGAAAAAGAACTAGAAATCCTTGAGATTCTAGAAGAAAATGCACGTATATCGATGGATGTACTTGCTGATATGGTTGAATTGTCAGTTGAAGAAGTAGAGAAAATCATTAAAAAGCTTGAAGAACAGAACATTATCTTGAACTATTCATCTGTGATTAATTGGGATAAAACACCCGGGAAAGATGGGGTAGCCGCCATGATTGATGTGAAGGTGACTCCAAAACGCGATGTAGGCTTTGATGAAATTGCTGAGCGTATTTATCGCTTTCAGGAAGTAAAAGCTGTGTACTTAATGTCAGGTGCGTTTGATTTATCTGTACAAATAGAGGGCAAGTCAATGAAGGAAGTAGCCTTTTTTGTATCAAACAAACTATCAACGCTTGATTCTGTTTTGTCGACAACGACGCATTTCCTGCTCAAAAAATATAAACATGACGGCGTTATTTTTGAGCCGGAGCAGAAAGATAAACGGATTGTGGTGTCACCATGAAACAGGTTCAACCACAATATGTTTCCAAAACAGCTTCAAAATTAAAACCATCAGGTATTCGGAAATTCTTTGATCTTGCTTCTCAAATGGAAAATGTGATTTCTCTAGGTGTAGGGGAACCTGATTTTGTGACGCCGTGGAGTGTGTGTGAGGCTGGTTATGCGTCATTAGAAAATGGTTATACGGCTTATACAGCGAATGCAGGATTACTTGAGCTGAGAGAAGAAATTTCTTCCTACCTATCAGAACAGTTCTCTCTTTCTTATGAGGCCGAGTCACAAATTATTTTAACCGTTGGAGCCAGTCAGGCCATCGACCTTGCTTTCCGTTCTGTTATTGATCCTGGTGATGAAGTGATCATTGTTGAACCGGGATTTGTTGCTTATGCTCCTGCTGTCACACTCGCAGGAGGGGTTCCAGTCTCATTAGAGACTAAAGCGGAGGATGAGTTTAAGCTAACAAAGGAAAGTCTTGAGAAGGTAATTACGAAGAGAACGAAAGCGATCCTTCTTTGTTTTCCAAGTAACCCGACTGGTGCAACGATGTCGGAAGAAGAATTGAAAAACGTAACGGATGTCATTGAGAACCATGACCTTCTCGTGCTATCTGATGAGATTTATGCAGAGTTAACGTATGATCAGACTCATTATAGTATTGCACGGGTGAATGGGATGAAGGAGCGAACGATTCTCATTTCTGGGTTCTCGAAAGCTTTTGCGATGACCGGTTGGCGCCTTGGATATGTAACGGGTCCAAAAGATATCATTGCTGCGATGCTGAAAATCCATCAATATACGATGATGTGTGCTCCTACGATTGCACAGCACGGCGCTCTTGAAGCACTAAGAAATGGTCGTGATGATCTTAATCGTATGAAGAAAAGCTATCGTCAGCGGCGAAATTATCTTGTTAAAGCTTTTAATAAGATTGGACTATCCTGCCACATGCCAGGTGGCGCATTCTATGCTTTTCCTTCCATTCAAGCGACTGGCATGACTTCGGATGAATTTGCTGAAAAGCTGCTTGAAGAAGAACGTGTTGCCGTTGTACCTGGTCACGTTTTTGGTGCGGGTGGGGAAGGCTATGTTCGCTGTTCCTATGCAACTTCCATTGAATCACTTCAGGAAGCTGTGAAGAGAATCGAAGGTTTTGTTGCGCGTCACAAAGCATAATAAGTTGTAAAACGCCGTCCATCTCGGACGGCGTTTTATCTTAATAAGATGATTCGTCTTCTTTGTGAATACTGTTAGAAGTTGTTTGCTTCGTAATCAGCTGACGCAATAATTCGTTGTGTTCTTGATCAGAGGCATTTTTTCGTTTCATGTATCCCATCGCTTTGAACAAAAAAACAACTGTTACAACGGTAATAAATAAAATAATTGCAAAGTATAGCACTCCGAAGAGACCGAAGAATACATTTATACCATCATTAGCCGACACTTTTATCCCACCTCTCTTACTGAATACATCCTTTTTACCACTGTTTTCTTTGTTTAAAACCCTAAATTATTCCATCGTTCATTAGAGCGGAGCGCAAGCAAAATTAAATCTCATAAAAGGTTCAACAAATAGGTGTTTTGCATATGTAGCTGCGCTCTATGAAGAGAGGATAGAATTACCGTCTGCTTTTCTAGCGTGGCATGTTATGATATTATTATCAGGTTGGAGAGTTCGTGATTCCCTCCTCTCGTAAAACAAAACTAGGGACCGTGAAAAGTTATTAATCCTTTTCTTAACAATGAGAAAGGTTTTTTCATGCGTCTCCCTTTACAGAATAAAGAAGGGGGCTTTTTTATGTCTTTTATGATTCCAAAGAAAGTTGAAGTACTTGGAGAAGATATTCAGAAAAGCGAATTAAAGTATCATCATAGACGAGTAGCTGTAACAAAGGAATTTACATTCGATGCTGCGCATCATTTGCATTGTTACGAAGGTAAGTGCAAAAGCATGCACGGCCACACGTATAAAGTCGTCATTACAATCAGTGGATTTGTGAATGAAATTGGTATTTCAGTTGATTTTGGTGAAATCAAAACACTGTTTAAAGAAGTGATCGATTCAAAGTTAGATCATCATTATTTAAATGAAGTGCTTCCGAATATGAACACGACAGCTGAGAACATGATTGTTTGGATGTGGGAGCAGCTAGAGCAGGCTCTGATTGAACGCAATATGAAAGAACATGGCCAGCGTCTTGAAGAACTAGTTCTCTATGAAACACCAACAAGCTACGCAACGCTGAAGCGGGAATGGATGGAAGACAATGAATAAGTGGGTATTACCAGAACGGTCCGAATTTATGAAGTGGGAATTGCCAATGGTAGAGGTGTTTGAAACAGTAGAAGGTGAGGGAACGCGCGCTGGTTTTCCTACAGTGTTTGTAAGGGTATTTCACTGTAACCTGCGCTGTAGCTGGTGTGATACACCGTATAGCTATGCACCTGATAAAGCTGAGTACACAGGCTCAATCGAAGCGATTATTGATCAAATCAAGCAATATAAGAGCCGTCATATTTGCTTTACGGGTGGCGAGCCTTTAATCCATCGTGAGAAATCGATGGCGCTTATTCAAGCGATGGTTGATCTACCCCATATTGAAGACATTCATATCGAAACGAACGGGGCCATTGACCTGACACCATATGAAACCGTTCGAAGTGAAGATACGGATTGGGAGAAGAAAGTTCGTTTCGTGATGGATTACAAACTTCCAGATTCAGGTGAACAGCACCGCATGATCCATGAGAATTTTGATCTCCTAGATGATCAAGATGAAATCAAGTTTGTTATTGGATCTGACGAAGATTTCACTGTCGCAACTGATGTTGTGACAAAAAATCATGACAAGGGTCAAGTGCTGTATAGTCCTGTGTGGGAAACGATGCCACCACATAAACTTGTGGATAAAATTCTTGAAGCTGGACTAAGTAAGGTGAAGCTAAGTATGCAGCTTCACAAGATTATTTGGGATCCTAATAGAAGAGGTGTGTAACGTGAGTAAAAAAGCAGTAATCGTGTTGAGCGGCGGTTTAGATAGTACAACATGCATGGGGATGGCGAAGGAAAAGGGATATGAACTTTATCCAATTACTTTCCATTATGGACAGAAGCATAATCGTGAAGTAGAACAGGCGAAAAAAGTAGCGGAATATTACGATGCACCTGATCACCGCATTGTAAATATTAGCTTTTTAAACCAAATTGGTGGCAGTGCACTTACGGACGATTCGATCGATGTTCCAACAGATATGGACGAAGATGAAATTCCGGTTACTTATGTACCAGCTCGAAACATGATCTTTCTGTCTTTGGCATCTGCCTATGCGGAAGTCATTGGAGCAGAAGCGATCTATATTGGAGTTTCAGCAGTCGATTACAGCGGATACCCGGATTGTCGTCCAGAATTCATTGAGAGCATGAATGAAACGGTGAACCTTGCGACGAAGGCAGGAGCAACTGGAAGTGAAATGAGAATTGCAACACCACTCATTAACTTGACGAAAGCGGATACCGTGTCCGAGGGACTTAGATTAAGCGTACCTTACGAATTAACAACGTCTTGTTATAACGGTGAAGAAGAAGCATGTGGTGAGTGTGATAGCTGTCGCCTGCGTTTGAAAGGTTTTGAAGAAGCTGGAGCGGTCGATCCGATTCCATATAAAGCATGAATCAAAAGGCTGCCGGGAAACCGGCAGCCTTTTTTGCAAATGTATACTCCATTCGTTGACATCGTTCGACATAGAACGGGTGGTGACAGGCACTGCTACTCAGGCATTTTACCACTGTACACAGAAGATGGGCGGATGATCCGGTTGTGTTGATTCTGCTCATAGACGTGAGCGATCCAGCCGGCGGTTCGAGCAGCGGTAAAAGTTGGGGTGAACAGCTCTGTTGGTAGATCGATTGCGCGCAGAATAGCAGCGGCATAGTATTCAACATTCGCATACAGCTTTCGATCCGGTTTATATTCTTGAAGAAGGCGAACTGCTGTCTTTTCAACTTCATGTGCCATTTTAAATTCTGTATCTTCACTGAAGCTTGATGTGATCTCGCTCAGAGCCGAAGCACGAGGATCTTTTGTTTTATATACGCGATGTCCAAAGCCCATTAACTTTTCTCGATTCTCGAGTTTTCGTCTTAGCACTTTCTCTGCATTGCCCTCACGTTTAATCTCCTCAAGTAAATCGATCACTCCAGTTGGTGCTCCACCATGAAGTGGTCCTTTCATTGCACCGATTGCTCCAGTTATAGCGGAGACGAGATCACTTTCTGTTGAAGCGATGACTCTTGCTGTAAAAGTGGACGCATTTAACCCATGCTCCATTGTAAGAACGAAATAGGCGGTTAATGCCTTTATATGATTTTCATTACTCGCTTCACCCATCAGCATATATAAATAATTCCCTACGTGGGATAGGGTAGGATCTGGTTCAATGAATGGTAGTCCCTTTTTTGAACGATAGCGATAAGCAATGATGCTTGGAATAATCCCTAATAGGCTAATCCCTTGCTTGTGTGTAGCAGGGAATTGGAAGTCGTTCACTCCTATAGACGATAGTATTGTTCGTATTACCGCCATCATTTCCATGTTGTCAGGTAGGAGATCAATCATTTCTTTCTGCGATTTTGACAGTAACCTTGCTTTCCCTAGATCATATGCAAATTGTTCAAGCTGTTTTGCATCAGGAAATACACCATTCCAGAGGAAAAAAGCAGCCTCTTCAAATGATTTTTCTTTGGCGATGCTCTTCGCCCATTCTCCTCGATAGACAAGTAATCCATTCTCTCCATCGACAAGACTAATTTTAGAATCAGCTGCCACGATTCCTTCTAATCCAGCATGTATCATACCTTCATCTCCAATCATTGTTCTTGTTTCCAGTCTATCGTTTCGTTATGATTATGACTAATAAATAATATAATGATTATTAATAGTGAAACGCTATCGATAGGAGTGTTGAAGGTTGAACATAAATTGGTTGAAAACGTTTGTAGCTGCAGCCACTTATGAGAATTTTAGAGAAGCATCAGAGAAGTTATATCTTGCTCAACCGACAGTCAGCGTTCACATTCAACAGCTTGAAAAGCACATAGGGAGTAAGCTTTTTATTAAAAGTGGTAGAAGGGTAGTTCTATCTGAAGCGGGAAGACAGTTCCTTCCACATGCGAGTGACATGCTCGAGCAGTATGAACAGAGTTTGCGGTATATGAATGGCTTTAGACAGGGGTACTATCGCAAATTGACGTTGGCGGTTTCTCCGCTCATTGCAGCTACTGTTCTTCCCTATGTACTTCATCAATTCATGAAAGATTATCCTTCCATCGAGGTCGTCGTTAAAGTGAGCGAATCGAATGAAATTGGAGAATTAATCGCTAAGAACCTTGTGGATTTCGGACTTTCAAGGATGAAGGCTATTCAGCCTCACGTCATCAATGAAGAAATGGGTGCCGATCCGATTGTTCTAGTCGTTCCTCACGACGGTGGCGATGCTGAAACGAGTTTGCCATTATCTCTAAGTGACTTTTGCACACACTCCACTTTATTAACCCATAGTCACCCTGGATATTGGGACGACCTATTGAATGAATTACGGACGAGGTATGAAGGGGTTCGCACGATGGTAGTTTCTCAAGTTCACATTACAAAACGATTTATTGAAGAAGGACTAGGATTTTCGTTCTTGCCTCGCTCATCCGTGCAAAGAGAGCTTCTTGAAGGTAGAATGCTTCAGGTAGACACTTCAGAAATCAGGTTGCCGGACGTTCATACGTATTTGGTGTATCATCATTTATCGGATGAAGCGGAGATTTTCAAAGAGTTTATTGAGGAAAATATGTAATTTGAAAACCCGACCAGCTTCCTGATCGGGTTTGTCCCTTATTTTCCGAGTGTGAAATAAGAGAATGGGAGCGTGCTTTAGAACCTGATGGCTAGCTTGCACGCACAACTAGTATTTGTCTGTTAGTGGGAAATATTCATTTAGCGAATAACGATCAATAAGCGGTTAGTCCCCATATTTTCCAACCTTCTGTTTCTTTTACTGCAAAAAGATGCAACCGTTCAGGGAGGGTAGACGATTTCTTTGTAATTAAAATATCAACAATAAAAGTGTGTTTGGCGATCTCCTGTTTGCACGTTTTCACAACAGGGGAATAATAGTGGGACTTCTTCTTTAATTTTGTAATGGACACCATTTGCCATGATTGCGTGTCTTGCTTATGTGCCATTAGTCCAGAAAGCAAGACCGTTGCTTTTGAAGAGAGACCTTCTTGAGAATGTGTATGGACTAATTGATCAGGTTGTGGACACTTTCCTTGAACGAGTTGTACGGGTCCTGCTGCAGATGAGTCGATGGGAAAGAAGAGAGGACTGAATAAAAGCACTAAGCATACATACCGTAGCATAGATGTTGACCACCTTTTTCTACTTACCTTGTACGACTGTTTCTAATTTTATACTTCAAACAAGAATATATGTTCGATTTGTTGTAAACTTGATAAAGAAGGAGGGGGGGTTATTATGAAACCTTCTGTTCAAACGCGAACGTCTCGCTCGATTTTAACAAAAGGAAGCGGTTTTCTACACGGTTACAGTCATACCCTTAACCCTTATGCTGGTTGCGCATTTGGATGTTCGTATTGTTATGTTAGAAGAATGCCTATCGCTCTCTTTCGGGAAGAAGATTGGGGAGAATGGGTTGATATTAAGGAAAATGCGGTAGATCTTGTGAAGAAAGAAATACCCAAAGCTCGCAAAAAGGGGAATGTATCCATATTCATGTCTTCTTCAACGGACCCCTACCAACCCATTGAATATAAAACAAAGTTAACAAGAGGGTTACTTGAAGCGATGGTGGAAGAACAGCCAGACTTTCTATTTCTTCAAACCCGGTCTCCACTTGTGACAAGAGACATGGATTTGCTTAAACAACTAGGTAACAAGGTGATGGTTAGCATGACGGTTGAAACAGATTTAGAAGCCATCAAGGCGATATTTGCGCCATCTGCACCGCCAATCGCTGGGCGTTTAAAAGCACTTGGAGAATTACGTGAGGAGGGAATCCCTGTCCAGGCAGCAATAGCACCTTTGCTTCCTTGCTCAGAAAAATTCCCTGGAAAGCTTTCAGAAGTGACGGATCGCATTACGCTCGATGATTTTTTTATGGGAGATGGGAGTGGCGGTAAGCGGACAGAGCAGCTCGGCATTCGTGAGCTTTTTGAGAAGAATGGACTAAGTGATTGGTACAATCGAAAGTCGTATCTAAAAATCAAGAAACGCTTAGAAGAAGCGTTTCCTGAGGATGCGATATATATATCACAGAACGGGTTCTTCCCGCCCGGAACGGACTAATTGGAGAAACGCTATGAATTGTGATGAAATGAATGTATTTATTAATCAATAAAGGCTCGAGGATAGATTCATCCTCGAGCCTTTATGGTCTTATTTCAAAGATTGGATTAAGAGAACAAAAGAGCTAAAGATTACTTTAATTTTTCGGCTTTACCACTAAGGATTTTCAACTGATCGTTCTCATATCCAACCTGGTAGGTCACATTATAGAGCGAAGTCGTTTTCTTTTTGTCCTCTGTTCGTTCCTCTGCTTTAATCGTAGCAGTCACCTTAACTTCATCATTTGTTTTATTGACGCTGCCTGTCATATTGGAGACTTCCACGTTAAGGGTTTGAATGTACCCACTTCTGAAATCTTCATATTTCATATCACTTTGCCAGCGACTACCGAGAAGTGAAAAGGCAGTAACATAGTCCTGGGTTGAGAGACTTTCATAAAAATAACCAACAAGATAGGACGCATTGTCTTTAAAATCTTCTTCAGACAGTCCCTGTGGAGTAGATCTGGTTTCCTTACTTTCACTATCCACAGTCACTTTCACAGGTTGATCAGACCAGCTTTTGATTTGATCAATAACATTGGGCAATGGAATACTGAATCCGATAGCACCGGAATCAGTGCCTGCTGAATTGATGGCGATCGCTTCACCAGTTCTTGCATCGATCAACGGTCCTCCGCTATTTCCATTTGTTATGGGAGCGGATATTTGATAAATGTGCTCATAGCGATAAGGCTCCAGAATAAATTCTCGATCAAGGCCACTAATAATACCAGTCGTAACCGTATTTTGAAGACCAAGTGGACTTCCGAGAGCGATAATGTTATCACCGACTTCTGCCACTCGTTTGTCCGTAACCGGTAGTGGTTCTATATCTTTTAAGCCCGGCACCCGGATCACAGCAATGTCTGTTGTATCGCCCATTCCAATCATTTGCGCTTCGAATTGTTTAGCGTCTGACGTTTTCACGGTGATTTTCTCTGCCCCTTCAACAACATGAGCATTTGTGATCACATCACCACTTTTATTGTAAAGAAATCCCGAACCTGAAGAGGTTCCGTCTTTAAGAACGGCTTCAATCTGTACAACGCTTTTTTGAGTTTCGTGAATAACAGCTTTTAACTCAGTTGAATCACTCGTACTTGACGGAGATGATGATTTTTCACCGAGAGAAGATGTAGCTTCAACTTTCGTCCCGTTATAATAATCGTGTAAAAAATAAAATCCTGTTCCACCCCCAATAATAATGATTAGGGAGCTAGCCAGGGATAGTAATAAAGCAGATTGATTAGACATCCACTTCGATAACTCCTTTCTGTCTGCTAGTCCAGGTACCATGTGAAATGATCGATTTCTACTGTGAATTGATCGAGGTTCTTCACATCGTTATCGATATCATAAATCATAAAATCAAATTTCCCTGTATCATCTGGATAAAGTTTATCAGGATTGATGTATACTTCTCCTTTATCAAATTTTTCCCCATCCGCATCAAAAACGGTATAGGATGCTCCGATCGAATTCACGGGAACCGTTGCTTTACTCGTAACTTTTCCAGTCACTTTCAACTCGTTATAATCAGTTACTTTTGTTTTTAAGTCAGTAAGATCAATGGCGCTGGTTCGATTCATTTCTTCTTCTTTAGCTGCTGCAACCATGGCATGTTCGATTCGTTTTTGTTGCTCTTCTTCAAAAGCGCTTCTTCTTTTCTCAATCACACTTTTGAGGTTCGATAACTTCTCATTTTCTTCATTTATTTGGAGCCCTTGTTCTACAGAGCGAAGCGCTTCTGTGAAATGATTTTCTTCTAAATATTCGTTTGCTTCATTCATCGAAAAGTCGACGATTTGGTTTCGAATTTGTGTTGCAATTTCTTGAGCTTCATCAACCTGTAATGTTTCAGCCCTGGTCAACACAGGCTTTAATTCGTCGATTGAGTCTTTTCCTTTCATATCATATTTCAATTCAGCAACCATGACAGTTGTTCTTGTAGAAGCGGCTGCTTCTTTTAATTGAGTAGAAAGCGTTCCGTTGTAAACGGAGGCGTTATCTTCTGCATGATTGACCAAATTTAGCGCCTGACTATAGTTATCTTTTTGACGTTCTTTATCGGCCTTGTCGAGTGTATTTTTTACTTTCAATGCATTCATAACCATATCTTCATTTTTTTGAGCTTCTGGAAAACGATGTCGTATTTTTTGAGCTTCTTCAAATTTCTGCTTCGCTGCTTTTAAGTCACCTGTTTCAGCTAACTCTTCTCCTTGTTCGAATGAACGGATCGCGGCATTGGTTACTGATTCTTCATATAAATAATACCCAGCTAAACTGATCCCGATTAGAAAGAAAACCATCACGGGCATCCAACGCCAGAGAATAGAACGGCTTTGTTTGTGGGGGATTAACTCTTTTCCACAGGAGAAACAAAATTGATCGTTCTCATCCCGTTTCTTTCCACAATGTGGACAATACATTCCTATTCCACCTGCTTTCAATCACAATTACTAGTTACATTTTGACACAAATTATGTGGAAGGGAAATATCTATCAGTTGGTTGTTGGTGAATTGAAATATAAAGCAATTTTCACTTAAATTTCTTCTTCAAGAGATTTCAAGATACCTCATTTTGAAAGACTTTTGCTGATTCAAAAGTCATGTTTTTTCATATATAAGCAAAAACACCCTTTTTGTCATGGGATAAAAGAAATAGAAATAGCATAATCAACGTATCTCAACCGTTTGGCCCGGTATTCTTGTACCTGTTCACCCCAATATTCGTTTGATAAGATAATTCCAAGACCCCCTTTCAAATATTCCGTTACCAGGAAGACCGGCATTTGCCGGTCCTTTTTTTGTCCTTAAAAAAATAGTGTGATTTTTGAAACCTAAAGACGAAGTTGTTCGTCTTACTTGTTGAAAACCCTTATTCCCTTAGATGTAGCCACTTTGAGATCATAGAAGTGGCTGCTTTTTTTGATTAATTGCATCATAATTAAAAAGTTGATATAATAACTAACGAACGGTAGGCATCAGCCTGCTTTTTTATATTTTAATGCCTAACGATTGGTAGGTGATTTTTTTATGAAGGAAAAATCGACTCAGGATAAGATTAAAGAGGTAGCACTATCGCTATTTGCGCGTAAAGGTTTTGAAGGAACGTCTCTTTCAGATATCGCATTAGGGGTGGGAATTAAAAAACCTTCACTCTATGCTCATTTCAAAAATAAAGAAGATCTATTTCTAGGGGTTATTCATAAAGTAACGGTGGATTACAATGAGTTCTTTGAAAAAACGGCGCAGGAATTAAAAGACGCAATACCTGAAGATCAACTTTATTACCTTCTTCTCAGAAATACAGAGTATCTGCGTCATGATGAGAAGGGCCTGATTTTTAAGCGAATGATGCTCTTTCCACCAGAACCATTAAAAGATGAGATTTATCAAATGTTTGAAACGACAGAAGAAGTAATGCGAACTGTCATTCGATCCATACTTGTTCATTTGGATCATATAGAAGATTGGGAACGTGTTTTTGATGCTTATTTATGCTTGTTGGACGGTGTATTCGAGCAAGTATTCTATTATTCACCAGAGGAACATAAAAAGCGTTTAGAGAATTCGTGGGCCATGTTCCTTGGCGGTGTGCACAGATAGGATGGAGGGAAAGTCATATGGCGTGGTTGTATCTTGTAATTGGTGGACTGATGGAGATTCTATGGGCGATTGGGTTAAAGTATTCTGATGGTTTTAGTCATCCTGTCATTAGCGCACTAACAATCATTGGAATAGCGACAAGTTTCTACTTTTTTTCAAAAGCGTTAAAGTATTTACCAGTTGGAACAGCATATGCAATTTTTACTGGACTTGGAGCAGCTGGTACTGCTGTAATCGGTATGCTGTTTTTGGATGAATCGATCAGTCTAATTAAAGTATTTTTTATTTTGCTCCTCATTTCTTCTATTATAGGATTGAAGTTAAATGCGGAAGAGGTATAGGGGGTATATAGAATGGCATGGATCGTCTTATTAATTGCTGGCTTTGGTGAAGTTGGAGGAGTCGTTAGTTTGAAATTATCTGAAGGATTCACAAAGCTCAAGCCTTCCGTTTTTACAATTCTGTTTGGAGGACTAAGTTTTTTCATGCTTTCATTGGCACTTAAAGTTCTTCCAATAGGGACGGCTTACGCGATTTGGACGGGAATTGGATCAGCGGGTAGTGTCTTAATCGGCATGTACTGGTTTAAGGAACCAAAAAACCGTATGCAGATCTTCTTGATTACGTGTATCGTTATTTCAGTTATTGGCTTACGTGTTGCTGAGGGTTGATTTTATCAGACCATTCAGATAAAATGGAATTATTAAATTGAGGAGGTGAGGAAGAGATGTCAAACGCTTTTGTTCGTACGGAATTCATGGAATATGTATCAATTTGCCGTGCGATTTTTCATGAAGAAGCTGCTCAAGGGACAAGTCTGTCCAAATTCAGCAACTTCATACGAAACAAAGCGTAAGGCTCTCTTACCCTGCTTCAGGCGGAATAAATTAGTTACAGGAAAAGAGAGCGGCAATTTGTGCCGTTCTCTTTTTGTATAGGTTAAGAATCTTTAGTTCACCTAAAGTCTTAACTTATAGAAAAATGCCAGAATTAGCCACAGGTGAGGACCCTCCTTATCTGTGGCTTTTTTTATTTTATTAGGATTCAACTTAGTTCTTTAAAGAGAAAATCATGTAGGGATAGGTAGAGCTGGTACGATGTTTTTCTAAACTAAAGAGGTGGGATACAAATGATGGTTTGTTCGGCACAATCAATTAGCAAAATGTTAGGTGGAAATAGCATTTTTGAAGAGATTACATTTGAGGTTAATGAGCAAGACCGTGTTGGAATCGTTGGGAGAAATGGGAGTGGGAAAACGACTCTTTTTCAATTATTAGCTGGAATAGAGAATGTGGATACGGGTAACATTCATTATAAAAAAGGAACGAAGATTGGCTATCTTGCACAGGTGCCTGAATACCCAGGTTATTCAGTGAAGAGCGTTTTGAAGTTTGCTTTTAAACATCTTGAAGAGATGGCTGAACGGATGCGTCATCTCGAGTCTCAAATGGCTAATGGTGATGAAAGCGATCGTTTACTAAAGGAGTATGGCCAATTACTTGATGAGTTTACGAGAAAGGGCGGATATGAAATAGAGTCCGAAATCCAAAATGTGGCGAATGGCCTCGGGATTCAGGATTTGCTATCTGCTTCATTTGATCAGTTGAGTGGCGGTGAGAAAACAAAAGTGACGCTTGGCTTGCTACTCCTACAAGAGCCAGAGATGCTATTGCTTGATGAACCAACGAATCATCTCGATGTTGAAGCGGTCGAATGGCTAGAAGTCTTTTTGAATCACTATCGCGGGACGGTATTAATCATCTCACATGATCGGTATTTTCTTGATGAAGTCGTTACAAAAATAATGGATCTTGAAGATGGAGAGCTTACCGTCTATCAAGGGTCTTATAGTGAATTTGTAAAACAAAAAGAAGAAGTGCTGCTTGCTGAATTTGCAGCGTTTCAAGAACAGCAAAAGAAGATTAAGAAAATGAAGGAAGCGATCAAACGTCTCAAGGAATGGGCCAATCAAGCGAATCCGCCGAATGCTGCTTTGCATAAACGAGCTAGAAATATGGAACGGGCACTAGAGCGGATGAACAAGATTAAGCGCCCGGTTCTTGAACGAAGAAAAATGGGTCTAGAATTTGATATGCATGAAAGAAGTGGAAAAGATGTAGTGACGTTTGAAAGTGTTTCAGCAGGTTATGTTGGAAAGCAGTTGCTATCACAGGTTGAGTGGCATGTTCGGTACAAAGAGAGAGTAGCGATCGTAGGTAGAAATGGAAGTGGAAAAACAACATTGTTGAAAGTTCTGCTCGGTAAAATGCAACCTGATAAAGGGAAGGTCGTTCAGGGGGGAAGCGTAAAGATAGGATATCTTTCACAACATGTTCTAGAAGATCGAGGGGATGAACGAGTACTTGATGTCTATCGTGAAACAGCAAAAGTTTCTGAAGGCGATGCAAGGCATGAGCTTGCGAGATTCTTATTCTATGGATATGGCGTCTTTGCAAAAATATCATCTCTAAGTGGGGGTGAGAAAATGCGGCTCCGCCTAGCGCAACTGATGAGTAAGGACATTAATTTATTAGTCCTGGATGAACCTACAAATCATCTTGATATTGATTCAAGAGAAGTATTGGAAGATGCGCTTGAAAGGTTTCCGGGTACGATTATTTGTGTCTCACACGATCGCTACCTTCTAAATAAATGTTTTCCTATTACGTATTGGCTAGAAGATGGCAAACTTCATCGCTACATTCATTCATATAGTCAAGCGAAAATTAAACATAAAGAATCGATGGAAGACAGGTTAAATAAGCGTGTAAAGAAAGAGCCCAAAAAAGAAAGGTTGAAAAACAATGAACGTAGAAAGGTATCGACCGAACAACAGGTAGATGAGCTTGAAATGAATCTTTTTCACATCGAACAAAAGCTTGAACAAGCAACTAATTATGGAGAACTACAAAAACTTCTAGAAGAGAAAGAAAAACTTAAGGTTAGCCGTGAACAATTATATGAAACATTATTACTGGAGGAAGAATAATGACTGAAAAGAAAGCTGTGGAAGCGGTATGTATGCCTCAAACAATTGATAGCCTTGTAGCCGGTTTTAGAGAATTAGGAGTGAAAAAGGGAATGACATTAATCGTTCATTCCTCCTTAAGTTCGCTAGGATGGGTTTCTGGTGGAGCAGAATCTGTTATTCGGGCGTTAATGCTCACTGTAGGAGATGAAGGGACGATTGTTATGCCAGCCCAATCAGCTAGTAACTCAGACCCAGCAGAATGGATGAACCCACCAGTTCCAGAATCCTGGTGGCCGATTATTCGTGAAACGATACCACCTTTTTGTAGGGAGACAACACCAACAAGGGGGATGGGTGCTGTAGCAGAGCTTTTCAGACGTTTTCCTGGAGTTGAAAGAAGCGAGCATCCAATGTATTCCTTTGCGTCCTGGGGAAAGCATAAAGCTTATATTATAGAAAATCAGCCCTTAACAGAAGGTTTTGGACCTGATTCACCACTTGCTAAACTATATGATCTTGAAGGGAAAATCCTTATGATCGGAGTAGATCATGAGAGCAATACTTCACTTCATTTAGCGGAACATGTCGCCAAAAAGTCTCGCGTGAAAAAATCAGCAGCACTTATTGAAGGTGGGGAGCGTGTATGGAAAACATATGAGGAGCTTGATTATGATGCGGATTGCTTTGAGAAGATTGGATATTCGTATGAAAGCACTGAAAATTATAGGACAATGAAAATCGGTCGCGGAGTTTGCAAGCTAATCGATCAGCGAAGTATCGTCAACTTCGGACGGCAATGGTTCCGAGAGAAAATGTGATTAGAGAAGAAAAAGACGCATATGGCAACCAAATAATGAAAATCCTTAATTAGAGCAAAACTATGATTGTGAAAGTTATCGACAATGTGAAAGTCTAGTACCCTGCTCAAAAGACAATAGCTAGGGGACATCTTGTTGAAGAGAATGGGATTGGGAAAATCACTTTTAATTGGAGAGATTTTCTGTGCTTATAAAGAAACATGAGCGAAGCTTGAGGTTCAAGAAGAGGTAAAAGGGCAGTTACCCAAAGGATATATTGCTTATTTTTGTCTTACTACAGGAACGTCGGGAAAAAGTAACGTCTGGAGCATTTAAAGATATCGAAGTTCTTAAAACATGGTTCAAAGGGAAAAAAGTTTTCTCATTATTAATTGCTTTCTTAAACCTCTCATAAAGAGAGGTTTTTTTATTCATTAAAGTCAAAAAAGCAGGAATTTTGAGGTGTATCAAGAAGATATTTCTAAGTCCTGATATCCTGCAAACCCGGGTGCTTCATGATCAAATCACAAAAGGAGAAGCTATGACTTACAAACATATCCAAACAACAGTTATAAGCTCGAGCCCTCCTCCTGAAAACCATACAAAGGATTTGAGGGATACACTGGCAGATGTAGTGAAGTTCTTTGAAGATACTACTACACCCTTTGTCGTTCAAAAGGATAGTAGGTGGCTATATTTTAATCATTCTGCTCTTAAATTGCTTGGTTATGAGGATTTTAGTGAGATTGAAGGAAAGTCAATTTGGGAAATTATTCATCCATCGGACCATAGCATCGTTTCTGAGAGAATACGGGCTTCTATTAATGGCATTAACCCTGGAGTATTGAAACAGAAGTGGATAAAGAAAGATGGGAGCATCCTGGTACTAGAAATTACCGCGATTCCAGTTGAGAATTCTCTCGGACAAACGGCTGCAATTGTTAGAAAAGTAGATCAAGACACTGTGTTCGTACAAGAAACTCTTCAGCACTATCAGCTTATTACCGAGAATATGAATGAAATCGTCAGTCTACTGGACCGTAGGGGAAACTTACTATATGTTTCACCCTCATATAGGGATTTTTCAAAGGACGGACTTCAGAACGAAATCGGTCAGAGCTCAATTAAATATGTCCATAAAGATGATATAGAATTCGTTAAAAAGGAATTTTCCAAACTTATTAAAGATAGAATTCCTCTAACAATACAATATCGATTGCAGAGAAAAGATAACACTTATCGGTACATTGAATCGCAAGTAACGTGTATTTCAAATGACAATGATACAAGTTTTATTGTCGTTTCGAGAGATGTAACTGAACGACATCTTGCTGAAACAAAATTGCGTTTAAGTGAAAGAAAACACAGAGTCATTCTAGAGCATAGTAACGATTTAATTTGTATGATGAACCAGGAAGGCATTGTTGTCTACGCGTCACCATCTTACAAGTCGCTACTAGGTTATGAACAAGAAGAAGTGGTGGGGAATGATATTCTGACATTTATTCATTCAGAAGATAATGATACTTGCCAGAATGTCATTCAGCAATTAAAGGATACGAAAGAACCTGTTACGACGATTTATCGTAAACTTCACGCTTCTGGTCAAGTGCTTATGTTGGAAGCAAAAGGTATGGCAGTTGTAGATGATGATGGTGAAGTCAATCACTTTGTTTTCATCTCGAGGGATATAACTGAAAAAATTAAGTTAGAGCAGTATAGAGAAAATAACGAAAAATTAACGATCATTGGAGATGTTGCAGCTGGGTTTGCTCATGAAATTCGAAATCCGCTCACTTCTATTAAAGGTTTTGTAAACTTACTTGCAAGAGATGCAGGTGATAGTGAACGGTCGTATCATAAAATAATTGAAGATGAGCTCAGCAAAATTGAAGAAGTTGTAGACGGCTTTATTTCCTTAGCTAAGCCGGAAGCAGGAGATATTTCTGAAGTTAGCTTGCTAAAGCTAGTAAAGAACGCCATATCATTTCTCACTCCACAGGCTTCTTCAAAAAATATAAGAATTAATATTAATAGTCAGCTCAAAACAATCGTTATTCGCTGCCAGAGAAATCAAATGAAGCAGGTGTTTATTAATATACTCAAGAATGCAGTTGAAGCAATCGAACAGGATGGACAAATTAACGTGATTCTTGAAGAACAGAGGAATAAGGTATGTATTGTCATTCAGGATAATGGTATCGGGATGGAGGAGGAGCGACTCGAGCGAATTGGGGTTCCTTTCTATACGAATAAAGAAAAGGGGATTGGACTAGGAATGACGATGAGCAACAAAATTATTAGTGAACATCAAGGCGAAATTCAGATTGAGAGTCAACCTGGTGAAGGAACGAGAGTGGTAATCCACCTCCCTAAGTTTCCTTTTTAAATTGAAACTAGCCAATTGAAATCCCCTGTTGCTACTTAGCAACAGGGGATTTCAATGGTTTGGAAATTTTCTGCTTATTTTAATCTTATACCCGTGGAAACCCCTATAGGTTAGGTTTAGTTACCTTATTAATAGCTATCAAGGCTAAGAAAGCAGGTGTAGTATGACAAAAGTAATCGGAATTGATGCAGGTGGTACGCTGATTAAGACGGCTCATAAAATCGAAGGAGACTATCACTTTCAAACCTTTTTAACGAGTAAGTTAGAAGATCTTGCAATATGGATAAAAGAATTTCATCCTGAAGCCATTTTGATGGTGACTGGCGGAAAGCAAAAAGCTGTCGCAAAGCTCGTTGACAATAGCGTTGAAATGATTAATGAATTTCAGGCTATGGCCAACGGAATTCGTACGATATTAAAAAATAACAGCATTCAATTACCAGAAGGTTTTTTGATTGTAAATGTCGGTACAGGAACGTCGATTCATTCGATGAATGACACTTCTTCAGATCGTCTTGGTGGGAGCGGTATAGGTGGTGGCACGCTCATGGGCCTTGCCTATCTGTTAACAGGTCATCATGATTTTGAAAAGATAGTGGAGCTTGCAGAGAAAGGGGTTCGTGATGGGATAGATTTAAAGGTTAAGAATATTTATGACGGAGAAGAATCTCCTATTGATGGTAATCTGACAGCAAGTAACTTCGGTTTTTTGGACCAGCTGAAAAGGAGAGAATTAAGAGAAGAAGATATTCTAGCTTGTTTAGTTGGAATGATAGCGGAAGCGCTGTTAATGGTGGCGATTCCTTTTGCCAGAAGTATACAATCTCAAACCATAGTTTTTATCGGTTCTACTTTTCAATCGAATCCAGGGTTTGAACAACTGGTGCAACAGTTTGATGAGCATTTTGGCATTCGCACTATATTCCCTCAGAACGGTCAATATAGTGGCGCTCTTGGTGCGTTATTATCAAAGTGAAAAACTCTTTCCTAAAGGCTCTTTTCTTAAACATTGATGCTATACGAGTGGGGATTTCCGCTCTTCCCGCTTTCTGCGGGGCGGGTGCTGAGCCTCCTCGGCGCACAAATGAAGCGACCCCCAATTGTTGGACACAATTCTAAGATTGGGGGTTGTTTTAGTTGAGGAAGTTTTCATTCTATGAAAAGCACGAAGTAGTTAAAAGGTATTTTAACGAAGACATTAGTTATCGAACTCTCGCTGAAGAGGGATTACCACCGCCTCGTGGAAAGTGAGCTTTCTAAAGTAGAAGTTAACCACTACTCTTATCGCAGCAATTTCTACGAAACAGCCAATTAAAAAGAAGGAACTAAATGCCTTCTTTTTGAAGTTCCTTTGCTTTTTTTTGTGTCTCATTTGAACATACACGATTACGTCCCGTTCGCTTTGCCTTATACAGAGCCTGGTCTGCCTCACTATAGAGATATTCTGAAGAAGCGACCGTTTCAGGGTATGTACTTACCCCGATCGATGCAGTGATGTGTAAGTCACCACCTTGTTTCACTCCGAAAGTTTTTTTCTCTATGGACGAACGAAGTTTTTCCGCCATTTCAAGAGCCTCCGAATGAGGGCAATTTCTTAATAATAGCGTGAACTCTTCCCCTCCATTTCTTGATACAATATCCTCCATGCGCGCGGCATTTCTTAAGATTACACCAAATTGCTGGAGAACAGAATCGCCGGCAGGATGGCCATATGTGTCGTTTACATGCTTAAAGAAGTCGATATCGACGACGAGTAAAGAGAGCGGCTTTTGTTTAGAAGAAAAAGTGTCCTGAATAGCTGCATTTAACGCTTCATCAAAGCTTCTAACATTGTTAAGTCCAGTTAACGGATCAATCGTCGCACTCTGCTTGTACTGAATGAATAAATCGTTCATTTTTCGTAGATGCTCAGTGGTGTAGATCGCCATTAAACCGGTAACGATTGAAGCGATCCAGTATAGAAGGTTTATTTCATTCGTAAGAGTAGTCATTTTCAATAGAGTATAAACGATTATAAAGCTAAAGATCATATTCGAGTAAAGTAACATCGTGAAGCTTTAATGACTATTTCTGCCTTCCATCTACGTAGTAGTAAATATCCAATATACAATGTTGACAATAGACCAAAAGAAACGAAAGATGAAAGATTTACTCCGATAATAAAGCGACTGATCTGAATAACGGCCAGTGCAACGAAGCCAGGTAATGCACCTCCATACATGGTAACAAGGAGTAAGGGAATGTGCCTTAAATCGACAATAGTTGAAGCGTCGACCTGAATGCTAAAGATCATAAGGAAGATACCAATCATTCCTGCATATAAACCGCTCAATACTTTTCTTTTCGTGGAGGACGTGACTGTTAAGTTCTCTTCTCTAAATAATTGAAAATAAATAAAAAGTAGAGCAAGCATAATCATCATATTAACAAAAAAGTCCTGAATTAGTTGCACTGGTAAACACCTCGTAACATTCTCAATATACTTCGACTTTATTTTATCATTTTCGATAATAAACGGCTTTAAATAATGGATAAATATGTTCATCTTGCGTTCATGTTTGAGGTATAAACTATAGGAGAGATAAAGAAGGAGGAAATCAAGTATGATTACTATTTTAATTGCAGATGATGACGTCAATATACTAGAGCTTATCGCACTATACATAAAGAAAGAAGGTTTCCTCATTAAGAGGGCATTTGATGGTCAAGAAGCCATTCATATACTTGAGAATAACAACATCGATCTTGCGGTCATTGATGTTATGATGCCAAATGTGGATGGTTGGCAATTGTGTGAAGAGATTAGGGAGTTCTATGATATTCCGGTTCTAATGGTTTCAGCAAGAGGACAGGCAGAAGACAAAGTGAAAGGATTCACACTTGGTACAGATGATTACGTTGTGAAGCCATTCGACCCTGTCGAATTGGTGATGAGGGTTAAAGCGCTATTAAGAAGATACCAGGTTCATTCTTCTCTCAAAATAACAATTGGTAACTTTGAAATGGATTCTAGTTCGTATACAGTCTCTTTAGGAGATGAGCAGCTTACACTTCCCAAGAAAGAATTTGAACTTTTATATAAGTTATTGAGTGCATCAGGTCGAATTTTTACTAGAAATCAATTGATCGAATCCGTATGGGGCTATGATTTTCACGGAGATGAACGAACGGTAGATGTTCATATAAAGCGTTTGAGAGAACGTTTTGCCGACAGAGAAATTCCTTTTGAAATTAAGACGATGCGTGGACTTGGCTATCGGTTGGAGGAATCGACATGAGAAGATCAATCTACTTGAGGAGTGTGTTAATTTACATTGGGGTCGTGATTGTCAGTCTTATTCTGTCATTTATTATTATGAATGTATTCTATCTAGATACAATACGAGAACGACTGCAGAAAGATATTACGGAGGTTGGGCGTCAGACAATATCATTGTACGAGAAATCTAACTATACAGACCCCGCTGAGTTTGTAGAGAACACGCCAACATTTAATTATAAACTAATTCTTTTCGATGAATCTGGTGATGCCGTCTCTCCAAACTATGAAAATAACCTATGGGGACTTGAGAAGGAGCAAATAGAAAAGGTCCTTAACGGTGGTGTGATTCGAGCGGATATAAAGTCTGCCTCTCCTCCATCAAAAGTTAATATCGGTTTACCCTTTCAGGATCAAGGAAATCGTTATGCTTTATTTATAAAACCGGATTTTTCTTTAGAAGAGAATACAATCAAACGAATTTTGCTCACGACGTTATTACTTGTCCTGCTGATCGGTGGGTCTATTTTTGCTGTGTTAATGAGGTTTGTTGTTCGTCCTATTCTACGGCTGACAGAAGCAACGAAAAAAGTCGCTGTAGGAGATTTCTCGGTTCGTATGAATAGTAAGCGCATGGATGAGTTCGGTGACCTATCCAGAAGCTTTGATTATATGGCACATGATTTATCTCATCTGGAGGAAATGCGTCAGGAGTTCGTAGCAAATGTGTCTCATGAAATTCAATCCCCCCTTACTTCAATAGGAGGGTATGCCAAAGTATTACAGGATGGCATGTTAGATGAAGATGAGAGAAAAAAATACCTAAGGATTATTCAAAAAGAGACACAGCGCTTATCGAAATTAAGTGAAAACCTTTTAAAAATGGCCACACTGGATGCGGGTTATCCATCGTTTCAACTTAGAGTCTATTCACTTGATGAACAGCTAAGGGAAGTCATTGTATCTCTTGAAGCAATGTGGTCCTCAAAAAACCTTGAGGTTGAGCTTGAATTGTTGCCAGTTCAAATTGAAGCAGATTATGATCAGCTCAGCCAGGTTTGGATAAATTTAATATCAAATAGTATTCGGTATACTGAATCGAATGGAGTATTATCTCTTCATATGAAGGAGAAATCAGGAGAAGTTGTTATTGAAGTGAGTGATACGGGCTGCGGTATTTCGGAAGAAGATCAGGAGCATATATTTGAACGTTTTTATAAAGCGGATAAAGCGAGATCAAGTAATGGAGGAAGTGGACTTGGTCTTGCGATCGTTCAACGGATTGTTCACCTTCATCAGGGGCATCTTTCGCTTAAGAGCAAGGTCGGACATGGTACGACGATAACCGTTATTCTCCCTAAACGGATGGAGCGCAAAGAAACGTAAATGTTTCTTTGCGCTTTTCTATTCGAAGTGCAGATCTATCAAGTTGGGGATACTATCAAAAATTTATTCGTTTTGTTCATAGTGCGTTCATTTTACCTTTGTATACTGAGGTCAGATAAAGAAAGGAGTGAGTGATTTGAAATTTCTTACTAGATTTAGCTTAAAAAATTCGATTGGAGTATTATTACTAACTATTCTTGTTCTTGCGGCGGGAATTATTTCAACCAATCAAATTAAGGTTGAGACTTACCCAGATGTTACCTTTCCGGCTTTAATTATTCAGGGGGTGTACCCAGGAGGTTCTACGGAAGCAGTCGAACAAAAAGTCACTACACCTATTGAGAACTCGCTGGAGAATAGTACAAAATACGATAATTTAACGAGTACGTCTTCTGAAAATGCCAGTATGATCTCTCTCGTTTATCCGTTTGGTACAGATATAGAGGAAACGAAACGAGAGCTTGAAGATATTGTTTCCAAAGCGGATCTCCCAGAGGAAGCTGAGGTTGAAGTGATTAGTATGTCAGCAGGGGCGAGACCTGTATACGAAGCTGCCCTTTCATCCGAAGATGCAGATGAACTTCAAAAAAAATTAGAAGATGTAATCGTACCAGAACTTGAGGGGCTAGAAGGAGTTAATAACGTCAGCTTGAGCGGTACGAAAAAAACGACGCTCTCTATTAAAGTGGATGAAGAGAAGGCAAGTGAGTACGGCCTGACATTAAATGATATTAAAGATAAGTTAAAGGAGAAGGAGTATAGCTTACCACTTGGATCTGTGGAAGAAGAAGAGACGACGATCCCAGTAAAACTTCAAGGCTCTATTGATTCTCTTAATAAACTTAAAAACACGAAATTTAATATGCAAAGCAATCAGTCATCACAAGGCTCACAGCAAAATCCTCCACAAAGTGTAGCGCAAAAACCTCAAAAAAATCAGGAGATTGTACTTGAAGATTTTGCTGAAGTAACGGAAGCAAAAGAGAAGAATGAAATATCTCGATTTAATGGACAGGAAAGCTTCTTAATTCAGGTAACAAAAAGACAGGATGAAAATACAAAGGACGTTGTAGACCGTGTGAAAGAAGTACTCGGCGAATATGAAACAGATGATGTGGCGTTATTCACCATTCTTGATCAGGGTGAAGAAGTAGAAAAATCAATTTCTTCTCTACTTAAAGAAGGTGGGTTTGGCGCACTATTTACGGTCATTGTCATTCTATTGTTCTTACGGAATATTCGAGCAACCATAATTGCGATTATTTCTCTTCCTATTTCTATTCTAGGAACAATTGGACTGCTCGATCAGTTCGGGTACACGTTGAATATCATGACGCTAGGTGGCCTTGCAGTTGCCGTCGGGCGAATTGTAGATGATAGTATTGTCGTCATTGAAAATATATATAGGTGGCGTCAGGAAAATAAAGAAGAGTTGTCCAATAAAGCATTAACCTACTATGCTACAAAAGAAGTATTGGGGGCGATCGCTTCTTCTACAATTGCAACACTCGTTGTCTTCTTGCCACTTGCTTTTGTTGGAGGGATACTTGGTGAATTCTTCAGACCATTTAGTCTGGCTGTCGTCTTCTCGATCTCGATTTCACTCCTAGTTGCACTAATGTTGATTCCGGTTCTCGGGAGTGCGTTCTTTAAGAAAGTGAAGCATCACGAAAAGGAATCAAGATTAAGTAAATTATATGAACGTTTTATAAGAGGAGCACTTAAGAAAAAAGCGCTCGTTATCGTGACATCCGTTGTATTACTAGCAGGTTCTCTTGCAATGATACCGGCACTCGGGGTGTCGTTCTTACCGGCTGGGGAAAGTGATTCATTTGAGCTTGATGTTGCGCTACCGGCTACAACTCAGCTTGAAGATACAAATGGAGTTGCGAGTAAAATAGAAGATTATTTGGATGGAAAAACAGAGATCGACTACAGCCAGGTATCAATCGGAATATCCAGCAGTCCAGTGCCTGGTGGTGGAGGGCAGTCAAAGGATAATGAAACGACTGTCTTTATAAAGCTAGCGAACAGTGATGGCCTTCAAAGTACAATGGAGGCGTATGAAAAGGATGTACAGAACATTGTAGAAGAAGATTATGAAGAAGGCACGGTTAAAGCAACAGAAGTACAACAGGAAGGTCCACCGAGTGGGAATACGATTGATGTTAGTTTGTATGGAGACGACCAGGAGAAGTTAACAGAAGCAGCTACTCAGGTCGAGGAACTCCTAACACAGGACAGTGAGTTAACAAACGTTTCGAACAACCTCGAAGAAGTTCAACCGAAGTGGACAATGTCGCTTACTGAAGAAGGTGAAGAAGCGAATGTTAGCCCATTCCAAGTCATGCAACTTGTAAACAGTCGTTTGCAGCCACTTGATGGAGGGACAATTGAAATCGATGACCACGAGTGGGAGATGTCGCTGTCTTATGGTGAAGAAGTGACATCGAAGCAGGCGTTGGAAGAACTTCAGATTCCAACTGCAAATGGAAGTAAATCATTATCAGATGTCGCCTCAATTAAAGAAACGACGGCACCAGTAACACTTTATCATGATGATGGTAGAACGTCTGCTGCCATTTCAGCTGATATTAAGTCAGATGATACAGCACAAATTTCACAATCTGTTGAAGAAGACCTTAGTGTGCTTTCATTACCAGAAGGCGTTGAAGTGGAAGTTGGCGGTGGCCAGGAGATGATTAATGATGGCTTCGCTGACCTGGGACTTGCGATGATTGCAGCGATCCTACTCGTATTTTTTGTCTTAAGTCTAACCTTTAGAGGAATTATTACACCGATTGTGATTCTATCCTCACTAATATTTGTACCAATCGGATCATTAGCGGGGCTACTTATTGCAGGTCAGACGCTCTCCATGAGCGCAATGATCGGAATGCTCATGCTAATCGGTATTGTTGTCACGAACGCAGTAGTATTGCTTGATCGAGTTGAAAAGAATCGAATGAATGGGTTAGAACTGACAGAGGCTTTAGTTGAAGCTGCGAAAGTGAGATTGCGTCCAATCATTATGACGGCTCTCGCAACAATTTTCGCCCTTATTCCTCTCGCGCTTTCAAATTCAGCATCAGGTCTGATATCAAAGGGACTCGCGATAACAGTAATAGGTGGATTAACCACTTCCACTTTATTAACTCTCGTTTTCGTACCAGTCTTTTATGCGATGATCGGAAAATATCGTCGGATGAAGAAAGAACAATTCTAGGACACAAAAGCCCAATTGCGTTTTCAATGCAATTGGACTTTTTTGTGATTGATATAAAATTTGTTATGATCAGTTATGGACAATTGAAAGGATGATAGAAGATGCCATGGATTAAACCCGCCAAACAATCAGATTTAAGAAATATGCCTATCTATGAAGATCTTGAACAACCAGTTCCAGTTTTTAATCGCCTCATTGCAAAAAGCCCTGATATTTTCTCGGCATTTATGCCATTAGCATCTGCTGTAAAAGCAGGAGTATTGAATGAATTAGAAACGGAAGCAGTCGTGGTATTCGTATCTAAATTGAACGGATGCGAGTTCTGTTACAATGGGCATGGTGCATTACTGAAAGAGGTTAGTGGTAATGAAACAATACTTGAAGAATTTAATGATTACATGAGCTCTAAATGTTTTTCAGTTCATTTAAAACATATTTTGAGCTATGCTGAGAAGCTTGTGGCTAGCCCGGCTGCTCTGGATAAAGAAGATCTACAGAAGTTAAAGAACGATGGTTACACTGAAAAAGAAATCGTTGAAATTAATCAATTAATTGCCTATACCTCATACACCAACCAAACATCGATTGGCCTGGGGTTATAAATAGTAGGAGATCAAACAAAAAAGGAGCTCCAAATCGGGGCTCCTTCTTCTATGAAGATGGTACTTATTTCTTTTTATAGTAATCAAGAACACCCTGGTAAATTCCATCAGCCAGTTCTTCACGATAAGATTGTGTGAGTAGTAGTTTGTATTCTTCATCATTCGTTAAGAACCCTACTTCAACTAGAACACTTGCCATCTTAGATTCACGAATAACAGAGAAACTCTGGTTTTTTACACCCCGGTTGCTGGCTTCGGTTACTTCGATTAAGCGTTTTTGAATGCTTTCTGCAAGGGCTTTACTTTCTGAAGAGCTATATTTATCATACCAATATGTTTCAATACCATGAGCAGCTTCACTTGCAGCGTTTGTATGAACGCTAATAAACGCATCGGCATTCAAATTATTGGCTATATTTGACCGTTCTCTTAGTTCAAGAAATGTATCATCTCTACGTGTCATCACGACATTAGCACCCGCTGACTTGAGTTTCTTCTCAAGGTAAAGTGCGACGTCTAAATTAATATCTTTTTCAACAAGCTTGTCTCTATGTGCACCAGGGTCGTGATCGCCATGCCCGGCGTCGACGACAAGGGTGAGATTGCTGAGCAGGTTGCTACTTTTCTTAATTAAATAGCCGCTATGGACGTAAGCAGTTTGACCATGGTACTTAATTTTTGCCCAATCACCTTCATATCCATAGATTTCAACTTCAGTATTACGTAGAAGAGCGCCAACTTTCGTACCAGACATCATAGGAGCTGTTCGAACGTTTAAGCTAGACGCTGTAACGATCGCTTTCTCAAGAACAACCTCTTCTACTTTATCTTTCATTTTATATGCGTCCGTAACTTTTGAAGGAAGAGCATTTTCTCCACCTAATATCATGATGGAAGAAGCGTGTTGACTGAGATAAGATTCAATGTCAGGAATAACGCTTGAATGGTGCGACAGGACAACAGGCATATTAAACTTTTCAGAAAGTGTCGATGCTGCGACGGCATCTGGATAATCTTCTTTGTCCTGCCATATTGAAGTTCCTCGAGCAACTACAAAAGAAGAGCTTGAGGAGAAGAAAGCATCATTAACAGCGATATTGGTTTGAAAGCGATTCTGCCCAGAGAGCCTAACGACTTTCTTTCCCTGCGCTTCTAACTGCGTTTTCACATCGTTTGTAAGAACAATTTCTCCACCGATCAAATAAACATTTTTAACACTAGAAGGAAGAGAAGGTGCTTTTGTTTCAGTCGTTAAATAGATTGGATACCCTTTAATCGAAGCAACACTTGAAGCAGACAGAGAATCAGCAACTTGATTGCCGTTTACAACGATGGCAGTAGAAGATTGATTGAGTCCCGCTGCTTTATTGATCGCCTCTGCCGTTTCATAGCGGGTAGAACCTTCGAGTCTTGACACCTCATAGTTTTGGTTCAGCTCATTTTCGACTTGCTGACTAATGGCCGTTGTCCCACCAAGTATGTACACTTTTTTTGCATCGAGGCGTTGTAGTTCGTTTAGAACTCTTTTATCTAGGGTATTAGAATTGGTAAGTAGAACAGGTGCATGCTTTACACCAACCAAACTTGAGCTAGCTAATGCGTCGAAAGGCATATCTGCACGTGTTATCACGACTGCCTTTTCAGATGTTGCTAGTTTACCAGGTGTAGCCTTTTTTGAGATTTCAATAGCGGTTGTTATTCTAGTATCACCACTAATACGTTCCATATCGCTGTTTGCTGATGACATTTCAGGAAAACTCATTCCTGTAATTAATAGAATAACGGCCGTGAAAAAAGTAATCAGAGTTTTGCGCACGATGTTTTTCCCCTCCATAAATTGAATTTCTCATATTCCTATGTAAACAGTCGACTAAATTTTGTCATTAAATAAAATCTGAACCCCTTTCTACTTGGTGCTGTACTGGAAAGTATTTCTTAACTATTACTAATATCGGTAGCGGAATTCAGATATTAAAGGGTCCTTTTGTACTAAAATGTAGAAAAAAGCAGTATATTGTCATGATTAGTGGATATTACGCTGTGCTAATTTGAATGCAGAAACAACATGGATCTTATTGACATCGCTTTCATTATTCTTTAAAATAGTGTTTAACTTAAAATGAAGGGAATGGTTAAGTAGCGATGGACAACTAATCTTATTTTTCTAGATCAACTTTCGAATAGCGAAATTGATATTCTGGAGAATAGGATTAGTCTGCCCTTTTGACCATTCGTGGTAGCAGGAGTGCGCTTATTAAGCATGCACATCTAAAGCTAACTTCGTTTGACAATCGGAATGACATACCTCTCCAGGTTAACGTGGGGAGGTTTTTTTGGTCTATAAAATCGTTTATGGCCAGAAGTATAGCGAAAACGTAGGCTATCGCACACCATCTCTTAACGAGAAGCTTAGTTTTCTATTTCTCCCCGTCAAACATCATATAATTAAATGGGGGATATGTATGAACGTCTTGTCTATAAAAGGATTAAAAAAGAAATTTGGTGAGAAAACGCTTTTTGAGGACGTAAATGTCGCTATCCATAAGGGAGAGCGAATAGGGATTGTTGGCTCCAATGGTGCAGGAAAAACATCATTTGCAAAAATTATAGCTGGAGATCTAAAACAAGATATGGGAAGCGTTGTGATAGATGGGTCCATTGGATATTTACGGCAGTCGATTGATGAGGCAGAGGTGACTCAACCGATACAGAATACTCGTTTGTTGATTAAGAACCAGAAGCAGCTTGGAATTGATCATGTTCAATACGAAACCGATTCGAACAAGTTAAGCGGAGGAGAAAAGTTAAAGCGATCCCTCGCAGGTATATGGGCTACACAACCAGAAATACTAATCCTTGATGAGCCCACGAATCATCTTGATCTAAAAGGTGTTGAGTGGCTGATTCGCGAACTTGAACATTTTAGAGGAGCCATTCTTGTTATTTCACATGATCGCTATTTTTTAGATCAAACGGTTAATCGTATAGTTGAAATTGAGAGTGGATGTCTCACCGATTATTCTGGAAATTACACAGCATATCGGAAAGAAAAGCAGCGAAGATATGAAGAGAACCTTCATCATTATCACATTCAACAAAAAGAAAAACGCCGAATTGAGGATCAGCTTGCAGGATTGTCGAACTGGTCTGAAAAGGCGCATAATCAATCTACGAAACAGGAAGGGTATAAAGAACATTATCGAATGAAGGCGAAGAAGATGGATAGTCAGGTCAAGTCAAAGCGCAAGCGACTTGAAAAGGAACTACAGAACAATAAAGTAGTCGAACCTGAAGAAGAGCAGAGAGTTCGTTTTCAATTCGAGTCAAACAGAACGCATGGTAAAAGGATAGTAGAAGCGAAAAATGCTGGTAAATGCTTTGGGGAGAGATGGTTATTTCGAGACAGCTCATTCTATATGAAACATGGAGAAAGAATCGGACTGTATGGTGAAAATGGGAGCGGCAAAACAACCTTCTTACGCATTATTCTTGAGGAGGACTCCTTAAGTGAAGGAGAGATATGGAAGAGTCCTTCGCTTCGTATCGGTTATCTATCCCAGGATGTGCAGGATCTACCTGAAGGAGAAACGGTGAAAAATGTACTTGATCTTGCCACTCGTGATGACGTATTCAGGGCGAAGTCGACTCTTGCATCAATGGGAATTGAGCGGAATCGAATGGACGTCCCAATCTCGCAATTAAGTCTTGGGGAACGCACGAAGGTTAAGCTAACGCGTATGTTGATGAACGACTATGATATTCTTGTTCTGGATGAACCGACGAATCATCTAGATTTACACACACGGGAGCAACTTGAAGAAACGCTGAAACAATTTGGAGGGACGATTCTCATTGTTTCGCATGATCGATACTTCATGGATCAAATTTGTGACAGACTTCTTGTAGTTGAAGGTCACAAACTGAGAAGAGTGGAAATGAGTCTATCAGAATATCGGTCACAAGAAAATAGCCCTTCTAGCTCTGGTCAAACTACTAGTGAGCAGAAGATGCTGATTGAAAATGAGATTTCAGCTATTATTAGTGAAATTAGTTTGTTAATGGCTGGTGATCCCAGAATAGTGGCTCTTGATCAACAATTAAATGAACTATTTGAAAAGAAGAGAGCGCTTTAGATGTCTTCCGCAGCGAAAAAGCGCTCAATGGAATATAAATCAGCTTTCGGATGATTACGGAGAAGTACAAATCCTTCACGCTGTGCTTCATCAAAATTATCGTATTCATCTTCAGAACGAAAGATGGCTCTTCTGTTTTCATTGTAGAGGGTAATGGAGTAATATTCTTTTATTTCCATTTGTATTCTCTCCTTTTTCATTGTTTTTACTAGTTTTATGCAAATCTTTCATTGTTTATACTAGTAAAATAGCGAATAAGTAGATTTTTATCATGTGGGCTATACTAAAGCGATTGGAAGGAGGGTATTAATGAAAGTTGGGACAATTAATGAAATAACGCGTCATCCAGTAAAGTCGATGACAGGGGAGACTGTTACACAGACAATGGTGATGAACTATGGATTGTATGGGGATCGGAGCCATGCTCTATTAGATGAAAAAGAATCTTTTTTTACAATTACACAGTTTCCGAATCTTGTGCAGTATCAAGCATCATTTAGCGGTCCAGAATCTTTGGATGCCTACCCTGAACCATTGATTATGACACCTGAGGGGCAAGAGTATAAGTGGTCTGACGTAAAATGGTTGAGTGAAATCGAAACAAGTTCGTTAAAGAAGCTATCAAAGATATCTTATCACCCAGAAAGTGTACCCATTGGTGCGATTGAGGAGGAGCATTTATTGCTCGTAACCGATTCATCGTTAGAAGCGCTATCTCATTCATTGGGAAATGATGTGGAGAAACGCCGCTTTCGCCCCAACCTTGAGATTAGCTTGTATGATAAGATGCCCTTTGTTGAAAAGGAATGGGAAGGGAAGACGCTTCAAATCGGACCGGAAGTTAAGATTGAAGTGGTTAAACCATGTGAACGATGTATGATTATTACCGTTGATCCGAGGACTGGAACGAAACAACCAGCTTTATTGAAGAATCTTGTCCAAAAGCACGATAATTTGTTTGGTATGTATGCTCGTGTGATCGTACCTGGAGAAATATCTAAGGGTGATGCGGTTAGTATAGTGGGGAATTAACCTTATTTTATAAAAGTGGAAATGGAAGATGGGTAAAGGTCTTCGGGGATTTCGCTGTTCCTTGTCTTTATGGATAAACTTTCTATAAAAAAATTGGAATAAGACGTTAGACTTTAGTTTCATAAGGGTAGAGCATATATGAAGCCCCGTCAACGGATGGGATGCTTCTATTTCCACACAGGAGGGGTCCCATCCACGGGGTGGGGGCCCATTTTTTATCTATGAGACGATGTTGAAAGAGTCTTGTGAAATGGCGATCAAATTCCTACATCGACTTCCACTTTCAAGTAATCATTCAATCCTTTTATCCTCAATTTTGAAAATGCGCTTAGAGAGTTTCTTAATACTATTCTTAATGAGAAAGATGATATGCTCTGTCAGAATATTCTGTGGTAAGCTATTAAAGGGTACATAACGTATTATAAGGGGGAAGCTGATGAGTACATATTATGTTGAAAAATTCGATTTCAAGAATCCGACCAAATTAGAAGAAGAGTTTCAATCACTCTTAGATCAGTCAATCCATTCAGCGGACGAACTTGAAAAATGGATTATGAGTCTGTCTAAATTAATGGATGGTGTAGCAGAAGGACTTCATGGCCACTATATTGATTTTCAGTGCCATAGTACCAGTGCTGAAGCGAAGAAAATAGTAGAGCATGATCAAGAATATATTGAACCTTTAGTGAAACGTTATGAGGGGTTATTTGATAAGAAATTTCAAGAATCACCATACCGACTGGAGCTTAATAAGGAGTATTATAAGCAATTTCTACTAAGAAAAGAAAATGCGATTGAATTATTTAATGAGAAAAATATCGAATTAGAAATAGACGAAGACCGGATTGTAAATGGATATTTCGAACATACCGGATCACTTTCTTTTAACTGGCAAGGCGAAGAGAAAACCCTGAGCGAAATGTTTTTGATGATGCAAGATGAAAATCGAGATATTCGTAAAAGTGCAATGGAAGAAATTTTTGATACGCTTCTAACGAAGAAGAAAGACCTTCAAACTATCATGGACGAACTCATACAGCTTCGTCAGCAGAAAGCTGAGAATGTTAATCTTGATAACTATCGAGATTATATGTTCAAGAAGTATGAACGCTTTGATTATACGCCAGATGATTGTAAGGCGCTTGCCGAGGCAGTACGAAAGCATGTTGTTCCACTTAAGGAAAAGCTGCAAAAGAAGCATCAACAGGAACTTGGTCTAACAGAGTATAAACCATGGGATACGAGAGCTGTTCCTAAGGACAAAAAGCCACTTCGACCATTTGATCAAACTGACGAACTCATTAAAGGTACGTCTGATATCTTCGATCAGCTTTCACCTCGATTCTCCTATCTTCTTAATGATATGAATGAGAAAGGTGCCCTTGATCTCGAGAGCCGAAAAGGAAAAGCACAGGGTGGATTTTGTGAGTATCTTCCAGTTTCAGAGCTTTCCTTTATCTTTATGAATAGTACGAAATCGCAGGATGATTTCATTACACTTCTTCATGAAATGGGACACTGTATCCATAATGATTTCAAGCGAAATCAAATGCTGTCAGCTTATCAGGAAACTCCGATGGAATCAGCGGAACTTGCTAGCATGACGATGGAATTGTTAACAATGGACCACTGGCATTTGATGTATAGCGATGAAAAGGAGCTCTTAAGAGCGAAGAAAGATCAGCTTGAAGGACTGATTCTCTTTCTTCCAAACGGTATTGTCGTCGATCAATTCCAGCACTGGATGTACGAAAATCCTAATCACACAAGTGAAGAACGAAATAAGAAATTTATGGAGCTTTCTCGTACGTATGATTCTTCCTTCGTCGATTGGAGTGGGCACGAAGATTGGATCCAAAACCACTGGCAATTGATTCTCCATATTTTTGAAGTACCATTCTATTATATCGAGTATGTGATTGCTCAGCTTGGTGCAATTCAGATGTATCGTCAATATCGTGAAAACCCAGAGCAAGCAATGGAAAACTATAATCGTGCCCTTTCATTAGGTAGTTCGGTATCCTTATCCGAGGTTTATGAAGCAGCAGGGATCTATTTTGATTTCTCAGAAACAATGATTAAAGGATTGATGGATTTCGTTTCAATCGAGTTGGATAGTTTACCGGATTAAATCATAGAAAAGGACCTCGCTCAAAAATTGAGCTGGGTCCTTTTTCTAATTATCGTCAATTGTCCAAACGTTACAGCTTGGGCACTGAATGATTTCAAAGCGATCCTTTTTTAACTCATCCATCCATTCTTCCCACGAATCGTGTTCTGGTGACATTTCTAGTGTTTTGACTGTCTGTAGTTCATCGCCGTCGCTATTTGTACAAGTACACTCAACGATGGCAAGCTGCGTTTCATTGAAGTCACTTTCGTTTGTACGATCAACAGACCAATTGATTAGTCGTTGATCCATAGGTTTACGTTCTCTGTAATGAGTGTGGTTAAGCATAGAACCTCCCCTTGTAACCTTTGTTCTTCCTTCTTCCATATAGATACCCTCTTTCGAAAAAAAAATTCCTCCAATGCCGATAGATAGTGTTCAAAAGGATAGTGGGCTTTAGAAAGTAGTGGCTCTGTATTTTTTTCCCTATGAGTCAACCCTTTTGATAAAGAATTGGAAGAAGAGGACTGTTTGGGTTTAGTGAATATTCTCTATAGGTTCATTCGACACTTTGGTATATACTGACAGCATACAACCCTATTAATTTTACAGGAGGGGAACATGCAAACCATTAGTGCGACCTTATTATCCATGGTTATTCTACATAATGAAGAAACCGATGAGATTCTCTTATTAAATCGACCTCCCGAAGCGGGATTTCCAGGTTATATCGGACCAGGTGGAAAAATTGAGCTTTCGGAAAGTTTTGCTGAAGGTGCTGCAAGGGAGCTTTATGAAGAAACAGGGTTAACTGTAGATCCGTGTGATCTGACATTTAAGGGTATTGATGAATTTATCATTCGAGATGAGCAATATCGCTACATTGTATTTAATTACGTGTCGACGATCTATTCTGGGACACTCCTTGCTACCCCGCCTGAGGGAGACATAAAGTGGGTGAAACGTCGGTCAGCTTACGAATTACCAATGCAAGATTGGTTTAAAAAAAGGCTTCCTAAGTTCTTTGAAGAAGGTACCTTTGAGGTATCCTGTGAATATGAAAGCGGGAAAGAGGTACCGATAAAAAAAACAATTCGATCGTTGAGATGAGGAGTGGTTTAGATGTTGAAAAGACAGGATGACGCAAAAGAGTTGATTAAAAGAAAAGTCGTTGAGTACAATTCACAGCAGCTTACACATCAAAAAACTCCTTTGGAAACAGTCGCATTTGTTATTGAAGAAGATGGGGAAATGGTTGGAGGAATATCTGCAACTATGTTTTGGCATCATCTTCATATCGATTTCCTCTGGGTAGAGGAATGGAAAAGGGGCAGTGGGCACGGTAGAGCTTTACTGAAACAAATCGAAACAATTGCCGTCGATAAGAAGTGTAGGTTGATCCTTCTTGACTCTTTTAGTTTTCAAGCACCTGGTTTTTACTTGAAGGAAGGCTATGAAATCTGTGGGAAGGTGGAAGGGCATCCTGAGGGTCATACGCAGTACTTTTTACAGAAAAAGTTAATGTAGGAAGGTAGTGATTAGCTTGGCGAGAATTCAACTTAGAGAGTTACGGCAAGAGGATTGGAAATCAGTCCATTCATATGCGTCTATTGAAGAGGTATGTCAGTATCAACCCTGGGGGCCAAATACAGAAGGTGAATCTCAAGCATATGTACATGCCATCATCGAAGATGCAAGCTTGAATCCCCGTAAGCGGTTTGCATATGTCATTCTCGAAGGTGAGTCTGTCATAGGAGTATGTGAATTGAATGTTCGAGATGCGGCAAATTTATATGGGGAAATTTCTTATATTCTGCATCCTGATTGGTGGGGGCAAGGGTTTGCAACAGAAGCAGCAACAATGCTTCTCTCTTACGCATTTGATGATCTTAAATTACATAAAGTAAGTGCAACATGTAATCCTGAAAATATTGGATCGAAAAGAGTGCTAGAAAAAATAGGAATGGTGAAGGAAGGACTTTTACGCGAACACTTAAAAATGTTAAATGGCTGGAGAAATTCTCTATTATTCAGTATGTTGGACCGAGAATGGAAGAGCATTTAATCTGTTCGGCGTTTTTTAAAATAGAGTAGCAAGCAATAGCAGACAATGAAAAACCCAGCACCAATGCTGATGGGAGCTGTGTAGACTTTGGCTGCTGAGTGAATGTGTTGCCAGTTACTTCCTAACTTGAAACCGATGTACAAAAAGAGGATAGACCAGGGAATTATAGCGAGAACCGTATAGAATGTAAAACGAACAAGTGACATTTTCGCAATACCTGCTGGTATGGAAATGGCATGTCTTACGACAGGTATAAACCTTGCGGTGAAAATAATACTAACACCATTTCGCTCAAACCATGATTCGGCTAGTACAAGATGGTGCTTCGAAATTAGCATGTACTTCCCGTATTTTTCTAGAAATGAACGTCCGCCATATCGGCCTAGCCAGTACAAAAAAAGTTGAGCGATCGTGCCGCCAATCGTTCCAGCTACGACAGCTCCGATGAAATGAATTGTTCCTGTAGATACCATATAGCCACCATAAGCAAGAACGAGCTCACTCGGAATAATCTCAACCATAAGAGCAATGGCGATACCGGGATATCCAAGGCTAAGAAGCCAATGCAAACATTGCGTAAAAAAGGTATGAATTGTGAATCACCCCTTTCATGGACAAACGTGATCTCTGTTTTCATGTTTATTCTGAAAGAAAAGGGTTAGACCTTGAAATAATGTTTCAGCTAACCTCATAAAATCATTTTGGGTAGCGAATAAATATAGCACCCGGAATGTAAGTCTTCCGGGTAACGTTCGTTCTCTTAAAGAGAATGACGATTGATTAGAGAGGTGAAAGGTAAGGATGTTGACATCCATGAAGAAATTTCTTGCAACACTTGATCAGCCACTGCAAGCAAAAACAGGAAAAGAAAAAGCATTGACTGTACTTACAATTATCGGATTCATTCTATTATTATATCTTGTAGCTTTTTCGCCATTTATGTTCAGACTGTTTATTACTTGTCTTAGCGTCGGTGTTTCGCTTTATGTGATTAAAAAAATTCAGGACTTCGATGCGAGATTAAGAGGCGAGGAGTTTGCAACCTCGACCGAAGAACCAGGACTGACTGATGAAGGGCAGCTCTCGTTTTCTCTTGACCAGCCTGTTATCGATGCAGAAGCAACCGAGGAAGCCGAAAAAGAACGAGAACTTGAACGCATTAATAGTGATAAAACGATGTTGTTTGAAGAGCTTCTTTCCAAGGCCGACCTTGATGAACTAGAGAAAGAAACCTACCGAAACCGAATACAACAAAAGGAAACGGAAAGCAATCGCATTAAGCAGGAGATTATTCTGTTTAAAGATAAAATTCAAAAAGCAGTCATCGACAAGAAAGGGCTTTTCATTAAAGAAACGCCTGATATGAAACTAGTAGCTGAACTAATAGGAATTGACTCTGTTGAATCAAGTTCTCTTGTTGAAATCAACGAAGAACTTCGAATCATTTATGATGATATTCCAGAAACAAAGCGAGACATATTGATTGAGTATGAAATGGTCAATGAAGAGTTTGAATTAACGCGTCTCGGCTATAAAGAGCTTATGAAAGAAGTTCGAAAGCTTGAAAAGAAGTCGAAACCAGTCGCTGAACATTAAGAGTCAGATCGAAACGTGTATGAATCTCATACACGTTTTTCTAAACGATAAGAAATTATAACATTCAGTGAAGTCTAGTTCCGGTGCTTGTCGGGACTACCTGAGCGCTTGCGCTTTTCGTGTCTAGCTCCAGCGCCTACCCGCTCGAGGTCTTAAGTCAAGCATCATTGTGGCAAAGAGCGCCACATTGAAGCTCGTCTTAAGCTTGTCGCGGGTAAACAAGGCGCTTGCGCTTTTCATGTCTAGCTCCAGCGCTCAGTCCCTCGAGACACTTCACCTTTCAGTCAGAACATAAAGACCATGTTCCGAATGAAAGGTTCCAGTGCTTGTCGGGACTACCTGAGCGCTTGCGCTTTTCGTGTGATAAACTTGCGAAAAAGATACTTTGATTAGGAAAGAGGACGAGTACGTGAGAATTAGACAAATCAGCCCAGATGATGCCGAGGCATTTGTACAAGTAATAACAGAAGTTGAAAAACAAGCACCATTTATGCTCTTTGAGGCAGGAGAAAGAAGCCTGACAGTTGATGAGCAGCGCAGGCGGATTGAGAGGTTAGAGAAGGACCGTCATTCAAGAATTATTGTTGCAGAAGAATCTAGGAAATTGATCGGATATTTGATTGCACTTGGTGGCCAGGCGAAGCGAAATCAACATGCTGTCTACTTAGTCGTTGGGATTACGAAAGAGTATCGAGGTCAGGGTATCGGTTCAAAGCTATTTGAAGAAGTAGAACGATGGGCAAAGAATCACGCGATCCATCGACTTGAATTAACCGTTGTCACACGTAATGAAGCCGGATTGGCTTTGTATAGAAAAGCTGGCTTTGAAGTAGAAGGTGTGAAGAGACATTCTTTACTGATCGAAGATGAATTTTTGGATGAATATTATATGTCCAAACTTCTAGAAGTTTAATAGGGAATTATCCCCACTTGAAATAAGTGTGTGTTTTATCATATTTTCTAAGACCTTCAACCATACTACAATTGGAAGGAGGCGAAAACATGTTTGATCACACCAAACATATTCCGCTTGAAGGAATTCCAGGGGAGTTTAAATTGAAAGACGAATCACCTGAAACAGAGAACATGGCTGAAATGAGCTTCCCATTTGATTACAGTATGATGATTCCTCTTGATCAGGTGATTAGAGAAGACTAAAAAGCGCCACAGTGCGCTTTTTAGTTTGACTTTTAGTATTTAGAAATTGATAGCAGCTTCTCTGGCTTCCTCTATCGCTTTTTCTTTGATTTCTTCTGCATTCTCAGGCATCTGTGCCATTCCTTCTGCAATGACCGATTCTATACTTGGAATACCGAGGAAACTTAGGATTGCGTGAAGGTAGCGATCACCGAATTCCATCTCTTTTGCCGGACCTTCTGAATAAATTCCACCCCTGGACTGAATATGGAGGGCTTTCTTGTCCGTTAGTAAACCGACAGGTCCATCAGCGGTATAGTTGAATGTTTTACCAGCGATCGCGATCGTATCGATGTACGCTTTTAATTTCGGAGGGAAGCTGAAATTCCAGAACGGCGTCACAAATACATACTTATCTGCTTTGATAAATTGATCGGTAAGGTCATTGATTCTGCTGACTTTGAGCTGTTCATCTGCAGACAGATGATCAAATTCATTGCCTTGCTGAAGCTTCCCCCAACCATTAAAAACATCTGTATCAATGTAAGGAATATCAATATTGTAGAGATCAAGCTTAAGGATATCATCGTTTGGTTTTTCTTTTTGGTAAGTGGTTAGGAAGGCTTCTCCGATACTCAAACTAAAAGAATCTTTTACTGATTTTGGGTTAACTGTGATATATAGCACCTGTGCCATCGGGCTCATCTCCTTTGTTATCGCCACTTAGTATGGCTGAAGGAGTTAAGGTTATTCAATAGTATGAGGAGTGAAGAAAACTGCGTTAGAATAGATGGTATAGATAGGAGGAGGTAAATAATGGAGCGATGTGAATGGGTGAGTAATGAAGAAATTTATAAATCCTACCATGATCATGAATGGGGAATCCCTGTCTATGATGATCAAAAACTATTCGAGATGTTAATTTTAGAAGGAGCCCAGGCTGGTTTAAGCTGGATTACGATCCTGAAAAGAAGAGAGAATTACCGAGAAGCATTTGATCATTTTCAAGTTGATAAAGTAGCGCTATACGATGAGAACAACATTCAGGAGCTTTTAGCGAACGAAGGGATCATTCGAAATAAATTGAAGGTTCGAGGCACAGTGAAGAATGCCAGAGCTTTTCTTGAGGTACAAAAAGAGTTTGGATCTTTTTCGTCATACATATGGAGCTTTGTTGACGGACATCCAATTATCAATCATTGGCAGTCGATTGTAGAAGTTCCTGCAGAAACAGAATTGAGTAAAAAGGTTAGTAAAGATCTGAAAAAAAGAGGTTTTACTTTTGTGGGTCCAGTCATTATTTATAGCTTCATGCAAGCTGTTGGCATGATCAATGATCACACGACAAATTGCTTCAGACATCCCGATTTTCAAGGAGATGTGATTCGTAATGTTCGTTAAAATGATGACATGCCAAATAAAAGAAGGCATGGGTGACACTTTTTCTACTGGACAAAGATACTGGAGTGAATTAAAGGATTGCGGTGGGTTTAAAGCGCAATATGGGGGGTGGTCAAAGGAAAAAGATGATGTCGCAAACATTATCGGTTTCTGGGAGAATGACTACTATTATCAGAAGTTTATGGATGGCCAACATGATCTGATTTATGAGAAAACAGATCAAAAAGGAACGATTGCTTCGATTGAAGTTGAAGTAATGGAACGAGTTATTGAGGATATCGAAAAATTCGCGAGCTCATGGCTATGCTCGGAACAAAGTGACATTCAAGAACATTGGTCTGTAACACCTTATAAAAAAGAGGAGTATATTTACGATGAACAATAAGTGGTTATTCATTGGAGATAGCATTACGGATTCAGGTAGAAAACAGGATTCTGAGGGCCTTGGTTACGGATATGTGAGAATGATCCGTGATCAAGTAACAGAGGGGCTCGATGTTCGGATTGTGAATAAAGGTGTAAACGGAAATAGGATAACAGATCTCAGAGAGCGCTGGATGGAGGATGTTATCGCCAATGATCCAGATGTTCTATCCATCTCTATAGGGATTAATGATGTGTGGCGTCAACTAGACAATCCTGATATGACGCAGGTTTTTCCTGAGCAATTCGAGGAAATCTATGAAGGATTGTTAGATGACACAACTATCACAAATGCGAAACTCGTTCTTATGGAACCTACGATCATAGAGGAAGAAGTTCGTTCAGAAGGGAATCTGAAACTCCTTCCTTATGTTGAAATTGTTCGAAAGCTAGCAAGGAAATATAATGCCGTGCTAGTTCCTACTTATGAGGTGTTTCTTAACCATGTGGAATTATGTGAAGAAATCCTCACAACAGATGGTGTCCATATGACTGAAGCGGGAAATAGATTGATGACTACTACGTGGCTTGAATCATGCAAACAAAAATTGTTGCGTTAAAAATGTAAGGAAGTTTTCAGACGAATCACTTCTATCTTTTAAAACTAGAGATAGAAGTGATTTTTTAGTATGCTGGGCAACTTTGGTATAGACATCACTCCTTATCTTACTCGACTAATCGAAAACAGGTGGGAGCGAAGGGTTATCTTTGAATCTGAACAGCATCTCGATTTGGGACTCGGTAATCCTTCCAGTTGATAAGGAAGGAAGATTGTTTCGAGTGAAAAAGCCACTGTCACTTGTTTCAATACTCTCAGTGGCATCGCCACCTACTAATTCACATTCAATCATTATTTTGTAAATGTGGTAAGGGGATGGCGGATGTGGATGCTGTTTATGATCGAGCAATGCGATCAGGCGTCTAGCTTCAACAATATAACCTGATTCTTCTTGGACCTCTTTCACTGCAACTTCACCAGGGGTGAAGCCTACATCCCCCCATCCGCCTGGAAGGGACCATTTCCCATCTGCTGTTTCTTTAACAAATAGTAATTTCTCTTCATGAAAAACAACAGCACGAACATCTACCTTGGGAGTTTGGTAGCCTGTCTCATTTGTGAATAGCTGTTTAATTGTCTTCATGTCGTATTCGGTATACGACTCCATTATTTCAGCACTGAGCTGCCTCAGCTCAATGTAGCGTTCATAGTCATAGTTGTCCTGGGTGTAGGTTAATCCAGCCTGTGCAATCGACTGAATTTGCTTTGCCCAGGAAAGCCACTTTTCATCCATCCGTAGCCTCCTTTCCTGTCCTTCCTCGGAAGATTAGATATGATTCTAGAAAAGAAGATAATGGTTACTTTATCAAGCGGTTTATTCAAATCTAGGCTCTTGATAACGTCCAAACCAGTCATAGCGATTTTTAGAAAACCAAATATAGAAAGGAGAACCGAGCTTATCAATAAACGGTAAATAGAGAAGTACAGCTAGTGGAACTGTCATCGGAAGTGCCATCAAGAGCCGTCTTACTGTATAGAAACCGGCATGCAGATTCCCAGAAGTCGTTAGCATATGAATTTCATCGTACATACGTTTATGACGAAATTGCATGTAAGGATAGTCATCTGGATGCTGTTCAATTTCTTGAACAGGGATCCATTCAATTTTATTAAACCAGTCCAGCTTTCGCAGAGATTTCTTCACATAAAAACAAAATGGACATTCAGCATCGTAGAATACAAGGTGTTTCATAGCGTTAGCCTCCAATGTAAATAATTCGATCTTCTATATCTTTACACTTTTTATCACGATGTTAAACTGAGAGATATCAGTTGACAGAAAATTGTAATATTATTATAGTCAAGTTATCTTAATGAAGAAAACGCTTACAGGAGTGGTGAGAAGTGAAGAAGTTGAATGGCAGAACGGCATACATAACGGGTGGAAGTAGAGGAATAGGTGCAAGCATCGCAGAACGCTTTGCGAGTGAAGGGGCGAACATCTACCTGGCGGATGTGAATAAAGAAGCCCTATCGGAAACCAAAAAGCAATTAGAAGAAAAAGGTTATTCTATCATGACAGGTATCGTAGATGTGACAAATCGTGAGCAGGTTGAATCGAGTATGAAGGATGCAGCTAATGCTTTTGGAACGATCGATATCCTTGTCAACAATGCCGGTGTCATCCGGGATAATTTGTTATTTAAAATGACCGATGAGGATTGGATGATGGTGATGCAGGTCCATCTCACTGGAAGTTTCTATGCTTCAAGAGCAGCTCAAAAGTATATGGTAAAGCAAGGGTATGGACGCATCATCAGTCTCTCCTCTACTTCGGCTCTTGGAAATCGTGGTCAAACAAATTATGCTGCAGCGAAGGCAGGCATTCAAGGGTTAACGAAAACGCTCTCTCTTGAATTAGGGAAATACGGTATTACGGCAAATGCGATCGCACCTGGTTTTATCGAAACGGATATGACAAAAGCAACGGCTGAGCGTCTTGGTGTCGAATTCGATCAGTTTATTGAATACAATAAGAAGCAAATTCCTGTCGCAAGAACGGGGAAACCTGAAGATATTGCGAATGCTGCGCTTTTCTTTGCCGAAGAGCAAGCCTCCTTTGTGAGCGGGCAGGTTCTGTACGTAGCGGGTGGCCCAAGAACATAGTTATGAAGCAAAGCAGCCCCTCGGGCTGTTTTTTGATTTTCTGAGAACGTTTCGTACATGCTATAGAGGGGTACTTTCTTTCTATGGATAAGGAAACGAAGGAGGAGTCATGATGTTTGAAAAAAATGCTGGAGAAATATTGCTTGATACGTTATCTGAATGGGGTGTAGACCACATCTATGGTTTGCCTGGTGATTCGATCAATCACTTTGTGGAGAATTTGAGGAAATCTCAGGACCGTATGAAATTTATACAAGTCCGCCACGAAGAAGTTGGAGCGCTTGCGGCAGCATCTTACGCAAAGATAACTGGGAAAATAGGTGTGTGTTTATCGATTGCAGGACCGGGTGCTGTTCACTTAATGAATGGTCTTTATGACGCTAAAGCGGATGGAGTACCAGTTCTAGTGATCGCCGGCCAGGTTGCGAGTGATCAACTTGGTACAGATCAATTTCAGGAAATCAACCTTGAGCGAATGTTCGACGATGTTTCAGTGTTCAATCGCAGGGTAGAAACTTCGGCTTCTTTACCTGACTTAGTACATCAGGCGATTAGAACTGCTGTTGAGAAGAGAGGCGTTGCAGTTCTTACAATTCCTGATGATCTTGCCGCAGAAAAGGTGAAACAGAAAATCGAAAATACATCACTCATTCGTTCGAAGGCGGTTGTTCATCCACATGACTCCAACTTGAATGAAGCTGTTGCACTTCTGAATGAAGCGAAAAGACCGGTGATTCTTGCTGGTAGAGGGTCTAAGCATTCTAGAGATGAACTTATTAACTTTGCTGAAAAAGCTGGAGCACCAGTTATTTTGAGTTTACCAGGTAAAGGAGCTATCCCGGATGTGCATCCATATAACCTTGGGCAACTTGGCCAGATTGGGACAAAGCCTGCTTATGAAGCGATGGAAGAAACGGATTTACTCATCATGGTCGGGACGTCTTTCCCATATCGTGATTATTTACCAGACAAGGCGAAAGCCATTCAAATCGACATTGAGCCTACTCAAATTGGTAAGCGTTATCCAGTAACGGTTGGTTTGATCGGTGATGCGAAGTGGACGTTATCCTATCTAACTGAGCATACAACATATCAAGAAGATCGTGATTTCATTGAGAAATGTCAAGAAAACATGAAAAACTGGTGGTCTCATCTTGAAAAGATCGAAGCAGAGCATTCGACTCCAATAAAGCCCCAGCAAATCATGCCGCAGCTACAAAAAGTAGTCGACGATGATGCGGTACTTTCTGTTGACGTTGGTAACGTCACCGTATGGTCAGCGAGACATTTTCGAGTAACGAACCAGAAATTCATTATATCCTCGTGGATGGCAACAATGGGCTGTGGTCTACCTGGAGCAATCGCTGGTAAAATGGCTCATCCAGATCGCCAGGCTGTTGCGATCTGTGGAGATGGTGGCTTCACGATGGTCATGCAAGATTTCCTAACGGCAGTGAAGTATGAACTTCCGATGATGGTCGTCATTCTTAACAATGAGCGACTCGGTATGATCAAGTACGAACAGCAAGAAATTGGAAATATTGATTACAATACGGAATTAAAAGACTTTAATTTCGCTGCTTTCGCTGAAACGGCAGGTGGTGAAGGCTATCGTGTTGAGAAGTTCGAAGAATTGCTTCCAGCCTTTGAACGTGCAGCTAAATCAACAAAGCCTGCTATTGTTGATATCGTGATTGAAGAGCAACCACCACTACCAGGTAAAATCACGTACGAACAAGCAAGTAGCTATTCGAAGTACATGTTGAAAAAAGCTTTTGAAGATCACGAAATTGATATGCCGCCATTGAAAAAGGCATTGAAGCGAATGTTTTAATAGAAGTGACTAGAAAGCCCGCATATTGCGGGCTTTTCGTCATTAAATGATCATATGGAAGTTGCACTTTAGAGTACATATAAAGTAGTCATATACAAAATGGGAGGCAGCAGCATGCATACAGTCTTTTGCTATGGTACGTTACGACTCGGAGAAAGCAATCATAAGTTAATGAAAAGAGCGAGGCGAAAGGAAGGCAAATTCTGGACGATAGGAAAGCTGTATGACACCGGAGATGGCTATCCTGCTTTGATACACTCGGAAGAAAGCAAAGTATACGGGGAAGTCTATGAGGTGGATGATGAACTCCTTAAAAAGATCGACGTATTGGAAGGTTTTCAGGAAGGTAGAGATCATAATTTGTACGATCGTGTCATGAAGAAGGTCAGCGGTGAGAAGGAGAGTTATGATGCGATTACTTATGTTATGAGAAATCCGAAAGAACGATTTATAGAGATACCGAGTGGAGACTGGGTTAAGTATCGGCAGAATGGATAAGAGCTTGTTTTTTTGTACGGTCTAGAGAGTAAAATCAAGGCATCTAGCTAAAAACAAAACTCCATTTAAATGAAGTTTTGTTTTTGGTAAGTAGCTTATTCAGATAGAATTCTAAATTCCTTGGGAATATGGAGCGTCGTATTATAGTAAGCTTCATCCGAATACTTCTCTGATATTGGCTTTTCAATCGTCTTATAGGTAAGATAAGGTTGCTCGACCGATTCTTTTACGATGGTGGTTTTCACAATTAACTCCTGTTCATCGCCATGATCAGTCATAAGAGTTACCTTAACCCAAATGGGATGTTCTTCGTTTATGTAGACGGACTCTATACCAGACTTGTCATAGTCTATTAATTGAGCAAAGTCTGTTACCTGTTGTTTGTGTTCGGGTAACGATTCAAGATACGGAGTTAAAAATTCTTCTTTCCAATGATCCTCATCCATAGAAAAGTCATAACTGTTAATCGTAAAAGACAAATAGCCTATAATGACTAAGATGAGCATGAGGGAGCAACTTCTATAAAAGAAACTCAAAGCTGAGATCGATTTCCTATTTTGGATGAGATGAACGATGAAAATTATTCCAACTAAAATCCATAAAACTTCAGATATAATTGTTAGCGGTGCATCTGAAAGCTTTTCAAATTCTTGATAGCTTTCAAGTACACGATCGAGAGTTGGCATTTCTGTGTCCTCCTGAATAGATACGATGAATTGATAGTGCTTGTAAATTGTAACAGAATTTTACTGAATTTAGCTATAGTCACAATGAATGAAGCATCTTGACGAAAGGATGATGCGAATTGTATATCTATACGATCTGCTTCATCAAAAAAAATCATCATCTTTTACTATTAAATAGACGTAAGAAGCCGACGATGGGTCAATGGAATGGGGTTGGAGGAAAGATTGAAGAGGGTGAAAATCCCCTTGAGAGTGTGAAGCGAGAAACGTTTGAAGAGACAGGAATCGAACTTGACGAGGTTACGTATGCCGGTAATGTCGTTTTTAACGGCGAACAAGGCTCATCTGGGATGTATGTGTTTCTTGCTGATTTGCCAGATGGAGTCCACTTATAAACACTTGCAGACACTCTAGAAGGAATACTTGATTGGAAGTCAATCGACTGGATACTGGACAAAGACAATATGGGAGTAGTCAGTAATCTGTCATATTATTTATCTGATGTACTTGAGGGAATTTACGATAGAGAGCATACTTTCAATTATGTTAACGATCAAATTCAGACTTATCAGAAATCCGATCTTGCAGAAAATGAAGGGAAGAGGAAATACATTCAGATTTAAGAAAGCAAGCAACGCTAGAAACCAACCAAGTTCCAAAAAAATATCAAAAACGAAGGGTAGAATTCAGTTAGAATTCTACCCTTCGTTTTGCGGTGTGCACCGTTTTTATCTTAATTAACGGTTTGCATTTTTCGTTTCTCTACCTTTTTTGCTTCGCGATTGTTCCGCATAAACATATAGAATGAAGCAGAGAAAATGATGATATAGCCAATGATACTCCACGCATCAGGAATCTGTCCGAATAGTACAATGCTAATTAAGGCAGAATATACGACGGTTGAATAGAAGAAGATCGAAATTTCGCGAGCTGGTGCGAATTTATAGGCGATCGTCAGTCCGAATTGCCCAAGCGTTGCGAATACTCCTGCTAATAGGAGATAAATCAGTTGTTTAGTTGCCATCGGTTCATAGAAAACGATCACGAATGGTAAGAGAACAACCGTTGAGAAGAATGAGAAATAGAAAACGACGGTATAGAACTTCTCTCGCTGTCCGAGTACTCTGAGAACGGTATACGCTCCAGCCGCAAAAATCGCGGAAAGCAGTCCTGAAATATACGGTATCGTTTCTACTGAGAATTGCGGCTTAATGATCAATAACGTGCCGATAAAGGCTATGATAATAGCGATAATTTGAAATCGTCTTGCCTTTTCTTTTAAGAAAAGAGCAGAGAAGATAATGAGTAAGAAAGGACTTAACTTGTTTAGCATATCGGCATCAGATAACACGAGGTGGTCGATCGCATAGAAATAGAAAATGATTCCAAGCGTCCCTAGTGCTGATCGAAGGAGCAAGAACTTCTGATTCTCTCTTTTTCCGAAGAGTCGTTCTTTATAGTACATCACAAAACCAAATGAAATGACCGCAGAAACGGCATTCCGAAACATTGTTTTCTGAATTGTTGGAACATCACCTGAAAGCTTAACGAAAGCTGCCATCATCGCAAAACCAAAAGATGATATTAGTAAAAGTATAATGCCTTTATTTCGATCACTCATCAAAATTCCTCCTGTATGTCAAACACAAATCACTTCTATCACTTTACTGTAAAGCACTCCTATTTTTCAACTAACGACCCCTTCTATACAAAATGTCACAAAATTGGTTCGTTAAATTCGACAGGGAATGAACAGAAACTCGAGAAATTAACATTGGAAGCAACTATATCTTTTTAAGAGGCTGTTTCCAAGATGATTTTTTGATAAGAGTAGTGAGTGATTTACGCTCCAATCAACTATAATGCATGTGTTTTAAAAAAACTCTTTCACAAACAACACTCTTTAGAAAAGAGCCTATTCAGAAAAGGCAATGGCTGGTTAACAACCTACATAAAAAGGGTAAAGAATCTACTAGTCTGAACACTAAAGGAGAAAATGGGACATGTTTGTATGGCGAAATATATATAGAGGATTACTAATGGGTGTTAGTGATTTAATTCCTGGTGTAAGCGGTGGTACGATCGCCATGGTACTAGGGATTTATCGAAGGTTAATTAGTGGAATCAATGGACTGATGAGCAAGAATTGGAAGAAGGAGCTTGGTTTTTTCATTCCACTCTTGATAGGAGTTGGGCTGGCGTTGCTTCTAGTTAGTCAGTTGATGGAGAAACTACTTCAGAATTACCCACAGCCGACGTTCTTTTTCTTCATTGGTTTAATTATCGGTGTGGTTCCATTTCTTCTTAGAAAAGTAGAATTCAAGAAAACGTTTGAGCCAGTTCACTATGGGTTGCTTGCAGTGGCAGCGATTTTAATTGCTTCAACGTTATTTTTCAAAGGAGACGGATCAGGAGAGGTGATGAAGTCATTAGGTTTGGCAGAATATATACTCCTGTTTTTTTCTGGATGGCTCGCCAGTACGGCGATGATTCTACCCGGGGTGAGTGGATCTTTTGTCCTCTTGCTGCTGGGCTCGTATCAAACCGTGATTCATGGTCTTTCATCATTCCAGATACCGCTTCTGTTAACTGTTGGAGCTGGAATTATTGTTGGGTTAAGTCTAACGGGTAAGTTAATTTCACATTTATTATCGAAATACACAGTCTCGACTTATTCCGTCATGATTGGACTAGTCCTTGGATCTGTTGTGGTGTTATATCCAGGATTTGAATCGGACATCGGTTTAGGGATTGTAAGCATTGTGACATTACTACTTGGTTTGTGTGCAGCGGTTGTTCTTGGGAAGATTGAGCATAAAGAAGAGAAAGCAGGCTAGAGAAATATAAAAAAACCGCAGGAACGGCTCCCGCGGTTTTTTTGTTGACTTATTCTATTCTGACTCCTGGTTTGGTTTTGACCGTGGAAAGACGAGATGTTTCATCATGAAGAAACTTGAAGCGGAAGATAGAAACATAGCGAGTCCCTTGGATATATTTCGTTCGATGTATCTGGGCAGAGTGATCCACTCAAATGCTAGTAGTGCGCCATAGAAAACAAGATTACTGATTCCAAGGGCTATCACAGCCTGAATGAGAAACAGAAGGACTTGTTTGCGATCATGAATCGCTTTTGAAGGAAACGTTAGCTTCGCATTCCAAAAATAGCTGTTAATGATCGCAAGCACGTATGAAATTGTGTTGTAGATAATGAGCTGGATTCTGTCATCAGTTGGAAATAACAACATCAGTAGATTCAAGGCTCCAATGTCGACCAGTGCATTCAAGACACCGATCGCACTGAAACTCATGACTTGTTTAGAACCCTTACCAATTCGCCGCTGCTTCATATACTCAACCTTCTATCTATTGGATCGCCTGCTGTTGTTCTTCTTGTTTCAGTTCAATTGCGGACTCGTAAAATTCGAGAAGTTGTTGTGCTGGACCGCGCCATCCATAGTCTTTAGAATGCTCAAATGCCTCTTTGGACATTTTGTCTAACAGTCCCTCTTCTTCGAGGCGATTGATCACTTCTGTAAGGTTTCCGTCAGCTCCTGAGCGATAGAGAAGTCCTGTAGAGCCATCCTCTACCTGCTCATTAGTTGGACCTGACTCTGCTGCGATAACAGGTAATCCACTTGCCATTGCTTCCAGAATGACAAGTCCAAGTGTTTCGGTTGTAGATGGAAACATGAACGAATCTGAAGAAGCATAAGCTGTTGCAAGTTCCTCTCCATGAAGAAATCCAGTGAATGTTACGTTCTCAAGATGCCCGAAATTCTTTTCAAGTTCACCTCGATAAGGACCATCCCCAACTATGGCTAGATGAGCGTCAGGTTTCTGCTCAAGCATTGGGATAAGTGAATCGATTTCTTTCTCGAATGCTAACCTTCCTACAAAGAGTAAGAGAGTCTTTTCTGGATGACCATCCGTTAGTCTTCGTCTCATCTCCTCGTCACGAAGATTCGGATTGAAACGTTCCGTATCAACCCCACGTTTCCAGAGATGCATATTATAGAAGTTTTGTTCATTCAACTCTTCTAGAATAGCCTTAGAGGTGCACAGGTTAATATCTGCTTTATTGTGCATGCGTCTGAAATGCCACCAGAGCAATGGTTCTGACCATGACACATTATAATAATCAGCGTATTTTGGTACGTGAGTATGGTAAGACGCAATAAGTGGAACGCCAAGTCTCTTACCATACTTGATTCCAGAATAGCCCATAAACGCAGGGTTAACCACATGGACGAGATCTGGGTCAAAGTCTTCAAGGTACGTTTTAATTAAACGTGTAGGCATTCCAAACTTACGATGTTTATAAAATATGAACGTACGAGGCTGAACTCCATCAAACCGGATATTCCGATAGGAACGCACTCCTAAATCAGGGGCAATCACCTGGATCTCGTGGCCTTGATCAATTAAATAATCAATCGAGGCACGAAGCCGGGTGACAACACCATCTGTTGAAGGAAGGAATGTCTCTGTTACGATGGATATTTTCATAAGAACACCTCAATTAGTAGTTTGCATCATTTTACTTCCATGTAACGTTAGGAAGGACATTGTCTTTTAGTACACGATCTTTGTATTTGAGTGCTGTATCAAGCGTTCTCGAAATATGCTCATCGGTTAACAGGGATGGCTCTAGACCGAGGTCGATTAAACTTGTATTCACGGCATGATAGTAATGCTCTTCTTTTTCAATACGAGGATTATCAATATGGTCAATGCTAACATTAAGACCTTTGGCTTCAGCGACACGCTGCACTTTTTCAGCAAGTTCAAGAACAGAGAACTCTTCAGTGAACTGATTGAATACGCGGAATTCTCCTTGGTCAGCTGGGTTTTCAGCAGCGATTTCTACACATCGAATGGTGTCTTTAATATTTAAGAAAGCACGCGTCTGTTTACCAGATCCATAGACCGTAATGTTATGTCCGATTGCAGCCTGGATAATAAATCGATTAAGAGCTGTACCGAATACCCCATCATAATCAAGGCGATTGATGAGTCCTTCGTCATATTCGTCTTCGTCAGTATGAAGGCCATAGACAATACCTTGATTTAAATCGGTTGCACGAATGCCCCAAATTTTGCAGGCGAATTGAATGTTATGGCTATCATGAACTTTTGATAAATGATAGAAAGATCCCGGTTGTTTCGGGAAAGGAAGGACATCTTCACGTCCTTTATGTTCTATTTTTATGTACCCTTCCTCAATGTCTATGTTAGGCTGGCCATATTCTCCCATCGTACCTAGTTTGATCAGGTGACAATCTGGAGTGACTTCTTTAATTGCATATAGAACGTTCAGGTTACCTACAACGTTGTTTGTTTGTGTGAAAACAGCATGCTCACGATCGATCATGGAATATGGTGCTGAGCGCTGTTCAGCAAAGTGAACAAATGCTTCAGGCTGGACTTGCTTGAATATTTCTTTCAAGAAATCATAGTGCATAAGATCACAATCATACGTTGCGATGTGTTTACCAGATTTCTCTTCCCATAATTTCACTCTTTCTTCAAGCGGCAAAATGGGTGTCAATGAATTGGAGCGTAGTTCATCGTCCCATTTACGACGGACCATATTATCAATGATCGTCACCTCATGGCCCTGTTTTGATAAGTAAAGTGCGGTTGGCCACCCACAGAAACCGTCTCCGCCTGCTACAATAATTCTCATAGATCTTACCTCCATCACAATGGTCGATTTAGTTGTGGAAATGCTTGCTTTATCAAGTATTTACGATAGCATCCAACAATAGTTCATTCAACTAAGGATATTTAATTTACGAAAACTTTAAATGAAATCGAACAACTAATGATTATTTCTTTCCCTAATGAGGTTGCTACTACACCTATAAGTTTGCATGAAACAAGGAATAAAAACAATTGATTAATTCAGAAAATTCTAAAGCGAGTGGGTGGAATATGTTATTATATAAATTGAAATTCCATCATTTATACTTCATCTCATCATAACTACTCCTATGCATGATAGCATTCTCTAATCATTATCAATTAGTCATTGTAACTACCTAAATGGATAGGAGTGATTATATAACATGTAAACCAGACTGCCCTTGATCAAATTTGAAAAACAATTCAAAAAGGGGTAGTTGTGATGAGGTTTCGTTCATTTCGTTTTCTTTGGATCGGTCAGAGTTTTGCCAACGGAGGAGACGTATTATATATTGTTTCGTTAATAGCAGTTCTTTATCAAGTCACTGGTTCTGCTCTCTATTTATCGTTATTGCCATTTACAATAACGACCTCTCGATTTATTAGTGGAATGTGTGCACCACTAGTATTGAATCGCTGCTCTTTAAAGGGGTTACTTGTTTGGTCTCAGTTTGCTAAGACGATCTTACTGGGGATCCTTGGACTGTGTGTATGGTTGTTCAATCTAGAGGTCAGCATCATTCTTTGCCTTGTTTTCAGCATCTCTTTCCTTGATGGATGGGCTGCGCCTGCTCGGAATGCGATGTTGCCACTGATTGTTAAGGAATCTGAACTTGCTAAAGCGAATAGCTTCGTTTCTGTAGTCGATCAATCCATTCAATTTGGAGGGTGGGCAGCTGGTGGAATTCTCGTTGCAGCTACATCTGGTCCTTTTGTCATTTGGATGACCTTTATCGTGTACATCGCTTCTACTATCATGATGGCCATGATTGAGGTGAGTGATACACGTGATATACAGTCGAAAATTCTAATGATGAGTGGCTGGGTCACAATCTGGAAGCAGCCTGTATTACGCATTGTCCATGTCATGATTTTGATTGAGTCGATTGCGAATGTTGTATGGATTGCGGCAATTCTTTATATTTATGTGAACGAGGCGCTTTTGAAATCTGAAGCTTGGTGGGGGTATTTGAACGCCAGTTTCTTCATTGGACTCATTTTTGGTGGGATGTTGGTAGCGAAGTTCACAAGACTGTTTGAACATTATATGAAGGAAATACTTCTGCTGGCATCGTTTGTTGTGAGTATCCTGACTTTTGTGTTCGGTATGAACAGTCTGCCGGTGGCTGCTGTTTTACTGACAGTACTCTCGGGACTCGTTGAGCAAGTCAAGTCGATCGCGATGGTGACCCTTGTTCAACAGAAATGCCCAAGACAAAAGCTTCCGGAAGTGTTTAGTGCCCAAAGTGCACTGATTTCGATTACATTTGGACTTGGTTCTCTCCTATATGGGTATCTTGCTGAAGTGTTAAGCATTCAATTCGTTTTTACCCTTTCAGGAATCCTATTGCTTGGTTCATCTCTATACTTAGCGAAAGTTTTTCGCAGTATAACTGTTTAATCAGACAAAGCCCTTGATGATTTCATCAAGGGCTTTTTTGTATGGAAAAGACTTAGATAAGGGTTTAGTTGTCTACATGTCACTACTTTGTAAAGTTAGCTTGACGTAAAGCTTGCTTTACTATAAGCTGATCATGAGAAGCACAAGGAGGTACTTCAATTGAGAAATGCACTTCGTGAAAAGAGAACAGCAAATGGGTATTCCCAGGATCGGCTTGCAGAAATACTCGGCGTCTCAAGGCAAACGATTATTTCAATTGAAAAAGGAAAGTATAATCCGTCCTTACCTCTGGCGCTTGAAATAGCAAAATTGTTTGGCACAATTGTGGAAGAAATTTTTTATTTGGATGAAGAGCAATAAGGGGGGAATGACGTTGAATAAAGCCTTTATTGGGTTTGGAATCTTTTTTGCACTTAATGGTCTCTTGCTTGTAACAGCGGGTCTATCTTCTGGAGGAAGACCAATTCCTGCGGGGTATATGATGTTTGCTATGTCAGTTATGACGTTTTGTTTAAGCTATCTTCAACCACAGTTCAAGTCGAAAGATGAGAGAAGTAGAATGATTCGGGAGAAGGGAATGTTTTACTCCTATTTTCTTTTATTAGGTTACATCCTTAGCTTTTTATTATTGCTACAGTTCAATATTTTTGAAATCAGCTCGGTCACCCTGCTCAATCTTCTTGCTGCTTTGTTGATTAGTACTGTTTTTGTTTCAATGGTTGTCGTTGCGAAAAGGTACTGAATTCATTCAATATGATTAAAGTATCAAAGATTCGGGAAACCCTTTTGTGAGACTAACAAAAGGAGTTGGATCGACATGAGTAAATCATTGCATGCTTATTTTACAACAGAGAATGACGCAGAAAGCGCAAAAACTGATTTGCAGACTTATTCAGTAAGTCAAGTGTCAGTTGAACATATTCCAGAAGATAAAAAGCTTAATATCGATATTCCATACCCAGGACAAGGCACAGCGACACCAGCCGGAGCAAACAATGATTTGTTTTTCTCCAATGAAACACCGACAGGAAAGCAAGAGGAGAATGCAGACCCATCTGAGCAGGCTGACAGAGAGCTCCGCTACGTGCTAGCTTTTGAAACGGATGAAAATGACGATACAGATTTACGAGAAATTGTTCTTAAGCATAACGGAGCGATGGAGAAATAGAAAAAATGGAAAAACTGCGCATACACAATGCGCAGTTTTTTTGTGCCTGACCCAGGCTAAACTACTACGTTACAAAAAAGTATGAAAACAACATCAGCTGGGGACGATGAATTAGAAGTGCAAGAAGAGAAAGACAGACTGTGGAATGTTCGCTATACTTGGTAAGAAAGCGCATCGGAAGTGGCATTGTACATAAAGGTTTGTTTCAATAGGAGTGACACAAAACGTTGCGATTTTGTCGGTGGTATCCTTTGATTCAGGGGAGAAAAAAAGGTATACTGGCAACTAGATAAGAATGATTATAAAAAAATAGTCGATTTAATTCATAACCGTATGAGAGGGGAACACATTCATGGCTAAGAAAACAATGGGATTACTTGTTATGGCGTATGGCACGCCTTATAAAGAAGAAGATATTGAACGTTACTACACTCATATTCGCCGTGGTCGCAAGCCTTCTGAGGAACAGCTAACAGATCTTAAGGATCGCTACAAAGCGATCGGGGGTATTTCGCCACTTGCCAAAATTACTGAGGATCAGGCGAAGGGGCTAGAAACGCATTTGAATAACATTCAAGATGAGGTAGAGTTTAAGCTCTATATCGGATTGAAGCACATCGAACCATTCGTTGAAGATGCTGTTCAAGAGATGCACAATGATGGCATTGAAGAAGCGGTTAGCATCGTGCTTGCGCCTCATTTCTCTACATTCAGTATCAAATCATATAATGGACGTGCGAAAGAGGAAGCTGAGAAAATTGGCGGACCTACTATTCATTCAGTCGAAAGCTGGTATGATGAGCCGAAGTTCATCTCGTATTGGTCGAAGCGAATTAAAGCCATCTTTGAAGGGATGGGTGAACAAGAACGTGAGAAGGCAGTTCTCATTGTATCGGCCCACAGCTTACCTGAGAAGATCATTGCGAATGGCGATCCATATCCTGATCAATTGAAAGAGACGGCAGATCTCATTGTAGAAGAATCCGGCGTGCAAAACGTAGCGATCGGTTGGCAGAGTGAAGGGAATACGCCTGATCCATGGATTGGTCCGGACGTGCAGGATTTAACACGCGATCTTTATGAAAAGCATGGCTATACATCGTTTGTATATGCGCCAGTTGGCTTTGTGGCAGATCATCTTGAGGTCCTTTTCGATAACGATTACGAATGTAAAGTAGTCACAGATGAAATCGGTGCAAACTACTATCGTCCTGAAATGCCGAATGCACAGGATGAATTTATCAATGTGCTTTCAACCGTTGTACGAAAAGAATTAAATATGAAATAGCATCTTAGTAGCAGTCATGAATTACATGGCTGCTACTTTTGTGTTCGTTACGAAATATTGCAAAATAATAGATTGACATCCACTAAGAAAGAAGCTAAAGTTATTAGAAATTAAACGATCATAAATAGTAAGAGGCAAGGAAGAGGATACAGTAGCGCGTTATGATCAGTAGCTTCAGAGAACCAGTGGGTTGGTGTGAACTGGTACGGTCTAATCGTGAATTACCCCTCAGAGCCTTTCTGACGAACAGGAGTTAGTAGTCAGGAACGGGAAAACCGTTATCTTATTCGAGCCGGAAGATAAGTCTATCTTCAATCAGGGTGGTATCGCGTGTTAAGCCACGTCCCTACTAATACAGGGGACGTGGCTTTTACTATTTTATTTCCAAACAAAAACAAACACAATAGGAGGTTAACAGGAATGAGTGCATTCATGAATCAATTAACAGATCTGCAACGAAAGGAAATGGAGAGGCAATATGCTGTTTATACCCATGGAACGAGCGAAGTCATTCCTGGGGACGAGCTGAAGCATAAAATAGCGAAATCCATTGTGACGAACAAACCGCTTAAAGTGAAACTTGGACTTGATCCGTCAGCTCCTGATGTTCATATTGGCCATACGGTTGTCCTAAATAAACTAAGACAGTTTCAAGAAAATGGCCATATTATTCAGCTTATTATCGGAGACTTCACTGGTAAGATTGGGGACCCAACAGGAAAGTCCACCGCGAGAGTTCAGTTAACAGATGAGGAAGTCGCTCGCAACGCCAAAACATATCTTGAACAGTTTGGAAAAGTTCTCGACCAAAATAGAGTAGAGCTTCATTACAATGCGACATGGCTTTCTCAGTTGAAGTTTGAAGACGTGATCAATCTTGCGGGAAAAATAACAGTAGCCCGTTTACTTGAACGGGATGATTTTGAAAATAGAATGAAGGCGAACAAACCAGTTTCCCTTCACGAGTTCTTCTACCCGCTAATGCAGGGTTATGATTCAGTAGAACTTGAAAGTGACATCGAACTTGGTGGCAATGATCAGTATTTCAATGTTCTGATGGGGAGACATCTTCAGGAGCAGTTTGGGAAAGAGAAACAGATTGTACTGATGATGCCGTTATTAGAAGGGTTAGACGGGGTTGAAAAAATGTCGAAATCAAAAGGAAACTACATTGGCATTACGGAGGAGCCGTCAGACATGTACGGAAAAGCAATGTCCATTCCGGATGAATTGATTGTGAAGTACACGGATCTCATTTCCGATTTATCGATAAGTGAAAAGAAGAATGTTCGCCTTGAGTTAGAAAGCGGCCATCTTCACCCAAAGACAGCAAAAATGCAGCTGGCAAAAACGATTGTCCGTATTTTTCATGGACAAAAGGCAGCGATGGAGGCGGAGGAACAGTTCCAGCAAGTATTTCAGCAGAATAAACTTCCGACTGCTATCGATGAAGTAATATGGGAAGGAGATCGGTCGATCACCGTTCCGCATCTTGTCACTTCTCTTGGAATGCTTCCGTCAACGAGTGAAGCAAGAAGGATGTTGAAAAATGGTGGTATTCAAATCAATCAGGTGAAGGTATTGGACATTCACGACGAGATTGAGATAGAAGATGGTATGATCATTCAGGTAGGAAAGAGGAAATTTAAAAAAATAAGGTTATCCTAAAGACAAAACCCCGTCTCTGCAGAGACGGGGTTACACTTATTCAGAAACAGTGACACTTTCTTCAGTATGCTCATGAAGTCCTTCATCATTTTCTACATGAATCGTAATGGTATAAGCGCCAGCATCTTTAAAAGAAGTAGTGCTCTCATATTCGCCATCCTTCATCTCTTTTGCATCTACCCAATCTGCTTTTTCTTCACCTTCTTTTGAAATTTCAAAGCGTACGTCAGCATCTGTTAAGGGGGTATCTTCTTTCTGGAGATGAACCATGAGATCAACATCTTCGTTGGATTTTATTTCATCTGGCTTCATCAAGTGCATGGAAACAGCACTTTCATGTTCGTGCTCGTGTTCACCGCTATCAGATGTAGCTTCTTCCTCAGAACCGATCATGACTTCGTTTTTAGGCATCGTATGTAAATCTCGAGCTGTTACATGAGACTGTACGAAATACTTTCCGTTGTCGTCGATCGTCTTCTCGGCTGAATACACACCATCACCATCATTAGAAGCTTCAATCATCTCGCTGTCGTCTTTCGCGCCTTCTTTCCAAACTTCAAACATCACTTCATCTGCATCGTCTACTTTTTCATCGTCCTGGGTAACTGTTGCAGTAAACGTAAGGGTTTCGCCTGCTTCAGCCTTCTCAGGTGTATCTAATGCTACATCAAGCGTTTCAACCTGCGTTTCTTCAGCAGTTGACGCGCCTTCAGATTCGTTTGCATTATCCTGTCCACATGCAGCTAGTACCATTGCCACGCTTAGGATGGAAATCCAAGATCCTATCTTTTTCATAACTTTCTTCCTTTCTCTACGAAAAAATTTCGTCTCTAAATGTCCAGTATGACCAATTTTAATATCTAACAAACTAACCATATATCTTAATAGTAGGAAAGTTCCGAACGTATCTCAAGTACAAATCTGAGTGACTTGTGACTACTTGTTGACAAAAGATTAATAGAACGATTGAGAAGCTAGCAATAGAAGCATACTTAGGTTTAATAATAATAAAAAACGGTCTTATGAAAAGACCGTTTTTGTTTCAAATGAAACCATCATCCATTTCTCAATCTCTTGAAATCCAATTCGTTTATAAATGGTGCCAGCTTGTGGATTATCGTAAAAAAGACAAAGGGATTTTCCTTCAGATAAGATGTCATAACAAAGTTTGCTCATGCACTTTGTTGCGTAGCCTTTTCGTTTGTATTCAGGTAGTGTACACACGCCTACGATCATAGCAGACTCTGAATTTTCAGCGGCAGTGGAAGCGGCTGACACAGGTTTACCATCCTGCTCAATATAATAGGATCTCGATACACCTTTTTCTTGATTGCGTTGCTTTTCTTCAACGGTTTCTCCAGATTCAAATTCATCAATTTCTTGGTGAAGTCTATGTATTTTCTCAAGATCTGATAAAGTAGCGGACTTCACACTGTCCAGGTTATCGAGTGCGAGTTGCTTTAAGCTATCACATTTCGCATAAAACAATTCTCTGCTGGAACGAACTGAATGGGAAATGTGAGGTTGGATTTGGCTCGTGACTCGTTTGAGACCAGATATCATAAGAAACTCAGTATCTAGCGAAATCACTTCTGCAAAGCCTTTTGCATCGAATGCACCTGGTGCATATGGAATATAGTTTTTTTCATATTTTAGAAGAACCGCTCGTAATTCACCATTGTCTGAGAAGTCACCCCACAGCTTCTGAAAAGGTTGATCATATCCGAAAGCTTCGATGTCACCAATAATAAATAGATTTTCTGCTGCGTACGGTGTTAACAAGGAAAGGCAGTTAGTGTGATCTTCTTCGGTTAATCTTCTTATCAACGAAATCTCCCCCTACCATGATTCTAAGAATCAATTTTACAGAAGATAGTGAAAAAGTAAACATGTTTAGGAAATTTATCCTAATTTAACAATTCTCATACAGGTGACTAACAGTAGAACTTTAAGATAGATATGCCTGTTAAATAGGAACAGAATCGGGAAGGTTTGATGAGCAATCATAATGGTGAAGGAGAAGTAGTGACTTTATATTTTCATTATAACTATCTCAGTAAAGGAAATTTAAGTTCCGTGTCAAACAAAACACAGCCCAACGGCATGGAAAATAGAAAACAATCAAATAGATGAAGTAATTTAAGTGAATGTGTGCGTAAAACGAGTATAGGACTTTTTTTGAAAGGAAGGGATTTAATATGGGAAGCAAGAAGAGGGGAGAAGAGTTAAGAAGTGAAGGGAATGAATTTTATGATAAAAGCGATCCTTTTTGATTTGGATGGGACGCTCTTAAATCGAGAAGCATCTATTCAAGCTTTCATACGTGATCAATACGAAAGAAAGATAAAGGTACTTGGAAGTGTAGAAAAAAATCGGTATTGTACGCGCTTTGTCGAACTTGATAACAATGGGTATACATGGAAAGATCAAGTGTATCAGCAGATTGTTCACGAATATCGATTAGACATTTCTCCTGAAGAGCTACTTAATGATTATATCGTTTTTTTTCAAAATCATTGTGTGGCGTTTGATGGCTTGTATGAGCTGTTATATTGTTTGAAACAAAGCGGATACATACTAGGTTTAGTCTCAAATGGAAAAACTCACTTTCAGTTGAACAATGCGCGCGCGCTTAAAATAGAAGAGCAGTTTGATACAATCCTAATTTCTGAGGAAGAAGGTGTGAAGAAACCAGACTCACAAATTTTTCTTCGTGCGCTCAATCGACTAAATGTTTCCCCGCATGAAGCCGTCTATGTTGGTGATCATCCAGTAAATGATATAAAAGGGGCAAAGAATGTGGGGATCAGAACGATTTTCAAGAAGAATAATCAGGTCGTTGACTTAGAAGAAGGAGTCTCGATCAATAGATTGTTAGACATTCTTCACATTGTGAGTGAGTGGACACGGAAAGATCGGTCAGCATTGTTAGAGAAAGAGTAATCCACCCAGAATGTTATCTTAGTCTTTCAACGAACTCATCAGTAGAAATCGTGTTTGTGAACCATCGTAGCGTTTGGTTGTGATGTTGAATGATTTGATTAGCAGAGAGAGCGGAGTTACCCCATGTACTATGTGCATCAAGAATGAGGTCTATGGAGAAACCTTTACTAAAGGCACTGCGGCATGTTGTATCCACACATATGTCAGTTTGAATGCCCGTCACGATGAGTTGTTCTATCTCGTTTGCTTGTAGTTTTTCTTCAAGGTTCGTTTGATAGAAGGCGTCTGGTGTCTTTTTGTAAATCACTTCATCATCTCGTTCGATATGTAAAAAAGGATGGATTTGCCATTCGATACTGTGGCGCTTTAGGCTTCCATCTGATTCATGTTGAATATAGTAGGTTGGCATGTGTTCAGCTTTGGCAGAGGCGGTTACCTTCTTCAAATTGTAGAGAAGTTTTGCATCCTCATATACAGAAGAGCCTCTTTGGAACATACCGTTTTGTACATCAATGATCAGTAATGCTTTATTGGACATGGAAATCCTCCTTTATAATAAAATAGAACAAACGTTCTGTTTAAATCATACGCTTAGGACTTATAAAAATCAACTTATTTTTAAAAAAAAGAATCCGTTTGGTCATGAAGCATGTTTAAAAGGTAGGGATAAGTGGGTACAATTCAGTTGTATGCAAATTAGAAGGAGCTGATATTCAATGAGTAACGTAATGTTTACATCTCAAGCAACTGCTGAAGGCGGACGTAACGGGAAGGTTAAATCTTCAGATGGTTTAATCGATTTGAATCTCGTTATGCCTACTGAAAATTCAGGCGACACAGGCTCGAATCCTGAGCAGCTTTTTGCCGCTGCTTATTCTGCTTGCTACGATGGTGCATTAAATCTTGTAGCATCGAAGAAGAAGATGGATATTGATTCAAAAATCACAGCAGATGTTAGCTTATTGAAAGATGAAGCAGATAATGGCTTCAAGATTGGCGCAACTCTTACAGTGGAAATTAAAGGCGTGAGCCAAGAAGACGCTGAAATGCTAGCGGAAGAAGCTCACAAAGTTTGTCCTTATTCAAAAGCAACAAGAGGTAACATCGACGTAGAAATTAATGCAAAAGCTGTTTAATAGAGCTTAGCCGCACCCGATCAGGGTGCGGCTTTTCTATTGCATAAGAAAAAGAGCTTCTCCCTTAGAAGAGAGAAGCTTCAAGTTTACTGTTGGAATTCAATGTCTTTTGGAAGTTGCGTAACATCAGCGCCATCAAAGAATGTTTTGGATAGCTCTTTGATCGTGCCATCATCAAGCATTTCTTCCACCACTTCGTTCACTTTCCCAATCAGTTCTTTATTTTCTTTACTCATTAGTAATCCACCTTCACTAGGCATATACTGAATGTCAGGGTGGATGGTTAAGTTTAATTCTGGAAATGCAGATAGAGCCAATCGTTGTAAATAAACATCATTTAAGATGACATCCGTTCGTCCGTTGGCAACATCTCGAAGGTATTGCTCGTTCGTTGCATTATCATAAATGACTTCTTCTGCACCTTTTTTCTTGGCAAGTTTCATAAAGTTAGTCGTAGCTGCACCTGCAGCACGCTTTCCTTCTAAATCATCGATTGATTCGATTCCTGATAAATCATCTTTTCGAACGATAGCTGTACCGTAAGAATGCTTGTAAGGTGTGGAGAGTGCGAACTTTTCTTTCCGTTCTTCCGTAATGCCGATATCATTAGCGGCCATATCTACTTTGCCTGTCTGAACAGCGGTCAACATACCGTCAAATCCCATTTCAACGAAATCAACTTTTAGGTCAAGGCGCTTCGCTAATTCTTTTACGATTTCAACGTCAAAGCCAGTCAAATCATTGCTTTCTTGCTCATGATAAGAAGTAGGATAGAGTGTGCCAGACGTTGCGACTTCAAGCGTTCCTTGTTTTTTGATCTCTTCCCATGTAGTTGTTGCTTCATTTTCTTCTTTAGAGCTGCTATTACTGCACGCTGCTAGCATCCCAATAGCAGCGATGACGATTAGCATCAGTAATCGATTCCACTTCATTCTTTATTTCCCCCTTCTTTATTCCGCATTATACATTAGCAAAAAATGTATGATAGATGCAAACCATTTGTACTATTTTTAACGGAGAGATAAATACCAGGATTCGCTTTATGAATGAAAGGGAATCGACGTGTAACGATTTTTATTATCGAAAGGGGAGTGGGGCTGTGAAACAATCCGTAGGAACCTTTACGCATCGTTATTCAGTAGTACATGGTCAAACACATTCGGAAGTTCAGAAGTATAAACATTCATCTGAAAAATTGGTAGATATTCGTAAATTGTCGCAGATGACAGGATTTTCAGAAGAGCAAATTCTTGAATCAATGGAATTTGGCGATTTCTCTCATACAGAACACGGACCATCTATTCGAAAGCAAAGCGTTTATATAGAAGTTTGAATGGTCGAGGAAAGAAAGTAGATCATAGATAGGTGTAATCAAAGTGAATTTTCAAAACCGGGTTTTTACCGGTTTTTTTTAGTTCGTAATACGAACTGCAAAGCGAGAAAAAAGGGTGAATTTGGTTAAAATCCCAACAACAAGGGTACTAGATAGACGTATAAATTTAATCAGAGATGATCGGAAATGGAGAGAACAGAACTGTCATTTTCGTTCAGGAAGGAGAGGTTCATGAAAGAAAACAAGAGTAAGAGCAAGAATCCTGTATTCTGGGTATCGGGTATACTTATTTTATTGCTTGTCATCTGGGGAGCTGTCGTACCAAAATCGTTTGCTTCAGTAGCCAGTTCTGTGTATTCGTTTACAACAAATGCGTTCGGATGGTTTTATTTATTAGCCGTGATGTTTTTTGTTCTATTCTGTTTCTATCTTGCTATCAGTAAGTACGGGAAAATACGTCTTGGCAAGGATGGAGAGAAACCTGAATATCCATTTTTTACGTGGATTGGCATGCTCTTTAGCGCTGGCTTTGGGGTAGGTCTTGTTTTCTGGGGTGTCGCAGAGCCGATGACACATTTTGCAAATCCGCCTGCCGGGTTTGGCGTTGAAGGAGAGACAGAACAGGCAGCGAAGCTTGCGATGCGCTATTCTTTTTTCCACTGGGGCATCCATCAGTGGTCAGTCTTTACCGTCGTCGGACTTGTGATGGCTTATTTCCAATATCGGAAAGATCGCAGAAGCTTGATCAGTGAAACAATTTCTACAAAAACGAGCACGAATAAAAGAGTTCCTTGGAAAACAATTATTAATATTTTAGCAGTTATTGCTACTGTGATGGGAGTAGCGACATCACTTGGCTTTGGTATACTGCAAATTAACGGTGGGCTTGATTATATGTACGGGCTCCCACAAAATGCCTGGGTCCAGATTGGTATAACGGTGGTCTTATTCCTCCTTTACATGGCCTCTTCAACAACTGGGTTAAATAAAGGAATCAAGTACTTAAGTAATTTAAACCTTGCCCTCGCCCTTTTACTTATGCTGTTTGTTCTTTTTCTTGGACCAACCGTATTTATTCTAGAGAGTTTCACTCTTGCTGTCGGGGGGTATATTCAGAAATTTGTTGAAATGAGTTTCTACATGACGCCTTATCAAGGAGGGACCTGGGTTAAGGAATGGACGGTCTTTTATTGGGCATGGGTCATTGCCTGGTCTCCATTTATTGGTGCCTTTGTTGCTCGTGTTTCAAGGGGACGGTCGATTCGAGAAATGGTTTTTGGTGTGTTAATCGTCCCCCCATTTATCGCGATGGTGTGGATTGCAGTATTCGGTGGTGCTGCTTTTCATCTTGACTTATTTGAAGGAACAGCCATTGCTGATGCGGTTAACACTGATGTGACAAGTGCATTATTCGTTACACTTGAACAATTTCCATTCACACAGATTTTGTCCATATTATCTCTTTTTCTAATTTGTGTTTTTCTGGTGACTTCAGCGGACTCGGCTACTTTTGTGCTTGGGATGATGACATCAGATGGTAATTTAAACCCTTCCCTCCTTTCAAAGCTCGTCTGGGGTACGCTGATTGCGGCCATCACTGCTGTGTTAATCATCAGTAGCGGACTACAAGGACTTCAAACGGCTTCTCTTGTTGCGGCGTTGCCGTTTACAGTCATATTAATTATTATGTGTGTGAACCTGTTTAAATCGTTGCGTCAGGAAATGAGAGCGGTGGAAGTGAGGAAGGAACGTAAATTATTGAAAAGACTCGCTAAGACTTCGAATGAAAAGACAGGAAGTCAACATACGCATTCTTCTTAATTTATTGGAAACATCGCAAAGTCGGAGGCTTTACAAAAACTTGCTAAAAAGTCTATCATTCCGTTCTATTACTCTTGTAAACTAATAGGTAGCCGATACAGAAAGAGGATTGAGAATGTCTGATATTTTATGGATTGCTTATCTAGGCTTACTAGGTGCACCAGCCATTGGTTTCTTGCTAAAAGGAAAGTATAAAACAGGACCGATGATAGTAGATTTTGTCGTTTCAGCGATAACTTGGACAGGTTTATTTGGGTTTGTAACTGGTATACCCATTGGTTTTTCTCTTCTCTGGAAGATTGTTTTTTTCGGAGGGATTCTATGGGATCTACTATTTGTACTTTTTATTGATAAAAGTGATGAGGCAATAGAAGGAGTGAGTGAAGGAGCGGTTAAGGCTACAACCATAGTCTTTTCCATTGTGATGTTGATTCCGCTCTACTATGGAATTTACCGTTATGGGTTTCATGTCATGTAAGGAAACCGGTCTTTGTAAAATGAGGAGGCTTTGTGATGCACATTAGTAAAGTTGCTACGCTTGAAATCCCTGTCACCAACTTACAGCGGTCAGTATACTGGTACACAGAAGTACTTCAACTTTCTCTTGTTCACCATGATGAAGATCAGGGTACTGCGGTGCTATCTCTTATGGTGAGTGGGTCGCCTACGTTATATCTGGTTGAGGTTGAAGAAATGGCTCCTATTTCTTTTTATAACAAGACAACTGGTGTGACGCATAGTATGATTGACTTTTACACAACGAATTTACACGAATACCATTCGTATTTAACAGACCAAGGTGTAAATGTGGATCCATTGGAAACAAATGCTGAAGAGTTTGGGGGATTTGGGTTTCAAGATCCCGATGGCAACAGGCTGAGTGTATGCAATAACAGCCATGAATAATTACTTACTGAAGTGAAAATAAAGAGGCGTGTCAACCAGATCTGGTTGACACGCCTCTTATTATTAGCCCAGTGCAACATCGAGAACCATCATGACTGAAAAGCCAATCATCAATGACATCGAAGCGAGCTGGACGTTTCCTTTTTCTTGAGAACCTGGAATAATTTCTTTTGCCACTACGAAAATCATAGCTCCAGCAGCGAAGCTGAGTGCGTATGGAAGTAGCGGTTGAATATAAAGGACAGCTAGGGCACCGATAACCGCCGCGATCGGTTCGACAATTCCTGAAAGTTGCCCATAGAAAAAGCTTTTCCCTCTTGACATACCATCACCTCTAAGAGGCACGGCTACGGCTGTTCCTTCCGGGATATTTTGAATTCCTATCCCGATCGCAAGAGCCACAGCACCAGCAAGAGTAGAGGTGGAGTATTCGGCTGCCACCGCTCCAAATGCTACACCAATTGCGAGTCCTTCAGGTATGTTATGCATCGTGATAGAGAAGACAAGCATGGTCGTACGGTGCTTCGCTTTTTTATCTTTAATATCTTTGAAATACAAATCATCGTTTATATGAGGCAGGATCCGATCAACGAGCAACAGGAAGATTCCACCTAATAGAAACCCTACAACGGCTGGAATATACCCAGGAACCCCTTGCTGTTCTGCCATTTCAATGCCCGGGCTAAGCAAAGACCAAAAGCTTGCTGCGATCATAACACCGCCAGCGAAAGCGAGCATCCCGTCAAAAACTTTTTGGTTCAGTGTTTTGGTCAAAAACACAAATGCTGCTCCGAGTGCAGTCGCTCCCCATGTGAATAGTGTAAATAGTAAAGCTTGCCATACAGGACTCAGTCCTACAATCCAATCACCCAAAGGTAATCTCTCCTTCTAATCAAAAATCTATTATTTCCTACCATCATTTTTTTTGCCTTAAGGAAAAATCTATACACACAAGTGTAAATCGACTGCGTTCGACTGTCAACTTAAGCGTTTAATCAAAGATCATTTCGACAAACATAAAGATATGTGAAAAGAAGGTTTCGCTTTAATAAGCCCATAGGTGAGAAATCAACAAAATATGCAATCATAACGAAATGAAAAAGCCCGGCATATGCCGGGCTTGATGAGCTGTCTCTATTTTGTAACGGAAATCGATTGTTTCATCATCGTAAGTATATCTTCTTTAATGTGCGTCCACATGTCGATATCTGTTGTAAATCGTTCGGTTGTTTCACTAATAAATGACAGAAAAGCTTTCTTGAATTCTGGTTCTCCTCTTGGTGGGAGGCTTTGTTTTGCCTGATCAACATATGCTTGAACTTGAGGTGCTCTAGGTCCCCACTTCCCAATTTCATTTCCGTTTCGATCAATAAGAATCATAATTGGGATGGACCTTGCTGTGCCATTCGTCAAGTAGTGATCCATCAGTTCAAGGTTCTCATCACGATTATAATACCTCGTTTCGATCATTGCTTCATCAGTCATTCTCATGAAAATAGGGAGGTTCACCATCGCATCACCACACCAATCTGCAGTTAATACAAGAGCGCGAAGACGTTCTGATTGAAGCGATTGGAGAAATTCGAGATCTTGCTTTTTAAGTTGGAAATGGTTGAAGATGGTGAGTAAATCTTCACGGTGTTCATCCATCGTGTGGATATACTTCTGCTTGGACATTCCCTTCTCGAACCATTCTGTTAAATCCATAGAGACCCCTCCTTTTTTCTTTTCGTTACGTATTATTATACTACGAAAGAGACCCAAATTCCTTTCTGAAGATAAATTGGATTTAGTTGAGTAAGCATGAAGTTAGTGGACGTATCAAGGCAAATGGTACAATTGAGTCATGTTAAGGAGCGATACGAGTGCATTATGTAGTTCTAATATATGGTATGAGCACCATTCAAAGCTCATCCAAACACTGAATTACCAACGTTTATCAATGCGTATAAAAGTGAAGTTCAAGAATTAAATGAATCCTCTCTCTGATGGAGGGTTCACTTTATAGAAGGGGCAAGATAAATGGAAACAAATACAGTCATATTATTTAGTGCCTTATTTTTAATTGGTGGCGTGATGATGGCAAAGTTTTCGTCACGACTAGGTGTTCCAGCACTTGTTCTCTTTATTATTGTTGGTATGCTATTTGGAAGTGATGGATTCGGTTTTATATACTTCGATAACGCTTCTCTCACACAGTCACTGGGGATTCTTGCACTCGTTCTTATCTTATTTGATGGTGGATTACAAACTGAATGGCGACGAACAAAAGCTGTTCTGCCCATATCTTTATCACTAGCTACATTTGGTGTTCTTGTCACAACCGGTTTATTTGGTGTAGCGGCTAAGATGATCTTAGATGTGACGTGGAATGAAGCGCTACTTCTTGGAGCAATCGTTGGTTCTACTGATGCTGCAGCTGTTTTTGCTGTGTTGAAAGGCAAGAACATCAAACGCAAACTTCAATCAACTCTTGAAGCGGAATCGGGTTCAAACGACCCGATGGCCATGTTCCTTACACTGGCTTTGCTTCAACTCGCCATAGGAGTGGAGACTTTTAATGGTTCCGTGTTTCTCTCGTTTTTCTGGCAAATGGGAGTAGGGCTTCTGCTCGGAGTGCTATTTGGATACGCTGCATCATGGGCAATGAAAAGAATTGAACTCGGATCTAACGGATTGTATCCTGTTTTTTCTATTGCTATAGCGCTACTTACATATAGTATTAGTGACCTTATTAACGCGAGTGGGCTACTTGCTGTTTATTCTGCGGCACTCGTACTTGGCAATACGAAGAGTCTTCCTTATGGACAAACGATTTTCCGATTCCACGATGGCATTGCTTGGATGATGCAAATTCTTATGTTTATCATGCTTGGATTGCTTGTCTATCCTTCAGAATTATTTACAACCTGGATTGTTCTAAAAGGTATCGCTTTATCATTGGTACTAATTTTTATCGCTCGTCCGGTTGCGGTTTTTCTTTCGAGTTTGCCGTTTAAATTCTCATTGAAAGAAAAGGCATTTCTTTCATGGGCAGGCTTAAGGGGAGCGGTTCCCATCGTCCTTGCGACTTTCCCTCTTCTAGAAGGATTGGAAAACAGTCAGCTATTTTTTAATTTAATCTTTTTTATTGTGATGACGTCCGCCTTGGTCCAAGGAGCGACGATTCCTTATATTGCGAAACGTTTGGGGCTAACTGGCCCAGACGTTCATGTCCCTTCACACTCACTCGAGCTCGTTTCATCAACGACAGTGAATGCGGAAATGATTCCCTACACGATTGCATCTTCTTCCAAACTTATAGGCTGTGAGTTATCAGACGTTTCGTTTCCTGACAAAGTTCTCGTTAGCGCGATTATTCGAAAGGATGAGCTGATTGCACCGTCTGGAGATACGAAAATTAAAGTGAACGATGTTCTTTATATTCTCGTTGAAAACCAAAAGAAATCCGAGTTAGAAAAGGTGCTCGGAATTCGAAAAACAATCGGTGGATAAAGGAAAAGGAATGAACGAAATCAAAGAAGAGGGGCTCAAACCATGAGCGCTTCTTCTTTCGTTTAACTTAGATGAGCATGGGGAAGTTTGATCTTAGAAATAGATTGAGAAGGAAGGTCATGACGATGCCGGAAGGTCCAGAAATAAGAAGAGCTGCAGATCAAGTAGAGATCGCGTTAAAGAAAGGTACTGTTCAAGACGTCTTTTTTGCTTTCGATCAACTTAAGGGATATGAAACGATTCTTAAGGGAGCTGAGGTGACCAGGGTCGATACGAAAGGAAAAGCGATGCTTATCCGTTTTAACAATGGGTATACGATTTATTCTCATAATCAACTTTATGGGAAGTGGGTGATAAGGAATGCCTATAACTATCCCAAAACGAATCGGCAGCTCAGGTTAGCTCTTCATAATGAGAAGAAGTCAGCGCTCCTATACAGCGCTTCAGATATTGATGTTCTAAGAAATGAAGAAGTGCCTTTTCATCCTTTTATCGCAAAAGTTGGTCCCGACCTACTTAGTGAAGACGTGACTATTGAAGAATTGCAGGAGCGTTTCAAATCGAAAACATTTCGTGGGAAAAAATGGACTTCCCTCTTACTTGATCAATCTTTTGTTGGGGGGATTGGTAACTATTTAAGAAGTGAGATTCTCTTTGTTTCAGGTATTCATCCTGATTTGCGTCCGATTGATTGCTCAGATAAACAGATAAGAAAAGCAGCTGAGGCAACCTCTACACTTGTAGAACGTTCGTATGAACATAATGGTATTACGAATGATATTGATCTTGCAAGGAAGCTTAAAGAAAAAGGTCAAAAACGACAGGAATACAGGCATTGGGTATTTAATCGTGAGGAACAGCCGTGTCGTATCGATGGCACAGAAATTAAGAAAATCCAGGCAGGATCAAGAAGGCTTTATTATTGTCCGACTTGTCAGTCTAAAAAATAGTGTGTTTTTTGTGGAAGGTTACGTGAAAGTGAAGAATTGAAACGAAAAGCTACTATTCGAGACGTAGCAAAACGATGAGCTGTGTTCGGTGCAACCGTATCACGCGTGCTGAACGAGAGTGAATATTTTAGCGTTATAAGTAGAAAACACGTATCTTATCAGGCTTTATCATCGATTAGGCAACCAGCCTATGAAATGGGTAAAAAAGCGGAGAAGCTTGTGTACCGAATGATTTAAAAAGAATAAGAAATAAATCGAACGATTTAGTTACCAGTAACGTTGTTGGAACAAAATACGACACGAAAGGTTGATTAGATTGAATAAAGCAAAAGTAGCAGTTATCGGAAGTTCTTCCATGGATCTTGTTGTCACTTCGAAGAAACGACCTGGTGCGGGTGAGACTGTACTTGGTGAATCGTTTCAGATGGTACCAGGCGGAAAAGGTGCAAATCAAGCTGTTGCAGCTTCTCGTCTTGGAGCTGAGGTGTTCATGATTGGATGTGTCGGTGATGACCAACATGGTGAAGCTATTTTAGATAACTTTAAAGCCAATGGCGTTCATACAGATTGTGTGGAAACGATTACAGATGTGGCAAGCGGAACCGCACATATTATTCTAGCTGAAGGTGATAACAGTATTGTCGTTGTGAAGGGAGCGAATGATCACGTAACGCCAGCTTACATTGATAAAGCAAGAAAGCTAATTGAAGAGTGTGATCTTGTGATGATTCAGCAGGAAATTCCTGAAGTAACGGTGGAATATGTCGCAGAACTATGCAAAAAAAGTCATGTCCCTCTCTTGTTAAATCCAGCACCGGCACGACAGATTTCCAAAAAGGTGATCGATGGTGCATCTTATATTACACCTAATGAACATGAAGCTGCTGTATTATTTAACGGAAAGTCGATGAGTGAAGCACTGAAGACATACCCTGTAAAAGTCTTCATTACAGAAGGTTCAGCGGGAGTTCGTTATTTTGATGGTGAGAAAGAAGTGCTCGTTCCCTCGTATAAAGTAGATGCAATTGATACGACTGGTGCAGGTGACACGTTTATTGGAGCATTTGGTACAGCGATTGCTGAAGGAAAAAGCATTATTGAAAGTATAACATTTGGCAATCGCGCTGCTTCCCTATCGGTTACGGGTTTTGGTGCTCAGGGCGGTATGCCATCACGAGAAGAAGTAGAAAGGAAGCTTTCGGAACAATCTTGAAACAGAATCAGACAAGACGCTCCCGAAAGATGGGAGCGTCTTGTTATATATCGTGACCCTTCTTTGGGGTTGTTTTAATTTAGTTGAAGCAAACGCATGTGTGTTGAACTTAAAAAACGACACTTCGTGGTGGGATAAAAGGAGATTGCACAAGAAAGTCGAACAAACTAGTAAATAAAATGAATAGGGAGGTGCCGAGATGGAAGAATGGATTCAAGCAGTTTTCTCCGATGCAATAATAGATGAAGCATTGAACAGGTTTGGAGGAATGTTCACAAATAAAAAAAAGCTTGGTGACTTTGAAAACTATGTCTATGAGGTGAAACAGGGTGAGGAGTTTTGGATTCTAAGGTTAACGCACAGCTCCCATCGGACATTTGAAGAAATTGAAGCGGAAATTGACTGGGTTAATGAATTGCATCGAGGAGGAGTAAATGTTTCAAGAGCCTACTCTTCAAGTAACGATAAGATGGTTGAAACAGTTGTTGTCGAAAATGGTAGATTCTTCGCCTGTCTTTTCAAGAAAGCGCCTGGATTTGGAGTGAAAACAGATGACCCATCTTTTGGTCCCCAATTATATGAAGCCTGGGGAAGAGAAGTTGGAAAAATGCATAGAATTTCAATGCAGGATCATCCAAGAGGGAGGCGTCACAGGTGGGACGAGAGCGATTTACTTCGTTTCGCTTATCTTACTAACAACGAAGATAGTAGCCTTATTAAGGACGGAGAGAAACTCGTTGAAGAAATAAAGTCTTTTCATGAAACAGGAGAAACGTTTGGTCTTATTCATTCTGATGTTCATCATGGGAATTTCTATTACGATGGGAAAGAAATTCATCTCTTTGATTTCGATGATAGTATGTACCATTATTATGTGAGCGATATCGCCATTCCTGTCTATTATGCTGTTTGGCGTAAATGTGGAAACGAATCGAAGGAAGTCAGAACGCAATATGCAACAGAATTTCTTTACTGGTTTTTAAAAGGATACAGAAAGGAAACTACCATCTCAAACGAATGGCTCAGGACTTTGCCGCTCTTTCTAAGGTTAAGAGATTATGAGCTCTATACTGTATTCCATAAGAAATTTAACAAATCAACGATGGATGAAGAAGTGAGAGGATATCTGCAGAAGATTCGCGATCGGCTGATTCGATCTGAATTAATTGCGGATCTCACGTTCGATAGGCTGATCGTTAAGGTCGATGAAGCATAGAGATGTTTTCTAATTGGGTAGAAGTGGTAAAGTACTTTTACGAAGGTATAAATAGAAAGGATGAAGCATGTTGGCAAAAGTGAAAATAGGGAAAACGAATTTAGAAGCTAATCCGATTGGTCTTGGAACAAATGCAGTAGGGGGACATAATATTTACCCGAATTTGAATGAAGAAACTGGAAAAGACCTCGTTCGTGCTGCACTTGATAATGGCATTAATTTACTAGATACAGCTTATATTTATGGACCAGAGCGTTCAGAGGAGCTTGTAGGACAGGTGATAAAGGAAAGAGGAAGTCGTGACGATGTTGTATTAGCAACGAAAGGAGCTCACGAATTTAAAGGGGAAGAGGTTGTCTTTAATAACTCTCCATCTTTCTTAAAAAAGTCTGTCGAAAATAGTTTGCAACGTCTACAAACGGACTATATTGATTTATTCTATATTCATTTCCCAGATGAACATACTCCGAAAGCAGAAGCAGTTGGAGCTCTCAAGGAATTAAAGGATCAAGGGAAAATTAAATCCATCGGCGTATCGAATTTCGATCTTGATCAGTTGAAAGAAGCAAACAGAGATGGTTATGTAGATGTGCTACAAAGTCACTATAATCTATTTAAAAGAGATGCGGAGGAGGATCTTCTCCCTTACACTGCAGAACAAGGCATCTCTTTCGTTCCATATTTCCCATTCGCATCTGGACTTCTAGCTGGGAAGTATGATGAGAATACAACGTTCGACGATTTTCGTGCGAAAAACCCTCTCTTCCAGGGTGAAAACTTTAAAGCGAATTTGAAAAAAGTCGATCAAGTTCGAGAAATCGCAAATACGAAAGGTGTCGAAGTTGCTCATGTCGTACTGGCATGGTACTTAACACGAGATAGCATCGATGTTCTTATACCTGGAGCGAAACGTCAGGAGCAGGTGCTTGATAATCTCAAGACACTTGATGTAAGACTTACTAGCGAAGAAGTACAGCGCATCGATAGTATTTTCAAGTAAGTTTGATTTGAAACCAGAGGATGTTTTTCCTCTGGTTTTTTTACGCGCCATGAAAAAGGTGAAATAAAACGAATATCGTTTTATTAGGTTTTATCTGTGATAATGAAACCAATTCAGGGAAATCTACTATCCTTCCACTAACATGAAATGAACCAGAGATTTGTTTTAACCGAGGAGGCTTCAAATGAACAAAGTCGTATTTTTCACACTAACTCTCTCTGTTGTTCTTGTTGCAATACTGCTAATTTTTTTATTCGAAGATGATCGATCAGCACGTCCTGGTATGATTATGTCATTGGGAGCTCTTGTTGTTGTGTTCCAGCGGGTGGTTTGGTTATTAATGAAAAGAAAAGGGAACAAACAGAAAAGGAGGTCATGAGATGAGGCCAAAAGTGAAAGCGCTCGGTCTTCTAGTGGGGGCGAAGGGGATTCTTGTTGAAGTCTATCATGGCCAGCATTCTAAAGGGAGTGGGGATTACTATCGCCCAATAGGTGGTAATATTGAAATAGGTGAACTTTCGAATGACACCGTCGTGAGAGAATATAAGGAAGAAATCGGACTCGATGTGAAAGTGAATAAGTACATAACATGCATTGAAAATATTTTTGAAATGAATAATGAGATTGGGCATGAAGTGATACAAGTCTACTCCGTGTCGTTTAGAGATGAAACTTGCTATGAGAGAGAGGAATACCCATTCGTTGACGGTCACAACGCTACTGCAAGGTGGTTATCTATGAAGGATGCTGAATCAGGGAAGGTCGATCTATATCCGAATGGTCTGGCTGACGTATTAAAAAAACTTTAAAATATGGAATTCTCTCCTTATTATAGCCGATTATCTTATTGTCATCGAAATGAAACAAGAAATCTAAGCCATATTCTTTCATTAAATAGGAAAGACTACTATAATGATTACTGGATGGGGAACAGTATGTTCCTGTCTTAGGAAAAAGGGTGAACATAATGGAACGTAAATCAAAAGAAGCTGAGATTGCGAGTTATGTTGGTAAACTGTTAAGAGACAATTTTGGGAAAGGTCCTTCATCGGTCTATGTATCGATTCAGGAGCCGTACGTTACGATATATTTCCGAGATTTCCTTGCTCCGATGGAGCGGGTACTGGTAGATCAAAAAGAAGATATGCGGGTAGAGGAAACAAGAGATCTCCTTATGCAGGGTTTATTACCTGAGATTAAAGCATCATTACGCGTAATGGCAGATCTTGAGGTCGAAAATTTCTATCATGATTGGTCACTTCATAATCGTTCGGGTATCGTTATTGGCGTCCTTGCGAATGGTAGTGAGGCTGAAGAGAAAGGGCTCGAAGATTACCAGGAGAAAGAAAGTGTCCACAAAGAAATCATCCGCGTAAGTAAGCTTGCTGAGAAAGCACCTGAATCTGTGGACTCATGTATGCTAAATGATCGCACGCTGGTTGTTCTTCGCGATGGCATTCTTGTCCGCATCGAGAAAGAACTCATTCGTAGCGGTTTTGAAGAAGAGCTGAAGCTAACGAAAAGGCGACTTGAAAAAGGTCTGCTGCACAATAATCAATTCGAATCGATCCTCGCTACGAAAGTAGAAGATATCTTTGTAGACTGGGATTTTAATTTAGATAAAAGCTATATTACGATTATCATCAAACCAAACTAATTATAGGTGGAAATAAACTGGGCGATAGAACCAGTTATAAGCCGAAAAGAGCCGGAATACGGTTCTTTTCGGCTTTTTCTATTTTCAGAGATTTCATAATACTGGAAATTTCATGCGAGCAAAAGTAACATTTAAGGAGGGGAATTATGAAATATTTAGTCGATCATTCAAAACGAGTTATTCATCGAACACCATTTGCAGGTGATCGTTGTGAATTCCATACAACTCCTATTGAAGAAAGGGAAGGAACGCACGATAGCCTTTACTTAAAGAAGTTAGTGGATAAGGAATTATATGAAATTTGTATCCATTGTAAAGGAAGTATCCAATGAAAAAAGGGGAAGAAGAGAACAAGTTCGAATATATGTATATGAAAGTAGGAATTGAATTTGGGTGAGGGGGAACTGGAATCTTATTTCGAGACCGAGCAGGCGTTGTCATCATTCAGAAGCAGGAAGTGGCGTTAATTGAACGGATTCGTCACGGTATGACATATTATGTATTTCCTGGGGGCGGCATTGAAAATGGTGAAACACCACAACAAGCAGCGAGAAGGGAAGCGGTTGAAGAACTTGGTGTCGATGTTCGAGTAGGGGACCTTCTATCCACGATTACAAATGGTGGGAAATGCGAGCATTATTTCAAATCAAAAATAATCAGTGGCAAATTTGGGAACGGAAAAGGGGACGAATATATAGATGGTTATCGCAACCGGGGAACATATCGAGCTGTATGGATCCCCCTCTCCAATTTACATGAGTTAACCGTTTATCCTCTCCCGCTCGTTCCAATCCTTAAAAGCTATTAGAAAGATCAAAAATGATGGGGTGATGGAGGTCATTCATGGTTAGGGAGCAAATAAGTTGGGTCGGCAGTCAAAAGGCGTTTGTTGATGAAATCGATGTTCGTCAGATTGGAAGGATATATGTAGGTCGATTTGGTGGGTGTTCAACGGCAGGACAATATAAGAACGAAGATGGCTGTCTCATTTGGATTGGGAATGACTGGGATGTAGGGATGGTTCTTGACGCTCACAAAACAGCTCAAAGTGCAGATCTCATCCTCAAAGAGTTTGATAAGAACCGCGGCAAGATTGAAGCTGTACTTGAAAAAGAAGTTGGGAAAGCAATAGGTGAGTTGCAACCATTGATTGTGTCGATTTTCCAAGAGGAGACATTCAAAAAGAAGTGTAGGAATGCTGAGGGAGAGACGGCTTGTTTACTCGTTATTAGGAAAGAGAAATATGTCTGGTGGTTTTCGGTTGGGGATTGTGTACTGTATCTGCTTCATCCAGAGCTTGAAGCATTAGGTGAATCAGTTCAAAATCATCGAAGCTTCTATGAATGGATCGGAGAAGTGAATACATTTGACGCCAAAGTTCCTTGCTATAGTACAGGAACGAAAGAACTTCGACAAGGAAAAAATCGTTTTCTTCTTACAACTGACGGTCTGATTGAATGTCCTGATGCAAATTTTCAATTTCCATCAGAAGTTGTTGCGCGGATGCATGGGAAATCGGTTAGAAGTGGAATTCAGCAGTTGTTGACTGAAATTAGGGAAAAAGGTGTGAGAGATAGTACAACTATTTTATCATGGGAGATTGAGGTTGAAGAAGAGGCAACGTTGCCGAGTGATGGGTAGCATACTCTACGGGAGTTGCGGCGTTTCTCGAAAGATAAATACATAATGGAATAACTGACTAAAGGAAGACGCCGTTAAGGCGTCTTTCTTTGGTTTAAGGAATGAATTCAATGAGGTATCCACCAATAACACCAATTCCAACAATCATCCAGGAAGGGTATTTCCAAAAGGAAAGAAGTGCGAATAAAATCGTAGCTAATGCAAAATCGCTTCCGTTGAGGATGGAGTCTTCAATACTGGATCATAGAAGGCAGCTAGTAAGATACCGACGACACTAGCGTTAACACCTAATAGGATCTTTTGGAAAGATGGCTTTGCTCGTAGCTCATTCAGGAAAGGTAGAGCAGCACTATTTAATAAGGAAGGAAGGCAGATAAATTCCTGCTGTTACGACAATAGCACCAGAGGTACCTGCTAACATCGTTCCGAGATAGCTCGCAAATGTAAACAGTGGACCAGGAACTGCCTGAGCCATTCCATATCCTGCTAGAAATTGGTCAGCAGTCAACAAGCCCTATGGAACAATTTCCCTTTCAATCATAGGAAGGACGACGTGACCACCACCGAATACGAGTGCGCCACCCAAAAGAACGTATCAAACAGATTGAATAGTGTATGTTCGCTGAATCGATTCAGTATTGGTAAAAGAAGTAGAAGGGTCCCTAACAAGACAAGTGAGGATAAGTCTGCTTTTTTTGAAAAGGATACCGGGAAAGGTGTTCCATTTGTTTCAGTATTTTTGTTGAAAAGTTTTAGTCCAAGAAGACCTGCTCCAGCAATAATGAGAAGCTGTACCCAAGCTGATGGGTAAAGCTATAAAATCAGTGCGGCAACAAGTGCGATCGTTATTCTTGTTTTGTCAGGAGTAAGCTTTTTGGTAAGTCCAATCATAGCATGTAGGACAACAGCGGCAGCCACGATTTTTAGACTGTGGATGAATGTTCCTTCACCAAGCGAAAATGTTTGATAGAGCATTGCAAAAATGACAAGAATAAGAATAGAGGGCATGGTAAATCCGAACCATGATCGGAATCCTCCAAGCATACCGCCACGGACCATTCAGGTAGCGATACCGACCTGGCTGGTCCAGGTAAGAACTGACAAATGGTAATAATATCTGCATATATTTTCTCATTAACCCATTTTTTCGATCAACGTATTCCTTTTTAAAGTAAGCAAGTTGAGCTACTGGATCTCCGAAGGAAGTAAGTCCGAGTTGTGTTTACCAGTCATATGTGACCCGCATCAGTCCTTAATTTCTTTAAAAAGCTCATACGCTTTTGTCTTTGTTTCCTTTAATACATGCTTACCTTTATCAGCAGTGCGGTAGTATTTTCGGATTTTGCCATTAATATTGCTTGCCTCTTTGATTAGTAATTCATCGTTTTCCATGTTGTGAAGCATGGGATAAAGGGCACCTGCGCTCAGTCGATATCGAATTTCGATATTGCTTATAACCGTATAAACATTTTTTATCGATAACAAGGCTTAGGAATGATGTTTCACAAACCCTAACAATGTCAGGTCGGATGTGTCATGATAAGAGCAATTTCTTTCAAATGTGAGGGGAATATAGTAAGATTGTGACTGTTGTTTAGAGGACTCTTAATTATAAGTGAAATAAATTCGTATACAGTAATGATAGATAACATTTTTATTGAAAAGGAGGATCATGTATGGAGGAAAAGCAGTCTTATGAATTTCTGGCACAGGATCCAGATTTTAATGTGAAGCCAGTAATGATTTCCCTCATTATCGGTGCCTTCTTTGCCATCCTTAATGAAACACTTTTGAATATTGCGCTTACGACGCTGATGGAGAAGTTTAGTGTAACACCTGCAACGGTACAATGGATGGCGACAGGGTTTATGCTTGTAATGGGAATTCTCACCCCAATATCTGCACTTCTTCTTCAGTCTTACACAACAAGACAAATGTTTCTTGGTACAATGACAGTCTTCACGATTGGAACCGTTATTTGTGCAATTGCGCCAACGTTCGCCATTCTTTTGGGTGGTAGGCTTTTACAGGCGGTTGGGACAGGGTTACTAATTCCGATTATTTTCAACACGTTTTTACTTGTATTTCCACCAGAGCGGCGTGGAACAGTGATGGGTACGATTGGACTTGTCATCATGTTTGCTCCTGCAATCGGGCCGACTCTCTCAGGTTTGATCGTTGAAAATCTTGGTTGGAGATATTTATTTATTACGGTCATTCCATTTGCGCTGTTTTCAATAGGTTTTGGATACAAGTTCCTGCGAAATGTCGGTGAAGTTACAAAACCCAAAGTAGACATTCTATCTATTGTTCTTTCAACGTTTGGCTTTGGAGGAGTTGTTCTCGGATTTAGCTTCGCAGGAGAAGGGGACGTCGGTTATCTTACGCCTAAAGTTTTTATTCCACTTGCAATTGGTGTTATTGCTCTGATCGTTTTTGTATTCAGGCAATTGAAATTGAAAGAACCGATGCTTAATGTAAGAGTCTTTCAATATCCAATGTTCACGGTAGCTGTGCTTCTCTTTATTATTATCATCATGGCTATGTTTTCGTCTGAAATCATCCTGCCGATGTATATGCAAGGTCCACTAGCTTTATCGGCTGCAACTGCTGGATTAATTCTGTTGCCAGGCAGTCTGTTGAATGGACTGATGTCACCAGTAATGGGGAAATTATTTGATAAATTTGGACCTCGTAAATTAATCATCCCGGCTTCGTTAGTGCTAACGGGCGTAATGTTCACGTTCAGTACAATCGGCTTGAATACATCGATCGTGTTAATTATCGTAACCTACATTCTCTTAATGCTGTCGATATCAGCAATCATGATGCCTGCTCAAACAAATGGTTTGAATGGATTACCTAAGCATCTCTATCCCCACGGAACAGCGATCATGAATACGTTGCAGCCTGTATCAGGTGCAATAGGTGTTTCAGTCTTTATTAGTATCATGACTAATCGCCAACAGGCGTATCTTGAGAATGCAGCGAATCCCACGGAAGCAGCCACCATCAGTCAGTCTCTTGTCTCAGGTGTTGAGCTTGTCTACCTAGTAGCATTCGGCTTTGCTGTAGTCGGATTGCTCGTCTCGCTCTTTATCCGCAAAGCCGTTCCAGAAGATAAAACTGACTCCAAGGAACCGCAAGCTGTGAATGATTAGACAAAAGCGCCTTTAAAGAGGTGCTTTTTGTTTGTCACAATTCTGTAACTAAAACCATGACTTTCTGCTTTTTACACATAATTAAAAGTGTCATATAATTGAAATCTAAGTGGTTAAAATTTACACTTATGAATGTGGATCGCGTTTACTTTTAAAAACAAACGAGTTTTTTACCATTAAACGCCAATCACATTCCCTGAAGTTCATTAGTTATATCAGGTTGTTTACATGGTTTGAAGTTCTTTTACCGTAGTGTTAAAACTTCATTCCGAACATACACATAGTCAATTCAGAAACTCAACTCAAATTTGACATTAAAAATTCAAAGGAGTATTATACTCAAGTATTAGGATTTAAAAAGACTTAATAAATTTACACGTTATTCATAAATGAACGATTATACTTTATTAATCTCAAGGAGGTTTAACACTGACATGCGAAATAAATTAAGCAGTCAGCTTAATAAGCCCTGGACTTTGTTCTTTGGCGTCATTCTATTATTCTGGTTAAAAACATATGCTGTCTATCAAAATGAATTTCAACTCGGTATAAAAAATGAAATGCAGTCTTTCCTACTAATCTTAAATCCACTGAGTTCTTTGCTATTATTCTTTGGATTTGCCTTATTCTTTAAAGGCCGTAAACGAGTATGGGCGATTTTGATCATCGACTTCATCATGTCATTCATTCTATATGCAAACGTCGTTTATTACCGTTTCTTTAACGATTTCATCACGCTTCCAACAGTGATGCATACGAACGATGCGGGAGAATTGAAAGATAGTGCATTTGCTTTAATGCAATATTCAGATGTTTTCTATTTTGTCGATACTCTTCTTATTCTTGGATTGATTCTTTTCAAAGTTCTTAAACCGCAGCCAGGTATTACGAAGAAGAAAATTGCACTCGTGTTCGCATCTGCAGTCGTCTTTTTCTCTGTGAATTTAGGACTTGCTGAAACAGACCGTCCGGAGCTTCTTACACGTTCGTTTGACCGGACGTATCTTGTGAAGTATCTTGGCCAATTTAATTATCAAATTTTTGATGCTGTTACAACCATTAAATCGAACTCACAGAGTGCGTTTGCGAGCAGTGATGATTTAACTGATGTACGAAACTTTGTTGAAGCAAACCGTACTGAGCCAAATCCAGATTACTTTGGGAAAGCCGAAGGAATGAATGTGATTTATATTTCACTTGAATCACTTCAGAATTTCGTCATCGGTAAAGAAATTGATGGTCAGGAAGTAACACCATTCTTAAATAGTCTTAAAGAAGATCAGAATACCTTCTACTTTGATAACTTTTTCCATCAAGTAGGTCAGGGAAAAACGTCTGATGCAGAATTTATGATGGCAAACTCTCTCTATCCATTACCAAGTGGTTCTGTAGCGATGGAGAAAGCACGCAACACTTACCAGGCTCAACCTGCCATTCTTGAGCAACAAGGGTATTCAACGGCATCGCTGCACGGTAACACGAAAACGTTCTGGAACCGTGATGAGATGTATAAATCTTTTGGAATACAGAAATTCTTTGATTCAACTTATTACGATATGAATGATGAAGATGTGTTGAACTATGGGTTGAAAGATAAGCCGTTCTTCAAGCAATCTATACCGTATTTAGAAAGTCTTAAACAACCTTTTGAAGCGAAAATGCTAACGTTGTCCAATCACTTCCCTTTCGAAATGAATGAAGGTGATGTGGATTTCCCTACACCAGAAACAAATGATTCTGTGGTGAATGGTTACTTCCAGACAGCGCATTATATGGATCAATCGCTCGAGCAATTCTTTAATGACTTGAAAGATTCAGGTCTTTATGAAAACACGGTTATCGTGATGTACGGTGACCATTATGGAATTTCAACGAATCACAATAAAGCGATGGAAGAAGTAACCGGAGAAGAAATTACTCCTTACAAAAATGCGCAATTGCAGCGTGTACCACTCTTTATTACAGCGCCTGGTGTAGATGGGAAGCAAGTACACAAATATGGTGGCGAAATGGACGTCAGAGATACTGTTCTTCACCTTTTGGGTGTTGAAACAAATGATTTCATTTCATTCGGTTCAGATCTTCTTTCTGAAGACCATCGTGAAATTGTACCTTTCCGTAACGGTGATTTTGTAACGCCGGAAGTTACATCAGTGAACGAAAAATGTTATAAGAATCCTTCAGGGGAAAAAGTTGAAGGTGATGCTTGTGAACAGACAGGCAAATTTGTGAAAGAATCACTCGAATTATCTGATAAAGTTGTTTACGGTGATCTGCTTCGTTTCTACGAACCAGAAGGTTTCACGCCAGTTGACAGAAACGATTATAACTATTCAGTTGACCAAGTTGATCCGGTGCAAGAAGATCCTGATCAGCAAAAAGAACAGAAGTAATGATAAAGCATCCTACCCAACGGGTAGGATGCTTTTTTAATAAGTCTGTTTCGTAGCCATTGTTGCGATAAAAGTAGTGGTTGATGTTGTTTTCCATGTCTGCTCCAGAATGCTCAGGAGCGCCAATGGGAGTTGTTCTCACTTGACCCGCTAATTCCGCAGTCGAGCTCCGGCACTTTTCATATATAAAAAACCTCCATCTAAAGTCTGAGATAGAAATAAGTAAATGGCTAGAGGTATTGAAGCTGTAAAAAGGGTATCATTTCCATATAGAGTAACAATTACTCGTGATCATACTTTTTAAATAATTGCGGATGCAATGTAAAGGAGAGAAAAGAATGAAACGACCGATATGTATAACATGTGGTACACAGTATTCACTGATGGAAATGCCACCTGAAACTTGTCCGATTTGCAAGGAAGAGAGGCAATACGTCAACCCAGATGGGCAAGAATGGACAACGATTGAGAAGATGCGGGAAGGTGCTCTGTTTCAAAATCAAATCATTGAAGAAGAAAGGGGGCTCTATAGTATAACAACCGCTCCGTCTTTTGCGATTGGACAGACTGCTTACATCGTTCAAAGGGATGGTTATCATCTACTTTGGGATTGTATCTCTTATTTAGATGATGAAACGATAAATCGGATTCAAGAGATCGGTGGTATCGATGGAATTGCTCTTTCTCATCCACATTATTATTCCTCCCAGGTTGAATGGGCCGAGGTGTTTAATGTTCCGATTTATATCCATGAAGATGATCAAGAGTGGGTGATGAGAGAAAGTGAGCATATTCAATTCTGGAGTGGGGAGAAATTAGAACTTGCTTCTGGACTAAGTATTCATCGACTTGGGGGACACTTCGAGGGTGGTGCTGTTCTTCATATTGAAGGTAAAAATGAAGAGATAGGGATATTGCTCACGGGAGATATTATACAAGTAGTTGCCGATCAGGAATGGGTAAGCTTCATGTATAGCTATCCTAATTTAATTCCACTTCCATCTAGTAAAGTGAGAGAAATGGCTGAGAAAGTACAGCCTTTGGCGTTTCATCGGATATATAATGCTTTCCATCGAATCGTTGACAAGAATGCCGACCAAGTTGTTCAGAGATCGGCAGACAGGTACATAAAGGCTCTTGAAGGTGAATTATTTCATACATAAGTTGAACAGCTTCCTTAATGAGGAGGCTGTTTTTATCTTAAACTTAAGCTATAGTAAGAAACCATCTGTAGGATAAAAAAAGTTAATGAAAATTGTCCGTGAAAATCACATTCTATCGGGCAATCCTGATTAGATTAGCAGGGAAAACATAGAAGTAGTTAGAATAGAGTAAGTGGAAGGAAGCAGAGGGGAGTGTACAATGAGAAAAGAATTATCGAAACAAAATTTTTTCTTAAGTAAGTCACTGCTGGCTCTGAGTAGAGATCTCTAAGGCGCATGATAGATATTGAAGGTAACAATGGGGAAAAGGTATTTGTAGACGATGACAAGGCGCTAGCTAGTGAATGGAACTGGTTTTAAATCTTGTGGGGCAACATTCCTTACCTCAATCGTTTTTTATCTATAAATGCTTTTAAGATGTCGTTGATTTCTTTATGAGAAGGTCGAGTAAGGAGTCGTGTTATACATAAATTAAGGAGGGTGCAAAATGAAAGTTTATAATTATAGTCGTACGACAGGAAAGGAAATTACTAAATTTGGTTCTCACTTTGTGATGTCTCGAATCACTCAGACTGAGGAAAGTGTTCATATAGGAGCGATGTACTTAGATGAGGGTGGTGTAATAGGATATCATCAAGCAGTTACCCCTCAATTGTTGGTCATCGTTTCTGGCGAAGGTTTTGTAAGGGGCGAAGGGGATGAGTTAGTGAAAGTAAAAGAAGGGGACGCGGTCTTCTGGAATAAAGACGAGTGGCATGAAACGACTACTGAGAAGGGTCTAACGGCCATTGCGATCGAAGGAGAGCTGGATCCGGAATTATTGTTGAGTGTGAGGGAAGAGAATGTTTCAAAAGCTGACGTAGATGAAATTGAAGAAACGATCCATATGAGCGAGAATGGCGAATAAAACGAGAGGTGTTTGTTATAGTCAGCAGCTTTGCTGATGAATTCCTTGATCACTTCTGTAAAGTGAGGGTATTTGGAGGTGATGTACGAGATATCACGATGAAGAATCCTAACATATAATATAGAAAGCAAAATAAAAGGCTTTTCCCAGAAGGGAAAAGCCTTTTAATATATGCTATTTACGCTTTAGTTACGTTAGTAGCTTGTGGTCCGCGGTTACCTTGCTCAGTGTCAAAAGTAACTGTTTGACCTTCTTCAAGAGTTTTGAAACCTTCGCCTTGAATAGCTGAGAAATGTACGAATACGTCGTCTCCGCCTTCAACTTCGATGAAGCCAAAACCTTTTTCTGCGTTAAACCATTTTACTGTACCTTTGTTCATATGTGTATCCTCCAAGTGCATTTTGCACAAATATTACTATTACTGCTCTACATAATCATTTGAGATGTAAGTACTTCCTAAAGTAGCCTGCTCTTTAATAATTTGTACCGAACAACAATAATTAACCTTAGTATAACACGTCCTCCAAAAAAAGCAAACCACATATGAAAAAAGGTTTGAGATGATTTAGAAACCAATAAGAAAACGTGGTGGATATGAAAGGAGAGATTTAAGTATAAGCCTGTCAATTCAAGCAGGACAAAAGGTATTGGAGGATAAAATGGATGTAATATAAAAAGTTTTTAATGTGAAATAATTTTTGTTCTTCTATAATGAAGATGAGATTAGCTTTAACATCGGAGGTTAAAGGTATGGAAGTTCACGAATCCGTTCTAAAGAAAGAAGTTTTGTTAATCGGTAAGCAAATAGAGGAAAAAAAACTTGAAATAGCTAAGCGGTTATTAAAGGGTGCGGCTGACAATGAAGAAGCATTGAAGTTGAACGCAGAACTTGTACAATTATGTGCGGATTCGATCATAAATGGGCAAGAAGAAACGATGGAGCGTGTAATGAAGTGGGGGCAGTCAACAGGTGAACTTGCAGTTAATTATGGGGCAGAACTGGATGAGTCGTTAAAAAATACGTCAAAATTCAGGCAGGGCTTATGGGACGTCATGGAGAATCTAGCGTTCGAAGATCATTATTCTATTCAAAGTATTTTCAAGGTTGCTCGGTTGATTGATACAACGCTGGATCGGGCTGTCTATGCCTACAGTACAGCATATGTGTATTCATACAAAAATACACTCAGTCATGCACAGGAAGTATTCTTGGAATTATCGGTACCGGTTGTTCCAATACTAGATGGTGTAGCTGTACTTCCAATTATCGGAGATATTGATACGCACAGGGCGAGTTTGTTAATGGAGACTGCTTTGCGCGAATCTACACAAAAAAGCTTAACGCACTTGTTTATCGATCTATCTGGGGTAACGATTGTCGATACGATGGTCGCAAATAATATCTTTAATATTATTTCTTCACTAGATCTTTTGGGGGTTAAAGGCATATTGTCTGGGATACGGCCAGAAGTTGCTCAAACGATGATTCATCTCGGGATTGACTTCTCTTCCATCCAAACGCATAGTACGTTAAAGCAGGCACTTGCAAAGCATATTTTATAAATGTACGAAATGCTGTCCAATTAGGGGCAGCTTTTTTTATGGAATCACAAAAGGACACGAAAAAATTGGTAAGTTTTTTTAAAGTGAATGGATTGACTGTGAGCTTGATCACTAATAAAATGGTCTCGAAAAATCTTAGTAAGATCCTCTCTTCCACAAGTATGAGGCAGTAAATCGAACCTGCCTAAAAGGCCGTGAGCCTGTACCTTCTGACAAACGGAAACAGTCAGAATCGGGAATGAAGATGCTTGTTTACAAGTGTCGGTCTATTAGATTTTATTAATTATTGAGGAAGGGAGGAGGTCGTAATGTTTTATCGTATTACGGTTTACCTTCTAGGTATGTTCATTAACTTTTTTGGTGTGGCACTTGTCATTCACGCAACGCTTGGCGCGGGTTTTTGGACTTCCTTTTTTATTGGCCTATCAGATTTTGCCGGTTTAACGGTTGGTTTCTGGTATGGATTATTTCAGATTTTGGTTATTTTCTTGAATGGTAGCTTAATGAAACAGAAACCGGAGTATGCAGCGGTACTTCCTATTATTTTAGAGAGTTTTATTCTTGATTTCTGGTTAGAGATTGTCTTTTCATCTGTTAATCTAACTTCAGCACCACTTATGGCAAAAGTATTTATTCTATTTGCGGGTATGGTAGCGATTGGACTTGGCGTCGCCATTTATATTTTGCCGCTATTTCCACGTGCACCGTTTGATCAATTGTTTCTAGTGATCAGCTCGCGATTCAATCTAAGTTTGCAAATGGGGCAGACGATTGTTGCAGTTGTGATGGCAACCCTCGCCTTGCTGATCGGTGGACCAGTTGGAATTGGGACGGTCGCTCTTGTTTTCTTACTTGGACCAATTATTCAGTTCTGGTATAAGAGGGCGTATCCACTATATTACGTCCTTTATCCGATTCACGCCCCGCATGAAGAGTTTTTATAAATGTTGTTCAAGGCGCTTCTGTTCATAGACAGAGGCGTCTTTTTAAATGTAATAGAAAGGATTTCAACTTTATTTCATGAATATTGAAGTATGTTGTAAATTAATACAGTGAATCAGGAGGCACAATATGTTCAATGAGCTAACATTTCAAATAAGAGTTACGAACTTTGCAGAGGGAAAGCGATGGTACAAGGCATTTTTACAAAAAGAACCAGATTTTGTGCCGCACGATGGGTTCGCAGAGTGGGAGTTACTTTCTGGTGCCTGGCTGCAGCTTGCTGAGGGTGAACCGGCAGAAGGATCAGGTCCTGTAAGGCTTTGTGTTCAAAATTTAGAAGATGAACGTGAGCGAATGCTAAATGAGCTTGCGGTTGCACCCTTCACGATTCATTCACGTGAAGAAGTGCCTGTTAAATGGGCCACTTTCAGTGATCCGTGGGGCAATAAGCTCGGTTTTTTTGAATATATACGAAAAGAACAGTCCGTGGAATAACCTTCATGCGATCGGAATTTTATTTTCCTTTAAGGGGAAGATAAGCTGTTCAAAGGATTGTAGTGAATAAAATTGTCATAATTTTTAACTTTTGCAAGGAATGAAACTAGGGTATAGCTATTTTGGGAGGGATAAATTGATGAAGAAAATAATCAATCAGCCTGATGACGTTGTAAACCAAATGCTAGATGGAATGGTGAAAGCACACCCTGAATCTTATGAGAGACTAGAAGGGACGACTGTTCTCGTTAGAAAGAAATTATCGCCGAATAAGGTTGGAATCGTAAGCGGTGGTGGAAGTGGCCACGAGCCAGCTCATGCTGGGTACGTTGGAGAAGGCATGCTTGATGCCGCAGTTAGTGGAGAAGTTTTCACTTCACCAACTCCTGATCAGATGTTAGAAGCAATTAAAGCAGTCGATCAGGGAGCTGGAGTCCTTCTTATAACAAAGAACTATACAGGAGACGTCATGAATTTTGAAATGGCGGCAGAAATGGCAGAAGATGAAGGTATTCAAGTGAAGCAGGTCATCGTAAATGATGATGTCGCGGTAGAGGACAGCACTCATACAACAGGTCGAAGAGGAGTTGCCGGCACTGTATTTGTCCATAAGATTGCAGGTGCTGCAGCGAATGAGGGAAAAACGTTGGATGAAGTGAAAAAGCTCGCTGAAGAAGTTGTACACAATGTGAGGTCGATGGGTGTTGCGCTTACCCCTGCACAGGTTCCTGGTTCAGGAAACCCTGGGTTTGATATCGATGAAAATGAGATGGAGCTTGGAATTGGAATTCATGGCGAGCCTGGAATGGAGACGATCGAGATGACGTCTGCCGATGATGTTGCTGAACGTCTTGTGGAAGAAGTGCTCCCTGAACTGGAACTGAAAGATGGTGATGAAGCGGCTGTTATGGTGAATGGAATGGGCGCGACCCCGTTGATGGAGCTATACATTCTGAACAACCGTATTCATGATCTTTTAAAGGAAAAGGGCGTTAAGACTGAACTTACGCTTGTTGGCAACTATATGACGGCTCTTGAAATGGCCGGTGCCTCGTTAACGGTTCTAAAGTTAACAGAAGAATTGAAGGAATTAGTACGAAAACCATGCCAGACGATTGCATGGACGATAAGCGAATAAGGAGGCTAATGAATGTTTACTGCAGAAATGGCAAGACAGTGGATAAAAGAGTCTTCAAAAAAAATGGAGTCCAATAAAGAACAATTAACAGATCTTGATCAGGTACTCGGAGATGGGGATCATGGAATCAACATGACGAGAGGATTTAAGGCAGCTGTTGAACAGCTTGATGAGGATACTGATGAAGTTGGTAAAGTGCTGAAGGGCGCTGGGACTAGTCTATTGTCAAAAATAGGTGGAGCTTCCGGGCCACTATACGGCACGCTTTTTATGAAAGCTGGAAATCATTTAGAAGGAACAGAAGTACAACTTAGCGATCTTTCTTCAGGCCTTCGAGTTGGTTTGGATGGAATGAAGAAACGAGGCAAAGCTGAACGAGAAGAAAAGACGATGATCGATTTACTTGAACCTGTTATTGAATTGATGGAAGAGAAGGGAAATGACCTTACACCGGATATCTTGATGGACAAGGCTAAGGAAGCTCTTGAGAATGTGAAGGAATATGAGGCCAAAAAAGGCAGGGCTGCTTACTACAAAGAGAAATCAAAAGGTAAACAAGATGCAGGTGCACAATCTTCTTATTATTTGATTGAAGAGCTAGCGACAGTTCTTGAAAAGGAAGGTGACGCTTGATGGTCGGTCTCGTTCTTGTGTCACACAGTCCTGATATTTCTAAAGGTTTAAAAAAGATGCTTGATGAAGCTCAGCCTGAAGTAGCTGTTCTCGATGCTGGTGGAACGGATGATGGTGAAATGGGGACAAGTGCGTTGAAGATTCAGAACGCAATTGAAAAGGCAGATCGTGGAGATGGGGTTGTTATTCTCGTCGATTTCGGAAGCTCTGTTATGAATGCAGAGATGGCTATCGATTTAATAGAGGATGCTCATTCCGTCAAGATTGCAGATGCGCCATTGATTGAAGGTGCCTATAGTGCGGTTATGGAAGCAGGATTTGGTAAGGCACTAGATGAAGTGGTGGAATCAGCAGTACATGCAAAAGATACAAAGAAAGTGCAGTGAAAAGAGGAATTGATAAAAAAACAGCGCATCCGCCTGGATGCGCTGTTTTCTATATTTTAAGCGCCAGCCCATACGTCTTTCGCATATCGGCCGTCTCGCTCAAGTTCTTCTAGCCATTGAATCGCTTCTTGCTCAGTTGTTTCATACATCGATTGATAGCTTGTGATAATTGTTTGTTCAACTTCAGGAGCCATGTGGCTACCGTCGCCGCAAACGTACAAGCGTCCACCATCTTTTAGAAGTGGGATAACATCTGTAGCGTTATCGGATACAAGATGTTGAACATATGTTTTTTCTTTTCCAGGGCAACGTGAGAAAGCTGTGTGAAGGGTAACAAGTCCATCTTTTTCAGCCTGTTCTAGCTCTTCCTGGTATAAGTAATCATGTTCAGGATTACGACAGCCAAAGTAGAGGTGAGCAGTACCAAGCTCGACGCCCTGCTTGCTTAATTCACGACGGGCTTGAATGAACCCTCTAAATGGTGCAATGCCTGTTCCAGGTCCAATTAAGACCATTGGTGTTTCTGGATCTTCTGGAAGCTGGAAGTTGGACTGTGGCGTGTTAATGAAGCAGGCCACTTTGTCACCAAATTCACGCGTTGCCAGGTAGTTAGATGCAACACCTTTGTACTCTCCCTTACCATTCCATGCAGTGTCTCGAACGACACTAACGGTCATGCTCGCTTCTCGCTCTTTGTAAAGCGGAGAACTAGAAATGGAGTAGTAGCGAGCTTTCAATGGTGGAAGCAGTGCAATGAATCGCTCAAATGGAATTTCACAAGACATGTACTCTTCAACGAGTTCAAGCATCGTAACGCGTTTCTCAAGAATTTCTTTTTTATATGTGTCATCTTCAAGTAATTGCTCGAGCTCCACAACATGCGGTGGGCAAACTGTATGTGCAGCTAGCGCACGTATTTGAGAACGAGTTGCTGGTTCTTGAAGCTCAACATAAGAAGAAAGAAGCTCCTGGAGTTTCACTGGTTTGTCAGTAGGAAGATGCGCTGCTTTACCAGAATCTCCAGTCAGTAGCACGTGATCATGTCCATTTAAAGAGAAGCGTTCGAGGACGCGATTAACCATGTTATCACTGTTTTGTGGAAGGATACCAACATGATCACCTTCCTGGTAGGAAGCGCCATCTGGAAGCATAAGTTCAATGTGACGCGTGCTTCTGCCGCTCTCTGTATGCTGTAATTCTACATTTCGATTAATAATAGCCGTGAAAGCATGATGTGTTCTAGCGAGAGGCGTATCACTTACGCCACTCACGAAGCTCATTGAGATCGCGCTGTTTTCTGCGTTATTTTCATTTAGTTCTATATTCATCGCTTCTGCGAGATTTGGCCAAAGCGTTGCTTCCCATTTCTCATAATCCCCTTCAAAGTCATCACTTGCATCGCCGAAGCCTGTTTCTGAAAAGCGACTTGCCCCTTTTTGAGTCATTTGTTCATCAATTAATGAAGGGATGCGCTGATACGTGTTTGCCCAGTTGCGATCACCGCAACCAAAGACTGCATATTGCACGCCTTCTAGTGCACCAACTTCCGTTTGCTCAAGGAAACGAACAAACTCATCAGCGTTGTCAGGAGGGTTCCCATTATAGGAAGCAGAGACGATCAGAACTGCACCTTCCTGTGGAAGCTCATTCGCAAAATCGTTCAAAGGAGCTACTCTCGAGCTGAATCCTTGTTGACGTCCGGTTTCAGCAAGATCACGAGCAATACCTTCTGCCGTTCCGAGATTAGAACCATAAAGCACAAGTAATGGCGTACCATGAGCATTTTCAACTGCTATAGGAGCAGATTTCTTTTCTTTCTCAACAGGTTCTGAAGATGGAACAGCGAACGAAATCGATTCTTTTCTAGGCTTTACTTTCATCTTCAGTCCTTCAGGTTTCAGAGTTAACGTTTCTTTCACATCAAGCTGGTAGTTCGCATGATCAATGAGATCGAAATGTTGGATGATCATACCGAGTACAAGCGTTGCTTCATGAAGAGAGAACTGCTGACCGATACACGCACGCTGGCCATTACCAAATGGTTTGTAGGCATGATAGGGGATAGAAGATGGATCTTCAAATCGCTCCGGTACGAATGCCTCTACATCTTCTCCCCATATCGATTTATCGCGGTGAAGTTCAGGAAGGAGGAGAGTGAAGACATCACCTTTCTCAACTTCATACTCCTCATTCAATGTTGTATCTTCTTTTGCATAAAGAGAGAAGGCAGGTGCCGTTGGCCATAAGCGAAGAGCTTCATTTAAGATCATCCGTACATATTTAAGCTGCTTAACCTGTTTGTAATCAGGAATAGCATCTCCAACAACGCGATCGACTTCTTCCTGTGCTTTCGCTAGTTTGTCAGGATTATTCATCAAATAGTAAAGTGTGAATGAAAGCAACCCGCTTGTCGTTTCATGTCCAGCGATTAAGAAGGTGATGATTTGGAAACGGATGTTTTCATCATCGAGCGGTTCTCCAGTTTCCGGATCTTTGCCTTTAAGCATATGGGAGAGAAGGTCATCTTCACCTTGATCTCCATTTTCTTTACGTTCTGCAATCAGGTCATCGACAAGGGAAAACATGTATTCAATATCTTCTCGAAATTGTTTTTTTGATTTTAGCATTAATTTATCTTGTACACCCAGACGCTGTGATTGATTCATCGCTTCATCTAACGAGCGAACCATCGCATCAACGAACTCGTGATTTTGCTCTCGATAAAAGCTGTTAAATCTAAAGTCAAAGCCGCAAAGTCCGATTGTATCCAGCGTTAAACGAGTCATATCTTCAGGTACATCGACTTCTTCATTTGGGTTCAACCGTGCCCATTTTTGGATGAGCTGTGTGGCAAGATCAACCATTTTATTATGATAGCCTTTCATTGCTTGCTGACTGAAACTTGGCAACAAAATATTGTGAGCTTTCTTCCAATTTAGTTCTTTTGTTTCACTTGTGAAAAGCCCGTCACCACCGAAAGCACGTACTTTCTGAAGAACCGGTCCTACTTTTTTATCGAAACGAGATTCATCACATATCTCTGCCGCAAGCTTAGCACTGGATACAAAAGTACTCGTACGTCCTGGGAACTGAAATTGAAAGATTGGTCCGAATTCTTTTGCAAGCTTCATAAATGATTGGATTGGTTTCTCTTTATCAATAAGGGGGAGACTTCCGAGCGGTCCGTATGTTCTGGGTTGTGGGAACGATTTCTTAGCTGTCATGCTTTCATCACCTCATCTATAGAATACATCGGAATGAATATTCATTCCGATGGGTTATGAAGAGTATTAGCTCTTCAATTATGGTATCGAACAGAGTCCCATAAGCTTTCTTCAATACGTGAAAGAAGTTCCTGTGAAGGTTCAAGGTCACCAGAACGAACAAGATGTTGCAGTTCAAGAAAAGCACCATAAACAATCGCGATCAGTGCTTCTGAAGGCAAATCTCGAATGTCATTTTGCTTTTTCCCTTTATCAAAAAATGTTTGAAGAATTTTTAGCAGTTCCTGAAAATCAGATTGGCTTTTTTCAGTTAGAAAATGAGCTGCACTATGAGTCTTAATGAAATAAAGCGCATGTTCATTTTGATTCGTAAATAGAAGCATCGCTTTATAAATATGTCGGAATTGTATACGAGTGGACTCTTTGTATGGAAATTGAGCTTCAAGAGTGTTCGTAAACGTACCTACGTAATTTTGAAATAACGTATTAACAAGCACCTCTTTATTTTCAAAGTACCGGTAAATCGTTCCAGCACCCACATTCGCAGAGGCAGCAATCATTGGAACCGTTGTAGCATCAAAACCTCGCTCTGCAAATAAGCCGAGAGCACTTGTTAGAATGCTGTCCCGCTTGCTTAGGGTCGTCATCGTTATCAACCTTTCATAAGAAAATACGGAATGAACATTCATTCCTCTTTATTGTAAACCTATTGGGAATGCTTAACAATAAAACGGATGGCCTAAAAAAAGTGAAGATATTGTTAACAAAAGGGTCTTAAAGCCTATGATATTGTTAACGATTGGAAAAATATTCATTTATATAAAAAACGGAGTGTGTGCAATGTATGTAAAAGAAAGGTGGAATGCACATTAACTAAGGACAGCTATTAATCAAAGAAGTTGAATTTCTAATCTCTCGTTAAGTCTCGCGAAAATAGGTCATGGGTACGCCTAATATTTCTTGGGTTACTATATCGTAAAGTAAATCGATATTTCAGATGAGAAAGAGAGCTCTCATTAATTGAAAGCCCTCTTTTTTGATATAAAGAAGTTTTAATCGATCGGGTCTTCTGCTTTTCCATATCGAATGACGTCAAAGATTGCCATGCCATCGCTTGGTTTTCCACCGTCATTCCGGTATGGCATCAACGAGAAGAAGATGAAGTAGATGGAGAAGTAAGTGAACTGATAGAAAAATAAGTCTACTGGAAGAACTTCTGCATAGATTAAAGTATTCATGATGAGGACGACAATAATGTTGAATAGACTACCTGCAGCATAGATTGCGACGTGCGCCCAAGTCTTGTTGTAGGTTAAATCCTCGTACTGACACCAACCTTCCATAAAATATTTCTTTTTCACTTCTAATGGGCCAATATGGAACATTGTTTTTCCAGTCCCGATACAGAATTTAATTTTCCCTCCAAAAATCCTTGCAACAAGAACATGTCCAGCTTCATGTAGTAGAGTGATGATCGGTAATATGATAAAAAAGTTCACAAAGAACATTGGGATATCGCTTAAAGTAAACATAGGAGTCCTCCAAAATGATTTAAAAGTTTATTACGAAAAAAGACCTGCTTTCAAGCGTTCCCTAATATGTTGATTTTGTAACCCGAATAGAAGAAATTAGTTTTATCAAAAAATAGAAACGGTAGGAAATTGTATTGATTTTGGTTTTTTCGAGAAATCAACAAAATCACATGTCCAATACATGAAAACTAGTATAGGCTTGAAAATAAAAAAAGGAATGGCTTTATAGAGCCATTCCTTTCACTTTTATTCAATAATTTGAAGGTCTTTTGGATATTTTGTTAATGTTTCATAACCCGTTTTCGTAACAAGTACGTCATCTTCAATTCGAACGCCACCAATCTCAGGTAAATATATACCCGGCTCGATTGTATAAGTCATTCCTTCGACTAAAAGGGAGTTGTTGTTCTCACTCATAGATGGATACTCATGTACATCAATCCCGATACCATGGCCGATTCGGTGAGGGAAGTGGTTTCCAAATCCTGCTTCTTCTATGATTTGTCTAGCAGTTTTATCAAGATCACCAAGTCTTGTTCCAGGTTTTGAGATGTCGAGCGTTTGAAGCTGTGCGTTCAATACGACATCATATATTTCCTTTTGTTTATCATTCACTTCTTTATAAGCAACTGTTCGCGTAATGTCTGAACAATAGCCATCTAACACTACACCAAGGTCGAATAAAACGAGGTCGCCTCTTTTTAACTTACGATCGCCTGGGTTACCGTGTGGCTGTCCAGCTTTTTCACCAAATAAAACCATTGTTGAAAAGGACATTTCACGAATTCCCTGTTTCTTTAATTCATACTCGATCGTAGCAAGAACTTCCATTTCAGTGCAGCCTTCTCGAAGTGCTTTCACTCCAGTTTCAACACCAAAGTCAGCTAAAGCAGCAGCTTTTCTTAGAACATCTAATTCTTTTTCATCTTTAATCAAACGTAGTTCTTGAAGTTTCTCTTCAGCACTTGTGAACGTAACAGAAGAATATCGGTTCATAATTTGTTCAGCTCGTCCATAAGAAAGGGTTTCTTTCTCAATGGCTACTTGTTTAGCATCTGTGACACCGCGTTTTTTCAATGCAACGTGGATAAGTTCCCACGGATCATCGGAATCACCATGTCCAATAATCTCGTGTTTCCATCCTGCATCTCTTGCTTGAGATACTTCCATACCTGGACAAACAAGAAATGGTTCTGCATCAGGAAAAATAAATAAACCTAATAGTCGTTCATGTGGTTCGCACTCGAAGTCGGAAAGATAGAAGACGTTGGATGAAGAGTGAATAAACGCAAAAGTTTGTTCACTTTCTCCTAGCCATTTCGAGAAATTCTCTAAGCGATGATTCATTTTATTCACAACCTGTTCTCTAAAATTTGTATCAATTCTATTCACTTTTTGTTTTGTGTGAAGTTAATAACGTAACGACAATCAATACGATGACTGCCACTGGAACAGCAAATAGAACACTGTTTAGCTCAAATGGTTTAGCGAGAGGGATTTCCCATACAAGCGTAGTAACTACACCTGCAATCATCGATGAAACACCGCCATAGATGTTGACGCGTTTCCAGAAGAAAACAGCTAGAACGGCAGGGGTGATACCTGCTCCGTAAACTGTGTATGCATACATTTGAACAGATAGTACAGTAGGGAAAAAGCTAATAATAATGTATGCAAGTACACCAAGGATGACGATGAACCATTTTGTCATAACTAACAACTGCTTATCCGTAGCATCCTTTTTTAAATATTTTCCATAAAGATCATACGTTACGTTAGTAGCAGCAGAAAGAAGGTAAGAGTTACCTGTTGTAATAATAAAGGCAGTTGCTGCAGTTAATAATATACCACCTACGAATGTTGGCATAACTACGGTTGTTGCCATTAGTGCCATTCCTGGATCAATGTCAGGGAAAATAGAACGTGCAGCAAAAGCAATGATACTAATCGTTGGTGAAATTAGTAGCATAGCAACGAGCCAACCGATTTGCGCTTTTTTCGAAGAACTATCACCGCTTGATGAAGCCAATCGCTGATACATGTTTTGATCAGCAAGCAGTAGAAATAAGGAAGGTAATAAATAACCAAGTAATTGAATGTTTGATAATTGACCGCTGAAAGTTAAGTGATCCTGTGGTACATTCGCCAGGATGCTGTCCCAACCACCTGCGATGACAATGATGGTTGGTAAAGTGATACCTAAACCGACAACCATTAGAATGGCACTAATAGCATCAGTAGGAGCTACTGAGCGCAAACCACCAATCGTTGCCAGGAAGATAATAAGAGCAGAACCGATTATTGTACCAGTCTCGACTGAAATTCCTGTTGTGAGATTCAGAATAAATCCGAACCCTTTCATCTGATAGGAGACAATTCCGACATAGGCGAGAATAATGATAATGCCTGCCAGCGTCCTCGCGAATGAACCGTATTTTTCTTCAAGAATAGAAGAAACTGTATATTTCCCAAATGCTCGTATTCTTGGAGCAATAATATAAAGAATAAGTATACCTACAAGCGTTGGAATCGCCATAAGAAACGCAGGAATAATACCGTAACTATATGCCATGGATGTTTCTCCACCTGATATACTTCCGCTTCCTGTCCATGTTGCTAAAAGCGTTCCTGTTAGAACAAGAGCCCCGAGTCCTTTACCAGCAAGGATGAAGTCCTCACTATTTGACACTTTTTTGGAAAAATAAATTCCAAGTCCCACCATGAGAATGCCATAAGCAATAACAAACCATAGAAGATTAGGGTTGTTTGTAATCTCCATTACGTAAACGTCACTTCCTTATCGTAGTTGTATTTTTTCTGAGGCGCGCACCGTTAAACATGCTACCACATTAAATTGTGTTATTAAAAAACGGGAAATAATTGTGTTGGAATACTTTAGTAATAACACTTATTATGAACTAAGAAAGTAATGCTATTCTCATATTAAATTGGATATATTTTGTGTTAAATAGAAAAAAATAATATTTTTATAAGATTAAAGTATTGAATAAGAGAAATTTGTCGAGGAAATACAAGCGTTATTATTTTGATTTTTTATGCAATTTAGACATTTTTAGATCAATTGAACATTGCGAAGTTTTACGAAATACGAGGAAGTCTTTTAGATAGTAGTCTTCTTTTGAGTCAGTCGATTGATCATGGAGCAAGAACATATTTATTATTAGAAGGGGAACTTCATGTTTTAAAGAAGGATCTAATGAGGGTATAAAGCAAGATGGTTGCTGAAAACATAAAAAGAGTTTATGATGAAATTATATACCCCGTAGGGTAATTTATAATTCATTCTTGGGAGGATTAAATCATGTATTTACGTACGTTTTTTGATGAGAAACTTGCACAGTATTCGTATATGATCGGATGTCAGCGAACTGGTGAAGCACTTGTGATCGACCCTGCCCGTGACGTTGCACCATATTTAGAAACAGCAAAAAAAGAAGGTTTTCATTTGGTTGCAGCAGCCGAAACGCACATCCATGCTGATTTTGTTTCCGGTGCTAGACAATTAGCTGAAAAGCACGATGTGAAATTAGTTTTATCCGATGAAGGAGATCAAGACTGGAAGTACGGATATCTTGATGGATTAAATGTAGAGCTTGTAACGGATGGTTCTATCATAAATGTTGGTAACGTAGAGCTTCGCGTGATGCATACCCCTGGTCATACACCGGAAAGCATTTCGTTCGTACTTACTGATCGTGGTGGTGGCTCTGAAGTACCGATGGGGATCTTCACAGGAGACTTCGTCTTTGTTGGCGATATCGGCCGTCCCGATTTGCTCGAAAAATCTGCAGGAGCTGTAGGTACTGCTGAAACGGGAGCAAAGGCAATGTTTACGTCACTTCAAACGTTTAAAGAACTACCCGAATTCTTAACGGTTTGGCCAGGTCATGGTGCTGGCAGCGCATGTGGTAAGTCATTAGGTGCTGTTCCCCAGTCGACAGTGGGCTATGAACTTCGCAATAACTGGGCATTGAAAGAAGAAAATGAAGATACGTTTGTAAAAGAACTATTGAACGAGCAACCAGAAGCTCCAACTTATTTTGCAGTTATGAAAAAAGTAAATAAAGAAGGACCAAATGTGTTAACCGGTGAAGAACTTGATAAGATTTCAAATGTCGATGAGTTCCGTGCACTTGCCAAGAAAGAGAGCACTACGGTGGTCGATACGCGCAGTGCAGAGGATTTCGCAGAAGGTCACATTGAAGGTGCGATCAACCTTCCATTCAATAAAGCATTCACGAACTGGTCAGGATGGGTGCTACACTATGACCACGATTTGCTACTTATTGCAGAGGATGAGCAAAAAGAAGACATCGTGAAAGCCTTACATTCCATTGGCATCGATCATATTAGCGCGTATGCTGGATCAGAACTTCTTTCGCAGTGGGATCATCTTGAAGGCTATTCCTTTATTTCGACAGAAGAGTTGAAGGATGTTTACGAAAAAGACGATGTGTATGTCGTGGATATTCGTAAAGAAAATGAATGGAATGCTGGACACATTCCTGATGCTAATCATCATATGCTCGGCTATTTAGAAGATCAGGCGAAGGACATTCCAGACGATAAAACGGTTGTTGTCCACTGCCAATCTGGAACACGTTCGGCGATCGGAACGAGCTTACTACAGTCACTTGGGTTTAAAGACATCTTAAATTATAGTGGTGGCTTTGCAGCGTGGGAGAAACAAGGAGATAAAATCGAAAAGTAATTAAAAAAGCGTAAAGCACCTAGTGCTTTACGCTTTTTTTTATGCACTTACTTCAGTTTCTAACGTCGCCGGTTTAGGTTTCATCAGCATCAGGCCAATTCCTCCAACGCTAAGAACAGCTGCAACGAGGAACGGAGCATGAGCAGACACACTCTGGCCGATCAGACCGGATAGAACAGGTGCAATCGCAGCACCAAGCCAGCGAAGGAAGTTGTATCCACCAGACGTAATACTTCTTTCATATGGTGAGACCTCCATCACATAGCTCGTAAATAGAGCATTGTTTAGTCCAGAAGCAAGTCCTGATACAATAACCAATGTAATGAGAAGTGGTGTCGATGGAACAACGAATAGTAAACCAAGTAAAACAGCAAAAATCAGCAAACTATATGGAAGTATCTTCTTAGGAAGGTATTTCTTCTCAAGCTGGTGACTTAATATTGCTGAACCATAAGCAAGCATTAATCCCCAACCGAAGAATACAAACCCAATTTGTATCGCACCAAGCCCGATAATAAGTGGTGTATAGGCCAGAACGACGAAAAACCCATAATAATAAAGCATTGCTGCAAGAGCTGAAGTAACAAATGGTTTGTATGAGAACAATCCTTTTAACTCATGCATCCCAACGGGCTTTCGTTTCTGTTTGCCACTCGGCTCAAATACAAAGAATAAGACAAGACAGAAAGCGACAAGAATAAGAATCGATGTCGCGAAGAATGGGAAGCGCCATGAATAGCCGCCCAGGATACCACCAACGAGTGGCCCCCCTGCCATTCCAAGTCCAATTGCTGCCTCGTAGTAGCCGACTGCTTTTTGGGGATCTTTCGATAAGGCAATTAATAGCGTCATCGCAGTTGCGAAGAACATCGAGTTCCCAAAGCCCCAGCCTGCTCTGAAAATAGAGAGACTTGCGATTCCATTTGAAAGCGCACATAGTAGCGCAAAGACAGTAACGACACATAGACCAAATACCATCATGCGCTTATCGCCGAAGCGACTTGCGAAAATACCGGCTGGAATCATCATGATCGCCATCGTCAGGATATAAGCCGTAAACAACATTTCGACTTGCCAATGATTGGCTCCAATTTGCTCAGCGATCGTTGGAAGAATCGGATCAACAATCCCAATTCCCATAAAAGCAAGAAAGGTAGCGGCAATCGTAATCCATCTTGCCTTCGTAAATTTTTTTTCATTCATCTAATTCAACCTCCAATTAAGACTCATTCATTTTTTAAAATGAACAACGGTTGTTATTTATACAACAAGTGTCGTAAAATATTGTAACAGAGTCATGAAAATGAGCAATACGCAAGTTTTCAAAAAATGTAGTCTAAACAACATTTTGAATAGAAACGTTGTGAAAAAAGCAAATGAAGGGGGATTTTGATGAGAGAGAAAGAGGATCCGAGGGTAACGCGTACACGAACGTTATTACAGGATGCATTCATACAGTTAATGGCTGAAAAAGAATACGAGAAAATTACCATCGCAAATATAACGAATGAAGCAACGGTCAACCGGGCGACGTTCTATTTACACTATCAGGATAAAGAAGAATTATTGCTTCAAACGGTTGATGAAATGTTACATCAGTTATTTGGAGAAGCACTTACTATTCCACCAGGAAACCTTCCTATTGATGAATTGCAACGATATATCGCAGAGCATATTTTCTCAAGCATCGCTGAATACGATAAATTCTTTCACGTTATGTTAATTAAGAAAGGAATGCCTAATTTTCTCGACCAAATGCGTGAATTCTTCTTTGATTTCTACGACAATCGTATTGCTAAAGGAAGATTTGATCTGCTCCCGTTACCAAGCGAAGTGATCGCAAGCTATATTGCTTCAGCCTATACAGGAATGATTTCATGGTGGCTTGAAAACGATATGCCATACACACCAGAAGAGATGGCGGAGCAAATGATTCAGCTGAATCAGAAGGGACCGACGGGGATATTAAAGATGCATGTAAGGAAGCCAAATGAATAATAGAAAGCCAGTTAGAGACTGGCTTTCTATTGAATCGTTCTTTCATATTTTTTTAATAAATAATAAAGCATTAGAAGATGATACAAAATTCCAGCAAGAAGAAATACAAAATCTGATCGTTGCCAGCCGTCCATTGTAAGGAAGTATCCTTTTAAGGGCCAAAATGGAGGCAAAATACCTGTCATTATCATAGCGGGATGATCAATAAAGTAAATAGCAATTGGAAGGGCAAGCATGATACTGATGACCTTCCCAACAGCTAATCCTTCCACCTTGTTTTCAGCTATACTTGCCATTAATAGAGCGATGATTGGTGTCTCTACTAGAATTAACAGTAGAAATGGAAGAAGACTTAACGTCATAATTTCGGTAAACCCACCGATCAAGAGAACAGGAAGAGTTAACAATAGACTAATGAACATCGGAAGCGAAAGACGATAGAGCAGATAGCCTTTTAATTGAAACGGAGTAATCGCGATTGACATGGCAATCCCGTCATCTTTTTCATCAAGCAGCATAAATCCACCCACCATCCCGATCATGACAGGAGTAGTGAGGAGGAGGAGCAAACCCACAACAAGATTTTGATCAGAAGAAGTAAAGGTCGTTCCTTCAAAGAATACGTCATTAAGAATAGGCATTATAAATCGAAAGGATAGCGCCATTAAGATAGGTGCAAGAATGGAGATCATCGTCATCAGATCTTTCTGGATTGACCTCACATCATATGTTAGGAGCGTAAGAATGCGCGCCATATTATCCACCAGCTTTCTTAAAAAAAGTACGTTCGTATTGACGGTTTACTATGAAGAAGAAAAGCATAACCCAGCTAAATAAGATGGAAATAGAAAGCCAGGGGTGAAAATTTGGATGAAATCCACCGGTGATCATTTGCAATGTGCTATATCCTGGTGTCCATTCCAGTAAAGTCGGTGCTGGGAGGGAGAAATAGTTTGCGAGTGGTAGGAAAAAGATAGGTACAAATAAAGGTGTAACGAGCAAGTACTGGTTGACTGATTTGACTTTGATCGCAATCATCATACCTAAAAATGTTGCAAATAGAGAGCAACCGAACACTGCGATTAGAATCGGTGTGTAGTGAAGCGAGCGCCCAAAACTCGCAAGTAAAATGACAGTACTTGCAGAAGTGGAAAGACAAGAAAGAGAGAGCGATTTGCCGAGAATATATTCCCATATTTTTAAGGGGCTAATAAGGAGCTGTTGAATCATTCCCTGGTCTTTTTCAAGCAGGATAATGCCTCCGATAAAAAAGGAGCCAAGAAAGGAACAGTCCGAGAAAATAAGAAGGACGGCTACCGTTTCTTTCCACGATGAAGGAATAAAAGAAAGGAAGGAAATATAAAGAACAGATACAATCAGATAGGCAAGATAGAAGCCATGTTTGATTTGGAATGCAATATCTGTCCTCATTTGCGCCATCATCCTCATGTTAATTTCCTCCCTGTTACTTCAATAAAAACATCCTCTAGAGTTGCTTCTTCCGTATACATGGAAATCAGTCGATTGCTCTTCAAAATCTCCATAAATGTTGGATCGTTGGCTAGATTTATAGTTGATAAGGTAAGTGATGACACGCTACCTGACGCCTTTTGGAATGTGAGGTGGAGCGTTTGTTTGCTTCTTTCTCTCATAAGCTTCTGCGGCGAATCGATGAGTTCGACTTTCCCATCCACAATAAACGCGACGCGATCACAGATCTCCTCAGCTATGTGCATGTTATGGGTTGTGATGATTACGGTTTTTCCTTGTTGCTTCAAATTCAAAATGTGGTTGATGATCATTCGTGCATTTGTGGGATCAAGTCCTGAAGTTGGTTCATCGAGAAAAAGAATATCGGGATCATGTAAAAGCGCACGTGCGAAATTGAGCCTCATTTTCATGCCTTTCGATAAAGCAGAGGCTTTCATTTGGGCTGCTTCCTCAAGTCCTACTTGCTTCAGTAGATTGAGTGGTTCAATTCCTTTGCTTTTATAAAACTTTGAGAAAAGCTTTAAGTTCTCAATCGCTGTAAATTTTGAATAGAAATTTGGAAATTCAAACGCCACGCCGATTTGTTCATAGAAATCAGAAGTCGTTTCACGAATTTCATGTCCATTCACGATCGCTGAGCCCTGATAGTCTTTAATCAAACCGATTAGGATCTTTTGAACCGTGCTCTTTCCAGCACCGGATGGACCAAGAAAACCAAAGATTTCCCCCTCAGATACAGCGAAGTCAAGTTCAGTCAACGTTTGATGATGAGATTTAGGATAGCGGTAGCTTACCTGGTTAATCTTCAACATCATTTATCCCTCCCTAAGAATCTCATGTGCGAGCGCGTTGGCATAAAAGTGAAGCGTGGGCTGAAACTGGTCTTCACCGATTTCTCTTTTGTGCATGGTTAAAAGAAAGAATGCCCGAATGACGCTCCCGATCATTTCCTTTTGAGGATGGTTTTTAAGCGGGAGCAGCTTCTCAAGTGAGAACTGGTCATGATTCATATGACGTTCTAATAGCTCTTTCGGTACTTTGCGGGAGATGGCGCTCATTTGAGTTGGAGACATGATGAGTTCAATAAAGGGATTGCCGTTCGCAAGCTCGATCCCTCTTATCAAGAAAGAAGCGATCTCTTCTGGAGATGTGAATGTAATGTGGCTGAATTCTTGAAACAACGTTTCTTTAATAGAGCTTTCTTCTTCCTCGAGGATGGTGAAAATCAGTTCTTCTTTGGACGTATAAAATTTATAGAATGAACCTGGAGCAATCCCGATTGCATCCGTTAGGTCCTTAATCCCTGTTTTAAATCCTCTAGTACGGTACTGCTTTCTTGCTTCATCATTTAGCTGTTTACGAATCTCTGTTAATTCCTTTTCAGAAAAACCGCGTGCCATTTGTAAAACCCCTTTCGTGAATATATGAATATTTTATATTTATATTCATAATAACATGTTTGTAGTAAAACAAGTAGCGGTTACTAGAGTTTTGTTTGACAGAAAATTCAATCCATTGTAATCTTAACGTATCAGCTCATACGACTCTTTAGAAAGGTAGCCCTTTCATAATAAGGTCAGTAGAGCATTTCATGAATGATGACAATCACATAACTGATAAAACTGTTGAAGCTCATACAGGAGTTAGCACGCAGTTTAAAGCCAGTATATTTTTTCCGGAAGATGGGAGAAGTGTGCTGGCTTTTTGTTTTGATTTTCTTATCATTCTAATAACAATGAAAAGGAGAGATCAATAATGTGTGCAATGGAGCTTTCAAGCGTCAACCAAAATGAGAGAAGTGTGAAAAAGGGCGAGGGGTATGAGATTAAACCGAGTGCTGATCATGATCGACTTTATGTAGTGGAGCTGGAACAAGAGGTAATCAGTCGTTTTTTTGAAGAAGTTCGTGAGATTAGTAGTCAGCAATTAGAGTATATCCCTTACATGCGATTTATTTTGACAGAAAAGCTATCACATCTTCTAGACGAGAACTTTCAAAAATCTGTTCGTGCGATTCTCCATGACCGAAATACTGGCGGATTTACGGTTGGGGTTAACAAGCAAACGACTGATCCGGAGGATTACGTAAAGTTTTCAACTGCTTTTTCACACCTAATTGGTATTCCAAATTTCGATGCGATGTCGGGAAACTACTATGCTCGTTTCTCTGTCAAACATACGGATACTAGTGATTCTTACCTTCGTCAGGCGTATCGTCTTTTTACACTCCATACAGATGGAACGTATGTGGATGAAGCGACAGACTGGTTGTTGATGATGAAATTTGATGAGCAAAATGCGGTTGGCGGCCGTTCACGACTTCTTCATCTTGATGATTGGGAAGAGCTTGAACGGTTCTATCAGCACCCGATGGCATCACAGCGATTGGTCTATCAGGCTCCACCAAGCAAAAATGTCGTGAAGGAAGTATTCCGAACAACATTCTATGAACAAAACAATGAACCTTGTATTTGTTTTATCGATCAGTTCGTTCACCCAGAAAACATTGAGCAGGCGACGTATTTACAGGAGCTATCAAGCTCAATGGAGAATTCGTCTGCAACAAAAGGACTTGAGCTTCCTGCAGGAGAATTGATTATGTTGAATAATCGATTCTGGCTTCACGGAAGAGAAGCCTTTGAAGAAAATACTGGACTGCACAGAGAGCTTTTACGCCAGCGTGGTCGATTTGCTTGATTTGAATTGGAGGAACCAGAATGTATGATTATCTCGTGATTGGAGGCGGAATCGTTGGTTTATCCACAGCACTTTCGATTCGACAACGTTACCCAAACGCAACACTCGCAGTAGTGGAAAAAGAAAAGGAATGGGCTAGTCACCAAACAGGCAGAAATAGTGGTGTGATTCATTCAGGAATCTACTATAAGCCTGGTAGCTTGAAAGCGACATTAGCGAAGCGGGGAAGTGAGTCGATGGTTCGCTTTTGTCAGCAGAATGACATTGCACATGATGTATGTGGAAAGGTCATCGTAGCCGTAGATGAAACGGAAAAAGGAAATCTAAATCACTTATATGAGCGCGGGTTGGAAAACGGACTCGAGGTACAGAAGCTCATAAAGGAAGAGCTTAAAGAGATCGAACCTCATGTGAATGGTGTAGGTGGGATTCGGGTGCCGTCTACAGGTATCGTAAATTATAAGAAAGTCACTGAAAAACTAGCGGAAATCCTATCAAATCAGGAAGTTGATTTGTTTCCTGGGACCAGAGTAACAAATATAGAAGAAAGTCATGAAGAAGCGGTTGTGGATACGTCTAAAGGAACCTTTAAAGCAAAATATATAATTAATTGCGCGGGACTTCAAAGCGACCGCATCGCACGGCTTGCGGATATTTATACGGATCTAAAGATCGTTCCATTTAGAGGCGAGTATTTTGAATTAAAGAAAGAGAAAAGTCACCTGGTTAAGAATCTGATTTATCCTGTACCGAACCCGGATTTTCCGTTTCTTGGTGTTCATCTCACGCGCATGATGGATGGAACGATTCATGCTGGACCAAATGCGGTACTCAGCTTGAAGCGCGAGGGCTATCGTAAATTTTCATTCAATGCAAAAGATGCCATCGATGTCCTATCATTTGAGGGATTTTGGAAAATGGCTGGAAGTAATATGAAGGAAGGCCTCAAGGAAATGGGTCGATCGTTTCACAGAAAGTCCTTTGTAAAAAGTCTTCAGAGGCTTGTTCCTGAGATTCGAGAGGAAGACGTTGTACCAACTCATTCTGGAGTGAGGGCTCAGGCACTCTTAAAGAATGGTCAACTTGTGGATGATTTCTTTATCATTCCGGGCAAAAGATCCATTCATGTTTGCAATGCACCATCTCCTGCCGCTACGGCGTCATTAGAAATCGGAGAAGTGATCGCTGAGAAAGTCCCTTCCCTTACAAGGAAGATGATCCGTCTATAGTGACGGGGAAATTGAGTAGTTCAGTATAGGGGTGCAAAAGCTTAACTTGCAACCTAACTGAACTGCTTTTTTTATCGGCTCTTAAAGGTGGCGATAACGGCTCCTAAAGGTCAATTGATTCAACAAAATATCAAAGGGAGTTGCTGCCTTGGTGAAAGGAGATCATTCCTTACCAAGCAATGATCTCCTTTTTCTTTAAAAAGGTTGAGGAAGGGTTTGGCGTTTGAAATAATTGGTATAGAAGGAAGCATTTTTACAATCGTTCTTTAAGGCTTTACAGTTAATTTTAACTTTAGTCCTTTTTAGAAAAGAGGTGATCGTTTGAAGGCGACGAAGGCATTCGTCTCCGTAGTTAGTGTGTTAGTCGCTATAGGTATTCTGTTTTTAGCACTGCACATAACACCCAAGGTGGCGCTCAGGACTCACTTGTTCTTTATGGGGTATCCAAAGGCTGCCATTACAACGGAGATAGTTGATGATGAGTTTCATAATAGAGAAGAAAAAGAAGCCTTCGAGAAAACGAATACGAAGGCATATACATTAACAGAACCTCCAACTGAAAAAGCTACTCAAGGGGAATTAAGAAATTTCCGTGTAACGAGAGATGGTTACTTATATTTTGCTGACTACTTAGGAGAATTTTAATAGAATACCTTATCAAAGAGCATTAGGGAAATAACCAAAGGAGAGTGAGAATTACTGCTCAGGTCTCATGCAACCGACAATAGTTGCAGGGTGAATTATGGGTGAAAAGAAAGAGGAAAATGTCTACGGAGGAGTCGAGATAAATGACCGCGATCAATGTGAATTGGGGAGAAGCAAAAGTAAAGTTAAGTTGGAAGTATGATTTGCAATTGCCTCCGCAAAAGTTGATTACAAGTGTCCATGGGTTTTGTTTTAAGGATGATCAGCTACTATTAGTGAAATTGAACCATAGAGGATGGGACTTTCCGGGAGGTCATATTGAAGGTAATGAAACTCCTGAAGAGTGTTTAAAACGTGAAGCTTATGAAGAAGGGTACGTTTCGGGGAGTTGCCTTCAGTTGGGTTATATCGTAGTAGACCACAATGATAATCCAATTTGGAATGAAAGTAGTCCTTACCCCAAAGTAGGTTATCAGGTTTTTTATCGTATGAACATCGACCAACTATATGACTTTAAAGCTAGCTATGAGTCAGAAGAAAGAATTCTAATAGATCCTAGCTTAGTAAAAGAGCTTTATCATAATTGGAACGAGCTGTATCAAGAAATACTTGATTCTGCTTTAAGTCTTAAGTGAGAGTGGTTGTGAAAGAGGGAACTCCATTTTGGAGTTCCCTCTTTTGGATTAGGGGCAGATGGTAAGTTAAATATCGTTTCTATTTAATTTGGTATCCAAAGCTTTGAAAAGTCAAAATGACCGAAGGATTGAAACTGAACGTCCTTTAGTAATGGATGAAATGTTCTTACCTTAACAGGATGGTGTTGAAAAATGAGTAAGTGTTTTTCTCGTATGTAGGCTTCGATTTCAGTCATCGTTTTTTCACGGTCTTCGGCACTATTAAGCTTTTTTATTTCATCGAGTCGTTCATCGATCCATTGTAAATCCTCAGAGGGAAACATGCGCCTAAATAAAAGCGTTTGGTTATAAAAGGCCCCAAGAAACGAAAGGTGCGGGTCCAAGGACGAAACTTCTCCCATAAAAATTAAATCAACCTCAGCATCCATCTCGCTCCCATAAAATTCATGGAAGTCAAAGGGACGTAATTCAAGTGAGATCCCATACTTTTTGGCTTGGTCAGCGAACCATTTTGCACGTTTAAAGAAACGGAGGAGATGAAGGGTGTTAGTTCATACGAAGCAGTGGATTCCAGTGTTTAATGAAGAGAGAACGATACGAATCTATTTGCCAGATACATATGATCAAACGAGTGAAAGCTACCCAGTTCTCTATATGCACGATGGGCAGAATGTGTTCGAAGATAAGGATGCAGTAGGTGGAAGGTCATTGCGTTTGAAAGCGTATCTTGATCAAAATAAGATTCAGCTTATTGTTGTTGCGATCGATTCGGGGGCAAAGCGGATGGAGGAATATCTGCTTTGGCAGCCGGGGGAGCTGAGTGAAGAACTTTCGGGGAAAAGTGATTCTAAGAAAGCAAAGGGGCGGGAGTACATAGATTTTATCGTGAAGGATTTAAAACCCGTTATTGATGCTGCCTATCGGACTCGCAAAGCTTCAAATTACATGGCCGGAATTTCACTTGGTGGTTTGCTTACGGCCTATGCGCTATGCCGCTATCCGATTGTTTTTAGTCGAGGTGCGTGTATTTCTTCAGCATTTTTTCGGAATCAGGAAGAGTTGGAACGATATATCTTCGGATCTGACTTATCCCATCTTGACCGACTCTATCTCGATAGTGGCGACAGGGAATCTGGAGATGAGCGGATTGACCGAGCGTTTCTTAAATCAAATGAACGAATTTATAGAATGCTAGAGGGGCGACTTCATCGTGTTCAATTTCAAACGATTACGAATGGAAAACATCGCTATGAATCATTTAGAACAAGGGTGAATCAGATCATCACATTTTTGATAGACGGAGGATAATGAAAGGGAGACCATCTTTATGTCTCCTCTTCTAGCTCCTTCTTCTTTTCCTCCAATACAAACAGTACGATTCCACCAACAATTAGCCATCCGAAGAATAAATTAAGTGTTTCATGTCCGGTGAAATGAAAAATTGCAATAAGCAGAGCCCCACAGGAATAGATGATTTTCAGAATGCGATACCAGGTTATCAATTTGTGAGCCACTTTCTAACACCTCATTAGTGTGAATAATCTGTTCATTTAATTGTAGCAAAGAGAAAAATGTAAGAGGCTGTTAAATGAACAAATGGTAAAAAAGGCGGATGAGGGTTTAAGAAATACAATCAAAAGGGGCTGATAGACCCTTTTGGTAATTAGATCAGCAGCACTAATCCTGCTGATATTCCGATAGCTACACCGATCGGGACTAATTGGAATTTCAGCAATAGACCAGGTGTCATAGCATGATGGTCAAGTGGATTTTGAACTGGTTCAGCAATAAAATCAGCGACTCGATCTGACTTCTTCTTTTTCAATGGGATGTGGGGCACATCTACGGTGTACTGATCGAGTTGTTCACGCATTTCTTCGGGTAGAGAGTACTTACTTGGTGATTTCATCAATTGGTCCCTCCAATAATTCTCGTAAACGTTTGATGGCTGTCGATAATCTTGATTTGACTGTTCCCACGGGGATTTCTAGAACGTCTGCAGTTTCTTTTTGAGTCATATCGTGATAATAGATCAAGAGGATGACTGCCCGCTGCTTTTCAGGAAGTTTCCCGATCGCCCACTGAATCGTCATTTTTTCCACCGAATCGTAAGAAAAAATTTCTTCTTTTTTGACCAGAAAAGGGAGGATCGTTTGCCACTTTGCTCTTCGTTTCATTTTGTTGATCATGAGCTGATAACCGATTTTAAAAAGGTATGTTTTTAACGACGCCCGTGTGACATCGTAGCGATCCTGAAACTTATGGAATTTAACGAATGTATCCTGAACCAGATCGATACAAAGCTGTTCATCACGGGTATAGCGATACAAAAAACGATAGAGTGAATCTTTGTGTGTGAGATAAATGGTTTCGAACGTCATAGACAATGATTGCTCGAGCGGAAAAGATTGGCTTTCTTTAAAACTCATTTGGCCAACGCTCTTTTATTCCCTTATAAGTGTAAGCGAGTCGGAAAATAAACCATAGAAACGTGAGAAGCGGGAAAACAAACGTCTGATGGAGAAAGAACTGTACGAATGGATTTTCGATATTTTCTCCCTTTATTAGAAAGATAAATAATCCTGTAATACATAAGAAAGAATAAGCAGAAGAAGCAATCATTACATAATCCCAGCGCGACCAATAAAAATAGAGGTTTGTCTTCTGAAAGTCAATTTTCCCATTTGTTTTGTGTACGTGCTTTTGAAGCGTCGCAATTAAAACGGCAAATATGGTTCCAAGTACGCCTGCCATTATTAATCCCATAATCCAACCTATGGCCATATATGTTCACACCTTCCAACTTTTATTTTCACATATTTATACAATTATTAGGGAAAGAAAGTTCATTTATGATGAAGTATATTTTATTGGATAAGCTATTGATGGATTTGATAAATAGGAGTGGTGGTGAAATAAATGATTAAAAAACGTTTTTTCGTCATCTGTAGCTGTCTAGTTATTACCATTTCTCTAAGTGGAATTGGTGCGGAGTTTGGGAGAGCAGCCGAGGCAGAAAATAATCTAAGCGAAGTAACTTATCTCAATTCAGAAACCAAAAGAGATGTCGAGCTAGAAGAAATCTTTTCTAAAGAGTTTGGACTAAAGAAAGGAGTAGACTCCCTTCGCTATTACTACAATCGAATAGATCTAAACGGTGATCAGACCCCTGAAACGTTTGTTTATTTAGTTGGACCATCTGTGTGTGGAACTGGGGGATGCAGCGGACTTTTATTAGAAGAGAAGGATGGAGACTACTCTGTTAAATCACGGTTTTCATTAGTAAGAACACCCGCTATTATCCAAAATGAAACTACGAACGGATGGAAGAATATTGTCATGTACGTTGCAGGTGGAGGAATAGAACCGGGCTATCACCAGCTGAAATTCGATGGAGAAAGTTATCCATCAAATCCATCTGTTGAACCAGTTGTGAAAGAAGAGGAGATAAAAGGGGTAGGGATTATAAACGATGAGATCGCTGAAGATACTGGAGTCGTTTATTGAAGAAAAAAGGCAGAGGACAAATGATAAATTTGTCCTCTGCCTTTTTTCTATGTACGGACGGGTTCAGGGTGCATCTCGTATTGCTTGTGAGCATCCTTTAGAGCAGCCGCCAAAGCATTGCCAGCTTTCCCGAGATAGCCTTCTTTTAGATGATGAAGAGGTTCGGCAATACCATCTTTTAAACTGAATCCCTTAAGCAATTGTTTGACGAATTGTTTACTGTGCTCCGTTGCGAGTGTACAAGATGCATCGACGATCACTCCGTACTTCTTATCGACTTCAAGGGTGAGGGTAAGCGTGTCTGATATGTTGTTTGCGGCTATTCCAGTAGGGAGTTTTGAGTGGCCTGCGACGAAAATGGTGTTCATAGATAAGACCTCCTGATTAAGGTGATGAGTAGTGTGTTTGTATTCGTTGTACTTCTTTCATAAGCGATGGTGAAACAGATTTTTCAGCTTGGATATAAACGGGTAGAAAGGCCTTTTTCCACTCCTGTTTCTGCTCATTGGTTAACACTTCAATTTGTATATCAGTTGTTTTTTTTATTTGGCGGATTTGGCTGTCGTTAATCTCGATCGAATGCCTTCTAACCCAATCCGTTGTTTCATCATTTGCCTCAACTACTGCTTTTTGATTTGATTTAGAAAGAGTATTCCAAAATGCCTCATTCATAATAACAGCATAACCAAGGTAGGCATGGTTGGTTATGGTCATATACTTTTGTTGTTGATAAAACTTTTTTGAGTAAATGTTAGAAATGGTATTCTCCTGACCATCAATAAAGTCCACTTCAAGATTCCGATAAGTTTTGTTAAATGAGAGCTCGCTCGTACTTGTATTCAAAGCATCGAATTGGGCTTTTATTGTAGGTCCGGGCATTGTTCGGAAATGAAGTTGTTCCATGTCTCCAGGTTGGATGATAGGATGTTTGTCATTAGTGAACTGTTTGAAACCGTTATACCAGAAACCGAGTCCCTTTGCGTTTGACCGATGTAAGTCTTTTAATAAATCCTTGCCAATCTTACCTTCATAGGCTTCCTGTATGGCTTGATAAGTTGGAAATGCGTAAGGAAGGTCAAGCACTTGCCAATCAGGGAAATGAGTTGAAAGTTTCGCTGTAGCTGGTGCAATCATTTCAACTTTTCCATCCGTTAAAGCTTTCCATTCATTTTGATCCTGATAGAGTTCTCCATTCGAGTAAATTTCAACATGCACCTCGTGATTTGTTTTGGTTTCAACGGCCTCTGCGAAGTAACGAGCCGCCATGCCTTTTGGGGTGTTTTCCGCAGCGACATGGCTAAAGCGAATAATAACCTGGGTACTGATTCCATCCTGTTCGTCATCATGGACAATCGGTGATGTACCACTCGCGAGGTCATACCCAGAAAAGATAGCTGTGAGAATTCCTATAAGAACGAACGCTGCAATCACTGCTATTGATTTCATAGACTCTCCTATTTCGTAAGCGTTTCCAATAGTTTATCATAGATTATAACGCGTTAAAGCAAACATTTTACATTTCTGATACGATCAGAATGGCGGATACATGAAATAAAGATACATAGGAAAGATTTATCCTTTAATGGTGGAAGGACGTAACGCCAATGACAGGAAGAATACCAATTAAAATAAAAATAATGATTTTTTCATTTGGTGTTGTGTTTTTTTCAATCACCATTGCCGGTATCATCGCTTCTGGGAAAATATATGAGGAAAATGAAGGAGAACTAGGTGAGCGAGGGTTAATCACAGGACGCATCGTGGCTAATTTACCAGAGGTTCAACAATCATTAACGGAAAGTGAAGGCTGGATTCAAATCAATCCCATCGTAAATCGTATTCGAACTATTAATGGAGCGGATTATATTGTAGTTCTTAATACAAACCGTATTCGCTATTCCCATCCCGTTAAAGAAAAGCTTGGTACCGTTTCAGCTGGGAAAGATGAAGGTGCTGCGTTTGCAGAACATAGTTATGTGTCAAAAGCGAAGGGGGAAATGGGAACAGCCATACGATCGTTTGTGCCTATTATGGATAAGCAACATGAACAGATAGGTGTCGTTATTGTTGGAAATATACTCCCTGGTATTGCAAGTGTTCTTTTAAGTATCAAATCAGAACTAATTCTGATCGCACTTCTTGCCCTTGGGTTCGGAATGGTAGGTTCATGGCTGCTTGCAAAGCAAATTAAAAAGGAAACGTTTCATCTTGAGCCACATGAAATCTCCAGGCTGTTGGTAGAGAGAACAGCCACATTTCAAGCGATGAATGAAGGTGTTATCGCGATTGATTTGCACGGAGAGATTATTATTTTTAATGAGAAGGCTAAGACCATACTGGATATTGTAGAAGGTGTAGTTGGAAAACAACTTAATGAAGTGTTTATTAGCCCTAAATTGATTAGAGTCTTGAATGAAGATCATATGTTTGAACGTGAAGAAATGACATTCGGAAATAAAGTACTAATGATTAGTAAGGTTCCAGTTTCAGTGGGAGAAGAAACCGTAGGTGCGTTAGCTGTTTTTCAGGATCGAACAGAGGTATCTCTAATGGCAGAAGAACTAACAGGGGTAAAAAACTTTGTTGAAGCCCTCAGAGTGCAAAATCATGAATCTATGAATCGACTGCATACAATTGCTGGACTTATACAGCTAGATCAGAAAGAAAAAGCGTTGGATTATGTTTTTGAGGTTTCTCAAAAGGATGAGGAACTGTCTTTATTTCTAAGTAAGAACATTAAAGATTATCGAATTTCTGGATTGCTTATAAGTAAAGTGAAAAGAGCACAAGAATTAGGAGTTGCTCTCTCTATTAATCAACATAGCTGGTTGGAAACACTTCCTTTCTTTTTAGATAGTCATGACATTGTACTAATCATGGGTAATTTAATCGAAAATGCTTTTCATTCCTTTGAAAACCTTGATCGTAGAGAAAGAATGATTGAAATCAGTCTCATTCAAGATGATCAGTCAATTGTTATCACTGTCGAGGACAATGGGTGCGGTGTTGCGAAAGAGTTCACTGATGACATATTGACCAAGGGTTTTACAACAAAAGGTGAAAACGGAAGTGGGCTTGGATTATATCTTGTGAAACGAACAGTTGATAAGGGTAAAGGAGATATTAAAATTATTTCTCATGAGGGTGAAGGAACGAGTATCGAGCTATTCTTTCCAATGAGTAACGAAAGGGATGAGAGCGTTGAAGATAGGCGTTTTATTAATTGAGGATGATCCAATGGTACAGGAAGTGAACCGACAATTTATCGAAAGAGTTGATGGTTTTCATGTGGTTGGAGTTGCTGGAACCGGCGAAGAAGGGATTGAACTTGCAAAGTTGCTAAAGCCTGAACTCATTATTCTCGATGTCTATATGCCCGGAGCAAGCGGAATAGAAACATTGAAATTAGTCAGACAGGAAGAATTAAATGTTGAGGTAATCGCAATCACAGCAGCAAATGATCGTGAAACGATCAGAACAATGCTCCATCATGGCGCCAGAGATTATATTATTAAACCATTTAAGTTTGATAGACTTAATCAAGCATTACAGGAATTTCTCCTCTATAAAGCAAGATTAAGTGGAGAAGGAAAGCTCTCTCAGAAAGAACTTGATCAACACTTCTCTCATGTACAAAATGAAAGTAATCATACATTAACAAATGAAATACCCAAGGGCTTAAATCATCAGACAATGAAACAAATCATTCATTATATTGAAAAGCAAACGGAGCCTCTTTCAGCGGAGGAAGCAGCAGATGGGATTGGTATCGCTCGAGTGACAGCAAGAAGGTACTTGGACTACCTTCAAAAATCAGGGAAAGTGCAATTGGATATTCAATATGGAGGCGTTGGCAGACCGCTGAATCGCTATTCCCTTTTAAAGAGTTCTTCGAATTAATAGGAGAGCTTTTTTTGTGATTAGGAACTATTAATGTCAGTGATGTCTAGCACCAGCGCCTACCCGCTCGAGGTCTTAAGCCAAGCCACATTGCGGCAAAGAGCGCCACATTGAGGCTCGTCTTAAGCTTGTCGCGGGTGAACAAGGCGCTTGCGCTTTTCGTGTCTAGCTCCAGCGCTCAGTCCCTCGAGACACTTCACCATTCAATCAGAACATAAAGAACATGTTCCGAATGAATGGCTCCAGTGCTTGTCGGGACTAAACGAGCGCTTGCGCTTTTCTTAAGACCAAAAAGACCAAAACGTCCAATATGTTCTAAATATTCAAAAACATAAGTGTAAGCGTTAACATGATTGTAGCAAACAACGAAGCGGAGGAATGTAAATTGAAAACAAAGTTGCTCGCAACCTTAATGCTTGCGCTTGCTATGATCATTTCAGCATGTGGTGGTGGAAATTCAGCAGGGGGGAATAGTGGCGGAGAATCTTCAGGCTCCTCACAATCTCTTGTTTTTGGGACTGGGGGGACATCAGGTTCATATTATCCTATTGGTGGAGCGCTTAAACCAATTTTAGAACAAAGTGATTTAGTAGGAAACATTACTGTAGAATCAACTGGAGCTTCTGTAGCAAACATTCAGAACATCCAGGATGGTCTAAACCAGATGGCTGTTGTTATGAGTGATGTAGCTTATGATGCGGTTGAAGGGAAAGGTCAATTTGAAGGCAAGAAAGTGGATATTAAAGCACTAGCAGGCATGTATCCTAATGTTGTACAAATTGTGGCAACGAAGGATAGTGGTATCAAAACAGTGGAAGATTTAAAAGGAAAAAAAGTTGGCGTAGGAAAAGTAGGTTCAGGTGTTGAGCAGAGTGCACAGAAAGTACTTGAAGCAGTCGACTATACTTATGATGATCTATCAAAAGTGACACATACTGGTTATGCCGATAGTGTTCAAGAAATGAAGAATGGCAATCTGGATGCAGCGTTCTTTACATCTGGTGTTCCAAATAGCAACATTACGGACTTGATGCAGCAGAATGAGATCACTTTTGTTGAAATTAAAGGAGATACAGCAGAAGCACTTAAGAAAAAGTATCCATTCTACAAAGATTACAAAATACCGGCGGGCGATGAAGCGAAGTATAATCTTGAAAATGAGATTGTAACCGTGGGTATTCAAAATATGATCATTGTCTCTCCTGATTTAGATGAAGAGTTAGTAAAGGATATGACCAAACGGTATTATGATTATCTTGGATCAGATGAAGTAGCTGTTGGTGTGTTAAAGCAGCTTGATCGTGATGAGATTGCAAAAGATCTTATTGCACCTCTTCATCCGGGAGCAAAGGCATTCTATGAGGAACAAGGGATACTTGAATAGTGAAAAACGAGGGCATCGATCCGGTGCTCTCGTTTTTAGAAGGACAGTTCTTATCATACCTTTAATTTGTATTGCATTGCTTCTTATTCCCTTTCAGGTTCTTACCATAGGAGGAGAAGATGGGGAAGAGAGCGCTCATATAGGGGCGTCAGAGTTTAGCTTAAGATGGAAACATTCTGTTGAAAAGGAAGATTGGGAGGAGTTTTTTGTTCTAAAAGACACTGGAATCCTTCTAACTGATACTCGTTTTAAGACATTCGGAGCCGGTGTTCCAAGTGATGTTGGCACAGATACCTTTATTAAAGATGGCTGGGTATATATGACGGGGATTCATCGGTTAATTGGTGATAGTCTTTATTTTCGTACAGGAAAGACGACGGAACACCGTATAACGGTAGATGGACAAAGCGTCAAGCTTAAGGCAAACAGTTCCTATCATGTAACTGTTAAACGACTTAAACTATTTCAAGCTTTGCTATTAAAAATACGAGTTATGTGAGGTGAAGATCATGACAGAGGAGAAAAAGAACGATGCAGCTGAATATGATCGTGAAAGTAGCGTGAGATCGATCCATCATTCTAAACTGAAGATGGCCGTTACGGTTTTAGCAGCGGGACTTGCTTTATTTCATTTATATACTTCTTACGCTGGTTCACTGGTGGATATTCAACAGCGTAGCATTCATTTATACACGCTGATGGCACTTGGGTTTCTAATCTATCCTTTTATGAAAAAGAACGCAAACAAAACGATACCAATCTATGATTATATCCTTTTTATACTATCTTTATGTGTTGGCGTTTATATGTTATTTACAGCGGAACGAATTATACAATCTGGTGGACAAATTAATTCCGTGGATTTCATTGTTGGCATTGTAATTGTCTTATTATTATTTGACATTACTCGAAGAATTACAGGATGGGGACTTACTTTATTAGGAGCTGCTTTTCTAATTTATGGTTTTTATGTAAAGCTGTCGATTTATCCCCAGTTAACTGAACAAGTCATTTTCAGTGTCTCCAAACAAATCATTTCACAGCTCGTATTCATTACGGAAGGAATCCTTGGTACAGCGATCGGAGTATCAGCAAGTTATATAATCTTATTTATTCTGTTTGGAGCTTTCTTAAGTAGATCTGGAATGGGGCAGCTATTTAATGATCTTGCATTAGCGGTTGCTGGACATACAAAAGGTGGGCCAGCGAAAGTTGCGGTCATAGCTAGCGGTTTCCTGGGGTCTATTAATGGTTCGGCTATAGCGAATGTCGTAACGACAGGTGCTTTTACCATCCCTCTAATGAAAAAGATAGGTTACCACCGCAACTTCGCTGGTGCTGTGGAATCAGCTGCAAGCGTAGGTGGACAGATCTTACCGCCGATTATGGGGGCAGCGGCCTTTATCATGGCAGAGAATCTTAATGTACCCTATACTAAGATCATTCTTGCTGGCATTATTCCTGCGGTTCTCTTTTATATTGGTATTCTTTTGCAGGTTCACTTTCGTGCAGCCAAACGAGGGTTGAAGGGCCTGCCTAAGAGTGAGCTCCCGACTGTAAAAGATGTATTGATTGAACGAGGACATCTTATTATTCCTATGCTTTTTCTACTATATCTTCTATTCTCAGGAAAAACGCCATTCTTTGCAGCTTTCTGGGCGATCATTGCAACAGTCATAATTTCTGCCTCCAGAAAAATGCTTCCTGTCATCATGCTGTTAGGGTTATTCTTAGTCTTTCAACCACAGGTAACAGCTTTATTATCAGGAAATGCCCTTCCGAACATAAGGGGTGACTGGTGGGAATTATTGATTATTATTGTATTGCCGTTTGCTATCAATCTCTGGAGAAGATTCCTTAAGCTTGAGGCTGAAGAAATTGGTATTATGGATAGTATTCAAGCGCTTGAAGAAGGAACTAAAACGACGATTCCTGTTGCCATTGCTTGTGGAGCAGTAGGTATCGTGGTTGGTGTAGCTTCGTTAACAGGAGTTGCGCTTGAAATCGCGAATAGTATCGTAAGCATCGGTTCAATGGTAAATAGTCCATTGATTCAATTAATCATTACACTCATTCTGGCTATGATCACATCTATCATTCTTGGAATGGGACTTCCGAGTATCCCTACTTATATCATTACTAGTACAATGGCTGCCCCTATCTTGCTTCAGCTTCCATTGTTTCGAGAGCTTGCGGGATCCCAAGAAACAGCCATTTTTGTAGCGCATATGTTTGTATTTTACTTCGGTATCTTTGCTAATATTACTCCTCCTGTCGCCTTAGCAGCATTTGCTGGAGCAGGGATTAGTGGTGGAGATCCTAACAAAACGGGTTTTCAGGCGATGAAGTTAGCAATAGCAGGTTTTATTGTCCCGTTTATGTTTGTCTTTTCCCATGAGATGCTCATGGTCGATGCAACGGTGATGAATATCTTGTTAATAGCAGTTACATCTCTAATAGGTGTTTTTCTACTATCGATCACGGCTGAAGGTTATTTTCTTACGCCGTTACCAACTTCATTCAGGTTAATCACTGGGATAGGTGCCCTTCTGTTGATTTATCCTGGTATGGTGACAGATATTATTGGCGGCTTAATTTTTATAGCAATATTAGTAAAGAATCTTTCAACAAAAAAGCAATCTAGTGAAAGAACGGTTTCAACTTAATATAAATTTGTATAAATGAAAGGACTGTATTTATGGATCTCAACTTAAAAGGAAAATCAGTTGTCGTAACAGCTGCAAGTAAAGGACTAGGAAAAGCTTCGGCACGAGCATTTGCTCAAGAAGGGGCGCACGTTATTCTATCAAGTCGAAGTGAAAGCGAACTAAGGAAAGCTTGCGAAGAAATAATTGAAGAGACAGGAAATGGTCAAGTCACCTGGAAAGTTTGTGACGTGACACAAGCAGATGAAATCACTGGTTTGATGACGTTCGCAGCCGAAACGAATGGTACAGTGGATGTGTTGATTAATAATGCAGGTGGTCCTCCAGCTGGTGGATTTGAAGACTTCAATGACGAAGATTGGCAGAATGCTTTTGAATTAAATCTATTAAGCTTCGTTCGAACGTCAAGAGCTGCTATTCCTTACATGAAGGAACAGGGCTTTGGACGTATCTTGAATATCGCATCATCTTCGATCAAGCAATCATTGGACAATCTGATTCTATCGAACACTTTCCGGGCAGGAATCGTAGGACTCGCGAAGAGTTTGTCACAGGAATATGCAGCGCATAATATTCTCGTGAACACGGTAGGACCAGGAAGAATTGCGACGGATCGAGTGGAACAACTTGATCAAATCAAAGCAGACCAGTTAGGAATAAATGTGGCTGATTTGAAAGGTAAGGTCGAGCAATCGATTCCAATAAAAAGATATGGAGAACCAGATGAATTTGCGAAGACGATTGTGTTTCTCGCGTCAGGTGCAAATACGTATATGACAGGTCAATCTCTCGTTGTAGATGGCGGGCTTGTGAAGGCGTTGTAATGATGAGAAGGGCGTAACAGCAGTTGCGTCCTTTTTCCTTTGTCATTCTCACCAAATCATTTTTCTTTTAGGGAGAAATCGATATAATAGAAGAAGATGCAGAATGACTAATTCTGGTATTGCTAAACCCTTTGGTTTTTAGGAAATTTTTGGTATAGGGGAGGGATGCATGATGGTGGAAGCAAAAGAGCGTATTCTTGAAGCTACTGATATTCATAAAGTGACTGAGATGATCAGTGTTGCAACGAATAAGCCGGTTATTATTGAAAATAAAAACTTTGAACTGATTTCATATAGCACAGCATCAGAAAGTTTTGATCAAACGCAGCAGAAAACGATTCTTTATAAGAAATGCCCGGTTTTTATAATTGATCGTTTGAAAAAAGAAGGCATTGTTCAACAGCTTGAGAGTAATGAAGCTCCGATTCGAATTGCTCCGATTGAAGAAATCGGTTTTTATCAACGCGTTGTTGTGAAAGCGATTTATGAAGAGCGCACGATGGGATATCTCTGGGTTCAAGAAACGAATAGTCCACTGACGGAAGAAGAGGTTGTGTTTCTAACGGAAATCACGCCACATATTGGCAAGCTCATTCATGATTCCTATCTAAAAGGGAAGGCGCATGAAGGGAAGCAAGAAAAGCTACTCTGGAATGTATTGCTTCATGAATACGAAAGTGAAAATCAAATACGTCGTAAAGCACAGGTTGCGAGTTTACCATTACCAGAACGTTTTTCTGTGCTCGTGATGTCGATTGCAGAACCTTCTCAGGAACCGCTTTTGAATGAAGTTCTTGAACTTTTATCGCGTTTTAAGCGGCATAAGATACAAGTGTTGAAGACCGATCTTCAAGTGGTTGCTGTCATTTCAGGGGATAAAAAAAGGAAGTCTTCTTCTATTGAAAATTCTCGTGAACTCGTTGAGTATGTGAAAAGTGCGTTAACACACGAGGAATTCTACTCGTTCCTGATTGGTATTGGAAAAGAATACGTGGAGCTCATCGATATGAGAAAAAGTTTCTTAGAAGCTCTTGAAGTAATTGAGACAGCTGACTTCATCGGACCAAGACCGGATGTTATGCCGCGTGAGTTCTCAAAGCTTGGGGTATACCGATATCTTGCCGCTCTTTATGAGAAAAACAATACTGAGCATTACTACAATCAGAATTTGCTGAACCTAATGAAAAAAGACGCGGTTAGTCATTCTAGCTTATTGAAGACACTTGAAGTGTATTTATCGAACAATGGGAAAGGAAAAAGTACTGCAGCTGAGCTTTTCATCCATCCTAATACTCTGAATTACAGAATGAAGCAAATCCAGGACATAACGGATATCGATTTTGATGACTTTAATATGAAAAGTCACATCTATATTGAGCTATTGTTACTGAATAACATACCATCTTACTATAATCGGTACCTTTCGGCTGTCGAGGAGAAAAAAAGTACTGTGAAGTAGCTGGTTCAAGTAGGTAGGGGACGATTTATTGTCCAAACCTGAAGTTGCACTTTGTGCAGCTTCTTTTTGTTTTGTTCTGTGCTCTAGCGCTTGTCGCCACTTAATGCGCCATACTCTTTTCCTAGCTCTAGGCCCAGCCTCTTGGTCACTTCAGTCTTGAGCTGGAACACAAAGACCGTGTTCCAGCTCAAGACTTCCAATATCTCAGTTTCTAAACGCTCGATCTCCGCTTTTCTATGATCCAGCTGCAGTGGCCAGACCCTCGGTCACTTCAACATTCAATTCGAACACAAAAACCGTGTTCAATTTGGATGCTTCCAGTGCCTGCCGGGTCTAACCGGCCACTTCTGCCTTTCCTCAGATCCAGCTGCAGTGGCCAGACCCTCGGTCACTTCAGCATTCAATTCGAACACAAAGACCGTGTTCAATTTGGATGCTTCCAGTGCCTGCCGGGTCTAACCGGCCACTTCCGCCTTTCCTCAGATCCAGCTGCAGTGGCCAGACCCTCGGTCACTTCAGCATTCAATTCGAACACAAAGACCGTGTTCAATTTGGATGCTTCCAGTGCCTGCCGGGTCTAACCGGCCACTTCCGCTTTTCTATTGTGGTTAAACCACAAAAAGGTTATGAAACTATTGTGTTTCCACCACGTTGTCAGATGGCCCCTAAAATCGATATAATTTTCACAAGAAAACAAAAACTTTTTTCGAAGAGTTAGTTAGCTTGATGAATGATTGGAGATATAGGGTTAAAGGAGCGTGGTAGAGTTGGAAGCTATCAACAAGAGTTTTTTCCTTTTTCTCGCCAGTCGGCCCTCGCTCGATCGGCTTGCAAAGCGATGGGGTAGTAAATTTGGGGCGGATAAGATTGTTGGCGGAGAAACCTTTGAGATTGCTGTACCGCTTATTCAGAACTTAAACAGTAAAGGTCTTCGGGTGACGGTCGATCACCTTGGGGAATTCGTAGCTTCTGAAGCGGAAGCGAGAGAGCGAACCCAGGAGTGTATTGAGACGATCCGTATGATCAGTGCTCACCAATTAAATTCTGAGGTGTCCCTTAAAGTTACATCGCTTGGACTCGATATTAGCGATGATCTCGTCTGGAATAACATGATTGAGATTATGGAAGAGGCCGTGAAGCACGATATATTTGTGACGATTGATATGGAAGATTCCTCAAGGACCAAGGCGACGCTTGAACTTTACAAAGCCTTAAAGAGGAAGTACGACAACATTGGCACCGTCATTCAATCTTATTTATATCGATCAGATCAAGATCTGGATGATTTGAATGAGGTAAATGCAAAATTGCGACTTGTAAAAGGAGCATACAAAGAGGCGGCGGAAGTTGCTTTTCCTGCAAAATCAGATGTGGATCATAATTTGAAACAGTTGATAAAAAAACATTTATTGAATGGAAATTATACAGCAATCGCAAGCCATGATGATGCGATCATCACCTACACGAAGGAACTTGTGAAGGAGTATGGCATCAAGAAAGATCAGTTTGAATTTCAAATGCTTTATGGGATGAGAAGTCAGAGTCAGCTTGACCTTTTGGCAGAAGGTTACAAGGTAAGAGTATATCTACCCTACGGAAACGATTGGTATGGGTATTTCATGCGGCGGTTAGCGGAACGTCCTGCGAACATCGCCTTTGCTTTCAATGGATTATTTAAAAAATAGGATTTTCAAATACGAAAGGGGAATTTACTCATGGTTGTACCATACAAACACGAACCGTTTACTGATTTTACTGTTAAGGAAAATAAAAAGGCTTTTGAAGAAGCTCTGAAATTAGTAAAAGAAGAACTTGGCAAGGATCATGATCTTCTCATCAATGGTGAGCGTGTTAGTACGGAAGATAAAATCGTATCCATTAATCCTGCGAACAAGGAACAAATCGTTGGTCGCGTATCGAAAGCAACGAAGGAGCATGCGGAAAGAGCGATTCAAGCAGCAGATGAAGCATTTGAAGGCTGGAGAAAATGGTCTGCTCGCTCACGTGCGGAGCTTCTATTCCGTGCAGCTGCGATTGTTCGTCGTCGGAAGCATGAATTCTCAGCTTACCTAGTGTATGAAGCTGGTAAACCTTGGAAAGAAGCGGATGCAGATACTGCTGAAGCGATTGATTTCATGGAATACTATGCGCGTCAGATGATCGAACTCGGTGAAGGCAAAGCGATTGAAAGCCGTCCGGGTGAGCAAAACCGTTACGTTTATACGCCAAGCGGTGTTGCCCTTGTTATTCCTCCATGGAACTTTGCATTTGCGATTATGGCTGGAACAGCCGTTGCTCCACTTGTGACTGGAAACACAGTTCTCTTGAAGCCAGCAAGTGCAACGCCGGTTGTAGCTGCTAAGTTTGTTGAAGTGCTTGAAGAAGCTGGGCTTCCAAAAGGCGTGCTGAACTTTGTTCCAGGTAGCGGAGCTGAAGTTGGCGACTATCTAGTTGATCATCCAAAAACATCGATCATCACATTCACTGGTTCTCGTGAAGTCGGTACACGCATTTATGAGCGTGCTGCGAAAGTACAGCCAGGTCAACAGCACTTGAAGCGAGTGATCGTTGAGATGGGTGGTAAAGATACTATCGTCGTGGATAAGGACGCTGACCTTGAGCTTGCTGCACAGGCTATTGTTGTCTCTGCATTCGGTTTCTCTGGCCAGAAATGTTCTGCAGGCTCACGTGCTATCGTTCTTAAAGAGGTATATGATCAGGTCCGTGAACGCGTTGTTGAACTAACAAATGAGCTGACCCTAGGTGAAACGACAGGGCCAGAGGTGTACATGGGACCAGTCATTGACCAGGCTTCATTCGATAAGATCATGAGCTACATTGAAATTGGGAAAGAAGAAGGTCGTCTTGTTGCTGGTGGAGAAGGCGATGATTCGAAAGGGTACTTTATCAAACCAACTGTGTTTGCCGACCTTGCTCCTAAATCTCGCATGCAGCAGGAAGAAATTTTTGGGCCGGTTGTTTGCTTAACAAAAGCCGATAACTTCGATGAAGCAATCGAGATTGCTAACAACACAGAATACGGCCTAACAGGAGCTGTGATCACGAATAATCGTGCGCACATCGAACAAGCAAAAATGGATTTCCATGTTGGTAACTTATACTTCAACCGTAACTGTACAGGAGCTATTGTTGGATACCACCCATTTGGAGGATTCAAAATGTCAGGAACCGATTCCAAAGCAGGAGGTCCAGATTATCTAGGCCTTCACATGCAAGCGAAAACTGTCTCAGAAATGTTCTAAGTTCAAACGAAAATCGTTATGACAATAAAGAGGCTGTCACTTAAATGAACCATTTAAGTGACAGCCTCTGTTTGAGTTCGGTAACATTCGGTTATTTGATAGAAAAGGATGTGGATGGAGATGGAAGTAGTTGCAGTTATTCTCGTGATGGTAGGCATCATTCAGGTGCGCATACTGGGATTTATCTATCCTATTTGGAGAGCTAACAAAGGAAGAGAGTTAACAGAGTATCAAAAGTATGGAGTAGATGCGCTCGCTATCGGAATATTGTTGTTAACAGTAGTTTTCGCATGGGTGATTGTTTAAAAAAGGCTCTTTTCGTAAACATTGTTGCTATAAGAGTGGGGGAGTTCCGCTCCAGGATGCTCGCTTTCCGCGGGGCGGGCGCTGAGCGTCCTCTGCGCACAAAAACAACAATCTTTGAGAAAAGAGCCTAAAAAAAAGAAGAGGGATTTACTCCTCTTCTCGTTGGTATGGCAGGTTAAGTCGCACCCTGGTTCCTTTGTCTTTTTCAGAGTGAATGCTGACAACCCCCTGGTGAGCTTTGATGATATCGAAGCAAATTGAAAGTCCAATGCCAAGGCCGCTTCCCTTAGTACTATAGAAAGGTGTACCTAATTGCTCAACTTCATCCTCAGTCATCCCCTGACCTTCATCGTCTATCGTAATGGTGATGTTCGACTTATTCTCTTGAAGGTCAATCCAAATTTGTCCGCCGTTTGGCATAGCCTCAATGCTATTCTTAATAAAATTAATTAAAACTTGCTTAATTTGTGAAGGGTCCATGCAAAGCATGAGTTCTTGCATTCGAGAACAGAAATTTATTTCAATATTATGTAAGTGGGCATTGCTCTTCATCAATTCTACAGTTTCGGAAATAAGTGCCGTTAGATCCCCTTTTTTACGCTGACTAATGGTAGGTTTCCCTAACATGACGAATTGATTAACGAGATTTTTCATCCGTTCTAACTCGGCTTTGATGATATCGATGTATTTTTTCTGTGTTGGATGTACATCTAACATCTGAGTAAAACCGATGATTGAAGTGAGGGGATTGCGAATTTCATGTGCAAATCCGGCGCCTAATTTTCCTACTGCAGAAAGTTTTTCAGATTGGACCACCTGATCTTGTAACTGATAATAAGAGGTCATATCCCTGAATTGTGCAAAAGCACCATTTAGCTTACTCTGATTGTCATAAAGAGGAAGGATATCAAGTAGGCATCTTCTTTCTTCTAGTGATGAAAAGGTTAATTCGATATTTTCGATGCCTTGTTCTTTCGTGAGAACACGCTCGAAAAAGGGTTCGAGTACAGAAATCGTGTTGATGTGAGTTCCAATCAACGACTTGTTTTTTCCAGTTATATTTTCTGCACTTGCGTTAAATTCACGAATTTGACCTTTTTCATCAGTAATGATGATTCCAATCGGCGTAGCACTCATTAACATCTGGATGTAGAGGTTAAGTTGATCATTTTGGTCATTCACTTGAATCTCTCGCTCAATCGTATCGATGGCGGTAGAGAGTAATCCAAGATGGAGCTGGGATGCATATTCTTTCGTCGTCATAAGAGAAATGGTACCGATTAAGTCTCCATTACGATAAGAAAATGGAGCTGAATAGCAGGCAACATCTTCGAAGCAGAAATGGTAATGATCATCTCCAACTAAATGGATCGGCTCCTTATGTTTGAGAGCAAGAGTGATGGCATTTGTACCAGCTGCTGCTTCTGTAAACCGTACACCTGGATGGACGCCAAGTGTATCTGTCATTCTTTTGAAGCTATCGTCTCCATACGAATCAAGAACGTATCCTTCGTTATCTGTCGTTACAACAATTGTAGGGGTATCGGATAGGAAGCTAAGTAGCTTATTCATGAACTTCTGTATGATAGAAATAGAGCGTGCATATTTTTGCAGACGAAACGCTAACTCATCCTCAGTCAGTAATACCTGTAAGACAGGAATTGAGTTCGGATCCATTCCATAGACATTTTTGCAATTGTTTTTAGAGTGCTGGATATAGTTGTCACGTTGCGTCATAGGACATCCTCTTTTCCTGAGAATAGTAGGAGCTAAAATAAGCCTTGTTAAAATATTTTTATATAAAAACCTTTTATAATGTGCAAAGCACCAAATTTTGATCTTTTTTTAATAGAGTATCATACATAGGTCCCGATTAGATTGTTTTTTCTCCAATTAATGGGGATAAATGAATCAAATGATTGTCGGGTGTCTATTTGGTAATAAATGACTATAATAGTATACTAGATTGTGGCCATTCAAAAAAAAGTAAAGACTGAAAGATCGGAGGTTTTTAGTTGTTTGACAACTATAGTGCGATTGAAATTAGAAGAGAAACCTTTCCAACAGGAACGGGAATGGTGTATACGGTCCTCTCTAATAGAAGGGGAATAGGTACAATCGAGGAAACAGCTTCTTCGCATAAAGATATCTGGAACAGGTTAATAAAGTTACTGACCTTGAAAAGTGCCGTTAGTCTTAATTTGAAACTAGACGCTGAAGCGACAGGCGATGAAGAGATTGAATTGAGGAAGGTCAGGGGTTTCTACAAAGATATTTATCTTCATTCAGCTAGTAAGCACATCGCAACGATCAAGCCTACAGTCAAAGTGAATTCACCTGTAATCACAGTAGAAGATCCTGATGGAATCACTATTTTTAAAGCGACCGGTCAATATGGAGCGACTGATTTTTCTGTAGCGGATGAAAAGACAAATCAGAAGGTTACTTCAATTAGAAAGCGTTCGTCCGTTTATGATTCTATGAAAGAGAATCTACTTAATGAAGATGGATATTTCGTTGATGTTCGTGCTCTTAGCAACGAGAGTATTTTGATCATGATTGGAACGATTGTTACACTGGATTTTTATTTTCATAGATAAGCTCTTTGAAGGTGGTGAAAGTTACATGAAAGCCATACTCTTATTTATATTAGCGGGAATTGCAGAAATAGGTGGAGGATATCTCATCTGGCTCTGGATTCGTGAAGGCTATTCAAGCCTACTTGGGTTAGCCGGTGGGATTGCTTTAGCACTATATGGTGTGATAGCTACGTTACAGGTTTATCCAGTCTTTGGCAGGGTTTATGCTGCGTATGGAGGTGTTTTTATTGTGATGTCTGTTCTTTGGGGATGGGGAATCGATAAGAAGACTCCGGATATGAACGATATAATGGGAGCGGTTATTTGTTTAATCGGAGTATCTGTGATGTTATTGCCACGAAATTAAGTGATTTAGCTTGTCTGAATTCAAAAAACGATCGCACTTGTGTAGTTCGGTAATGCTCGGACTGTATCGCTCCTAATTACTCAAAATCGAACAAAAAGTCCGCTTGCTCCTAACGAAAGGAAAGCTAAATCATCCGTTTCATAACGTAAGAAAAGGGTTCAAGGGGGAAAGAGGAGAAAGGAAGGAGGAGGTATATTAAAACAATTGGGTTCGATAGCGATGAACACCTACGGAAGGAAGAGCATGGTTATGAATACGAGCGAATATAATAGCAAGGTGTGGGATAAGAAAGTTCAAGAAGGAGTTGTATATACGAAACCAGTTAATCATGAACTGATAAATGAGAGTAAGAGAGGAAACTGGGAAATTACAGTTACCACCCAACGAGCTGTACCTCGTCAGTGGTTTCCGCAATCGCTCAGTGGAATGAACGTCCTTTGTCTTGCTTCTGGAGGAGGACAACAGGGGCCAATTCTTGCTGCAGCTGGAGCATCTGTGACAGTGGTGGATATTTCTGAGAAGCAGCTTGAGCAGGATGCACTTGTTGCAAAACGTGAAGGCTTACAGTTAACCACAATAAAAGGGGATATGACAGATCTTTCATTTTTAGAAGATGGCACGTTTGATCTCATCATTCACCCCGTCGCGAATGTATTCGTCGAGAATATTTTACCTGTATGGAAAGAAGCAGCAAGAGTATTAAAAGAGGGAGGCACGCTCATTTCTGGATTTACGAATCCGCTGCTTTATCTTTTCGATGACGAGCAAGAGGAAAAGGGGGTTCTTGATGTTCAGCATACGATTCCTTATTCTCCGTTAGAGAATTTAAGCAAAGAAGAAATGGAGCGGTACATAGAAAACGATCTTGCTCTTGAATTCGGTCATACGCTTGAAGATCAGATGCAGGGGCAAATTGATGCAGGATTTTTGATTGCTGGATTCTATGAAGATGATTTTGGAGGAACGAGACTACTAGATCGCTATATCAAATCGTTTATCGCGACAAAAGCAATTAAAGGTAAGAAAAGCTACTAGTTGGTTGAATAAAACAAATTTAAAGGAGGAAGAGCAATTGGAATATAAAGGTTCCACAGTCTATGACAACAGGGAATTCTATGATCACTATATGGCTAGGAGACATCGAGATGAGAGCCCGAATAAACTGATAGAAAATCCAGAGTTACTCGAGTTACTGGGGGAAGTTAGTGGTCTTGACGTTCTGGATCTTGGTTGTGGAGATGCTTCAATCGGCAATGAATTATTGAATAATGATTGTTCACTATACTTAGGGATTGATGGATCAAAGAATATGTGTGAACGTGCTTCAGTGAAGTTAGAAGGGACAAATGGCCATGTTGAACACGCTTCTCTAGAAGAGTATGAATACCCAGAAAACACATATGATCGTGTCGTGTCTCAATTAGTTCTACATTACATAGAAAATGTTGAGAAGGTCATGCAGAACGTCTATCGAACGCTAAAACCAGGTGGTGAATTTGTATTTAGTGTGCAACATCCTGTCATAACGGCATCGTTCAAAAGCATGGAAGGTGGTAAACGCTCAAATTGGATTGTGGATGATTATTTCCACTCTGGAAGACGCGTTGAACCCTGGATTGGAGAAGAGGTCGTGAAGTATCATCGAACGATTGAAGAATATTTCCGATTGCTCCAGAAGACAGGATTCGTAATCCAAGCGCTTCGAGAAGGTGCACCCCGCAAAGAATATTTTGAGGATGAAAACGAATATGAGCGTAGAAAGAGAATTCCACTCTTTTTGTTCTTCTCTTGTGGCAAGTCTGTGTAGGAGTGGAATTACTAAAGAGTGAATGAAGCCTTGCGAGGAATTGAACTGGTTGAAATAAGGAGTGAAACAGGTGAAAAGAGTTGATGTCGTTTATTCGCTTTTGTATGATGAGGAAAAAGAAAAAGTATTAATGGTTCAAAACATCAAACACACGAATTGGTCATTGCCTGGTGGGGCGGTTGAAGATGGAGAAACTCTCGTTGAAGCTGCGAAACGAGAGGCGAAAGAAGAGACGGGTTTAACCATAGAAGTTGGAAATATCGTAAGTGTGAATGAAGGGTTCATGACGAAGAGCAATCACCATGCTCACTTCTTTACATTTAGAGGCAGGGTTGTGGAAGGTGAACTAGCCATTCAGGATACGGAAACAATATCAGACGTAAAGTGGATTGATTTGAAGGAAGCGAATGAACTTATGCCATATTATCGGAATGGCGTGGCTGACTTACTTCAATCGTCAATTCCTTACGTTTTTCAAGGGTGATGCTCTTTCACTTCGCATGATTGTTAAGAGGTAAGCGGAGTAATCCCCTTACCTCTTTTTCAAGTGAGTATGAACTTAAAATATAAAAGGAATACGTTCTTCCGTTCCCTTATTTAAACATTTCACTACGATCTCATTCTTCTCGATTTCCTTTCCTCCAACGAAAATGACTTTCTCAATCCCTCTTTTATTAGCCCGATCCATGGATTTTCCGATACGTTTCTCGGTCATATCTACTTCGATCCGAACTCCTTTTTTTCGATAGGAAGAGGCTACAATTAAGGCCTCTCGTTTTGCACCTATCGGTATAATGATATATTCAGGTTTTTCATTTTCATTGAGTTGAACGTTTTTTTCTTTCAGTGCGGATAAAATGACGTCTAGACCGAAAGAAATACCAACCGTAGAGTAGAATTTATTATTACCAAGCAATCCTCCAATCGCACGATCATACCGACCACCACTACCAATGCTCGATGTAATCGATCGGTCTGTTAGAAAAATTTCGTAAATCGTCCCCGTGTAGATATCAAGTCCCCTTGCTAGAAAAGGGTTGAAAACACATTGGTTATCTAAATTCAGCCCCTCGAGATAGGAAGTGAGCTCTTCAAGTTCTTTCAATCCTTCCCTGATTTTTTGATTATTTATCGAGAGATTCTGGAAATAGGTGATGTCTTGATTTGTCCATTCTCGTAGAAGTTCATCAATGTTTGCCAGGGCTTCTTGAGTAATTCCTTTCTGATCTAGTTCGTTCCTCACCCCCTCAATTCCAATCTTCTCTAGCTTATCAAGGGTAAGGATGATGTCATTGATGCGAGAAGTTGAAATGGAAATTCCTTCGAGCATTCCGACAAGAAGCTTCCGGTTATTATATTGAATTGTAATCTCCAGATTGAGATCCTGAAAAATTTCGAATGCCATCTCGAGCAATTCTGCTTCAGCCATTTGTGATTTCACACCAGTAATATCGACGTCGCATTGAGTGAATTCTCTAAACCGCCCTGGTTTGACTGGGCCGTCTCGAAAAACTTTTCCAATTTCATAACGTTTGAAAGGCATTTGTAAATCTGGATTCATGGCGACAACTTTAGCAAAAGGAATCGTTAAATCATATCGGAGAGCGAGCTCTCGAGATCCTCGATCGGAAAGAGTGTACATTTCTTCTAGGATCTCAGCACCTCCTGCATATTTTGAAGCCATGAGCTCCTGATCGTTCAGAATTGGTGTTTCAAGGGGAAGGCAGTTATATCGAATGAATTTGTCTTCAAGCGTTCTTCTGATCCTTCTTCTAACCGCTTCATCTTCTGGTAAATAATCCATCGTGCCTTTCACATTTCGATTCTTCAGCTTTTTCATTTGTCTCATCCTTTCGATTTTGGATACAAAAAAACCGCATAGAATGAAGAAGCTTTCTCCTCAATTCATGCGGTTACGGTTAATAGCCTTCCTATACGCGATTTTTATTGCAATCGGATAGCAGGGCTAGTTGTGATGATGAAGTTGTACGATTAATGATTTAGTCATATCGCTCACCTCTTATTTTAAAATATACTAGCATAATCCAATATTTTCATCAATATTTCTTTTTTTCTGACATTTTAATAGGATAAAATTCCCTGTAGAGAGAGGTGTAGACAATGAGAGAGCTTGAACTTGAGAGGATTATTTCCCTTATACCTGAGTTAAACGAGTGTACACTCAAAAAAATCACGAAAGGTTATTCGTTTGATCTGAAGTACGTGAGCCTAATGAATGGAGAAAACGTCCTACTTCGCTTATACGCTGTCAGCAGGTACTTGCCTATGGAGAGGTACTTGAAGAAAATTTTTGTTATACGATCTTTACCTTTATCGAAGGGGAAGACAGTGAGATTGCACTACCTTTCTTAACAGAAGATGAGCAGTATACTGTCGGATATGAAGCTGGTGAAGACCTCTAGAAGATGCATCAACTGCTGATTGAATCTTCTAAGGAAAAGCATATGAACTATGTGGTGAAAAAGTTTGAAAAAGCTGTGGAGCGATATTTTAAGATCGAGACAAGAATTCCTCAAGATAGAATGATCATTCACTACGTGAGGACCAATATCCAACTCATTGGTGAGAGTAAGCTTGTCTTTGCCACCATGATTTTCATGCCGGAAATTTGATAATTCATAACAAAAAGTATGCAGGAGTGATTGATTTTAATCGATGTGGGGTGAATAAGGCTTTTTCAGAATTTGATAAGCTTGGGATGTTTGCAACGCGGGTCAGTATTCCTTTTTCAAAAGAAATGATCGATGGTTATTTTAAAGGGGAAATACCGAATCAATTTTGGGAAATACGTTCCCTTCATATGGCGCAGATCCTCACCTTTCACATGAATTGGGCAACGGATTATTTTCCTGAAGATTTGCCGCAATCGGAGGGTCTTGTTCGCTATATAGTGGATATGTATGATGGTTTTACGAGGTACATACCCAAATGGTATGAAACAAGCCGGGAACGATCCCGGCATATTACATAGCTTCTTTTATCCCTCTCTTCACAAGCCACCAATTCGCTGGATAGCTTGTCGCAAATCCTAAGAGCATCGCAATTTGCATCATAAACCAATAGACAGCAGAATCAGGCTTTGGTGGTTCTGAGAATAGAACAAAATGAACTATTGCCATCCAACCAAACATCCCGATCTCGAAAGCGATGAGAGAAAGGGTATCCGCTTTGGCTGCTTCTTTAATGGCACTCCATGCACCGTTTTCTTTGTTCATCGGATAAATTGCATAGAACTGAAAAAGAATCCCGAAGGCATAGGCAAGCAAGAACTCGACTAGATAATGCGTGTAGAGAATGGAACCAAAAAGAGCGAATCCCGTTAACGCAACAATCGGAACGCCTACCGCATCTCCAAGTGTACAGCCAGCAGAGCAGTGACTCGTAGACATAAACACTTTCGCAGGTTTTCCACGATTATCTTCATAATCCAAGTCTTTCGCCTTAAGACGTCCCCATTTATAGTAGGACCAGATGGCGAAGGGACCGAGAAACCATCCATTAATTGGCCAGACAACATTCATAATTGTCATCATTTGGGGATGACGAACAATATCGATCAAAATAATGATCGATGAAATGAGTCCGATTGATAACGCAATGATAGAAATAAGTTGTATCGTCGTCATAAAGATCACCTCAACAAATGTAGTTATAAGAGACTTTACCCACCGGGGGTATTCATCAAACGCAGAACCATTCTTTCTAAGATACAAAACCCGCCTTCATCAGAAGACGGGTTCGTGGATAAATGCTACTCCTTTACCATTGCAACAATTTTTCCGGTAACATGACGTTGCGATAGTTCCACTAAAGCCTTTGGAATATCCTCGAGTGAAACCGTTTGTTGAATCATAGGATCAACATAACCGCCAAGAAGAAGCTGGAGCATGTCATCGCCGATCGTTGCAAGGTCAGCCTGTTCAGCTGTGTTGGAAGATTGAAATACCCCTCCGAGAGCAATCTGATGGAAAGAGAGAGGGCGAGCGAATGAGACCCCTTGTGAAAAGTCTGGAGCACCTGCAATGTAGGCGATTTGTCCGTTAAATGTAAGTGCATCAAGAGATTTCGTCGCATTATCTCCACTTACTGTATCAAGGACGGCATTGACTCCGATGCCGTTCGTAATCTCTAGTGTTCGTTCAACGAAATCTTCCTTTTTGTAATCGATCGCGTAATCGGCACCAAGTTTTTGAACATAAGCATGATTTCCCTTCGAAGCTGTTGTGATCACAGTCAATCCGATATATTTAGCCATTTGGATCGCAAAACCACCAACGCCGCCTGCCCCAGCGTGAATAAGGATGGTTTGTCCTCTGTGTATATGAAGTTTACGAAACAATGCCTGGTAAGCGGTATAACTAGCCGTTGGAATGGCTGCTGCATTTTCAAAGGAGATGGCGTCTGGTAGAGACGAAATAGTATGGGCGGATGTAATCGCATATTCAGCAAACGTTCCTTTTTTCATAAGATCACCGTGATACACGACGCGATCTCCTGGCTTCCAGATTGAGACATCTTCGCCAACCTCTTCAATTATGCCGGCCCCATCCAGTCCAAGAATGTGCGGGTATTTCCAATTAGGATTTCCGTTAGTAGCAGTCTTATAATCAACAGGATTAAGACCAGCAGCGTAAATGTTTACGAGGACTTCGTTTTTACCTGGTGAAGGTTTTTCTATATTATCGACGGTCATTTTATCCCAATGACCATTGTCTTTCAATAGAAGAGCTTTCATGATGAATCCTCCTTGAGTGTGACTGTAAAACTCCTGTTAGTCAGAGTCTCACTTCATAATGGTATGTTTCACTGGTACGCATATTTGTAAACCTTCTTCCTCCGGTTTGGTATAATTGTGGAAATTTTTTGGTCCTATTTGAAACAAAAAAGTTATGTGAATCGTAGAAAGAGTAGAGGGTCAAAAAAGAGGAGGGAAGAAATTGACATTTATTGGTTGGATTTTCTGGGGTTCCATTGCCATTTTTCTACTAGTTGGTTTCGTCCTACAGAAAATATTCGGGATGAAAGCACCGAAAAAAACTGAAAATCAACTATTACATGAAGAGAATGCACGAAGTGTTTCAAGTTCTTATATCAATAACGATTAATCTTGAAAGCGAGCGGTGATAGAAATGAATGAATGGTTTGGCGCAGCGGCTATTTGTGTAAATGACCAGGGTGATTTACTGATGGTAAAGAATCAAGGGGAGGGATGGGCAGTACCCTCAGGTGGTATTGAATCAGGAGAAACTGCCGAAATGTGTTGTATTCGCGAAGTGAAAGAAGAGACTGGTTACGATATCGCGATTGAAAAGCCTTTGTTTGTGAAAGATCAGGACATTGAAGATATACATGCAACGACATACTATTTTGAAGTGAATGTTGTTGGTGGAATGCTTACGGTCGATGATCCTGACGAATCCATATCTGAAGTAGAGTGGAAAACAGCTGAAGAGATCGAGAAAATTGCTCACGCATATCCAGATGATGTGCCTTATTTAACAAATTTTCTTCATGAAAAGACTCCTTAACATCGTTAAGGAGTCTTTGTTATATGGGATCGCTTATTTCACAACGAGCACTGGACAGCTGGCTTTTTGGATGACTTGATGACTGACGCTCCCTAGAACCATTTCCTGTAGAACATTCAAACCTCTTGTTCCTATCACGACTAAATCAAATTGTTTTTCGTCTGCATAGTCGACAAGAGTCTTCGATGGATTCCCTCGAAGAATGGTGACTTGATAAGATACGTTTGCTTCCTCTGCTTTTTTCTCCGCTGTACGAAGCTTTTCTTTCCGTTCAATGTCCATTCCGGGAGTATCCGCATGACGCAATACATCGTGTTTCGAAGTATCACCATCAATGACATAAACAATGTCGACATGGGCACCAGTTAAATTAGCCAGCTTAAAAGCTTGATCTGCTGCTTTTGATGAATCGGCAGAACCGTCCGACGCGAGTAAGATGTGTTCATACATAGTCACGAAAACCTCCATAGTAGTTAAATTGCAGCCAATAGTGCTTCTACTAAGTGATTACCCTAAACGAGTAAGTATAAATCTTTCGTTTTATCTAAAACTTAATGAGTAGTTACGTTTTATATCGATTCGCAAATTAAATAAGATATTTCGAAGGGAAGTCAATTCCTATTTTAACGGCGCAAAAATAGGACAAAAAAGCGAGAGAGGATCATCCTCTCTCGCTATCAAGCGCTATTGAGCTTCTTGAAGAATTTGCTCTAACTGAAATGCACGGACCTTTCTTGGGAGAAAGCTTCTGATTTCATCTTCATGGAAGCCGACTTGGAGACGTTTTGTATCTAGTAGGATCGGGCGCTTTAGAATACCAGGATTTTCTTTAATCAAGCTATATAGCTCCTGTAACGTTAACTCATCGAGTTCTTTATCGAGTGCGTCAAAAGCTTTTGAGCGTTTTGAAATGATTTCTTCTGTCCCTTTTTCGGTCATACGAATAATCGATTTGATTTCATCTTCAGTTAAAGGCTTTGAAAACATGTTCCTCTGTTCGTAAGGTAGATCGTGTTCTTCAAGCCAAGCTTTTGCCTTCCTGCACGATGTGCAACTAGGTGAAGTGTAAAGTGTAATCATATGTTAGACCTCCAAATGGTTTTTACATGGGGCATCACCATGTATTATAACGAATAAAAAGATGTGTTAACTGTAAGCTATGTTACACATTTTCGACGATTATCTATGTTTAACATTCATTTTGTATGGTGGTTCATTGTGTAGAGTGAAAAATTTGTAAGAGATGTCATGTATGTAATAGCCAGGTTTTACTAAGGTATACCCGTGAACAGGAGCAGGCAAACTACTTGAGAAGTGAAGTTTTAATGGAGGACGTTTATGGACGATAAAAAGAAGTGGGACCTTATTTCGCTTGCCTCAATTCCACTCGTTATGACGCTTGGTAATTCAATGCTTATTCCGGTTCTACCTATTATCGAAAGAGAACTGGGCATCACTTCCTTTAAAGTATCTATGATCATTACGGTGTATTCAATCGCTGCCATACTGTTAATTCCAATCGCTGGTTACTTATCGGATCGGTATGGAAGGAAGAAAATTATTATTCCAAGTTTATTTATTGCAGGCGTAGGAGGACTAGTGACTGGATGGGCTTCCTGGTCTCTTGATGACCCTTACGTCATGATTCTTGTTGGGAGGGTTTTGCAGGGAATCGGATCTTCCGGTGCAGCACCAGTTGTTCTTCCGCTCGTTGGTGATTTGTTTAAGAGTGATAAAGACGTTAGTGCTGGACTTGGACTCATTGAAACATCGAATACAGTGGGAAAAGTGCTCAGTCCGATACTTGGTGCTCTTCTTGCGTCGTTTCTTTGGTATTTACCGTTTTTATCAATTCCTGTTTTCTCACTTATTTCAATATTACTTGTCATATTCCTTGTGAAATCGCCAGAAAAAAAGGAAGAGCCTCAAACTTTTTCCTGTTTTCTCGGTTGCTTGAAAGAAATCTTTCATAACGACGGGAAATGGCTTACGGCTATTTTTGCAATTGGGGGCATCATCATGTTCGTTCTATTTGGTGTTCTCTTCTATCTTGCTGGATTTCTTGAAAATGAATTTCAAATCGTAGGTGTTAAAAAAGGAGGGGTCATCGCGATTCCTCTAGTAGCCTTGTCGTTAACTTCTTACGTAACGGGTAAGCGAATTGGGGAAGAAAAGAAAACAATGAAATGGTGCGTTTTTTTAGGATTGTTGCTTGTTTCGGTTGCGACCTTGAGCGTGTCATTTACTGAAAAGCTCTGGTTAATGTTAGTAATTCTGTTTGTAGCAGGGATTGGAATTGGAATGGCACTACCTTGTCTTGATGCGTTGATTACAGAAGGAGTGAAGAAAGAAGAGAGGGGAACGATTACTTCACTCTATAGCTCAACTCGTTTTCTTGGAGTCGCTGCTGGCCCGCCAGTCTATGCTATCTTAATGGATCAGTCACACGCATCTGTCTTTTACGTTTCAGCTGGGGTGAGTGCACTGGCAATGCTTTTAGGCTTCTATGCCATTAAACCTGATTCAGGCAAAAATGTTTAGGGCTTCTAAGTTAAGGGTAAACATACATCCCCACTAAATAATAGTTGGTCAAAGTACCAACTGGGAAATTCGTAACATAGGAGAGGGACTGCACAATGTCAATTGAAATCATTTCACAGTTTTTGATGTTAAGTATAGGATTTATTGCGTTAGCAGCGCTTTTTCTTAACGTTGATAAGAAACGAACTCAAAAACGTATTCAGCTTGAATTAGCTGAATACGAACATGCCCATGAAGTACAAAGGCGGCAAGTGAACAAATGAGATGGAGACTCTGAATTGAGTTTTCATCTTTTTTGTGTTTAATGGAGAAGATCATGGGATTTTCTCATGGATCATGATGATATTTGTTAACACCAATTCATGCCTTAATCTTCCTTTTTTTCTCAAAAATGAAACGTCATAGGTAATTGATTCGTATATAAGATAGATGATAGAGGAGGGATAAGCATGTGGAACGTAGTTGGTTTAGTTGTTTTCTCTATACTTTTTCTAACAGGCTTTAACTGGTTGATGGGCTATCGAAAAAATCATATTCAAATTGATCTTGATGAACGCTACCTTGATTTTAATGAGTATATTAGAGCCATAAAGAAAGAGCTTGAATCACAGGGGAGGGAAGTGGATTATTTAGGTCATCGTCGGTTTATGATCGATAACAAGCCATATATGTTCATCGAACGAAATGTCAGCATGGGAGGTGTCCCCCTTCAAAGGACTATTTTAAAACCTTCTGCGAGGAGTTCATGAAATTAAGTCGGAAAATTCCGTTTTTTGAGCGTTGGTGAAATGTATTGAAAATTAGAGTTCCCCTTGTAAAGCATGAATTCGAAAAGCTAATAATGAATGATGATGAGCAAAGTAACAGTTTCCTATCAGTGAAACATAAGCATGATTTTTGCTTTCATAACTTGAATCTAATAGGCTTATCCTAATTGTAAATGATTATTGGAGGTAAGTGTTAAATGGCACAAATCGCTGTTACAGCTATCCTTATGCCAAAAGAAGGTCGTGAAGAGGAATTAAAACATGCCCTTCAAGAGGTTACTGTTGGATCAAGAAATGAAGATGGAAACGTTCAATATGACGTTCACCAATCGATTGAAGATATATCTTTCGTAATATATGAAGTCTGGGAAAATTACCAGGCATTTGAGACACATATGAATTCAGCTCATTATGATAAGTATCGTAATGATATCGCTGATTTAATCAGTAGTAGAGAAGTATATAAAATGAAGAAGTTAGATTAACAATGAATGTGAAAAGAGTAGAATAACTTTCATTTCCGTGGAAATAACCACAAATTCGTGAATGTTTTTCGTATTTCGCTGTTTTATCTGGAATTTCGCGGAACCCATCGCTTTTTCACTCTAGTGAATCAAAAATCAAGAAGGCAACTCTAGAAGTTATCCATTTCCTTACTTATAAAAAAGGCACTCCAGTAAGCGCTGGAGTGCTTTTTTATATCTTATTTGCCTTCTTTAGCAAATTGGAGAATACGTTTATCAATTTCGTCGCGAACACGTTGGAAAAATGTCCATTTCTCCTCCTCAGTGCCTTCTGCTTTTGCAGGATCGTCAAATCCCCAGTGATCTCGTTTGACATGTGCGGGTGTCATAGGACATTTATCGTTTGCATCCCCACATAGGGTTACAACGAAGTCAGCACGATTCAAAAGGTCCATATCAATTTTATCAGACGTTTGGTTTGAAATATCGATTCCAGATTCTTTCATGGCTTTTACGGCATTAGGATTCAAACCGTGTGCTTCAATCCCGGCAGAGTAAACCTCATATTTGTCTCCAAGGTGTTGCTTTCCGAAACCTTCAGCCATCTGACTTCTGCAAGAATTTCCAGTACATAAGAAATAAATTGTTTTTTTGTTAGACATGTTAATCCCCTTATTAATTAATAGTTAGATAATCATGAGCCATAAATACAGGCCGAGTAATGTTATAAGTAGTGTTGGAACGGTTAAGATAATGCCAATTTTAAAATAGTAACCCCATGAAATTTTCACCCCTTTTAGCGATAGAACATGGAGCCACAGAAGCGTTGCAAGTGATCCGATAGGAGTGATTTTAGGTCCAAGGTCTGATCCGATGATGTTAGCGTAGATCAGCGCTTCCCGAAGCGTACCAGTCGTCGATGTCCCTTCTATAGCGAGTGCATCAATCATAACTGTGGGCATGTTATTCATAATAGAAGAGAGGATTGCTGCGATAAAGCCCATCGATACGGTGGCAGCAAGTACCCCTTGATCTGCTGTAGCTTGTAAAACATCGGCAAGGACGTCTGTTAATCCCTGATTACGGAGACCGTACACAACAACATACATCCCGATAGAGAAAAACACGATTGCCCAAGGGGCTCCTTTGATGACTTTCTTTGTTTCAACAGCCTTGCTTCGTCTAGCCATCAATAGAAAGAAGATGGCGATGATACCAGCGATGATGGAAACCGGCACACCAATAAATTCACTGCTGAAATACCCGATGAGAAGGATGGCGAGAACACCCCAGGATAGATAAAACATCTTTTGATCTTTAACAGCTTCGCTAGGACGTCGAAGTTCGTTAACATCATAATTTCCGGGTATGTCTTTTCTGAAAAATAGATACAGGACAAGAATACTGGCCCCAAGTGAAAATAAATTCGGTACAATCATACGAGACGCGTATTCAACGAATCCAATATTAAAAAAGTCAGCAGAGACAATGTTCACAAGGTTACTCACAACTAGCGGAAGCGATGTTGTGTCTGCAATGAATCCACTTGCCATGATGAAAGGTAGAATCATTTTTTCTTTGAAATTCAAATGACGTACCATGGCCAGAACGATCGGTGTTAGAATAAGAGCTGCTCCATCATTTGCAAAAAGTGCAGCTACGATTGCTCCAAGTAAAGTAACGTAGATGAACATTCGTAATCCATTCCCTCGAGCAGCGCGCGCCATATGTAAAGCAGCCCACTCGAAAAAGCCGATCTCATCAAGAATGAGAGAGATGAGAATGATTGCAATAAATGCAAATGTTGCATTCCAAACGATGCCGGTCACTGTGATCACATCTTGAAAATCGACTACTCCGACAAGCAAAGCTAAGATTGCGCCTCCGCAGGCAGACCAACCAATACCAAGATTTTTTGGCTGCCAGATAACCAGGATAAGTGTAAGGACAAAAATAAGTATTGCTAGTAAAACAGAAGTCAAATCTATTCCCCCATTAATCGCAGCATATGCGTAATCCTTTGTTTTCTAATTCAGTTAGTTTGTTCTGTTGTTCAGGAATCAAGGCAAGCACACTTTCGATCATTGAGTAGGCTTCATGAGTCATATTGAGTGAGTAAAATATCCATTGACCGCTCCTGCGCTCCTTCACGATTCCTGCATCACGTAGTTTCCTCAAGTGCTGACTGATAGAGGGCTGACTCATTTGCAGCACTTCAACAAATTCACATACACAGCACTCTCCACTTTTAAGAAGTCCCATGATGGTCAGTCGAGTCTTATCTCCAAGTAATTTTAAGACAGCAGCTGCCTTATCGATTTCTATGAATGTTTTTTCCATAACATCACCCCTTTATAATGATATAATCATATACTTATATACGCAATACTTTTCTTTTTAAGCTAGAATCAATAATAAATCTGAGTTAGTGCTCATCATAAAATACATTAAATGAACAAATAAGATCCTTCCTCGCTAGAAAAGAAACCGAAAATTTGAGCGAACGCCCATCCATGATCAAGACTTCTGCATAGTATGTAGTAATCCAAGGTGGAAAGGAGGTCATACTCCATGGGATACGGTTACGGCAGTGGGTTTGCTCTAATTGTAGTGCTGTTTATTCTCCTTATCATCGTAGGTGCAGCTTTTGTTGGAGGAGGAGGCTACTAATTCTCAGAACATAAGCTGTATTGGGTAGCGATTCTATGCTCAAAGAGTATAGGTTGAATAATAAATGCGCAAGAAGGCTGATCAGTTTATCATCAGCCTTTTCTTGTGCTTTTTTAATGGTTTTTCGCACCTAATGGTCTATTGGCAGTCACGTTTCATCTTTAAGTTTTCGTGGCAGAATTTCTTTAGGATTTAAATTGTTTCCAAGTGATCCATAAGTATGATTTCGAATTGGATCAATAAGCTCATTACGTTCAAAATAGACACGAGGGGTTCTCCAAAGTGCAATGAGTGCCTGTGTCATTGGCATTTCATGATAGCGTTCTGGCCACATCTCTTTGATTTGTTGTTTTACAAGCGGATAATATTTTGGATTCATCCCAGGAAATAAGTGATGTTCGGTATGATATGAAAAATTGAAATGAATCACATCCACCCATTTTGGCACCGTTACTGTAAGACTATTCGCTAGTGGATCGTTCACTTGCGTGAGTGGATTCAGCCGGTGATTCGTAGAGATATAGGCCATGACGACAAAGTTCGAAATGAGAAGAGGAATCAGAAAAGCGAACACCCATTTTTCAAATCCCATAACAAAAATAAGACCAAGCCATGTTAACCATGGAACAATCATTTGTAACCAAACTTCTCGTTGGTTATGAGGTTGAAATTCTTTTACGTATACAAAGAACATTTTTAGAGAATGAGCGGTGAATTGTACAGCGAGGGATGCAAATGCAAAGAGTGCTCGTAAGAACAGTGGAAGATTGTATACCCATTTGAAGATAGTAAGTTTTGAAATTCTTTCTAGTGTTGGCCAAGCATCAGGATCCTTTTCATCGTGCTGTGTATGAACATGATGATTTAAATTATGCCATTTTCTCCAAAGCTTAGGACCTGTACTCAACGGCCAGAAAGCAATACCGCCTAGTAAGTCACGAAGCCATGGGTTACGAACGACTGTCCCATGAAGTATTTCATGGCCTAGGAAGCCCATTCCTGCAAAGCTCGCCCCGATAATAACGGAAAAAATAAGGTTTAGAAAAAGAGGTAGGTTGAAAAGTCCAATGATAAGAAAGCAGGTTACTGTTATGGCTACATATGTAAGTCCCCCGATTAATCTAGCGGGGGCGGGTTTGAATGCTTCCTTTGGGAGATGCTTTTTGATACGTGCAGCATACCAGCTGAATGTGTGTAAGTCGTCCATTGTCGTCTCCTTTTTTAAAACGGAGAGATAAGTAACTCCGTGAATTTAAAGATGAAGAAAAACCTTGTAAGAAATTGTCCCATCAAAATCCAAACATATGATCATGATTTTTCTTTAATAGAGCTTTCCCAATTTTAGAGTGAAATAGCCAGATTGTAACAAATGAATGCGATTTATTTTGCTGCATGGTGTAAAAAATTCCCTGCTTTCTTGTGATATCTCTTACTTTTCTCTCAATTACCGGCAAAAAATCATAGGATTAATCAAATTTCAACATTGTTATTACAAAAGTATTGTGTATAATTTAAATTATTAGAAAATTAAATGTTTTCAAAACAGGGGGAAGAAAAGTTGAAGAAATTATTCGTAAGAGGATTTTTAATGACTGTATTAGCATGTTTATTAGCCCTTATCACTGCATGTGGGCAGGAAGAAAATAGCTCTGGTGATAGCGAAAAGAAAGAGAAATTGGTCGTCGGAACTGACGCAGCCTTCGCGCCATTTGAGTATATGGACAAAGGGAAAATAGTTGGTTTTGATATCGATTTCCTTGATGCTGTGATGAAAGAAGCTGGATATGAATGGGAGCCGAAAAATATCGGATGGGATCCGTTATTTGAAGCCGTTCGTCAGGGGAAAGAAGTAGATATGGCGATATCAGGGATTACGATTAATGACGATCGTCGAAAGACGTTTGATTTCTCCAATCCATATTTTGAATCGACTCACATGGTAATGTTTAAAGAAGGCACTGATATTAAGACAGCAAAGGATATTGAAGGATTGACTGTTGGTGTTCAGAATGGAACAACTGGACAAGCAGCAGCTGAGAAAATCATGGGTGATAAAAGCTCAAACATAAAGAAATTTGAAAATAACGTTGTAGCCATCATGGCATTGAAAAATAATGATGTGGACGCAGTTGTTACCGATAATACGGTTGTGAATGAATATGTTAAAAACAACCCGGATGATAATTTCCAGACAATCGAAGATCCTGAGAACTTCGAGTCTGAGTTTTATGGATTGATGTTCCCTAAGGATAGTGAATTAAAATCGGAATTTGATGCCGCGATTAAGAAAGTTATTGACAGTGGAGAATACGCTAAAATCTACGAAGAATGGTTTGGTAAAGAACCGAATACAGATACGCTTCTTGAAAAAGCGGAGTAATACTTAGAACTTAGACTGTAGTGGCAGATTGGTGAGAATCTCTTCGCGCAGAGAGTTCATTTAAATTCTGACGGAGAGGTCCTTGCTTTTTAGCACATTTGACAGCAAACATCGCAGAAAAAGACAAAGGAGAACTGATATGGGCGTATTTTCTTTTGACATTGTCCGTGAGTATCTTCCTTTCTTCTTAAAGGGAGCTATGGTAACCGTTGGTGCTTCGCTGGCAGGTATCTTGATCGGGAGTATTTTCGGACTTTTTATGGGCATCGGCAGAATATCAAAATCATGGTGGATTCGCTATCCGTTCATCTGGTATATCAATGCGTTTAGAGGAACACCGTTATTTGTTCAAATTCTACTCATTCACTTCGGCTTAATTCCGCTGATAATGGAGTCCGTCAATCCGCTTGTTTCACTGATTGTGACGCTATCATTGAATGCAACGGCTTATATTGCAGAAATTTTTCGTGCAGGAATTCAGTCGATTGATCGTGGCCAAATGGAGGCGGCACGTTCTCTTGGTATGACGCATGTGCAGGCGATGAGATATGTCATTCTTCCACAGGCATTTAAACGGATGATCCCTCCTCTTGGGAATGAATTCATTGTGTTACTTAAAGATTCATCTCTAGGGGCAATTATTGCAGCACCTGAGCTTATGTACTGGGGAAGAGCGGCACAGGGACAGTATTACAGAGTCTGGGAGCCTTACTTAACAGTAGCCATTATTTACCTTATTCTAACCCTTTCATTAACGTATTTGTTGAACTATATCGAAAGGAGATTAGATACAGCATGATTAAGGTCGAGAATCTGAAAAAATCATTCGGTGATTTAGAAGTTTTGAAAGAAATTAGTGTAGATATAAAACCACAGGAAGTAGTGGTTGTCATCGGACCATCTGGTTCTGGGAAATCTACGTTTTTGAGGTGTTTAAACCTTCTTGAATCAATAACAGGTGGTAGAGTTATGATCAAGGATCAAGACTTAACAGCAAAAGGGACGAATATCAATCATGTACGTACAAACGTAGGGATGGTGTTCCAACAGTTTAATCTTTTTCCTCATAAGACTGTGCTCGAGAACATTATGATGTCTCCAATGAAAGTAAGGAAATTGAAACGTCAACAAGCGGAGGAAAAAGGACTAGCGCTTCTAGAGAAAGTAGGATTAGCTGAAAAGGCGAATGCTTATCCTGACTCCTTATCAGGAGGGCAAAAGCAACGTGTAGCCATTGCAAGAGCCCTTGCGATGGAACCGGAAATCATGCTTTTTGATGAACCCACTTCAGCACTTGATCCTGAAATGGTTGGTGAAGTCTTAGAAGTTATGAAGGAGCTTGCGAAGGAAGGGATGACGATGGTCGTTGTGACACATGAAATGGGATTTGCGAAGGAAGTCGGAGATCGCGTCCTATTCATGGATGGAGGCTATATCGTAGAAGAGAATGTTCCAGTTGAATTGTTTGATCATCCTCATCATGAACGAACGAAAGCATTTTTGAGTAAAGTACTTTAAAGAGAAAGGCACAAATTTAAAGAGAAAAATTTACTTGCTCTTTTTTGAATTAAGATTTAGAATAATAAAAAAACGAGTGATGAAGAAGAATAGTAACCTTTCATAGCACTTCAGAGAGCTGATGGTCGGTGAGAATCAGCGTGGGGGAAGGTGAATGGGCTTCTGAGCTTCCGAACTGAAAGTTAAGTAGGATTTGGCGGAGCGTCTTACCGTTACAAGAGACACCTTATCGAAATAAATCTATTTCTGTAAGAGTTAAGTGCGTCTGCATCTGTAGACGAATGAAGGTGGCACCACGGGTTTCTCGTCCTTTTAGGAGGAGAAACCCTTTTTGTGTTGTCTGAAATGGAGGAGAGAACATGAAAAAGACAATTTTAACGGGCATTAAGCCAACAGGTAGAGTACATCTAGGAAACTACATAGGCGCTATTAAGCCTGCACTGCATCTAGCAAAAAGTGAAGAGTTAGAACCGGTATACTTTGTAGCAGATTATCACGGACTTACGAAAATTCGTGATCCTCAACAGATGAAAGAATTATCATATGGGATTGCAGCAACTTGGCTTGCACTTGGACTTGATCCACAAAAGTCCATCTTCTATCGCCAGTCAGACGTTCCGGAAATTTTTGAACTATCGTGGATTCTTGCATGTTTAAGTCCGAAGGGTCAGATGAATCGTGCACATGCTTATAAAGCAATCGTTGATCGAAATGATGAAGTAGGTCGAGAAAAGGATGAAGGGGTGAATATGGGGCTGTTTACGTATCCCATCTTAATGGCATCTGATATTCTCCTTTTTCAAGCGAACCTTGTTCCTGTTGGAAAGGACCAGATTCAGCACGTTGAAATCGCTCGTAATCTCGCAGAATCGTTCAATCATCAGTTTGGTGAGACGTTCGCGTTGCCTGACTACGTTGTAGATGAGTCGTCGATGGTGCTGCCTGGTCTAGATGGAAGAAAAATGAGCAAAAGCTATAACAATACGATCCCCTTATTCGAAGAGCCTGGTAAACTGAAGAAACTTATTAACCGAATTAAAACTGATTCCTCTCTTCCAGATGAACCGAAACATCCTGATCAGTCTGTCGTATTTGCGCTGTATCGTGAGTTTGTAAGTGATGCGGAATTGGAAAACATGAAGAAAAGGTATGAACAAGGTATCGGATGGGGAGATGCAAAAAAAGAGCTATTTTCAGTGATGAATCATTTCCTTGAAGAGCCTAGGAAAAGATACAATCACTATCTGTCTGAAACAGGTGAATTGGACCGAATTCTAGATGAAGGTGCTAGGAAGGCAAGGGCAAAAGCACAGCCTTTATTGCAAGATATCAAAAGAAAACTCGGGATTCGTCTGTAATGTGCTTTTCTTCTTAAGAACAAGTTTATTTATTCCGATATATACGTGTATACAGTTCTTACGAAGACAATGGAGGAACAACTAAATGATAGAATTGTCAGGTCAATACGATTATTGGATCGTCATCATGTCATTAGTCATTGCGATAGTGGCATCATATAGCGCGCTTGATCTTGCTGGAAGAGTGGCTTATTCAATAGGCTTTAGAAAATGGGTATGGTTGATTGGCGGATCGGGTGCGATGGGGATTGGAATTTGGTCGATGCATTTTATTGGTATGCTTGCTTATAAGATGGGGATGCCAATGACATATGATATAGGGATTGTAGGACTATCGATCGGAGCTTCATTTTTAGGTTCATTGATTGCGCTTCTTGTCATTAGTAAAGAGCATCTTACAACTCTGAGATTGGTCGTCGGTACTATTTTTATGGCGATAGCGATTGCAGCCATGCACTATATCGGTATGGAAGCAATGGAGAAGGTTGTAATCGATTATGATCCACTAGTTGTATTTCTATCTATTCTGATTGCATTGGTCGCTTCATTTGCTGCATTAAAGCTCTCTTTTACTTTTTCAAAGTCTGATCATTCAAAGAAAATTTTTCAATTAAAAGCAGTAAGCGCTGTTGTTATGGGGTTTGCTATCGCAGGGATGCATTACACAGGAATGGAAGCTGCGACTTTTTATATGTCTTCAGCAAAGACGGGAGAGCCAATCAACGACGGACTGGATTCATCAACCTTCTCGATTCTCCTCGCTGTTAGTACCTTGTGCATTCAAACGGTTCTAATTTTTGGGGTCCTAACAGAGCGTAGGTTAATCAGGCAATCTCTAGAGATCAAAGGAAATGACTATCGACTGCGTTCACTTCTTTCCTACAGCATCGATGCCATCATGACATTATCAGTAGATGGCAAAGTGGAGTCACTGAATCCTGCTGGCGAGAAGCTATTTCGTGTAAAGACGAAAGAATTAAGTACGATTAATCCAATGGACTTTTTTATAAAAGAGGAGTTAGAAAAAGTAAGTGCCTCCTTTAGGAATGTTCATCAAACGAGGAAAGCGGTCAGTTTCAATACAAGCATTATTAATTTGCAAAACGAAGTATGTGAACTGAATGTGACGTTCGTACCAATCTATTTAAATGGCAGACTGGACCGCATTTATGCGATCACAAAAGATATTACAAATCAGCGAAGAGCCGAGCGAGAAACACATCGAATGGCATATTATGATGCACTGACTCATTTGCCAAACCGACGATCGTTTGGAGAATTCCTAGAAGATGTACTTGAGAGGGAAGAGCAACCACATGAAATAGCTGTAATGCTTCTTGATCTTGATCGGTTTAAGGTGATTAACGACGCACTAGGGCATAACACTGGTGACCTTTTCTTGATAGCAGTAGCTAACCGTCTGCAATCCTGCGTGGAACCGTTTGGTTTTCTTTCAAGACTTGGCGGGGATGAATTTGTGATTGTTCTAAATAGTTTTGGAGAGATCTATCCTGATGAATTAGCAGACAAGATCATCGCATCATTCGATGAGCCATTTCAAGTTGGCTCGCAGCAGCTTTCCACTTCAGTCAGTATAGGAATCGCTCTTACACCTGATGATGGAGAGGATGTGGTATCTTTATTAAAACATGCAGACATTGCGATGTACTCCGCTAAGGGACGAAATCGTAAGAAATACCAGTTCTATTCCACTTCATTAGGAAAGAAGAGCAAGCTGAGGCTGATTGAAGAAAGTGCTTTGCGAGCAGCTATTGTGGAGAATGAATTCATTCTCCACTATCAACCTCAGGTACGGTGCGAGGATGGAGTATTGTCAGGTGTCGAAGCGCTTGTGCGCTGGAAGCCAACGGACGGAAAGCTTCGTTATCCTGGTGATTTCATTACCCTTGCAGAAGAGACAGGTCTCATTATAGAACTCGGGCGCCAGGTGCTCGATATGGCGTGCAAGCAGGCAAGAAAGTGGAGCGACAGTGGGAATCCTATTCGAGTCTCTGTGAATTTGTCAGCGAAACAGTTCCAGAGTGAGGAATTGATCGATACCGTTAAAGATACGATTGAACGGTATGAGCTTGATCCTTCGTTAATCGAGCTTGAAGTAACGGAAAGCATGACAATGGAAAATGCGACGCGTTCTTCATGGATGATTACCTCACTTCGAGATCTTGGCGTCAGCATATCGATCGATGATTTTGGAACGGGGCACAGCTCGTTAAGTTATTTGAAAGACTTTTCGATTAATCAGGTGAAAATTGATAAATCTTTTATTGATGAACTGACACATAATGTGAAATCTGATCAAATCACGAGTGCCATTATCGCTATGAGTAAGCAGTTAAACCTGCAAGTGATAGCGGAAGGCGTAGAAACAAGCGATCAGGCGCAATTCCTTTCCGAAAAAGGATGCGACAGTATTCAGGGATATTTCTTCAGCAAACCTGTCACCCCCGACCAGATTGAGTCGTCATACTTACAATTAAATCAATCACTAGCTTAATAATAAAACAGACTCTCTTGAGTCTGTTTTATTATTATTGCTCGAATACGTTTGAAACGTTATTCATATTCTATGGCTCGACAGATGGAGCAGAAGCCAAAGCAGATCACCAGATGATCGGGGATCGGGGATTTGAAATAGAAGAATGAAAAAAGGACTGCCTGATTAATCTGTACCCTATAAGATAGACACTTTGAAAAAAGGTCATCTTATAGGGTATTTTTGTATTGTAGAAAAAAAGATTGGAGAAAATCATGAGTAAAAAAATGTTCACTGAAAGTCAGGTTAAGAAACTATTGAAAAATCCTTATACAAAGTCTGTTAGTCAAAAAGGTGTGACATATTCAGATGAGTTTAAACTCAAAGTTGTTACGGAATACGAGAAGGGAAAACAGCCAAGGCAAATCTTTGAAGAATGTGGTTTTGACGTAAATATCCTTGGGATGAAACGAGTGAGCTCATCATCTGATCGATGGAGAGCAGCTTATCATAAGGAAGGAGAAAGTGGGTTAAGAGACACCAGATCTGTTTCATCTGGAATACCAAGAAAAAAGGAGCTCAGCTCGCAAGAAAAGTACGAAAGGCTTGAGGCACAGTATCGCTTGTTGGAGGCGGAAAATGAACTGTTAAAAAAGATTCGATTCGCAGAAAGGGGGCTGAAGAGAAAGAAATAAGCCCTTCTCAAAAATATATTCTCATTCGAAAAATCATTCAGAGATATAACTTGAAGCGCATGGTCGGATACCTCTGTAAGGCAGCCGGGGTGTCACGTAGTGGTTATTACCGTTATTTTTCTTCTTACTCCTTAGATAAGCGAAGCGAACAAGAGGAAAGGGATCAAGTGGCAAGAGATATAATCCAAAAAGCTTTCGATTTTAAGAACCGCAAAAAAGGAGCACGGCAGATCAAAATGACCTTGGAAGGGCAATTTAATACCGTTTTTAATCTTAAACGAATTCGCCGGATTATGAAGAAGTATGGCATCGTCTGTCCAATTCGGAGATCAAATCCGTATAAACAAATGATGAAAGCGACACAAGAGCACAAGGTGGTCCCAAACCTTTTAAATCGAGCCTTCAAACAAGATATACCTAGAAAAGTCCTTTTGACGGATATTACCTACTTGTATTATGGAAAAGGTCTAAGGGCTTATTTATCTACCATTAAAGATGGTTCTACAGGGGAGATTGTGGCTTATCATGTTTCAGAGCGTGTCACCATGAACCTTGCGACGGATACTTTAAAGAAGTTAAAGAAGAAACGGCACGTTGACCTCGCAGAGGATGCGCTCATTCATTCCGATCAAGGTACCCATTATACCCACCCTGATTTACAAAAACTAGTGAAGAAAATGAATTTGCGTCAGTCAATGTCCCGAAGAGGAAACTGTTGGGATAATGCACCACAAGAATCGTTCTTCGGCCATTTCAAAGACGAAGCATCGATACGTTCTTGTAAGACCTTACAAGAACTGAAGAAGGAAATCAAAAGCTATATGAATTATTACAATCATTATCGGTATCAGTGGAATCTAAAAAAGATGACCCCTGTGCAATACAGAGATCATCTTCTTAAAGCTGCTTAACCTTTTTTTGATGTGTCCTTGACTCAGGGTACAGATTAGATAGCAGTCCTTTTTTCATTCTTTAACTAATGTATATCCGATCCATTTCAATGCTTGTTTTAGATTCGATTTCACGATAATTTGATCGAAGTCACTTTCTGAATGAACTGCTTTTAAAGCTAGATCAGGACGAATGCCTGTAACAATCATTTGTACACCGATCAACTTAAGTGATAAGCCGATTTTCAACAAGTTTGTAGTACTTTGGTCATGAATGTTCACGAGCCCAGATAAATCAAAAATCAAATAGTCGAGGTTGTTTTTTGCACTTTCAGCAAGAGCACTTTCCATAATTCGCTCCGTTCGAACTTCATTCACGTCTCCAATGATCGGAAGGATGGCAATTTCATCTGATATCGGTACGATTGGAACGGATAGGGACTCAATTTCGGTATTCGCTCTTTCAAGCTCAAGGACGTTACCTAGTAAATGAGCCATCGCTTTAAAGAGATCGACATGATCCTGTGTATAATGAAATGGTTTAAGGTCCAGACCACAGAGTGTACCGTAATTTTCACCGTTACGGTAAAAAATTGGAGCACCGATTAAGGAACCACCGCCGAGGTTTTTTGTCACATTCATGTCTTTCGTAGATTCATGGGTACCTAAATCATCAATAATAAGGGGTTCACGACCGCCTTGAACGATGAATTGTCAGTAAGAATCTCGATATAGGGTTTCGAAACCTGATTCAAGGATGACCTCATCTCTGTTGAAGGATGAAATAATATTGACATCGGTTTTGTCATTTTTGGCGACAAAAAACGTATTTACACCTACAAATTTACTCATAACCTCTAGTACATCATTTGCTGCTTCTTCAATTGAAGTGTAAGTAGGATTAGTTGAAGGAATCAATGACCTCACCTCTCTAGCCACGAGTTTATAGTTTCTCTCTCTTATATAGTAACCTATCTTCAGTATGATAGATATGGCATTCTTCCTTCCTTCTTAATTTAACCTCACTTGAGGGCAAGAGTAATTCGTTTCTTAGCGAAATCATTGACCAAGTGAAACTATTTTCAATCTTTTAGCTCATTTAGGACTGAACTGGTCGTGAATAGGGTAAATGGAGAAATGGAGATTGTGAACGTATTGACTCCCCTTACATACAAAGGTGATGAAACGTTTATGGTATCGTTCAACACAACTAAGCATGATCTGTTCCTAATAGAAACTATTTCTTCAGAGGTGAGTTTATGAAAAATGCAACGCTGGTTTTTTGGTATAGTCTTGTCCTATGTAGTCTTGTTGTTTTATGGGGAGCCATTGCTCCTGATAATTTACAAACGGTTACCTCTACAGTAACCACTTTTCTCTCCGGCCATTTCGGTTGGTATTATTTATTGATTATCATGGTGATCTTAACTTTTTGCATCTACTTGATTTTTTCAAGATTCAAAGATATCAAGCTGGGTCAAAAGGACGATCAGCCTGAATTCCGCCTTTCAACATGGTTTGCTATGTTGTTTAGTGCAGGTATGGGAATGGGCATGGTCTTTTGGACGACCGCGGAACCAATTTCCCATGCGTACAAGAGCAGTCCTAGTGGAGAACTGGGAACTCCAAAGGCCATTGAAGAATCACTACAATATTCATTTTTTCACTGGGGAATCCATGCGTGGGCAGTATATGCTTTAGTGGCTTTAGTTCTTGCTTATTTCAAGTTCCACAAAGGTTATCCTGGTTTGATCAGCGCTACTCTCACGCCAATATTCGGTGAGAAGCGGATGCAGGGAATGTTTGGTCACTTGATTGACACTCTTGCCGTTGTGGCAACAGTTGTAGGGGTAGCAGCTACACTTGGATTTGGTTCAGCACAAATTAATGGCGGCTTATCTTTTTTGTTTGATTTGCCAACAAATTTTTCATCCCAGCTGATTATTTTGACAATATCCACCGTGTTATTCATTGCATCGGCATGGTCAGGGTTAAATAAAGGGATTAAATATTTAAGTAATATGAATATGGCACTTGGCTTTGCATTAATGATCATGCTTCTGATCGTTGGGCCAACTCTATATATTATGAACATGTTTACTGGGACGATAGGAGGATATATCGCAAATTTCTTTGATATGAGCTTTCATATTGAGCCAATCAAAAGTGATAACCGTACCTGGGTAAATAACTGGACGATTTTCTATTGGGCATGGTGGATCTCGTGGTCACCATTCGTTGGTATTTTTATCGCGAGGATTTCGAAAGGACGTACGATTAAGGAATTTATGCTTGGTGTTCTGTTTGTTCCGGCTATCGTCTGTTTCATCTTTTTTGCTGTATTTGGCGTATCGGCGCTTGATCTTCAGCAAAGTGGGGTCGCTACGATTTCGGATTATTCGATTGAAACAGCGACGTTTGCTGTGCTGCAAGAATATCCTCTCGGAACGTTGATGTCGTTCATTACGATTGCAGTGATTGCGATTTTCTTTATCACCTCAGCAGATTCAGCGACATTCGTTTTGGGAATGTTAAGTACGACTGGATCTCTGAATCCTTCCGCTACGATCAAGATCGTCTGGGGATTGTCGTTGTCGGCAATGGCAGCAATTATTATTTATTTTGGGGGGACCCAGGGCCTACAAAATATGCTGATTATCGCGGCATTCCCATTTTCTTTTATTATTCTCTTGATGGGATATTCTTTTTATAAAGCTGCGAATAAAGAAGTTTTATCTAAAAGGAAAAAAGAAGTAAAACCTAAAAAAGCAATGTAGTTAGAAAGAGCTGTGTATCCTAAATGGATGCACAGCTTTTTTTGAGGAGTTACATAGGTTGGTTAAATCTGCTGAAAGATTGAATCAAGTACAAAAAAAGCGGATAAAAGAAAACTGCATCTCAATCATTAGAAGTTTTGCTAACAATTTCGGTGCAGTTCTATTATTCATTTTTTCCTGAGTACTATACATTCGTTCAAGTCTCTTGTTAGGAATCAATCATTCCAAGTTCTTTCAAAGCTCCAGCAAGATTCTGTTTAATTGTTAAGGCATTTAAATCGAGTCCTAGTGAGACGACGCCGATCGCTACTTCTGAGCTAACACCTGTCACTATAACGTCGACACCCATCATTTCAAGGGAATCAACAATTTTGAAGAGATGCTGTGTCATCATCGTGTCGAGTGTACCAATGCCAGATAAGTCGAGGATAAGTGTACGAATTTTTTTTGAGCTTGATTCCATAAGTGTACGCTCTAGAATAAGGTTCGCTCGTTTCTCATCAATATCTCCAATTATTGGACAGATTGCAACCCGATTAGAAATTTTAATAATAGGCACTGATAATTCATCTGATTGGTAATATTCTCGTTGCAAACTGTGCGTTGCCTGATGTAAATGATTTTCCGTATAGTGATGAAGGTATTTATTGATGATCGGGTCGATTAACTTTGATACGGTGATGACATCCGATACTGATAATTCCCATTCAGGACTATGTTCATCGATATAATCCAAAAGGACTTGCTTGATGCAAGAGATGCTCATCAAAACTGATTCGAGAAGGCCAGATATTCTTCTGGTCTCATCAAAGGAGGGCAGGTCTTCACTGATAAAGGACACTTTACCCGTTTCGATGGTCTCTCCAAGTGAAGCAATCATATGTTCATAGAAAGCATTTGGAACGACATCTGGTACATTCTGTTCGTTGCAACTGCTTTCAATCGAAGAGCGGGCATCCGCTGTAATTTGATCTTTGTTTAGTATAATAGATTGCCCGAGTTTGTGGACAGCGTATGAGAAATGTTCAGTCATGGAAACTCCCTTCTAGCTTTACGGACTACTTATGATAAAATAAGTTTAATATATGCTTATCTTACTACAATGAACGGTTTTGTGAAGAAGTATATTACTATATACCTGGAGGTGCAGGGAGAATTTGAACAGGTCTGTAGAGGATATGAAAACGACACTCGATGTTGTCTGTGGAAAGTGGAAAGCTGTTTTACTGCTTGAATTGGTGGAGAGACCGCTTCGTTTTAGCGAAATTAAAAAAGTGATTCCGCGCATTCCTCATCAAACGTTGATTAAGCATTTGAAAGAATTGGAACAAGATGGCTTGCTGAATCGAAAAGAATCAGGGGATGTACCGCCTAAGGTTGAGTATTCTCTTTCGGCTTATGGATATGAGCTAGCTCCATTGCTTCACGAAATGGAAAAGTGGGGTAAAAGTCACCGTTCTAAGTCAAAAGAAACGGTCGCAAACTAAAAGGAACGTGCTACTAGCACGTTCCTTTTTTTGTCTATTTAATTATCTGGACTCTCTCAATGGAATATCTGGATTTTTATCTTTGAACCAGCGAAGAGCAAAGTCGTTCTGGAACAGAAGGACCGGACGCTTTAGCTGGTCGTAGACGAGCATGTTGCGAACACTATCTACTTTTTCCTCAGGATTGTCTGTCTCAATCCAACGTGCGTGCTGGTGTGGCATCGTATCGAATTGAATATCGACATTGTACTCGCCTTTCATGCGGTATTCAAAGATCTCAAATTGCAGACGTCCAACAACACCAATAACAATTTCGTCCCAGTGAGCGGTACGGTATACCTGAATGGCACCTTCCTCAGAAAGCTGCTGTACGCCTTTGTAGAAGTGCTTTTGCTTCATCGCTTTTTGTGCACGAACCTTAGCGAAATGCTCAGGTGGGAACGTAGGTAAGGCTCCGAAAGAATAGACATTCTTAGAACCAACGAGCGTGTCGCCGATTTGATAGGTTCCAGAATCATATAGTCCAACGATATCACCTGGATAAGCTTTATCCACATTTCCTCGGGAAGAGGCGAAGAAAAGCTGCCCTTGAGATAATTTCAAGCTTTTACCCGTTCGTTCGAGCCACGCTTCCATTCCTTTTTCAAATGTTCCAGATACGATCCGCAAGAACGCAACGCGATCACGGTGAGCGGGGTTCATGTTTGCCTGGATCTTAAAAATAAAACCTGAGAAGGTTTCTTCATCTGGCTTTACTTCGCCTTCAGAGCTCTCTCGGGGTGCTGGAGAAGGAGCTAGATCAAGAAAGTGGTTTAAGAACGTTGGGACACCGAAGCTAGAAATCGCACTTCCGAAAAAGACTGGTGTTTGCTTACCAGATTGCAAATCTTCTTCACTATAAGTAGCTCCAGCTTCGTCAAGAAGCAAGACGTCTTCTTGAAGCTGATTGACGAGATCTTCACCAGCTTTTTCTTTTAAAACAGGATCGTCTAGGTCAGAGATTTGCATCGCTTGTTTGTTGTCGCCCTCGGTATCATAGAACTCGACGGCTTTCTGATGACGATCGTATACACCCTGGAAAGATTGACCGATTCCGATCGGCCAGTTCATCGGATAAGATTCAATCCCGAGTACATCTTCAATTTCTTCAAGAAGTTCAAGTGGCTCACGGCCCTGGCGATCCATTTTGTTAATGAAGGTGAAGATCGGAATCCCGTGTTCACTAACAACTTTGAAAAGTTTCTTCGTCTGAGACTCAACACCTTTAGCGGCATCGATAATCATCACAACGCTATCAACGGCTAGTAGCGTACGGTACGTATCTTCACTGAAGTCTTCGTGCCCAGGCGTATCAAGGATGTTAATCGTATGTCCTTTGTAATTGAAGTTCATCACACTGGATGTTACAGAGATTCCACGCTGCTTCTCTATTTCCATCCAGTCAGATGTCGCATACTTGGAGGATTTTCTTGATTTAACGGTCCCTGTTGAGCGGATTTGTCCTCCAAGGAACAAGAGCTTCTCAGTTAACGTTGTTTTACCAGCATCGGGGTGAGAGATAATCGCAAAGGTTCGTCTCTTCTTTATTTCTTCTTGTAATTCTTTATGGTTGCTCATTATGTCACTTAGTCCTTTCAATATCACTTCTTATGTAATATAACATATTCTTACGGTTGTTCCTATTGCGTGAGGGGTAGGGTAAGGGAGAAAGGATTCATTAAAAATAGATTGAAAACACATAGGGAGAGGTGATCGATTGCGATGAGTGGATTTAAAGAATTTCTTGAGGAATTTCTAACGAGTTGGCAGAACTCTTCATTAGATGAAATAAAGTACAAAATAAGCGATAGCTATCAGGCGAGAGAGATTTCAAGTCAATCAGAGGTATATGATTTTGGTTATGAGGAATCGATTCAGGGCTGGGAACAAGCGTTTACGGCATTTCAGAATGATGGAACCAACTGGGTGCTGAAGAAGATAACGGTGACGCCTCTTCGCAGAAATGAAATGCTCGCCATTATCTTTGCTTCCATTGAGGTGGATGGGAACCAAAGTGAAACCGGAAATGTCTTTTTTAATACCTTCCGAAAAGGGGCAGAAGGGAAATGGAAGCTCGTGAGAAGTTACATTGAAGCTGGTATTCCAATTGAACATGTTGGATTATTTCATCTGAAAGAAGAATAGAATCAGAATTCAAACCTCCCGATAAACGGATTGTTTATCGGGAGGTTTTTTTGCGCGCAACTCCTGATCTAATCCATTAGGCACTTACAGGTGCCTATATTACAGCAAAGTGCGTACTTCCCATCTTGTTAAGAAGATAGCATAATCAGTTGTACCGCCGATAGGGAAGGCGCCTTTCTGATCATCGGCATTCAAAAAAATCTCAAGGAGGAATTCGTATTATGAGTTCTCAAACACATACAATGTCACGTCCAAAAGAAAAATCCAGCGGCTCTCTTGCGCTTTTGGCTTTAGCTATTAGTGCATTTGGAATTGGGACAACAGAATTTGTTCCCGTTGGACTTCTTTCTTCGATAGCAGATGACTTATCGATTTCGATTACGCTTGCAGGATTGCTTATTTCAGGTTACGCAATCGGGGTTGCGATTGGTGCTCCAGTCTTAACGGCATTAACCGGAAAAATGAATCGGAAAACGCTACTAATGTCTTTAATGGTGATTTTTATCATCGGGAACCTTGTGGCGGGTATATCCACTTCCTTCGGGTTATTGTTAGTCGCTCGATTTATTACGGCATTTTCACACGGTATTTTCTTTTCAATCGGTTCAACAATTGCAGCGGATCTTGTTCCTGAACATAAGCGTGCGAGTGCCATTGCCTTTATGTTTACAGGACTAACGGTTGCAACTGTAACTGGTGTTCCGCTTGGTACCTTTATTGGACAAGCTTTTGGTTGGAGAGCAACATTCCTTGGCGTCGCACTTCTTGGCGTTGTCGGAATTATTGCGAGTGCTATTCTCGTCCCGAAAGATTTAAAAGAAGCACCGCCTGCGAAATTTAGTGAACAGTTAAAAATTTTAACGAATGGCAAATTGATGCTTGCTTTTGCCATTACAGCACTTGGATATGGCGGTACGTTTGTTGCCTTTACGTATCTAGCACCGCTTCTAGAAGATGTTACAGGTCTTAGTGCAAAGTTTGTTAGTGTCATTTTACTTGTTTATGGGGTGGCTGTAGCGATTGGGAACGTGATCGGTGGGAAAGCATCGAATAAGAATCCATTAAAAGCACTATTTTGGATGTTTGTGCTGCAAGCGATTATTCTTTTTATGATGACATTTGCCATCCCGTTTAATGTTGCGGGCATTATTACAATTTTCTTGATGGGCTTGTTTGCTTTCATGAATGTACCTGGCTTGCAAGTACTTGTGGTTAATCTTGCTGAGAAATACGTACCATCTGCCGTTAATGTTGCTTCAGCACTAAATATCGCTGCGTTTAACGTCGGTATTGCGATTGGTTCCTTTGTTGGGGGTGTGACCGTAGATTCAATCGGTCTTATTCATACACCATGGATTGGAGCAATCATGGTCGTTGGAGCTGTTGTCCTTACTGGATGGCTGAGGTCACTGGAGAAGGAAGCCATTGAACAATCATGAGTTAGGCAGTTTTTTTAAAAGTGATGTGGCCGTTAGGGGAAACCCCTAGCGGCCTTTCATTTGTCTGTTTAGTTCGGTTAAATAATGTTCACCACTCAGGGTGATATGAGTACCGGCTCGTCCTCGTCCTTTTAGAATATAGCCTTTCTCTTCAAGGTCATTTAAGCGAAGACGGATCTGCTGGGGAGTGAGAGGATAGGGAGTCGTGGCACTCTCTTTAGACAAATAGTCTCGACTTGATGGTTTTCCAGCATCATTTCGTAGTTTCATCAGTTGCAGAATCATACGTTGTTCCTTTGCATCAATGCTGCTTGAAGGTAGAGTTACATCATATCTCTCTGGCACTTGTTGGAGACGTTCATGTGGCAAATCATCTATTGTGATTGAAGCGCCATTTGATACGACGAGAGCATAGTCAATCATGCTTTTAAGCTCACGAATGTTGCCCGGCCAATCATGTTCCATAAACGCTTCGATCACCTGTTGGTCAACCTTCATCCAATTCCCGCTTTTCGTGACAAAATAATTGGTCAGCAATTGAATGTCGCTTAGACGATCTCTGAGTGGTGGAATAGTAAGATGAAGCACATTCAAACGATAAAATAAGTCAGATCGAAACGTCCCATCAGCAATTTTTTGTTCAAGGTTTTTGTTTGTTGCTGCGATCACTCTTACATTAACGGGTGTGATTTTTCTCCCTCCGATCCTTCTAATTTCTTTCTCTTGAAGAACCCTGAGTAAATGAGCTTGAACAGTTGAACTAATATCCCCGATTTCATCAAGGAAAATGGTGCCGTTATCCGCTAACTCAAATAATCCTTTTTTGCCGCCTCGTTGAGCGCCAGTAAATGTGCCTTCTTCGTAACCAAACAGTTCACTTTCTAATAAACTTTCCGTTAAAGCGCTGCAATTGATCGCAATAAACGGACCGTTCTTACGGAGAGATGTGCGGTGAATCGCATGGGCGAATAGCTCTTTGCCGACACCAGTTTCACCGTTGATCAGGACAGGGTGCTCAGCGATAGCAAGTTTTTTTGCGGTTCGAACTCGTTCAAGAAGGATAGGGTGCTCACCTAGAATGTCTTCGAACTCATATTTCGCAAAAAAACCCTTCTTATGTTGCTCACGCTGGGCGGTTTTTTCGATTTCAAATGCCTGATTTACGCTTTTAAATGTAACAACGATGGTATTTTCCTCATGGATAAACTGGCGAAACGCAACGACGTCGACACCGTTCATCGAAAAAAATTTATTCTCGTCCATGCCATCTAAGATAAAATGCTTTAAATCCACATCGACTACATCTTTGAGTGGAAGGCCGATAACTTCGTTAGATGAGCATTGGAATAAGGCTTCAAGACGATGGTTGAATAACGTAATCTGTTTATCTACATTAATAGCGAGAATACCGTCATCAACAGTATCGACAACGTTCTGATAGTGTTCTGTTGTTTTGACTGCATCTTGTTCAGCCTCAAAGATTTTACGATGGAGAGCAATCATACTCCGAATATAACGTTCCGATATTTTAGTAGAAACTGATTCATCTAATTTAAAATGATCAATGATTTTAATGATGGTAGGCATATCGAATGGTCTGACTCCAATATCGATCATTTCAGGTATGTACGTGGGGCAGAGATGGGTTTCTCCTGGAGATACTGCAATTCGGATATTATCGTAAAACATCTGGCCTCTTTTATATGGGATGAATGTAATATGATTCATTCCAAGCTGGTAAAGCGATTCAATCACATCGATCGTCGTCGAATCATCATCGTTCACCATTAAAACCGTTTCGTTTTGAGGAATCGTTAGGAGCTTTTCGATATATTCATGACGAATGGTGCGCTTTCCAACGATTGATATACTACCATGAATCGTTGAAATAGCATTTGCCTCCGTCTTCGTAGCTTCAGAAGAGTAAAGGATAATATGGTCGTTAAGGTGGAGTGGTAGAGCTTCGTCAATAGCAAAAGCTCTCACAGTAAGATAGTCGCCGGTTAGCTGGTAAAGCTGATCGGAAAGGACTTCTTTTGTTTGAATACTACCTGCAATCAAGGTTAGTGTTGGTCGCTCCATTATAATTACTCCTTTTTTTCTTTTGGTTCTATTGTATCACCAATAAAAAACAAATTAACCCAATTAAAGATTTTATAATATGATTTTTCGGACAATGGCACTGTTAATGAAGTTGGCATGAATCTTGCGTAAATAAGAATAAGGGTTATAACTATTTATGCGGAAGGAAGGGGAAAAATGGAAGAAAAAAAGAGAAAAAAAGAAATAAAGATGCCTCACACGTTTATTATTGTGTTTTTCGTTGTGCTGGCTGCTGCTGCATTAACGTACTTCATACCAAAAGGGACATTCGAAACGGAGGACGTCACTTATGTACAGCAGGGAGAAGAACAAACAAAAACTGTTCTTGTGCCTGATAGCTTTACATATGTAACGGACGATAGTGGAGATGCTGTCCGAGAAGGGGTTCATTTATTTGAGCCTTATGGTGGAACAGGTTTTCTAAATTACGTTTTCGAAGGACTTGTTTCAGGAGATAAATGGGGATCAGCTGTAGGAGTTGTTGCCTTTATCTTGATTATTGGCGGTGCTTTCGGCATCATTATGCGGACAAAGGCAATTGACCAGGGGATTCTCTCAATCATTGATAAGACAAAAGGGCGAGAAGTTCTCATTATTCCCATCATGTTTTTCTTATTTTCCCTTGGCGGTGCCGTTTTTGGGATGGGGGAGGAAGCCATTGCCTTTGCAATGATTCTCATACCGCTTGTTGTCGCACTGGGCTATGATGCCATTACGGGCATCATGATTACTTACGTCGCCACACAAATTGGATTTGCAACGTCATGGATGAATCCATTTAGCGTTGCGATCGCGCAAGGAGTTTCGGGCATTCCTGTTCTATCAGGAGCGCCATTCCGAATCGTGATGTGGATTGTCTTTACCATCATTGGTATCGTGTATACGATGTGGTATGCGAATGGGGTTCGGAAGGATCCAAGGAAGTCGCTCAGTACAGATGCAAATCGCTACTTTAAAGAATACAATCAAAATCAGGATCTTACGAGCAAATTCACGCTTGGACATGGTCTTGTCGTCTTAACCCTAGTAGCGGGGATTGGCTGGATCATTTGGGGAGTCATTGAGCATGCTTACTATATCCCAGAGATTGCTACTCAGTTTTTCACGATTGGACTTGTTGCAGGTGTGATTGCAGTGATCTTTAAATTGAACAGCATGAAGCTGAATGATATTGCAGAAGGATTTACAGATGGAGCGAAGGACTTGCTACCTGCCGCGTTAATCGTAGGTATGGCGAAAGGAATCGTCATTATTCTTGGAGGTGATGCAGCTGGTGAACCTTCCGTATTGAATACGATGTTATATAGTGCAGGCAACTTAGTGGATAATTTTCCTGCTGCGATGTCTGCATGGTTCATGTTCGTTTTCCAGTCTGTTTTCAACTTTTTTGTCGTCTCAGGCTCAGGGCAAGCAGCCCTTACGATGCCCCTTATGGCACCACTTTCTGATATTGCAGGTGTGTCACGTCAGGTAGCTGTACTTGCATTTCAACTCGGTGACGGATTGACGAATATTCTTGTTCCAACCTCTGCTGCCTTAATGGGTACGCTTGGAGCAGCTCGAATGGATTGGGGTCATTGGTTTAAATTTATTATCAAGTTTCAAATTTTGCTGTTTGTTTTAGCGTCTGTTTTTGTTATCACAGCATCGCTCATGAACTTTCAGTAAAAATGGTTTGGAGGAAGGACAATGTTTACAGTCATCAGGAATGCGGAAGTTTATAGTCCGGATTATATTGGGAAGAAAGATATTTTGATCGCGTTTGATAAAATCGCGATGATTGAGGAGTCGATCGAACTAGCGGAATCTCTTCCACATGAAGTGATCGAAGCGGAAGGGAAATGCGTTTTTCCGGGATTTATCGATTCTCACGTTCACATCACAGGTGGAGGTGGTGAAGGGAGCTTTCGAACGAGAACGCCGGAATTAACGTTATCAAAATCGACGATGGCTGGCGTAACGACGATCGTAGGAGTTATCGGCACGGATGGTACAACCCGAACAATGCCGGATTTGATTGCAAAGGCAAGAGGGTTAGAAGAAGAAGGGATTACCTGTTACGTTCATACAGGAAGCTATCAGGTGCCTGTGAAAACGGTAACAGGAAAAATTGAGGATGACATCATCCTAATTGATCGAGTAATCGGCGCGGGAGAAATCGCGATAAGTGATCATCGTTCTTCTCAGCCTACAGTAGAAGAAATGGCTAAGATTGCTTCCGCAGCCAGAATTGGTGGAATGCTTTCCGGAAAAGCGGGGGTTGTGAACATCCATCTTGGAGACAGCAAGTCAAAGCTTTCGCTGCTTGAGCAAGTTGTTGAAACCACTGACATTCCGATCAAAACATTCCATCCAACGCACATTAATAGAACGGAAGAGCTGTTCACGGCAGGACTTGAGTATGCGAAAAAAGGTGGGTACATTGATTTTACAACGAGTACGATTCCGCAGTTTCTTGAAGAAGGAGAAGTGAAATGTAGCATCGGTTTAAAACGAGCTCTTGAAGCGGGAGTTCCTGTCGAACGGATCACTTTTACTTCAGACGGTCAGGCAAGCTTACCTGCCTTTAATGCGTCAGGAGAATTTGAAGGGCTGCAGATTGGTTCAGTTGCTTCGTTGTATAAGGAAGTTCGGGATGCGATTGTGGAAGATGAGGTTGATATCTCTGATGCACTTAAAGTGATTACGAAAAACCCGGCGTCGCTACTAAGGTTGAGTCAAAAAGGAGAGATTGCGGTTGAGAAAGATGCCGATCTAGTAATTGTTGATCAGGATTATCAAATCGATACCGTATTTGCGAGAGGGCAGAAGATGGTTGAGGGGAATGAGTGTCTTGTGAAAGGAACGTTTGAATAGAAAAGAAATGAGAAGATCCCTATCACTACTGAAGTGATGAGGGATCTTTTTGACTGTCATTGATACTGACTTAACCCCTTCTTAAAGGCAGCCAAATGATTTTTGGAAGCATCGCCAAGTCTCGTCATCACGGTTCGAACATCCTGAGGAAGCTCAGAAAGGGCAGCTAATTTCTCATACATCGCGATGTTATCAACTTCTCCTTGAACGCCAGCTTCGAACGCTTCTTTTAGCGTTTTAGGAGTTGCGGTATACTGGCTAGCATTATTTTCTGGGACGGTTATGTTATACCTTGTAAATAAGGGGAGAAGAGCTGTAATGTGTCTTTGTTCGGCTATTTTAATTTGAGAGAAAGGTCTTATCTCACCGAATTCTTTGATGATTGCATCGTACCTTGCCTGTGCCAGGTACTCATCCTGAATTGCATACGTTAATGCTTCCTTCAATGTAATGGAGGAGTCTTGTAAGGCTCCTTTTGCACCGTAGTCTTCTGGAAGTGCTTCTGCTTTAGCATCAAGAAAACTGAAGTTGAAGAAAATGAAGCTGATGATCGCAAAAATCGCTACTTTTTTCAATTTACTCATACCTCCTGCCTTTTTATTGATTAACCTTCCTATAAAGGCAGAGTTTTATGTGGTTTTTATTTGGTGAAGTCATTTTGTTTGATTTCCTTTCAAGATCGGATTATGATCATAACTGTAAAGTGTTTAATTGCAGTAGGAGGAACAGTCATGAGTAAACGTATATTAATGGTTGTCACAACCGCAGATACAATGAAAGAAGGACATAAAACAGGTCTCTGGTTATCGGAGTTTGGGGAAGCGTATATTGAATTTGAAAAGCTAGGCTATCAAATTACAGTTGCGAGTCCTCTAGGTGGAAAAGCTCCTGTCGATGACCGTAGTCTAGAAGGTGGCGAAACACCTCAAGAAATTCTAGATACTGCAAAGTATCTTGAAGATACGGTAAAGCTAGAAAAAATCGTAGGTGCCACTACGTTTGATGCGATCTTTATGCCGGGTGGGCACGGAACGATGTTCGACCTTCCTGAAAACGATAAGCTCCAGCACTTGATTCGAGAGTTTTATGAATCAAACAAAATTGTAGCGTCCGTTTGCCACGGTCCCGCTGGTTTAGTTGGCGTAACGCTTTCAGATGGAACGCCACTCGTTTCGGGTAAAACGATAACAGCGTTTACTGACGAAGAAGAAAGAGAAACAACCCTTGATCAATTCATGCCTTTCTTACTTGAATCACGTCTACGTGAACTCGGTGCAGAATTCGTTACAAAAGCAAACTGGTCCGATCACCTGCAAGTTGATGGGAATTTGATTACTGGTCAAAATCCTCAATCAACGACTAGCGTTGCGAAAGAAGTCGTTAAGAAGCTAAGTTAATGATAGGCTTGAAAAAATAAGGTTAGGCAAATCAAAAAGGACTCCGAACTTCGGAGTCCTTTTTGATTTGCCTTTTTATTCTTTATCTTTCTTTTTACCAAAAACCTTTTTTGAAGCTCCTTTAATAACATTGGATGCCGTATCGACTGATTTACCAACGACTTTATTTCCGGTTTTACTCACGTTCTTCACAAAGTCTGTTGAAGCATCAGCTGCTTTACCCACAAGGCCGCCTTCACCGCTAACTGACTTTACAATATCGTTCGCTGTGTCAGCGGATTTATTCACAAGATCGCTTGCGTTTTTTGATGTCTTCTTCACGATATTTTCTTCTTTCGTTGAATTCCTCTCAGACATCACAATCCCCTCCTTCGCGAATTTGATACATCACTATGCTTATGAACCGATTGATGGGATTATGAATTTGAACATGTGGATAGATGAAACTTTTTCCATGAAAAAGCGTATAGGAAAGGTAGAAAGAAAGCGTGGCGAAGGCAAGAAGTGTTCGAAACCGATCTAAAGGAGCGGAGCTTAGATGAATGAAAAACAAAATGCGATTGATTTACTTAAAGGAATTTCCATCTGGGAAATAAGTTTATTATTCCCATCCATTTTGATCAGCGCTTATTTGCCGAATGAGCACTTATGGAATATTATCGTTAACGTTCTTATTATGATTTTTTGTACGATCGGGCTATTTGCCATTTCAAGCTATATGAAGAAGCTTAGGGACAAAGACAAATGACGCTATTTAAGAAAATGAGATGTAGGGAGCTAAGAACGCACATCGCGCAATGAGTGTTTGGTTTTTGTTGATGATGTGAGTGAATTCTTTCTTAAAGAGGGACTTTTAACCACTGGAACGAATTATACGGTGGTTTAGTTGGATTTTTTGAAACGGAGTTTAAATAGGCGTCCAAAAAGCATGGATAAATATGAACCCGCAGATATCACTCTGCGGGTTTGGTGTTTTAAAATGATAGATCTTGTCCGTCATCAGGAATGAGGACTTTATTGGAAAGTTCTTTTTCTTCAACGAATTGTTTTAACTCATCTCGTGTTAATAGACAGTGATTCAGTGATTCCATATGGACTGCAATGAGCGTCGCATCGGGTGCTTCGTTATGAGTTCGAACCACATCTTCTTTTGTCATTGTAATTGGACCACCTTCAAGAAATTGAGCGGCACCGGCATTGACTACAATGACTTCAGGTTCGTTCTTCTGAATCGCTTCTTGAACATCCGAGTTGTAAAGAGTGTCCCCTGCGACATAGAGTGTTTTCTCATTTGGGTGAGCGAAGGCAATTCCGCATACTTGTCCAGTTTGTTTTAGAATTTCTCCAGCACCGTGCTTGCCATCTGTTCGGGAAAGGATGACATCTCCAAAAGCGGACTCTTCCTCGAGTAAAGAGACATTTTGAAAACCTTCTCCTTTAATAACTTCTACATCTTCCTTATTTTGTGCGAAGATGAAGATTTCTTTTGGGAGAACTTCTTTTGCTTTATCATCGAAATGATCTGGATGTAGATGAGTGACAATGACCGCGTCAACATCAATGATATCGTTCCTAGATGTTGATAATTCGACGGTAGGGTTTGAGAGATGCTGATTTGCCGTGTTTGGGAAAGGTGGCATCGCTCCTTTGTCTGATAGAAACGGATCGATTAGAAATTTCTTATCTGCGAATTGAAGGACGAGCGTTGCGTTACGTATCAATTGAATATTCATGCGGTATTCCTCCCTTTGATCTGGTTCTCTATTAGGATAATATAAACGGTGGGAAGGAAGCCATTTATAAATTCAAGAGTTCATAGCGTTATACTTGAATTGTAAAAAGAGTTTCTAGCTGCAATGAAAGATGTGAATGTCAGCTACATTGAAAAAGGGGATCGTTATTTCTGGAAGTCGAAATCGTATGAGATCACTGAGGACAAACCCGAAATTGAAGAACCTTACTATCCTGAGAGCTCTACGAACACGGGTATCTTTGCTGAAGATATGTTAAAAAAAGTTCTAACCTATGATCTAGTTGATAGTGATTCTGATGAAGCGGTTGGACTCGCTTATGAACTGACTAGTGAGAAGAAAGGAGAAGGCTTCAAACTCGTCTTCTCAAAATCAGCTCAAACGAAAGGATATTGGGGCAAAATTGATGGAGAAGAATCGTATGCAGCGGTGAACGTTTCTCTTGATATTACACCAATGGAGGTAAAGTTGAAGGTTAATAAAATAAAAGAAAAGAAAATGGAAGAATTTTAATCGCATTTCTAAAAAGAAGGATGTGCATCGGGGCACATCCTTCTTTTTAGTAGTCGATTCGATTCTTATGCTTTTCCCAGCTTTGAAAAGGTTCGTTCTTCTCATCCATTTCAATATGGTGAAACGGAATGGTTCTTTGTTCAGGTTTTTTCTCAATTTCGTTATAAATCACGGCATCATCAAACCCAGCATCAGCTGCTTCATGTCTAGATGCTGCGAAATAGACCCGGTCTGGACGAGACCAGTAGATCGCTCCAAGACACATCGGGCAAGGCTCACAGCTTGCGTAAATGATACATCCCTCAAGCTGGTGCGTTCCGAGTCTTTGACATGCGTTTCGAATCGCCACGACTTCTGCATGTGCGGTTGGGTCATGATCCGCTGTCACTTGATTGAAACCTTCCCCAATCACAATGCCATCTTTCACAACGATTGCCCCAAATGGACCTCCGTTATAGTCTGTAACGCTTTTTGATGCTAGCTGAATCGCATGTGTTAACCAATTTTTCTCTGTCATTTTTCACACTCCTATAAGGTAGTAATTAGACATATGATTCAGCATTCCCTTTCATGTGAAACTAATTTTAACAAAGGAAATTGAGAAAGAAAGAAGAACTGTTCTATTAACGACTAAAGAGAATAGAAGGCAGACCGCTATACTTTACAGGATAAAAAAGGAGGTAGTGAGGATGAAGTTATTAATACTTGGAGGAACCCGTTTTATTGGACGTTATGTTACAGTGAAGGCTTTAGAGAAAGGTCATCATGTGACGTTATTTAATAGAGGTAACAACAGGCAAGCGTTTCCAGAGGTTGAAACGCTTGTAGGCGATCGTGATGGAGACTTATCCATTCTGAAGGGAAGAGAGTGGGATGCCGTTATTGATACATCTGGGTTTATTCCGAGAACGGTGAATAAATCGACGAAGCTCTTAAGAGGAATGGTTAATCATTATACATACATATCGAGTGTTTCAGCTTATCGAGACTTCGGAGAAAAGCCCTGTTCAGAAAGCTCCCCTCTCCAGCAAATCTCAGAAATGGAGGCGGAACGAATCACAGCAGGAACGTCTGGGCCGATATACAACGAACACTATGGCGCATTAAAAGCGAGTTGTGAATACGTAGCGGAAAAAAATATGAACAATCAGGTTCTCCATATTCGCCCAGGACTTGTCGTAGGCCCTCATGATTATTCAGATCGCTTTACCTACTGGGTGAAACGAATTCAAGAGGGGGGTGACGTTTTGGCTCCAGGAAACCCAGAGCGACCGGTGCAATTCATCGATGTCCGAGATCTTGCTAATTGGGTGTTACAAATGACGGAACAACATGTTACGGGTGCTTTCAATGTGACGGGTAAGGAGAGAATGAGCACGATGGGTGAAGTGTTATCAACATGCAAGCATATAAGTAGAAGCGATGCAGTTTTCCACTGGGTGAGTGAAGAATTTCTACTGAATGAAGATGTTGCCCCATGGACGGAGCTTCCTCTATGGCTACCGGAAAGTATGAGCGCAGCCGAAACCAGTATCAATAAGGCACTTGCTAAAGGGTTGACGTTTCGTTCTCTTGAGGAAACGATTAAGGATACACTTGGATGGGTTAAGAATAGAGATGCTAATCATGAATGGAAAGCTGGTTTGGAAAGAGCTAAGGAAAAGCGATTGTTAAAGAAAGCATAAGGAATAAGTATACATAAAAACCGATACAAATGATGACTTTCAATCATTTGTATCGGTTCGTTTTCCCGTGTTAAAAAATTATTCTTCAATTAGACAACGCTGTTTGTGGCATAGCCAATGTTTAAGTCACTCGTAGATCCAGCAGGGGCACCAGACATCCAGAGTTTATATAGTACAGCATCCCCATTACCGTCAAATTTAGTAGGGCTGTATAGAACAGTTGGTGTGTAATTTCTACCTGAGCGCCAGGTGACGCCATCATTAATACTGAACACTGGATTAAGTGGACTCTTTACCCAATTGAGTCCATCTGTCGATCTAGCACACCCGATTCCTTCACTACCATCAAGCCTACCTCCGCTGTACCACATGACAAATTCATTTGACGAAATTTGTAATACAGACGCTTGTCCTGTGGCATAACGATCATCCCATTCTCCAGCTGTTCCTTTTGCGAGAACAGGTAGTGGGCCAACGCGCGTCCAAGTGATTCCATCAGTCGAGACAGCTAATGCAATCTGTCCATCGCTTCCATTATCGATGGAATAGTACATGACATATCGATTATTAAAAGGGTTTACAGGATCGAGTACTGCAGCATTTTCAGGGTAATACAACATATCGGCTGGGCCAACAGATTCAAAGTTAGGAGCAAGAGCAACCGGTACGACAAGTGGCGAAATGATATCCTGGATTAATGTCTGATCATTTGTCCAGTTAATTCCGTCGGTTGACGTAGCGGTTCTCATCATACGAAGGATACTAGGAAATAGTGGATCGATCTGTACAAATTGCAAATTCCAATACCAGATCCGGTAAGGAGCCCCAATCCCAAAGCCATCTGGATCATATAGTACCTTTGAGTGACGCTGAGCCGGAACGAGCCCTGTCATATTGGCCTGGAATGTCCAGTTTATACCATCAGGTGAAGTGGCAAGCGCGATGCCTCCATTTCCATCAAAGTCATACCACATTTTATATACTTCAGCAGGAGCAAAATTGACTGCGTCATACAAAACGCGATTATAGTAAGCGCGAGTAGCAGGATTATAGACCGGATTTTCTGCGTATTCATTCCACACACAGTTAGGGCTTGGTTGTGGGGGAGTAGGTGGAATTGGAGTTGGAGAAGGAAAAGCATTAGTGTATTGAATGGACGTCACTTTTGAACAATCAATATTTACCCATTTTCCGTTCGCATCTAGTCCTTCAATACATCCATTTGAAAAGCGAACAACTCTAACGTAGATGATATCTGAAACACCGAAAATCGTGAATCCTATAATAACCCCCGGAGTCACTTTTTTAAAACAACAAGGCATTACGAAATCTCCTTTCATAGATTTATTACTATAGTATTAAATTAATCGATGTTTGATTGTACAGTATAACTATCGATGGCTCTTATTTTTCTATTAAGGACACGAATCGTAAATCAGAATAATTGCATCTTAGGTAAATTGTGTTTATACTTTAAATCGTAATTATTACGATTTAAAGTATAAACATATGGTTATCTAATAAATCGATCGGGAAAAGATATCGAATCTTGTTTTCTAAGGAAAGGATGAATCAATTTGGCGAAGAAATCTAAAGTAGTAAAAGAACAAAAGCGTCAGAACCTCGTAATGAAATATGCTGAGCTTCGACATGATTTGAAAGAGAAGGGTGATTATGAAGCATTACGCAAGCTACCCCGTGACTCATCACCAACGCGTTTGAACAATCGGTGTGAGGTCACTGGCCGTCCGAAGGGTTACTTGAGGAAATTTCATATGTCTAGAATTGCCTTTCGTGAATATGCTCATAAGGGGCAGATCCCTGGAGTGAAGAAGTCAAGCTGGTAAAAGGGTAGGGGAAGATGGATGGAGTGTAATGAACATTTGTTGAAGATGCTCGTTCGTGATATCGTGACAAAGCTCCCAGAGAAGGAGAGAGCCCTCTATCAGTTCATCGATGAATTAGAAGTAAGGTTAATAAAAGCAGCGGCCACACCTGATCAATACCTTAACCTTCTGAAAAAGTATTCTCCTTATCATGAAGCAGCGAATCAGTTTGACATCTCACCTTTTAAGGCGAGAACAATGATGCATCGGATTGAATGGAAGATTGCTGCAAAGTTGGAAGAAAAACTTCAGCATATCAAATGGTTGGAGTTGCCTTCGAATGAAAAAAGAGTAAAAAATGGTTATCTCATGTTCTAAATGAAGAGAGGAGACTCACAATCGAGTCTCCTCTCATTTTGTTAGGTTGAGACTATAGTGATTTGAGATAGGTAGAAACCGTTTCAATTCCTTTTGTGAAATTCTCAATATGAAAATGTTCATTTGGAGCATGTAAGTTTTCTGATGGTAAGCCAAAGCCCATGAGAACGACTGGCGCATGAAGGACCCGTGCGAAGACTTCAACGATGGGGATGGATCCACCTTCTTTAGGGAATAAAGCACGAACGCCATACACTTTTTCATAAGCATCTGCAGCTTTTTGAATCATCGGGTCATTTGAATCAAGAGAGACGGGACGGGCCTGAATAAATTGATTCACTGTCATCGTTGTACCTGCAGGTTGATGCTCGAGAAGATGTTTTTCAATTCGTTCATAGATCTGCTGAGGGTCTTGATCACCAACCAGCCGACAGCTAATTTTGCCCGTGGCTTCTGAAGGAACAATCGTCTTAATTCCATCACCTTGATAGCCACCTGAAATGCCATTCAATTCAAGCGTCGGGCGAATGCCTGTCCGTTCCTTGAAGGTGAACCCTTTTTCTCCAAATAAGGAGGTTAATCCGAGCTCTTGCTTCATTGCTTCATCATCGGATGGAATACGCGCGATCTCTTCTTTTAATTCCTCTGTTGGTTCAGGTACCCCTTCGTAAAATCCATCCACAGCAATGGTGCCATCTTGGCTATGAAGACTATCGAGTAGACGAACAAGGGAATGAACCGCATTCGGAACACCACCGCCATAAACACCTGAATGAAGATCCGTATTCGCTGTTTTTACGTTTACCTCCATTGCAAGAGCACCGCGTAATGACGTACAGATCGCAGGTAACCCTTCTTTTATAAAGGAAGTGTCAGAAATCACAACGGCGTCAGCAGCTAGCTTATTCTCGTTTTCTTCAATAAATGGTCCGAGATGTGGGCTTGCGATTTCTTCCTCCCCTTCAATACAAAGCTTCACATTGACGGGTAGCTTGCCATCCTCATTCAACAAAAGTTCAAGAGCTTTGATATGAATAAACAGTTGCCCTTTGTCGTCAGTTGCTCCTCGTGCATAGATCTTGTTATCACGAATGACGGGTTCGAACGGTGGGGTTTCCCAAAGGTCGAGCGGGTCAGCAGGCTGCACATCATAATGGCCATAGATAAGGATAGTGGGTTTATCTTCAGCATTAAGCCAATCAGCGTAAACGATTGGATGACCCTCTGTTTCGATGACTTCAACGTTCTCTAAGCCGGCTTTTTCTAAAGAACTGGCCACCCACTTAGCGCCTTTTTGAACGTCTTCCTTATGGGCGGGGACGGCTGAAATACTTTGGATCTTCAGGAATTCTTGAAGCTCTTTAAGATATGAATCTTTATGTAGTTCGATGGTGTTTTTCATGTGTGTTCCCTCCTTCAGCTATGCTGTCCTTATTATAAATGAGAGTGCTCTGTTTGCACAGATGATGAGAGGACTAGAAGAGGATGATTAATTCTTGTGTGGTTCTGTTACCGATATATCCGCGAATTCCAGAATATATCCGCGATAATTATTTTTTATCCCCGAAAAACGTGGTATATCCGCGATATCCTCAATAAATCCGCGAAATGCTCCAGGATCTGAAATAAATAGGTCCTTAGAAGTGGTTTCCTTTTCTTGGATTGGGGTACAAATAGCTATCTTGTAAATATTGGGGGATGTATGGAAATGGAAACATCATTTTCAAGTTCAGAACAGCAAAAGTTTGTCAGTACTCTTCAGTCATTCAAGGAAAATCGCCAGAATCCAATTGTGTTAGAAGAATTATTATCAGACGCTGCCGTTCTCATTGACCAGAATAAGCTCGAACTACTTTATAATCTTGCGGGCGAGTATGATCAGGCTGGAATTTTTGAAGGTGGTCCATGGGAACAACCGCGCAAATTGCAGCCTCCTCTAGTAGGTGGATCATTTAAAATAGACGGAAACTATTCGATATTTGAGGTGTTAAGCGAGCTTCGCATGCTTGCGATTGCTAAGGGTAAGTATAACCATCCAGACGTTTCGGCGGATGAAGCACGAAGTTTTCTTCATAAAATCATGGCGCTTAACCTTCATCTTATCTTTCCTCCAGAAACGGAGGAAGCGCGAATCAATCAGAGTCAGGAGCAAAAACGAGGAATCCTTCTTTTCCAATTCCTTGCTGAACAGTTGTCACTTGGGGCACTGTCTGCCACCTTCGTAAATGAAATCGATCGATTGACTGCCCAGCGTCCGATCATGGTCAAACGCATTAAAGAAATGATCGGGTATGCAGAGAATTTGCTTTCTTCTGATGACCTTGATCCAAAGGGACGTACTGATATTGAACGCTATTTAAACAGCGTTAGTACACCTACTGAATTAAGCAAAACTCACGTGGATTTTGCTTCCTATAAAGATTCATTTAATGCATTATCAGATATGGAAAAAGAGCTTGAAGCAGAACGGTTCGCTGATGTGATGCGCGAAACAGGCCTTGTCGCGCCGGTTCATGCTAATCTAGCTCGGTATTTAGCGGAAGAAGATGCAACGCAATTGCTCGTTCTTACCCTAGGGTTAACAGAAAAAGGAGAAGCGAACTTAAACGAGCATTTTACACTTGTTAAAGAACTAATCTTACTAGCCATTTATCCAGTTACAGCCCAATCTCTTTATGGACTCGCACGGATGCTAGAGCGAGGCGTTCTGTCATCACCACCTGTTATTCCGGGTCTTGAACGCATCATTGAAATCGAAATGCTATCAGAAGTTCAGAAAGATCTAATGGACTCGCGTAACAATCCAGATGATTTAACGCCTGTTGGTATCTTGCTCTCAGGAATTCTGAGTGTACTCGGTCAGCCACTAGGTATCGGGCAGGGGATGAATCCTACATGCCAATCTGCACGGGGGATCAGCCTTTGGTCTCAGCACGATCCAGGATTTCTACTGGAACTTGTGGCAAGAGCGTGCCGTGATGGGGAAGTGGATATTTCGTTTGAAGGAGCAGAGATTAATTCATCTCTCATCGTTGGGGGGCTTGCACCAGATCTTCACAAAGAGCTTGATGCTGTTTCACTCATTCTTGTACCGCACCTTGATCGAGTATACGATGAAATGATGAAACGTAGTGCTTTACGTGGAGAAGATGGGCATAAGTTTGTGAATCCTGAATTTTATGGTCAGTGGATCTCTAAAGAATTTTCATCAGTTCTCAATCCTGTGACCGGCGCTGTAACGGATTATGACAATTTTTCACGTCTTTTTTATGCAACGCATCATCCAGATTACAACGAAGGTCATCAGCTCATCTACCCAAATCCAGTAGGCATTTTCGTTACGACAGCAAATGCAGATTTACTTGGGCTACATGCCATTTCCATTCAACGCATCGCAGCCGATTCAACTGGAGAAACGAGAGTCTATTTCTACAATCCAAACAACGATAGCGGGCAGGATTGGGGCCAGGGTATTAAATCGACCGTTCGAAATCATGGCGAAGAGGAAGGGGAAGCCTCTCTTCCGTTTGATCAATTCTTATCACGTGTTTACGCCTATCATTATAATCCGAATGAAATGGGTGATCTTTCGGTCATTCCGAATGAGATTATTGATCGAGTCACAACGCTAGCGAAAGAAAGCTGGGGACAGAAATACCAGTGGGCTGATTTAGCTAATCCATTTTTAATTTAAGCAATTCATGGGTTCCCTTCTCATACTAAGAAGGTGGACCCTTTTCTTATTAAAAGGTAAAGTAGAGGGAATAGAAGATTCACTTAATTGGAGGTTTAGTTGATGGAAGCAAAACTCGTAATCGATGCACGCGCAACACTTGGTGAAGGTCCATGCTGGGATGAACAAAGTCAGCTTCTGTACTGGGTTGATATTGAAGGTAAGAAGGTCCATGCCTATAATCCAATGACGGCAGGCAATATTGAAACGAAACAGGAACAGATGGTAGGAACGATCGCTCCGAGGGAATCTGGTGGTTTGGTGATGGCGATGGCTGGAGGGTTCTATGCTATGAATCTTTCATCAGAACAGGTGGAAGCCATTACAGATCCGGAAAGTCATTTGCCTGAAAACCGTTTTAACGATGGAAAGTGTGATCCTGCGGGAAGATTCTGGGCGGGGACGATGCATCTAGAAGGATTAAAAGGAGAAGGGGCGCTTTATTGTCTCGATGAGAATCTTGAAGTGACGAAGAAAGTGGATCATGTGAGTACATCGAATGGTCTTGCCTGGTCTCCCGACACGCGCTACATGTATTTCATCGATACACCAACGAAAAAAGTGGTCCGTTATGACTATGATTTCTCCACTGGAGACATTCGGAATCCTGTTGAAGTTATTACGATTCCGGATGGAGAAGGGATGCCGGACGGCATGACGAGCGATGAAGAAGGGAACCTTTGGATTGCGCATTGGGGTGGATCTAAGGTAACGAGATGGAACCCTGATAATGGCGAGCGGTTGCTTGAAGTAAGTGTTCCTGCCCTGAACGTAACGTCATGCGTATTTGGTGGTAAAGAACGGAATGAACTCTATATTACGACAGCGAGAACGAATACGAGTGATGAGGAATTGGAGAAGTTCCCTTATGCTGGAGGCGTTTTCCGTGTGAAGACAAAAGTAAAAGGTAGCCGGACTTATGCATTTAAGGGATAACCCTTTTTCCTTCCTTCTCGATTGAAAGTCTTCTATAATAGAAGGAAAATAATAGAAAAAGGGGGAGTCTAATTTTGAAATTTAAATCATTCTTAGCGCTGGGGCTTCTTTTAGTGCTGCTTGCTGGTTGTTCGGATCATCCGTCCGCTGTTGATACGTTCGATACATATGTGAAAGATTGGAACAAACAGGAGTTTAGTAGTATGTATGAGCAATTGTCTCCAGTCACACAAAAGTCAATGTCAAAAGAAGACTTTGTTGATCGCTATAAAACCATTTACGGCGATGTCGAAGTGGAGGATTTGAAAGTAACATTTAAGAAACCAGAAGAGGAGCCTGAACCAAATGATGACGGAGAAGTAACATTCCCGTTCTCTGTTTCGATGAAGACACTAGCAGGCGAAGTTTCATTTGATCAAAAAGCGACGTTAGTGCTCACAGAAGGAGAGGATTCTGATTCCTATGGCGTGAACTGGGACCCTTCGTTTATTTTTAAAGAACTAAAAGAAGATGAAGAAGTTGCCATTTCTTCAGAAATACCGACCAGAGGAGAAATTACGGATCGGAATAGTGCTGACTTAGCAGTTAATGGACTGGTCTATCAGGTAGGCGTTGTTCCTAAAGAAATTGAGGCTGATAAGGAAAATATTCTTTCAGAGATAAGCGATGTCTTGAAAATGAGCGTTGAGGATATCGAAAAAGAATTGAATCAAAGCTGGGTGAAATCTAATCCTAATCAGCTTGTCCCGCTTAAAAGCTTCTTAGATTCAGAAAAAGATGTTGTGAAGAACGCGACGTCGATTACAGGCGTACAAAGTAGTCAAAAAACGGAACGGATTTATCCATTTGGTGAAAGCGCTGCTCACTTAACGGGCTATATTCGGCAAATGCAAAAAGAGGATTTAGATAAATATTCCAAAGAAGGCTATTCCAGCTATGAGAAAATAGGGAAGGCTGGACTGGAGCAAGTCTATGAACAAGAATTACATGGTCAAACAGGCTGGTCGATCAAGGTAAAAGGTACCGATAAAGTCATTGCCAGCAAGCCGAAAGAAGATGGCAAGAATATTCAAGTCACCATTGATGCGACGTTACAGAAGGAACTATACAATCAGCTCGACGGGAAGTCGGGTACAGCGGTTGCTCTTCATCCAACCACGGGGGAGACGCTCTCTTTAACGAGCTCACCTTCTTATGATCCGAACGATTTCGTCCTCGGTTTTGATAAAGGGGAGTATGCGAAGTTAGCGGATAACAAAGATCGGCCATTTTCTGCGAAGTTTAATAAAACTTATTCACCTGGATCTACGATCAAGCCCCTTACTGCTTCTATAGCATTGCGAGACGGTGATTTAGATCCAAATGCTGCAGAGAAAATTGATGGGTTGAAGTGGCAACCAGATAATAGCTGGGGCGGATACAAAGTGACGCGCGTAAAACCAGCTGATCCTGAAGTAACGCTTGAAGAAGCGCTTATTCATTCGGATAATATTTACTTTGCACGCAAGGCGCTAAATCTTGGAGCAGATCAGTTTCAAAAAGGACTGGAGTCTTTCCAAATCGGGAAGGACGTCAAGTTTCCTTTCCCTACAGAGAATTCTTCAATCTCGAATCGTGAATTAAGTGAGAATGATATTTTGTTAGCCGACTCTGCCTATGGACAGGGCGAACTTCAGATCTCACCTTATCAACTTGCGATGACGTACACGACGTTTGCGAATGATGGTGTGATGATTAAGCCAACCCTCAAGATGGGAGAAGAATCACCGGAGACATTCGATGTGATCTCTCCAGAAATCGCTTCGATCGTTAGTAAGGATCTTGCGAAAGTCGTATCAGATCCAGAAGGAACCGCGCATAATCCGGTCGTTAAGGGCATTTCGATTGCAGGAAAGACAGGAACGGCAGAATTGAAAGCATCAGGAGAAGAATCCGGCCCTCAAAACGGGCTGTTTGTCGCCTATAATACCGATCGCAAGGATTTGTTGATTGCGATGATGGTCGAAGGAGCTTCTAGCCATGACATTACAGGCAAAGTGAAGGATGTTTTCGTTAAAATGCAGTGATCGCTTGAATAGGCTGCTGGTCATTTAATGTCCAAAATCACCTTTTATTCGCAAGTCAAACCAAGCTCCTGATTCTGATATAGAATCGGGAGCTTTTTTTGGAAAAGTAAGGGATTTAAAAAAGGATTCTCCTTTCAGACATGGAAAGTAGTAAAGATCAGCTAGTATTTGATCGAAAGGAGAGTGTCGAACGATGGAACATAGGGACTTGTGTATGATCGGTCATAAACAAGACTTCACACCTGAAATTGGTAGGTTAGTTTCTATGATGGATTACGCTAGACACACAACGGAAGAAGCGATAAGAGGATTAACGATTGACCAGCTCGATTTTCACCTTGATGAAAAGAGCAATTCGATTGGTATGCTTCTTCAGCATATGGCATCGATTGAAAAAGCTTTTCAAGTCATGACGTTTCAAGAGCGAGAACTAAATGATGAGGAATGGGCTGAACATGGAACTGGAATCGAACTTGGAGAACGAGCACGAGAAGTCGTTCGAGGGCGAGATCTTGATTATTACTGGAGCGAACTGAGTCTAGCTCGTGCAGAAACGCTTGATGCATTCCGGAAGACAGAAGATACTTGGCTTGAAAAGGTAACGCCTTTTGGATGGGATAAGCGAGCGAACCATTACTTCAAATGGTTTCACGTGATGGAGGATGAGATTAGCCATCGTGGCCAAATTCTATTGATTAAAAGAAGACTGACTATCTAGTAGATTCGAGGTGTACGAACGTGCATAATGGAACACTTATAACCATTCGCGACAAAGAACTGTATGTAGAAGTGCACGGATCTTCTAATCTGCCTCCGCTTCTTTATTTACATGGAGGGCCAGGAGAAAGTTGTTTTGATTTCTCCTACCATCAGGCGGAACGGTTAGAGGATAATTTTATGGTCATAGCAATTGATCAACGCGGAGTTTGTCGTTCAGAAGCGGTGACTGAGGAAGAGAATTTTGGTCTCTGTGATCTTATCGAAGATTGTGAAGCAATCAGAAAGCATTTTGGACTTGAATCATGGTCGGTGCTCGGTCATTCGTTTGGTGGATATCTAGGTGTGCACTATGCCACTCAATATCCTGAAGCAATCGATCACTTGTTGCTTGAATGTCCGACGTTTGATTTCACATTAACTTCAAGAAGTTTGATGAAGAAAACCAGTCGTCTTCTCGAGAAATTCAGTAATCAGGAGGCGGCAATCGAGTGTATGGCAATTGCGCAGAATGAGAAGATAAAGAATCGTGAACTAGCTGAGCTCTACACGGAATATAGTGATCTTCTAGGGGAGGATCGCATGGAAATTTACATTCATAATGATGAACAGCCAACAGACTATAGCTATTATTCTGAGGCGAAATGGGATGAGCTATATGATAAATCAGAGGTGCACTATAACCTTTTGAGAGAAGAAGGGGAAATCTTTGATTCGCTACTCCCAGTATTACATGAATTGAGCATGCCAACGCTTCTATTGACTGGAGAGCATGATCCAGTGACTTGTCAGGAACAGATTACAGTATTCAAAGAAGTAGTTAAAAATGGTGCGATTTATCATTTCTCAAACAGTGGTCATACACCTCATGATGAGGAAGCCGATCATTTCGCATATGCCATTACACAATTCATAGGTGATAAAAGAGAGGATTAAGAACATGTTTACATATCAGGTTAACGAAGATCTTCATTTAAGAATGTATACAGTTGACGATGCACAGGCGCTTTACCAGTTGATTGATGAATCGAGAGACCATTTGAAAGAGTGGCTCGCATGGGTTGATTACAATACAGATGTTGAATCCTCACGTGAATTTATTAAGGGGACATTAAAAGGCGTGGTAGAAACAGGAGGATATCCAAAAACGCTGGCGATGATTTATAAAGGGGAGCTGACGGGAACAGTGGGTTTTAATGAGGTGAATCGCACGCATGGGTTCGCGACGATCGGTTATTGGTTAAGTGAAAAGTTTCAGAAAAAAGGAATTGTCACAGAAGCATGCCGGGGACTGATTGATCTAGGATTTAAAGAAATAGGATTAAATCGTATTGAGATCCGTGCAGCTTCTGGAAACATGAAAAGTCGTGCGATCCCAGAACGACTGGGCTTTAAGGAAGAAGGCGTGCTCAGACAGGTAGAATTGGTGAATGGACAGTTCTATGATCATGTCGTGTATAGTGTGCTTGCACAGGAATGGAAGGAGAAACAAAGTGGTTAAAAAAACAGAGGAATTTGACTACTATGTCGAGCGGCTGGGTAAAGGAGAGACAGCTGTTTTTTTGCCGGCTGGAGGTTTCCCTGGTAACGAAGGATTGAACATTGCGCTCCACTTACAGAGAGACTATGAAACACATATGATTGATTTACCTGGAATGGGAAGAGGCTCTGGGTTATCAACACAGGTTACATCTCATGTCATGGCAGATTGGGTGAAGGAATATTTTGATGCAAGAAAAATCGATCAAGCGATCGTGATCGGCCATTCTCTTGGTGGAGCAGTAGCTCTCGCATTTGCCGTCCATTATCCTGAACGAGTAAAAAAACTAGTCTTACTTGATCAAGGGCACAAGCCATTTCCGAAAATGCCTGTATCAGAATTTGGTGTTTTTGGGTTCTCGTTTCCGGCACTAAATGTCATGAGTAGAATGGTAGGAAAGCCTTTTAATAAGAAAATGGTGAGGCTATTCCAATCTAAGAAGCTAAACGAGGATGAGTTGCAAGAAAAAGTTGAGGCATTTTGTAAGATGACTTCAATTCATCAGAGTGAATTTGTTCGAATCTCAATGAGAGATCAGACTAGAATGTCGAGCGAGGCTATGAATTTAATGTTTGGTTTTTATAATCTCAATCAGTTGAAGTTATTGAAAAAGTTAACGGTACCCACCTATCTGGCCTATGCCACTTTTTCAGGTGTTGACGAGAAGGAAGAAGAACGAACACGAAGACACATTCAAACAGTAAAGAAAGTAAACAAACCGATTAGACTTCGAGCGGTTGAGAGCGGTCATTATGTGCATTGGGCTGACAACGATCTGTTACAGGATATCCACTCATTTATTAAAACGACATAGAAAAAACCCCCGGCGGACATCAATCCACTAGGAGCACTAATTCAAATCGACCTGTCTCATGAGGTATTCCAGTTCTTCTATTGTGCATTCATAAAGTTGCTTGTCTTTTAATTTATATACGCCCCGATCGAGCAGACGTTGGATAAAAGATTGCTTGTGTTGATTGTCATGATGCCTTGATAGTTTGATTGTTGCCACGTTGTGATTCCTCCTGTTAGTTATATCCAGGTAATATGTTCCACCGGTAGTGATGGCTCAAACCTATAATCGAACATTTGCAAAAGGATTAAGCGATTTTATGACGAATTTTAGTCTTTAAATAGGAGGGGTTTTCATGGAACAGTTTGAAGTAATGAAGATGGCAGAATCATTTTATTTTGAAGGAAATCAGATTGGTGTGCTCGTCCTTCATGGATTTACTGGATCTACGCAAAGCATGCGTTATCTGGGAGAGCAGCTGGCTTTAGAAGGATACACGGTTTGTGGTCCGCGATTAAAAGGTCATGGTACTCATTATGAAGACATGGAACAGAGTACATATGAAGAATGGATTCAGTCAGTGGAAGAAGGATATGAGTGGCTGAATGAGCGATGTGATCAACTCTTCATTGCAGGTCTTTCTATGGGCGGAACACTAACATTATATTTATCTGAAAAGCATCCTGAAGTAAAAGGCATCATGCCGATTAATGCTGCAATCAATATGCCTGACCTTGAGCAGATGAGAGGTAAAACAGAACCTCGTTTTCTAGATGCAATTGGTTCAGATATTAAGGCTGAAGGTGTAGAGGAGCTAGCTTATGACAAAACGCCAACAAAGTCCATTCAAGAAATACTCTCGTTAATGGAAGTTACTGAGAAAGAGCTAAGTTCCATTGAAATACCTGCCTTGATCTTTAAATCACTAGACGATCATGTGGTGCCGCCAGAGAACTCTGTTCGAATCTTTGATGAGATCTCATCTGAGAAAAAAGAAATGGTGGAACTTCATGAAAGTTATCACGTAGCAACTCTCGATCATGATAAAGAGCTGATTGCTGAGAAGTGCAAAGCATTTATTAAGGATTTAATTTAGGTATCCTAGTCAGGAGGAAAGACAAATGGATGTAAGAAGATTAACGACAGAAGATGCAGAAACGTATTGGGAGCTTAGGTTAGAAGCATTGAAAAAGAATCCAGAAGCATTTGCTTCAAGCTATGAAGAGGCGATTCAGAAGGATGATCCGATTAAGAGTACGGCAAGAAATATGGCGTCTGGTGTGACGTTTGGCGCTTTTGAAGATGATGCGCTCATTGGGGTTATCACGTTTGTAAGGGGAAGCGGAATCAAGGTGCGTCATAAAGCTGATTTGTTCGCTGTTTATGTCACTCCGAGTCAGCGGGGGAAAGGGGCAGGGAGAGCACTGCTTTCAAGAGCTCTTGAGCATGCGAAGAGTCAGGATGCACTCATCAAACTAAGTGTATCAGTCGTCTCAACAAATGAAAGAGCGAAGCACCTCTATAAGAGCTATGGTTTTAAAACAGTCTATATCGAAGAGAAAGCACTATATGTTCAAGGCAGGTTTCTAAACGAAGAACATATGGTCCAATATTTTTAATCACAAACAGACGTCATCACGACGTCTGTTTTACTATGAATGATTCATTATAGAGTGCAACACTGTAAGGGAATAGCTCCGCTGTCATGATGCCGTCTCGAACAGCAGGATCGTTCTTCATGAGTTCCTCTGCTTCAGTATCTGAAGTCACCTGAATGACGACAATGCCAAAAGTAGAAGAATCATTATTCAGCGTTCGACCTGCCATGATGAGCGTATCGTTCTTCAGAAGCTGTTGTAGCGCATGGAAATGCTCAGCTACGATGCTGTTTTCTTTGTCAGTCCAATTGCTTTCTTCAAGGAGTTCAGGGATTAAGGTTAGTTTGTAGAGAAATTGTTTCATAAGTTACCTCCAATTGTTGTTGATCTATATAGTGTTTCTCCTATAGTAAATGAAATCCTTTTTTCATCGAAGTAAGTCGCTACTAAATGAAGTAGCGACTTTTCTTGTGAGTGGCACACAAGTATTTACTATACCTTACGCAATTTGGTTCAGCGTCATTGTTTTGTATATAATGAAACTTGAACCAACGGACGGTACGGAACTTGTTGTAATAAGATTATTCATTTGGAAGGGAGGAACGGTATGGATGAATTATTGTATCTAGGCGTTTTCCTAATATATACGATTGCCATTCTCATTCTGGGCAAACACGGTTTTGACAAGACCGATAAATTGAAAGGCTACTTTCTTGCCGGAAGGAATCTCTCTCTGTTCCCGAGTATTGCATCTTTTTGTGCAACCTGGTTTAGTGCAGCTTCATTACTCGGTTTGCCTGGCCTAATTTATGAAGGTGGCGTGTCGGTCATATGGACAACCGCACTTGCCTGGTTACTAGGGATCGTTGGTCTCTTATTTATATCGTCGAAATTCTATACATATAATGTCGTTACTGTACCTGAGTTCTTCAAGGTGCGTTACGGTTCAAAACTACTTCAAATCTGGATTGGACTCATTCTAAGCGTCAGTTATTTATTATATGTCGTTATCCAAATAAGAGGTTTCGGGATTGTTGTCAGTCAAATGTTGGATATCCCTTATACGGTCAGTGTGTTTCTGATTTATATTTTTGTTCTCTATACAACCTTTGGCGGTCTCCATTCAGTTGCGCGTACCGATATTTTTCATTTCTGTTTAATCATCTTAGGTACAATTCTTGGAGCAGTCTTCATCGTAAATGAAATAGGAGGCATATCGGGACTTGTAGAAGGTGTCACATCATTCAAAGCAAGCGGAGCTCCTTTCTATTTCACTTTATTTCCTGAAGGTGGGTTATCATTCTGGACATTAATAAGCGCTTTCTTTTCCCTGGGGCTAGGAGTAGCTGCTAACCCGCAATATGGAGTGAGAATCCTGTCTGCCAAGTCGAAGCAAATCGCTTTGAAAATGATTGTCATGAGTACATTTTTTCTTATCATCATTTACTTCTCTATTTTTGTAATTGGAATAGGTTCCAAAGTGCTTGAACCTAACCTTCTATTTAAGAGTACAGATGAAATTTATCCTTACATTATTACTTACTTACTCCAAACGCCGTGGAAGGGGATTTTATTAATTAGCGTCGTCGCGGCAGCGATTTCGACTGCCAATTCTCAACTGCTTATCATGGCAAGTAGCTTTGTATATGACATTACGATGCCGCTGAAAAAGAAAAAAGTTGTTGATCAAAAAGTGATCTCATGGACAAGGTGGGTGATTTTTGTTTTTGCTACATTTTCGTTATTCATTGCCTTTACACCCCCTAATGGTATTGTTCAATTTAGTGGGCATATCTGGGGCATAATTGCAGTGTCGCTCTTTTTCCCACTTTATGGAGGACTTTACACTTCAGCTTCTAAAAAGAGTGCCCTTCGTTCTACATTCGGTGGTATTGTAACGTACGTTCTCGCGTTTCTCCTTATTCCAGGGGAAATGCAAACACTCTATCATCCTGTTCTGCCTTCAATTGTTATAGCAGGAATACTCTATTTCGTGAAGGGAGGTAGCGATTCCTGATGCGCCATTCCATCGAACGTAAGATATTAGTTCCGTTCTTAATCATCGTTCTGCTTCCTACCTTCATCATTGGTGCTGTATCGATGTGGTCGAGTTATCAATCAGAGAAACAATTGAAACAGGCGACGGTTCAAGAACACCTCACGAGCCTGGGGCGATATGCGACGAAGCTTGATGAACGTGTGAAGAACGGGAGTATGAGTGAAGAAGATGCGCAATCATTGATCAAAATCATGATCAATGAAACGAAAGGTTTGTATGTAGAAGATGAGAGCGGAACCCTATCTTCAGAAGGAGAAATTATCAAGACAAGTGATCTGGATTGGTATAATGGAGAAGCGCAGTCTTCTCGTTTTTTCGTAGAGAAAACCGTTCTTACGGAACAGTTGAAGCAATGGGGATGGATGCTCTATTACCCGATGAAGTTCTCTTTCTATTCTGGCTCACTTCCTAATATTCAAAAATACACCCTATTGATCATTATTTTTACAGGCGTAATAGCTGTTCAGTTTACAATTATTCTTTCTTATCATCTTTCTAAACCAATTAAGAATCTGGCTGCATTTTGTAAGCAAATTGCGCTAGGGGAGAGAACACAAGAGATTGATATGAAAGAAAATCGGAAAGATGAAATCGGAGTGCTGTCAACGTCGCTCAGAGAAATGGTTGAAACGCTTGATGAGCGTAATGTTCAAATCGATAAAATAAAGAAGCTGAATGAAACGATTCTAAACAGTGTACACGTTGGAATGGTTCTCGTGATTGAAGGAGCGAACTCAGTTTATAATGAAGCAGCACAGACAATGATGAAAGAAGATGCTCTGTTAAAAGAAAGGTTAGGAAAGTTAACGATACACGAAACGAAAAGAAGAAGTGAGGAAATATGGGATCATAAAAAGCAAGATGAGAAAGTGTTCTATGCAGTTAGTTATAAAGTTCTAAACACGGCTGAACGATCGATCATTACGTTTGAGGATATTACTCATAGACGGAAATTAGAGCAACGGGTGGAACGAATGTCACGTCTTGCGTCATTAGGTGAGATGGCTTCCGGTATTGCACACGAAATTCGTAATCCACTTGCAGGTATCAAAACAACAACGGAACTTTTAATTCGAAGGCTTGAGTTAAGTAAGGATCAACTCATGTTGATGGAAAACATGCTACTCGATATTGATCGCGTGAATAAAATCATTACGAATATTCTTCAGTTTTCGAGGCCGATGGAAACCAACCCTTCTTTCATAAAAGTCGACGAGACCCTTCATTCTCTTGTTTTGTTAATGGAGACCATCGCGAATGAAAAGAACGTAGACCTACAGCATATCGAAAACGGAGATGAGATCCTGGTCGATCGCGATCATCTTCGCCAAATTCTGTTGAATTTAATGATAAACGGAATGAACGCAATGCCAGATGGAGGAGAATTAATCCTTTCAAGCTATCGGAATGAAAACGATGTGACGATCACGATCACAGATACAGGTATTGGAATGGAAGATGATGTCATGGAAAAAATATTTGATCCTTTTTATACGACACGAGCGGAAGGAACAGGTCTTGGGCTATCCATTGTGCATCAATTAGTCGTTCAAAATAAAGGGGAAATAGATGTGAGAAGTACAATAGGAAAAGGGACGACTTTTTCAATGACACTTCCATCGAGAAGGGAGGTTAAATAAATGGCGGTTAAAGTTGGAATCATCGATGATGAAACAACGCTTCGTTTAACGCTTCAGATGTTTTTGGAAGACGAGGGATATGATGCAAGAGCTGCAGCAACACTTAAAGAAGGTTGGAAAATGGTCGATGAGTTTAGTCCACAGGTGCTTTTGTTAGATATTCGTCTGCCTGATGGAAACGGACTTGAGTCACTTCACGAATTTCGAGAGCGTTATCCAGAAATGGCCGTGATGATGCTAACCGCGTATGGTGATGCGAAAACAGCAGTGCGTGCAATTAAAGAAGGTGCATTTGATTATTTAACGAAACCATTTGAGTTGGAAGAGCTGAAAATCACGCTGGAAAAGTGGATCAAACAGCATCATCTAGAGAAGGAAGTAGAACGGTATAGGGAAGAAGAGAGACGGACAAAACTCGTTCGTATGATAGGTGAAAGCGCGCAAATGCACGAATTGAAAGACAAAATTTCGCTCATCGCTGAAAGCAATGATACGACTGTACTAGTTAGAGGGGAAACTGGGACAGGGAAAGAGCTTGTTGCCAGAAGCATCCATCAGCAAAGTAGGCGTCACGATGGGCCATTTGTAGCGGTGAATTGTGCCAGTATTCCAGCAGACTTAATTGAGATTGAATTATTCGGTCGAGAAAAAAACAGCGTAACGAATCAGTCAGAGCCAAAAGTTGGTTTAATGGAATGGGCGGATGGTGGAACGCTGTTTCTAGATGAAGTTGGAGACCTTTCACTTGATATCCAAGTGAAGCTTCTTCGCTTTTTAGAAGACAAGAAAATTAAGCGACTTGGAAGTGTTCATGATATCGAAATGGACGTGCGCGTGATTGCTGCAACGAACCGATCGCTTGAGGAGATGATTCAAGAGAAGGAGTTCCGATCTGATCTTTACTATCGCTTGAACGTTGTGCCGGTGAAGTTGCCGCCTTTACGTGAGAGAGGCAATGACATCGTGATGCTAACAGAGCATTTTCTAGACGAGTTCTGCCAGCAAATGAGGAAGGAAACACCCGCATTACGAGCGGATGCGAAAAAGCGTCTATTAAGCTATGGTTGGCCAGGGAACGTAAGAGAACTTAAAAATACGATCGAACGAATTGCGATCCTACATCAAGAAAGTGAACTTGCTGCCTTTCACTTTGATTTCCTTAATCCAGTTGAGGGGCTCGAAGAAGGTACGAAATCAATTGAGGAAGTGGTTTTCGATGATCATTTCTCTCTTGAAGATCATATTGAAGCAGTCGAAAAGAAATATATTGAGAAAGCGATTCAGGAATCGAAATGGAACATTACGCAGGCAGGAAAACTTTTAGGCATCAGCCGATACGCCCTTCAGCGTAGAATTGACAAATATGATATAACATGAGCGAAATCGCCCGAAATGGGCGGTTTTTTTGTGCGGAATCTTATAAAATTATCTGAAAATTACGTGATATCGTAGAGGTAAGAGAAAAAACGTATTGATTCATGCGATAGAAGAATCATATGAAAAAGGGGGAATTCGATGGGTACTGAAAAGAAGAAACCAATGGAGTTAGAGAACGGTCCAACGAAGAGTAAGTGGGGTGTCATACTTGGTGCCGCATTCTTAATGGGCTCATCGGCGATCGGACCAGGGTTTTTAACACAGACTGCCGTATTTACAGAGCAACTACTAGCAAGCTTCGGATTTGTTATTCTCATTTCCATTATTCTGGACATCGGTGTTCAAGCCAACATATGGCGAATCATTGCCGTATCGAAAAAGAAAGGACAGGACATCGCAAATATGGTTGTTCCTGGACTTGGTTACTTCCTGGCATTTGCAGTTGCACTTGGTGGACTTGCCTTTAACATCGGTAATGTCGGTGGTGCTGGATTAGGAATGAACGTTCTCTTCGGAATCGATCCACGCATCGGTGCAGCGATTACAGGTGTCATTACGATTGGAATCTTCCTTTCGAAAGAAGCTGGGGTCGCGATGGACAAAATCGCACGGATTCTAGGTGGACTCATGATTTTACTTACGCTATACGTCGCTTTTCAAAGTAATCCACCAGTAGGAGATGCAATAACTCATACATTTGCACCAGATAAGATCGACGTCTTCGCCATTATTACATTAGTTGGTGGAACAGTTGGCGGTTACATTACATTTGCAGGAGGACATCGCCTCCTTGATGCAGGTATTTCTGGTAAGGAGAATCTTCACCAGGTAACGAAAAGCTCGGTATCAGGAATTCTCATCGCTTCCATTATGCGCGTCTTTCTATTTCTAGCTGTGTTGGGTGTTGTGGCAACAGGGTTCAAACTTGATCCGGCGAATCCGCCTGCATCCGTGTTCCAACAAGCAGCTGGTATGATCGGCTATAAAATGTTTGGTGTCGTTCTTTGGGCAGCGGGGATCACTTCAGTAGTTGGCGCAGCGTATACGTCTGTTTCATTCCTACGTACGCTCTCAAAGAAAGTAGATCGCCATCACTCAGGTGTGACAATCGGGTTTATTGCGGTTTCAACAATTATTTTTGCTTTCATCGGTAAGCCGGTTCTCCTCCTCATTCTTGCAGGAGCTTTCAACGGGTTGATCCTACCAGTCGCTTTAGGGACACTACTGGTTGCTGCATATAAGAAATCGATTGTAGGCGATTACAAACACCCGATCTGGTTAACGATTTTTGGTGGATTTGTTTTCATCATTACGGCGTACTTAGCGATCGTCACACTTATTGATAAAATTCCACAGCTGTTTTCTTAATCGTTAGGAGGAACATGTTTGAAACTTAACTATTATCCACTCGGAGATACAGGCATCCAGCTTGTATTCGGAACCGAGATTTCAGAAGAAACGAATCAGAAAATAAGAATGTTCGCAGATAATTTAAACCAACATCCTATTGACGGTGTTGTGGAATGGGTACCAGCTTATACAACGTTAACGATTTACTATCTTCCAAATAAAGTATCTTACAACATGTTAAGAGCGAAGTTGGAAGAGATGAACGAACAACAACAAGAAAGAGAAGCAGAATCTGCTTCTCTTGTTTATATCATTCCAACCTATTATGGGGATGAAACGGGTTCTGATTTATCTTTTGTAGCCGAACATAATGGACTGAGTGAAGAAGAAGTTATTGCTACTCATTCAAATAAGGATTATCTGATCTATATGATGGGATTTGTCCCTGGCTTTCCTTATTTAGGTGGCATGCCTGAATCGATTGCAACACCAAGACGTGAAAATCCTCGCGCCGAAATCGCGCCAGGGTCTGTCGGGATAGCTGGTTCACAAACAGGAATCTATCCGCTTGAATCACCAGGAGGCTGGCAGATTATCGGGCAAACGCCGGTGAAATTATACGATCCGACAGGTGACAAACCAATTCTACTTGAGTCTGGTCACTATTTGCGTTTTGTCTCAGTTAGTAAACAAGAATTTCTCGAAATAAAAGAAGCGATCAAGCGTGGAGAATACGTTGTCGAAACTGAAGAGAAGAAGGTGGGCTATCATGAAGTCGGTTGATTTAAATAGTGATTTAGGGGAAAGCTTTGGTGCTTATAAAATTGGAAACGATGAGAATGTTTTGGAATTTATCTCATCAGCGAATATCGCATGCGGTTATCATGCAGGGGATCACAACGTGATGATGGAGACGGTGAAAGTAGCAAACTCACTTGGTGTCGGAATTGGTGCACATCCAGGATATCCTGATCTCGGTGGATTTGGTAGACGTGATATGAAAATGTCGCCTGATGAGGTGTTCAATCTTGTTGCCTATCAGGTCGGAGCAATCCATGGTGTTGCGAATGTTCATCAGGCTACTGTTCACCACGTCAAACCGCACGGTGCTCTCTACAATAACGCTGCTAAAGATCCCGCCATTGCAAAAGCGATTGCAAGCGCTGTCTATGCGGTCAATCCTCAGTTGATCTTATACGGGTTAGCAGGAAGTGAATTAATTCAAGCGGGAAGAGAAGTGGGACTAACGGTGGCGCAAGAAGTGTTTGCAGACCGAACGTATCAACCTGATGGGGCTCTTACACCACGGTCCGAACCAAATGCGATGATTCACGATGCAGATCAAGCCGTGGAACGAGTGATTCGCATGATTAATGAACACCAGGTAAAAGCGGTAAATGGACAGGACGTGGCCATCCAGGCTGATACTGTTTGTGTACATGGGGATGAACCAGAGGCGCTTCGATTTGTTCAGCAGTTGAGAGAACGCCTACAAGAAGAAGGAGTCCGTATTCAGCGAGTTGGAGTGAAAGCCAATGTCTAAACCGATCTTTAAAGTTATAAAATCGGGGCTACTTTCTACCATTCAGGATGGTGGACGGAAGGGCTACCAGCAATATGGCATCGTTGTGTCAGGTGCAATGGATCCTTATTCTATGAACATCGCTAATTTCCTCGTAGGAAACGCCAGAAATGAAGCCGTTCTTGAAGTGACAGTGATGGGACCAGCATTAGAAGTTCTTGATGATGCAGTCATTTCGATTTGTGGTGGTAACCTTTCCCCTAAAGTGAACGGAGAAAAAATCCCGATGTGGAAGAGCTTCAAGGTGAAGGAAGGGGATAGGCTTGAATTTGGTCAGCCCGTTTCTGGAGCCCGTTCGTATATCAGTGTAGCAGGAGGATATGATGTTCCGCTCGCAATGGGAAGCAAATCTACTTATCTAAAAGCAGGAATCGGTGGAATAGAAGGACGAGCTCTTGAAAAAGGCGATGTGCTTCATGGCTCTGGAGGAATGAAAGGCATAAGCGGTCGCGCGCTACATCCAGATGAAATTCCAGTTTATCAAAAAGAGCTGGAGGTTCGCGTTGTGATGGGTCCTCATCAGCATGCTTTTACAGAGAAAGGGCTTGAAACCTTTCTGTCCACAACGTATGAGGTGACCCCGCAATCGGATCGGATGGGATTTCGTTTGAAGGGTGAGAAGGTGGAGCACGCCACATCAGCTGATATCATTTCAGAAGCCATTCCACTCGGAGGCATTCAAGTACCGGCAAACGGAAATCCGATTATTCTGATGTCTGATCGTCAGACAACGGGCGGATACACCAGGATCGCCACGATTATTTCAAGTGATATTCCTTACCTTGCGCAGGCCATGCCGGGCTGTCAGATTCGTTTTCGAGAAGTAACGGTTGAAGAAGCACAAGAAACATATGAAGAGAACGATCGGTTCATCCGCACGTTAGGAAAGGTATCTAACCCTCGTCGTTAAAGGAGAATACAACATGTTAAATTCAAAAGAAATTATTGAAATCATTAAATATGTGAATGGTTCTACAGTAGATGAAGTCCATTACGAGCATGATAGCTTCGTAGTGAAGGTGAAAAACCAGAACCCGCACGTGGAAGATAATAGGAAGAGTGAACAGCTAAGGTCAGGAAGTCAAGTTCCTCCTGCAGTTGAGGAGCGTGGGCAGGAGGATGTGAATCCTGAACAGGGCGAGGAAGCGTTCAAGGAAACTACGGAAACACTTACGGTGAAGTCGCCAATGGTCGGTATGTTCTATTCTTCGCCATCTCCTGAAGATGCAGCATTTATCAATGTAGGAGATTCCGTTCAGGAAGAAACGGTCGTATGTGTTCTAGAAGCAATGAAAATGTTTAATGATGTTCAAGCTGATGTGAGTGGTGAAATCATAGAAGTCCTTGTGAAAAATGGTGACCTTGTTGAATTCGGTCAACCGCTATTCTTAGTGAAACCAGAATAGGAGAGGGTCATATGGGAATGGAAATGAAGAAAGTACTTATCGCAAACCGTGGAGAGATTGCCGTTCGAATCATTCGTGCCTGCCATGAGCTAGATCTAACAGCGGTAGCTGTGTATTCAGAAGCAGACCGAGCGGCGCTTCATGTACAATTAGCGGACGAAAGTTATTGTATTGGACCAACTTCTTCTCAAGAGAGTTACTTGAACGTGGGGAACATCATGACGATTGCAACGAATGCAAATGTTGATGCGATTCACCCTGGCTACGGATTTCTCGCAGAAAACGCAGATTTCGCAGAGATCTGCGAAGACTGCAACATCGCGTTTATTGGTCCAAGTAAAGAAGCGATCAACCAGATGGGAATTAAAGATATTGCCAGAAAGACGATGGAAGACGCAGGCGTTCCAGTCGTTCCAGGTTCGAAAGGTATCATTAATAGTAAAGAAGAAGCGCTTGAATTAGCTGATGAAATGGGTTACCCGGTCATCATTAAAGCAACAGCCGGTGGTGGCGGTAAAGGGATTCGCGTTGTGAAAGAAGAAAGTGAGTTAATTAAGGCGATTAACATGACGCAACAGGAAGCAGAAAAAGCATTCGGAAATCCGGGTGTTTATCTTGAGAAGTTCATCGAAGATTTCCGTCATATTGAAATTCAAATTCTCGCTGATCTTCACGGGAACGTTATCCATCTAGGAGAACGCGACTGCTCAATTCAAAGGCGCATGCAGAAGTTGGTCGAGGAAACACCGTCCCCTGCCCTAGATGAATCAGTTCGATTCGAGATGGGTGAAGCAGCTGTTCGAGCAGCAAAGGCAGTCAATTATGCCGGTGCTGGAACGGTAGAATTTATTTATGATCAGAGTGGAAGTTTCTATTTTATGGAAATGAATACGCGCATTCAGGTTGAACATCCTGTAACAGAGATGGTCACTGGTGTTGATTTGATTAAAGAACAGATAAAGATCGCAGATGGCAGAAGGCTGACTCTCACACAGGAGGAAGTTAGCCTGACAGGATGGGCGATCGAATGCCGCATCAATGCGGAAGATCCCGATAATGGATTTATGCCATCACCTGGAAAAGTAGAAACGTATCTACCTCCTGGTGGTTTTGGAGTCCGAGTAGATTCCGCTGTTTTTCCTGGCTATGTCATTCCACCATTCTATGATTCGATGGTAGCAAAGCTGATTACTTATGGTGCCTCTCGTGAAGAAGCGATGCAGCGAATGAAGCGAGCACTGAGTGAATTCATGATCAAAGGTGTTAAAACCACGATTCCTTTTCATCAGAAACTACTTAAACATGAGAAGTTCGTCGAAGGCGATTTTAATACAAAGTTTCTTGAAATATATGAACTTAAGGAGATGACGTGATGGCAACCCCTCAAGCGCAGCGACTTAAATATCGAGATAATCTTGAAAGCGGGACGACTTCAGGGATATGTGATGGTTATTTACAGGCGAATATGATTACACTCCCCGCCGAGTATGCTTTCGAGTTTCTGTTATTTTGTCAGCGAAACCCGAAGCCATGTCCCGTTGTAGATGTTCTTGAAGCGGGGCAGGTCATGCCGCGTATTGCAGATGCAGACATTCGTACCGACCTACCGAAATACCGCATTTATAAAAACGGGGAGCTTGAGAAGGAGACGCTTGATCTGAAGGGCGTCTGGCAAGATGATTTTGTTACGTTTCTACTCGGATGCAGTTTTACATTCGAGAGGGCACTCGTTGAAGTGGGCATCAGTTTGTTGCACCAAGAATTGGATCGCGTTGTTCCAATGTATCAAACATCGATTTCTTGTGTTGATGCCGGACGTTTCAAAGGCGAAATGGTCGTCAGCATGAGGGCAATCAAGAAAGAGGAACTTGAGGAAACGATTGCGATTACATCAAAGTTTCCACTGGCTCACGGAGCCCCGATCCATATTGGTGATCCATCAGAAATTGGAATTCAACAAATTGAACAGCCTGACTATGGAGAATTTACACCTTTTGATGACGAAGAACGAATCCCCGTTTTTTGGGCATGTGGCGTGACACCACAGTTTGTTGGTTTGAACGTGAAGCCTGAAATCATGATTACGCATGCTCCAGGTCATATGCTGATTACGGATCAAAAAGAATAGGATAAAAACCAATGATGGTTTCTGATAATGCAGTTTTTTCAGGAGTACAACACGAAAGATGTGCTCTTGATTGAACTGCTTTTTTTCTTGCGAGTGAACAATCCGACTTCCAGATTCTCTTAATAGCGAAGTCAGGAACAGGAGAATTATTTATAATGGTCATGTGTGAGAGCAAGAAGCGTATTTGGGAATTTGTGGAATTATTTAGGTGGAATGATATTCCGTTACCGGGTAGCATCTCTGTTGATTAAGGAAATGGTTGCAAAATTTTTAATGCACTTATTATTATTAGTTTTTTAAAAGAATTTTTTTCTTCTGAGTTGTAGTGAACAATGGGGAGCTTATCTGTCATAAGATAGGCTCCTTTTAATGTGAAATAAAAGCTTGAGTGATTCAAATCCATTTGAAATGTTTGGTATCAACAACATGTGGCTGGATTGTTGAAGAATGTTTATAAGAGCTAACTGTATAAAATATATTTTGAAAAATCGCTTAAACTAATAAAAATGTACAAATTTAAAAATCAACTTTCGGAGTGATCTAATGGATAGAAAAGTAGTGATAGTCGGTGTCTTATCTCTATTGTTGGTATCGAGTTTTAGTAAAGAAAAAAGTGAAGCAGCTATAAGTGTGAGCACGGGTAATGATGTAGTGATAAATCAACGAACAGCAACTAAAGAGAATGCACAAGAAATGGATAATCAAATCAACATTATTAGAAAGCATTATACAAAAGGTCATCTTTCAGTCGATTATCCCCAATTATCTGGTGGAGATGTTGATAAAGAAAAAACAATCAACAGTGTAATTGCAAAAGAGGCAACTTATTTTTTTGAAAATGGTTTTTATGAAGGTTATTCAGGCGACATAAAATATAAGACAACTTTCCTTAGTGATGAAGTTGTTAGTTTTACCTATCAGGGATTAATAACGAGTCCAATTCAAAGTTATCCAGTACATCTATTTTATTCAACAATAATCAATATGAAAACAGGTAAAAAAGAAACATTAAGTGATTTAGTCACGATCGACGACACGTTTGTTAAGGCATTTAAAGAAGGGGAAATTCTTTCAATTTCATCATCTGAATATACAAATGAAGTGAAAGAATATATTTCAACTTTAAGTAATGAAGAACTACTACATCTATTTTCACAAGCAGATAAAATGGATATTTCGAGTGCTTTTACTTATTTAACTGCCGATTCAATTGTTGTGGCAATAGGTGTTCCGCATGCGTTAGGTGACTTTATACAAATTGAAATACCAAAAAACAAGATACATCATAATTGAATTAGTGATAACTTTTTTCAATCGAACGTTGTTTGGTTAAAATGTTTCACTTTCTCTGTGTAGTCATAGATCAATCTTACTGTTGCTAATTGTTTCGTCTCAGGTGATTGCTGTATAGGATCTTGATCAGTAATGATGTTCATTTCTAATCAAATAATTAAAAGAAAGAAGCTCAATTCTACAATGGAATTGAGCTTCTTTCTTTACTTGAATAGAAACCTTTTAGTTAAGCTATGCTTCTCATTTAGTGCGGGTTTTTCCCATAATAAAGCTCACAATTAATACTAAGATGACTGAGCCTATAATAGCTGGGACAATGCTAAACCCACCAATATCCGGTCCCCAACTACCTAATATAAGCGTACCTAACCAGGCACCAACAAATCCAGCAATAATATTTCCAATAATTCCACCCGGCACATCGCGACCTGTAAGGGCGCCAGCAAGCCAACCAATTATTCCACCAATGATTAAGCTCCAAATAAACCCTATCGGAAACACCTCCTAATTTTTGAACATATTTTTGGTTTTATCATAAGAGAAGTAATGCAAATCGCGTCGTCAATGGATGAGTTTTAAAATAGGACTTTGGCAACCAAAGCCCTGTTTGAGCCTATGGAAGGTTGACGCAAAGATGAATGGCTCCTACTTATGATTTGCCAAATACTACATTCTATTCAAGATACTATAGGAAAAATTCATATTCTACTTGAGAAAGTTAATGATCAAGCTAAGAAAAACATTGTCATGGAAGGGGTATTGTTGTAAAGCCAACTACTGCGGCTACTTACGCTGCTTTCAAAAAATATAAAAACAAACGAGTAGAAGCAAAGTGATAGCATCCGTTAAGAAATCACTCAATATTCCTAATAATTGAAACTATCTGATTTGCACATCCGTATATTAATAGAAGGTAGGGGGTGAATCAAATGCAACTATTCGAAATTAATGTGACTAAAAAAATGAAAATCTCGTGATCAAATGGCAGTTAAGTAAAATTGAAATACTATTATCTGATATAACTGAAGTTGATTATGATCCCACGTATGGTGGTGAAGATAAGTCAGCTATTAGAATTGGCAATCCTTATGCAAGCACTGATACAGTTGTAATCAAAACAAAAAAAGGTACTTACATTCTATTTACCAATATTGGTGGTGTGAAGGAAAAAATTTTATCGTACGTGGCTTAAGGTAATTTATCAATTGAGGAAGTTAATAAGTATTCCTAGCTTTAGAAAAGAGCCTAATATAAAAGGAGAAGATCCGTGGAAAGTGAAGAAAATGAATCGGTTAAATGGTATTTTGTTTATCTTTGTCCTCATAAGTTTAGGTTTGATGGCTTTTATCGTCTACTGGAATGACAGTTTTGCTTATTCAATGCCGATTATACTCGGATGCATAGCTTACTTTTTCCTTTACGTTCTTTATCTTGTGATTCTAGCAGTTTGGAATACGAGTAAAATGAACAACACTGAAAAGAAAGAAAAGATCGTAAAGTTTCTTGTGTGGTTTGCAGGACTAAGCGCTATGAATGTGACCGTTTCCTTTCTTACTTCTTCCGGAATAAATGGGTATGATTTTTTCACTTCCTTTGGATTGGCGATCGGAATCGCATTTAGTGACGTGATGTTTTTCAAAAGAAAATCATATTAGTCAAAGGCATTCCAGATACATAGAACGTGTGAAGAGAGGAAGGGGATAACGAGGGTGAGTGTAACGCTACGATTCTTAAAAGAAGAAGATATTCCGCTTATACAACAATATGTTTCATCGCAAGAGATATCTAGCACAACCAATGTTCCTGATCCTTATCCGGAAAATGGTGCAAGAGAGTGGTTTACAACCGTTTCTAAAGAGCAACAAGCAGGTAATCATTACGCGTTTGCTATAGTGGCTGATGACAAATTTGCTGGAAGCATTTCTGTGAGACGTGAACGCGATCGTATAGGAGCGATCGATTATTGGATAGCGCCGGCTTTTTGGAATCGAGGCATTGCTACTAAAGCAGCTGAAGAGGCGATCTCATTTGGTCAAATGGAATTAGGATTTGTAGCGTTCGAAACGTGCTGCCTTGTTGAGAATAGGGGCTCCACTCGAGTTCTTGAAAAACTAGGATTTGAGGTAGTAGAAGATTTCGTGTTAGAACCTGGTGAAAAGCATCAGGGAAAGCTTGCGAGGTTCTATCGATTACGATGATTCATACCCTTTATTACTACATCTTCGTATTAAAAGAGTATATGAAGAGATATAACCTATGGGACTCCAATGAGGGGTTCTTTTTTTGACGTTTTTTAGATTGCAGGGAAAATTGAGGGTTTGTAGATAAAGTAGCCCAATTAGTAAAATTAGAGATTTTTGTTAAAAAACCTATTATAATTGGGATTTATTATAATTTTATGATGATGTTACCATTCCGAATGCTATTTATTCGTTTTTTAAATCACGATGATGTACATAAACTGTCCGACAATTTGGGATGAAAGCGTAATCATTTTGGCGGATACGGGTGCTACAATAAATATTGAAAGGGGGGCTAGAGTTGTCAAATAGTGATAGAAGCAAGTTAATTTTGGATGAACTAATTGGTAATCCAAGGATCACTAGTATGGCTTTAGAGAAGAAATACAACTTAACTCGTAGACAACTTGGTTACAGCGTTAACAAAATGAACGAATGGCTGATGACTAAGGACCTTCCGGTAATCGAAAGAACAAGACAGGGACATTTCATCATTGATCAATCGGTTTTCACAACGCTTACTGGTGATGAAAAAGAAGCGTCAATTGAAACAGCGGTACTATCAGAGAAACAGCGAGTTCATCTCATTATCTTAATGCTCTTAAGCTACGAAGAAGAGCTTTCATTAAACCATTTTACCAGCGAATTGGCTGTTAGTAAGAATACTATTCTGAGTGATATGAAACAGGTTCAAACATTTTTGGATGACTATCAACTCATCATTCGTTATTCAAGGAAGTCAGGTTATGTGTTGGAAGGTAAGGAGTTTCAAATACGTAAACTACTCATTAATGTAACCTATTTGCTTCTTCAAAATCATGGTGGAATAACGATTCTAAAGAAATTAGCCAACATTCAAGAAGAAGAAGTAGATGAGTTCATGAAACGAATTGAAAATATTGAGTGTAAATTGAATTTGAAATTCACTGATGAAAAGATATCTACGATGCCTTATATCTTTATATTAATTCTGAAACGAATTCAGAATGGTCATTTACTTAAGACTTTTTCGATTAACTATCAAAATCTATCTAATACAAAAGAATACCAGGCTACAGAAGAGCTATTCCGTCATACCGAACAAATACCGGTTGAAGAACGGTTGTTCTGCTCGCTGCACTTATTAACAACGAATGTCTATTGGTCAGAATATTTAACAGAAGCTGATACCATACCAGATTTAGTACCTGCAATGGATACGATGCTACAGCTTTTTGAAAAAAGCACTTGTATCTACCTACAAAATAAAGAGCAACTGCTAAACAATTTATTACAGCATATAAAGCCAGCCTACTATCGAATTAAATATCAGCTTACTGAAACAATTGAAATTCCCGACTCATTGAGTGATGAATTTAAGGAGTTGCATCATCTTGTGAAAAGATGCGTTGGGCCACTTGAAGACTTGATTGGTAAGAAAGTTCCTGAGAGTGAAACAACCTATATCACGATGTTGATTGGTGGGTGGATGAGAAGACATGGCGATAGCATTGAGAAGAAAACCAAAGCGATCGTTGTTTGTCCTCAAGGAGTATCAGTATCTGGATTAATGTTTAATGAGTTGAGAGAATTATTTCCTGAATTTGTATTTATGGATTCTCTATCTGTGCGGGGCTTTCTGGAGTATGGACTAGATTACGACATTGTATTCTCACCAACTTTCCTTGAGACAGATAAGAAATTATTTGTGTCCAGAGCCTTTCTTGGTTCTGATGAAAAATATCGTCTACGAAGACAAGTCATGCTTGAACTCTATGGGTACATCCCAAACGATATTAACGTCAATCATTTAATCGATATTATTAGAAACCATTCAGTGATCAAGAATGAAACGAAGCTAGCTAGAGATTTGCAAATGTACATTAACCGAGAGGAAGCATCTTCTGTTAAACAAACGGTTAAAAACATTGATATGAATTTACATGAATTAATTCTTCCGGGCAATATCACAGCGAGAAAATCCGTTCATTCATGGGAAGAGGCGATACGAATTAGTTCAGAGCCCTTAATTCAGAAGGGACATATTCAACCTGAATACGTAGAGGCCATGCTTCATCGTTCATGTGAAGATCCTTATATCGTAATTGGATCAAACATTGCGATTCCTCATGCAGCACCTGAGGAAGGTGTGAATGAAGTTGGAATGAGCTTATTGAAATTAGAAGATGGAGTGACATTCAGTTCGGAATATAAGATTAACCTGGTTATTGTCATCGCGGCAGTAGACAAGCAGAAACACATCCATGCGTTGATGCAACTAATGAAGCTTGCAGGTTCTGAGAGAGACCGAAATCGATTGATTCACTCGGATTCAGTCGAAGAAATTCATGAAATAATGAAAAGTTATTCTGAAGACTGAGAACGTTGTAACTGAAAAATTTGATGAGGTGAAAAAATGAGTGAATTATTTTTTGATGAATCTGTCATTCTTCTGGATCTAGAATGTACAGCAAAAGAAGAAGTGTTAACAAAAATGGGACGTAATCTTGTTAACAATAATCTTGTAAAGGAAAGCTTTATCGATGCCATTATAACGAGGGAATTTGAATTTGCAACCGGATTACCGACTGCAGGTGTTTCAGTTGCTATCCCTCATACAGATGTTCATCACGTTAATAGAAAGACCATTAGTATGGGTGTTTTGAATGAGACAGTTGATTTTGGAGTGATGGGTGATGATAGTGAGACCACTCCAGTAAAATTAGTTTTCATGCTTGCAATGGATGAAGCTCATTCACAACTTTCCTTATTACAGCAGTTAATGCAAATATTCCAGAGTGAAGAGACATTACAGTATTTGGTGACTGAACAAAATAAAACAAATATTAAACAACTGATCAAAGAGAAAATAAATAGTGATTCCTTAGAAGGAGATGGAAAATAATGAAAAAGAAACAAGTGTTAGTCGCATGTGGAGCAGGTATTGCAACATCGACCATAGTCAACGGTGCAATTGAAGAAATGGCAAAAGAGCATCAATTGAAATTGGATCTCGTTCAGATCAAAATCACCGAAGTAGGAGGGTATGTAGACACGGCGGATTTGCTTGTGACAACGGCCATGACGAAGAAGGAATACCCGTTTCCAGTCATTAATGCTCGTTCATTCCTAACTGGTATCGGTACAGATGATACAAAAAAACAGATTTTAGAAGAACTCCAGAAATAAACGATCATCGTGTGAGGCAATTGATAAAGTAAACGTTTCACTAAATATGCTAAAGGGAGATGAGTAATTATGAAAAAGAAACAAGTGTTAGTCGCGTGTGGAGCAGGAATTGCAACATCAACAATAGTGAACGGTGCAATTGAAGAAATGGCAAAAGAACATCAACTGAAATTGGATCTTGTTCAGATCAAAATCACCGAAGTAGGTGGATATGTAGACACGGCAGATTTGCTTGTGACAACGGCCATGACGAAGAAGGAATATCCGTTTCCAGTCATTAATGCTCGTTCATTCCTAACTGGAATTGGAACAGATGATACGAAGAAGAAAATTCTTGAAGAGCTTAAGAAGTAGAGTGGAAGTAAGATGAATCTACTTCATTTATTAAAAGTGAAGTAGATTAGTTTCATAATGTTGGGAGGAAAAGTCGATGGAAGGATTCGTAAATATCGTACAAGGCTTTTTAGATTTAGGTGCAACCGTTATCTTGCCGGTAGCGATCTTCTTACTGGGTTTATTATTCGGCCAGAAACCGGGTAAAGCGTTTCGTTCAGGATTAACGATCGGTGTTGCATTTGTTGGGATCTTCTTAGTAGTTGATTTGCTTGTGAATAATTTGGGACCTGCCGCGCAGGGGATGGTAGATCGATTAGGGGTCGAACTAAACGTTATTGATGTTGGTTGGCCAGCGTCCTCATCTATTGCCTGGGCATCAGGTGTTGCGGCATTTATCATTCCGCTTGGTTTACTAGTGAACGTGATCATGCTAGTGACGAAAACAACTAAGACGATGAATGTGGACATTTGGAATTTTTGGCACTATACCTTCATGGCTGCAATGGTATATGCCATCTCCGGTAGCATCATCCAAAGTTTACTCGCTGCAGTGATATTCCAAGTTATCGCACTTAAAGTTGCGGACTGGACAGCACCTATGGTTAGCGAATTCTTTGAACTACCAGGAGTGTCGATCGCGACAGGAAGTACGATTTCTTATGCACCAGGTATATTTTTAGTGAAATTATTACAAAGAACCCCAGTCGTGAAAAACTGGAATGCAGATCCGGATACGATCCAAAAACGCTTTGGTATTTTCGGAGAATCAATCTTTATTGGACTTTTTCTAGGTGCCGTCATTGGTATTCTAGCAGGCTATAGCGTTGGTGATGTAATTGAAATCGGTATGGCAATGGCAGCCGTCATGGTCTTGATGCCTCGTATGGTAAAGATCTTAATGGAAGGGCTAATGCCAGTCTCGGAATCTGCAAGAGAATGGTTATCGAAACGGTTTGGTGATAGAGAAATACATATCGGTCTTGATGCTGCAGTAGCGCTTGGACATCCGGCAGTTATTTCGACAGCTCTTATTCTTGTACCGGTTACCGTTGCTCTAGCAGTTATTCTCCCTGGTAATGCGCTATTACCTTTTGGTGACTTAGCTACGATTCCGTTCGTAGTGGCATTTATCGTCGGCGCTGCAAGAGGAAATATCGTTCATTCTGTTATCGTAGGTACGATTATGATCGGAATTTCGCTCTATATCGCAACAGATGTCGCGCCGATGTTTACCCAAATGGCGATCAATGCTGATTTCAATATGCCGGAAGGTTCAACTAAAATTTCTAGTATCGATCAGGGTGGTAACTTAGTCAACTGGCTTATCTATAAAGTGTTTAGCTTGTTTAATTAATTCTATGATCTCGAATAAAAATGCTAGATTGACCAGGAGGAATGTATATGAAAGCTCTAGTGAAAACAGCACCTGGATTTGGGAATTTAGACATTCAAGAAAAAGAAGAACCCATAGTTGCGAATGATTTAGTGAAAATTGAAGTGAAATACGCTGGAATCTGTGGGTCAGATATTCACACTTATGAAGGACATTATAAGGTTCGGTTCCCTGTTACGCTTGGACATGAGTTTTCTGGAGAAGTGATTGAAGTAGGACCAAATGTTACAGAATTTAACGTTGGAGATCGAGTTACTTCCGAAACCACTTTTTATATTTGTGGTGAATGTGAGTATTGTAAGTCTGGTGACTATAACTTATGCAATTATCGTAAAGGGTTAGGAACCCAGCAAGATGGTGGGTTTGCCAACTATTTAATTGCACACAAAGATAGTGTCCATATTCTCCCTGATAATGTTGATTATAGGTCAGCAGCTATGACTGAGCCACTCGCATGTACGCATCATGCTGTAACAAAAACAGAAATTAAGAATGAGGATGTCGTTGTCGTGATGGGGCCGGGACCGATTGGATTGTTTACGGCTCAGGTGGCAAAAAGTAGAGGGGCGATCGTATTAATTACAGGCCTTACGAACGATAAAGTCCGTTTGGATAAAGCAAAGGAATTAGGCATCGATCATGTAGTGAATATCCAAGAAGACAACATTCGAGAACTGGTTAATAGTCTTACAGATGGGTACGGTGCAGATGTCGTATTCGAATGTTCTGGAGCTGTTCCAGCAGCTAAACAAGGGTTAGATCTATTGAGGAAAAAGGGACAATATGCACAAGTTGGTATTTTCGCTAACCCTGAAGTTCAATTTGATCTAGAGAAAATTATCCAAAAGGAAATTCGCGTCATTGGAAGCAGAAGCCAGAATTCAGCTGACTGGGAACCATCTCTAGAATTGATTAACAACGGAAGCGTCAAAGCGAACTCTTTAGTCACACACGAATTTGATATTACTCAATGGGAAGAAGCATATAAAGTGATTAAAAGTGGAGAAGCAATCAAAGTGTTATTGACTCCAGTCGGCTAATCTTATAGAAGTAATAAACTGAAATTTAAGTTTTTTTGAGCGTGGGCTTATCAAGAAATGAGGGATAGGAATGACGGAAGCACTGTTGGACTTTATGCTCGGACCATTTGGAATCGTCGGAGATTTCTACTTTGAACATCAAGTGATTTTTAATACAGTCATTGTTTGCTTGGCTTTTTATAAGTTAAGCAAGCGAAGGTCGGGGAACGAATCAGCATAAACGATGAATTAATAATAAATCAATAGAGAGAAGGATAAGAATGAAATCTCTCAACTTGTATAATGAGCAAGATATTCGATTTGAAAACTCGTCTGAACCGGTCATCGAGAATGAAGATGACGTGATTATTAAAGTGAAAGCAGTTGGTATATGCGGATCGGACATATCCAGGTATAGAAAACTAGGTCCATATGTTCCTGGAATGACTTTTGGACATGAGTTTGCAGGAGAAGTTTCAAAGATTGGCTCGGAGGTAAGGCACGTTCAAGTAGGTGATCGAGTTGTCGGATGTCCGACGTTCTATTGCGGAGAATGTGAAAATTGCCAAAAAGGTGATCTAGCCCGTTGTGCTAAGTTAACTGTGATTGGCGCGCGCCACCCTGGTGCTTATGCTGAGTTTGTAAAATTACCTAAATCGCATATTATGCCTCTACCAGATAACGTTGATTACGATACAGCTGCACTCGTCGAGCCTTCTTCTGTCGTAGCACACGGTTTCTACCGCACGAGTATCAAGCCTGGTGCTGATGTTGCTGTTATGGGGTGCGGGAGTATTGGATTACTTGCCGTTCAATGGGCAAAAATCTTCGGTGCGAAAAGAGTTTATGCAATCGATATCGACGTTGCAAAGCTTGAAATAGCAAGAGAATTAGGTGCGGATGTTGTCATTAATTCATTGAAAAAGCCTGCTCATGAACAGCTTATGGAGTACACCAATGGTGTTGGCGTTGATTTAGCTATAGAATCAGCAGGTTCACCGGTCACTTCTTCCCAGGTTTTTGCCTTACCAAAAAAGGGTGGAGAAGTTGTTTTCATGGGGATTCCATATGCAGATATCAAAATAGAGCGTTTTTACTTTGAAAAAATTGTGCGTAACGAATTAAGAGTTCTAGGATCCTGGAATGCTATTTCCTCACCATTCCCAGGGCAAGAATGGCGTTCTTCAATTCACTATATGAGTACGGGTGGAATTAATGTTAAGCCAATGATTTCACACGGATTATCTCTTGAAGATGGCCCAGAAACCTTCGATAACATCATTAATAGGAAAGATTCCTATGTGAAGGTTCTCTTTTACCCTGACAAGAAAATAGAAAGTGAAATGGTGTGAAAGACTGTAAGAAGATTTGGAACATATGAAAAGTGGAATTTATCTACAAAAAACATCTATTGAAAGTGTCATTATCAATAAATGCAAAAAACTCCTTTCTCATTAATGAGAAAGGAGTTTTTTGCATTTGCCATTTGCCATGTTTGTTTGATTTACACTCTACTAACCATCTCTTCATAAAAATCTGAGTTTATATTCATACTGTATTTACAATGTGGGAGTAGAATCAGGGTTGTGAAAGACAAGTGAATAGCAATAGGTTGAGATGACGAGAAACCATAAAAAACATAGGTGTTTTTACAGAACCCCCTGCGTTTTTTATGGTTTCTATTATTATGCAAAGGATTAGTGCTGAAGTGGAGACAAAGAGTTTTATCGAGCGGTTGAAAGATGATCGTATGATCGCAGCCATTAAGGATCCGAAGAGCTTTGACCGGTTCATTGAGTCTGATCTTCAGTCCGCATTTCTACTGATGGGCAATATAAGTGTCATTAAGCGCTATGTTGATAAGTTAAAGAAGCATGATCGTCATGTGTTCTTGCATATAGAGAAAATCCCAGGAATTAGCTACGACAAAGAAGGATTGGAATTCATATCGAAATTCGTGAAGCCGACCGGAATTGTTACAACGAAAAGCTCATTGATTCAGCTAGCAAAGCAAGAAGGGTTACTGACTATCCAGCGGCTGTTTTTGATCGATACAGATGCTGTTCACAATGGCCTGAAGTCGACCAAAGAGATTCAGCCGGATGCACTGGAAGTCATGCCAGGACTTATACCAGAAATGATACAGCAGTTGAAAAAGGAAACGGATCTTCCATTGATTACAGGCGGTTTGATAAAGAATACAAGTCACATAGAACAAGCACTCGCTAGTGGAGCAGAAGCAGTTTCAACAGGAAGATCATGGCTTTGGAAGAAATACAATTACGATTTCAGGAGGAGTGAGGAGCATGAGAAAAGTAGAATTGAAGAACGTTTCTAAATCCTATGATGCAAAGAAGAATGTGCTGAATAATATTAATGTGAGAATTGAACCGGGTGAATTCTTTGTTCTTGTTGGACCTTCTGGCTGTGGGAAAAGCACGATGTTACGGATGATTGCTGGACTTGAAGAGCTGACAGACGGAGATTTAATGATCGGTGGTACAAAAGCGAATGCACTTCCACCGAGCAAGCGAGATCTTTCAATGGTGTTTCAGAACTATGCACTTTATCCACATTTAACCGTTGAGCAGAATATCACATTCGGTCTTCATACGAAGAAAATCAAAAAGCCAGAGCAAAATGAGCGCTGTCGTGAAGCGGCAGAAATGCTTGGATTGGCAGATTACTTGAAACGTAAGCCGGGACAGCTTTCCGGTGGACAGCGTCAGCGTGTCGCTCTCGCAAGAGCGATCGTGACACACTCCCCGATTTGCTTGATGGATGAGCCCCTCTCGAATTTGGATGCAAAGTTAAGGGCGAAAATGCGCTCAGAAATCCGCCAAATTCAGCGGAAGCTAGGCATTACGATGATTTACGTTACCCATGATCAAACAGAAGCGATGACGATGGCCGATCGAATGATGATTTTGAATGGTGGACAGGTTCAGCAGGTGGGAAGGCCACTTGATATTTACAATGAACCATCAAATACGTTTGTTGCTTCCTTTATCGGAGCACCACCTATGAATCTTTCATCTGCCCGTGTGAACGGAAACACCGTGCAAATTGCAGGACAGGCGCCAGTTCGATTAGAAGAGGGGATCCCCCATAAAGAAATCACGATCGGGGTGCGACCAGAGAATATTCAGCGTGCCGGGCAACGTCCTCCAATGATGACAGTAGAAGTACTCAATGTGGAGATTCTCGGAACAGAGACACTGCTTTCTTTTGATATGGGAGAAGAGGAACAATGGATTGCGAGGTGGAGCGGGCAGTGGGATGTGCAGGTTGGGGACCAAGTCGACCTATTTATCGATGAAAAAGATCTCGTTCCGTTTGATCAGGAGAATGGTAAATGTCTTGCGACAGATGAGTCCATTCATCAGGAGGTACTGGCATGAATGGTGTAAATGAAGCAGCTGTTCTCGAGGAAAATGAACTAAATCCATCAACAAAAAAGGAACTTCCATCCTTTCTTGTCGGCCTCCTGTATTTATTGCCATCTATTCTATTATTCGCCGTTTTTCTTTTCTATCCCATGATCAAGACGCTTTACTTAAGCCTGTTCCTAACAGATAGTCAAGGCGTTCCAGTCAGTTTTGTGGGGATCGAAAATTATATGTATTTATTTTCATCACCTTCCTTTCAAAAGAGTATAGGTGCAACGCTATTGTTCGTTGCCTACACCGTACCTGCTGGGGTGATCCTTGCCTTGTTTCTTGCTTTGATTGCGAATGAGAAATTAAAAGGGATCGGCGTTTTTCGAACGGTGTTCTCTTCCACGATGGGAATGAGCGTAGCCGCATCATCGGTCATTTGGATGTTCATGTACAATCCGTCGATCGGCATCATTAACAGGGTGTTGAACAGCCTTGGATTGACAGAAATTCAGTGGCTTCTTGATCCGAAATTTGCTCTCATTGCTGTATCGATTTCGACGATCTGGATGAACACGGGGTTTTCTTTTCTGATTCTTCTCGGTGGACTTCAGAATATTGACGAACGGTTGTATGAAAGTGCGCGAATTTCTGGAGTTGGCTATTTCTATCAAACTCGTAAAATCACGTTACCGATGTTATCACCAACGCTTTTCTTTATTATCACGGTTTCGTTCATTAATGCGTTTCAAACGTTTGGGCAAATTGACATCCTTACAAAAGGGGGACCGATGGAGTCGACCAATGTAATCGTCTATTCCATCTACAAGGATGCTTTTATTAACTACAATATCGGATCCGCAAGTGCTCAGGCGGTTATTCTCTTCTTCGGAATCCTTGTATTAACGCTCCTTCAATTCAAAATTGGCGAAAGGAAGGTGCATTATCGATGAGTGCCACTCGAAAAATCACGGTTTATACATTATTGATTGGATTCACAATCCTGATGATGTTTCCGATTCTTTATGCATTCTTGATTAGCTTTATGAAAGGCGGAGAGGTGCTACAAGGGAACTTGATTCCCGAAACGATTACACTCGATAATTACAAAGCGGCTTTTGACAAGGTTCCGCTGCTTCACTATCTATGGAACAGCTTCTTTACTTCTATTGTAGTGATGGTTGGACAGCTTCTCGTTTCAAGTTTGGCAGCTTTTGCTTTTGTATTCATCACATTTAAAGGGCGCAACCTATTGTTTATGCTCTTTATCTCCACAATGATGATTCCGTGGGAAGCAACGATGGTGCCGAACTTCCTTACTGTCCAGAAGCTTGGTTGGATCAATGAATATTCAGGATTAACCATTCCATTCTTTGGGCTCGCTTTTGGCACATTTTTGCTTAGACAGCAGTTCAAAACGATTCCGCTTGAGCTATACGAAGCTTCGATGGTAGCGGGCATCAGCCGTCTTCGCTTCTTCTGGAATGTGGTTCTCCCAGTGTCGAGGACAAGCCTGATCACACTGGGTATCTATAGCTTTCTTTCAACATGGAACATGTATTTGTGGCCGCTACTCGTTACGAACAACGAGAGTGTCCGAACGGTCCAAATTGGTCTGAAGCAAATGCAGACGCAAGAAATTTCAACAGACTGGGGGGTGGTGATGGCAGCTGTTGTAATCGTGATTCTTCCGACGCTGATGCTATTATTCATAGGTCAAAAGCATTTCCAGAAAGGTTTAGCACAAGGTGCAATTAAATAGAAGGAGTGAATATAGTGAAGAAAATAGTATTGATCTTATCGTCTCTACTACTGGTGTTTCTAGGTGCATGTGGTAACGCTAATTCCTCAAGTTCAAATGCAGAAAGTGATTCATCATCTGAAGGGGATTCAGGCAAGACAGAAGTCGTGTTCTGGCATGCGATGAGCGGCGACCTGGAGAAGACATTAAATGACCTTGCGGCAGACTTCAATGCATCCCAAGACGAAGTAGAAGTTAAGCCTGTATTCCAGGGAACATATGAAGAAGCACTTACGAAATTTAATACGGTTGCTGGAACAGAAGATGCACCTGCGATCATGCAAACTTTTGAAGTGGGAACGAAATACATGATCGACAGTGGCAAAATTCAACCGGTACAAAAGTTTATCGATGAAGATAACTTTGATACATCTCAATGGGAAAGCAATATTTCAAACTACTACACAGTAGATGACAAACACTATTCGATGCCATTCAATTCATCTACGCCTGTACTTGTCTACAACAAGGATGCCTTTAAGGAAGCAGGTCTTGATCCTGAGCAAGCACCTATGACATACACTGAACTAAAAGACGCTGCTGAGAAATTAACAGTGAAAGACGGATCGAATACATCTCAATATGGTTTCTCAATCCTCAACTACGGATGGTTCTTTGAAGAATTGCTAGCTTCACAGGGTGGTTTATATGTAGATCATGGAAACGGAAGAGACGGCAATGCAGAACATGCAACATTCAACGATGAAAAAGGATTAGAGGTCTTTAACTTGATTAAAGACATGTACGATGATGGTACGTTCTACAATGTTGGTCAAAACTGGGATGACATGAGAGCGGCATTCCAATCAGGAAAAATGGCAATGTACCTTGATTCTTCAGCAGGCATCAAAGGACTTGTCGATAATGCACCGTTTGATGTAGGCGTCTCTTACCTTCCAGTTCCAGACGATGCGGAGCGCGAGGGTGTTGTTATTGGTGGAGCTTCCCTCTGGATGTCTAAAGACATTACAGAAGAAAAGCAACAGGGTGCATGGGAGTTCATGAAGTATCTTTCGACTCCGGAAGTACAAGCGAAATGGCACACTGAATCAGGTTACTTTGCGATCAACCCGGAAGCATATGATGAAGATGTCGTGAAGCAACAATGGGAAGAATACCCGCAATTGAAAGTAACGGTGGATCAGCTTCATGATACGAAGGCAACAAATGCAACGCAGGGTGCGCTAATCTCCGTCTTTCCTGAATCAAGACAAAAAGTTGTAACAGCGTTGGAAAGTTTGTATCAGGGAATGGATCCGCAGAAAGCAATGGATCAAGCTGCGAAAGAAACAGATCGTGCACTTGAAATAGCAAATAAAAAGCAGGGCAAATAAATGGATGAAACTGATGAGCCTACCTTATTAGTTTCTCTTTCTTACAGCATGAAAGAGAAGGGGGAAAGAAGTGTGAGTAAGCGAATGGAGATATACGCTCACAGAGGGTGCAGTGGAGACTTTCCTGAGAACACGATGGCAGCTTTTCAAGCAGCTTGTGCGACAAAAGCAGACGGAATAGAACTTGATGTACAGTTAACAAAAGACGGCGAATTAGTTGTGATTCACGATGAGCAAATTGATCGAACGACGAATGGAATTGGATTTGTGAAAGATATTTCATTCAATCAATTAAAGATTATATGATGCAGGAAGCTGGTTTCATCCTCATTTTTCAAACGAAGCCATTCCTTATTACGAGAAGTTCTTGAGTTAATAAAATCAGAAAACCCAGCTATGAAGGTGAACATCGAATTAAAGAAAGATGTTTTTTCATATGAAGGGATGGAACGAAAAGTTCTGGCTTGCATCAAGGAAACTAAGATGATGGATCGGGTAATCATCTCATCGTTTAATAGCATTAGCTTAAAAAAATTTAGTGAGCTGAATGCGTCTCTAGAGCAAGCATTTCTATTTGAAGGAATGCCAGCAAATATCATGAAGAAAGCAGAAATTTCACATGCGAATGCCCTTCACTGTGAAGCTTCGTTTGCGCTGTCAAAAGAAGGAAAACAAGCAATAGAAGCCGGTTATCCTCTTCGTGTGTTTACGATTAATAGCCAAGATCAAATGAATGAATTAAAGGAAAGCAGGAGTATCTGCGATCATGACGGATTTTCCTGAACGTTTTTTGGAAAGAAAGAATGTGCCTTTGTAGGCGAATTTTTTTTGGATTAATGGTTAATTTGAACAAGGTGAATATGAGAAATGGACAAAAGTTACTATGACTTTTCCAAATCAATGATAAAGGGAGACAACCATCTCCCTTTGCCTACTTATTTTTCTGTGTCTTCAGAGTAAGTTGCTAGAACGACAGCAATTTCGTCTTCAATATCTTTGATATCATCTTCTTCCACAAATTGATTGAGGATAATGGAGAAGGTTAATCCATCGTTTTGATCCACATAACCTGAAAGGGAAGAGACACCGGTTAATGAGCCGGTTTTGGCATGTACGATTTGTTCTGCTGGCGTGTCTCTCATCCGATATCGAAGTGTGCCACCAGTAAGTCGTTCGGAATCACCTGCAATCGGAAGAGAATGAAAGAAAGGTTCAAACCAGCTTTTATCTTGAACGTGATAGAGAAATTCAGAAAGTTGATTTGGCTTAATTAAAGTGACGTGAGAAATACCAGAACCATCTCGGAGTCGCATCTCATCCGTATTCAGGCCTTCTTGTTTCAGAAAGTTTGTCATCACTTCTAATCCCGCCTCCCAGCTACCTTTATTTTTCTTCACTTTTCCCATTTCTTTTACTAATAACTCAGCATGGCCATTGTTACTTAGCTTCATGAAAGGAATAAGTAGATCGGATAGTGGCATCGATTTCTTTTCAATTAGGAGAGTAGCGCCATCTGGTGTTTGACTTAATCGGGTTTCACCTTTGAATTTAATTCCAGCTTTTTTAAGTGATTGCTTCATTAAACTAAGCGCGTATTGCGCCGGGTCCCATACCGCAATCCACTCGCGCTTACGGGAAGAGTCTTTAGTGATTCCACCTTCTATTAAGATTGTGTTTGAGCCATGTTCTCGTGAAATCGTTAGTTTTGCATCTTCACCAGATTTGACCGTTTTGGCGCGGTTTTCAATTGTTATAACATCTGAAGAGGGTGAAAGTTGTACATCAACATGATCACCTGGCTTTTTTCCTGGATAAACCTCCACTATAACGGTACCAGCATCGTAGTCTTCGTTTGGTGATGCCGTTAGAGCAGACACCTTAGCTCCGTAATAATTATCTTCATCTGACCAAACCATATCTTGAGAGAGAGGTTCATCGTCATACCAGCTGTTGTCCCCAATCAAATCTCCATGTATCTTATGTACCCCTTTATCTTTTAGAGATTGAGCAAGTTCGTCGAAATCTTCTTTAAGAAGGGTTGGATCACCTTTACCTTTTAGGTAGAGGTCACCCTTCAACTTGCTATTCTTTAGTTCCCCATCAGTTAGAAGTTCCGTGCTGAAACGATAATCAGGTCCAAGCGTTTCAAGTGCAGCTCCCGCAGTGAATAGCTTCATATTAGAAGCAGGTGTTAAACGTGTATCACCGTAATTCTCATAAAGCAGTTCACCTGTGCTACTTGATCTAACACTAACTCCAGCAATAGCGCCATTTAATCGCTCATCCGTTAGTATTTGATTAAGTTGTGTGGAAAGGGTACTGTTTGTTTTATCTGCGCTTGCATCATCATAAGTTGTGAAAGCAGGGAGAATAAGAAGGATTAGAAGGATAGTTACAAAGCAGATTTTTAGATTTCGATTCAACTCATCATCTCCTCTTTTTTAGTATCTTCTATTTGATTTGATTCTAGAAATCATGATGTAAAAAGCCTTGAAACCTGTTTATCTCGAAGTATTTTTTATAAGTACTGATTTTTTACTATCTACTACCTAGTTCTTCTTCGTGTAAAATGTAGGAATCACCTTTCATTTCAAGAAAATTAGAACAATAGACATAAAACTAGCATTTTAAAAGTAGTTAAAACATACTATTTCTTTGTTGGTTCTAAGAAGAGGATTGTGAGAAGGAATGATATTCTGTTGAGAGGGATTGTGGAGTGATTAAGCCAGGAATTGTGATAAAATTGGAGTAACAGATCGTGCGCGGAGTGGGAGGATTGTGAATCATGACCATCGTTAGCTTTTTAATTATAGGTTGGATATTAAGTTGGTTTAAATTTGATCAAATTTTTATCCAAGCAATTCAAGAGCTTTTCAACAAAGATATTACAAAAGCAAGTTATTACTTTATTTTCTTTTGCATCGGTGCGATTGGCGACATCGCTTTCCTATTCAATGGTACTTTTTATGATTACTTGTGACAGTATTCAACATGGTTGGTCATTAACATCTGGCAAAGGTAATGGCGTTTAAAAATACTATAAAGAAAAGGACCGGCGCATTTTTTACAATGTGCCGGTCCTTTTTTCATTTAGTGGATTAATAAACTTTATCACCGTTAAAAATCGAGTTCTTTACTACAACATAATCCACGGTGCGAATGGATTCTAACTTGTCTCCACCAGAATAGGAAATCGCTGATTGGAGATCCTGTTCCATTTCATTCAATGTGTCTTGAAGAGTACCTTTGTGCTCAACATACATCTTCTTTCCTTCAACATTTTTCTTCTCACCTTTTTGGAATTCAGAAGCAGACCCAAAGTACTCTTTGTATCGCTTCCCATCACGTTCAACGGTATCACCAGGTGATTCTTCATGCCCTGCAAAAAGGGAGCCAATCATGACCATGGAAGCGCCAAAGCGAACGGATTTTGCGATATCTCCATGCGTACGAATGCCACCGTCAGCAATAATCGGCTTCGTCGCTGCCTTTCCACACCAGCGAAGTGCTGCTAACTGCCATCCGCCAGTGCCAAATCCTGTTTTGATTTTCGTGATGCATACTTTACCTGGGCCGATGCCGACTTTTGTTGCGTCAGCTCCAGCATGCTCGAGCTCTCTGACAGCTTCAGGTGTACCGACATTTCCGGCAATGACGAAGCTTTCTGGTAAATGCTTCTTAATATGTTCGATCATCTCGATGACCGCATTCGAATGGCCATGAGCAATATCGATCGTAATATAGTCGGGCGCAAGATTTTGTTCTGACAGCTGCTCAATAAACGTGTATTCCTCATTTTTTACTCCAACGCTAATGGATGTAATAAGCTCACGTGAATGCATATCGCGAATGAAATCTATTCGTTTTTCTGGTTCAAATCGATGCATCACATAGAAGTATCCGTTCTCTGCTAACGAAACGGCAATGGTTTCATCAATGATCGTCTGCATGTTCGCAGGTACAACTGGTAACTTAAATGTATGTTTGCCAAGTGTGACGGAAGTATCACATTCTGATCGACTGTTTACGACACATTTAGCGGGAATTAATTGAATATCTTCATAATCAAATACATTTTCCATGAAATCCACTCCTAAAAACGAATAATACGTTTTAATTTAATTTAAACGTTCGTCCATTTGATAATTTACAGGATTTCACTTCCATTGTCAAAGATTTTTTGAATCGTTTTCATAACACATTAGAAATAGGGGAGGAATAACGTGGTTCAGCGTGGAAAAATAGTTTAGCATGCAAAAAAAGGAGATGGCATGATGGGAGACCAACTGCTTCGAATTGGTACGAGCTATATTCCAGTTTCGAATGTTGCTCAATCGAGTGAGTGGTATGTGACAAACTTAAATGCAAAGCTGAGCTACAAAGACGAGGATAAAGCCATTTTAAACATTGCGCATCAGAGTCTATTTCTCGTCGATGCAAGAGAAAAGGAGAGTGCGAACTTCTATGATAGTAAAGGAAATGAATGCTTTTCCATGACATTTGAAGTTGACGGATTGGAAGCACTTCAAAACATTCGAGATGATTTCATTGCTAAAAAGGTGAAAGTGGGTCAGATCGAAAACAGAGGGCATGCAGGGAAAAATTTTGTTTTCTATGACCCAGACGGCAATATGTTTGATGTGTGGAGTGAAGTCAGTCCTGAGTTCAAAGAGCATTACCTCATTCCTGCTCCGATTGGCGAAGAGCCCTCAGAATGATGGGAAAACATAATATACACATTGCAAGATTGAGATCTCACCTGTCACATATCCCACAAAGCAAATGGGAGCATTTGTAGTAGACGTTTTTTTCAGAAGAGGACGAAGGGGATTGGGTTTGCTACCAAGTGAAGTAGGTTGAGCATGTTTCGCCTGGAATGGTTTGGTTAATGATTCCGCCTTAAACCTATGGAGTCATGAAATATACTGAGACGAACAAGACGATTTTACATACGTATAACAAACCGCACAGATGGATGCAGAAAACGAATGCTCAAGGAATATAAATGACTGGCATCTTGATCGTTTTTATCATTTTTAGGGATAAGGAAGAGATCGAATACGAGGGAGATGATTGTATGGTTCGTATAGGTAGCGTATTTATTCCGGTGACAAATTTAGAGAAAGCAATCGGTTGGTATGAAGAACACCTTGGCGTTAAAAAAATTCAGGAGTGGGGAGAAGGAAGTGGGAAAGGCGCCGGGTTATATTTTCCAGACAGTCTTACTCAGCTTGGATTAGTTCAAGTTGAATCGGTTCAGCCTACAGAGTTTCGAGTACTAGGTGAACATCGAAACAGCTATTTTAATTTTCTTGTTGAAGACATCCATGCTTTTTATCATAAGCTGAAAGAATCCGAAGTGGAAACGACTAAGCTTGAAGATTTCGGGGGAATGACATGCTTTGATTTCTATGATCTTGACGGAAATTCATTTAGTGTCGTAAGTGAAATCAAAGATTCTCCTTTTCATTCAGATGAAATCCAAAAGCTTCAGACTCATAAACAATAATGTCTATTGGAGGAACTGTAATGGCAACGGAATTATGGATGAACTTACCCGTTAAGGATTTGGAAAAGTCAAAAACATTTTTCAAGAATATCGGATTTTCCGTACAGTCCATTGGAGATGGTGTTCAAGTCGTAATCGGTGCACAGCCATCGAAAGTGATGCTGTTTCCTGTATCTAGATTTGAAACGTTCACTCATCATAAAGTATCAGATTCCATGAAGGCAACGGAAGTTCTTTTCTCGATTGGCGCGGATACTAGAGAAGAAGTAGATGAAATGGTGAAGAAAGTTGAAAAAGCGGGAGGAGAAATCTACGCAAAACCAGGGTTAACGGACGGCTGGCTCTATGGTATGGGGTTTGTTGATTTAGATGGACATCGATGGAATGCCCTGCATATGGATATGGAGAAAATGCCATAGAATCGCAACTGAGGTAACTTGTGCGGAGTTACCTTTTTTCTTGGGTTTGAAACCTTCCAGCTTTTTCTATCGTACGTATTTGTAGAGTGTTAATAAGCAAGAAGTTAGGGAGCTAGATCGATCGAGCCAAAACATAACCATTACATATGAAATGAAAGGTGATATTTCAGAAAAACCTTCTATTAAAACCGATTTACTTAAGCCTACTTGTCCCTAATGCAAAGAGTTATAAATTTCATGTTCAAGAGAGAAGTATGAGCGTTACGAGAGAGGAAATGATGGCGAACAACTATGAGGATTATTTTGATGAAAATTAAAAAAGACTCTACATATATGAAAAAAGAATTTTCTATTATTGCTTCCCCCGCTTGGCCTCTTTTTTATGATAGGGGTGCCATCTTATTTTAATCATCAAGTCCTAGAAAAAGCTGTAGTTGGATGTGAAAAATAGGAGGAGAAGTCAGTATGGAAAAAGATTTCCTTACTATAAACTGGAGTTTCTCCTGTGAAAAATAAAAGATCGAGGAGGGACTGATCTTGCCAACTTGCCAGAACTGTGGATATTCGTGGCGGTGGAAGGAAACCTTGCGATTCATGTATCGTCAAAAGGCAACATGTCCAAACTGTGACGAGAAACAATATCTTTCAGCAAAAACGAGAAAAAGATTAAGTTATACATCCATGCTCGTTGTTATTCCACTTGGGATAACTTCGATTTACAAACTATCAATATGGTTTTATTTAGGATTTTCTTTTACTATTCTTATCCTGATTCTTCTTCTTTCTCCGTTTTACTATACGTTAAGTAACGAAGAAGAACCGCTTTGGTGAAGAGGACAAAAGATCATGTCTATATACAAAGGAGAGGTCGCCATTCATACTGATGGCGACCTCTTTTGTTATAAAATTTCCCTATTGTTATTTTATATGATCTTTTAGCTACTAGTTAATTAGAGTTTGAATATGGAGATCAAGGAAATCGTAAAAAGAGAGGCACAGTTTTTTTCTCTTTAACGCTATTAAATGATTGAAAATAGGGTAGTTTATAAAACAAAAGAAACGAAATCAAAAATCTAGAGGGGAGGGGGCTGAATGAAAAAGCATTTGTATCGAGGAATGATAGGCTTGCTTAATTCGAGGAGGTTAGGCTACCTCATTAATAAATTGAGCGGAACTCGATTCAGCAGGTTGCTGATTCCTCTATACGTGAAGCTATTAAATATTCAAACGGACGAACTGGATAAACAGCTAAAGGAGTTCACATCATTAGAAGCGTTTTTTGTAAGAAAACTAAAATCCGGTTCACGTTCTGTTAAAGGAAAAGAAAGCGACATTGTAAGTCCTGTTGATGCGAAATTGGAGCAATTCGGTGAGGTAGATGACACTGTAATTGAGGTGAAAGGAATTGCTTATTCGATCGAGGACTTACTGCAGGATGAGGAAATGATTGCTCGATATCGGCATGGAGCTTTCCTTGTGTTGTATCTTAGTCCGAAAGATTATCATCGGATTCACTCTCCTTCTGATGCTGTTGTTGGAAAACAGTATGAACTTGGTGAAAAATCCACTCCAGTCAATAAGTTAGGTATGACTTTAGGAAAGTCACCACTCTCGACAAACTACCGCATTGTGTCTGAATTAAAACAAGAAGATGGAATGTTTATCGCTCTCGTGAAAGTAGGAGCGATGTGGGTTAATACGATTGAATTGACACACCCTACCTCAAACTTAGAAAAAGGAGAGGAAGTGGGTTTTTTTAGTTTTGGTTCCACCGTGGTGCTTTTGTTTGAAAAGGGAAAGGTCCATCTTTCTCCAAATTTAAAGCGACAATCTTCTATTAAAGTTGGGGAGCCAATAGCAAGAAAAAACAAACTCAGAAGATGAGGATTTTTCATTTGAGACCTAAATGAGTATTGGTAACTGATCTCGCGTTATTAAATGAGGTACAAAAAAGACAACTAATATTGCAAATATTTCTTGTCTTTTTTTTACAAAATATAGTAAACTATAACATAGACTGTTTTACATGAATGACTTCAACAACGTTGGATACATAAGTTAATCGTGAATTTGTAGGGATGAAAATACTTATACTATTTTATTAGCGCAACTATTTTCACCTGCTCCTTAACATCCAATTATAGAACGCTGTTTAAATCAACTTCTCGTTCTACTAAAATCATTAAGGAAGGGAAGCATTGAATTTGCCTATACAATGTTACACAAGATCAAATCTTCTAGCTCTCATTGATCAGAAAAAAGTCGTTTTAACTTCAAAAGTGTTAGCACATGGGTTTACACATAAACAAACTGTCATGGCCAGTCAAGAGCTTGACAAGCTCCTTAATCGTTATCAATTTGAACAGTATAAAGGAGGTCAGTCAAAGTATTCAGCTTAATATAACTTATAACCTATGAAGAGATTTATAAGGATTAATAAACAGAAATAAAAAGGCTCTTTTCGTAAACATTGTTGCTATACGAGTGGGGGGATTTCCGCTCCAGGATGCTCGCTTCAATGCATTGCGCCTGTGGGGTCTCACGTGTCCCGCTAGTCCCGCAGGAGTCGAGCACCTTTCGCTTCAATCAGCTAAGTGTGGTTCTTTATACAATAATTATTTCAAAAACAACAATCATTGAGAAAAGAGCCAGGAAGCAGATTATGCCTCCTGGCTCTTAGTTGTAGAAAAATTATTTTTAGGCGTGAGCACCAAGCAAAGCATCCGTTGACGGTACATATTCGTAGCCAAGGTCTCGTGCTACTGCTTCATATGTGATCGCTCCGTTTGCTACGTTTAATCCTTTTTCAAGTGCAGGGTTGGTTTGAATCGCTGCCGTTACCCCTTTATTTGCAATTTGAAGGGCGTAAGGAATCGTTACGTTTGTTAGCGCAATGGTAGAAGTTCTAGGAACAGCTCCAGGCATGTTCGCAACTGCATAATGGACGACACCGTGTTTTTCATAAGTAGGATTATCGTGCGTTGTAATATGATCAACCGTTTCAATGATCCCGCCCTGGTCAATCGCAACATCGACAAGCACTGAGCCTTGGCTCATGCTTTTCACCATTTCTTCTGTGACAAGCTTCGGTGCTTTTGCTCCTGGAATCAATACAGCTCCAACGACAAGATCGGCTTCTTTCACAGCTTGTGCGATGTTAAGTGGATTAGACATCAGCGTATTGATCGCATTACCGAAAATATCATCGAGCTGACGAAGACGCTCAGCGCTCAAGTCAAGAATCGTTACATCTGCTCCAAGACCCATCGCAATTTTCGCCGCGTTAGTCCCTACAACACCACCGCCGATAATCGTTACTTTGCCACGCTTCACACCAGGAACGCCGCCAAGTAGAATACCTTTTCCACCTTTAGGTTTTTCAAGAATTTGTGCACCGATTTGAGAAGCCATACGACCGGCAACTTCACTCATTGGTGTAAGAAGTGGTAACGTTCCACGATCGACAACGGTTTCGTAAGCGATTGCTGTTACGCCGCTATCTTTGAGAGCTTTTGTTAATTCAGGCTCAGCTGCCAAATGGAGATAAGTGAAGAGAATAAGTCCTTCACGGAAATAAGCATATTCAGAAGAAAGTGGTTCTTTTACTTTCATCACCATTTCTTGATTCCAAACTGATGAAGCGTCTGTCGCAATCGTTGCGCCTGCTTCACGATAGTCGATATCTTCGAAACCGCTTCCAATTCCTGCTTCGGTCTCAACAGTTACATGATGACCAGCCTTAGTTAGTGCGATTACGCCTGCTGGAGTAATCGCTACACGATTTTCATTATTTTTTATTTCCTTTGGAATACCAATATACATAATTTCATCCCCTTAGCCTTAGTTAATGATTAAGTAACTCCGATTATAGACGTCCTTTTTCTATTTAACATTGTGAAAATGAAAGAAAATAAAAGAGGATGTTTGTGTAATTACACAAACACCCTATGATTTCAGTTGTTCCAATTTCAAGTCTAGATAGAGCGTTACTTTCTGATTGGCATCTTTTAAATCAATATTCGCTACTTCGCAGATGCGTTTTAACCGGTAGTTCAACGTATTCGTATGAACATGGAGCGCATTAGCTGATGCTTTGACGTTGCTATCACACTGCAAATAAACTTCTAATGTTTCAAGAAGTTGAGTGTGGTGAATGGCATCATACTTCTTTAACTTCTCGATATACATGTTTTGATAATGATGACGCATACGCTCTTCAAAGAGAAGGTCAATAAATTGATAAATCCCAAGTTCCTGATAGCTAAAAATCGTACTCACTTCAGGATTAAATCGTTCTTTAATCGAGAGAACATGAAGGGCTTCACGGTAGCTGTCTTTTATATAAAGAGGACTTTGAAAGAGTGTACCTGCCCCGCCTTTTAGTGTATGAACACCAAGGCGATCACTGATTTTCTCAACAAAAACCTTTACGAACTTTGTAAGCTGTTCGGTCGCATTTGCTTGATTAGTTGGGCGAACGAGTAGAATGAGTTGATTCTGATCCAACGTACTATAAATTAACTCAATTTGGTGTGAAGCCTGAATGTAATAGTTCATATGGCGTTCAAGTGATTGCTGAATTTCTTCAGTGAATTCAAAAATGACGATCGCCATTTCACCCGTTAGCTTAAGATGATATGTTGCGGCTTGACTTTGAATGCTCGCCTCTTTTGTGTAATGACCCGTTAAGAGCTTCCAAAAAAACTCGCGATGGCCTTCTTCGGAATGCCGCTTTTTGATTTCAAGTTTGAGAATTTGATTTTTTACTACCTTAGCGGCTTTTTTTAGAAGCGCTAATTCCTCTTCTGTCACATCCCAATTGACTTGCGCCCAAATAAAACCAAGAAGATCTTCGTTTTTACGGACTGAAATAGCGACTCTTTGGCCAAGTCCTACTTCTGGAATAGCCGGTATAATCACCGGATCATCACTTTCAAATAACTGAGGAATAATGCCCTTTTTCCATAAGCTTTTAATGATATCTTCCGGGACTTTCCGTTTCATAATTGTCGCAATCCGTGCAGGGTCCACATTCTCATCATGTGAACTGTAGGCGATGATGCGATGATCGGAGTCCTCGATTGTTACAGGGCATCCCAAGTTTTCTCGAATACAATCAGCTAAATCTTCTAAAGAACGGAATGGCCCCTGGAAAGGGTTATGACTTTGACCTTCAGTATGCATGCACTACCACTCCTTTCCTATCACTAATGATCTTGTCGTTATCTTCACTACTTCTGATTTAGAGTATACAAGAAATTCATCACATTTGTAGCATTTCACAAGGAGAAGTTCTGAAATTGTTAGGATTCATCAATGAAATCGAATCTATAGAACTGAAATCACATGATAAACCACTAAATCATGATTCAATCACGCCTATTAAAATCTTTTGATATAGCACAATTAATTATTATGGATAAATAGTATGACATAATTAATTTAATGTGTTATTCTAATATTCGAATCTACTAGGGAGGCGAAGAGGAAATGGTTGAGCAGAGTGCCATTCGTTGGTTTCATGAAATAAATAAAGAGGATATTGCGGTTGTTGGTGGAAAAGGGGCGAACCTTGGTGAGCTGACGCAAAACGGAGTTCATGTTCCGCCAGGCTTTTGTGTGACAGCTGAGGCATACACAACATTTATATCTGAGCGAGAGCTCGATCAGTCGATTCTTGAAGTGATGAGGGGGCTCGATTACGAAAACAATGATCAGCTTAATCAAATAAGCGGTGAAATAAGAGAATCAATTCTTCAAACGGATATGCTTGAATCTCTTGAAGTAGAGATTCGAAATGCTTACGAGGCATTTAGTAAAGATCTAAACGTAACGGATCCCTTCGTAGCTGTTAGAAGTTCTGCCACGGCCGAAGATTTACCAGAAGCTTCTTTTGCAGGGCAGCAGGATACATATCTTGAGATTTCTGGTATCACAGAACTGCTCCATCACATCAAGAAATGCTGGGCGTCACTCTGGACAGCACGAGCCATTTACTATCGCGAAAAGCAGCAGTTCAACCATTTTGATGTCTCCCTTTGTGCGGTTATACAATTGATGGTGAATAGTGAAAAATCAGGTGTTATTTTTACAGCGAATCCGATTACAGGGGATCGAGAACAGATGATGATTAATGCGAGCTGGGGACTTGGCGAAGCGGTTGTCTCAGGGATGGTTTCACCTGACGAATACATTGTCGATAAGAGAACGTTCAAACTAATCGAAAAGCATGTAGCCGAAAAGAAAGTGCTTGTCGTAAAGAAAGCCGACGCAATCGGAACGGATACAGTTGCGGTGAAAGAATATTTAAGTGAGGAACACGTCAACCAACAATGCTTAACGCAAGCTGAAATCGCGCAACTTTCTCGTGACGCTGTTCGAATTGAAGAACTCTATCAAACTCCTCAGGATATTGAGTGGGGTCTTGATTGCCAAACGAATGAACTTTACATTCTGCAAGCTCGTCCAATTACAACATTAAAAGAGGAGGAAACAAAAGTGGTTGAAAAAGTAGAAACGCCAAAAAAGATGCTCGTTAGAGGATTAGCTGCTTCACCTGGATCTGCAAGTGGAAGGGTAAGGAAAATCAAAGACATTAGTGAAGTCTCTCTTGTGGAGGAAGGCGACATTCTAGTCACAATCATGACAAATCCAGATATGATTCCTGCTATGAAAAAAGCAGCGGCGCTTATCACAGATGAAGGTGGACGCACGTGTCATGCTGCCATTGTTTCACGCGAATTCGGAATTCCGTGTATTGTAGGATCATCTATTGCGACAGATGTTTTAATGGATGGAATGGAAGTGACGGTCGATGCGACTCGAGGAGTCGTTTATGAAGGGCTTATAAAAGCAGTTGAACCAGTGAGTAAGAAAGAAGTGGCTAATGAAGCGACGAACAACAATGAAGGATTCAACGAAGCGCTTCTTCATCAGCTTGCCCCGATTACAGGAACTAAAATATATATGAATCTTGGAGAGCCAGATCTGATCAACAAATACAAACACTTGCCGTTTGATGGCATTGGCTTAATGCGTACAGAATTCATTTTCACAAATTTGATTGGCATTCATCCGATGCATTTGCTTAAGACCGGTCAAGAGCAAATGTTTATCGATAAAATGGCAGAAGGCATCACTAAAGTGGCCGAGGATATTTATCCTAAGCCTATGGTTGTTCGTTTGAGTGATTTCCGTTCGAACGAATTCCGCGGATTAGTCGGGGGAGATGAAGTCGAGCCAGTTGAAGCAAACCCAATGATCGGCTGGCGCGGGGTATCTCGCTACATCTCTCCTCAATATGAAGAGGGGTTCCGCCTTGAGTGCAGAGCGATTAAAAAAGTGCGCGATGAATACGGCTTGATCAATGTTTGGACGATGCTTCCATTTGTTCGAACAACGTGGGAAGTAGAGAAAGTAAAGGCGATTATGGCTGAAGAAGGACTGGTTCAAAATCAGGAATTCAAAATCTGGATCATGGCGGAAGTTCCTTCTGTTATTTTCGAAGCAGAGGAGTTCGCACAGCTTGTCGACGGCTTCAGTATCGGAAGTAACGACTTAACACAGTTGATTCTTGGATCTGATCGAGATTCTGGCATTTTGAACAGCATGGGATACTTTGACGAGCGCAACCCTTCAGTGAAGCGTGCGATCAAACAACTCATCCATGGCGCGCATAAGTATGGCAAAACTGTCTCTATTTGTGGACAAGGGCCATCGACTTACCCTGAATTTACAGAGTTTCTTATTCAAGAGGGCATCGATAGCGTGAGCATTAATCCAGATACGGTAGCAGCGACAAGAAGATCCGTTGCGTCTGTTGAACAGAGAATGATTTTAAATAAAGTAAGAAGTCTGTAAGTTAGCATTTACATGGGCTAACAAGGCTGGTATTATATAACAAAATCGAAAGCGATGATGAGAAGAGTAGATGATGTGATCCTGCACAGAGAGCTCTGGTAGCTGAAAAGGAGTGGGGATGACCTGATCGAACCAAACCTCTGAGCTGTGCATTGGAACCGAATGTGGTGATGGTGTAACGGGAGCTCCCGTTATAGAGCTAGGGTATATGCATTTTCTGCCGTACCTGATAAGAGTGATGTGGCAACGCATCACTGAACCGGGGTGGCACCGCGATAAGCAATCTCGCCCCCGGGACTATATGTCCCGGGGGTGAGATTTTTTTATTGGTGAAAAACTTATCGCGATCGGAGTTGAAGGTTATGAAAAAATTCGAAGTAAGTAAGAAGAGTCAGGTTATTTTGCTAGCTGGTAATGGGATTGCCAATGTAGGAGGGTGGGTGTATCATATTGCGCTCAATTTAATGATCTTCAATCAAACAGGATCGGCTATTGCGGTAACAGGTTTGTATCTGCTTAAACCTCTCGCGACTCTTCTCACAAATGGATGGTTAGGAAGTGTGGTTGACCGGGTGAATAAGAGGAGATTTATGATCATGTTGCTCTTCATTCAAGCCATTTTTATTTCTTTTCTCCCATTTTTTACCTCTCTGTGGTTAATTTACTCGATGGTCCTAGTCGTTAATATAGGGAATTCTATGTTTCATCCTGCTTCGATTACTTATATGACGAAGCTCATTCCCATTCATGAAAGGAAAAAGTTCAATTCATTTCGTAGTTTAATGGATTCCGGAGCATTTCTAATTGGTCCTGCCATAGCTGGTCTCATCTTTATGATTGGTACTCCTACGGCTGCAATTTATGCGAATGCGATCGCCATGGCGATCGCAGGATGCCTCATCAAGTTGTTGCCTGATCTTGAAGGAGAGGTTTTCGAAACATCAGCATCTTCTACTGTCTCGTTCGCACAGTTAACAAGGGATTGGAGAATCGTTTATGATTTCAGTAAAAAGTCGAGATCTGTGGTTGTAATCTACTTTCTGTTCAGTGCGGTAACGGTTATGACGTGGGGTGTAGATTCTCTTGAAGCCGCCTTTGCCAAAGAAGTTCTAGAGTTAACGAACACCGAGTACGGTTTTCTCGTTAGTATGGCTGGTGGAGGAATTCTTGTAGGAGCCATCCTTAATACGGTGATCATAAGCAAGTTATCGACTTCCATACTCATGGGTATGGGGTCAATCTTATTATCTTTTGGGTATTTCCTATTTGCCACTTCATCTAATTACACAATGGCGTCTATTGGCTGTTTTATTTTATCTTTTTCTCTAGCTTTTGCGAATACTGGTTTTTTGACTTTCTATCAAAATAATATTCCTGTCGATGTGATGGGACGAATCATTAGCTTATTCGGATTTGCTGAAGCGATGGCCATCATCATCGTCATGCTTATTTGTGGGAGCCTCGCTCATTTTGTATCGATTCAGTTTAGTGTGATTGCAGGGGTAATCGTAATGTGCGGAGTGGCGATCATGGTTTTTGCTAATTTATTCTTACCGATCAAATGGAGAAAAGTGAGTGACAAGCAGTTCGTGAAATAAGTTCGTACAAGGTATTCAGAATGCGTTCCAATAAATAGACTTTGTTAGAACGCATTGAAATAGATTACTAAATTAAAAAATACTTATCACGATGGTGAAAAAAAGAATGTCGTATAGATTTCCAATTAACCCATATCAAAAGGTTTGATTGTTCAACTAACCATTAGAAGGAATTGATGCAACCTCCTTTCATGTGAGTTCACTTTGTTAGACGGCTCCAACTAGCCATAACACTAGAGGGACTGTAATGATACTTGCAACGGTTGTTAAGAGCGTACTATATGATACGAGCTGTGGCTCTGTATTGAATTCAAGAGAGTACATCGTCGTGTTAGCGGCAGTTGGCATAGATGCAAGTACGACTAAAATACTGCTAAGCAAAGGATTTAAGCCAAGTGCCATTGTGAGGAGAAAGGCGATGATAGGAGAAACAATCATCCTGATAGAGAAAACCGTAGATAAATCACGCCATCTCACACTTCCTTTGGTTAGAGAAGCGAGCTGCATCCCGAGTACAATCATGATGGTTGGGATCGTGGCATCCGCAACGAGGTTGACTGCTTGCATGACGAATTCCGGAACATTGAAATTTGTTATTTGAACAATGATGCCGAGAAGGACAGCATGATTAATGGGCATGCGAGCGATTTTCAGAAGAGAATCTTTAAGGCGATGCGTTGATGTACTACTCCCTTTAGATGCATAATAGAGTCCGACTGTATTCATGAGCATTGACTGGATGACCATCATGATAATCGCATAGTGCACACCTTCTTCACCGTAGGCAAATAAAATGATCGGTACACCGTAGTTACCGCTGTTCATAAAGACGGAAGAAAGGATCATAGCTGCAGATTTAGAACGCTTCAGTGCTTTGATTCTCGAGATGATCGTAACGATAAGAATCAAAAGTATCATTAAGAGAAAGCAGAAAATAAGGATATAAGCATAGTCCATCGTAATGTCGTTCGTATAGAAGGTTTGAAAAGCGAGAAACGGATACATCAAATACAGTGCAGAAGTCGAAATGGATTTGCGATCAAAACCAATTTTCTTCTGTCCAATGTAGCCAAGCGCAAAAATAATAAAAGCCGGTAAAACAATTAGAATAACGTCGATAATCCTCACCACATTTGTTTTTAGTTTGCTGTTTTCCCAGACACTGTTGCTATTATAAGAGTAGTAGTTGATTTCCGCTTCAATCAACTATGAAGGGTGGTTTTTTTTAAAAACCTCTTTCAAAACAACAATGCTTTAGAAAAGAGTCTATTAATTTAACAATAAATGAACGACGTGAACTCCCACTATCTACTGTAGATAGTGGGAGTTCATCAATGCTTAGCTTCTTCAAGCGAGAAATGGAATGATTAAACCTGCTAGCAATAGAATTAATGCACCGCCGAGTCGTGATGATATCTGAGCGAAGGGCATAAGTTCCATTCTTCTTGAAGCGGATAATACAGCTACATCTCCGGTTCCGCCCATGTTCGCCATACATAACCCTGCTGTTATAGCAGCTTCAATCGGATAGAACCCAACCAACTTACCAATTATACCGGCGCCGATAATCGCACCAAGAACAACACCGAAAACAGTTAGAATATATTGTAAGGTTAGGGCCTCAAGTACTGTGTTCAAATCAGTATAAGCAATCCCGATGCCAAACAGTAGCGCAAGTGTCCAGTTACTTGCGACGAATTTATACCACTGACTCGCTCCGTCGATGACGTTTTTTGGAATGATGTCTGCTATTTTTGCAATAGCGACGATAATAATCATCAGGGCATAAGGGTGTAGAGGAATGAAGTCTCCGAGTAACCCACCGATGGCAAAGAAGGTAATGGCTGCGAGCAACCCGATGCCCATCTTTTGAATATCGTAGGTTTGTTTTTCTTCTTTGTATTGAAACCCTTTTATTAATTGCCCGTTACCTGTAAGAGAAGGGATTTTTTTACCGAGCAGGTTGAGCATGCTCGCGAGTACGATGGCAAATACGTTACCAAGAGCAAGTGCAGGGACGAGCATGGAAATATAGTATGCCGGATCATTACCCATTAGCTCGGAATATACCTGACTCATCGGAACAGCACCAGCCCCCATTCCGCCACCCATGATTGGCATAGTGATAACAAGAATCGCGTCTCTTAAAGAAAAGCCTACAAGTGAACCCAATAATCCGGCAACAACGATCGCACCGATGACTGCTCCCATAATAGGTAAGAAATAGCGCAATCCAACTTTCACGAGGATTTTCTTATTCATTCCGAGGATGCTCCCGGTTATGAGTGCAGCGATATAGAAGTTCAAGAACCCGCCGTCTTTCATAAATGTTGTCATCGTTGTAACAGAGGATTCAGGTAACCAGCCTTCATAAACAAGGAAAGCGGCACCGAAGATGGCGATAATGGCGCCGCCTCCGAGGTAGGTTTTGACGATTGGAGTATGGTCACCAATCCAACCTAGTAATTCTCCGAGTACAATCATAATAAGCAAACTACCGATCATACCCCCTGGAAGATTTCCAGTATAGAGACTTATTAGTGTAATGGCCGTAAATATCCCGAACCAGAGTAGCGGGACACCAAAAATTTTAATAGACTTCTTTTCCTGACTTATGTTTTCGGATGAGGTATCGGGTTGATTCTCGTAACTCAACTCTTTAGCAGATTGGGCCAATTTGATCACTCCTTTTTAGTTGTGTATCATTGAATAGCAAAATAGTAACCGCTTTCATTAGTTGGTTACATCATAGGATAATTAACAGAAAATTCACATGTTATGTAATTATTAATAGTAATGTAATTAAAAAAAGCAACCACTGAGGTCGCTTTTTAGAGGTAATAATTAATGGAAGATTGGTTCTTGAGATCAATAGTATATTGGTAAATGGGGCGACCAACACCATAAGTTAACGTCTCTTCTAAATAGCCAATGCTACTTAGAAACTTTAAATACTTTCTTACAGACACTCTTGAGATGCTAGCGGTTGTTGCAATATCGTCTGTAGAAAACTGATCAGCTTGAAGTGAGAGGATCGCTTTGTTGATCGTTACAAGCGTGTTTTTTGTTAAGCCTTTAGGTAAATGGCGATCTTCTGAGGGGTGATGAATTTCTTCAGAAAGTGGATGGTTTGCCTGCAGCATATGATCCAGTTCTTTCTGATTCAATTGCTCTTTATCGTTAAGCTTGTAGTAATTTCGTTTGTATTTCAGAAGGGCTTCTTGAAACCGATCGAATTCAAAAGGTTTAATAAGATAATCGATTGCTCCAAGCCTTAGCGCTTGCTGAATTTGATTGATTTCAGAAGAGGCAGTTATTAAAATAACATCAACATCCTGGCTTTGTTCTCGCACTAACTTCAGAAATTCGATGCCATTAATGCCTGGCATATAGACATCTAAAAGAATGAGGTCAATTTTTGTGGAAGCTAATGTTGATAACGCCTCGTTAGCTGTTTTTGAAAGGGAGCTTGGTGTGAAACCCTCGATCCGCTCAACATATCGCTTGTTCAACTGTGCAACCATCGGATCATCTTCTACTATCATAACTTGAATCATAATGAATCCTCCCCCTGGTCAAAAGGAACAATGATCGTAAATGTCGTTCCTACACCTAAAACCGAATCTACATCGATTGAACCTTCTAGTTTATCAATACTTCGACTAGTAAGGAATAGTCCGAAGCCTCTGTGTTTGCCTTCTTTTGACGTATGTCCTTTAAGGAATATGTCTTCCAGTTTGTCTTCAGGAATCCCTTCACCAGTATCCGTTATCGACATACTTAATAAGTCATCAATGTATGAGAACGTCATGCGGATCTCTTGTTTATCAGTAATAGAAACACTATCTATCGCATTATCGATGATGTTACCAAGAATGGTAATGAGTTCATGAGTAATTTCAGGACGGTCTGCCTGAGGAATCTCTGTTTCACAGTCGATTGTCATAGCGACATGTGATTCTCTAGCATAGCTCATTTTCCCTATTATAAAACCTGCGAATATCGGGTCCTTAATATACTTTGTCACACTACCAATTTCGTCTGCCTGATGATCAACCAATTTGCTAATAAAGTGAGTAACCTCTTGGTAATCTTCCATTTTGATCAAACCGAGTAGGACTTGCAACTGATTTTTAAATTCATGAGATTGCGCTCGTAATGTATCTGCGTACATCTGTACACCAGTTAGTTGCTCTGCTAGTTGATTTACTTCTGTTTTATCACGAAATGTCGCGATCGCTCCTACGACATGACCATTCACAATAAGAGGAACGCGATTTGTAATAATCGAGACACCATTAATCAACTGCTCTTGATCCAGTTCTGCTTCTTGTGAAATAAGAATATCTTCAAGCCTCGTACCTGGTAGGAAATCGCTAATTTTCATTCCTATCGGATCAGACTTCTGCAAGCTCGCCTGTTTGAAAATTCGTCGCGCTGATTTATTCACAAGAATGATGGTACCGTTTCCATCAATGGCGATGATTCCTTCATGTACAGAATGTAACATCGTGTTCCGTTCTTCGTGAATACGAGCAATCGCGTATGGTTCTAATCCGAAGAGGCTGTTTTTAATATAACGGGCTAACAAAAATGCCCCAATAATTCCTATAAGTACTCCTACGGTTGAACCGATAAGAATTTTCTTGTGGCTCTGTTGGATGGAAGCGGTGACGGCTTCTAAAGAAATACCTACCGACACGGCACCAATCTGTTTCTGATGATTGTCGTAGATCGGTGTGAATGCACGTAATGATTTCCCTAAAGTCCCAGTAGATCTTGATATGTATTCTTCTCCATTAAGTGCTTTTTGTTCATCGCCACCTACAAAATGTTTCCCTATTTTTTGAACATCAGGATGTGATTTGCGAATACCTTTCATATCTATCACAACAACGAACAGGACGTCAGATGCTTGTTGAATGTTCGTTGTGTATTCTTGAATGCTTGCATCTTCATTACCGACATCCGTTAATCCATCTTTCACGATTTTAGATTCGGCTATCGTTCTGGAAACGGTGAGCGCTTTATCTTCTAATTGATGTTCAATCGTTTCACTAGTCGTATTTGTAATCAAAAGATCTGTGATCAAGAGTGACATGGTAACAACTGTGCATACAAAGATAATGATGATGGTACTTAATTTTAATCGATACTTTGGCATTGTTCTCACCTCAGAAGGAACAGAAAGATTTCTCTCTCTAGTGTAATCGTTTCTACTGGAGATGAACATATGCAGTAAGGTATCTACAAACGAAAAACCGCTCAGTATCGTCACTGAGCGGTTTTTCTTATTGGATGCAAACGTTAATTATGTTACATATTTACAGATTTCGCTTGCTCCTGGTTATTTTCTGCGGGAACTTCTTTTGTATCCTCGGATTCCGCCTGAGGATCATTCTTCCTAACAAAGAATGAAAGGATGAGTCCTACTATGGTGAGAACAAGAATAACGATAAAGGCAACGTTCACCCCATAAATATCAGGTCGCGCAATCGTAGAATCTTGCTGAGCGTTTTGCGCTGTATTTGTCATGACGGTTACCAGAATAGCGGTTCCGACTGAAGCAGCAATTTGGCGCATTGTATTGTTCATGGCGGCACCGTGCGGAATGAGATGCTTCGGCATTTGATTCAATCCAGCTGTGGTGACGGGCATCATGACCATCGACAGTCCAAACATACGAATCGCATAAATGACAGTTAGGAACGTAATCGATGTGGTTGTATCCAGGAATGAGAAGCCAAATGTTGACACCGTCACAATCGATAACCCGACAACGGCAAGAAGGCGCGCACCGATTCGATCAAAAATACGGCCAGTGATCGGTGACATAAATGCGACGATCACAGCACCAGGTAAAAGCACGAGACCAGATTCAAATGCCGTAAAGTCTCTCATATTCTGCATATAGAGCGGGATTAACGTCTCGGCTCCGATTAATCCTAAGAACATGATCATTCCGATAATCGTTGTTATCGTAAAGAGTTTATCCTTGAAAACCCTGAATTCAAGCATCGGATGGGACATACGCAATTGCCTCGCAATGAAAATAGCTAGTGTCACTACACCTACGATGAGAACAACGATTGTCCTCATGCTATCCCAGCCGTAGTTTCCTGCACTTGTGAACGCATAGAGAAGTCCTCCAAAGCCAATGGATGAGAGAATAATAGAGACTGGATCGACTTTAGGATACTTAAGCTCAGTAACATTCTTCATAATGAAGGATGCAATCACGATAATGAGTAAAGCAAGTGGTAGGATGGACCAGAAGAGCAAACGCCACGAATAGTTAGCCGTCATCCACCCAGAAAGCGCGGGTCCAATCGCAGGGGCAAAGGAAATGACAAGCCCGATATAGCCCATCGCAGCTCCTCGTTTATTGACAGGGAAAATCATGAGAAACACGGTTTGCATGAGTGGCAGCATAACGCCAGCTCCTGCTGATTGAATTACTCTTCCCGTTAACAATACGCCGAAGTTCGGAGCAAGTCCTCCGACGACAGTCCCAACTGCGAAGATACTCATCGCAGAAATGAAAAGCTGCCTTGTCGTAAAGCGCTCAAGCAGAAAGGCACTAATTGGGATCATGATTCCGTTCACTAGCATAAATACAGTGGTTAACCATTGAGCAGTATTCGCAGTAATGCTCATTTCCTCCATAATAGGCGGAATCGCTGTAATCATTAGCGTTTGATTCAGTATTGTAATAAATGCACCTGCTAGTAATAGCGTGGCAATTAGTACTTTGCTGTAAGGTTGGTTGGTCACCTTATGACCTCCTCTTGTAATCTAGTTGCTGGTTTTTTTATGAAAAGTTCAGTTTACAGAAACGATATTTTCACAATCAATTATCAAATTATACTCTCTAATTGACTTCGTTACAAACCTCTTGTTTGTGAAATTTTTGGTAAGGTAAGAGGTATGAAGGTTTTTCCATATAGTGGTATAATAGGGTGTGAAATTAGCTGGATTTGGAGTGCGTTGCCTTGAAGTTGTAAGATTCATTCTAGTTAGCTAATAAAATGAGAATTTGGACAATAAAAACGTATTTTGGCTAATATATCGCAGTTTTGGCTAATAAACGTCCTTCGAATTCCCGAATAGGAGGCTCAGTTGCTTAATAATAGACGAGATGATAAGAGAAAGGCGGATACGATGGAGAAAGTGATACAAAATCAAGAAGATTTGTTGTTACTATTGGATCAATTGCTGGAAGAAGAGAAACCGATCGACTGGGATAAGTTCTATTCCGACCGCGATCGGAAGGTACCTTTTTTTGTGAATGATCCAGATGAAAATCTGGTTACCTCTTTTCAAAACAACCAGATCTCTCCTGGAAAAGTCCTTGAGCTCGGCTGTGGAAATGGACGGAATGCCATCTATCTTGCTGAAAAAGGTTTTGAAATTGATGCGGTGGATTCTTCGAAAGAGGCACTCGCATGGGCGAAGGAAGAGGCACGTAAAAACCAGGTGAGCATCAATTTTATCGAGGAGAATCTCTTCAAACTATCTCTATCAACTCATACATACGATATTGTCTATGATTCAGGGTGTTTTCATCATATCGCGCCACATCGTAGAATGAGCTACATCGCACTTCTTAAAAAAGCGTTAAAATCAGGAGGGACATTCATGTTAACATGTTTTATCGAAGATGGCGTATTGGGAGGTTCCTCTCTTTCAGATCTAGAAGTTTATCAAAAGCGGAGTCTACAAGGCGGTCTAGGATTTACGGAAGAGAAGCTGAAAACGATATTTCAGGATTTTGAGGCGATCGAAATTAAAAAAATGAAGCAAGTTGATGCTTCTGACGGTATGTTTGGAGTAGAGGGACTTTGGGTTGCACGATTTAGACTTCGAGGTTAATTTTGAACCAATAGGGGTGAATCGAATGAGGAAAGTCGAAGTAGAGAAGTTTAATGACATTTGGAGTGATTTGTTTTTATTAGAAGCTCAAAAGCTTGAACAAGTTTTTGGTGAGAATATGATTGAGATCCATCATATAGGAAGTACAGCTGTCAAAGGGTTAAAAGCAAAGCCTGTAATCGACATGATGCCTGTTGTACAAGATCTCAGCCTAGTCGATCAAAAGAACGATGAAATGAAAGAGCTTGGCTATGAAGCGATGGGTGAAAATGGACTGGCTGGTCGCCGCTTCTTTAGAAAGGGCGGGGAGCAACGTTCGCATCATGTTCATCTTTATGAAAGAGGGAATCCAGATATCGATCGACACCTCGCCTTTCGAGATTATTTAATCGAGCATCCCGATGATCGCTCGCGCTATGGTGAGACGAAAGCTGAACTTGCAGAGCGCTTTCCTTTTGATATGGAAGCATACATTGATGGAAAAGATGCTCTGGTACGCGAAATTGAAACGAAAGCACTAGAATGGTATCGCAATAGAGGATGATACTAAAAAAACTCCAGACCAACATCGTCTGGAGTTTTTTAATACTAAGGTTGATACACTTTTCCATTTTCATCGATGTAAATCGTGTGAAGAATTGTTCGCTCAAACTGCGCTCCTTTTTTAGTGTTGCCGTTCACATCAAGCATGATGTGATACACCCCTTCACCGGCATTTTTAATAGGGAAGGATTTGAGAGAGTTGAATTTCATCTGTGATATTTTTTTCTGTTTCGTTTTGCCATTTTTACTATATTGAATGATGATGTCACCATTAATGGAATTCTCATTAACACTGTTTTCAACGATGCTGAGCTTCACTTCTTTTGTAGAACTTGTGTCCAATTGGATGTCTTGATTAAGCTCACTTTCATAAGCAACTTGCATCAAGTAGCTTTCTTTCTTTGACTGTTTTACTTTCACTTTCCATTTCCCCGCTGTAGGAGCATTCACCTTTACCTGGTGATGAATGGCTCCTTCAAACATTTCCTCATCCACAAAAGTTTCTGTATTTGAATACGTTTGTTGACCTGGTCCTATAAGAGTGATGGTAGAATCTCGATTTTGACTCATCCAATCGATTGCGATGCTTTTCGTGTTATCTTCCACCTGAAATGATTCTACTTTTTCTCCGTTAAATTCTCCTCCCCTTATAAGGACATTTGCTTCCTCAGAAGCGGAAGCTTCATTTGAAGAAGAGAGAGGTGCAAATGTAGGCAGCTGTGTTAAATAAGGTTCGAATAAGTTAAACGTGGCGCTTCCAGTTCGAATCGTGGAATGATCCCAGTTACCAACGCGGATCTCGTTCCCATAGGGAAGTCTGGAGCTATTCACCGTAACGGCGCCATCATTTGAACCATACTGTCTTAAATACAAGCCACCCCAATATAATACGCCGCCGAAGTTACCCCAACTTGTACCCCCAAATGTATAATAAGGCGTGGAAGAAACATTCGGTTTTGAATCAGTTACGGAGCGGAAGTAGCTCATGTAGCCAGTTTGAAGCGAATAAGTGGCGTCGTTACGATTCCCGATAATCGCAGCTAACCACCCGGCCCAACTGCTGTGGGCAAGATCAGCAAGCTGTGAACCCTTGTGTGGTGTGGAGAGCGTAATGACTTTATCCACATACTGCTGGGCATTTGCATGAACGATGGCAGCCTGGGCATCTACCCCGCCTTTACTGTGGGTAACAAGAATCACTTTCTTTCCAAAGTAGGCGCTGATCTCTGCTAGTTTGCTAGCAAGAAGCTGTCCGTTGTCCCACATGTTTTTCGTTGGATAAAGGTCAATAAAAGCCGTTTCGTAGTTCTTGCTGTATGTAAGTTCGTCCATGTCATTCTGATCAATCCAGGTGTTCGAAGAGCTGTTTAAGCCGTGTACAAATACGAGGGGAAGAGAGCCAGGCTTGACGGTCGTGGGTTCATCTCCAATGTACCATTCGCCGGGTGTACCAGTTGCATCGCCTTTACCTATAATACCGGCTTGTGCGTCATGGGAGAAGGGGGGAGCAAGCAGGAAAGTCAACACCAATAGTGACACTAACCATTTCTTCATAAAACCCTCCTATTTGAAATGAGTCATATACCTCCTCAACTATAAGAATATTCAGTTTATTAAACAAGGAGCCTTTTCACTAACTTTCTTAGTTGGAGTATAGGTCAATAGAACGGTAATCGCTGTTCATTTGACGGGTTTCTATGAAGTTCTTACAAGCGTTTCTTCTCTCTTAGAAAAGCTGTGTCATAGGTACTATAATAACGTTCCAAAAAAACGATCCAGACCTTTAAATGTCTGAACCGTCAATTCTTTCGTTTCTACTCGTTACCTTTTTCAAGACCATTCTTTTCTATAATCGCATCAGAAAGTCGAAGTTGCTCTGCTACCTTTTCGATTTGATCTTTACATTTATTAAACGATACTTTCTCTTCGCTAGAAACATCATAGCACGTACCGTTTCCAGCTTCTTCTGTTAAATGAGCTTCATAATAATAATCACGATAGCGGAAAGACCCATCTCGAAATGCGGTTAAATTTGCTTGATCATCAAGAAGAGAATTCCCCATCATATAGGGCATATCCATATTCAACATGTCCACGATCGTTGGTGCGATGTCGATTTGCCCGCCGTTTTCTTTCATCACCTGGCCATTATCTTCATTTGGTTTCTTAATGAAAAGCGGTACCTGATGATCGAGTTCAAAAGCATCTACGGTACTTTCAACATTGGCTTCCTTTCTCATCTCGCTTCCTTCGTTTGTTAATCCGCTATCATGGTCACCATAGAAAATCACGAGGGAGTCTTCCCATATTCCTTTCTGCTTTAACTCGTCAATAATTACCCCAACAGCCTGATCCACATAATAAACCGTTTGGTAATACCTTTTTAGCATGGGATCGTCATACCCCGATAAATCCAGGTCTCGTTCTTCTTCTGGAATTTCAAAAGGGGTGTGACTTGTGATAGCGACCATAAAAGCAAAGTAAGGCTCTTCTAACGTTTCCATATGTTTGATCGACGTCTTGAAAAAAGTTGTGTCGTTTACCGCCATTCCGATCTGTTTGTGATCAGGATAGTCTTTATTACTAAAAAAGTGATCGAATCCTATATTCTTGTACATTTTATCTCGGTTCCAAAAGCCCTTATCATAAGCGTGCATGGCAGCCGTGTCATAGCCATTGTCTTTCAAAAGCTCCGGTAACGAGCCAAACTCATTTTCCGGAAAGCGTGTGTAGACCGACCCAGACTTCAATGGATAGAGGGACGTATTTGTAATAAATTCAGCATCTGATGTCCTTCCCTCGTGTGTTTGATGATAAAACGAAGAGAAGTACAGGGTTTCTTCTTTTAGCTGGTTTAAATGAGGGGTAATCTCTTTCCCGTTGATTTTCTGTCCAATGAGCGACCCTTGAAACGATTCTAATTGAATCAGTAAAATATTTGGTTTTATAGGAGAACTTTTTGGGTTTTCTGAGGAATTTTCTTTAATCATTTTTTGTTGTTCCATGGTTAAATTCTCTTCGGAGTCAAGTGCTCCCATCACACCTCTCCAAAGATCAACACCGTGATAGCCCCAGAAGCCAAGCAGATAATAGTCTCGCATATCTGAAACGGATTGATTTAGCCACGGCTCTTCTTTAACAGCGCTATAAGTTAACGGCGTCGTAAACAGAACGACCCCAATAAGAAATGTTGTACCTGCCGTCATTCTTCGTTTTTTCTTTGTTACTTCAAACGTTTTCTTTCTCGTAAAAAAGAGGATCAAAAGGAATACAACAATATCAGCAAAAAGGAAGAAGTCTTGAAAACGGATCAGCGCCATAAATCCACCGCCCACATCGCTCATCTGAAGCATCTGTGAAAGGAGTGAAACGGAAAGCATATCTTCAAAATAACGATAATACCAGAGGTCTGATATTAGAAGAAGGCTATGTAAAAATAAGAGCGTAAGCCAAATCCATCGACGTTTCTTCCATTGAATGAGAAGTGTCCAGCTTGATAATAGCAACATACCGGCTAGATTCATAAGGAGAAACTGCAACGGAAACGCCGTATTTGTATAGAAGCTAAATAGGACAAATTTTAGAATGCCTAGAAGTAAATAGATAGCATAACCGAAAAATATCATAGGATTCTCCTAATGTCTGTCATCATTGTCGACTAACTTTTACCCTAACTTGCATGAGTAGGAACGTTTGGATGTGTTTTTGTGTATTTTTTCCAACAAGTGCAAGAAGGACGCGTCTTGTTAAGGATAATTCATTATAATAAAAGGTAACTAGACAGGGAGGGGATTAAATGACACTTTCTTTATCATTACAGGAAATCGCCTGGAGACGGATTGTTATATTACTGCTAATTATCATCGTACCGAACTACCTGGTGATGCAAACTCAAATTGTAGGTCCTGTAGATGATAAGATAGCGCTGGGAACGGCTCTTGACCTTATCGTGATTTTGCCATTGCTGCTCTATTTCTTCGGTTTTCGAAAAAGAGTCTCATGGATTTTGTTGTGTGGTTTGGTGTTATTTGGCGTATTACTTGCCAATTGGATGATTCCCTCTCATGCGGATGCTCATCTTACGTACTTTAATGCACTGGTCGTTGTCCTCGAAGCAGGTGTCATCGCTTTTGAACTCGTTCTGTTTATCGCCATTTTTAAAAGGTTCCCCTTATTAATAAAAAACTATCAAATTGAGAAGACGACGCATCATCATTTTCTTTTAAGCTTTTCACGAGCGATTCAACAAACATTTGTTTTCAAAAACAAACGACTAACTAAATTCGGTTTTCTCCTTCGATTTTTAGCGACGGATCTTGCGGTCATTTACTATAATTTATTTAGCTGGAGAAAGAAAAAGCAAGCAAACGTTGAACACGTAAATTCGTTTACGTTTCATAAAGATGGAGGTTACCTTGGTGTATTTTACATGCTTGTTCATGCCATGGTAATTGAGATAATTGCAGTTCACGTGATGGTTGCACAGTACAGTCATGTCGCAGCGTGGATCGTGACATTTTTTGATCTTTATGCTCTTCTTTTTATCATCTCAGACTACCAGTCGATTCGCTTATCTCCCGTTATCCTTAGTAACAAAGGCATTCATTTTCAAAAAGGTATTCGCCAATATGGATTCATTGAGTGGAATGCGGTGGAGGGAATTATGGAGAATATTAAATCTCCTGAAGAAGTGCAGAAGCATCGAGCAAGTATTGAACTTGCGCTTCATGGACTTGAACGAGATCAAGTTCCTCATGTGATTGATCTGAACCGAGAAGTGGAGATTAACCAGGTTTTTGGTTTCAAGAAAAAGATTGAGAGAGTGTATATAAAGATGGATGATCCACACGTGTTTCGGGATAAGGTTGATCACTATCTTAGGAATATAAAAGTAGAGAGTTAAATACCTCTGTCCTGTTTACTCTCTGCCTCTTACTGGGAATACCTTCCCAAAAGGAGTGGTATCAATGGCATTTGACTACGATCTTGATTTTGATAACATTAATTTTCGTGAGCAGCCTGAAAAATACCGCGTTGGCCGCGGTGAACAGGGGGTTCTAATGGTAGAGCCTTATAAAAGTGAAATTCTTCCACACTGGCGCTTTAAAACGCCTGATATCGCGAAGGAGTCATCAGAGAAAATTTATCAACTGTTTCGAGACTACCAGGAAAACGATGATTTTGTTGGGATGGATATGGCACGGAAATTCATTCAGATGGGCTATACGAGAGCGCGTCGATACGCGAACTACAAAAGCGGAAAGAAATACGACAGTGAAGGTAACGTGAACGAACGTGACATCGACGAAGAGAAGGCGGAGTCTGCCAGGATCTTTGAAGCAAAGTGGAAAGTCGTTCGAACAGATGAAGGTTATTTAACGAAGAAGAAAGAACATCAGAAGCAGTATGGATAAAAAGGAGATTATGCAGAATTAATTTAATGGCTGCACAACTATCGAAAAAATAGATGTCGTTTAGCTCAGTTCACTTGAACTGAGTTTTTACTGTTAGTCTAAGTTCGCTTATCTTATTGATTTTCTGTTTTGTCTCACTCGAGTGAAACAATCATAGCCATGTGGAAAAATAAACGAGATGGAATTTTATTCTTGTATTGTCGCAACAGGAAAATTAAGGTATTGTATATGGAAATAATAATAAGCGGAAGAGAGAAGGGGTAGTCGATGATAGGAGAAGAAAAGCTTTCAATCCAACCATTAAATGAAAGTTTAGTCAAAGATATTAACAAAACAAATGATCATTTCGAAGTTTTTGGGAAAGTGGTACCTCGTCTACAAGATGGCGAATGGTCGTATGAGGAGGTCTTATATAACGTAACCAAAGAAATTCGTTTCCCAGATGATAAGCTTGAGTGGAGCCAATATATTAACAAGGCAGATAAAGCATTATTTCTGGCGTACTTAAATAATGAGTGTATAGGACAAATTCGAATCGTAAAAGACTGGAATCATTTTTGTTATATCGAAAACATTGCTACCGTGAAAAAATACAGAGAACATGGGATCGGCAAACGACTATTGGATCAAGCAGAAGAATGGGCAAAGAAGAATCAGCTCATTGGCCTCTCACTTGAAACCCAGGATGATAATCTAAGAGCATGTAGGTTCTATGTGAAACAGGGGTTTATTCTGGGAGGAGTAGATACGTTAAAACAATCATTTAATCCTAATATTGCTACGACTTTGTACTGGTATAAAATCTTTGGTAAATGAGCTTTAGGAATCTGAAGTAATATCCTTAAAAATCAAAAAAACACTGACATTCATTTTCTGGAAAATCTATAATGAGAAGGACCGAACAGGAAAGGATGATCAAGATGAAGAAGAGACCAGAAGTGGTCGTAAATATTTTCTCATCAATGGATGGGAGAATTACGACAGCACCGCATCATAATGTGATGGAGTGGACGTCGTACGATGTGGATGGTGATGCGAATGATGAAGCTCACAAGCTTTATGACGAATTAAATTGTGACGGACTGGTTTCTGGCAGTGAGAGTTTAATGGTTTGGAGCGCAGACTGGATCGAACTTGAAAAAACGATTACATATCCTGAGAAGTCCAGGGCTTATATTGTATTTGATGGAAGAGGGCGGATGGATTGGTCACAAACGGAAGGACTTGTTGTCGTAACCAGGGAGAATGTTGATACATCCTATATCTCTCAGCTTGAGGAGAAAGGCATTACTTATCTTCAGGCAGGTAACGGGGACCACATTGATATTGGGTTAGCACTTGAAAAACTTTATGAGTGCGGATTTAAGCGGTTAGGTCTAAGCGGAGGCGGAACAATCAATGGCGCATTTTTGCGAGAAGGGTTCATCGATGAAGTAAGCGTTGTATTAGCTCCTATTGCGATTGGAGGAAAAAATACGGCTACTATGTTTGATTGCGATGATCTGTCTTCCATTCAGGAAGCCACTTCGCTTGAGTTGATTGAGACGAAGCCAGCTGGGGATAAAGGAGCGGTTTGGCTCTACTATAGGGTGAAGAAATAACAAATTACGAATCGTTATAGAAATCATACCCAGAATGATAGCAATTTGTTTACATGGGTTCTTCTCTATCTACCCATACTATCAGTAGTATGGAGATAGGGAGTTGAATTTGATGGATCATCAGTGGATAGCATTGATCCCTTTTTTATTAGTTATTCCAATAGCAATTTTGACAAAACAGGTTCAACCAGGGTTATTCGTTGGATTACTTGTGGGTTCTTATATTATGGAACCAAGCTTACTAGGTGGCATAAAGAAAGCTTTGTTTTATATCGTTGATAATGTTGTGGAATCGAGTAATATTCGGATTATTATCTTTTTGTATGGCTTCGCGGGATTAATCAGTATGATCAAGTTCACTGGCGGGATTAAAGGATTTGTTCACCTAGTGAGTAAAAAAGTAAAAACGAAAAAAAGTGCGATGCTATTGACGTGGTTGACGACACTAGTTACATTTAGTGATCCTGACTTCCGAATCGTTACAATTGCTCCAATCATGAAGGCGTTGAGGAAGCGTTTGAAAATGTCAAAGCAAAGGATCGGATTTGCGATCGAAATGACATCGAATCCAGTCGTAGCGTTAGTTCCGATTGCAACAGCTTTTGTTGGTTATATGGTGACAACGATTGGAGATTCACTGAAAGAAGTGGGCGTTGATAAAGAACCTTATATCGTTTACGTGGAGAGTATTCCGTTCAATTTCTTCTCATTCGTTCTTATTCTGATCGGTATTTACTACAGCTTTTTTAAAAAGCCGAAGGAAAGTGAATCAGACGAAGCAATGGAGCAGGAATCTTCGGAAAATGCAGAGCAACAGCAGGGAGAAGAAGGACTAGATTCGTGTCACAGAGCCTATGAAAAAGAAACAGCTGTGAACCCATTCAATTTAATACTTCCCCTTCTTACGTTTCTTGGCTTAACGATTTTTCTGAGCTGGTGGGATGGTCACAAAGAAGCGAGCGGGTTTTTTAAAGCATTTATCCGTAGTGATGCTCTAGGGGTTATGTTAGAATCTCTCTTAATTTCATTCGTTTTGACGTTTGTTTATTTCATGTTTCAAAAATATAAGGTATCTGAACTTGTCACCCATTTTGTTAAGGGTGGTAATGAATTAATGTCTGTAATAATCTTATTGGCGTTAATCTGGGGAGTTTCCGCAGTGTCAGAGGATCTTGGTTTTTCTGACTATATTGCGAGCCATGTCAGCTGGATTCCTCATTTATTTGTAGCACCGATCATTTTTCTACTTGGTGGGATCATATCATACTTTATCGGTTCTTCTTGGGGGACGTGGGGACTTCTTATGCCACTTGGCATCACATTAGCTCATGATGCAGGGGTCAACATTTTACTTGTAATCGGAGCAGTTTTTGCAAGTGGAACGTTTGGCGCGTTTGCTTCACCACTCAGTGATAACTCGGTCACGTTATGTACCATTATGGATCTAGATGTGATTAAATATTCTAGAAAGAAACTTGCTCCAGCACTTGTTGGAGCTGGTATCAGCGCTATTCTCTATGGGGCATTTTCATTTTTTATGAGATAGAATAAACGCGGCCTCAGGCTCCTATTAGGAACTTGAGGCCGCTTGGTTTGAACTTACTTATCTTCTTAATTTTTGAAGCAAATGTAGAATTTCAATATACAGCCATACGAGTGTAACCATTAACCCGAATGCTCCGTACCATTCTAAGTGTTTTGGTGCACCTCGATTTGCGCCTCTTTCAATGAAATCGAAGTCGAGTACAAGGTTAAGAGCTGCGATGACAACAATGAAGAGACTGATTCCAATCCCAACTATGCCGTTGGAATGCAGATAAGGAACATTGGCACTTAGGAAAAGATTGAGACCTATGTCGATGAGATACACGACGAATATGGCAAGTGTCGCTGATAAGAGGATCATTCTGAATTTCTTCGTTACTTTAATAATTCGAGCTGCATAAAGGAAGAGCAAGATGCCCATCACGGAAAATGTTAGAGCTGCGGCCTGAATGACAATCCCAGGATAGCTGCTTTCTAGAATGGAAGAAAGTCCCCCGATAGCAAAACCTTCCAATGTGGCGTAAATCGGTCCGGTAATCGGTGCTGCACGATGAAAGAACGTTGTGATGAGCGCAAAGATCAGTCCTCCAATTGCTCCGATGATCATCATCGTGTAAATATCTTCTCCTTGAGAGTATTTGTACCAGGTGTAGATAGAGGATCCAAGCAAGAAGAGGAACAAAAAGAATGTTTTCGCAACTGTTCCTCCAATGGTCATGGCTTCTCCCTGATTATGCGCTTTGTTAAATATCTTGTCTTTTAAGACTGGGTTACTGCTTCGCATCATGTATGCTTCATCCTTTTCATAAATTTAGGCTTTCTATAATGGGTATGTTCCCATTATCGATTCTAATCTAACTTACGATTGATAAGCCTACTTGGTTTCAGGAAGTTTTTTCCTCATCAAAACATGAGGAATACCGTCTTCTATAAATGTTTCTGAATCAGTATTATAACCAAGTTTGTGATAAAAGCCCTCAGCCTGCACCTGGCCGTGAAGCTTTACGTTCTTAATTCCTTTCTTTGCAGCAAGCTCCTCCAATTTATGTACAATCAGATTTCCAATCCCAAGCTTCCGATGTGATTGTAAAATACAGATTCTTTCAAACTTACCAACCCCGTCAGTCACTCGCCATCTTGCAGTTCCAACGGCTTTTGTTTCATCAAGGATGAGAATGTGCTCTGCGGCATCAATACCGTCGTATTGATCGTATTCGTCCTCTTCAGGTGTACCCTGTTCGTCAATGAATACTTCCCTTCGAATCTTGAACGCCTCCTGCAATGCTTCTTCTGTTTCAATTCGTACTGCGATCATGCTATAACCGCCCCTTTTGAGTTAGTAGTGATAGGTTGAGTATAATCAATTGTAACAATGTCTGTAAATTAAAGAGGACGCGATCTTGCTACTACTCTCAACAAATTTAGTTAACTATGAAAGCATTTACCTTAAGATCTCGAGTATAAAATGTGTTTTTTTCGACCATTCCTTAACCAAGGAGTGAGCGAATGTGATATTTAATACATTGGTTGCGTTTATTTTACCGTGGATCGCAGGTATTTTTCTAATCAAGGCAGATTTAAGATTGTTTTTGCTTGTCGCTCCATTTGCTGCATTTGTTGCAGTGATATTTGATGTGCTTGGATTTCATTTCGACTTTTGGCGCATTGATCCAGAGTATGATACGGAGGCAATCGCGGCATTGCCTATGTATTTCGGAATCTACCCGATATTAGCAGGGTTTATGTTTCTAACCATCGAACGATTTCATTTCCACGATGCGGTGGTCGTTCTCGTCTTCTCCCTAATAACAACCGTTGTCGAAGGGGTCGGTGTTTTGATTGACCTTGTACATTATTCAAACGGGTGGACCATCTATTGGACATTCGTTTCCTATTTACTCGCATATGTGGTTTGCTATGGGTTCTATCGATTAATTAGAAATCAATGTTACAACGACTAATGATGAAAATTCTTTCATGGATCTTAGAATAAGGCTCTTTTCTAAAAGATTGTTGCTTTTGAAATGATTTAAAAAAACTACACTTTGTGATTGGAGCGGAAGGAGGCTCACCGCCGCCCCGCGCAAAGCGAGCATCCTGGAGCGGAAATTAACTCGCTATAGCAACAATGTTTACGAAAAGACCCTAGAATAAAAAGCTTTTGACTAATGACAGTCTAGGCTTTTTTTGTTTTTTCTTCCTTAATCGTCAGTATCTTGCAATAAAAGAGTTTTTCTTGTAAGATAACAGAATATTACTAAAAATAAAAATAATAAAACAATTTATTTTTAGTATAAAAAATTATTGTACATAGGGGGATAAGGGATGGGGAAGCTTTTTAAAGGTTTATTTGCTCTTTTTGCAGTATTAACGCTAGTTTTTACGAGTGCTTGTGGCGGAAACAGTGAAACTTCTGGTGAGCAGTCAGGTGGTTCAAGTGATGGAACTGTAGATGTGAAAGTTGGGGTCATCTCCTGGTTAACAGGAGCGGGCGCTGGATACGGTGAGGCTATTACGAGTGGTTTCGAGCTTGCGAATAGTGAAATTAAAGAAGAAGGTAAAGTGAATATCGAGTTAATTACAGAAGACTCGGCAGGTAAACAGGAACAAGCTTTATCATCTGCTCAAAAATTGATGAATTCTGAAAACGTTTCCGCGTTACTCGGGCCTACGTTAAGTACTGAGATGAAAGTAGTTGCACCTGAAGCTGACCTAAACGGTGTACCAATTATGGGAACGTCAACAACAGCTTCTGGGATTCCACAAATCGGTGATTATGTGTTTCGAAATTCAATTCCTGAATCATTAGCTATTCCGGCTGCTGTTTCAAGTGCAGTAGATAAGTATGATGCGAAAAAAGTAGCGATTTTATATGGAAATGATGATGTTTTCACGAAATCAGGCTACGATACGATGAAGAAAGTAGCTGAAGATCAGGGGCTTGAGGTACTAACAACAGAAACGTTCCAAAAAGGACAAGCGGATTACAATGCTCAGTTAACGAAAATTAAAGATACGAATCCTGATATGATTCTCTGTTCAGCGCTTTATAATGAAGGCGCTGTCATTATGGACCAGGCAAGAAAAATGGGGATCGATGTTCCATTTGTAGGAGGTAACGGCTTTAACTCCCCTGAAGTAATCAAAGTTGCTGGGGATGCAGCAAATGGGTTAATTGTAGCAACACCGTGGTTTGGTGGAAGTGAAGATGAAAAAGTACAAACGTTTGTTGATAAATATAAAGAAGAGTATGGCAAAGAGCCGGACCAATTTGCGGCTCAAGCTTATGATGCTCTATACATCTTAGCAGACGCCATTGAAAGAGCTGGTAGTGATGACCGAGATGCTATTCGTGATGCTCTAGCTAACACAGAAGGATTTGAAGGAGTTCTTGGAGAGATGTCTTTTGACGAAGAGGGCGACATTGTAATGGAACCTACTGTTCTTACGATTAAAGATGGAAAGTTTCAACCCTTCGAATAAAGAATTGGATTTGAGAGAGTATCGATACTCTCTCAATCTTTCTTTTTTTAAGGCTCTTTTCTAAAAGATTGTTGCTTTTGAAATGATTTAAAAAACGACACTTTGTGATTGGCGCGGAAATTAACACGCTATAGCAACAATGTTTACGAAAAGAGTCCTTTTTAAAGAAAAAGAGAGCAATGAATAAGAATATTTTCTAAATCGATACATAATGAAGAGGTGAGAATTCCTTGTTATTAGAACAATTAATTAACGGATTAACGCTGGGGAGTATTTATGCGATCGTTGCTTTAGGATATACGTTAGTATTCGGTGTCTTGGGAATTATTAACATGGCTCATGGGGAGATTTTCATGTTTGGTGCCTTTATGGGAGTTGTTGTCACCCATACTTTGCAACTACCATTGGCACTTGCCTTTCTTGTCGCCATTGCTGTTACTGCTGCACTGGGACTCTTTCTTGAATTAATAGCTTTAAGGCCGTTAAGAGGTAAAAAAGGTGTTTCCCATCTTGCGCCGCTCATAAGTACGATAGGAGTCTCGATTTTTCTTGAAAATCTTGCTCATCATTTCTTTGGTGCAGGGAACCGTCCTTTTAATACTTCTTTTTCCCAGCTTAGTATCCAAGTTGGTTCAGTAACAATCTATGCTGTACAACTTGTTATATTTGCCATTGCAATTCTTTTAATGGTTGGTCTTTCATTCTGGTTATCCAAAACAAAGGCAGGGAAAGCATTACGAGCCTGTGCAGAGAACCTAGAAGCAGCGAGTTTACTCGGTGTTAATACGAAGAAAATGATCATGCTTACGGTCGTTATTGCATCTGTTATCGGAGGAATTGCTGGAGTCTTAGTGGGAATGGCATTTAACTCAGTCACCCCACAAATGGGATTATCGATGGGATTAAAAGGGTTGGCCATCATTATCCTTGGTGGAATGGGAAGTGTTAGAGGTGCGATGGTCGGGGGATTGATCCTCGGGCTTTCGGAAACGATGATCGTTGTATTTGGAGAATCAGGATATCGCGATGCCATTGCCTTTATAGCCATCATCATCATTCTTCTAGTTCGACCTCAAGGATTGTTTGGTCAACCAGTAACAGAGGCAAGGCGGTGATTGATAGATGTTAGCTGAACTGATCAACCCATATTATTTGCAAGTTCTATCGTTTATTCTCATCAATATCATTCTTGGAATTAGTATCTATATTACTTTATCAACAGGGCAGCTCTCATTAGGACATGCTGGTTTCATGGGGATTGGTGCGTATACTTCCGCTATAGTAACCATTAATTATGAGATGCCACTTCTCGTAGGAATTATACTTGGGGCAATCGTTGCTGGCCTAGTAGGAATATTGATAGGATTACCCACTTTACGATTACAGGGTGTCTACCTGGCGATCGCCACTCTTGGGTTTGGAGAAGTGGTCAGGGTGCTCTTTATTAACTGGGAAGGAATTACGCAAGGGGCAGTTGGTATTTCTTCTATTCCACATATCGGTCGAGAATTAGTTACCGGCTTTAGAGATGCAGGATTTACAGCAGATATGATTGGAATTAGAAATAATCAGTTTATTAGTCTTCTTGTGTTTTTGATTCTACTCGTTGTGACCATTCTCTTAATATCCTTCTTTGTTAGGCAGCATCATTCCAGAGTAGGAAGAGCATTCGCAGCTATTAAGATGGACGAAAGCGCGGCGGAAGCAATGGGAATTAATATTACCTATTATAAAGTACTTGCCTTCGCACAAGGTGCTCTAGTGGCAGGCTTTGCAGGTGCTTTATATGCTCACATTACAGCATATATCAGCCCGTCAGATTTCTCGTACCATCGTGCAGTTGAAATCTTGATCTTTGCTGTTTTCGGGGGAAGTGAGGTTATAGCAGGTCCGATTTTTGGTGCGATCTTTTTAACATCAATGCCTGAATTACTTCGTGATGTAAGTGAATACCGGTATATGATTTATGGCATTATTCTGGTAGCGATGATGGCTTTTAGACCTCAGGGACTTATCGACTATAACATGATACATAAGCTGAAAAGGTTACGTAAGAAAAAGGAGAACAAGACCACTCGTGAAAAGGAGAGTAAACGTCATGATATTGGAAGTTAAGGACATCACAAAAAGCTTCGGTGGAATCCAAGCCTTGACTGATGTATCATTTCGGGTCGATCAAGGCGAAGTATTTGGACTCATCGGACCGAACGGCGCTGGAAAAACGACGATGTTTAACATTATTACTTCGATGTTTCCTCCTACATCAGGCGAGGTCGTTTTCACGAAGAAACGACTGACTGGTAAAAAACCTTATCAAATCACAAAGGAAGGAGTGTGCCGAACATTCCAGAACATTCGCCTTTTTCCAGAGATGACAGTGCTAGAAAATGTCACGGTAGGTCAGCACTGTAGGACATCTTCAGGTGTCTGGTCAGGTGTATTAAAGCTCAAATCACAGAGGATGGAAGAAGAGAGTATCACAGGAAAAGCGCGTGAACTTCTTCATTTAGTTGGGTTGGATGAATTCGAAGGTACATTTGCAGACAATTTGGCATATGGTCAACAGCGCCGTCTTGAAATCGCTCGTGCCCTTGCAAGTGATCCCAAGTTATTATTGCTAGATGAACCAGCTGCAGGGATGAACGAGAAAGAAACAAATGATTTATTTGAACTCATTCAAAAAATTAAAAAACTGAACATTACGATTTTGCTAATTGAGCATGATATGCCACTTGTCATGAAAGTGTGTGATCGCATGGCGGTTCTTAATTTTGGGAAGAAAATTGCCCAGGGAACCCCTGAAGAGATTAGAAATAATCCTGCCGTCATTGAAGCCTACCTTGGTCGAGAGGAGGAAGATGAACTTGCTTAGTGTAAACAATATACATACCTATTATGGAAATATCCTCGCGCTAAAAGGGATCAGTATCGATGTTCCAGAAGGAAGCATCGTCACGATACTCGGTGCTAATGGAGCTGGGAAAACAACGACGATGAAGACGATTGCGGGAGTTTTAAAACCTAAGAAAGGGGACATTACGTTTTTAAATGAGGATATAACAGGAAAGACACCAGATATGCTCGTAAGCAAGGGGATATCGCTTGTTCCAGAAGGGAGGGCCATCCTCTCAGGAATGACTGTGCTGGAGAATTTAGAAATGGGAGCGTTTCGTCGAAAGGGTTCCATAAAGAAAGATTTAGATAAGGTGATGGAGCGGTTTCCGATTTTGGAAGAACGTAAATCGCAATTAGGGGGCACTCTATCAGGAGGACAGCAGCAAATGCTTGCTATAGCAAGAGCATTAATGTCGAAGCCAAAGCTTCTCTTACTTGATGAACCCTCTATGGGGTTAGCGCCGTTAATTGTTAAAGATATCTTTCAAATTGTGAAAGAAATCAACGAAGAAGGAACAACCGTTTTGCTAGTTGAACAAAATGCGCGACAGGCTTTAAAGGTTGCTCATTATGCCTATGTGCTTGAAACAGGGAAAGTTGTCAAAAGTGGTAGAGCAAAAGATTTATTGAAAGATTCTAGTATTAAAGAAGCTTATTTAGGCCATTAAAAATATGATTGTTGTCCTTCGTGAAGAAGGGCTTCTTTCATTTACATTTAGGGAGAAGGGGGAAAGTAATGAAAGTTTCATTGTTTATTACTTGTTTAATCGACGTGTTTTCTTCAGAAATTGGTCAGGATACGGTAGAGCTTTTAGAAAAGCTCGGCTGCGAGGTTGATTTTCCTGAGGGACAGACGTGTTGTGGACAGCCTGCGTATAATAGCGGCTACATAAAAGAGGCGAAAGAGACCATGAAGCACATGATCAATACATTCCAACACGCGGATTATGTTGTTTCTCCTTCAGGATCCTGCATTACCATGTTGAAAGAATATGAGAATCTATTTAGAGATGAACCAGATTGGGCAGATAAGGCGGCAAAGCTTTCTAATAAGTCGTATGAATTAACTCAATTCATCGTGGAGATTTTAGGAATTGAAGACGTTGGTGCACGTTATGAAGGGACGGCTACTTATCATACCTCATGCCACATGAGTCGTTTGCTAGGAGTCAATGAAAGTCCAATGACGTTATTGAAGAACGTCAAGGGACTGCATGTTATTCCCTTACCGTTTAAGCAAGACTGTTGTGGGTTTGGGGGCACTTTTTCAGTGAAGATGGCACGTATTTCAGAGCAAATGGTGGACGAGAAAGTTCATCATATCGATCGTACAGAGGCTGATGTGCTTATAGGAGCAGACTGTGGGTGTTTGATGAATATAGGGGGGCGGATCAATAGACTCGGAAAGAGTATTGAAGTGAAACATATCGCTCAAATACTAAATCATTCTTGAGAAAAGGAGGCCAACATATGAGTATGAAAATAGGTCAGGCACCATTTACTGAAAGGGTTTCAACTAGTTTGCAAGACTCATTTATGAGAGAAGCCGTGTCGTCTGCTCAAGGTCGCCTAACCGGAGTCAGAGAACAAATTATTGATGAACTCGGAAATTGGGAGGAGTGGCGGGAGCTATCTGCATCCATTAGAAAGCATACGATTGACCACTTAGATTATTACCTCTATGAACTCAGTGAGAATGTGATGAAGCGAGGAGGGCATGTATTTTTTGCCCAAACTCCTGAGGAGGCTAATCAGTATATTACGACTATCGTAAAGGAGAAGAAAGCGAAAAAGGTCGTTAAATCCAAATCAATGGTGACAGAAGAAATTGGTTTAAACCATGCCCTTCATGAAAGTGATTGTGAGGTTGTTGAAACGGATTTAGGAGAATACATCATTCAATTAGCAGAAGATCCCCCCTCACATTTCCTTGCGCCAGCGCTTCATAAAAACAGGGACCAGATTCAAGATGTTTTTCGGACAAAGCGTGGTTATGCCAACTCCTCTAATCCTGAAGAACTGACGAAATTTGCAAGGGAACAGTTGCGGAATGAATTTTTGTCTGCGGATATTGGAATAACCGGATGTAATTTTGCCATCGCTGATTCTGGCACCATATCGCTAGTAACGAATGAAGGAAATGCGGAAATGGTTACAACGTTTCCAAAGACACAAATATCCGTCATGGGGATGGAACGTATTGTTCCTACATGGAAAGAGTTTGATATTGTCGTTAGTATGCTAGCGAGAAGTGCGGTCGGTCAAAAGCTGTCGACCTATGTTTCTACTTTAACTGGTCCTAGAGCAGAGAATGAAGTGGATGGGCCGGAGGAGTTTCATTTAGTTATTCTCGATAACGGGCGCTCCAAAATGATTGGTAGTGAATTTCAGTCGGCACTCCATTGCATCCGTTGTTCCGCTTGCTTGAATGTCTGTCCTGTATACCGACATATTGGTGGACACGCGTATGGCTCCATTTATTCAGGTCCAATCGGAGCTGTCATTTCTCCCATTCTTGGGGGATATGAAGAATATAAAGAACTTCCTTATGCCTCGACGCTATGCTCAGCTTGTACAGATGCGTGCCCGGTCAAAATTCCTCTTCACGAACTGTTATTAAAGCATCGTCAAAACATCGTGGAAAAGGAAGGCAAAGCCCCTTTCTCAGAAAAGATGGCAATGAGAGCATTCAAACTGGTTACGTCATCAGCTAAAATGTATCGATTCAGTGTAAAGTCAGCATCCCTTCTATCACGATCCTTTCTTAAAGGTGAAGATATGACAAACGGACCGTTTTCCTTAAAAGAATGGACCAGAACAAGAGATTTTCCTGCCCCTTCAAGTGATTCTTTTCGTGAGTGGTTTAAAAACAGAAGTAAAGGAGGGGATGCGTCGTGATGGAAGGTCATGGTAACGTTACGAACCGTGAACACTTTTTGAAGGAGTTATCTGGAAAGCTGGGTAGAAACAAGATCGAACAAGAGGTAGAGGTGCCGAATTGGGAGCTTGATCCACAATATCAAATTTTACAACACGCAACACAAGATGAGCTCGTTGCTGTTTTTAAAGAGGCAGCTGAGAAGATCAATACTAACGTCACTGAAACAACACTACAACATCTCCCTCTTGCCTTGAAAGAACAGTTAGGTGAGGACACTCCTTCGATCATTACATGGTCAGATCCAAGGTTTGAAGAGTATCAATTGAACACGGTGCTTCATGATTATTCTCATCATACCTGGGACCCTAATCGTGGGGAAAAGAATATACTGGCAGCAAGAGACGCTGATATTGGCATTACGTTTAGTGATTATACACTAGCTGAATCAGCAACCGTTGTCTTAACAACGTCAGCTGAAAAAGGAAGATCGGTAAGTTTATTGCCAAAGAAATATATTGCACTAGTGCCTAAAAGCTCGATTGTTCCACGTATCACTCAGGTCACAGATAAGATTGAGAAAGATCTGGAAAATCATCAACCTGTTTCCTCTTGTATCAAATTCATCTCGGGGCCAAGTAACAGCGCAGATATTGAGTTGAGTTTTGTAGAGGGAGTACATGGGCCAGTAAAAGCGAGTTATATTGTCATCAGTGATGTTTGAAGGAAGTGTAAAAAAAGAGCAGCGAGAGTGGGAAGTAGAATTTTAACTCTTTCCTTTAAAAAAGATGCTCCCTCTATTAGTGGGAGCATCTTTTTACTATAACTTCACTTTAAGTCCTTCAAGTCCACGCAACAAAAACATATTTCGCCATTTCACCTCACTTGGTGATCCAGCAAGTTGAATCGAGGGAAAAGCGGTTAGAAGCTTTTCGTATGCGATCTTTCCTTCTAACCTTGCCAGAGGAGCACCAAGACAGAAGTGGATGCCGTAGCCAAATGCGAGATGTGGATTCGGTTTGCGCGTAATATCAAACTGATCGGCATTCGTGAATTTTTCCTCATCTCTGTTTGCAGATGAGAGAGAAGCGAGCACCATATCCCCTTTAGAAATTTGTATGCCTCTAAAATCGAAAGCCTCTTCTGCCCATCTAGCCGTTGAGAAATCAACCGGGCTATAATAGCGTAGTGCTTCTTCAATCGCTCTCTCTGTGAGAGTGAAATCATTTTGAAGTAGCTGTAATTGGTCAGGATTTTCAAAGAGAGCAAACATCCCGTTGCCGATTAAATTAACGGTCGTCTCATGACCGGCGATGATCAATAGAAATACCATGGAATAGAGCTCTTCTGAACTTAACTTTTCACCATCCTCTTCATGCTGAAGAAGGTTTGAAACTAGATCATCCTTAGGATCTTCTTTTCTCTTCTTGAAAAGGAATGTGAGATAGTCTGTGAATTCCTGAACGTCTTTCATAAACTCGCCTTCCATATTATCAGAAGCGGAAACGATAGAATTTGACCATTTTCTGAATTTATCACGATCTTCAGCTGGAACGCCGAGCAACTCAGAGATGACGATTATTGGAAGGGGAAAAGCAAAATCATCGATCAAATCGACAGTCCCTTCTTTTGCTTTCATCTCATCAATTAGCTGATCAGCGATTGCGTTGATGCGTGGTGCAAGTTGTTGAATGGATTTTGGGTTAAAGCTTGGTTGGACAAGTTTACGTAAGCGAGTATGATCAGGAGGATCCACATCAAGCATCATATGATGGAAAATCTTTGTTTCGAGTGGTTCCTCTTCACTTCGTGCGCTTTTCGAAAACAGTTTGGATTGGTCTTTAATGAAGGAAGGGCGTTTCAATAAGTCCTGAACGTCGTCGTATTTCGTCACGAGCCAGGTTGTATTTCCATCGTCCGAACTAGATAAGGGAGAGATGGGATTGTTTTGACGTAGGTGGTCATAGAAAGGGTAAGCCCCTTCTTTAAAGTTGGATTTGTAAACAGCATCGACCGATTGCACGATAAGTTCCTCCTTCAAATGTCTTTCTGTGATCAGAAGTGTTGTCCTCCTTCGAAGGGTCTCCTGCATCTAACTGAATAGTCAGTCATTACTTCCAGTATAGACCAAAATGGGCACACTCACAAAAGACAATGCATTCTTTCACTGGTTGCATTTCAGGTTATGAAAATAGGCTCGCGAACCTTATCCTGTTTTCTTCGCTTACTCCATATCTTAAAGCGAGTTCTACAGTAAGTTTTTTATAATAGAATTTACCGAAAACAAGGGAAAAAATCCAATCATTTCTTTTTGAATGAAGGTTTTAAATAATTTATTTTAAATATTCACACATTATGATTGGAACTAGGTCGTAAGAATGGTAGGTTTAACTATAAGGGAGAGATACTACTCTCTTCACTCATCCATGAGAGGAAGTGGCCGACGCTAAATGAGCTCAATGCTATTAAGCAAGTATACAAAGGTGTTGTATCAGGCAATGATAGCCGTTCAATTCATTAAGCAGCATCAAGCGAGGACGTGTGACATAAGGCAAATCTCCATACTCACCGGATTTTCAGAAGAAGCTATTCTGGAGGCGATGGAATTTGGTGAACATAGTCCGCAAAATCGGCACGAAGCTTTTAAATAATGTTCTGGATGTTGATGAAGAGACAGAGCGTCTCCTACTACCAGAGAGAATATTTTTTAATCAATCGTATATGATAAAGAAAGGGAGCCACGGTCAGTAATTGACGATGGCTCCCTTTCAACTGCAGTTGAAGATGAGGTGATACGATGGCGGAAATCCTAACAACAGATCGTCTTGTTTTACGAGAAATGGTTCAGACAGATGCCGATAATCTTCTCAGCATATTTGAAGATGATGAAGCCATGAGGTACTATCCATCAAGGAAGAGTCGGAATGAAACCATAGACTGGATTCAGTGGACAATCGAGAACTATGAGAAGTATAATGTTGGTTTGTGGATCGTAGAAGATAAGATAAGCGGACAATTTCTTGGACAGTGTGGACTCGTTCTTCAGAAAATAAAAGGTGATGTAGAAGTAGAAATCGGTTATTTGTTCGCCAGACAGCATTGGGGAAATGGGTATGCGACTGAAGCTGCTCTGGCATGTAAAACGTATGGTTTTCAAACCCTTGGCTTAAATAAGGTCATTAGCTTAATTGATCCGTTAAATAAGCCTTCGATAAAAGTAGCGAGCCGAATAGGAATGTCTTACGAAAGAGCGATTGTTAAGAGGGGGAAGGCACTTGACTTATATGCTTGTTATGACCTGGGCACTGGAAGGATATGATCCGCCACTTACCCTCGTCCGGCCTGGAAAGCGGGATAAAGCTTCATTCCTCCGTCTGCAAATAACGTGATCCCAGTAACGTAACTTGCTTCATTGGATGCTAGAAATGCTGCGATCGAAGCAATTTGTTCGGGTTCTCCAATTTTTTTCATTGGAATCATCGATAGAACGTCTTTTTTTGTGTTCGGATCGGAAAATTTCTCAGCATTAATCGGCGTATTAATTGCACCAGGACCAATATTATTCACTCGAATTCCATAAGAAGCATATTCGAGAGCAAGTGTTTGAGTGAGCATCCTCATGCCTCCTTTACTTGAGGCGTAATGAACAAAGTGTGGCCACGGGACAATTTCATGAACGCTTGACATATTGATAATAGATCCCTTAATTTGATGGTCGATCATATACTTAATCGCTTTTGTTGAACCGAGGAATGTTCCAGAGAGATTAACCGATATCACGCTGTTCCAGTCCTCAAGCGTCATTTCATGTGATGGAATTTCTTTTTGAATACCCGCATTGTTCATCATGACATCCAATGTGCCAAAATTTTTATGTGCGGCAGAAATTAAATTCTCTACTTCATCTTCTTTTGAAACATCCCCCTGAACTGCTACTGCCTGTCCTCCAGAACGGATGATTTCCTCAACTACTTTCGATGCTTCTTCTTCCTTCGATAGATAGTTCACGATTACGCTCATACCTTCTTGTCCAAAACGAATCGCAATCGCTTTACCTAGACCCGAAGCAGCCCCTGTTACAATCCCCACTTTTCCTTGTAGCTCGTTATATACCACTTCTCATAACCTCCTTATTTCTTTGTAAATCCAAGCATGACACCACCGATGATGATTAAGATCGAACCTAGAATAACAAAGACCATTTGTTTCTTTGTTTTTTTCTCCCCTAGAATAAAAATGCCACCCAATGTCGAGATAATAATACCTGTTTGGGATAAAGAGAAACTTGTTGCGGTACCGACACGAGGAATGGAGAGAAGAAGAGCTAAGTTTCCACTTGCCCACATAAGTCCTGGAATGACGTTGCGAACGGTATATTTGTTAAATGGCTTGTGGCGAATGCTAAGAAGAAGTGCCCCTGCCACCATACCGATCGACTGTGGAAGAATAGCGGTCCAGCCATCAATGGAAAACCATCTGATAATTACCACATATCCAACATATCCTGCAGTGGAGACGAGCAAAATTGTGAAACCTTTTGCTAAATCACTTTTTCCTTCTGCTTTATTTTGATTGGCTTTCTCGTAGGAAGTGAAAATCACTCCCGCTACGATAAGGACTAGTGCTCCGATTCCGATGGTTAATTTCGTTGAAGAAGACCATTCGCCAAATGCAATGACACCAAACAATGATGTGCCAACGAGTTGAAGCCCTGTTGAAATTGGTAGCGTTTTTGATACGCCAAGGAATGCCACGGCTTTGAACTGATTCATTTGCCCAACAGACCAGAACAGACCCGAAATGAAGCCAACAATCATGGCTGTTGCTGTAAAGTGAGGTGCTGTAAACAAATACACCACGATTGAAAAAACAAGCGCACCAAACGTTGTGCCAACAACTTGATTATAAGGTTCCCCCCCAAGCTTTGTACTTACGAGAAGAATACTTCCCCACATGACTGCTGGAATAAGAGCGATGAGGATCTCAATCATTCAACCACCTGCTTTTTCGATGAAGGATGTCATGCTAGTGAACGTTGTTCTTTAGTATTCTTAACGTATCTCTTTTGTGAAATTTTTATCCATTTGTAGTTGATTTATTTTGGATAAAGAAAGGAGAAGGAAGCTTGTAAATATAATCCATGTAGAAAAGAAAGAGGAAATAGAACGAATACAAAGAATTCCTACTAAGACTAACTTACTAATTTACAGAAGTGTGGTGAGATGTTCGATGCTTTTAACAGCAAAAAACCTTCTATTAAATCTTTTGGTTGTTTTTGCTCCGCTTAGTATTATTCAAATACTTTACTTACTTAAGCATACGAACTTCTTGAAAAGATCTTCAGGGTGGCTTCTTACGCTTTTCCCAGGAATCTCAATCATTCTTTGTATGGTATATCCTGTTGTGGTGGATGATAATTTTATCCTGGATTTTCGAAGGATTCCTTTTATTCTTGGTGCTTTGTATGGGGGGAAGTGGGTAGCGATTATCTACCTCATCATTACACTAACGTATCGCTTTGCACTAGGGGGAACGGGGATCTATTCGACACTGTTATCCTTCACTCTTCTAGCGGTGGTTGCTTCCATTGCATCGTCCAAATTTCTTGGATTGAATTTAAAGAGAAAACTTCTAGTTGCAGCATCTCTCGATAGTATGGTTGGGGTCATTTCAACAATTGTTTCCCTGACATTTTTTGAGACGCAGATTGAAACTTCTTCATGGGTGCTCTTCAATATAGCTAGCCTTCTAGGAGTGGTGCTCGCTACATTAGTTTATGAAGTTTTCATCAATCAATTTAAATTGCTACAAACCGTTATGGAGGGCCAAAAATTAAAAGTCGTCAGTCATCTAGCTGCAAGTATATCGCATGAAGTGCGTAATCCTTTAACGGCAAGCAGAGGATTTCTTCAACTTATTGAAAGTGATCTTGAGAGTAAGAAGACGAAAGAATATATGGAACTCGCGATCACTGAACTCGATCGAGCGACAGAAATTATGAACGACTATTTAACTTTCGCACAACCTTTTCCGGAAGATATAGAAGAAATTGATATTACAAGTGAAATCTACCATAGTGTTAGCGTCATTCAACCTCTTGCTACGCTTCACGATGTATCCATTACGACGAATATCGATATCAAACCGACCTATATTCGATCTGAAAAGCGTAAATTCCACCAGTGTCTGATGAATATTTTTAAGAACAGCATTGAAGCGATGCCCGATGGTGGAAGACTCAGTATAGAGGCTTTGATAGAAGAATCACGATTAAGGGTAAGTATTACGGATACAGGTATTGGAATGACGGAGGATCAACTTTCTCGAATGGGACAACCTTTTTTCACGACAAAAGAAAAAGGAACTGGGCTTGGAATGATGGTTTCTCATAGCATCGTGAATGCCATGAATGGAGAAATTATTTATGTGAGCACACCAGGAGTGGGAACGACAGTGAATTTAGTATTTGAGATTTAGACGAATCAAAGTGGGAATGAAATGGTTAACTATATTGAAACTTTTGAGCGGTTCAATCGTAAAGAATAGAAGTGAACATAATGAATGGAGGAATTCTAATGAAAAAGTTCTATAAATCTACAACAAATAAGCAAATTTCTGGCGTTCTTGGCGGGGTAAGTGAAATCTTTGGAATCGATGCAAGTATTCTACGAATCGTATATGTTGCATTGTCACTTTCTTACATCTGGAATTTTCTTTTTTATCTATATTGCAGCCGCAGTCATATTACCAACTGATGAAGACATAAAGTTCAAGGAATAAAATGGTAGAATATCCGTAATAACTTGTGAGCCCGGCTAATTAGCTGGGCTTTTTAAGTGTTTGGGGGCTATATCTAAATCAGTTTGAATAGAGCTTTTTCAATGGTAATACTGGAAAGAATTAATAGTGAAAGAGGTCACGCCCTTATGTTACTTTGAAATAGATTAATGAATTGGGAGGTAGATTAACGTGTTTAAGAAAATGGTAATGACCGGAATAGCAGCGTTTTGCGTTCTAGCATTTTCATTTCCAGCGCAAAGTTCTGCTAGTTCAAACGTCCATACCGTCCAAAAGGGCGAGTCACTATATAAGATTGCAACCAAACATGATATATCAACCAAACAACTGAAAGCGATGAATGATCAATCTAATTCTGAGCTATATCCAGGTGAAAAACTAAAGCTACCTATTACCCCTAACGCAAATGAGAAAGATCTTCTCAGTCGTCTAGTCGAAGCGGAAGCAAAAGGAGAGAGCTACGCAGGAAAGGTTGCTGTTGCAACGGTAGTTCTAAATCGCGTAGAAAGCGGCATTTTCCCTGATACCATTTATGGGGTTGTTCATGATGGGTATCAGTTCTCTCCTGTGCTGAATGGTACAATAAAACAACCTGCTGGTGAGGAGTCGAAGCGTGCTGTCGAGGAAGCACTTGCTTACCAGGGATATGACCAGGAATCACTTTATTTCTACAATCCTGACAAAGCAGACAGTAGCTATCTTAGCAGTAAGGAAGTAACAACGGTTATTGGTCATCATGTGTTTTTACGATAATGATTCAATAGAAGGCAGGCGCCCTAAATGGGTGCTTGCTTTTTTAGGTTGGAATTCGTTCCGTCAGTAGACAGCAGAAAGAGCATGGTTAATAATGGTAGTAACTAAGTGATGGAAAGGTGTATCGATGAAATTAGAAACGAAGGAAGATATCATAGGAACAATTCAACAGGATGAATGGATGATGCATGTATTGCATACTACAAAACAGCTGGAGTTACCAGACTGGTGGGTTAGTGCAGGTTTTGTAAGATCTAAAATTTGGGACATGCAACATGAATTTTCTACCCGTACACAACTAACGGATGTCGATGTGATTTATTTTGATAGGGACAGGGTAGATGAATCCCTAGAAAAATCGTACGAAAATCGCTTGAAAGAAAAAGAGCCAGGTATTCCATGGTCCGTAAAAAACCAGGCAAGAATGCACACGATCAATCAATTACCACCATACGAGTCTTCAATTGACGCAATCTCGAAATTTCCCGAGACAGCAACAGCACTAGGTGTGAAAATCGATACGGATGATAACCTTAGATTAGCAGCACCATGTGGGATTCAAGATGTCATTCAGATGAAGGTTAGACCTACTTGGCATTTTGCTCAGTCAGATCGATTAATGAAAATTTATCAACAGAGAGTTGAGAATAAGAGTTGGACAACCACATGGACGAATGTAGAGATATGTGAGAAGGGATGGGCAAATGGGTGATCACAAGTTTGATGAGTTTATTATAATTGCACAAAAACTAAATGAGATTGATATTATTCCATTGTTAATGGGCTCGGTTGGTCTAGAAGTTATTACGGGAAAGAGCTGGGATGCTCAAGACTTGGATATTCATGTACCTGGTGATCAAAGAGGATGGGACGTGCCGCCTGAATTAGCGATACATAACTGGAGCGATATTGTGAAAATCATGAATGCAATGGAATATAACCTGATTGATTTGCATGAACATGAATTTTCTAAAGAGGGGATATCGGTTGAATTTGGTGTTCGTGACACCTTACCAAATTTCGCAGGAATACAAGTAGAGGATTTAGAAATACATCAAAAGGGAGAAGTCACGTATTACCTTCTAAATCCTGAGCAATATTTATCTGTTTACGAGTCTTCATCAAAGGATAGTTATCGAGCGGACAAAAATAATAACAAGGATATGAGAAAAATAGATTTCTTAAAAAGTGTGATCGATCATGGCTAAAATATTTACTAATTAAACGAACCATACGAGAGCCTCTAAGATAGTAAAGGTGGGATAGTATGACGAAACCAATTGTTAACCTTAGTGATTATAATCCATTCTGGGAAAAAGAATTTGAAATTGAAAAAAATAATATTCTAGAAGTGTTGGGTGATAAAGCTGTTAGAATTGAACATATCGGAAGCACCTCTATAAAGGGATTACAAGCAAAGCCAATAATCGATCTCATGGTAGGGGTGCAACATTTAGAGGAAGTATCTCATTATATTTCACTCTTGAGCCAAATTGATTATGAATATGTCCCTAAAGCTGAATTTAAAGATCGAAAGTTTTTTAGGAAGGGATCATGGGGACAAGGAACTAGCCATCTTCATATTTGTGAAATTTATGGTGGTGAATGGACTGAGAAACTATTGTTTCGTGATTACCTTAGAGTATATCCTGAAGTTGCCGAAGAGTATGCTTCATTAAAAAGAGAACTTGCTTCAAAACATCAATTCGATCGACCAACTTATACAAAGAAAAAAGAACCGTTTGTTAAATCGATTATTGAAAAAGCTAAGAAGGAAATACATGGTCAATAACCAAATGGTGCGCAATTCTGGAGGAAGGAATTGCGTTTTTTGTTTGGAAAAAAGAACTCAGCGGATATCGTGGATCGTTCATTAAGGAAAGAAGTTAAGCTTAATCGAAGTACGCCCCCGTAACAAATGCATAGGATATTTTATAAGTTGGGGAGGGATTGAGAAAAATGAACTATGATCCTTATAGGTATCAAAATCAACATTTACATCAACATCCTTATGATGTGAATCCGCCGATGCACCACTATGGAAGTCAGTCCGTTTACGGTAGATTTCCTAATGAATTCGATCATAATACGTCTTATCGATCTTCTAATGATGGAGGAAGTAAGGAATTAAAAGATTATGGACCGCAACCGTTTGTCGCTAATATCAATGCCGCAACGAAACAAAATGATACGTATCGTACAGCTTTATGGACTGGTCACCATTTACAAGTGACGTTGATGAGTATTAATGTTGGCGAAGACATCGGTTTAGAAATCCATCCAGATGTTGATCAGTTTTTACGCATTGAACAAGGTCAGGGCATCGTGCAGATGGGTAAACGTAGAAATCAATTGAATTTTCAACGAAATGTCTATGATGATTCTGCCATCATGATACCTGCTGGAACCTGGCATAATGTCATTAATACGGGAAATATACCGCTAAAGCTCTACTCGATCTATGCTCCTCCGAACCATCCGTTCGGTACTGTTCATGTGACCAAAGCAGATGCAATGGCGGATGAAGAAGATCACGGGAATGGAGCTGTGTTTGGCAAGACTCCAGATGAATGGGTGAAATACACTGAGTTTTTGGTGAACGAAGGGTTGGAGGATGTTAAAAAAGGGATCAATGCGACACACATCCTTCAGGAGTTCATTCTCATGGGTGTTCTTGTAGGAAAGGGATACTCTCCTGAAAAAGCATATGAAGTGGTAGAAGAATGGGAACGTTCAGGCCAATCAAAGCTCCTTAAGAAAAGTAAAAACATGTAGAACTAGTCTAAGAACAAGCAGAAATAAACTAATGACCAATATCCTCTGGAGAGTTGATGATCTAACAGATGCAAAAGAGCTTGGAGGCACAGAGGTGCTATTCCAAGCTCTTTTGTATTCCTATGAAAGGTTGTTTTGACTTACGTGCAAAACCTTTATTTGAATAGAGAAGAGTTTGCTAATATGATCACTTTGAGGTTAATTCAGCTTTCACCTGATCACTCACTGCACTCGTCCCACCAAGAAGATAAAGCTTTTCTAAATCTAGTTGTTTAAAGGCTTCTTTAGTGGCTTCAGGCACGCTGTCTTTCTTTACAAGGAGAGAGGCAGCATCGCGTTTTGCGGCGAGAACAGATCCTGTTAGCGCATCAGCGAATTCATATCCGGTTGATATCATCGCAGCATTGCCGCTATGATAAGTCGTTGCCATAATAGCAGCTGTTTCAAAACGATTCGCACCACCAATACGAATGGCATCCGGAAGAGTAGAGAATACATCATCCGTTACAACGGCGTCTCCACCTACAACAATGGTTTCTTGAATTCCTTTTAAGGCAAGTGAAGTAGAAGATGGAAGCTTGTCTTTCTCTGTTAATAGAATCGGATAGCCATTTTTAGCAGCAAAAGGAGCGGCAGCAAGGGCATCAGCGAAGGTGATGCCGTTCGCAATAATGGCTTTATCAGGATTGCCATCAAGGCGAGCTGCAATATTCGTTGCTGTATCAAAACGACTTTCGCCACCAATCCGTTCAACATCTAACCCGAGCCCCTGCAATTGATAGTCGACGAAAGAAGATAGTGCTACAGACCCACCAAGAATGATAGCGTGTTTTGCTCCTAACCGTTCGATCTCTTTCTTGACTTCTTGATTCACGTGATCAGTAGACGTAAGTAGGATAGGTGCATCTTCTTTATAAGCAAGCGGAGCACCTGCAAGGGCATCCGCGAACTCATCGCCTCTTGCGATCACAACCGTTTCCGCGTTTTTCCAGCCTTCTTTAGAAACTTGTACAGCTGTTTCGTATCGGTCATTACCCGCAAGGCGCTTTTCACCAAGTAGACTTTCAATCTCGTAAGCAGCAACTGTTCCACTCACTTCATGCGCTGCAAGTAGCATCGGTTTCCCAGTAGGACTATTTTCTGCGGATACGAATTTGATTCCTTCAGGTGCACTATCACCTCGAACAGACTCGTCTTCTGAAGAGAAATCACGACTGCTAAAGTACGTAACAAATTCCGGTTGTTCAGGATGATCGATATCGTATACCATGATGCCACCTTGACGTTCTAACCCAATAAAAGCATAGAGCTTGCCATTAATCTCGCCAACTTCTGCAGACTCTGGTTCAGGTCCTTTGTCATCACTGCGACTTTTGAAACCATTGTCATCATTATTTGAATTAAAGTATTTCGGTAGAGCTTGAGAAGTGATTTGTTCAAACTCATCACCACTATCGTAAAGCTGTTCGAAATCCTCTGTTTCATAAACGGAGAAGGAGCGAGCACCATAGCTATAGAGCGCTTCGTATTCCCCGTCTTTATTTAATCCATTGGCGGTTGTCACGTTTAATCTACCTAATTGGTCCTCATCCCATAAACCGTCGTCTACTAACTGATCCAGTTCTTTCTGAGTATATCCTTCATAGTTGTCCGCATTCAGTTTAATCGGATGTCCTGTGTCCTTCTCAAGATCTTCAACACGAGATTCTTCTGAATAGCCATCGTAATCTCTCGCGTCACCTTCATTTGGTGTCAAGATATAATTTTTCCCTTCCACCGTGTAGAGAGCAATCGCATCAGGCTGATACATGCCGAGAACAGGCATCGGTTTAATAGCGACTTCATCCGATTTGTTAGATACATCTAACCCATTTCCCTCGATTGAATGATCTTTAAAACCAAGGCTATTCACACTGTTGATGGTTTGGGTATCTAAATCAATTTCTGCAATCGCGTTATTTTCCTGTAAGGAGACATAAGCTTTCTGACTATCAGATGTTACCTGAATGTATTCAGGTTCAAAATCTTGTGCCGTTGTCGCACCGGGACCAAATACACGTACGTCTTCATCAATCTTCTTTTCATCGAGAGAGTCAAAGCCAATTGTATTTACGTTTGCTTCTTTGGGACCGTTGCTAACGTCTAGAACAGAAACGCTTCCTTCAGGGTCGATCGTATAGTCGTCATTCGGTTCTCCTTCATTTGCGACAAGAAGTTGTTTGCCGTCCGGTGAGAACGCGACCATATCTGGCAATGCACCGACCTCATACGCTTTAATAAAATCACCATTTGTTTCGAATAGTGCAATCATTCCTGGGTCTGTTTTTTCTTCAGCGGGCATCGCAACAGCAACATATTCTGAGTTAGGATGAACAGCTACACTAGTTAAATCACCCAGGACGAACCCACCTAAGTCAATGTCTTTTAGAGATACTTTCTTTAGTAGAGAGAGTTCCTTTTGATCGGACGGAGAAGTTAAATCCAAAATATCTAAGGACTGATCAGCTCCATTGACAACAAAAGCACGATGATGCTTTTTATCATAGTCGACGATTTCCGCACCGCCTTCGTCTAGAGGTGCACCACTATCATACCGGCCTATCAGAGAAATGCTTAAATCCTCCTGTTCAGTAAAAGTAGTGAGTTCCTCCTCAGCGAATGAAGTCGATGGAAAACATGAAACGAGTGATAGAGAAACGATTGTTGCAAGTAGCGGGATTTTTTTCAATGGTTCTTCCTCCTTGTTCATATGTATATCTCTAACTATGAAAGAAGTTTGTTGAGAGAGTGCCCTATTATTCTTAACAAACTGTAAATTCTGAATTGATCGTTTTTCATTTTTTCTTTATAGATGAGGTAGAGGGAATTTCAACAACTAAAAAAAGCTCTGATTCTAAAGAAGAATCAGAGCTTTTGTACCCATGTTATTTAGTTTCACTTAAAATATCCTGCCGTTCTTCTTGACTCACGATCGAACAACCAGATTGACAGGACTTTTTCAATGCGCACGTGCCGCATTTTCCTTCTCGACTCTTTCGAAAGAAGGAGATGACCATCCATGTGGCATATCCAAAAATGAGTAATCCTAAAAGTATGCTCCAGATCACAATAGACCCTCCTATTACAGTAGTAATTGGCCGGCTTTAAAAACTCCAAATGCCACACCATAAGCGACGATGAAGGAGTAGACGAGAGAGAACAAGGTTAGCTTCGTGCTACCTGTCTCTTTTTTCATAATGGCGACCGTTGACAAACATGGCGTATAGAGCAGAATAAATACTAAGAACGTATACGCGGTTAGCGGTGTATAAAATTGTGGTAATAAATTCGCCATCGTTTCTCCAGCGGGTACATGATAAAGAATGTTCATGGTAGAGACAACGACTTCTTTTGCTAGAAAGCCTGTAATCAATGCCGATACCGCTTGCCATGACGCGAATCCAAGTGGTGCAAAGATAGGGGCGAAGAAGCCACTTACAATCGCCATATAGCTATCATCAATCGGTACGTTCGCTCCGGCTGGACCGAGATAAGAGAATAGCCAGATAAAGACGGTACCACCAAAGATGAACGTTCCTGCCTTTTTCACAAAGCCTTTTCCTTTATCCCAAGTACTACGTAGTAGCTGGCCAATCTGTGGAAGATTATACGGCGGTAGCTCCATCACAAAGTAGGACTTCTCGTTTTTCAAAAACAAAGAGAAAATTTTAGCGACAAGGATCGCTACAACGATTCCTAATACATAGAGTGAGAGAACAATCAGTGCTTCAAATTTCTCAAAAAAGGCTGCTACGAATAGGGCGTACACCGATAATCTTGCAGAGCAGGACATGAAAGGAGATATGAGAATCGTTAACAATCGCTCTTTTGGCTGCTCGATCGTGCGTGCAGCCATAATGGAAGGAACGTTACATCCAAATCCGATGACTAGTGGAATAAAGGCTTTACCGTTTAATCCGATAAACTCCATTAATCGATCCATTACAACAGCTACGCGAGCCATATACCCCGAATCTTCAAGCAGCGATATGAAGAAAAATAGAATAAAAATCTGTGGTACAAAAACAAGTACGCCTCCAACCCCTGCGATGATTCCTTCTAATACAACGGCTTTAATAAACGGTGCAGTATCCATTAGATTTAATAAGGATGTTGCCCAGTTCGTCAGTGCCCCTGAAAAAAAGGCATCGAGAGCATCGGAAATCGGAGTACCGAGCCAATCGAAGGTTAATTCAAAAACAACTAAAAGTACAAGCAAAAAGAACGGAATTCCGAAAACAGGATGTGTCGCTATATGATCAATCCCTTTTGTTAGAGAGAGAGAATCCTGTTTTTCGTGATCTTCCGTAACTTGTGCAACGATGTTATGGATTACAGCCATTCTGATCTGATGAATTTCTTCATCTAGAGAGCGGCCTTTTTCCTTTAGAATGGCCTGTTCTGCACGGCTTTTTATTTCTTTGAAAGTAGATTGAGAAGAATCATAAGCTTGCTCAATGATTTCGTTGTTCATTAAATATTGAACGGCGATCCATCGTTTTTTCTTATTTCCTTCTTCGCCTAGATGAACTAATAGCTCTTGTATCGCTGTTTCAATTGAAGGACCATAGTCGATTTCGAAAGCCAGGCTATCAAGCGGTTCATCCTTAAACAGACGAACGATTTCATCGCAGCCCTTACCTTTACGGGCTACAGTGGAGTAGCTTTGAACGCCAAGAAGCTCGCCTAATCGCTCAACATTGATCGTGATGCCTCTTTTGTTTGCGATATCGACCATATTCAAAACCATCACAAGTGGTAAATTCGTTTCTAATAATTCTATTGTTAAATAAAGACTTCTTTCTAATTGGTTTGCATTCACGATATTTAGAATTTGTTCTGCTTCTTCGTTTAACAACGCCATCGATGCAACGCGTTCATCATGAGATAATGGGTTAAGTGAATAAACACCAGGGAGATCAACTAAGGATTGGCTAGAATTCTTAATTTGACCGACCTTTTTATCAACTGTCACGCCACTCCAGTTACCTACGTATTCATAAGCACCTGTTATTTGATTGAAAAGTGACGTTTTTCCTGTATTTGGATTTCCAAAAAGTGCAGTATTCATTAGATGCGCATCCCTTTAATACAGTATGTATCTTTCCGGCGGATACCAAGTCTTTGCCCTGCACATTCTAGCAGGCATGGCCCACCTAGAGGGCAGTAGCGAAGCACTCGAACTTCCTTACCTTCAAATACACCCATATCCTTTAAGCGACGTTTTACAAAAGGTTGAAGCTCAGTTAAATCCTCTATTCGAAAAGTTTCATCTCTTTGGATTTCATTTAAGTTCATGCAGGTTCACCTCTGCGATAGTGATATTCATTATCAATTATAATATCAGCTTACTCGAATTTGAAACAATAGTAAAGAGAATTCAGGAAATATGAGAAGGATGGAGCATACTCCGTTGAGTGAAGGCAGTTTTTTAGATTAAGCTTTCATTCGAATGAGGCAAAAATCGAGAAATCAACTCAAATAACCTAAAAAACAGTTGCTTAACTAATACCATTAGTTATAATCAAACTAATGGTATTAGTTTAAGGGAGGTTTGAATGATGAGAGTAACAAAAGAACAAACCGTCTATCAGCTATCGTTTATGGCAAATTGGTTTCCGGTCAATTGTTATTTAGTAGAAGAAGAGAATAGCTTAACTCTAATTGATGCAGCACTTCCTTTTAGTAAAAAAGCCATCTTACAGGCAGCCCAAACAATTGGGAAACCGATCAATCGTATTATAATTACACATGCACATACTGATCATGTTGGTGCCCTGGATGGGTTGAAAGCTGAGCTGCCTGATGTTGAAGTCTTTCTCCCTAAGCGAGAGTTAAAATTATTAAATGGTGATCAAACGCTTGAGCCTGGTGAAGGAGATCTTCCGATTAAAGGAGGCGTTCCGAAAAATATTAAAACGCGGCCAGATACGCTTCTAATGGAAGGGGATCGAATTGCGTCCCTTGTCGCGATCGAAGTTCCGGGACATACACCTGGGATGATGGCATTTATGGATATGAGAAATCGGATGATTATTGCTGGGGATGCCATGCAAACAAGAGGTGGACTGGCGGTATCAGGTGATCTTCGCTGGCGTTTTCCATTTCCAGCTCTTGCGACGTGGGATAAACAACGTGCGATCGAATCAGTTGAGAAGCTGGTAACATATAAACCATCGGTTATTGGGGTGGGGCATGGTGACTTTCTCTACCAACCAGAAGATCTTATAAAGAAGGCGATCGATCAGGCGAAAAAGGCGATAGGAAAAGGTGGGTAAATGGGAGGGAAAATAAAGCTATCAAAGGAACTGATCGTAAATGAAGCACTGGAAATCGCCGAGAAAGAAGGTTTTCCGTCGGTAACGATGGCGACGATTTCTCGATCATTATCAATAAAATCTCCATCGCTATATAATTATTTCAATGGTCTAGCTGAGATTCACAAAGCGATGGCTCTTTCAGCGATGGATCATTTATTCGAATGGTTACATAAGAAAACAGCTGATAAAGCGAGTGGAAAAGAGAAGATCCATGCTCTATCAGTAGCTTACATTTCTTTTGGATTGGAACACCCAGGTTTTTATGAAGCGACTTTGAAGGCTCCAGATCCTTTGGACAAAGAGATTCAGAAATCTGGGGAAAGAATTGTTACTTTGTCGACGATGGCGTTTGATTCCTATTACCTGAAAGAAGTCGATCAGGTTCATCTTGTTAGAGGTCTTCGAAGTATACTACATGGGATGGTTGATCTTCATCAGAAAAATGGCTTTCAACTTTCGGTATCCTTGGAAGAATCGCTTAAGGTTATCGTTGAGACGTATATCCTAGGGATTATTGAACGATATGGCAATAGATAAAATAACAGATAGACTGTCATTTAAAAAGGAACTCCGTTTTATTGGAAGTTCCTTTGATCTGTTTACGTATTAAGCTTTATTAGAAAAAACAGTTTCAGAAGAAATGGCCTGCGCTAAATTTGCTGTGATGCGAACTTCTCCAAAATCAATCCCTAGCTGCACAGCGGTTTGAGCAATTTCAGGACGAATACCTGATAAGGTAGTGGATACACCGATCAGTTTAAGTCCGCTAATCAACTGAAATAACTGCTGAGCGACGCGGGTATCGACAAGATAGACACCTGATAAGTCGATGAACAGATGGTCGACACGCTTACTCGTACACCCTGCCAACGTGTTTTCAAAAATGGCTGTCGCTCTGTCTGAATCGATATCGCCAACGAGTGGAAGGAGAGCTTTTCCATCTGGAAGGTCAATAAGTGGAGAGCTAAGCTCGTTAATGGTTTGCTGCTGTTCTTCAATCCGGGCATTAAGATGATTCGATTTTTCCTCGACGACACGTGTCATGACAACATCGATTGCTTCAATAATCGAATGTTTCCATAAATCGAGACTTTTCTGTGACACGATGTCTTCAGATGAATTAGCGTACGCATCAATGAATGCCATATATTGTTCACGTACGCGTTGAAATTCCCTCATCATAATGTGAGTAGGTGTATTCAAATGTTCTGGGTCTCGTCCGATTTTTTTTACCCAGTCCTCAAATTCCTTAAAGAAAGCGCTTTTCTCCATAACGAAAATTTTGCATAAGTGTTGATGAAACTCAAAATTCTGTGCTTTAAGCCCGCTTATGATTACTGGATCTTTAGAAGAATAAACACCAGTACCGCTGCTTTTATCCAGTGATGTATACCATTCCTCTGTTAACTGTTCTGCTTTTGTTAATAAGAAATCATGAAGCTCTTTGTTTCTTTGCATGAAAATGTGCTCCTCTCGACACCTATATTGTACCACTGTGTAGTCTTTTGTATCATTTCATCCACTTTTGTCATATTGTGTCCATGAAAGTGGCATCTTTTGTTAGGAACGATATGCAACTATTGGATGGTTCATCGCTTTACATCTCTAATAAAACCATTATATCAAGCTTTGACATAACAGACGAACTTAATTGTTTTTTCAACAAGATTAGTTCTTTAGGAGATCGTTTAGATAAAGAGATAGAAGTCATACTGTGGATTGGGGGGAGAGAATGAAGAACTCCGTTAAACGTGAAAGCGTGTCTACATTCCTTTTTCATTATACCGATTTATCAGTACGAAGGGGATGGATGCAAAGTGATATAAGAACGTTCTTTTAAGGGAAATTAGGATACGCTGGGGAAAGTAGTTTTAGTTAATTTGAGGCAGAGTTTCGTGATCGCAACAGAAATACGTTTCTCTTTGCTGAGGATCATAGGTGAGGACCAGATCATATGGAAGAGTTGGGTGATCATTTTCTCATGATTGTGCGGTTCTATACCGGTTTTCTTAAGGATATGTAAGATATGAAGAATATACGTGTCATACAGTTCATTCAAAGAGTCTTTGTCTTTTTCGACCAGTCGCTGAATGATGTATTGAGGATTGTGCATGCAGTTTCTCCTTATCCTTTTTATGGTAGTAATAACCTTGTAATTCCACTACTTCGGTCATTCCAAACTCATAATTCTCGAAATAAAGACATTCATTTTTAATACGTAGAAAAAGGTAGACGAATTTCCAGAATTTAAATTTAAGGAAAGTTCTTTCAGTTTCTAATGATGTGAATTGAAATAACTGAATTTTCTTGCTTTATAGGCGGGACGTTTGATATAGTGAATTTGGAGATGTATGGAAAGGAGATCATGAACATGTGTGGAGAAATCCTGTAATGGTTTAACCATTTGAACAGCCTATTTCAATAGATGAGATAGGTCTGTCGAATAAACCCATACAGGAGGTACGATTCGTTCATGATTGATAAACGATCAGAGCAGATACCTTAAATGGTTTCTGCTCTTTTCTATCTAATCATCTCCTTTCTAAAATGAACGTGCGTTCCCTCATAAGGAGGAAGAAATGAATAAACAAGCGAATAAAATTGCGGTTGTAACCGGTGCGAGTCGTCAAAATGGGATTGGTGCTGCGATCTGTCGCGAACTAGCAAGTGAAGGAATCAATCTATTTTTTACTCATTTTTCTATTTATGATCAAAGATCAGGGTATGAAGATGCAGACGAAAACTGGGCAAATGAGTTTAAAAAAGAGTTACGAGAGTTTGGTGTGGAGGTTGAAGCGATGGAACTGGATTTAAGTGATCGAGATGCATCTGCCCGTCTTCTTGCTGAAGTAGAAAAAATGCAGGGGGCGCTGTCAATACTCGTGAACAATGCTACACATTGCGAAGAAGTTAGCCATGAAGAGTTAACAGCAGAAATACTCGATGAGCACTATGCTGTGAATGTGAGAGGAACATGTATGTTGTCAGTAGCATTTGCAATGCAACTTGAGAAGATGAAGAGCAGTGGACGTATTATTAATTTCGTTTCCGGTCAGGACAAAAGCCCGCAGCCGGGAAATATTGCTTATATTACGACAAAAGGGGCGATTTCGGCATTTACGACGTCATTTGCCACCGAGCTTGCTTCGCACCATATTACGGTCAATGCGATTGATCCTGGTCCGACAAATTCAGGATCAATGGATAAGGAGACACAACAATTCCTAAAACCCAAATTTCCTACTGAGCGAATCGGTACGCCTGATGATGCAGCTCGTCTCGTGAGTTTTCTAGCGAGTGACGCAGCCAGGTGGATCACCGGGCAAATCATCCATTCAGACGGTGGATTTCGTGATTAACTAAATGCAATAAATAGAAGAAAAGCGTGCTGACACCTAGTCAGCACGCTTGCTTTTAGAATAAGACATATGAAACAACGACATACAGCAGCGTCATGATGAGTGATGGAGCCGCATAGCGCCACGAGCTTCGAACGGTGGACGGGCGTAGAAGCAAGTACAGAATGACAATCGTCATCACCAAACCGAGGCAAGCAATGAAGATATGGGACATATCCACTGCAGCGAGAATGGCACCGTTGCGATACAGTATATCCGTCAGTGCAAGTAACTGAATGTTGAACAGGTTACTTCCTAGTATCGATCCGATCGCCATATTGTAGTTTGCTAGTTTAAAAGCAGCTAATACTGTAACAAGCTCTGGTAAAGAAGTTGATGCAGCGATAAGGAAGCTGCCGACAAAGCTTGCGTTCATGCCCGTTGCTTCTGCTAGACGGTCACCAGCAATGGATAAAATACTACCTGATATGAAAACAATCAAAGCAGCAACGATAAATCCAATCACTGCAGTACGAAGTGAGATATCTTTTGTTGGAATCTCTTCTTGTTCTGTCTCATCACCTGAGATGGTTTTCACGGAAAGTACATACAGTAGAACAATGACGATCATTTCAATCCCGATACCAAAAATTGAGATGGATCCAGGGATTAAAAGAGAGACGATCAGGATGACGAGAAAGAGAAGGCCAACAAGTGCAGAAGGGACATTCGCTTTTGTATTCACCTTCTGAAATAACCTTCGTCTTCTATAAATCAAATCCACAACAGCGAGAATTAAAAGATTAAAAACGTTACTTCCAAGCATGTTTCCAACGGCTATATCAGGATTATCGATATAAACTGCTGTCAGGCTCGTTGTTAATTCCGGAAGAGATGTTGCTCCTGCGATCAGGAATGTACCGACAACAGCTCCGCTTAAAGAAGATTTCTTACTGATGACATCACCGAACTGATTCAGGTAAATAGCGGCTCCAACAACAACTGCAGCAGCAAGAAGGAAGATAAGAATGATCATGTGTTACTCCTCTCTGCCAGCGCATACAAAAAAACCCTGGCACAACAAAATTGTACCAAGGTCTTGCGTACTAAAAGCTTAGCCCGATGAACCAGGTATTGGTATACCGTATTGATGATTCATCAGCCGTTACCGGTCGCTACTCCCCTTGTTAGCTTAATCATAGCTTGGTTTAGATTTGAAGTCAATTAGAAGGATTAGACAATATAGGAGCTTCATAGAAGTAGGACTAGGAGGTGGTTTGAGATGGATAAAGGTTTGTTAGCCATTGGTGTTCTTTTTCTGATCATTGCTTTTCTCGTAGGAGTGAAGAAGCAGACATGGTTACTAGCGGGATTTAATGAGAAGAACATTGGAGATAAGGAGGCACTTGGAAAAGCGGTAGGGGGAATGTTTTTTCTGCCATTGGCCGTTATAATCATTGCACATAGTTTTCTTATTTATCCACATGACAAAAAAGTTATCGTTATTATAATGGTGATACTTCTAACGAATGTGTATGTATATATTAATCGGAAAGTGTTAAAGCAATAAGGTCAGTGAAAGAGGTGCCTGTATTGTAGTTACGGGAGCTTAAACGTACTTCATCCCTCTCTTTAAATGAGAATGTCGTTTACTCTATTCATGCCTTCTTCAATTGACTGCCAACTATGGAGAGAGCAACTATATAAGCAAACATTCCTAGTTAGAAGTAGCAGTAGGTGAAACCTCCCTGGCAGCTCAATCGTATTCATAGGGACGGCTTACGGAAGGGAGGATCTCTCATGCTTGAGATCATAGTAACAATTGTGTTCCTAGTCGTTTTCCTGATCGGCATTTATCTTCAAATAAGTAGGAGGAAGCGAGCAGGAATGACCGGATTCAAATCGGCAATATCGCCAATTTGTTTTATGATGAGTGCAGCTCTAAATCCTCTTGGTTATTGGTTCGGATTTATTGGCGTGTATAGCTTGCTAGGTTCGATGCTTTTTCTATTACTTGGCGCGTATTTTGTGAAGTATATGCATGTTCCAAGAGAGCGAGTATCGGAAGAATGAGGAGGAAGGAAATGGAGCTCAAAAAGATTTCTTTTATAGCCATGCTAATTACTCTAACTTTCATTAGTTTGATAGGGACGTATTTTATGAATTCTCAAACAAGTGAACTCGATTTTGGCGTTATCGCCTCAATGGTAGTAGGAATATTGTTTGTAGTCATCGTTAAAAATAAGAAGAGAAAGCATGACTAGATTAAGAAGGAAATACATAAAGGTACTACTACTCTTCATCAGTTTATCAGCGGCCGGTGGGATGATGCGTATAGGCTTTACAGGTGGGAATGAAGTGATTTTCCGGTGGTTATTAAGCGTTTCGTTGTTTGCTACAACATCCATTCTTTTTTTAGACGAGAAGTATCATCATAAGAAGGTAGTAGGAACTGTAATGCTACTTACCCTTATTTCTGTAGTAATTGGTATGGTACAATTAATCATTTTCTAGCGTTTTGTGTAGGAGTTTCCGTTAAATTTACTTCTCAAAATGAATGCAGAAAGAGGCGCCTCCCATATTGGGGGACGCCTCACTTTGATTAGAGCGAGCGTTTTAAAATATCAATCACGCTTTCAGAGTCCATCTCTTTATACGTGCCAACTCCTGGTTTGATAAATGTTTTTTCAACGACAGCATCGAAATCTCGATCATCAATACCGTAGTCGCTTAATGCGTTTGGGGCGCCAAGTGAGTTCCAGAAATGGCGTAGCGATTGTGCTCCTTCGAGAGCTATTTCGTCGTCGGTTTTTCCTTCCTCAGAAACCCCAAGCACATTAACTGCAAGCTGTTTCACGCGTGATGGATCATCTTTAAGGACATGCTCGAGCCAGTTTGGGAATAGAATGGCAAGGCCACCGCCATGTGGAATATCATAAATGGCGGAAAGTGCATGTTCGATGCGGTGTGTCGCCCAATCTCCACCATCTGTTCCGTTCGCAAGCGTTCCATTGAAGGCGGTAGTGCTGATATACATCAACGTTTCTCGGTGTTTATAAGATTCAAGGTTATCGAGAAGCTTAGGACCTTCGGAAATCGCCGTTCGTAACAGTGACTCGATAAACCCATCGATCATCGGTGTATTTTCTGTTCGGTGGAAATAATGTTCCAGGGCATGAGACATGCTGTCTACAATCCCGTAGACGGTCTGATCACGAGGAACAGAGAATGTATTGGTTGGATCTAAGATAGAGAAAGTTGGGAATACGTGTGGAGATCCCCATCCGAGCTTATCATTCGTTTCCCAATTCGTAATGACTGAAACAGAGTTCATTTCAGAACCTGTTGCAGCAAGGGTAAGAACTGTTCCAAATGGAAGAGCCTTTTCGATCGGCGCTTTTTGGGTCATTAAATCCCATGCATCTCCTACGTAAGCCGCTCCTGCTGAAATGGCTTTCGTACAGTCGATAACACTTCCGCCACCGACTGCAAGAAGAAAGTCGATTCCTTCTGTTTTGCAAATGTCGACCCCTTTTCGAACCGTTGTTAATCGTGGGTTAGGTTCAACACCCGATAATTCAAAGATTGTCGCGTTAACTTTTTGAAGTTCATTGATGACAACATCATAAACACCGTTTCGCTTGATGCTACCTCCGCCGTAAACCACGAGAATGTTCAAATTATTTTCTAATTCATTCGGTATTTTCTTAACCTGATCTTTCCCAAAGTAAAGTTTTGTGGGATTGTATTGTAGAAATGTGTTCATCTTAAGCACCTCATTTGATGTGTTTTCATCACTGAGTTTAACACGATTCTATCATTGCTAATATTGAATGTTTTCAATGGTAATTATCAAAAATAATGATACTTTAATTATCTAGAAGAGAAATGAATTGTTTCAGCGGTGGTGATATCCATTTTTTTTGCTGATACACAATTTGGGTAAACACCTTGATTTCATTCTGTTGGAACGGTAGTGCGATTACTTTTCCGCTTTGTATTTCTCGCTCAACAGCAATTTTGGGTAGCAGAGCGATGCCGAGGTCATCTGCGACGCATTGTTTGATCGCTTCCAAGCTGCTAAAGGAGATGACTGATTTCGCTTGAACATCTTCTTCCTTTAATAGTTGTTCGAGGAGCACACGATAAGAGCAGCCTTCTTCTGTTAAGATCAACGTTTCGGTTTCTAGCTTGTTTAACGTCATGGCGTTAAGGCTTGTTAAGGGGTGGTGGGGTGGTGCAATCATAACCATTTCCTCTTGCCGAATCGGAATCGTTTTTAAATCAGGGTGTTTTTGGAGGCGATCCAAAAGAATCGTGATGTCATAGGTTCCATCCAGCGTGCCTTCAATTAAATTCGGACAGAGTCCTGATTCCAGTCGTATTCTTAACTCAGGATGCTTTTCTTTTAGAGCTTTAACGTAAGGAGTAATGAAATAAGCTGCAAGAGATTCAACCGTTCCAATTCGGACGGTTCCTTTTAAATTGGAATCGTTCTGAAGCTGTTCTTCTGCTTCATCTGCGAGTTTAATAATGCCTTTCACGTATTCATACAGTTGTTCACCTGACTGTGTTAACCTCATCTTCCTTCCAACTCGTTCAAAGAGTTTCACCTGATAGTGTTCTTCCAGTTTCTTAATTTGTGTCGTGACGCTTGATTGAGCATACCCAAGCTCATCAGCTGTCTGAGTATAACTTCCCCATCTCACAACTTCTTTAAATGTATAAAAGTAATTTAGATCCATGCTCATCCTCCATTATAGTTTTCGATAGTAAGTATCGATAATTATAGATAACTCCAATGATTGATGCAATGATATACTGCAATCGAAAAGCAATACTGGAGGATTCATATGAAATCATTACAGAAAACACTATCGTTACCACAAATCATTTCGTTATATATCGGTGCAGTCCTGGGCTCTGGTGTGTTGTTCCTTCCGGGAGTGGCAGCTAGTATGAGTGGCCCCCTTTCCATTTTGGCGTGGATTGTTATTTCACTTGCGGCGATCCCGCTTGCGATAACGATGGGCTTATTATCTGCGCTTCACCCAAGTTCGGGAGGGGTATCGCATTTTGTCTCAAAAGCGTTTGGGAAATCGTTTGGCACCGTAATCGGCTGGATGTTTCTTCTATCCGTTCCGACGGGTGTACCGATTATTGCGTTAACTGGGAGCTCTTATCTTGGTCAATTATGGGGTTGGTCGCATGAACAAATGGTGATAGGAGCAGCTGTTCTTTTGCTCATTGTCCTATTAATGAATGCGTTTGGAATGAGAACAGTAGGATTCATTCAAACATTAGTGATCGCATTGATTCTTACAGTACTGATTATCGCGATCTTCTCAGCTGTTCCACACGTTGAAAAAGAAGCGTTCACACCATTTGCGCCAAGCGGCTGGTTCGTGTCGGTTCCAACCATCGGGATTTTATTTTGGTGTTTTATCGGCTGGGAAAGCGTGACCCATTTATCTGGTGAATTTAATCGACCGGACAGGGACGCGCTTAGAGGCGTATTATGGAGTGCAGGAATCGTTTCGGTTTTGTATGTGCTGCTTGCTGTTATGATTGTTGGAACAAAAAGCTATACGAATGCCCTGCCTGAAACGGCGCTCAGTGATATGGTTCAGCTTTCGTTTGGCAAGACTGGTGCGATAGGCATAAGCATCATCGCCGTATTTATTTCCATCGCAAGTTCGAACGCTTATGTCAGTGCTGGGTCGAGAATTGCTTATACGTTATCGAAGGATAACGTTGCTCCTAAATGGTTTGGGGTAACTTCTGCAACCTATCATTCTCCGATAGGCGGGCTAATCTTTATCGGCACCATTTTTGGTATCATATTGGTGGGTACTTACTATCAAGTCTTGACGTTAAAAACGCTTTTGCCTTTTCCAAATGCGACTTATTTTGCAACATATATTGGTGGCGCTGCAGCGGGGGTTCGATTGCTAAAGAATCATCGAATTGGACGACTGGCTTCGATTACGTCTCTCGTACTAACGCTGGCTTTCTTCCCATTTCTTGGTTGGGTGTCGCTTTATCCAGTTGCTGTCGTCATTGTCGTCATGCTTTGGAGTACTTATACGAAAAAGAACGATCAAACAATAACTTCACGTGTAGGGTGATAAAGGAGAGTGTGTTATGAAGATTTTAGCGCTATTAGGTAGTACACGTCAGAATGGAAATTCGCAATACCTGACCGAAAAAATGCTAGAAGGAACGGATCATACCATCGTTTCACTCGCGGATAAACGGATTGATCCAATTATTGATGAAAGACATGCGGAAGGTGGTTTTAATCCGGTTGATGATGATTATAAAGAATTGCTTGACCTGCTCATAACGCATGACACGCTTATTTTCTCGACACCGCTTTACTGGTATGGAATGAGCGGTCCTATGAAGAACTTTTTTGATCGATGGTCACAATATTTACGTGATGAGAAGTTGAATTTGAAAGAAGAGCTAACAAAGAAAAAAGCGTATGTCGTCGTTACCGGTGGAAGCAGTGCCAAAGTGAAAGGACTACCACTCATCCAGCAGTTCAGTTACATTTTTGAGTTTGTGAATATGGAATTTGTAGACTATCTGATCGGTAGTGGTGTAAAGCCAGGTGAAGTAAGAGAGGATCGATTAGCTCTTGAGAAAGCAGCGCAGTGGAGGAAAGAATTTCAATCATAAGTACGATTAAGATAACCCATATGAAAGAGGACTAAACCGAAATGGTTTAGTCCTCTTTCTCTGTTTTTTTAAGCATTGTGTTATCTAATTCTCGCACGCGATCATAGGAATCTAATAGCTCTTCAGGAAGTAATTTCCTACCAAATTCCCAGGCGTTCGTTTCAATTTCAGATAGTAGCTTTTGTTGCTCTTCTTCGTCCTCGTACATAAGGATTCTCAAATCATGTCTATGTTTCTTGAAATCTAAATAATATCCGATCTCATGATAGAGAAGGATTTTAGCAATATTTTCTTCGGATTCTTTTACTTTAACTTTGATCTGCGCCTGATATCCGTTAATTTGTAAGTAGTTAAACTTGATTGTATTCGATGAGACGTTATAACTCATCGGTGATGTTAGTTCGTTATTGAATTCATAATTGATATTCAAATTGTGTTCTTCTAATATGGTTTTAATGATTTTTTCAACATCCCATATATACAGCATTTAATAATCACTACCTTTTTATGAAGCTTCAGCTGAATGTTTGATCGTTTAAGTTACACAGCCTTGTTAATGCCCCATTTTAACCTATTCAATGTAAAACTGCCACCATTTTTGCTAGAACTTATTTAGGAAGAACATAGAAAGAAGGGACATTTCAGGTGAAATGTCCCTCAAACGTTATAGAAAAATAAAATACAGAATAAATAATGCTCCGAGTGTATACATGATCGGATGAACCTGCTTCCATTCTTTCTTCGCAATCATCGCAAAAGGATAAAGAATGAAACCAAGTGCTATACCGGTAGCCACACTGAACGTCAGTGGCATCATGATGATCGTTACAAAAGCAGGAATGACAACTTCTAACCTGCTCCAGTCGATTTGCTTCACTTCCGTAGCCATCAGAGCACCAACAATTATAAGAGCTGGAGCAGTAACCTCTGGCGTAATGACACCAAGAATTGGTGAGAAGAAGAGAGCAATGAAAAAGCAAATGGAAATGACGACCGATGTAAAGCCAGTTCGTCCACCCACTGCAACCCCTGCAGATGATTCTACGAAAGAGGCGGTTGTGGACGTACCAAAGATTGCTCCAACAACTCCAGAAGTAGAATCAGCAAGAAGCGCACGTCCTGCATTCGGAATTTGGTTGTCTTTCATCAGTCCTGCTTGACTTGCAACGGCGATAAGAGCACCAGCCGTGTCGAAGAAGGCAACAAAGAGGAACGTAAAGATAACCGCTAGGATTTCAGGCGTGAAGATATCTCCGAGATGCTGAAAGACAACTCCGAAAGTTGGCTCAATGCTTGGTACCTGTCCGACAACAGAAGTTGGGACTTGGACCAGGCCGATGATCATACCGATAACTGTGGTAATAACGATACCGTAGAAAATCCCACCACGAATGCCGCGGATAAGCATCATTAAAGTGATAATGAATCCGAAAGCGGCTAGCGCAGTGGTTGGTGTCGTAAGCTGTCCAATTGAAATGAATGTTTCCTCGTTCCCGACGACAATTCCTGCATTTTTAAGACCGACAAAGGCAATAAAAAAACCGATTCCGGCTGCGATGGCATGTTTGAGGTCTTTCGGAATAACATTAATAATTTTCTCGCGAATTTTGAGTAGGCTAAGAATCATAAAGATAATACCTGCAATGAATACGCCAGTTAATGCGATTTCCCAGTCGATTCCCATTCCGATAACGACAGAAAAGGTGAAGAAAGAGTTTAGTCCCATACTTGGGGCGATCCCGACAGGGAAGTTAGCAAGAAGTCCGATCAGCAATGAGCCGACGATTGCTGATAGGGCAGTAGCCGTGAACAATGCTCCTTTATCAATGCCTGCTTCACTTAGAATAATGGGATTAACGACGAGTATATAAGCCATAGATAGGAAAGTGGTAATCCCGGCCAATGTTTCTTTCCGATAAGTAGTTTCCCGTTCAGCGAACTGGAAGAAGTTTTTCATGATGGACCCTCCTGATTCATTAAAAAAAGACTCTGGCCAGAAACCAGAGTCAAACCACAAGGAATATGAAAATCTTCATTATTCCTTGTAGACAAGCCATTCTCGGTAGCTGGTAGAAACGTTCAGGCCATATTCCTGAACTTATACAAGGTGTAGAGATATGATTAAATTTATAACGAAAATCATAACAATGAAAAAAGAGGTGGTCAATCATTTTGGATAATGTTCCAGTATTCACTTTTTTCAAACTTTCTGGGATTCATATGACCAGATGGTTACAATTGTAAAAAACTATGTAATATGTAAATAAATGAAATGCAAAACCGTATTTTGTGTTATTGTAAATAAAAGACATATAGTGAGGGAGAGCGCTATGTTGCTTCAGAACCTTGAACAAGAAATATACACGTTGCGAATGGTGCTGTATGATCTAGGTAAAGAAGTCGATGATTATTCATCAGGTAAAATACTTCTTCTTAGCAAACGATTGGATGAGAAAATTATTCAATATCAAAAGTTAAAAGAGTACAAAAGCAGAAACTAATTGTTGATAAAAAATAAGAAAGGAGCTACCTCATGAGGTAGCTCCTTTTGCATGTTTCTTTTTACTTATTCATATAGCGGTCGACTTCCCATTGGCTGACCATGAGAGAGTATTCGATCCATTCTTTTTCTTTCTCTTCAATGTAAACTTTTGAAGTGTGATCACCAAGTGCTTCCATGATGACTTTATCTTCGCGAAGAGATTTAATCGCTTCTTTTAAGTTTGTTGGAAGTGTTGGAACATCGTCTGTGTTTACTTCATAAAGGTTGCGCGTTTCTGGCGCACCAGCATCAAGATCATCGCGAATGCCCTCTAGTCCTGCATGGATAACTGCTGCAAGTGTAAGGTATGGGTTTGCTGTTGGATCCGGGTTACGAATTTCAAAGCGTGTTCCCATTCCACGAGTAGTAGGGACGCGGATCATACAGCTGCGGTTAGAGTGAGACCAAGCTACACTGACAGGTGCTTCATAACCAGGCACGAGACGCTTGTATGAGTTCACGTTAGGATTTGTAATAGCTGCAAGTCCACTTGCGTGAGAAAGAATACCAGCCATAAATTGTTTCATGGTTTTTGAAATACCTTCTGAATCGTTTTCGTCATAGAATGCACTCTCGCCATTCGTGAAGAGGGAAAGGTGGCAGTGCATACCAGATCCATTTTCACCAGCGATTGGTTTAGGCATGAACGTTGCATGATAATCATGGTTCGTTGCAACGTCTTTAACAACATTCTTAAATGTTTGGATGTTATCAGCAGCTTTGATAACACTGTCAAAGCGGAAGTTAATTTCATGCTGACCTTGTGCTACTTCATGGTGAGAAGCTTCCATTTCGAAGCCGAATTTCTTAAGCGTACGAACGATATCTCGACGGACCTGATCACCTTTGTCCTTTGGTGATGCATCAAAATAACCTGCACGGTCATTCATTTTACGGATCGGATAGCCGTCTTTATCTAATTTGAACAAGAAGAATTCTGGTTCAGGACCAACGTTAACGGTGTAGCCCATTTCTTCTGCTTCTTTCATAGCTCTCTTAAGGATGTAGCGTGGGTCACCTTCAAATGGTTCGCCGTCTGGTGTGTGAATGTCACAGACGAAGCGAGCGATACAATCCTGATCAACTGCATCTGGAAGAACTCTGAATGTTTCAAGATCAGGGAAAAGGTACATATCACTTTCCTGGATATCAGAGAAACCAGCAATGGAAGAACTATCGAACATTGCTTCGTTATTCATAACGCTTTCTAATTCTTCAATTGGAAGTTCTACATTCTTTGTTTCACCAAGCATGTCAGTAAACTCAAGGCGAATAAATTCGACTTTCTTTTCTTTAGCTTCCTTCATGATGTCCTGCTGAATGCTATTCTTCGTTAGAGTCATGGATTTAATAACCTCACCTTTAATTTTTTTGTTAGTGTTCATTCTAATGATATTTACAGATAATTGTGTTTTTATGTAAGGATTCCTAACATAAAACATAAAAAAACAACTATTTTATTTCAATATGTGTGTATAAATAGCCTTAGCGAATAGAAGTTAAACCACTTTTTTAGGGAATTGCTTTTAAATAAATTAAAGTAAGCGCTATCAAAGTGTGTGCATAGAGCATTCATTCCTGGTGATTTTTTATTTTAGAATATAGACAGTGATTCTAATAAATGCTATCCTTTTAATTGATAATGAATCTCAATATCATTTAAGGGGAGAGAGATACATATGATAAAAAAGAAAAAGGGCTTACCTTTTATCATGCTGCTTATGCTACTACTTATACTAGCGGCATGTGGGAATGATGGGGCAAACAAAGAGGAGAAATCTGGTAATAGTGAAAGTGAGGGCGAGATGAAGACCTTCACGATGCCAGATGGTCAGGAGTTTGAAATCCCAGCTAATCCTGAGCGCATTGTTGCGACAGATTATGTAGGTTATTTCCTTGCTCTCGACATTACACCTGTGGGAGCACCGGATCAATTCGTTCTTGATAACCCATACTTTACTGAAGAACAAATTGCAGACATTGAAGATATCGGAACGCCTCCATCTGTAGAGAAAGTCACATCGCTCAATCCAGATTTAATCGTCGTTACAGATCAAGAACAGTATGATCTTCTTTCAAAAATTGCGCCAACAGTGATGGTACCCTTCGGTTCTTTTGATTCATTAGATGAAGAAGTGAAAGCAATGGGGGAAATTGCTGGTAAGAAAGAAGCTGCTGATGAATGGATTGCTCAGTTCGATGAGAAAGCAGAGGCTGCTAGAAAAGAGCTGGATGGTATAATTGGAGAAGATGAAACCGTTGGCATATATGAAGTGCAAACGAAGGACTTCTATGTGTTCGGCGATAACTTTGGTCGCGGTGGTCAAGTCATCTATGATGCACTTGGATTAAAAGCACCGGAAAAGATTCAGAAAGAAGTAATCGAAGGTGATAACTGGAAGAAGATTTCACTGGAAGTATTACCAGAATACGCGGCCGATCACATGTTTTATACCGAGTATGCCGCCGAGGATAATCAGGATGTGTTGAAGGAAACGAAAGAAAGTGCGTTGTGGCAAAATCTCGATGCCGTCAAAAAAGGTCACCTATATGAAATGAAGTTTGAGAACATGTATTACTATGATCCAATTGCGGTTGAAGGACAGTTAGATTTAATCGTAAAAACTCTTAAAGAAAATAATTAGTTATGAGAAGTCCTGGTGCGCTGCGCCGGGTTTTCTTTTACATATTAATTAAGGAACAAGGAGTATACCTATGTCGAAGTATAGTGATTCGATGTCCAATACAATAGAAAACCAACTTGCTGCTCAATCGCGCCCGATAACCGCTGTGCTAATCCTTATCGCTGGAAGTGTCGGACTGATGATAAGCCTCGGCTTATCAATTGCGCTTGGTGCAGCAGATATTAAGTTAATGACAGTCTGGCAGGCAATTTTTCAATTCGATCCTGCCTCCACGGAACACTCGATCATAAGAGAATTTCGGATGCCTCGATCTGTCGCTGACATTTTGATCGGAGCGAGTTTTGCGGTAGCTGGAGCGATCATGCAGGGAGTAACTCGAAATCCGCTTGCTGATTCAGGACTGCTAGGATTAAACGCTGGTGCTACATTAATGATCGCGCTTAGTTTTGCTTTCTTCCCTGGTCTTTCCTATAACAACTTGATGCTCGTTTCTTTTATTGGGGCAGGTGTTGGAGCAGCTCTTGTTTTTGGGATTGGTTCACTCTCAAGAAACGGACTATCTCCAGTTCGACTGGTCCTTGCTGGAGCTGCTGTTAGTGCGCTTTTCACTGCAGTTAGTGAAGGTATAGCCATTCATTTTCAACTTTCACAAAATCTTGCTTTCTGGTTTGCTGGAGGTACTGCGGGGTTGAAATGGCCACAAATCCAAATTCTACTTCCCTGGATCGTTGTTGCACTTGTAGTAGCTCTTTTTCTTTCAAAGTCAATATCCTTACTTAGTCTTGGAGAAGATGTTGCGGTTGGCCTTGGACAGCGAACCAAATTGGTAAAAGGTCTTGCTGCTGTTGTGGTATTAGTACTTGCAGGAGCTGCCGTATCCGCAGTTGGTCCGATCGGGTTTGTTGGGCTTGTCATCCCGCATATTGCACGGTTCCTTGTTGGAGTCGATTATCGTTGGATCGTACCATGTTCGGCTGTACTCGGGGGACTGTTCATGATTGTTGCGGATATAGGGGCAAGAATGATTAACGCACCCTATGAGACACCGATTGGGGCGATCTTTGCTTTAGTTGGCGTTCCGTTCTTTCTCTTTGTGGCAAGACGAGAAGGGAGGGAGCTGTGATGGAGGCGGATTCGCTATTTAAGATTCAAAAACAAAAAAACAGACGTCGGTTTCTCGTGATGGGTCTCTTTCTTCTTCTAATCGTTGTTACCTTTTTCATTAGCATGAACACCGGGTTAACGAAGTTAAGCCCAGTTGAAGTACTAAAAACCTTGTTCGGAAATGGAACGGAGAAACAAACCCTTATCCTTTTCGAGTTCCGTCTACCGCGAATTGTGATTGCCGTTCTGGTTGGAGCTGGCCTTGCGATATCTGGATGTATTCTACAAGGGATATCTCGAAACGCACTTGCTGACCCTGGCATTCTCGGAATCAATAGTGGGGCAGCACTCATGGTAGTGATCTTTATTTCTTTCTTTCCAAAAACAACCGATGCGCCCATTCTACTCATGCCGTTTCTCGCACTGGTTGGTGGTTGTGTTACTGCGGCGATTATCTACGTTCTTTCTTACAGTAAAAGGAACGGCTTAATGCCTCAGCGAATGCTCCTAAACGGGATCGCTATTGCAGCTGGAATAGGGGCATTGATTACAATTTTAACGCTACGGATGGATCCATTTGATTATCAATTTATTGCCGTTTGGTTAGCAGGTAAAATTTGGGGAACAACATGGGTTCATGTACTGACGCTTCTGCCGTGGATTATCGTTCTGTTTACGTATATTTTCTACAAATCGCGCGTTCTTGATGGGCTGAATTTTGGTGAGCAGCTGGCAACCGGCATGGGTGTGAAAGTAGAGAAAGAACGCTTTCTGCTTCTTGGAGCTGCGGTTGCGTTGGCCTCTGCCTGCGTATCGGTAAGTGGAGGAATTGGATTCGTTGGTCTCGTTGGACCTCACTTAGCAAGACAGTTAGTAGGGAATCATCATCGTTTCCTATTGCCATTATCTGCACTTGCAGGAGGACTTGTTCTGCTAGTGGCGGACACGATCGGTAGGACGATCCTTGCGCCATCTGAAATTCATGCGGGCATTATGGTCGCCATTATCGGTGCACCATACTTCTTATATTTATTGGCTAGATCAAAAGCATAGGAGGGAAACGGATGAAAGACAAAGAGATTTACGACGTAACGATTATCGGAGGAGGACCGATCGGTCTGTTCACTGCCTTTTATAGTGGAATGCGTGAACTCAAAACGAAGGTGATTGAATATCTCCCTCAAGTTGGCGGGAAGGTAACCTATTTCTATCCTGAGAAAATACTAAGAGATATTGGTGCGATTCCTGGCGTTTCAGGTGCCGAATTAATTAAACAACTTGAAGAGCAAGCGGGTACATTTGATCCAACAATGGTATTTGAGGAACGAGTGGATGATCTTAAGCGAGCAGAGGACGGAACGTTTATCCTAACGAGTCATAATGGCAACCGTCATTACACTCGAACAGTTATTCTAGCTATTGGACATGGAACAATTGGCGTGAAAAGGCTTAGGATTGATAATGCTGAGCGGTTTGAAAGTACCAACCTTCATTATACTGTAGATCGTGTAGAACGCTATAGAGATAAGCACGTATTAATTTCTGGTGGAGGGGATTCGGCTGTCGATTGGGCGAATCGACTTGAGCCGATCGCAAAGAAAGTTACGATTGTTCATCGCCGTGAGGCATTTACAGGGCATGAAAGCAGTGTTACTGAAATGACGGACTCAAAGACACACGTCAGGTGTTCATGCTATGTGTCTGAATTAATTGGTGCTGATCAAATTCGTAAAGTTGTGCTGACCCATGTGGAAACAGGCGAGAGAGAAGAAATTGAAATCGATGAACTGCTGGTGAATCATGGATTTGATTTGAATCTTGGCGGAATTCAGGAATGGGGCATGCGCACGATCGATGGTAAAGTGGTAACTGACGCCAAAATGGAAACGAGTATACCAGGTATCTTCGCAGCAGGTGATATTGTCACTTATCCACATCGATTAACCCTCATTGCAGGAGGTCTTGCGGAAGGTCCTAAAGCGTTAAACAGTGCAAAAGCTTTCCTTGACCCTCAGGCGGAAGCGATGGCAATGTACTCGACACATCATAAAGACTTTGTTGAATCTTAAGGGAGGAGTTACTGATATGATTGAAACAGAAAACCTTAAAATTGGTTATCAAGATAACATTATTGTTGATCAATTAAACATGACAATCCCTGCAGGTGAGATAACAGCTCTCGTTGGAGCGAACGGGTCTGGTAAATCAACCATCCTTAAAACACTCGCAAGATTGATGAAGCCGAAAAGCGGTGCTGTTTATTTAGATGGACGAGCGATCCATGAACAGAAAACTCGGGAGCTTGCTAAGGAGCTAGCGATCCTTCCTCAGAACCCTACAGCCCCAGACGGTCTTACGGTATTAGAGCTTGTGACGTATGGCCGCTTCCCACATCAGAAGGGGCTTAAAGCACTAACGATAGAAGATAAAGAGAAGATTGCCTGGGCAATTGAAATGACAGGAATTGCTGAATTCGCAAATCGTCCCATTGATCAGCTGTCAGGAGGACAACGTCAGCGAGCCTGGATTGCAATGGCGCTTGCCCAGGACACTAAGATCCTTTTTCTCGATGAGCCTACGACTTTTCTTGATATGGCGCACCAGTTGGAAGTGCTTGAACTACTGTATAAGCTGAACATACAGGAGAAGAGAACAATTGTCATGGTGGTGCATGATTTGAATCATGCAAGTCGTTACGCCGGGCATATGGTAGCGATCAAAAATGGAACTGTGATGAAAACAGGAACCCCGATAGACGTCATGAAATCAGAAGTGTTGGAAGACGTATTTGGAGTTCGTAGTGATATTATTTATGATCCAAGATCTGGTCACCCTCTCTGTTTACCATATGGATTGGTGTCAGAAGAAAAAATGGTTACGAACTGACTTTGCCTGAATCCTCATTTGAGGGCAGGCATTTTTTTATACTTTCCATAGAAAAGGATAATTTTCGATGATGTAGAATCAATTGTAAAGAGCTAGTTGATGAAAGGGGCAGTATCGTGACTCACAGTGAACTGAGAGCATTGTTTGACAGTGAAATGAGGCAGCGTGTTGAAGCGAATGGGTTTGTGCGGGAGGAAGCTGATTCAATTGTTCGTCATGTATCAGAGCATCAAGAAAAAGGGTTTGTAATCTACAGTTCCTTAACAGAAGAAAATGTCCAGCAAACAATTGAACAAGAAAAGGAACGTTTTCGTAAGGCGAAACAGGGCTTTGAGTGGAAAGTCTATACCTATGACAGGCCAGAAAATCTTAAGGCTTTTCTTGAAAAAGCCGGATTTCGAAGTGAAGAACCAGAAGCATTGATGATCATGAATCTTGAAGGAGAACAATGGTTTATAAATGAAGATACGAGCAAAGTGGTCGAAATAACGGATGAAAAGGGGATACGAGATATAATTGCCCTGGAAGATACAATTTGGGGTGAGTCTCATGCAGAACTTGGAATGCGTCTACTTCGAGATAAACAGGAAGAAGGTAACCTGTTGTCAATCTTCGGAATATATGAAGACGGTATTCTTATAAGTTCAGCTTGGATGTACCTTGAAGGAGAGCAATTCGCAAGTCTTTGGGGCGGGGCGACATTGCCTGAGTATAGAGGGAAAGGTTATTATACGAAGTTACTTGCTGCACGAGCAAAACGAGCGTTCAATAAGAACCATCCATATCTAACGGTAGATGCACGACCGATGAGCCAACCGATTTTAGAAAAGGTAGGCTTTGAGTGCCTGGGGTACTCCTATGCCTGTCATTCACCTGAGGTCTCTTTTGATTAAGGAAATGAGGACGAAAAAAGAGTGGGTAGAAGCTTTTCAAATCATGAAGGAGCTTAGACATCATCTAGATGAAGAGAACTATTTGGCCCTTGTTGAGGAAGCGATAGAGAGGGATATGTACAGGATCTACGCTTTCTATGATCGGAATCAAATGGTTGCTGTCATCGGTTTTAAGCCGATGATCACGTTGTATTATGGGAGATTTGTTTGGGTGTGTGATCTTGTGACGAGTGAACAACATCGATCGCAAGGCTACGGTGAGAAGCTGCTCTCTTTTGTGGAGAAATGGGCCCGTGATAACGACTATGAATCTGTAGCTCTTTCATCTGGTCTAAAGAGGGAAGAAGCGCACCGCTTTTATAAAGAAAAGGTGTCTTATGATCAAGTGAGCTATGTGTTCAGAAAGAAGTTGAAGACGTGAGAGTGCTGAGCTTGGCTGAATCCTTTCGACGAGTGCTATACTGGGACCACGACTAAAAAAGGATGTGGCACGGAATTGAGAAAACTTGGTCAAACAAATTATGAAATCTCTCCTATCGGACTTGGCACATGGCAATTCAGTCAGGGAAGCGGTTTAATTGGAAGCTATTTCTCCACGATTTCTGAAGCGGACATGGATGCGATTGTGAAAATGAGCCTGGATGGCGGTATCAATTGGTTTGATACAGCAGAGGCTTATGGGAAAGGGAAGTCGGAAGATGCGTTAGCTGGTGCGTTGAATCGACTTGGGATGAAGGAAGAAGAAGCGCTGATCGCGACGAAGTGGTGGCCACTTCTAAGGACTGCTAGTTCCATTACCGGAACGATTAACAACCGTAAAGACGCTTTGAAAGGTCGTCAAATAGACCTTTATCAAGTCCATCAACCTTTTTCCTTCTCTTCGCCTGAGAAAGAAATGAAACAAATGGCTTCGCTTCTTCATGATGGGAGTATTGGAGCGATTGGAGTCAGCAATTTCAATCGGGATAAGATGGATCGGGCGATTCAGGAGTTAAAGCAAAATGGCGTAAGCCTTGCATCAAATCAGATGAAATATAGTTTGCTTGATCGACGGATCGAGACGAACGGCGTAATGGATCTTGCAAAGCAAAACGGTGTAACGATCATTGCTTATTCCCCACTTGAACAGGGAATTCTGACAGGGAAATTCCACAATGATCCTGAGCTTGTCGCAAATCTATCTGGCCCCCGGAAACACATGGCTCAATTTAAGCCACAAGGATTAGCCAAAACACTTCCTTTGATCAATGTATTGAAAGAGATCGGCAATGCTTATGGTGTCGGTGCTGGTCAGGTTGCATTAAACTGGCTCGTTCATTTCCATGATGATACCGTGGTAGCGATCCCAGGTGCTTCTAAATTGAAGCATGCCGAAGATAATGTGAAGGTGCTTGGTTTCAAGCTAACGCACGAGGAAATGAAACGGATCGATGAAGAATCTAGAAAAGTAGCGAAGATGTAAGTATAAGAATAACGCCCCCATTCATTATTGAGTGGGGGCGTTATTCTTATACCTTTTCGACAAGTTCAAAACCGATATAATCTAGCGCGGCTTCAAGATTTTGGACCGTTTTGAATTGAGGTAGCTGTTCATTCGCAACTTCTTGTTGTGCGATAGCAGTCGTGATTCCTGTAATGATCGTCTCGATTCCCATAAGCTGTAAGGATTTAAATAAATCCCCAAGCATCGTGGGAAAAAAGCCATTTACGATTTTTAATCCTGAAAGATCGACGATAAAGTGAACGATTTGTTGATTTGATCCATACTGGAGAACCTGTTGAATAATGGTTTCCGCTCGCCTCTCATCGATCACCCCCTGCAACGTTAAGATCGAAATTCCACTCGTGATTGGAACAATCGGAACGCTTAAGAAATCCATATTGTATTTTGTTTGATCAAGCTCGATGATGTACGAAAGGATTTCTGCCATGGATTTTAAATAAGCAATATCGTCATCACTAAAGTGTTTTTCTTCTTTATCCATGACGCATAATGTTCCAAAAACCTCACCCGTTGCATTTGTTAATGAAACGCCAAGAAAGCCTTTTACGTTGAGTTGGGAAGTCACTTCAAGCTGCTGTGTAACCTCATCATTCTCTAAGTTGACTGTATGCATAGTGCTTTTTTCATTTTCGATAATTAATCGACAGTATGTACCACTGTATTCAACCGCGTATCCTTCTGGAATAATTTCTTCCTCTTCATTGTATGAGCTTAGAACCGTCATCGCAGTTTCTCCACGTTTCGTTACATAAGCTGTATTCACATTCAAACGTTCGCTAATTAATCTAAATAATCGATTAGAAGCGGTTTTCAATGAATCGAATTCTGTGGCGTTTAAGTTGTATTCATTCTGCATAGACAACTACTCCTCAAATAACGAATATTTGTAATATCGTTGGCTGTCTTTCATTCTATTATAATGGAAGCGATAGAATCAACTAGTTGGAACTTTCAATCGATAAGTTCGTATTACTAGTAATGAAAGGAGAGATAGAAATGGGCGAACGACCACGGGTATCAATTGAAAAAACTATTCTACAGAAATGGTTTGATGTGGCAGGACTTACCTTTCTTTTCCTATGTTTTGTTTATGTGATTTTGGAATGGTCTGGATTGCCGAATCGAGTTCCCATTCACTTCAATGCTTCCGGAGAAGCAGACAATTGGGGAGGAAAAGCAGCTCTTCTTGCGCTTCCAATAGTTGGGGTGATCATCTGGTTTGGGTTATCTATTCTTGAGCGTGTTCCACATGTATATAATTATGTCGTGAAGATTACGAAAGGAAATGCTACGTTACAATACCAAAGTGCTGTTGCCCTTATCCACTTTTTGAAAAATACAATCGCTATTTTGTTCGCTTATTTAACGATCGAAACTGTCTCGATTGCGAATGGGGCACAAGAAGGACTAACATCTTGGATCCTTCCAATTTTTCTAACCGTTATTTTTGGTTCGATTCTTCTTTATATTGTTCATTCGATTAGGTGGAGATAGAGGTGGAAGGACGATTTCATCCATACCGGGGAAGTAAAGCGCATACAGAAAAAACTAGAATGATAAGGGAATATTTTTAGGTGGAGTTCCAGAAAAAATCTGAAGAAATTAACCTTCTGTGTATGGTATAGTGGAGTAGAAGTTTAAACTAAATACAAACGTATGAATTCATACGCTGTCCATAATGTGAAACTTCCTTAAGTCGGGGATCGTTACGCTGCTTAAGGTTAGTTGATCCAAACCTAGGATAAACGAAAGATAAAGGAGCTACGCTATGCTACGCCAGGAAGAAGATGTGAAAGTGTTCGCTTTGAACTCAAATCCGGAGTTGGCTCAGGAAATTGTTGAGACACTAGGAATTGAGGTTGCGGATTGCTCCGTGAAGCGGTTTAGCGACGGAGAAATCCACATGAACGTTGAGGAAAGCATCCGCGGTTGCGATACATACCTTGTTCAATCCATCGCAGGATCAGGAAACGACTACATCATGGAACTCTTGATCATGATCGATGCGTTGAAACGAGCATCTGCGAAAACCATTAACGTCGTGTTACCGTACTACGGATATGCAAGGCAGGATAGAAAAACAGGACCGAGACAGCCGATTACAGCGAAGCTGATTGCGAACATGCTTGAGCGATCAGGGGCTACCCGCGTATTAACCGTTGATTTACATGCCAATCAGATCGAAGGATTTTTCAATATTCCAGTGGATCAGGTCTCCGGTATCCCTATTCTTGCTGAATACTTCGAGAAGAAGAATTTAGAGAACGTGATCGTTGTTGCTCCTGACAACAGTAGTGCTCTTCGAGCTCGTAAGCTTGGTTCACTCCTTGACGTTCCGATTGCGCTCATCGATCGTCGTTCCTACGACACTGGCGAACCGTCCACAGTTAATGTTATCGGTGATGTAAAAGGCAAGACAGCGATCATCATCGACGATATGATCGATACGGGTAGAAATGTGACATTTACTTCTCGTATTTTAGAAGAAAATGGTGTGAAAGAAGTTTATGCTACTTTCACACACGCCGTTCTCTCTGGTCATGCAACAGAAGAAATCGCGGAGTCAACCATTAAAGAAGTCGTTGTAACAAATACGATTGCCCTACCGGAATCGGACGACCTTGAGAAAATTACTGTTCTCTCGATTGCGCCGCTGCTAGCTGAAGCGATTCGCATTGTTCAGGAAAAACTTTCAATTAGTCAAATTCGATAAGGCAGAGGGAAGAGAGCTGAGAAATCAGCTCTTTTTTAATTTGAAAAAGTTTTCTCTCGTTGGTCTTTGTTTAGAATAAAGGAATTTTCTAAATGAAGCGAAAGAGGAGGATATACATTAGTTAATTTCCTCTGGTTTCATATGAACTAGGTTCGCTTCAATAATATACCGATCAGGTGCGGATCCAAGAAAATCGAAAGGATAACAAGTGGTGAGGGTTAATGTAGGCGAATCTTTTTTTATGATGACACTTCGATCATGTTCATCCGTTATCCAAGTTTTTCGAATTTGGTACACATAAGTAACATGACTTGAGGTTAGGTAGAGTCGATCACCTTCGCTCAGTTCATCAAGACCGTCAAACACAGTATCTCTGTGACCTGCCAGGGCTGTGTGTCCGCCTTGAGCTGGTGTTGTTGTAAATGATGTATCGTACATTCCAACACCTTGCTTAAGTGTATTTTCATCCGTTCCCCAATACACAGGGTATAGATAACCCAGCTTTGGAATCGTTAGTTCTCCAAGTTGTTCTCCTGTTGCGTAGTCAACTGGTTCCATTGATCGAGATAGTTCACTTGTAGCGGTTACTTCTCTGTTGATCGTTTTTTCTTCCTTTGTTTCGTTCCAATTTACTGATATCGCTTTCGCTTTGTCCGGGTTATACGTCGCTACAGTTTTTTGACTCCACCATTCATACCCACTCCATCCTGTCAGTATCACCCCAAAAAGAATTAGTATAATGCTAACTTTTCGTATCATCGGAAATCACCTTCTTTAGAAATAGTGATGGTAAAGAATGAGTTTGATTTCTGGCTCATGCGAGTGAAGTCTTAATTTCACTCGCATGAGCCAAAAATCGAGAAACAACAATATAAGCTAACATTGTGTGGAAAATAGAGAGATAGACGGAAACCGCCTATCTCATAGGGATGATATGTGAGTTAAGAGTGTACTCTTCTTTTAAGAAGAAGGATAGAACCGAATGCCATGATGGCAAGTCCGAGCCCCATATATAGTGGATAGCTTGTTGCGGTTTCTGCCATTTCAGCACCTTCCGTGTTCTCGTCTGCATCTGAATTGCTATCTTCTTCACTAGTCATATCTTCATCTGAAGAAGTGCTGTCATCGTTTGATGTTGCTTCTTCAGAGTCGTTTGATGAAGAGGAACTAGAATAAGAATACCCTTCACAGGCTTGTTTATCATCGTCACGGTCAAGGCCACTAGGATCTGAATCAGGATTGTTATTCTCATAATAGGTCTGAGCTTCTTCTTGAGATGAAAAGTCGTCACAGTTCTTGTCATCATCCGCATACCCAACATTCGCAAAACCAAGTACCAATAAGAAAGCAGTTAACATAGAAACGAGTTTTTTCATCATTTTCCTCCCCGGGTTAAGTATTTTTTGTGCCATCCCTAAGGATATGGTAACAGCTTCCAGTTCATTAGTCATTCAATTTGTCAGAATATACAGAATAAAGAGACGTTATTACTATGTAGTGAAACTAACTTCCACATAAATTGGGAGATCATGAATGTTATTGTCAAATCATAAGGTGGAGTGATCCGGTTTGTATTTTATTTCGTTAGCTTACTATAGAGAACTTCTATTGTGATCAGGTTTATACCTTATCGGATAGAAGGAGAGAAGAAAGGAGAGGGATAGGATGAAGAGGATACCACTTATAATCGGGTTAGCTTTTCTGTTAGCGCTCGCTGCATGTTCAGGAACGAGCGAGAATTCAAGCAATGGATCAAGCTCAGAAACATCCAGTAACGAACAAATGAACAGTGAGAGTATGAACGAATCTGAGGCAGGTGATGCGATGGAAAATGAGGAAGCTGCTGTGTCTCAAGAGGATAGTGAAGGTGCTGATTCTTCCTTAACCATCATGATTAAGGAAGAAGACTCAGATGATCATAATGAGCATGGTGAGGATCATGGAGCTGAAATTGGCATATCACTTCAAAACGATGAGATGGATCCAACTCTTCTAATGACGGAGATCCAAAAAGGAGACCAGCCGCTTACAGAAGGAGACGTACGTTTTGAATACTGGAAAGAAGGAGAAGAGAAGCATATCTACACAGACACGGAAGAGAAAGGTGAAGGTATGTATGAAGGTATGGCAGAAATCTCCGAACCAGGAACGTACAACTTGAAAGTCCATGTCGAGAAGGGGGAAGAGCTTCATACACATAAACCATATGTGCTTGAAGTCACGGAGAAGTAAGAGATGAATAGCTAGCTCAAAGAAGTGGAGGCATGAAAGAAGTCCTTCTACTGAAAAAAGAAAAAGGTGCAGCGGAAGAATTCCGCTGCACCTTTTTCGACATTTATTGAGCTAATTCGGATGGTGGCAGGCACTACCTACTTTAGTATCCGATCGATCGCATGGGCGACACCGTGTTCTGTGTAGTCTTTCGTGACCCAGTTCGCGGCTTCTTTGACGCGGTCCTGAGCGTTGCCCATGGCAACACCAAAGCCTGCTTCACGAATCATGGCGATGTCGTTCATACTATCGCCAACTGCCATCACGTTCTCCATAGAAAGGTCAAGCCAATCACAGACTTTAAGAAGTGCTGCTGCTTTATTCACGCCAGCGGGATTGATTTCAAGGTTGGTTGGACTTGAATTCGTCACTTCTAATGCCTCGTTAGCCATCACTTCATCATAGATTACTTTACGAATGTCATCGTCCTGAATATCGAAACCGAATTTCAACCAGTTATATTCTTCAATTTCTTTCTCAAATGGTTTCTTTGTATTGAAAACACCCTCTGTTGTAGATGACCAGAAATACACATCATGTTTCTTTTTGAGCTCCCAAAGACGTTTCACAAGGTCCTGATCAAGATGTGTACTCTCAACAAGATTTAACTCTTGATCGAAAATCTGTCCCCCATTTACAGTTACTAGATAAGCGGAATGACCAAGCTGTTCAGCAATATCACGACAGAAAGGCAAGGAACGCCCAGTGCTTAATACCACATGAATGCCATTGTCTTTCGCTCGTTGCACAGCTTCTTCATTTTCCTTCGAAACATCTCCATCATGATTCACCAATGTTCCATCCATATCTAATGCAATTAGTTTAATCTCTTTATCCATCTCTACCACTCCTATTTTTCACTCCCTCTATTCTAATACAAATTCGATAGAATCTGTAGTAATCGTACTTAAAAATCAAATACAACCATGATTTATCATCTAGCACTTCATCAATGTTTTCTTTTAAAATAAATTTACCTCTTAGAAAACTATCGGCATTCGCGTTATAATTGACAGAAATATGAAATACAGGGCCTTGAATTCAATCACAAGAGACTCAACCTTAATTACTGCGTCTCATTGGTAGAGAAATTCTTTTAGAGTTGAATGGGACATGAGGCAGGATGCGACATCTTATTTTAGAATTAGCTTATTCATCAAAACAATCAAAAAGGAGGATCTGTTATCAAGTGACAACACCACAACTAGACAATGAAGATTTGAAGCTCACTGAATTGAGCTATATTAAAATTAATGCCCTTTTGCTTCTAGCTATCATTCCGCTATCGATTATCGGTTACTTTCTAGCCGTCTCCACTGAGCCAATGTTTTTCGTGTACGAATGGTCACTTGTTGTGATCCTTACTAGTTCGCTGCTTTTATCGATTGGTACGGCTGTGGTTTACACTAGTTCATTGAAATGGTTATCATTCTCTATCCTTGCTTTTGTTATTCAATTTTCGTTGTTTTGCTTGTTCATAGGACCTTACACAGTCTATTGGATGTTCTTTGTCTATTATACTGCTGCGGTAGGTTCATCGGTCGTTTATGTACTTACATTAAGAAGAGGATTGCCATTTCGTTTTATGACGATCGGCTTCATCATTTTTACGATAGGTTTAACCGCTTACATGGTGATATTGAATAGTTTGTGGGGAGTTAATTGGATGTAGCATAGAAATGATGCAATCGGTTATTTGTAGCTTTGAAGAATACTTAGTGCATATTGAAAACCTGCAATATCGATCACGAACAGAAGAATTTTTACCATGGGTAACTAAAAAATAACCAAATCTAATGCGGTAAATTGCTTGGAATCATCACGGTACAATTATTATTGGCTTTAGTAAAGGCAAACCTCTTTTGAAAGTTGACGAAAAAGAGCAGAGGTTGTCCATTTCTCTGTATGATGATAGCCAACAGTTAATACGTATCCAGTGGGATAGTCCAGTTGACTTCTCAATACTAGAATAACTAATCGAGTATACTAGTATTGATATGGCAGACTGTTTACCTTTTTGGTGGAAATAATAAAAGGAACAGAATGAAGTGGGAAGGTTAAGATGAACATTCCACACTGTCAGCTGATTAGAAAATGAAGAAGGAGTGCTGCTTGATGACAAGAAGTCGAATGAATCCTAAAGTTGATGACTATTTAAGTAAACCTCAAAAGTGGCAGGAAGAATTTGAGAAATTGAGAAAGATCATTCTTGATTGTGAGCTGATCGAAGAATTTAAGTGGAAGCATCCATGTTATACATTTGAGGATAAAAATATTGTTTTAATGCACGGATTTAAAGAGTATTGTGCGCTTCTGTTTCACAAAGGGGCACTGTTAAAAGATACCCATGGGATTCTTATCCAACAAACGGAGAATGTCCAGGCGGCACGCCAGATTCGATTTACCAAAGTACAAGAAATAGTTGAGATGGAAGAGATTTTGAAAGACTATATTGAGGAAGCCATTGAAGTTGAAAAAGCGGGTTTGGAAGTGGAATTTAAAAAGAAGACAGAAGTTCCAGAAGAACTTCAAAATAAATTCGATGAACTTCCTAGGTTGAAAACCGCTTTTGAAAAATTGACTCCGGGGCGACAACGGGCATACATCCTTTATTTTTCTAAAGCCAAACAGTCCAAAACGCGAGAATCCAGGATTGAAAAGTATAAGCAGCACATCCTCGATGGAAAAGGATTGAATGATCAATAATTTTCATGAGAATGTACATCATACATTGGTTTTATTCGAACTCCTTTTTGAATCGTGGGAAAAGAGGATGATGGAATATACGTGTAAATGATGCATTAGATAGCCATCAACCCGTGGCTTACATGATAAAAAAGACTTTTAAGGGAAATTTAAATCATTTCCTACATGAAGGAGCTGCGATGGATATTCATAATAGAAAAATAATCGAGGATTTAGAGAAAAGTCATTTATCGCTTGAAGTGCGTAAGTTTCCTGAAAAACTTGATGAAATACTGGCAGATGATTTCCTAGAAATAGGGAGTTCAGGTGATATATTTAATAAAAAAGATTGTATTAACGGCGTTTCCTTGGATGAATTGTTCCTTTACGATTTCGAACTTCATCCATTAGCGCCTCAGGTTGTGTTAACGACCTACTATCTAACTAATAAATCGAAAAATCGAAATACCCGAAGAAGTTCAATCTGGAAGTACATTGACAAGAGATGGCAACTTTATTTTCATCAAGGAACGGTAACAAATGATAAAGTTAGCGATTTGAATCGTAATGATTCGCTATAACGTTTGCATAAATCTACATAGATGAAAAGCCACAGGTAGAATCCTTTTAAGGATTCTACCTGTGGCTTTTTTGGGGCAACAATCTGTCCCTCATAATATTCTTATTTTTTATTAACAGAAGCCTCGTAAATTGAATCGACTGCTTTTTGCAACGCCTGATCAAATTGTTCTTCAGACTGGTTGGCATTTAAGTCGGCTGCCAATGCTCTTGAGAAGCTCGCAATAAGGCCATGGTTTTCTTTCAACTTCTCATTTGCTTGATCACGGGTATAACCACCAGATAGAGCGACAACTCGCACTACGCGTGGATGCTCGATCAATTCTTTATATGCATTAGCTTTTGTTGGGATCGATAGCTTCAGCATGACGTTTTCATCTTCTGATAATCCGTTAAGGTGTTTGATGATTTCATCTCTTAAAATTTCTTCAGATTTTTCTTTGTTCTCGCTGTGAATATTAACTTCTGGTTCGATAATCGGCATTAGGTTTGAATTGACAATGCGTTTACCAACTTCGAATTGCTGATCCACAACGGCTTTGATGCCGCTTGTATTCGGCTCATGGATGACAGAGCGCATCTTAGTACCGAATATGTTTCGTTCGTTGGCGCGGCGAAGCGTCTCATCTAAATCATGGATTGGTTTCATGAGTTGAACCCCATTTTCTTGCTCAGCTAACCCTTTATCCACTTTTAGGAAAGGAACGATGCCTTTATCGGCAAGATAGTCTGCCGTATATTTGCCTTCGATTTCGCGATCCATCGTTTGCTCAAATAGGATAGCACCTAAGATGTGATCGGCACTAAAGGCAGGGGAAGTGATGATTCTAGTCCGCATTTGGTGCACACGATCAAACATTTCGTCTTCATTAGAATAAGCATCTTCAGGCACACCATACTCTGCCAGTGCTTTTGGTGTACTGCCGCCACTTTGGTCGAGTGCAGCGATAAATCCTTTACCGTTCTTAATTTTGTCGAATTGTTTGTTGTTCATGTTACCCACTCCTTTTTACTACTTGTCTTCAAAATTAACTTCCATCTATACTGTTCCCATTATTTCTTCATAGTTAACATGGAATTTTCTTAGGAAGAATAATCAGAAAATAGTAAACGCTTCCTTACCATTTTGATTTGGTAATTTAAGGTGAAAAAGAATAAAGACTTTTAATAAGTGAGGCGACAAAATGAGTGCAATAAAGGTGTTTTATCCGTTAATTCTGCCTGCCACTCTAGTAAAATAGTACAAAATTCGACCTAATTTATTAGAATCTTCTAAACTATTGTTTCTTTTTTGTAAAAAACGGTTAGAATGTAATTAACCGCATAGAATCGTAGCAACGTTTCTATCAATATGAATGGAGGATTGGATGATGGAGAATCGAAAAGTCTACCAGAATCAGATTTCAGAAAAGAGACAGGAAATGGTCGAACAGCTCATTGAACATATCAATGCTTCCACTATAGAGCAAAGACAGGATGTCCTTAAGAAAGAGATTGATGAGGCACTCGATTATCGTGACCGTAATTCATTCATGGAACTAACAAGTCGTCTAAATTCACTAAATTAATGAAACAATTGGCATATATTCTAAACCGCTTGCTTATAATCTAGTAATCAAACACTCAGGAGGAGATGTTGATGCTAGATTTGGCAGCGGTTTTTCATTTTGTAGTTGATTGGATGGTAGAGAACAAAGGGTACAAACTTCAATCTTTCTTTCTTTTCGGTGGACTCGGTCTATCTTTTGTCACATATTTCTTCTGGTATATGAAGAAAGGGTATAAAACGGTTTGAAAACAGGGAGTTGGGCGTTTTCGAAGCAAGTTTAGGGAAGGATTTCCGCGAAAAATAAAAGTTATCCGCGGAAATCGAGATAAATCCGCGAAAAAGAGAAATATATCCGCGGAAATCAAATTTTTTCCGCGAAACTTAAATAATGCCCACCGAACCCGTGAGTCTCTAAAATGGGATCGTCATCGTCTTGCTTTTTGAAAGTGTTTCTTTCTTCTCATCGAACACGTCACTTGTGTGAATGGTAATTGACTCTAGCTTTTTGATGTCGGTTTCGTTCAGAACAAATCCAAGCTGTCCCGTTCTTTCTTCACCAGGGGCATAATCTCCGTATAGATTCTCCAAGTAAAAATCATCATCAAAGCCTTTCTTCTCACCTTCACTCGTTTCAAGAACTGAAACAGGGGCGAAGTTAACTGTTTCATCAGATGTGTTTTTCACATTGACGCGAATCTTCACATAGCTAAATTTTTCCTCATCAGTTGAATAGCTATGGAAGAAATCGATTAAGTCAGGGGAAGGTTCATATTTCATCACCTTCACTTCAGAAATCGTCAACGCAACATCCCCAATTTCTGTTTTCTCGTTATCATCAGAAATCGCTTGTAACGTAATCGAGCCGTCTGCATCCTGAAAAGTTTGGCCAACTTCAGTTAATGAGCTGTCGTCAGGTGCTTGAGGACTGTCGATCAAGCCTTTATGCTCTTGTTGATCATTTTTCGTTTCTGACTTCTCTACGTCAACTTGCTTAGTAGAATCCTCTGTTTGTGAGGTTGCGTTTTGCCCAGCGCTGTTTCCAGCACATCCTCCGAGAAAAAGAGAGGCAGATAAAAGCGTAACAAGTACATATTTCAATTGACGCGACTCCCTTCATCATGAGAAAAAGTCCCGCTGCTTTTCAAGCAACGGGAGTCTCTTCCTTATTTGTCTTTTTTATGGTGATCGTTGTCATGGCCATGATCGTCATCTTCATCATGATCATCGTTTTTTTCATGATCGCGGTCCTTTTTTGTATTTAGAAGGTCCATTACCATTTGACCAGTTTCATTGTTATCGTGAAGTCCAGCGAATTTTTCGGATTGTGGACCGTATGCATAGACGTTAACGTCAACGCCAGTGTGTCCGCCAGTGGTCCAGCCAGTACCTGAACGAAGGTCAAAAATCTTCTCGATAGCATTGTCAATTTCAACAACGTCATTCGTTTCAGTCGCTTTCTGAACAGATGCGATTTCATCAGAAGTTAAATCAAGATCGATGTTTTCGTTTAATGTCTTCTCAACATCAGCACCTTCAGCAATTTTAGCTGCCATGTAGTCAGGTGTCTTTTTCGCTGCTTTTAGTGGTGCTGGATCCCATTTGTACTCACCATCACGACCCATAGCGAATCCGCCAGTTGAGTGGTCAGCTGTAGTCACAACGAGTGTATGCTTGTCCTTTTTTGCAAATTCGATCGCAGCTTTGTAAGCTTTTTCGAAATCTTCCATTTCACTCATTGCAGCAACCGCATCATTGTCATGACCAGCCCAGTCGATTTCGCTTCCTTCAACCATAAGGAAGAATCCGTCTTTGTCTTCGCTTAATCGATCAAGCGCTGCTTCTGTCATGTCTTGTAGAGACGGAGTATCTTTCGTACGGTCGATTGCTTTATCCATACCTTTTGGAGCGAAAAGACCAAGGATTTGTTCGTTATCGTCTTTGGCTAGTTCATCCTTCGATGTTACGTAGCTGTAGCCATCTTTCTGAAATTCATCAGTCAGGTTGCGGTCAGCGCGATCGAAGTAAGAAGTTCCGCCACCGAGAAGAACATCTACTTTATGCTCACCATTAATCATTTCATCGTAGTAGTCGTCAGCAATATCATTGTAGTTGTTACGAGATTCATCGTGAGCACCGAATGATGCTGGTGTGGCATGGTTGATTTGAGAAGTGGATACAAGACCAGTTGCCTTCTCATTTTCTTTTGCTTCTTCAAGGACTGTTTTTACTTCTTTCTTATCCAAATCTACTGAAATTGCGCCATTATAAGTTTTAACTCCAGCTGCCATAGCTGTTCCTGCAGCAGCGGAGTCCGTTACGCTTTCTTCTGGATCCCATGAATATGTTTCTTGAGCGCCTACAAGGTTCTCATCGAATGCTGTTTTTTCCATATAAGGAGTTGTTTTGTCGTCCATGAACGAGCGGTAAGCTGTCGTGTAGCTTGGGCCCATGCCGTCTCCGATTAAGAAGATGACGTTTTCGATTTCATTTTTCTTATGGTGTCCGTGGTCGTTATCAGATTTTGCTTCGCTATTCATTGCGTTACCGGCAAATCCAGCAACAGCTAGTGATGAAATCACAGCGAATGGAATGAGTTTCTTCTTAGCGTTTTTTGCGAACATTGGTAAGTTCCCCCCGAATCATTTTTTCTCACAACCCATAGTGTACGTGATGAAAATCAACGTGATGTTAATAGATTGTAAGGTTAGTTTGAAGAAAATAAGGACGATGGATGTGGTCATAAATTCGCGATGCAAATCGAAAAAAAGCTAGTTTTGGTAGCACTGAAACAAAAAATCAATGTTTAATAGTTTAAGTGAACTCTTATTTAATCGTAATAAGAACGCTTACATATGTGCAAGTAGTTCTGTTCATATTGGTACAAAAGAGGTGATGAAGAGAAGGATCAAGTAAGTCACGGCTCCTTTATAATGTCTATTTTCCTGAGTCTTTTGTCATGTTGGAACGAGTGATGACATGAATGGGGGATTTCTAATTGTTAGGCACTCGAGATGATTTGCTGTTAGAATTATCATAATAATGAAAATGAATATAGGAGATGTGAAAATGGAAATGTTGATGAATGATTCTGTCATTTACGACTTCAACATGTTACATAAGCCAGTAAAAGTGATTCCATCTGGAGCTACGGTTGAGATTGCAACCTATGACTGTTTTGAGAACCAACTTCAATCGGAGAAAGATGAAATTTCCGGCATCGACTGGAACCGCGTCAATCCAGCTACTGGACCGATCTATGTGAATGATGCGATGCCAGGAGATGTGTTGAAGGTAACCATTGAAAAGCTAGAAATCGGAGAGCAGGGCGTGATGGTTGTTGGACCAAATCTTGGCGTAATGGGGCATCGCTTAAAAGAAATGGAATCAAAAATCATCCCGATAAATGATGGGCATGCAAAATTTGGTGATCTTCGGATTCCGTTAAACCCGATGATCGGAGTCATTGGTGTTGCACCTGAGGGAGAAGGTGTCTCATGTGGAACGCCTGGCGCGCACGGCGGAAACATGGACAATAAGATGATCACAGAAGGGGCCGTGCTCTATTTACCTGTGTTTGCTGAAGGAGCCTTATTTGGACTCGGAGACTTCCATGCAGCGATGGGGGACGGCGAAGTAAGCGTCTCCGGAATTGAAGTGCCAGGTAGAGCTACAGTCAAGCTTGAGGTACTTAAGGGCGAGTCGATGACACAGCCGATGCTTGAGAATAGCGAAGTGGTTACCCAGATCGCCTCCGCTGAAACGTTGGATCACGCTGCAAAACTTGCAATCGAGCTTATGATCGATCGAATCGTTGAGAAAACAGGAATGACAGTAGGAGAAGTAACGATGCTTATGAGTGCGATTGGGCAGGTAGAAGTATGCCAACTCGTTGACCCACTCATGACCGCAAGATTTGTCGTACCGAAATGGCTAGAAGAGAAACTAGGCGTCCGCCTGATCTAATTCGACGGGAAATGACATAGATCGGGTGGTGCCTGTCACTCGCGAAACTCGCGAACTCGCGAAGGGCTTTTCAGTTGAAAGCTTTCTGCGTCAGAGGTACACTGGATTTTTATGAGCGAGTAGAGAGTGCCTGGCACTTGTCGAAATATAGGAGGAATAATGAGATGGTACGTTTTGGTGTGATTGGAACGAATAAGATTACGGATAATTTTCTGGAGGGAGCGAGTGAGGTTGGCGATTTTCAGCTGACGGCTGTATATTCTAGAACAGAAGAAAAGGCGAAGGCATTTGCTCTGAAGCATGGTGCAAAAGCGACGTTTACGAGTCTTGAAGAGATGGCATCGAGTGACTACATCGATGCGGTCTACATAGCGAGTCCAAATTCGCTTCATGCTGAACAGTCGATCCTCTTTATGAACGCCGGGAAGCATGTCCTATGTGAAAAGCCGATGGCGTCGAACTCGGTTGAAGTGAAACGAATGATTGAAGCAGCAGAAGAGAATCATGTTCTTCTTATGGAAGCGATGAAGTCAACAGTGATGCCAAACATGCAAATGGTGCGCGAAAATCTTCACAAAATCGGACAAATTCGCCGGTTTGTAGCAAATTATGGGCAGTATTCGTCTCGGTATGATGCTTATAAAGAAGGAACAGTTTTGAATGCGTTTAATCCAAAGTTTTCGAACGGTTCACTCATGGACATCGGGGTATACGGCGTCTATCCAGTCGTTTCGATACTAGGTAAGCCAACCTCCATCAAAGCAGAAGGCGTTATGTTGGAGTCAGGTGTTGATGGAGAAGGTAGCATACTGCTTGGCTATGAAGACAAGGAAGCGGTCATCATGTTTTCGAAAATCACTGATTCCCATTTACCTTCAGAAATACAAGGTGAAAATGGGAGTATCTTAATTGATAAGATTGGATCACCGACAGATGTAAAAATTCATTTTCGTGATGACTCAGTAGAAGATTTGACGCAGCCGCAATCTCATACAATGATGTATGAAGCAAAAGAGTTCATCGAATTAATTCAATCTAATAAAAGAGAGTCGGCGATTAATTCACATGAAAACTCTCTTCGTTCGGTTGAAGTCATGGACGAAGCTCGTAAGCAGATTGGCGTTGTTTTTCCAGCCGACAATTAGTAGGAATATTCCTTCCTCATAACAGATCAGCAGCAGTTAAAATATTGAAAGGCACGAAGGATTCCTTCGTGTCTTTTGTGCATTATTTGCAGAAATTAACATGTTAAGATAGAGGAGAAAAAAAGAGAGGGGAATGTCTCGTGAGTCAAGCTAAAGAAAATCAAGTAAAAAAAACGTATGAACGCCTAATTGACTGTTGGAACCAACGTGATGCAAGTGGTATGGCGAGTCTATTTGCAAAGGAGGGTGAGAGCATAGGGTTTGATGGAAGTCAGTCCAAAGGATCCGAAGAAATTGTTGAGCATTTAAGTCCTATTTTCCGAGATCATCCTACTCCGCCTTATATTTGTAAAGTAAACGAAGTTCGCTTCATTGATGAGCAAGTAGCCATTTTAAGAGCGATTGCTGGTATGGTTCCACCTGGAGAAAAAGAGATTAAGCCGGAATTGAACACACACCATACGCTTGTGCTAAACAGCAATCATGGTCATTGGGAAATCGTGCTTTTTCAAAATACCCCGGCTCAATTTCATGGACGTCCTGAGTTAGTCGAACAGATGACGAATGAACTAAGAGAGCAGCAATCATAGCGTAATCGACACAAAATAAATAAGGAGTTTAATCATAAGCGGAACCCCCCCCTTTTCTAGAGCTAGAAACCAGCCTATTACGATTCAGAAAATGACCAAGCGAAGACTCTTACTTTCCGCTCCCCTGTAGTGTGCGCCAACTGGTTTGGTATCAAAATCGGTTAAAAAATAGTAAGCCTTTTCATCTAGCCCGTTTGAACTAGTTTTAAAAGGGTACGATATTTATAGATGAGGAAAATTGGAGGGGTTACTATGGCTAGCAAATATGGAGAAGTTGTACAGGAATCATTGAATGCTCTACTTGAGGACACATCATTTTTACCAAATTTCAAAGACGAAGATCGAGAGAATGCGTTCAAGTCACTTGAAGCCATTCTTTCTACACCGAATCAAATTCAGAAATCATTTCTAAGAGTTCCACTTGAGAATGGGAAAATTCTGCGAATACCTGCTTTCCGAGTTCAGCACAATAATGCTGTCGGTCCTTATAAAGGCGGTATTCGATTTCATGAAACAGTGGAAGAGGACGAGGTCATTAACCTTGCAACCTTGATGACGTTGAAGAATGCGCTTCACGATGTACCGTTTGGAGGAGGTAAAGGCGGCGTCGTCATTAACCCACGAGAGTTCTCTGAAAAGGAATTACATACAATTTCACAGGCATACGTCCAGAACTTCTGTGATATTCTCGGTCCGGATAAAGATATACCGGCTCCAGATGTTGGAACAGGTGAACGTGAGATGGATTGGATGATGGGTGAATACAAAAGCATCCATCCAGGCCGTCCGTATCGGGGAAGTTTCACTGGGAAAAGCAAAGTGAATGGAGGTTCACTTGGTCGAAGAGAAGCGACTGGTAAAGGGGTCTATTATACACTCCGTTATATGCTACATAACTTCGTGAACGAAAATAAGGACTGGTTTGAAAAAAATGATAATCGCTTTGCGAAAACCGCTCTCGAGCATACGAATCGGCAGCTAACGATCGGGATTCAAGGATTTGGTAACGTAGGATCAGTCGCTGCGCTTGAATCGTATAGCTGCAACTATCTTGATACAAAAGTCGTTGCCGTTAGCGATCGAAATGTCACGCTCTACAACGCTGATGGTCTTGATATTGAAGGGTTGATTGCGTTCACCTCAAAACATGGTGGCGATCTTCCAACGTCAAACGAAGCATTGAGTCAGAACGAGATTGAGGCGGATATTCAGGATCGAGAAGACGTGCTCTATCTCGATACCGATGTGCTTATTTTAGCTGCACTTGAGGATCAAATTCATGAAGATAACGTGGATAAAGTGAAAGCGCGCATGATCGTTGAAGGTGCGAACGGACCGATTTCGCTTCCAGCCGACCGTAAACTGAGTGAAGATGGGGTACTTGTCATCCCAGATATACTAGCGAATGCTGGTGGTGTTATTGTTTCTTATTTCGAATGGTTACAAGGAAGGGAAACGCAGTTCTACAGTGAAGAAGAAGTATTTAGCATGTTATTTAAGAAAATGAAAGAAACGATGGATGAAATTTATCCTCAATTCTTTAGTGATCCATTTGCGCTCCGACAGAACTGTTATATTCATACGGTGATGAAGCTCTCGAATATTCTTTATCGCCACGGAAAGCTCTATTAATGGAAAAACCCTCTACCAAATGGTAGAGGGCTTTTCTTGAATTATGATGTTGGAAGTTTCTTTTTAAACTCTGTCATTTTCATGATTGTTTTCTTTATAAGTTCGTTCAGTTTCTCAGTATCAGGTTCATCTTTCTTTGCTTCGTCAATAAGCGGATAGAGGCTTTCTTCAATGTTTTTGTAATCAACTGGGTACTTTTCTTCAACCTGAGCTTCGATTTTGTCCCAGTTCGAGTCAAGTCTCATGCCCTGCTCGTTGATCTTCTCCACTTCATTGCCATTCTCGATTGTCTTCTTCAATTCATTAAGGTTTGTTAGCGCCGTATCAATGCCGACTTCTAGGTCAATTGTTTCTTTGTTGCCATTTTCAGTATTTGGATCACCTTCACTTGCAGTGCTGGTTTCGATGGTGCTATCATTTTCCATTCCATAATCGGCAGAATTATTTGAGGTGAGCGTGTTGTCCTCAGCGCCGTTCGAACCGCAGCCGGCAAGCAGTGAACCTAGAATTAGACAGGATGCTAGCAGTATAGGGGTTTTATTTTCCAACAATATCCACTCCTTTCGATTACAATTATTAGTCTGATGAGAGGGTTTTATTCAAAATCAGCAAAAAATGATTTAGTGTTCTTATCCACAGGCGTAAGAAACAACGAACAAGAGATATGACCTGACATTACGGTGAGTGAGTAGCTCCTTTTTTCTTAACAAAGAGGTAGGATACGAAAATAACCCCCATGATACCTATGCTGATCAGCAGGCCAATCCGTTCCCCTTCTTGAAAAGCGGCGCCGGTAATGGCAGCGGCGATGAGCGCGATGCCAAGATAGGACGTGAATGGAGATCCGATCATCTTAAAATATGTTTTCTTCGTAGGGGTTTCGGCATAATGTCGGCGATTCTTAATTTGAGAGGCAAGAATGACAACCCAGTTTAGAATGAGCATGATGCCAGCAGCGGTCGTTAAATATTCATATACCTTATCGGGTAGAACATACGAGATACCAATCATGACGCTAAGGGCAATGGCATTCACTCCTAACGCACGTGTAGCGACTCCTCGTTTTGTATGTTTATCCAATGCCTTTGGAGCATCTCCAGCGTGACTGAGTGAAACAATGACTTTTGTAATGGAGAATAGCGCACCGACCATGGTAGAAAAGGCAGCGGTGATTAAAATCACCGTGAAGATCGAGCTAATAAAAGGAATCTCGAATTGAGAGAGCGCAGTAACAAATGGGCTCTCGTCTTCACTGATAACTGACCAGGAAATCATATAGAGTACGAAGAAAATTGAGAGAATATAGATGATTGTAAGGGCTACAACCGTTACAAGACCTGCTTTTGGCGTTTCATCTTTGTGTTTGAGTTCGCTAGACATCAGTCCAACGACAGCAATACCTCCAAATGAAAATAGTACGAAGATCATCGCCGACCAGGTTCCCATCAGACCATTAGGAAAAAGCGACGAGAATTTCGCTGCCTCTGTTGGAACAGACGATGCTGGTGAAACGAAGTCAAATAAAAACAGCAGACCAAATCCGATAAAACCGATGAGTGTCGCTAATTTTACAACTGCAAATAACGATTCCAGGGTGCTGAAATTGTTAACTCCCAACAGGTTAATACCTAAACCGATAGCGGTATAGATGATCATGAACAACCATAGAGGTACCGATGGGAACCAGTATTGTGTGAAAAGGCCAAGTGCCGTAATTTCACTAGCCATAATGAGGAGCCCTGATACCCAGTACATCCAACCGCTCATAAATCCCATTGAATGGCCAAACGCTTCCTGCGCATATTTTCTAAACGAACCTGTTTCCTTATCGTGAACAGACATTTCAGCTAGTGCACTGAAGACTAGGAAAGCAATCAGACCAGCGATCAGATAGTCGAATAGTACGGAGGGACCTGCCCGTTCGATCGATAGTCCAGTTCCAAGAAAGAAGCCAGCCCCAATGATCGAGCCTATTCCGATGAGCGTTAATTGCCACCAATGAAGCTTATGATCATCACCAGCCTTTGCTTTCTTCTCCTGTGCCCGCTGAACGGTTTGTTGAACGATATGTTCATTTCTCATATATAGTGCCTTCCTTCTCAAACGAAATAAGTCTCTCTCTTCCTATATCTTTAGAAAGTACGTGCAAAATTATCCAACATTAAGACAAAATATGACAAATACCGGGTGGTGCCAGGCACCACACCTTACCCTGCGGCCACATGAGACGAGCGTTTATGAGTTATAAACTTGATAGAAAAGACAAAGAACCGCATCGATTTAATGCGGTTCTTCTTAGTATAGGAACAATGGTTAGAGAAGCTCTTTGAACCTTCCAAAATCTGAAGTATCGAAAAGACTTTCCGAAAGGTGTGAGGTTATAAAGCGAGTACTTTCAAGCGTAATAGCATCATGCAGAATAGTATTTTCCAGGATCAAAAAAATGATGGTGAGACTGGAGAATAAGCCATATCATTTCAAGGGAAATAAAGGAATTACCTGGACACCTAGCGAATAAGTACTATATAAAAAGATAGAGGTGATGGTGTGAAGAGAAGGGGTTTCTTCAAACTGGGCATGTTGTTGTGTCTATTCACTGTCTTCGGCTACTCGTATTGGGCAACTTCCTGGACAGCCAGTTCTTTACCAACACTGCTGGACTGGAAGGATCATCTTATTTTCACACCGCATACGGTCACAGCTTCCAAAGATATTTATGAGATCGACATGTTTCTTTACGCTTTCAAAGTTGCGCCGCTTCTGGCTGTGATTTGCTTTCTTTCGTTATCTTTGATTATCGCCATTCTTATTCAATTTGTGAAAAAGCAGCTGGCATACGTGACAAAAAGAAATGTAACAAGTTCGTAGAAAATCTGAAGTGGGGAGATATGCGCCTCACTTTTTTTTGTTGTCTACCAGTGAATAAAATCTTATAAAAGCAGAATGGAGTTAACGATGAAAAAAATAACCGCACGTATTATCTTGTTACTATTTGTAACCATCCTCACACTATTTGGTCCTTATAACTTCATTCAGGAAATGAATGAGAAAGGAGCGTTAAGAGCATTTATTAAATCAGATGGTACATTCAAAGGGGGAAAGATTGTTGAGTTAGACTACAGGGGTTCTGATACTTATTTTGTTCGTACGAGAGAAGATGGGAAATTTAAAAATTACATTGTGATGAACGATCATACTTCAGTTATGAATGGTCATTGGAAGGTATTTGAGGAGACGAGTAAAGAGCACTACTATTGATGGATAAGTGATGTGAGTGGTGAAGCTATACATGAAGTCGAAAAAAAGATTTAGGCGTAGTGTTTTAAAGGAAAGTTTTTTGATTGCCCTTATCCAATTGGTATCTTGGTGGGACCCTGATCGGACAACTGATCGTTCAATCATTGACTCAGACAATGGAGCAGAAGAAGCGAGCAGTTAATTCCATAGGAATAAGCGCGATTTCAAACGAAAAAGCCAAAACGCTTAGTAAATATGTGAGCGTTTTGGCTTTCTTTTGTTGATGGATCCTTAGTGTTGAGGCATTAAACCCAACCCAATCCTCTTACCAATTGGGCAACACCAAACGTGACGCCAAGAGCGATCACAGTTGGAATAATAAAAGCTACGAACGTCCATTTGTAGCTTTTCGTTTCTTTATAAATATTAATCAGCGTTGTACCACACGGATAGTGAAGCAGGGAGAACAACATCATGTTAAGAGCTGTTAACCAGGTCCAGCCGTGATCAAGGAAAATATTTTTTAAATCTGCTAGATTATCAACTTCGAGCATCGATCCAGTTGAGAGGTAGCCCATTAACAGAATCGGTAGCACCACTTCGTTCGCCGGCAAGCCAAGAATAAAGGCAAGAAGAATGTAGCCATCCAATCCTAAAGATTGCGCAAAAGGATCAAGGAAGTTCACACCGTATACAAAGATGCTTGTGTCACCGATATAGATATTCGCAAACACCCAAGTTAGGATTCCGGCAGGTGCAGCGATTTTAACGGCTCTCATCAGGACAGCATACGATTTATTGAGAGAAGAGCGGACGACCGTATCGAAAAATTTTGGGCGACGGTATGGAGGTAATTCTAACGTGTAATGAGTTGGTACCCCTTTTAGCATCGTTTTGGAAAGTACCCAAGATACGGCAAATGTAACGAAAATCCCGAAAATAACAATCCCAACAATGACGCCAGAAGAGACGAGTGTTTTCAATCCTCCAGTAAAACCTGCCGCCATAAATAAGGAAGATAACACGATGAGCGTACCCCATCGACCATTACACGGTACAAAGTTATTGGTTAGAATTGCAAGCATCCGCTCCCGTGGCGATTCAATAATACGTGTTGAGAGAACAGCAGCTGCATTACAGCCGAACCCCATCGCCATCGTGAGTGATTGCTTCCCGTGCGCGCCAACTTTCTTAAAGAGGCGATCCATATTGAACGCAACCCGAGGTAAGTATCCATAGCTTTCAAGCAGAGCGAACGTTGGGAAAAAGATCGCCATCGGTGGCAGCATGACGCTGATGACCCAGGTTGTTCCGCGATAAAGACCAAGGACGAGTACACCGTGGAGCCAGTCAGGGGAGTTCAAGGCGAAAAACGCCATCGAAACATAATCCTCCAACCAGGTAAAGAAGCTTGCGAGCATAGAGGAAGGGACGTTCGCTCCTGCGATTGTAAGGTAGAAAATAAGCCCGAGCATGATGAGCATAATTGGAAATCCCCAGATTGGAGAAGTGAAAATCGCGTCCAATCGCTCTGTTTTCTTATCCTCTTTGCTCTTTGTAAAGCGAACGGTCTTCTTACAAATTTGCTGACTTGTTTCGTACAAACTTTGCACGACTTCGTCTCGTAAAGAAGGAGACGATAGATCATTGGCCTGATCTAAAAGTGCTCTAAATGATTGACGTTCGTTTTCTCCACTGTATTCCACGGCGGTTCTTCCTCCTTTTGCATTCTTTTCTGTATTTCATCAAGTAATGACGTATCTCCGTCAAGCAGTCGAAGTGTAATCCACCGAGTTGGGAAGCGATTTCCAACTAACTTTTTCACGTTTGGTTCGAGCTGACTAATTTTATCTTCCGTCTCTTCGTTGTACGTGATCGCACGAGGTGAAGTGCTAATTTCTCCATGAATCATTCGATCAATTGTATCGAGAAGAGCAGGGAAACCTGTTTTGTTTCGAGCGGATATTTTTAGAACAGGAACGCCAAGATCTCTCATTAGACGTTGCTCATCGATCTCGATGCCACGTTTTTTGGCTTCATCGATTAAGTTCACGCACACGATCACGTCGGATGTCATTTCCATCACTTGTAGGGCGAGGTTTAAATTTCGCTCAAGTGATGTGGCATCGAGTATAACGAGCGTGACGTGGGGCTTCTCAAAAACAATATAATTACGAGCGACTTCCTCATCCGTAGAATTTGAGTAAAGAGAATAAGTTCCTGGTAAATCAATGAGGCGATAATCGCTTTGTTTATAGTGAACGCTTCCTTCAGCCATACTGACCGTTTTGCCGGCCCAGTTGCCAGTATGCTGCTTCAAACCTGTTAAAGCGTTAAATAATGTACTTTTACCTGTATTGGGATTGCCTGCAAGAGCGATCCGATAAGTCGAATTATAATTGTTCGTCATCTTCTACCAACTCCCCGCTAATTTTCATGCTTTCTTCTTTCCGTAGCGCAATCGTTGTATGACTTACACGGAAAGCGATGGGATCTCCAAGAGGGCTTTTCTTCAAAACATCCACAACCGCTCCTGGAACAAACCCTAAATCTAGTAGCCTTCTTCTCATCACACCTTCGATGGAGACTTCTGTAATCCGTATACTGTCTCCCTTTTTTCCTTCGTATAAGTTCATTAGTTGTCCTCCGTTTACTTTTTTAACCCAAGCCTAATGTTTTTCCCTTGGGCAAACTTTATATCCTCATGTTATGTAATGTTAGGCGTGGATGTCAATACATTTCCGCAAAACAAGTTCAAATTAATCCGACTATTTCTGATAAATACTGATCTATTGCGGGTGGTGACAGGCACCACGAAGAAGCGGGTAACTTTATTCGAGTGAATTCGAGTAAATGCGGGCGGTGACAGGCACTAAAAACAGGCACTAAAAAAACTAAAAAAGCGCACCATCCGCAAATGGTGCGCTCAGCATACTTATTTAATAATCTTCTGATCTCTCGCCATTTCTTTCGCAACTTTAGGTGCGAGCCAGATTGTTGGTAGGAGTATCAGCGAGACTGGAACAGCTGTCACAACGATAAAGTTCTGAAGCTGCGTAATACCACTATCGCCAGTAATCAATAGGATAACTGCGACTGCACCCATAAGAATAGCCCAGAATACGCGGAGCCATTTCTTCGGATCACCTTCACCAGTCACGGCCATCGCAATGGTATAGGACATCGAGTCACTAGTCGTCACAACGAAAAGAATCGTGAGGAGAAGGAATAGTGGTGAGATGATACTTGCGAGCGGGAACTGTTCCGTGATCGCAAACATAGCAGCAGGATTACCTGCAGCGCTTAGTGCACTTGAGATAGATCCTGGGTTTGAGATTTCAAAGAAAATACCTGAACCTCCAAGTACCGTAAACCAGAATGTTGAAATAACAGGTGCGAAAATCGAAATCGCAATGATGATCTCCCGAATGGTACGTCCTCGTGAAATACGACTTACTAGAATCGCCATCATCGGACCATACCCAATGAACCAGCCCCAGAAGAAGACTGTCCAGCCAGAAAGCCAGCCGGTGTCACCACGGAAGGTACTCATCGGAATAAATTGATCCACGTAGAAGCCAAATCCTGAAATGAAGTGGTCAAAAATAAATCCACCTGGTCCAAAGATAACGATAAAGATCATCAGTGCAATTGCAAGACGAACGTTAAAGCTACTTAAATATTGAATCCCTTTGTAAAGACCTGTAACAGCAGAAATCGTCGAAACAATAACGACTGCCAGGATGATCGAAAATTGCGTGCTGAACTGATTCGGAATACCGAAGAGTTCCTGCAATCCATAACTAGCTTGAAGACCAAGAAATCCGATCGGTCCGATCGTACCGGCCGCAACAGCGATAACGGAGAACGCATCGATCAACGTACCTAACCAGCTGTGACGGAGCTTTTCACCGAAAATGGGATAAAGTAGTGTACGAGGTTTCATGGGCATCCCTTTGTGATAGTGACCGTACATCATCACTACGGCACTGATTGTGCCGAGGATGGCCCAAGCAAGAAAGCCCCAGTGCATGAAGCTCTGTGCAAGTGCTGGATTAATCGCAGCCTCCGTACCGCCCTCAATACCTGACTGATGAGGGGGAACTGTTAAGAAATGATACATTGGTTCAGCAGCAGCCCAAAACACCCCGCCACCAGCGAGCAGTGTTGCCATGATGATCGATAACCATTTATAAAGGCTAATTTCTGGCTTATCGATCCCGCCCATTTTAATTTTGCCGTATTTCGAGAACCCAAGTCCTAGTCCTACGAAGAAAGTGGCTAGCATCAATACCTGCCAGAAAGCTCCGAAATACTTCGCAGACCATGCAAAGCTTTTGTTAACGATTGTTTCCACTAGACTAATATCAAAAAGTGCAAGAATAACGAAAAGGATCAATACCCCACCGCTTATTCCAAAGACGGGCCAATCAATTCGCCCAGTTTCTTTATTGTTCATAGTTAACTCCTTTAATCTCTTTTTAAAACACAATTACATACTCTACCACTACGATTAGTATGGTGTAAAGTGTAATGTTTTAATCGAATACAGTGCTTCAATTCGTGGTTGAGGTCAGGCTATATAAGAGTTTTCCATCATTCCCATTTATTGATAAAACGTTGCGGAAACTGAAAATTCATAGAAATCCACTTCAAAAAAATAAAACCGGAAGAAACGATGTTGCTGTTTCTTCCGGTTTACTGCCTTATAACTCTACCCGAACATTGTACCAAGATGAAATAGGGAGTTCACTTTGTCCAATGACCGTCGTTGAGTTCATATTCTATGTTCTTCATGCGGAAATAGTATAAACCGAAACCCAAAACATAAGTAAAGATGAAAGTGAGGACGATACATTCGACGATGCTTTCGTGCCGGATATAATTGGTCCCAAATAGAATGACAAACAAAGGAACACCAATCATCCACAAATGTTTTTTCATGTTAAACTTTCAATCTGTTTTAGTAAGAAACGTTTCATCGGAGCGCTTAAGATAACGATTTGAAAGGAATGCGATCAAAATAAACAAAGCGAGAACGACTGGAAACCCGACTGTGAAACTCAGGTAATACAAAGTGACCCCTCCACCGCCAAAGAGGACAGCAGCCAGACCACAGCCTATAAGGAATTCTTGACCTAAAGTACGATCCTTCTTTTTTGGCATAAGATAACTACCGTATTTTAATCAATGAAACAACCTTAATAACAAATAAACTCCCTAATCTATTCCTTTCAGTCTGCTGAAGTATTGAGTTGTTTGTACATAATTACCTGTTAAGCGGAAAGGGGGAAACCATTTTCTTGCATATTCACTTAATTGATTGGCGGTAATCATAAAGAAAGAAGCACCTGTACGTGATCTTCTCACATACAGGTGCTTCTTGATTCTAAAAATCAGGATTATTACGCTTGAATCCTTGCCACATCTGTTCTGTACTTTTCTTTAATTCCTCCAGTGATGAATTCAGCCGATTAGCTGAATCACCGTATCCAATTTCGAGAGAACCACCTTTGATCCCTTCAAAAATCTCATCGGCAAAGTCGTTGAGTGGTGCACCGAATGTGTGTAGACCTGGGCCGCCGAGATCCGTATTTACAGCTGGAGGGAAAACTTCAACAATAGATACCGAAGTGTCAGCTAACTGAAGACGAAGTGATTGAGTGAACGAGTGTAGAGCAGCTTTTGTAGCGCTATACACAGGAACCCATGCGCCAGGTGTCAACGCAAGACCTGATGAAATATTGATAATCGATGAACGTTCTTTTTCCATCAGAAGTGGAGTGAACAGCATCGATAAGTGGAGGGGGCCATCGATATTGATGTTGAGCTCATTCTCAAATCGTGACCAGTCGTTGTCCTCTTTCAGAAGATTTGCGCGTTCTTGAATACCTGCATTATTTACGAGAATATTCAAAGCAGGAAATTCAGCTTTTATCCATCTTAATAAATTTGCGCGCTCTTCCTGTTTTGACACATCGCACGTCCGCGTGTGTATTTCAGGGTGCTTTGAGCGAACGTGTTCGAGTTTCTCTTCATTTCGCCCAACGATAATCACCTCGTTTTTAGCAGCTAAAAAACGTTCAGCGAGAGCTAATCCGATGCCAGAACCTCCCCCTGTAATGAGAACAGTATTACCACTAATCATCACACTCACCATCCTTTGTCTATTAGTCTCGGAGGGGGTCAGGTGCGTACCTGACCCCCGATTATTTAATGTATCCTTTCTCGAATGTACTTCCATATGAATAGCATAAAATAAAATATCGTCATACCTAGAAGTATAGAGATGTTTCTGTTAGAAAAGATAGGTTTATCAGTATAAAATGAAAGAAGGGAGAAGATCACGAAGCCAATAACAGGGGTGAAAACCAAATGTAACCAAGCCCTTCGCACAATACTCACATCCTTTATCTTCTATATAAGGTTGTTCCTGTTAAAAAGTATATTAAAACCAAAATAGTCCATTTAGTTCCATGGAGAAGTAGGGAGATGGGAGAAAGAACTCATAAGTAAAAAGCCGCCCATGCAATGAACGACTCACACTGTTAATATAAAAAATGACTTAGAACGCAACATAAAATGGATGCTTCTCTTCATTCAAACAATATTCAATGCGCTGTCTGAAGTTTTTCCAGTTGACCATCTTTAGAGCATCGTCGATTGGAAAGAATCGAACATCAACGCTTTCGGGTGAAGTTGTTAATTCTCCTCCAACAAATTTAGCAAGAAACAAGTTGTTCGAGATGGAAGATTTCACGTTCTGAAAAACCCCGCAGTATTTCACGATTTCGATATCCGCTCCAGACTCTTCCTTTGTCTCTCGAATCGCAGCTTCGCTCAACGATTCGCCTTCTTCTACCTGACCACCAGGCATTTCCCAACCTCGTCGTGGTCCTTTGATCAGTAGCATTTCCTCGGCATCATTTAAAATAACCGCTGCAGCAGAAACAATGTGCTTCGGTGGATGATAGGAATAAGGGTCAGCGGTAGAAGTGAGGAACTCCTGACTACTCTCCAGGTAAAGCTCTCCTAATTCTTCTCTTCGTTCTCTGGCTTTCATATGTAAGTCGCTCTTTCTAATCTTACACTCGATTTCCTCATACTGTTCCAAGCTTTCATATTGCCATGTGGCGGTAATCTCATCATGGCTCTCATTCACCCACCGGCCGATTAGTTTGGCTCCGTACTTCAATTGATTAGGGTAAAGGTACGTATGAAAAAACTCATTGAATTCCTCCAGCTTTTCAGGGCGAATGGCATACGTTTTTCTTCTGTAAATCAATGTAATGATCCCTCACTTCAAGTAGAATGATGATTTCATCATTGAATTTTTCACTAACCATGTTATTATTTCAAATTATCTCCATTTTCGCAATATAGTGAATATCATAAAAAAACTCTTGCCAGCAGGGCAAGAGGTAGAGCGATATCTTATGTCTGTTCGACTACTTTAGTTGCTGTTTTCTTAGGTTGATCGCGTTTGATCTTACCATTTCCAACGGAGAGGGCTACGAAAATTCCTGTAATGACGAACGTTAATCCGGTTAAAAAGACCGTAGTAAACGAGTGAGACCAAGCTGTTTGGATCATCGTAATGATCTGGGTTTTAGCCTGAGACGGAACATCTAATAATTGAGGGTTGATGAGAAGACTAAAGAGCTGGTCTGTATTTTCACCTATCTTATTGAAAAACTGTTCCAACACAGCATTCGATTGGATCGAAGCTGTCTCATCGGTGATATTCGTTTTGAGAGACTTATTCATGACAACGTTCAACACAGTAATTCCGATTGTGCCTCCCATTGATCGAAAGAAAGTGGAAGCTGATGTCACTGTACCAAGTCTGGATTTAGGAAACTCATTTTGGACAGCGATCATAAGGGTTGGCATAACGAATCCCATCCCTGTTCCTAGAACCAGCATATAGATATTGGCGGTGAGTTGAGTCGAATCTAATCCCATTGTACTCATTAGGAAGAAACCGATCGCAGTAATGGCCATTCCCAATGTTAAGACGGTACGATAACTGAAGCGTAGAAGTAGTCTTCCTCCGATCACACTTGCCGCTATTAAAGCAATCATCATCGGCGTCATCGTTGACCCCGCTCGTGTTGGAGAAACGCCAAGGATTCCTTGCATGAACATTGGAACGAACATGATCGCGCCGAACATTCCCAGTCCTAGTAAAAAGCCTAGTGCATTCGTCGTTGCGAATACGCGGTTTTTAAACAAACTTAAATCCAGTATAGGTTCCGCCGCTTTCCTTTCGGCTATCGTAAAGAGAACGAAGAAAACGATGGATCCACCAAACAAAAGCAAACTTGTGAACGAAAGCCATTCGAATTTATCTCCTGCAAACGTTAATCCTAGCAAGAGAAGTACAAGAGACGGGACAAACGTAAATATGCCAGCGTAGTCAATTTTCCCTCGCGTTTCTTGCACGATAATCTCATTTTTCATCCCTATGAAAATAAGCAGAGCAGATAATAGACCAAAAGGAACATTGATTAAGAAAATCCAGTGCCAGCTAATTGTATCAACTAGGAAGCCGCCGACAAATGGGCCGATTACAGAACTCAGTCCAAAGATAGCTCCGAAAGCACCTTGCCATTTGGCTCTTTGTTCGGCTGTGAAGATATCTCCGATAATCGTTTGCGACAAAGGCATAATCATACCCCCACCAATCCCCTGAAGGCCGCGATAGATGATCAATTGCTGCATGGAGTCTGCTGTGGCACAAAGGAATGATCCGATGACAAAGATAATGACTCCTAACAGATAGAGTTTTCTTCGTCCGTACATATCTGAGAGCTTTCCAACAATCGGCGTTACCGTTGTTGTGGTGATTAAGTAGGCGGTGGTCACCCATGCGAAAATCGAAAATCCATTGAGGTCTCCGATAATCGTCGGCATAGCCGTCCCAACAACCGTTTGTTCTAGAGAACTAAAGAACATTCCTATAATTAAACCTGCGAGGACCAATTTCGTATTAATTGCAGGAGCGCTTGTATTCATAATCAGGACCACCTTTTTAAATGGTATAATATGCTAAGTAAAATACCGCGAATGACCAAGTAGTCATTAATTTGATATGACCATTCGGTCAAAATTATTATATTCCTAATTGACCAATTGGTCAATGAAAAGATTCGGAATTGATTCGTATGAAGAAAATCACCTTTTACATAAATGAATCGCGTAGTTTAATCTCTAAATGCTATCGTATTTCACTGTTTTTTTTATATGACTAATTTGGATATGAAACTTTATATTAAGATGAATCGTACTTGTTAATATCTTGAATAAAATAAAAGGTGAGTCAAGACAGGGGGAGAGTAGCCATATGATCGATGTCAAAAATGTGAGTAAACACTACGGACCAATTCAGGCATTGGATAATATCAGCTTCCGTATTAAAGAAGGCACATGCTTTGGACTTGTCGGTCCGAATGGAGCAGGCAAATCGACGTTGATGAAAATACTCTCAGGCATCTTGCTTCAGTTTGATGGTGATATGTCGGTTAATGATCACGTTGTATCGAAAGACCGTCTGGCGATCAAGAAGCAAATCGGTTACGTTCCCCAGGAAATTTGTCTAGAAGAATCTCTCACAGCAAGAGACAATCTGATCTTGTTCGGCAATCTGTATGGGTTAAAAGGGAAAAACCTTCAGTACCGGATGGAAGAGGTACTTGAACAAATTGGTTTAACCGATCGGAGTAAAGATAAGGTAGTTACTTTTTCAGGCGGAATGAAGCGACGTCTGAATATCGGATGTGCTCTTCTTCATAAGCCACCGATCGTGATTATGGATGAACCTACTGTCGGCATTGATCCTCAGTCTCGAAATTCAATCTTTTCGATCATTCACCAATTGAAATCGGAAGGTAGTACCATTATCTATTCGAGTCATTACATGGAAGAAGTGGAACAGCTGTGTGACAGTATTGGTTTGATCGATAAAGGAAAGCTGATGGAACAGGGTGAAATGGGTGAATTGCTTGAGCGGTACGGCAAGCCATCGCTCTTCATTTCAGGTGAAGGCATTTCAGAAGAAATCCTGAAGACGTTCGGTACCCCTGAGAGCAAAGGGAATGGGTACTTACTAACGTCGGATGACCCCCTTGCTACGCTTGAAAAAGTAATCGGTCGTTTTCGAGAGGATGGAATCGTGCCTCGACGTTTAGAGTTATACCAACCGAGACTTGAAGATGTTTTCTTTAATTTAACTGGCACTCAGCTTCGTGATGCCTGAACGAAAGGAGGAAGTCGTATGTGGGCAATTGTTCGAACAGAACTAAAGAAGACGGTGCAGGATAAAGGGTTGTGGTTCTGGACATTTATCTTACCAATCGTGTTTATTGTCGCCTTTGTAGGGATATTCTCTGGGAATGAAAGCACAACCTATAAGGAAGTGGTCACACAAATCATTCCGGGTTACACGATCATGTTTGCTTTTTATATTATGATTTCGATGGTCATCACGTTTGTAAAAGATCGGGAGAGAGGGATGGTCGCGCGAATTGCGAGTACACCGATCTCCATCACCCATTATTTTCTTGGGAAATGGGTTCCGTTCATGATCATCGTATTGATTCAAATTGCCGTACTGTTCGGATTTGGAATTGTAGTTTATGGTCTTTCTTTAGGTGATCCGTTCTCGATTGTGATCCTATCCCTCGCCCTTGCATTTATCGTCACAGGTTGGGGAATGGCGATGGCGGTTCTGGTGAAAACAGAAAATATGGGGATTGCTCTCACACAAATCATTGCTCTAGGTGGGGCTCTGCTCGGTGGTCTCTGGATGCCTGTCGAAACGATGCCTGAGTTTATGCAGAATTTAAGTAAAGGTCTTCCTCAATATTGGGCTCTCGATGGGTACAAGGAAATCATTCTTGAGAACGGTGGCGTGAGTGACGTTTGGTTTAACCTTCTTATCCTAGTCGTAGCAGGAATAGCTGGAGCGATCATCGCGTACCTTGCTTATCCACGTTTTTTAAGACAGTCTAAAAGCTAAGATGACGCTATGGTGGACGACTTTCGTTCCGCTGTAGCTTTTTCTGTGAATGTTATACATACATCATGTAAACTAGACTCATGTTAATGGAAATAACAAAGGAGCGAGTGAAATGCCAGATTTGAAAGACCGCGTGATTTTGATTACAGGAGGGAATCGTGGGCAAGGCAAAGCGATTGCCAAACATCTTGCTTCATTAGGAGCGCGTGTAATCATTGGGGCTCGTCAGTATAGAAGTGCGGAGGAGTCGGCAAGCGAGATTGGAAAAGGAGCCTATCCCGTCCAATTGGATGTTACGCAAGAAGCGCATTGGAAAGCTGTGATGGATGAGATCGAAAAGGAGTTTCATCAATTAGATGCGCTCGTCAATAATGCGGGAATACTGATTAGAAAACCGTTCACTTCACTATCGATAGAGGATTACCAGAACTTGATCAACGTGAATCAGCTCGGTGTGTTCTTGGGAATGCAGGCAGTGGTTCCTTTAATGGAAAAAAAGCAGATTGGGTCTATTGTGAACAACGTATCGATTTCAGCGTTTGCACCGATTGGTCATTCTTCCGCATATGCCGCGACTAAAGCTGCAGTTGTTGCTATGTCTAAAGCAGCTGCGATCGAATTAGGTCCGAAAGGGATCCGTGTTAATATGATTCATCCAGGCGGTGTGGAAACGGAAATGGCAACGCAGGGTGAAGGAATCCCGGAATTCTATCAGTCGATCCCTCTAGGTCGGATCGGGCAGCCTGTTGAGGTAGCCAGAGCTGTCGCATTTCTTGCTTCCGAAGAAAGTTCTTATTGTACTGGGTCAGAGATCGTGGTTGATGGAGGAATGACGCTCGGTTCAGCGGATGTATAAGGTTAGATATGAAGGGATCAGACATGTGTCTGATCCCTTTTTGTAGACTAATGATGATCAGACGCTATTGTCTGTAAATCTGAAATCATCCATCGACGCAGGATATAACGGAGCTATTAAAGCAGACAGCATCGCTCGTACGATTGTATTTGCAATCGAAGAGCCTGCTGAAGTAGCGATTATTGAAATTATTGTTCTTCCTACGAATCAAGAATAGTAAGTTCGATACCGAATAAAAGGGTGGTGGGGTTAATAATTTGACTTCACCACCTTTTTTTAAAACGTTATAGTTGCTTTTTGGGAGTGACAGCAGTTATAGTTGGAAACTGGGATTGAATTATTATGTTCGGTCTTAAAATTGTACGATTCTTAATATGAAAGAAACAGTGATCAAAACGAAACGAAATGTGTAGTAGAGAGATTGATGACTCAGTTCTGCTTGGATTCATTCATGAACTAGCAAAAAGCTTGAAGTCCTCATAGCGGGATCTTTCACTGCAATTTAATAGAAACCATAAATGCAACAAAACCACATACTAGGTAGCAATGATCTGGACAAATAGCGTCAGACATAAGCCGAAAAGGAGAATGACTCCTTTTCGGCTTTTTTTATGGATTTGGAGTGATGAAGATAACTGGTTTATTTCATATTTAGCAAAAAAGTATAGAGAAAGCTGGTAACAATCAAAACGCGATAATAAAAATAACGGAGGTTTTACATGTTTACGTTAAGCGATATCCCAATGTTTTTTGTGAATTTCTTTATCATTCTACCAATCGTAACGTTGGTTCATGAAGCAGGACACGTATTAGTAGCGAGAATTTTTGGGGGGAGAATAAAGTTCTGTATCGGAACTGGAAAGAAATTGTTTAATATCGGTCCACTGGAAGTGCGTAAGAAATACTTTATGGAAGGCTGGTGTCAATATAGTAAACTATCTTACAACAAAACCTGGGCACATATTTCCATCTATTTAGGCGGTAGTCTTTTCAATTTACTATTAATCTTGATCATCAACTATTTAATCCTAACGGACGTCTTGCCCGAAGCATTAGTGTTCAGACAATTTGTCTATTTCTCTTTCTATTTTATCTTCTTCTCGTTAATGCCTTATAAGAACGATAACGGTAAACCAAGTGATGGAATGGCCATCTTTGACGTCGTTCGTTACGGCAAAGCAGAAGACCCAATTGACTAGTTTCCTTCAATTCGACATTGAGTGACAAACATCGGGTGGTGCCAGGCACCGCTTCTTCACTTCTCTTCATAGAATGTGATGCGGTTTAGGAAGGGGTCTGTGACGGTCATTTCAATGGTTTTCCATGGGGTATGCTTCATCCCTGGATTAGCATAGGCGTATTCTTTCTGTGAAAGGGAATGATGATAATCCTCGACGTTCTCCAACTTTACTCGGATGGAACTTCCTGGAGAAGCGTCTCCATGGTGTTCGGTTAAATGAATGAGGGCATCGTGGAAGGAGACCTGAATGTATTCAGGCATATTCTCTTCATATTGATGTCTCCAATCAACCTTAAATCCCAAGAAATCTCGATAAAAGTCAGTGGCTTTTTCAGTGTCAAAGATTCGAAAAATCGGTGTAATCATGAGTAGAAAGAACCTGCCTTTCATTCGTAGTTTACAGCATTTTCATTTGCCTGAATCGGATCACCCAACACATAAGTATGGCAGCACGTCTTACCTTATTCTTATCATATAACGAAAGAGGAACATAAAAAAGGGAATGTCAGAAAAAGGGTAAGGAAGATAGGGTACCTGATCTGTTCGAGAATCGTGGTATTTACAAAGAAAAGTTTATGCGCATCACGTAATAAAGAGCCCGATCATCAGCCGGGCTCTAAACATCTCTATTAACCTAATGCTTCTTCTTTTTCTGATTCTTCTTCAACCGATTCTTGAGCTTCTCCCCATGCATCTGCGTTCTTGATGCCGAGGTCAGCTGGTTTGAAAACTGGATTCTTTCCTTGTTTCCGCTGCATTTCATAGTCTTTCAATACTTTGAAGGCTACTTTACCTAGCAACCCGATGGCAATTAAGTTGATGACTGTCATCAGTGCCATGAATAGATCTGCCATTTTCCATACGAGACTTAAGCTAGAAATGGAACCGATGAGTACAAATGCCATTGTTGCAAGTCGGAAAGCAAACAAAGCCGGCTTACTTTCTTTAATAAACTCGATGTTGGTCTCGCCATAATAGTAAGAACCGATGATGGAACTGAAAGCGAATAGAAAAATCGCAACAGAGATAAAGATACCTGACCATCCGCCAATGTGAGTGTTAAGTGAGTTTTGAAGCAATTCGATACCTGTCACCTCACCTGTTTTGAAAATTGGCGCGAGTAAGATGATAAATGCTGTTGAAGAACAAACTAAGATGGTATCCACAAATACACCTAGTGATTGAATCAAACCTTGCTTCGCCGGGTGTGATGTAGTCGAAGTAGCCGCTGCGTTAGGGGCACTACCCATCCCAGCTTCATTTGAAAATAAACCGCGTTTCACACCGTTCATGATCGCTGCACCTATGGCACCGCCAAGAGCCTGTTCAAATCCGAATGCACTTTTAACAATTAAAGCAATGACAGAAGGTAATTCTGTTAAATTCATCACGAGTACAATAGAAGCAATAACAATATACAAAATCGCCATAACTGGAACGATAACGCTTGATAAATTAGCGATACGATGAACACCACCGAAGATCACGGCACCTGTAATGGCCGTAATGATCAATCCGATGACTAACCGATTCACACCAAATGCGTTTTCGAATGCTAATGAGATTGTGTTACTTTGTACCGAATTGAAAATAAGTCCGAAGGTAATCGCTATGAGAACCGCAAACACGATGCCCAACCATCTGGCTTTAAGGCCTTTTTCAATATAGTAAGCAGGACCACCTCGAAAGGCATTTGATCCCTTAACTTTATATACCTGAGCGAGTGTGCTTTCCATAAAGGCTGTCGCCCCACCAAGAAGCGCCACAATCCACATCCAGAAAACGGCACCAGGACCTCCAAGTGTGATTGCAACCGCAACACCTGCTAAATTCCCGGTTCCAATTCGAGTTGCGGCACCGACACAGAAGGATTTAAAAGGTGAGATGTTTTTGGATCCATCTTGATAATCTGGTTTTTCTCCTAATACGCGAAACATTTCTCCAAAAAAACGAAATTGCACAAAGCGTGAAGCGATGGTGAAATAAATTCCTATCCCGAGTAATCCTGCGATTAATACGTAACTCCAAAGAATGTTGTTTGAAAAATCAATAATGCCTGATAGAAATTCTCCCATAGTTTGAGTCGCTCCTCTAGTTGTTTTGTTAGTTTTTTCTGAAAATTCATTCCTGCGTTTAATTATACATTGATCCGACAAATTATCAATCTATTTCGACAAATTACAACATTTAGACAAATTGTAGAAAACATTACCAAAATAAGCAGACAACTAGGATGAGAGAGTCAACTTTTTGGATTGATAAAACGTTACTCGAACGTGAAGAAACGCAACGAAAACCGCCCGGAAATCTGCCAGGCGGTTTTCGTTGCGCTTCAGTTCGTGTTCCTTCTTATTATCAATCAAGTGTTGGAATCCTTTTCAAAGTCAGCTGCATTCACTTCATAAGCAGCACGTATCCCAGATTCAATCGCACCTTCCATCCAGCCGTGGAAGGAGGAAGTATGCTCACCTGCAAAATGAAGTCTTCCTTCTGGCTGACGGATAACCTCACCGAGGTTATTTTCTTGCCCCGGAGTGAATAGAGTAAAGCAGCCTGCAGAGTAAGGGTTACGACTCCAATTAAATGGTACTGTTGTCATGAACTCTGTATAGACCTCATCACCATACACTTTTGCGAGATCTTTCAGTAGCATACGTGTCAGCTCGTTTATTGGAAGACTGCCCCACAATACCGCATCCTGTCCCCAGCTATAACTTGCTAGTAAGACGCCAGTTCCTTGCGAGCCAATATCATGGCTTGGCACATAGCTGAATCTTGTTGGTAAGTCAGAAATCGCGTTTCCCACTTGATTTGTTTCCCAGAACCGCCGTCGAAACTCTATCCCGATTTTCACTGCAGGTACATTAATAAGCTCTCGAATCGCCTCCCATTTTTTAAACGAAATGGACCGATAAGGAATGATATCCATGAATTGAAGAACGGAGAAGGGCAATGTCACAATAGCCAGGTCTCCTTTTACCCGATATTGTTCACCGGACTTTGGATTTCGGGTATACACGGTCACACCTTTATTTGATTGCTTGATTCTATCGACTTTCTGATTTAAATATAAATTCTGTTCAAGCTCACTAACAAAGGAGTACGGTAACCAATCGTTCCCACCCTGAATTTCATAGAATTGAATCGTTTTACTGAAAATCGGATAAATGATATCGGTTAGTATATCGGTGAATGCGAAATCAGGAAATCCTTCAATTCCTAGCATCACGCCAATGCTTCGAATCGCGTTAAGAGAAAGTGGCGTGCCGAGTGGATTGTAATGCAGAAATTCGCCCATAGAATATTCCCCGTATTCTTCAACTAATTTCTCCTGCTGTTCTTTTGTACTGTTTTCATACTGGTCGATAAATGGTTGAGTTGCTTCTAGGAATAACTCTGTCGCAGTCTTTCCTTTCTCATTTTCATCCACAGGAAATTGAAGAATATCTGGATTCTCTTCATACTCCTTCCGCGTTGTCAGAACATTATTTACAAAAATTAAATCTTCTGGGTTCGAGTTGTTAAATCGATTAACTAGTAATTTGAAGCGACGGATGTACTCAAATACAAGGGCGTGATTATCAGGAATTCTCATCGCTCCAACGTCGAGATACTGTTGGCCTGTAAAAGGCTTCCTGATCGTATGAACTCTGCCGCCAATCCGATCATTCGCTTCTAAAATTGTGACGGAATGACCGACTTGCTTCAATAGAGTAGCTGAGACTAAACCAGAAAGGCCACCGCCAATAATCACAACAGACTTCTTAACAGCTCCTCCAGGTAATCCATTGCGTATAAGAGAAAGCAAGTCTTCTGGATAACGTAAAGAAGAGAATGGTTGTAATGCCATTTACATCACCTGCTCTCGATAGGATGCCCTCCTTATAGATATGTAACTTCTAAATGGGTTATGTTGGTACTATTTTGAACATAATGGATGGAAAAGCAAGGATAAACGCAACTGATGACCGTTTAAGTTAACACGATTCATATGTGCTTACCATGAACCGTTTATTAGGCTATGACATATTGTGTAGAAAGATGAAGGCAAGCGGAAAAATAGGGAGTAGCTCGTTTTTCCATCTTGAGGAGGAAGTGAAATAATGAGGAAAGATCAATTGAAGGCTCAAACATCTTCCTTTACGAATCGAAGTGTAAGGCCAAATTTTCTCATTCTGATGGTCGAGGGTCAAAGCGTTCCCACTATCAATGAACCGAACGGACTCAAGGAGACGCTCGCAACACGTTTGCCTATACAGGAACTCTTACGTGAGAATGGCTACGAATTTAAAAGACATTATACGGGAAGTGCAGGAGTCCCAAGCTGGTCTACGTTTCTGACGGGGCAATATCCCTCCTTATATAAAGGTACGCAATCAAATGGGCGTGGAAATGCTCTCTCTGATTATGACGTTTCGAACCCGAAACAAGATAGCTGTTCCAAAAATTGGAGATTATTTTAGCGCAGCGGGATATCGAACCTATTGGAAAGGAATGAGTATTCCTTCGCGAGAAGTTATTTCGTTTCAAGGAACTGAAAATGCTTTGGTGACGGGTTCTTCGACAAAGAGCACAATTCAGAATAGTGGTTTTAAAGACTATCCTGACAGTGGAGCGAGTGATTCTGCATGTAACAAAGGAAACGAAAAGAGTGATCAAAGAGAACTTGCAATTCAGGTGAATGCCTTGGTTTCTGTTGGGGAAAATGGGAAAAACATGGGCAGTGCTGAAGAAGTGATTGATTTGCTTCAGCAATTTGAAAAGGAAGCAGAAAACATGCCACCATGGATGATCATCAGTTCATTCATGATTCCACATCGTAGTGATGGGATAGTTGAAATAAAAAATAACAGTACACCCGTTCCGTTTGTACATGGGATATCTGGTTCTGAAGAGGCGTTGCTTATAAAAGAAGAAAGCGCGCTTGATGCCTTGCAGAATCAGAATGATCAAGAAGTGCGAAGGGTTTTCAAAGCGCTCCAGCATTCCAGGTTCTATCAGGATACGATCGTTCTTTTTGTTTCTCATGAGGGAACCATTTCGAGTGGTCGAGGCGAGTTGCATCCAAAACACTCTAACCTTTCCGACGAGAAAACGTTTGTTTCAATAATCATTCACAATCCTGTGCTGTTCTCTGTTCGGCAAAGTACAGAATTGCTTACAAGTCATGTTGATATCATCCCGACTCTTTTAGCTCTTGGAGGCATCGATGATGAAGAGGTTCAAGCTATACTGAGTAGTGACTTTACTGAGGTTCGACCATTTGTCGGACGCGATCTTTCTCCATTATTAAGGGGGAGAAAGAGATTCTACAGATCGAATGAACCATTATACTTCATGTCAGAAGGAAAGTTTACAAACAGATGGAAGGCAAGTGGTGCGCAGGCATTAACTGATACTGTCGTGCACTACAATCAAATCGAAGCGATTCTAACGATGGCACAACTTGGTAGTGACAGGGAGATCTGGAAATATTCACGGTATTACAACCATCCTGAAATCGGAGTGAATACATGTGGGAAAGATGCGTCAGTTGTTCAAATGGAGGCTAGGCCATTAGGTCCCGATGAACATCAAACTGATCGCGCAACATTTAATTCCGCAACGCTTCAAGATCACTATGAGTTATACAACCTAACAAAAGATCCCCTAGAAGAAAAGAACCTGGTGAATCCGGCCTTTGCAACTACAGAAACCGCCGAAATCCAAATCCTCTTAAATATGATTCTTGCAGAACAAACAAGACAGAAAAGATTATCTCCACGACACACCAAGGATTAACACGTTCCCAGAGAGTAATGCATAAGCATCATCTTTAAAGAAGAGGAAAGGCATCTGCCTTTCCTCTTTCGACATATATTTACAATTATCGGGTGGTGACAGGCACTGTTTTAAATAGATCATATGTTGGACGAGAAACTCCTACGTTGGAGGTTTCTCGTTTTTTTATGTCGGATTCACTTTCTGAATAAAGGTAACCACCATACAGGTGCTACGTTGCCAGAATATTCCTCCTAAAGTCGCTCGGTAAACTGGCGGCTTTTTACATTGACTATTCATCCAAACAAGAATAAACTAGAATAGTTCCAAAGTGAACAGTTCGTAATCGGAATATATAGAGAAATAGTTAGGGGGATCAAGATGGATAGTGAGAAAACACCCATCACACCTGGGATACAGCTGTTACGTTCCTTTGCCAGGGTGAATAAAACCATGACGAAATTTGTTCAGAAGACAGCGACCGCAAATGGATTATCAGTGCCACAGTACACGGTATTGATATCGGTTGCGTCGGAGAAGAAGATAACGCAAAAAACGGTTGGTGAGAAAACCTTTCTACCCAAAAGCACATTGAGTCAGGCGGTTGACGCTCTCGTTCAAGAAGGTTTACTGAAGCGTCAGCAGGTCGAAGATAACCGTAGGGAAATGCAGCTCATACTAAGTGATAAAGGTTTGAAGCTGTTGAAAGCCGTCCATCAACAAGAAGGCGGGGTTCACGAGCTCACAGAAAACGCAGTTGGTCTGCTAACCGATCAGCAATTTGAAGAACTTCTTGAAACCCATCGAACGATTGCTTCCTACTTTGAGGCGCAAAACGAACAGGGAGAGAGTTAACATGCTCAAGTTATTGAAACACTTATCCGTGTATAAATGGATGGTTACTGGAGTTTTCGTTTTGATTTTTATCCAATCGATGTCTACGCTTTATTTACCGACTCTCATGTCTGACATCATCGATAAAGGTGTTGTAGTAGGCGATATTCCGTATATATGGAAAATAGGTGGATTTATGCTGCTCGTATCGGCGTTTGGTGCGATTGCATCCGTTATCGCAAGCTACTATTCGTCAAAAGCAGCGATGGGACTAGGACGTGACGTTCGGCGTAAACTGTTTTACCATATCGAGAAGTTCTCACTACAAGAATTCGATGAGGTCGGCACAGCATCACTCATTACGCGAACGACCAATGATATTACGCAAGTTCAGCAGGTCGTTATCATGATGCTCAGAATGATTATTAGTGCGCCGATCATGCTGGCTGGTGGCATTATTATGGCGGTCCTAATGGACGCCAAACTATCTCTCGTTATTGTACTGACCATGCCTGTTTTAATCGGCTCAATTCTCCTCATTCTTTACAAAGGTGTCCCGCTGTTTCAGGCGGTTCAAAAGAAATTGGATCGATTAAATCTGGTATTACGAGAAAATTTAACAGGCATTCGCGTGATTCGGGCCTTTAACCGCGAACCGGAAGAGAAGAAACGGTTGAAGCGCACGAATAAAGAATTAACTGATGTTTCGATCAAGGTCAATCGAATCATGGCTTTCATGATGCCAGTTATGATGCTTGTTATGAACTTAACAGTGGTCGCCGTTATTTGGTTCGGTGGCATTCGAATCGACAACGGCGGTATGCAGATCGGAGATTTAATGGCGTTCATTCAATATGTCATGCAAATCATGTTCGCGCTTGTCATGGCTTCGATGATGTTTGTGATGGTTCCGCGTGCTGATGTTTCAGCGAAACGAATCAACAGCGTTCTCGCCATGAAACCTTCCTTTCAGGATGAAGGAAAAGAGAAGGCTAATCGTTCAAAAGGAACACTTGAATTTGATCACGTCACCTTTCATTATCCTGGTGCAGAAGAGCCAGCTTTATCTGATATTAGTTTTTCAGCGAAGCCAGGTGAAGTAACCGCCATTATCGGTGGGACTGGATCAGGTAAATCAACGCTCGTACAATTGATCCCTCGTTTTTATGAAATTGCAAGTGGATCGATCCGCGTGAACGGCGTTGATATCAAGGAATCTTCACAAGAAGAAGTCCGTTCGAAAATTGGTTTAGTACCGCAAACAGCCACGCTTTTTTCCGGCACTATCGCAGATAATATTCGCTTCGGAAAAGAGGATGCCACGTTAGATGAAGTGAAGCATGCGGCACGAATTGCGCAGGCTGAAGAGTTCATTAGCAGGATGGAGGATGGTTATGATGCGACCATCGAACAGGGAGGATCGAACCTCTCAGGCGGACAAAAACAGCGTCTTTCCATTGCCAGAGCTCTGATTCGAAAGCCTGATGTCTATCTTTTCGATGATAGCTTTTCTGCGCTTGATTATAAGACTGATGCGAGACTCCGCGCGGCACTTGAAACCGAAACGAACCAGGCGACAGTCTTGCTCGTTGCTCAGCGAGTTGTAACCGTCCTGAATGCCGATCGAATCATCGTGTTGGATAAAGGGCGTATCGCAGGCATAGGTACTCACGACCACTTGTTAAAAACGAGTGATGTTTATCGCGAAATCGTCGAGTCACAGCTCTCAGAGGAGGAAACAGCATGAGTAAAGAAAAGAAACCTCAGAGGGGCGGTCAGATGGGCTTTGGTCCGGGTGGCGGTAATATGATGATGATGGGGCAAAAACCAAAGAATTTTAAATCAACGTTAAAACGGTTGATCGGTTATTTAAAGCCTCAGCGGAAAAAATTAATCGCCGTATTCGTCGCGGCGATTTTGAGCACGATCTTTACAATCGTCGGTCCCAAAATTATGGGCACAGCGATCACAGAATTATTTGAAGGAGCTTATGGAAAGTTTCAGGGCGTTCCAGGTGCTGGAATTGATTTCGAGAGAATCGCTCAAATACTCTTGTTACTTGCTGGGCTCTACGTCCTAAGCAGCGTGTTCAACTTCATCCAGCAGTACATCATGTCCAGCGTTGCGCAAGTGACGGCCTATGATTTGCGAGAAGATGTGAATCAGAAGCTAGAAAAACTTCCGCTTCGTTATTTTGATAGCCGGCCGAATGGAGAAACATTAAGTCGAATGACAAATGATATCGACACGATCAGTAGTACTTTACAGCAAAGTCTGACTCAGTTTATTACGTCGATCGTGACCATCGTTGGAATCATCATCATGATGCTTTCGATCAGTCCACTCCTTACATTGATTTCGATCGTTAGCTTACCGATCTCCATGTTTGTGATTCGTCCCATACTGAAAAGATCCCAAAAGCATTTCGCTGATCAACAGCGCACGCTTGGTCAATTGAATGGCCACATTGAAGAAATGTTTACAGGGCATCAAGTAGTGAAAGCATTTGGACACGAGAAGAAGGCTGGAGCTGAATTTGATGATGTAAATGAAGTGCTTTATAACGCGGGTAGTAAAGCGCAGTTTATTTCGGGTATCATCATGCCGATCATGATGTTTATCGGAAACATCAGCTATGTTTTAATCAGCGTAGTGGGAGGAATTCTTGTTACGAATCGCGCCATTTCAATTGGAGATATTCAAGCTTTTATCACGTATACCCGTCAGTTTACACAGCCGATTACGCAAACGGCTAACATCGCGAATATTATTCAATCGACCGTTGCTGCGGCAGAGCGAGTTTTTGAACTGCTGGATGCCGAAGAAGAGCAGAAAGAAGAGACACTTGTTCAATTATCTCAGACAGAAGGTGCTGTGACCTTCGAGCACGTCGACTTCGGATATGGAGAAGAGCTGTTGATTCGAAATATGAACATCGACGTAAAGGCAGGACAGACGGTCGCGATCGTTGGCCCGACTGGTGCTGGGAAAACGACATTGATCAATCTCTTAATGCGATTTTATGAATTGAACGACGGGGCAATCAAAATAGATGGGAAGGACTCAAGAGAGATGAGCCGAAGCGCTCTTCGGAAAAACTTCGGAATGGTCCTTCAAGATACATGGCTCTTCAATGGAACGATTAAAGACAACATCGCCTATGGAAAAAGCGATGCAACCGAATCTGACATTATGAAAGCTGCGAAAATGGCTCATGCCGATCATTTCATTCGCACTTTACCTGATGGCTATGAAACAGTTCTGAACGAAGAGGCATCTAATATTTCACAGGGGCAAAAGCAGCTGTTAACCATAGCGCGAGCGATTTTAGCTGATCCTCCAATCATGATATTAGACGAAGCCACTTCAAGTGTAGACACTCGAACAGAACTCTTGATCCAGCAGGCGATGAATCGGTTGATGGAAGACCGCACCAGCTTCGTGATTGCCCATCGACTCTCCACCATTCGTGATGCTGATTTGATTCTAGTTATGGATCAGGGAGCGGTCATCGAACAAGGAACGCATGATGAATTGTTAGAGCAAAATGGATTCTACGCTGATTTATATAACAGTCAATATTCCAAGGATGTAGCAGGGTAAGAGGATAATGGATTCTGTTATCGAGCACAACTAATGAAAATGTAGTTTAAAGTGAGCAACGAATCGTAAACGGATTCGTTGCTCATTTTGTTTTTTAATGAAAAGTATCGTAAACCCAATAAAGCTACAAATTGAATGCTGTGCGGTCTATTGGATTTTCCTGACAGGTGACTGTACTTGTAGGCATTTCTGGGAAATAACATTGGACAATAGATTGAAAATAAGAGTAATACTTTAAAACGAACAATCAGCTTTCATACAAGACCTTGATTCAAATTAGTCATGAATTTATCTTGAGTTAATCGGTATAATTTGAAATAATCATTGTGGAAATAAATTGTAAATAAAGGGAGTGATTGGACTAATTTCTTTGTTTTAACAGATTCATTAAAACACGACTACTGTCAGGAAATATCGAATTCTATCTAAATCACAAAAGAAAATGAACAAAAAGGATTGATTGAATGAAGAAACGAACAAAGATTTTTTATTGTTATGGATTATTATTGTTTATCCTATGTCTTGTAGGGTGTTCAGACAATACGAACGCGGAATCAAAAGCAAGTTCTTCAGAGAATAACTCTGCAATACAACCTGAAGATGATACCGTCGATCAAGAAAATGAGGAATCGGAATCCACACCAGCAGCAGAAGATACTGGTAAGGGAGATTCTAAAGAGACAGCTTCAGAAGAAACCAAAAGTGGAAAGTCAACTAGTACAGATGAAAAGGATGAGGACCATACCCTGGCAGACTATTCTTCTGAGAAGATTGAGTACGCTCGAGTGTGGTTACAGCTTGGACCAAATCAGGCAATAGATGAATTGTATGTTCAACGTATCTCAGCAGGTACACCACTTGATCCGGAAGATGAGAACAGTATGACCTATCCAGAAGATGTGATCCAGTTACGTGGATCTCGATTAGTAGATGGAATAGTCACTTACAGTGGCAACGGAGATGGAACGATCAATGTATACAACGTTCCAATACGTTGGTACGGTGGCATGCCGCGTCCTGATGAACTAGATGAAGAGGTCATTCAAAAAGAAATGGCAGACATTATTCAGAATACAAAGCTAGTAGACGTTGACCCGGGAAATAATGAAGAAATCATAAGTATCATCAACAAAATGAAACTTCAATAATCAGAGGGGAAATATGAGAGAGTTGGAGAATAATAGCTTCTTAAAATAGCTAGGGGAGAACAAAGCTAGAGAGAAACTAGGTGTTTTCAATTTTATTTTAAGCCGACTGCTAGAGAGGGTTCGTTTTGAGGAAGCGATTTAAGAGTACGATCATAATCTACCTATAGAAATGAGCGAATGAGGAGACCAGGTTCCCAATTGAATCCTATCAAATTCTTGGTGTCACTGGTCCAACCTCAAACGTCACGTCGGAATCGCAAAAATGTAAAAAAGAGATACAATGATGGAAATGAAAATCACCCCAGTTTTAACACTTTCTGCTCTTGCTATACTAGTTCTGACTACGTATATAGAAAGCGATGTTATCCGAAGGGAGAGAATGCCATGTTACAAGCCTTGATTTTTGATATGGATGGAACTCTATTTCAAACAAATACAATTTTAGAATTGTCACTGGATGATACTTTTCATTATTTAAGGGAACGTGGTCAGTGGGATAAAGAAACGCCTATTGAGGAATACCGTGACATTATGGGTGTTCCATTACCAAAAGTGTGGGAAGCTTTATTACCAGATCATTCTATTGAAATAAGAGAGCAAACTGATTCTTACTTTTTAAAGAGATTAGTTGAAAATATAACTAGTGGGAAAGGGGCTCTGTACCCTAATGTAAAGGAAGTTTTCAGTTATTTAAAAGAAAATAATTATTCGATCTACATAGCCAGTAATGGGTTAACGGAATATTTAAACGCAATTGTTAGCTATTATCATTTGGATCAATGGGTTACTGAGACGTTTAGTATTCAACAAATTGACTCCCTGAATAAATCTGATTTAGTTCGAGGGATTGCAGAAAAATATGATATTAACCATGCAGCTGTCGTGGGAGACCGACTATCAGATATTCATGCAGCGAAAGAAAATAGCTTCGTTTCTATCGGATGTCAATTTGATTTTGCAAGAGAAGATGAGCTGTCCCAGGCAGACCTCGTAGTGAGTGACTTAATGGAGCTAAAGACACTATTGACTGAGATGAATAATGAATTAAAAAAACGTGGTGTTTTTCGTTAAGCTAGTTCTCTATCAAATGATTTTCACTCGATCGTTTCCATCGAAACTCCTTATATTTGTTGGTGGGAGCAATAGGGTACAAAGATAAATGGCATACATCCGTTTCGATTCTATTTAGGAGTTGAACATCGTGAGCTGTTTTGAAATAATTGGAATTGTGTTTTGTAGGAAGAGAGCAGTTTCATGTTTTTTAATCTCGTCATGAACAGTGTTGATTATTGGCTCATTTATGTCCCGAACGGAACTCTGATTCACTTGGATGAGCCAATCCTTCAACAGTCAACTTGATCAGCTTTGCCTAATGAAAAAGGAGATGATGTCTTGCTCTACACCGAAAGATGTGACCTACATGTTTTTTCAGAAAAGGATTATTACCATATCAAGAAATTATATGATAATGAGCAAGTAAGAAAGTATTTAGGTGGGACTGTTGATGAAGAAGCCTATCAACGTGGGTTCACTAACATGCTGCAATCCAAAAACAGTTCTCACTATTGGACAGTATTTCTGAAAAACAGAAATGAGTTTATAGGTTTGGTATTTCTTGATACGTACCATGATGAACAGAGTACAGAGATTGGGTATCAATTTTTACCTGAGTTCTGGGGACAGGGTTATGCAAGGGAAGTCGTAATGGAAGTCTTGGACTATGGCTTTCAAACATTGCAGTTACCTGCGATTGTTGCTGAGACACAAACGCGCAATGCAGCTTCATGTGGATTATTACGAAAAGTGGGAATGACGTTTGAGGAGCAACTTCAGCGTTTTGGAAATCAACAGTCTAAATTTAGTCTCACGAATCCTAACTAGAACGAAATACATAGGAACAAGGCAGTCAATCACTAGAATCACTAAAGGAGTTTGTAAAATGAAATGGAATAGAAAATTGATCGTGACGTGTATGATCACGTGTTTACTTGTCATCATGGCTGCTTGTGGAAACTCTGCTTCCTCAACGGAAAATCAATCCGAATCAGATGCTGCTGTATCAAATGAAAAGAATGATTCGACTAATTCATCCAGTGAAGAGGGAAACGAATCTACGAATGAGGACGCAAGTTCGTCAAATACGGACGATGGAACGAACGCGAATGAAGAAGAGGCATCAGATGATAGCGGTATGAGTGAAAGTAATGAGGATTCAGAAGAGAATCGTGATCAAGATTCAGAAAGCAAGTCAGGTTCAGAAAACGATGAAGATCGTGATGCTGCGATTTCTTCCGGATCTTCGGCCGTTGACTATTTGAAAGCCGAATTGAAGGCAGATGAAAGCCAGGAAATCGATTTTGATGATATCGTATTTGCTAATATGGGAACGATGCAAACGGATGATTCGGGTTCATTTTATACCATTCAACTCACTTCTAAGGCCCTTAAGGAAAAAGGCGGTTCTGGAACAGTTGGTCTATATAAGGTATATGAGGACGGAACTTATGAATTAAAATGATAAATGAGCTATTTTTTTAAGATGAAATAGGATCATTCGATGCCGTTTGTAACAGGGGGAGCTTTTCCGAAATTGGAAAAGCTCTTTTTTAGTAAGAGAAAGGTTGCTATTGCGTTAACGGACTAGGCAGCAATTCGTTAAGCGTCTTACTGATTGGGTCTTTCTTAACTTCTAGATGGATCGTTCTGGTCACTTGAATCAATCTAAGATGACCTTATATGCATTTGAGACGTTCCTGGAGTTGTAAATGATAGATAGGCATATTTGCTTATTTATGAAAAGGATTTTTGGATGTTTGAAAACCGCTTGAATGATAAAGATGGTTCTTTATAACTTTAAAAATGACATAAAATGGGTTTTATTTGATTCTTTTAACACGCACCAAAAAGTGCGATAAGAACCTCCAGGTAATAATTTTATCGCTTTCATATCAGAATGGCTTAGTCGTATACTGTGAAAGTGAAATTGACAGCAAGAAAGGAGTAAAAGCAAATGAAAAACATTCTATTGATCAATGGGCATGAATACTTTCCAAAATCAAAAGGTGAACTAAACAGAACCATTTTCGAGGAATGGAAAGAAGTGCTTAGCTCAGACTACGAAATTAAAACAACCGTAGTAGATGAAGAATACGACGTCGATCAAGAAATCGACAAATGGAAATGGGCAGATGTTATCGTGATGCAAACGCCGATATACTGGTTCAGTATTCCTGGTAACTTCAAGAAATACATTGACCGTGTTTATATGGATAAAATCTTTTTTATTGGTTCTGATCGGTATGGTCAGGGCGGTATGTTCACGGATAAAAAATACATGTTCTCGTTAACGTGGAACGCACCTGAGGCGGCTTTCGGCAACGAACAGAGCTTTTTTGAAGGACGAGATCTTGATCAAGCGATCGATCATCTTCACAAAATGAACCAATACGTAGGAATGCGTCCATTACCTACTTACTCCATTCACAGTGTGATGAAAGAAACGAACATAGCGCACTATAAATCGAAACTACATGATCACTACCGAGAAGTGTTTGGGAAATAAGAAGAGTTCCTGGCACATCAGAAGAGGTTAAGGACGATTTAAAATCACGATAGTGGGAAAACAGTATACTGTACTCTCGAAAGGAGCAATCAATCATGACAGTAGAAACAAAAACGCTAAATAATAATATTGAAATGCCAGCACTAGGTTATGGTGTATTTAGGGTCGATGAAGGTCCTGAATTGGTCGAAGCAGTAAAGACTGCAATCAAAAAAGGCTATCGCAGCATCGATACAGCAGCGATCTATGGCAACGAGGAAAGCGTTGGTCGCGGTGTAAAAGAAGCGATCGATGAAGGTCTCGTCACTAGAGACGAGCTCTTTATTACATCAAAAGTATGGAACGCTGGGCTTTCTTATGATGAAACGATTCAAGCGTATGAAACGAGCCTTTCAAAGCTTGGCTTAGAGTACTTAGATCTGTACCTCATTCACTGGCCAGGGGACAACAAATATCAGGAACCGTGGAAAGCACTTGAAACACTTTATAAAGAAAAACGTGTACGTGCGATCGGTGTGAGTAACTTCCAGGTGAATCACCTTGAAGATCTTCGTGAAAACTTCGAGATTACACCGGTGATTAACCAGATCGAGTTCCACCCTCGCCTGACGCAAGAAGAAGTAAGAACGTACTGTAAGCACCACAACATTCAAGTGGAAGCTTGGTCTCCACTGATGGCGGGTGAATTGTTAGGCAATGAAACCATTGCAGGAATTGCTGAAAAGCACAATAAATCCGTTGCACAGGTAATCCTTCGTTATGACGTGCAGCACAATGTGATTACGATTCCGAAATCAATGAACGAAAAGCGTATCGAAGCGAACATTGAGATCTTTGACTTTGAACTCACTTCTGAAGAAATGAAGCAGCTAGATCTCTTGAATGACAATGCGCGTAGCGGTCCGCATCCGGATGAATTTGATTTTAAAATGTAGTGAGTAACGAAAAGGACCGCATCAGAGCATGCGGTCCTTTTTTGTAGTCAAAACACTATCGACCGATCCCGATTGGGGTCGGTTTTTTTGTTGTGCAAATTTATTTTTTACCCCATGCCCCTTTTTCGACTTTTCAAACGATATATAGGGTGAAAGGAGGTGATCAACATGGCAACAGCATCCCTCATGGATACACAGCTTCGCATGGTACTAGAAGTTGGCTTTGATGAAAAAGGAAAGTCGATCTTCCGCAGCAAGAACTTCAACAACTTGAAACCGACGGCTACAACCGATGCGCTTTTCGCAGTCGCATCCGCGCTTGCTCCACTTCAACAGCACAGTTTGTTCGCGGTGGAACGAAATGATTCATCTGATCTTCAAGCGTAAGAAGCATCACATCTCATAAGAAAGGAGGTCATCCATTATGGCGAAAACACTCGAACTTCAATTTAACACGGAAGACAACAAACCATTCTCCATCACGCTAAGCGATCCGGTCGAACCGGTTGATCCAGCTGCAATTTCAGCTGCGATGGACACGCTTATCGCACAGAACTGTTTCACAACAAGCGGCGGAGATGTTGTTGCGAAGAAAGGCGCACGTATCATCGAGCGCAACGAGAACGATATCATCATCGGTTAATGGGTTTGAGGAAGGGCTTACTGTCCTTCCTCTTTCGTCAGTCTAAAAAAAACGAACAGGGAGGGGAAAAGATGGAGTCCTGGATGTCACTCATCAGCGACGTTGGTTTTCCAATCGTGGTCACGCTGTATTTGCTGCACCGCATTGAACAGAAGCTCGACACGTTGAATGATACGATTCTGCAGCTGCCAGATCACCTGAACGCTCGAAGTTCGGACCAGAAGACAGGATAGTGTTCGGAAAAGGAGATGAGGTTCTTCGAGAACGGTGAACCTCGCTCGCTTTCCGTTTGAAAGGCAATACATACTAAAAACTTCATACAGAACGACGGCTTCCCATCCTTTTTTTAAACGAGAAGATGGTGAGGTTTCTTCAAGTGCGCCGTTGTTCAGAACGTGGAAGGCCTACCACACGTTCCAAAACTAAACTTGTCAGGTGAGCTGAAGCCGATGCAGAAAATTCAGCGTTCTCACTCGTACACAGTTCCCGGTTTCTGTGGTGAGAAGCTATGGCGAGAACGGCCTTACGGTTCGGGTAGGTAACCAGGCGTACTACGGTACGGGTAGCAGCGCAAAGATCACGCACATTGGACTGGTTTGATGTGTAGAAAGTGTGCTGTTGAAGAAATTCAAGCGTTGAAATCGGGTGATACGGTGGATCCCTCAGAAGGTCTCAGTATACTTCAGTACAGCGGCTACTTTTACAGCGCTGACGACTTTTGTCAGCGCTGTAAAGGTAGTCATTCTCTGTCCAATGTTTCCTATCGAATCTAGTGCCTTCAGTGGTAGAGAAGCATAAGAGATAAGAAAGATAAGTAGAGAAGAAAGGTGATAAGGGGAGCAGGGGGAAGCGGATCAGAGTTTGACGTTAGGTTCGACAAATAAGCACACCATTCGGGTGGTGACAGGCACTATTTAAGAAACTGATCAACCTTCCTAGTTAATTCTTCTGCTATCTCTTTATTTGAGCTGTAATAAAACGTATTTCGCTTCATCCCTGATATGAAGATCCACTAATCCGGCCCCTCTTAAAATAGAAAGATGATGATGGATATTCCCTTTTGCCATACCAATTTCCGAAACGATATCGGTAAAAGTAGCGGATCCATGAGATAAGAATTGCAAGATTTTAAGTCGTTTTTCATCCCCTAAAGCTTTTGTTAGACGGAGGAGGTTAGCTAGTTCATCGTTCGTGTCTTTAACAGGATACGTAATGTAAAGTGTATCTTTTAATTGGTCGACTAACGACATCGGTTGAATGTGCAGGGCAGGAATCAAGCAGACGCTTTGAACGGCGTTCGTTTCAATGATGAATCGGCTCGCTTCTAAAACAACATCCTCTTCAGACTGAATTTTAAGCATATTCAATTTGTCTTCAGCATCCCGTTCCAATGTTTTAGAGATGTCGTCAAGGTGTTGGAAATATTGTGCATTCCATGCTTTTAATAACGTAATCGAGCGGTCTCTTTGTAATGCTAGATCCGCAGGTACCGTTTTCTTATCGTCAAGTAAAGGCGCAATTCGCTCAAATAACTCCCCAGCTGAAATATTCGCTAGCCATTCAAAAAAAGAATCAATGCTGTTCTTGTATCGTGATTGCTCAATTATCAAAACGAGTAAATCTTCAAAGAATAAATTTTCTTTTGACGCAATTGCTTCTTTCAACTCAGGTGAAATGGATGCTTCAACGTCCATTGGCCACTTGGCACCAAGATCTAAATACTTCATTAACGTTTGTCTTTTGTACAATGAAAAGCTTAATAATAGTTCATAAACAGGTGAAGATAACGTTCTAACTTCATAAGACATAAGTGGTCTCCCATACTTCGTTTTTTAACTATCTTATCACAAAGAGTTCTTATTAAAAATAATCAAAATATTTATCATTGTTTCATTGACTGATTAATATAGTTCAATTAATATTGAACTATATTAATAGGGGGGGTTCTAAAAATGAAATTTACGGATCTTCAAAATCAGGTGATCGAGCTTGTCCATAAGGGAGAAAACAGGGAAGCTCTACTCGTTATGGAGGAAGGTAAAGCGAGTTTTCCTCAGAAACGAGATCGGTTGTGTCATTGGAAAGCAAATATATATGTGATGGATGGTAAACAGGAAGAAGCTCTTGCGGAATTGAATGATGCACTCGAAAATGGATTTTGGTGGAATCCAGAAATTTTGACATCCGACCCAGAACTTAAGAGTTTACGGACTTCTCCTGAATTTCAGCGACTAGTTGCGCAATGTCTTACGATTTTTGAAGCTGAAAAAGAGTCTGCACAAGTTGAATTAGAAGTTCAAGGTAACCCCAAAGCGGATACAGTGATCTTCCCATTACATTGGAAAGGTTCAAATGGTAAAGAATTTGCGTTGCAGTGGACTGATGAAAAGATAGGATCGAAGTACTTCCTGGGGTTTCCTCAATCTTCTCAACTGTTTAGCTATCAATGCTACTCCTGGGATGATGCCGCGTTGGCTTCTAAAGATGTGAGAAGGATGTATCATCAATTTGAGAAAGATTATAATGTCTCAAGGAAGAAAATGATACTAGCAGGCGCTTCTCAAGGAGGAAATATTGCGACTCAAATGAGTTTGAATGCTGATGTGGAAGAATGTGATCAATTTATTGCCATTGTTCCTGCATTCGATCTCGATGCACTGGAAGAAGTCATCCGCACAAGACTTAATCCTAATGTGAGAGGTTGCATTATCACAGGTGATAAAGACCCATTCTATGAAGGTGTAATGGAAGCTGTTCAGCTCTTTGAAAAGAACAACATCTCTTGCAAACTAATCGTGAAGGAAGGGATGGGACATACACTACCAGACGATTTTCCGAACGTATTAGATGAGGCCGTTCGTTTTGTAACGAATAGTGGAACAAAAAATGTTTTGTGATCTCGTTATCGATCAAATGTGTAAGTTCAATTTGGATTGCGTCAGTTGCCTTTTAACTAAGCTAAAAGCAACATTATGCAGATACTCATGACGTCATCTAAATACATGAAAATATTAGGGAATGGTCGTAACGAAAAGAAGATGGCGCTCAAACGAACTGTTTGAGCGCCATCTTTTTGATTCAACTAGAAAGAAGTAAGACATAAGAAAGCAAGAAAAAACTTCAGGAAGCATTTGAATGTTTCTGGAAAATGAAACCATCCGTAAGTGAAATCGTACAACTAGTATAGAGTGCAATGAATATTCCAACTATTCTTCGAAAGGTGCAATGTGATGAATGCTAAAAGTGAGCGGAACGTTTCGAAATCTAATTGGATGATCAAAGGTATGGCCTTCTTTCTTTTCGGCGAATGATCTACTATCCTACTGACTTTACTGTGTTTATTGTCTTATTTTCTAATAAAGGTGTTTTTACATAATGAAAAAAAGCTGGATCATATCAACTACAATCACCATCTCGTTAATCTTTCTCTTATTTTTCACAACGTCCAAAAACATCCTTGATGAGTTGAAATTAGGACTGGATTTACAGGGAGGTTTTGAAATCCTGTATGAAGTTCAGGATCCGTATGAGGGAAGGGACATACCAGAAGAGGAGCTTGTGAAACAAATGGCTTCTTTGATCAGTGATCGGATTAATTTGCTTGGCATTAGCGAACCTGTCATCAAGATAGAAGATGGAAACCATATTCGGGTACAGCTCCCAGGTGTGAAGGATCAGGAAGAAGCGAGAGATTTTTTAACTATCGGAGGAAACATTACAGTACGAGATGCGGATGATAACTTAGTTCTCTCCTCCCATGATTTTTCCTCAGTTGAAATTGCGAAAACACCAGCAAATACCTATCCAACCGTGAATATGAACTTGAAAGACTCAATCGACATGAAAAAAATCACTCAAAAATATGAAAAGAAACCGCTTGTATTTTGGCTGGATTATGTAAAAGGAGATTCCTATCAGAAAGAAAAATCAAAAGAGGAATCGAAGATCTTTTTTGATGCAGATGTGGCGGGTACATGGTCGGACAGCTCTATTGCGATATCAGGTAATTTTACTCAGGAAAAAGCGGAATTGATTGCTAAAACGATCAGTACTGGTGACCTTCCAGCCCCTCTAAAAGAAATCTACTCTCAATCCGTTAGTGGACAACTTGGTGAACAGGCGTTGAAAAATACGTTTATTTCAGGGGTAATCGCCATCCTTCTTATTTTTGCTTTCATGATCTGGCGCTATCGCTTTCTTGGTCTTGTGTCGATCCTTTGTATGCTGAGCTACCTTTATCTCGCCATTGGAATATTCGTCTTTCTTGAAGGGGTTCTCACATTAACAGGATTGGCGGCTTTCATTCTCGGTCTCGGTATGGCGGTCGATGCAACGATCATCACCTTTGAACGTCTAAAAGAACAGGATAATCCTGATCTATCGTTTGAAAAACGCGTCATGCAAGCATCTAATCGAACGTTCCTCACGATAGCGGACGCTCACCTCACAACGTTAATTGCTGCGGCGGGACTCTTCTTGTTTGGCTTAGGAAGTGTGAAAGGATTTGCAACGATGCTCCTGATCAGCATCATCGCAGGATTTTTAACGTGCTATGCACTACTAAGACTTCTGCTTTATATGATCGGGGAAGCGAAAGTGGTGGAATGGTACGAAGGAAGAAAGCAACAGTAGTGATCAGAAAACGATAGGAGCTGAACGATTTAGAAGATGTCATTAAAAGTGAAGGAGGAGATCCCCTGTGGAGTTCATCTTTATTCGACACGGTCAAGGAGAACATACGGTAGATCTACCAGAAAGTTTACAGCTTAGAGACCCAGATTTGACCCAGGAGGGTGTGTCTCAAGCAAAATCACTTCAAACTCAATTTCCCTTAACTGAACGAGATATAGTGGTCATCAGTCCGCTTAGAAGAACGTTACAAACAGCTTCTATTTGGAGCCAGGACATCACGTGTAGAAAAATAGTCAGCCCTCTAGTGTCACCGAGAATGTTTCCGCAAAACCCAGAATGGAGCACTCTTCCTTGTGATCAGATTTTAAAAAAGGAAGTCATTAAACAAGAATACCCAACCTTCACGATTGAAAAAGGCCATCCGGAAGAACTGTGGACTTCTGGAATAAATACGATGTCAGAACAAGAGTTTACGAAATTAGCACAGTGCTTTCTTGAATGGTGCAGAAACCAACATGCTGAACAGATTTACGTAGTGTCACACGATGGAACCATCACATCATACAGGCAATTCATGAGTGATGAAAATCTAAAAAGAAAAGACTTCCCGAAAGAAACGGGTCACGTTAAACAACTGTGTTAAACTTAAATAGTCTGATAATTAAAAAGTTTCATTGGGTAATTTCAGGTTAGGAGGGTGATAGTATGAAAAACAAAAGAGCGGTTACTGTAGCAAACGATACGGGAATAACGGGTAACGAATTAAATTTGATAGCATTTACTCCTAATCGAGAGGGGAAAATCATTTGAATCAAACGTTATTAATTATTGATGCGCAGCAAGAGTTAATCGATGGCAATCAACAAGAATCAGCGGTTTTTAATAAAGGACAGCTTATTAGCAATATCAATAAAGTGATTGCAAAAGCAAGAGAATCCGAGGTACCCGTTGTGGTTGTGAGAGACCTTGATGTAGCAGAAGGGAATGGAAGAGGGTTTCAAGTTCACAGTGAGATCCATGTACCGAGTGAAGCAAAGATTTTTGATAAGGCTGCGACGAATTCCTTTCATGGAACAAACCTCCTTTATCATTTACAATCCCAACAAATTGAACATCTAGTTATTATGGGGTGTAAAACAGAGCACTGTATTGATACTGCTGTTAGAACGGCTACGATTAATAACTTCGACGTTACGTTAGTCGGTGATGGACATTCCACAAATGATAATGATGCGTTAAGTGCAGAACAAATCATCAATCACCATAATAGGACCCTTCATGGTCATTACAATGTTGAACACTTTTCAATTGTAAGAAATGCAGAAGATGATTTGTTTCTTCCAACACATGATTCTTATAGGTAATTCCAACAACCACCGATTCCTCTATTTTTACTGAGAAACTTAACGGGTTAAGGTGTGTGAAATAAGAGATTTATTTTAGTAAAGAGAGCTTATCTTCATTAAGCTCTCTTTTTCTATGAAAATCATGATTGTCAGAACTTTACCATTTTGAAATAATTGGACTTAGCTAAGCGGGAGATTTCGAAGTGAATGGAGGATAGAATGAATTTATTGAGAGTAGTGATTACGTTGGTGTTAAGTGCGACAATTATAAGTGGCTGTAGCTCCAACAAAATTGAACTGCCTAAGAATGAATATGAATTAATTTATATTCAAGGTGTCGATCAGAATGGAGCGGTAGGGATTGGAACGAAAAAAGAGATAACGGATACTGATAAGATTCATGCTTTTATGGAAACCGTTGATAGCATTGAAGTATCTGAACAACAAACAGATAAACTCAAACAAAAAAGTCGAAAATTAAATGAAAGGGGGAACTACATCATTGTTCTGTCAGAGACTGAAAAAATAAAAGGGGCAACGGTTTACTTCAATATGTTTGATGATGGGACCTTTATGTATAAAGCCCCTGACGATAAGAAAATGAACTATATTTCAACCGAAAAACATCCTGAGTTATATAAAAAAATAAAAGACTTACTAGAGATTTCATTTTGAAATTCTAAGCTATTTTAGAGGATTCACCCATTAGAATTCCAAGCAACAATAGGAAGAGGTTTTATTTATGTCGAATAAAGCATTTATCCAAGTAAGTGATTTTAAATTATTCGCTAATTTGATGGGAAAGAAAAACGATAAACCAACTGTTGTGTTGGAAGCTGGCTATGGAGATGATTCAAAGGGATGGAATTCAATCGTCTCTGAAATTGCTTCGTTAACAGAAGTGCTTGTTTATGATCGAGCGGGTTTAGGAAAAAGTGAAGATAGCTCTAACCCTAGAACGAGTCTTGATATGGTAAAAGAACTGAAGGAACTCTTGAGTAAATTAGCCATTACTCAACCATTTATATTAGTTGGACATTCTTTCGGAGGGGTTAACGCAAGATTGTATGCCAGTAACTACCCTGAAGATGTTAGTGGGTTATTATTAGTAGACTCCACGCCAGAGGATTACCGAGAAAGATTCTTGCCGACAATGCCTAAAGACTTTCAAGAAGCTTATCAAAAACAATTCATTTTAGAAGGGAATTATGAAGAGTTCGGTGAAAGTTTAAGGCAATTAAAAGAATGTAAAAAGAAGTTAAGCGTCCCCTTAATCGTGCTATCAGCGGGTAAGAAAGATCACTATTCGGGTGCATCACAAAAGCTTTGGAATCTATTGCAAGAGGAGATTGCTCAAACTTCTTCCAATAGTGAATGGATCATTGCTGAAAATAGCGCTCATTACATACAAGATGATGAACCATCTGTCGTGATTGATGCAATCAAGAGTCTACTGAAAAATAAGAACCTTGTTTGATAGAGTAAACGTTTTTAATCCATTTAAAAGAAAGGATGTTGTATGAAGGATAAATTAATGATACATAGCTTTGTCATGTTCGTTGTTGTACTTGTAATCAGTGGATGTACGAATAAACCGCATACCACTGGGGATTTCAAAGCGCAAGGTGAAGGAGATCATTGGGATGTGACCGCATACTATGAATTAAAAAACAATCATTTCACTGAATACGCTGTGTTTACTTATACTGGATCAGGGTCTGTGAAGGGTGGTGAATTCGAATGGGACTTCCCAAAAGAATTAGGCATGGGGAGTGGGGGAACGTTACCACCCCAGAATAAGTTCGAAACACCAAGAAGTGGAGGTAGCAGTGGAGAACTCTCTGGAAAGCCTCTATCGTTTTATCAAGATCACATCGACCAAACTTCTCTATGGATTCAATGGGAAGATGAGTTTGGTGATCATGAGGAAGTGATCGATTTATCCGTTGTTGATAAGGAGTAATACCCTCAAGCCAAAAGTTCTGGATCGATTTGCTCAACAACGTTTGCTCTTGTTGAAATGAGCATCGTCGTCATCTTGTGAATCGCAAAATTTTTATATTCCATTTGAAGGAATACGAGAACACGCGCCAAATAGTATGGAGTAGTCTTAGTTTTCATGTGCAGGTGATTCGTATTATTTAGGGGGGACTTTTATTAAATTTCTCATACCGGTTTTTCTCATTCTTTCGTTAGGATTCCTAGGAGCTTGTAATCAAGAGAGCGGTGAGGAATGGAAAGGTACAAAAGAAGAAGCGATTTCAGCAGGTTTAGAAAATGATGGGACAAGTGAAGAAGCGATTTTAACGGTTGAGGAAGTAGAAGATGAAACGATCATTTTTTATGGGGATTCGAATACGATCGGTACCGCGAGTCTCGAAGAAAGTGATCAGGGATATCGATGGTATCGCAGCAATTCCGATGTAGGATTCGAGGGTGATTCGCCTTATTCCACAGCTGGATATGATGTTAAAACAAAATCAGGAAAAAACTTTCATGTTGTTGTTGGACAAGCGAAAGATGAATCAATCCAAAAAATGAGTTTAAGTGGTGATGGAGCTACAAAAGAACTACCGATTGTAGGAGAGTCCCGATTGTTCTACTCGATCACTGAGAATGCTTTTGACCAAGTGAATGTTGAACCGATATGGAACCAATAGGCAATCATGAAATGAAAGGATCATATATCAGGAAGGAGAGAGGTCATCATGTCGAATACAGCCCTTCTGATCGTTGACGTTCAGAAAGCCTTTGAGGAAAGCAAGTGGGGAGAGCGGAATAATCCGGAAGCCGAACGCAATATGAGCAGCATACTAGAATGGTGGAGAGGATTGGGGCATCACGTGATATTTATTCAGCATTTGTCAGAGGACCCTTCCTCTGTTTTCCATCCTGAGCATCAAGGGTTTGAAATCAAAGAAATCGTAAAACCGACGGCAGGTGAGGTGATTTTTACTAAGAAAGTCAATAGTGCGTTTATAGGTACGAATCTAGAAGGTTATTTGAATGAACAGAGCATCACAGAAGTTGTCATCACCGGTTTAACGACACCACACTGTGTTTCCACGACAGCAAGAATGAGCAGTAATTTAGGGTTTAATACATTTCTTATTTCAGATGCCACTGCCGCATATGGGGTGACCGATCATGACGGTGTCTATCATCATCCTGAAACCATCCATAATGTCACACTTGCCACGTTGCATGACGAGTTTGCAACAATTCTAACTACCGAGAAGTTGATAGAAGAATTTAAGGTTTAGGTAGAAGTGAAAGAGGAATACATAGAAGATATATCATTTAGGAATGAGTACAGGAGGATAAACAATGAATCAATTAAAAGAGCAATACGATTGGATCATGCATACAAGAAAGCTACTGTTTCATTTCTGTGAAAAAATAGAACAGGAAGATTATGAGAAGGAAATCGACGTGTTTGGGGGAAAATCAATTCGATCCCTTCATCAGCACGCCGCAGAGTGCTATTATTACTGGTTGGGAAAATTCGGATTGAAAGATACTGGCTTCTCCGAACCCCCTGCTCAGATGAAAGATGTCAACGAAATGAGAAAACTATTTGAAGGCGTCGATCAACTCGTTTACCGATTTCTTGAAGAGTTTGAGGGGCGTTATGAAGAGAAAATCACATCTTCTGCACCTGAATTTGAAGGGGAAGAGTTCTCTGTGCTGTGGCTCTACACGCACGTGACGACGCATGAATTCCATCACAAAGGCCAAATCGTTTGGTTGGCGAGATACCTTGGATATGAACCGCCAGATACAGATCTCATATCAGCTTCTGACATCAATCGATTTTCAGCTTATCCGGAACAGGGATGATTGGTCATACATTGAAAAGCTTCTAGTCTATTATAGAGGTAAAAGGCTCAGGATTGTATCCTGAGCCTTTTGTGCTTTCTATTTTGTATCAGTCTCTATGCCTGGTATTGTTCAGAGACGATGAAATCATCTTCCATTAGAATATAAGGATGTGTTTCCATCAAAATTTTGACGAGATAGTCTGGCATTCTTTCACCATCATATGCACAAATCAAAGGGAAAGAATGCTCATTTACAGCCCCATCTACTATTTTCTCGACATCTTCTATTAGGTGCAGTGGTTCTTCCATCGTCGCCCACTCCACATGTGCCCATGAGCGGAAAGAAATATTATTCTCGACATAGGGTTGAACCATATTGTTAAAGTACTCCTCGATCGCAGGTGGATGATAACTGCCGCTTGAAAAATAGAAATCGAAGTTGTTTACACGGTGAACGAATTCCATTTGCGATTTTGTTAATCGTGAATCGAGTTCCTGATAAATCATACGATAAAGCGGTTCATTCTCTATCAAAATCACGTGATCTCCAGCAAGAATGCCATCTTCAATATAACCGACAACCTGCTCGATGTAATTTTTCATTCCATCATAGGCGTATAAGACGTGAACACTCTTTTGATCTTCGAATAACTGGTTCATTTTGCTTTTCAAGAGAACACCCCTTTTATTTTTTTATTATCTCAATTCATTTCGGTTTTGAGAATGGTTTATGGGAAATGGGGGTTATTTCCTTATGCGATTAAACAGATAACATTATTTGAAATGTGTTACGGATAAGCAGATTTTTTTCCTTTCTCGCTTAAATTTGAAATAATAATCGTTATACCGAGAAAATAGGAGGGCAACCAATGGGATCTACTAAACCATTATTTCAACCATTTACTAGTGATAAATTAACGTTACCAAATCGTACGGTGATGGCGCCAATGACGCGAGGATTTTCACCGGATAACATACCTGGAGAAGACGTGGCAGCTTATTACCGTCGCCGTGCTGAAAATGAAGTTGGGTTAATTGTAACCGAAGGAACCGGTGTGAATCACCCTGCTTCTGTATCAGGTGCGAGTATCCCTGTTTTTCATGGAGAAAAAGCCTTGAACGGATGGGCGAACGTTGTGAAGGAAGTTCATGAAGTTGGCGGGAAGATTGTACCGCAACTTTGGCATGTGGGGATGACACGTGCGAAAGGAGATCTTCCGAATGAGAACGCGTTACCTGTAGGACCATCAGGATTAACGTTGGACGGTGAGAAAGTAACCGAGCCGATGACTGAACAAGAAGTTGAGCAACTGGTCGAAGCTTATGCCCAAGCAGCTGCTGACGCGAAACGAATTGGTTTCGATGGCATCGAGATTCACGGTGCACATGGTTATCTCATCGATCAATTCTTCTGGGAAAACACAAATAAGCGTACGGATCGTTATGGTGGAGATCTTGTCGGACGTACACAGTTTGCTGTTGAAGTGATTGAAGCATGCCGACGTGAAGTCGGGCCAGACTTCCCTATTATTTTCCGTTTCTCTCAATGGAAAATGAATGATTTCAAAGCAAAACTCGCGAAAACGCAGGATGAGTTAGAACGTTTCCTACAACCTCTTGTTGAAGCAGGAGTCGATATCTTCCACTGTTCGACACGCCGTTTCTGGGAACCTGAATTCGAAGGTTCTGATCTTAATTTAGCGGGCTGGACGAAGAAAATTACGGGTAAACCAGTGATTTCTGTAGGTTCAGTAGGACTAGATGGAGAGTTCACTAGCTTCTCGGGTGCGGAAACGACTAGTCTTGATGGTTTGATGGATCGCGTAGAGAACGAAGAATTTGATCTTGTAGCCATCGGACGTTCGTTGTTAATGGACCCAGAGTGGGTGAAGAAAGTACATGACGGTAGAGAAAATGATTTGCTGCCGTTTAATAAAGAATCACTTCAAAAGTTATATTAAGTGTTTCCTGTAAGGGAAAAGCAGGTAGTCCTCTCACTATGGGGGATTACCTGCTTTTTTATTTTTGTAATATAATATCACCTCTTAATAGATGCAGGAATATGCCAAGAATTTTGGGATATTGTCCAAAAACGAGATCTATTGGCCAAACTTAGAACTTATTAGCCAAACGAAGGATTTATTGGCTACTATCAAAATTTAATGCTAAACGCTCTATTAGTGATTTTTCTGTAAAAGTAAAGATTGTATTCCCCCGAAGCAAACCATATAATTGATAATGAATCTCAATTCGGTTTTTGCAACTATTCTTATAACGGTTTTAGGGGGTTTTCCAGTGGTTTCAAGGTTCTTTTCATACTATCGGCCATACAAATGGCTTTTTATTCTTGATTTTGCATCTGCTATTATCGTAGGAATTCTAGAACTTGCATTTCCTCTCGCGGTGAATCAGGTGATTGATCGGCTCCTTCCAGAAGGGAACTGGGGGACCATTCTACTGGCGTGTGCTGGGCTTCTGCTAATCTATGTGCTGAATACTGTACTTCATTACGTTGTTACGTATTGGGGGCATAAGCTCGGCATCAACATCGAAACGGATATGCGTCAGAAATTGTTTACGCATATGCAGAAACTCTCGTTTGGATACTATGATAATAGTAAAACGGGTCATAGTATTTCACGACTTACCAAAGACCTTGAGGAAATAGGAGAGGTTGCCCATCATGGACCAGAAGATGTCTTTGTCGCGATCATGACGCTGTTTGGATCGTTTGCTTTGATGGTGAGTATCAATTGGAAGCTTGCGATTCTATCTTTTGTTGTCATTCCACTTCTTCTTATTCTCGCCATCTATTTCAACAAAAAGATGACGACAACATTTCGACGAATGTTTCAGGATGTCGCAGAAATTAATTCGAGAGTAGAGGATAGCATCGGAGGAATTCGCGTCGTTCAGGCTTTTGCGAATGAGCGTCATGAACAGGAGAAGTTTAGAGAGAATAACGAAAGCTACCGTCTCACTAAGCTCCAATCGTATAAAATCATGGCGCAAAACGTGATGGCAAATTATCTTCTCATGCGGATTGTAACGCTGTTCACCTTGTTGTTTGGTACTTATTTTGTCATCTCAGGAGAATTAACGTATGGCGAATTCGTCGCTTTCATCCTGCTATCGAATATCCTCATCGGTCCGATTCAGAAGATCAATGCGGTGATTGAGAGCTATCCGAAAGGTATCGCCGGATTTAAACGGTATACTGAAATCATCGATACTGATCCTGACATTCAAGATTCAGAAGACGCGATCGAAATGGAGCTGAGCGGAGCCATTCAGTATTCTGATGTCTCGTTTGGTTATGAGGGATATCAACCTGTCCTGAATCAGATCAGTCTTTCAATACAGCCCGGAGAGACGATTGCATTCGTAGGTCCTTCTGGAGCAGGTAAAACAACCTTATGCAGTTTGCTCCCTCGCTTTTATGAAATTCAAGGGGGTTCTGTCACGATCAATGGGATTGATATTAGAGAATTGAAGCTCTCCTCTTTGCGCGGTCAAATCGGAATCGTGCAGCAGGATGTTTTCCTCTTCTCAGGAACGTTTCGGGAAAATATCGCTTATGGAAATCTTCATGCGACTGATGAAGAAATTCTAGATGCTGCACGTAAAGCAAGGTTAGACGATTTTATCCACAGCCAACCAGACGGATTGGAAACAGTCATTGGTGAAAGAGGAGTTAAGCTATCAGGGGGCCAAAAGCAAAGGTTGGCCATCGCACGAATGTTTTTGAAGAATCCGCCGATTCTTATTCTCGATGAAGCGACTTCCGCCCTGGATACGGAAACGGAGGTCGCGATTCAAAAGTCGCTGGAAGAGCTCACAGAAGGTCGAACCACGCTCGTGATTGCCCATCGACTTGCCACGATAAAGAACGCCGATCGCATTCTCGTTGTGACGAAAGACGGGATCGCCGAACAAGGAAACCATGAAGAGCTGATCGAATCCAGCGGAATCTATAGTCGATTGCACAAGGCTCAATTCGGATAATCATAAAAACCGATTCCTGGATGATTCAGGAATCGGTTTTTCATTCAAATTGATTGTATTGAAATTCTCTCTTTGCTACAATCAATTGAACTATTTAACTAGCAATTACGCAGGAAAGGTGTTTACATTCATGCTACATAATCCAACTGGAAAAGAACGATTTGGCCTCGCTTTACTTCTTGGTATGCTCGGGATATTAGGGCCACTTAACATCGATATGTATTTGCCGAGCTTCCCTGGCATCGCGAGTGATCTAAATGCGAGCGCATCCCTCGTTCAACTCAGCTTAACGACTTGCCTGATTGGGCTAGCTGTTGGTCAGATGGTTGTCGGACCATATAGTGATGGACAAGGCAGACGAAAGCCATTATTGATCTTTATCTTCTTATTTGCCGTAGCGTCAATTCTATGTGCTGTGGCGCCGAACATTATGACACTCGTTATCGCTCGCTTTCTTCAAGGGTTTACGGCTTCAGCAGGAGTCGTGCTATCAAGGGCCGTTGTACGAGACGTCTTTAGTGGACGAGAGTTAACGAAGTTCTTTGCGCTGCTGATGGTTATTAATGCGACAGCACCAATGATTGCGCCGATCGCAGGAGGAGCGATCTTATTGCTTCCGTTCGCCACCTGGAATACGATTTTCTATTTCCTCGGTATCCTGGGAGTGATCATCGTTACGGTCATTGGATTGCGATTACCAGAAACGTTGCCCCCTGAGAAGCGACTACCGAGTACGGTTCGACAATCTGTGCAAACGATGGGAAGCCTGTTAAAGGACCGTTCCTTTATCGGATATGCATTAACGATAGGGTTCGTGCATGGAGGAAGCTTCGCCTACGTTTCCGGTACGCCTTTCGTGTACCAGGGCATCTACGATGTTTCTCCACAAGTTTTCAGCGTGCTGTTTGGGATCAATGGTCTCGCGATTATTTCAGGGAGCTTTATGATCGGACGCTTGAGTGCTTATTTTCATGAACGCAGTCTGCTTCGGACCGCTGTCATCACAGCGGTGACAGCTACATCATTTCTGCTCATCATGACAATCATCAAAGGACCACTCCCAACATTGGTTATCCCAATCTTTATTTACATGACGGCGATGGGCATGGTGCTAACGAGTACGTTCACACTAGCGATGGAGAAGCAAGGCCACCGTGCTGGAAGTGCAAGTGCCGTGTTAGGGATGCTTCCGTTGTTATTCGGATCCATCGTCTCACCGCTCGTTGGAATTGACGAATCAACTGCCGTTCCGATGGGGACGATTCTGTTTACGACTTCATCGATCGGTGCGATCACATTCTTTACATTAACGAGAAAAAATAAAGTAGAAGCGAAGTGACTTTCCAGAATGGGAAGTCACTTTTTTTGAACTATCTGTTAAAAACATGTGTTTTCTGCAACCATTCTTTATCCTCTCCGTCTTAACTATCAAAGAACAGTTAGCTGAAAGAGGTGACATGAATGAATCGGTTTATTCATTTTCTTATAATCGCGACCAGCGTTATTCTCATTGGTAGTTTGGGCAGTTTGTTCCAAAGCGGGATAGATGTAAGCTTACAGCTGTTTATTGAGCGAATTGTCATGACAGTTACTAGCCTTTTCGATTTTTCACAGCTGACCTATGAATCACCTGCAGGAAGTGGCATTGAACGATCGATCTTCCCATTCATTTTTGAGTATTATGGTTATTCTCTTTTCATCCTTCTTGCTGGATTTTGTTCGGCTTTACTAGCAGCATTTCTTTTAACGTATTTCACATTCTTTGTGTCTCCTTCTATACGAGAAGGGATTAAGAAAGCAGTCGGTCTGCTTGAAGCCATTCCAGATATCTTGATCATTGTAGTCGTTCAGCTTGCTTTTATTGCACTCTATCGAAAGACAGGCATTCTCTTGTTTGAAGTCGTTGGTGCCTTTGAACGGCCGATCATTCTCCCTCTCGTAACGTTCGCGATTCTACCTAGTTTATTTCTCTATCGTATTATGCTGCTTGATTTTGAGGAGGAGTGGTCGAGACCTTACGTAGAATTAGCTAGGGGAAAGGGGATGACGAAGGGGAGGATCTTAATAAAGCATATTATGAGAAACTCTCTCGTGAGTCTAGTGAATCATTCTAAATCACTTATTCTTCTTCTGCTGACGAACCTCGTCATGCTTGAAGTCATATTTAATTTATACGGAATCACCTGGTTTATCATCACTTACATCAGTGGGCAGGTTGTCATCTTCAGCGTCTTAATCATCTTCATCCCATTGTATATTACTGAAGCGTTTGTTAGGCGGATCATTACCCATTTCACGGGAGAGGAGGTGCCACGTTAAATGCTTCAGGCTTTATTAAAAAACAAGCGGTTCATGATCGGCCTCAGTTTTATTCTCGTCCTTTTACTCTCAAGCATGCTGTATCACGTTCTATTCGATAATCACATTCCAGTTGCGCATCTTATGACAGATGATAACGGTAAAATTACCGCTAAGCCGCCCTATTCACCATGGGTTCACCTTCTATTTGGAACAGACCATGTATCGCGAGACTTATTTATCATTATTTTAATAGGAGCTAAATATACAATCGGCATCGCCCTGTTAATCGCATTCGTTCGATTTTTACTATCGAGTATGTTCGGTATCTTTCTTCAGCTCTATTTGCCGTCGTTTCTCAGGAGAAGCAAGCCTTGGTTTGAAGGGTTTTATTATTTTCCAGCATCCATCTTAGCGTATCTTTTCTTCTCTTTTGTCCTAATGGAGGATGGGTATCGAGATGGCTTTGCCACGACTTTCTCGGAAAGAGTCATGTTTGAAATCATCGTTTTAATTGCCATAGGCATACCGATTGTCTTAATGAACGTCTCAAAAGAAGTAAACATTCTACAGAAGAAGGAGTTTGTTGATAGCGTCAAAGTGTTAGGGGGGAGCCGCTGGCATCTGCTCAACGTGCATCTCATGCCGTATCTTCGTCCTCGGCTCTTCTTGCTCTTTGTTCGTGAAGTCATTCAAGTTTTACTACTCCTCGCCCACCTTGGTATACTGAATATTTTATTTGGTGGAGCCCAAATAAAAACAGATATGTTTGATAAAGCTGTATTTGTATCCCTTTCAAGTGAATGGTCTGGACTGATCGGGAGCAATTTTCGCTTTCTATATACAAGCTATTACTGGATACCGCTTGTTCCGATTCTCTGTTTTACGATTGCGATTCTTGCATTTAAGTTAATGGTTGAGGGATTTGAATCGGTACTTGAATCGCAAAAGGTCACAAATGAAAGAGTTTCAATCGCAAAACAGGTAATCGAGAAAAGAAAGAAAAGATCTGTATCTGTTAAAAGTGATTCTTTCGATTCCCTGTCCTAGATTAGCTAACATCGCTTTTTTTGTAAAAGTTAGATAGGATAATATAAACATATTTGAGACGATTCAACGACTTATAAATAAAAGAGGTCATAACATGCAGAACAAATTTACGATCGGACAAATGGCTAAGCTATACCATATTCCAGTGAAAACCCTGCGGTACTACGATGAAATCGGCCTGTTTCAACCTTTTGAGGTAGATGAGCAAACTGGCTATCGTTACTATTGTTCAGAGCAATTTCAAATATTAGATACAATCTGGTATTTAAGAACGATGGGTGTACCCCTTAAAGAAATTAAGAAAAAGGTCGAGCACAGCACGGTAGATGAATTCATTGAGACATTAATCGAATATGAAAAAATAAACACAGAGAAAATAAACGAATTAACGAGTATGAATCAGAAATTACAAGCGAAGATTAAAGAACTTAGACATGCGGAACAAATCAATGACGTCCACAAACCTATACTTTCCTTTCTTCCTGAAAGAAGTGTCATTGAAGTAAAGGGGAAATTTCACTCCTTAAATGATATCGAAGGCGTGCTTCGAATGTTGAAGAAAAAGATCAATCACATAACACCTGTTATGGTGGGGAAAGTCGGATTAACCTTATCGGTAGACCGAGTCAAAGAGGGAAACCTAACTGAATACGAGGGTGTCTCTATCTTACTCGAAGAAAATACGGACGTGATCCACGATCTCCTAGTTACTTTCCCAGAAGGGTCATATGTCACCATTTATACGAGAGATGAGGGGAGAGAACTAGCTGATTATCACCGAATGTTAACCTACATAGAAGAACATGGATATGAACCATCCGGCCCATTCCTCCTTCGCCAAATCGTCGATTCCTTCATCTCCCATCAAGAAAAGGAGCGACTGACAGAAATTCAAATCAGAGTGAAAAAAAAGCAGTAGGAAAGTCGAGAGGTCACCCTAATGGATGTAGTTCAGGATGGGAATACACCATCACAGGTGAATCCCCTATACTGGACTGTTTTTTTTCGCAAATAAAGGGAGAGCGAGAAGATGACTGGAAAATATATGATATTGTATAAGGGAAGCGCTGTCCTACTTTAGCTATTCATACATTACGATTAATGATAGAAAGGAAGTACATAAATGTCCATTGAAGTTGAATGCTTAGGGTGCAAATTAGCTCACAAGATTGAACCAGTTCATGTTGTCTATGAGGATGAAGATGTCTGTTGTTTTCTTGATCGTGAACCGTTTAACGAAGGTCATACATTGATCCTACCAAAAAAGCATTATTTAGAAGTAGAAGAGTTAGAGATGAAAACGGCAACTGCGATTATGGAAGCTTCCATAAAAATCTCAAACGCAATTAAGAAACAATTCGAACCTGACGGAATTACGATTTGCCAAAATGGTGGTACATTTAATGATCTAAATCATTACCATATGCATCTTATTCCTAGGTTTAAAGGGCAATCGTTCTATCATGAAGAGCAAATAGACAATGCGAAAGAGAAAGATAAATTTTTGGTAACGAAAAATAAATTAAAGCAGCAAATCCAATCGTCATTATAAGCATTCGTAGGCACTTCCTTCAATCAGAGTTAGTGTCTAAATTTAATAGATAAGTAATGATGTGAACAAAGCGTGTTCAGTGAGGTTCACATTAATAGTGGAGGTGTGCAAGTGTTATTACAAATCATTATGATCGGCCTAGTCGCAGTGATTTTTTTACTTATCACAAATGTTTTAGCCAAACTGGAGAGCTTAAGTACTCGCGTGAAAAGATTAGAATATACGCTTGGACAAGTTGCGAAACAAGTAGACGTACCTGAACATCCCGTTAATGACGATTTACGAAAGCTTAAACAAGAAGGGAAACAGGTCGAGGCTGTCAAGAAAGCAAGAGAAGTATTAGGACTATCGTTACTAGAAGCAAAACAATACATTGATGGATTGTAATTGCAAAAAAAATGATGGGCGAGTGGTCATTTAGTTCGATAGCCGTTCAAGTTAGGGGGCAATGTGAATTCCTCTCCAATAATAAGTTTAGTCGTGCTGATTAAGATTTATATTTGTTTCAGCCACTTTTTCTTAAAATATCATGATGATCAAAGAGATATAGATGGATTTCAACTTGAAATCCATCTTCTTTTTTAAGGAGCAATCGGTAGGTGGTTTCTCTCAGGATTGTTTTTCATAAGGTAGGACAAAAGTGTTGAAACTCTCAGAAGGGTGAATCTTATTGTTAATGGAGTAGACTAGATAAAATTGAGTAGTCAGTTAGAAGGTGCACGTGTCACCAAATCATTTGCTGTAATATCCTGTTCAATCATAGAAAGTTATGAACAGTACCTTAACGGTTTAGTGCAAATAAACTCAAAAGCGGGTGGTCTTATTAAGTCGTTAGGTCAGATGTTTTTGCTAGCAGGCGGTCTTCTTTTATTGACCAGTTGGATAGTAGAAGGTATACAATTTTACACGATTTCCATAGTGTTAGTAGCTATAGGTATCATCGTCGTAGTAATCACTTCCATCAGACAAAACACAGATAAGCCTTTCCTATGCAGGATAGGTTTTCACAGATACAAACATAATGAGTGGGAACAGGGTTCTCCAAGAGCTATTTATCAATGTGAAAGATGTGGAGAAGTTAAAAGAGTTATGAGGGGTATGTAGTGATCATTGTGAGTGGGTATTACCTTGAAACGACATGTAAGAGCGAGGTGACATATGAATTTTGATTTCAGATCCTGGGTCGATTACTTTAAAAATAATAAGGGGAATTTACATAGAATCGAATGGAGCGAAGGGTATCAGCTTAGCTCACATGAATACCATACGATTTATCAATCACTTCAGCAATTTCAAGTAGGAGAACGGTCTGAAGGGAAATTCTTAATCAAATCTACCAAAAGATACTTATCTAAAATGAAGGATCATAGTTATTTGCAAGCCATCATCCTTTTTATTCATGAAGAACAAAGACATGCTAAAGAATTAGCCCGGTTTATGGAAAAGCAACAGATCCCAACAATAAGAAAACATTGGGTCGATCAAGTGTTTAGGAAACTTCGTAGGTTTGCCAGTTTAGAACAATCCATTACTGTATTATTAACTGCTGAATTAATTGCTACTGTGTATTATGATGCTCTAAAACGTAGCACAAAGTCAAAGGTACTGAGGGGGATTTGTGAACAAATTCTGGATGATGAAGCTAAGCATGTTGAATTCCAGTCTGTAGCTTTACATCAAATGTCAAATAACCGAAAAAAGGTAACAAAAGGAATTGTAAAAGCGATCCGTATGTCGTTGTTTTTAGGGACGTTAATCATTGTTTGGTTTCAACATCATAAAGTATTTAGAGCGGGAGGATATGGTGTGGTTAAGTATTTCAAATATGCGTTGCTTGAATACCGGCGTGCAGAGAAGATCATAAATCAGTAAATTAAAGATAAATTTTACATGGAAGTAGGATCGCATTATCCGAGACTTGATCTAAGCTATAGATGTCATTCTGTCTTTATTAAAATGGACGACAGAGGAGTAATTTTTCAAACGACATGGATTGGATGGTCGCTCCTTGAATTTAAATGTTCTACATGACTGTTTAAAAGACTGAAGAAATTGGTTCATAATCCCTCATACATGTCTCGTAAGTTGAACGCAAAATCACCTTTAATTTCTTGAACATAAGTTGTAGAATAGGGATGAACTTGAAAATTGTAGCTAGGGTTCCGCTATGTAGATAGGGCAGTGACCGAGGGCTACATCTTTTACCTATATGTAAAAGGCACCTATTGACATAAAAGGTCCGAGGGGAAAGGTTCAGCGTATTTGTGATGCGTTGAGATCTTTCTCCTTGGACCTTTTTTTATTTTTATAAGGAGGGTTTCATGTAATGAATACCATTGATGAATTAACAGCAGGTGTTGCGATTATTATTTTTAATGAAGAAGACCATGTATTATTGCAGAAAAGAACCGATGTTGGGTTATGGGGTATTCCTTCAGGGCACGTCGAAATAGGAGAGACAGTTTCTGAAGCAGCAGTTAGAGAAGTAAGGGAAGAAACTAATTTAGACATCACCATTAAAAAGTTAATTGGTGTGTACTCGGATCCTAGTTCACAAGTTTTTGCTTATCCCAATGGAAAAGTCGTTCATTTCATAACAACGTGTTTCCTTGCTGAAATTACGGGTGGTGAACTTACGTGTAACTCGGATGAATCTCTTGAAATTAAGTTTTTTGAGCCATCTCATTTGCCACAAGACTTATTGAAAATGCATCCTAGCTGGCTGAAGGATGCACGTGCAGAAAGAGAAAGGGCATTTATTCGCTAAGGTGAATTTCTTTTTCAAGTTATACCTCCAGAAAGCATCGAATCTACTGAGGAAAGGAATTGAGCCAGGGGGCGTTCTAAACGATAGATCAGACTAATGTTACCTATATGTGAAGTTTTTCAAAGTCAATACCGCCCTTATCCTTGACTCTACAGTTACTGGAGGGTTTATGCTTATTTTCGTTGAAACGACGAAAGGAGCCTCTGCATCTATGAATCAAGCTAATGCAACAATAAATGAAACAAATACGAATCGGTATCTGTATCTGATGATCGTCATTCTAGGATCATTAAGCGCGTTTGGTCCTTTGACGATCGATATGTATTTACCAGCATTACCCGCACTGTCAGGGGAACTACATACAAGTACGTCCCTTGCGCAGCTAAGCTTAACGGCTTGTTTAATCGGCTTAGCGTTAGGTCAGGTTGTCGTCGGACCATATAGTGATATTCATGGCCGAAGAAAGCCACTCATCATCTCACTAGTGCTCTATACAGTTGCTTCTATCCTGTGTATGTTGACGACCTCGATCTGGGGATTAATCGGATTGCGATTCATTCAAGGACTGGCGGGGGCGGCAGGAATGGTGATCTCTCGTGCTAGTATTCGAGATATGTTCTCGGGAACGGAGCTAACGAAATTCTTCTCGATGCTCATGTTAGTGAACGGTCTGGGTCCTATTCTCGCACCCGTCGCAGGAGGGCAGCTCCTACAAGTGATGTCCTGGAGAGGCGTCTTCGGTGTATTAGCTGTAATTGGAGCACTTATGGTATTCGCTGTGGTTTTTGGTTTGAAAGAATCCCTTCCGTTAGAGCAACGCAAAAGTGGTGGCCTTAAAGAAGTGATATCAACTTTTGGTAGGTTGTTAAAAGATCGCATTTTCGTTGGGTATATGCTCGCTCAAGGGTTTGTGATGAGCGCCATGTTTGCTTATATTTCGGGCTCAACCTTTGTGCTACAGGATATATATGGCCTTTCTCCACAAGCGTTTAGTCTCGTCTTTGCCCTTAATGGATTGGGAATTATCGTAGCCACGCAGGTCACGGGGAGATTATCAGGAAAAGTGACGGAATCCACGTTACTCGTGTGGGGACTTTCACTAGCGTTCGTGAGCAGTTTGCTGTTAATTCTAATTTTTGTGATCAATGCACCAGTCATATTTGTTTGTATCCTGTTATTTCTCATCGTTTCTAGCGTAGGAATTGTGAATACCACAGTCTTCTCGCTAGCGATGGAGAACCAGGCGAAAAATGCTGGAAGTGCGTCTGCCATGTTAGGATTACTGCCTTTTCTCCTAGGTGCAGCGGTAGCACCGCTAGTTGGACTCGGAGAAGGAGCATTGCCGATGGCGTTTGTGATCGCTTGTTGTGAGCTCATAGCTGTAGGTTCATACTGGGTTTTAGTTAAAAGAAAATAACGATCGAAATGATTTGCTACCGTAAGTGGTTTCAATGATGAATGACACAAGAAGTGGTTTCCTGCATGTTAGGAAATCACTTTTTTTTTGAAATGAAGTCAGTTGTATTTTTTAGTCATTTAGTTGAGAAATTTTCATTAATTTGAAATAATTGGATGAAGTGGTCGTTACATAATTAACCTGGCAAAGGGGAGAGCATGTGAGCAGTACGGTGGACTCATTGGTGATGATCTTGCTCGTTTACGGAATACCTGCGGTTCTGGTCCTTAGAACCTACTTAACAATGAGTGAAGGCGAACAGATCTCAGTGAAGAAAATGGTGAAATCTCCTAGATTTATTTTTACGATTGGATTTTTAATCGCAGGAAGTATTCTTGCAGCTTTAGGAAATGCTTTGTCATTTTCTACTCTTAAGATTGTCGGACTATCTCTTCTGGTGAGTGGTGTCATCGTAACAGCAATCTCAACATGGAAGAGTAGTAAATGGAAGAGTATGTTCATCACGATTATTCTTGGCGCTACCATCATAGTATGGATCATGCCGTAGAGCGAACAGAATGGAGTGAATCTATGAAACAAAAGCATCTATTGATTGCGAGTTTCCTATGTTTACTGATGCTTGGATCTGCAATGACGTACAGCATCTTGCGAGACGAAGATTCCTATCTTGGCTATACTGGGCTCGGTGATTCAATTGAATTGACGGATGATGACCGTAAGCTGTACTTCTCTTATTATCTTGATGGCTCAGAATCCATATACAGAGCGAATAGCGACGGGTCCAACGTGGAAAAACTTACGAATGCTGTAGGGTATCGCCATCGAAGGCCAGCTTTATCGCCAGATGGAGAGAAGTTGCTCTACGTTTCAGAGAATGAGGATAGCATTCAATCTCTATATGTGGCAAATGCAGATGGCACGAAGGAGAAAAAAATAACAGATAACGACATTCAAGTGCAGGAAGCCGTCTTTTCTCAAGAAAACACCATCTATTATGTTGCCATGCCGGCAGAAGCGGTGCATAAAGCAGAGGGCGAAACGCAAGAAGGCTTCGACCTCCATGTCGTTGATCTGGATGGTAAGAATGAGAAGAAACTGACGGATGAAGATCATTTCACGATGAAGCATCTTTCGATTTCAGAAGATGGTTCACAAATTTACTACACGTTGTTCAATGGAAATAGTGATCAGGTATACTCGTATCATGTGAAAAAGGAAAGCGAAAGCCTTGTAAATTGGGATGTGGATGGTCACTCTTTTAATGACTGGAATTATAATGAGGACGCCAATGCGATTGTGTACACGGATGTTTCTGAACAATCGAAGGAAAGTTCGCTCTTTAAATATGAGTTGTTCTATACGGATCTTGGGGACGATCAGACAAAGCAATTGACGAATTTACAATCATCTATCGTCTCACCGGAGTTCTTTCACCAGTCGAATCAGATTGCTTTTCTTGAATATACGAACTGGGCAAGTGATCCTGCCGAGTATACAGTGAAGAGCGTTGATCCTGAAACGAAGAAAATCCGCGAAATTAAATTGGATCTTCCTGAGTCTAACAACAATCACTGGTTTAGGAAGACATTGAGTGTGGTGACAAGTTCGACGGCGATCGCAGTTCTCTATACGCTTTTGTTAGGGTTCTTAACACTCTATTACCAAAAGAAATCGGGAAAGAGGTACAGGGTAGGGATCATCAGCCTGATCTTGACAGGACTAATTTTTCTTTCAAGCATTCTAATTGCGACGATGTCTAATCCATGGGCAGGTATCGCGATCGGAATGATCGCTTTTGGGATGCTGCCGTGCAGTATCATTGCACTAGTGATCGGTTTTATAGCTGGGAAATTGGCAAAACGCACTGATTAAAATGGCTTTGTTATAGTTTGTTGTTGATAAATCGTTCAAAAAGGAACAAGCATTCTATAACTGGGTTGTCTATAGCTCAAACGGTGGATACAGCGATTTAACGGTGTAGCAACTAACTAGTTGAACAATTACCTTGCATGGTTTCAAATATTAGAAAGCATACAGCACTAAAAAATGAGGTGACAATGAATGACTTGATTATTAAAGGGGATGTAATACAGAATATGGATACGAATGATACGCTTAGATTAACTGGGTTCAAAATATGACATTATTTTGTTCCACGAACGGCAGGATTACAGTATGACTGAGACATTCTTAATCAAAGGAGGAATTTATGCTTTGGCTAATGTTAATAATTATATTTTCGCCTTTTATTTCCAGGCGAATAGAAAGGCATTTTCAAAGAATAAAAAAGGAAAAAAAAGAAATGAAGGATATCTTCAGTGATTGAGAGGATAGTCTGGATGCAACATAGTGTATGAGTCTTAAATGGTAGGCGTATAGGCTACGAGAGTAATTTCATCTTGTTTTTGTTTTACACGTTTTTATAGAAAGAAAGGAATGCTGCGAAATGAGTTATGTGCCAATAAATCCAACAGAAAAATTAACCTTGTTCACCGAACATTGGACTCCAAAAGTGATTGCTGAGATGAACGATTATCAGTTTAAATTAGTCAAAGTACAGGGAGACTTTGTCTGGCATGAACACCAGGACACAGATGAAGTTTTTTTCGTCCTAAATGGAGAAATGAGCATCGCTTTTCGTGATGGGGACGTACACCTTTCCACTGGTGAAATGTACGTGATTCCACAAGGCGTGGAGCATAAGCCGTATGCAGAAAACGAGTGCCACGTCATGTTAGTGGAACCTAAAGGGGTAGTGAACACGGGTGAGAATGAAGGAGATCTTACGGCAGAAAACGATGTGTGGATTTAACAACATACTGAAGAGCAAGATCCGCTTTAGAGAACTTTACCTCTCCAACGTTTTTCGGTGAAAGGAGATAACTATTTGAAATTTTTCTTTTACTTATTTTGTTAGTTAGTTCCATCTATGGTATTAAGAAAATGGATGATTGTTTTAATGGAATAAACTAGTTTCATATATGAGCCAAGAAAGTTCTTTTGTTTTGGCTCTTTTCTTAAAGATTATTGTTTTTGCAAGGGATTTTGTATGAAGCTCCACACTTCAAAGGTGATTGGAGCGGAAGGTGCTCGACTCCTGCGGGATTAGCGGGACAGGTGAGACCCCACAGGCGCGCCTTAGCGCGCCGAGGAGGCTCACCGCCCGCCCCGCGGAAAGCGAGCATCCTGGAGCGGAAATCACCACCTCCTCTTATAGAGACAATATCTGAGCAAATAATCTTTGATTTTGAACCTCTCCTGCAACTATCAATCATCGTGGTATTCGTTACCGTCGTTGAGCTATTAAATGTAGTTGAATGAAGTTCTTTTATACCTTGATGACAGCACATTTAATTAAGATTGACATCAGTACTATAAACAAAGGAGGTTTGAGATGGTCACGAAAATGATTGCACATTTATCCTGGATTTATAATTTGTTGCTGGCTTTGGGGGCGATTGGGTTAGGTGTTTTGATGTATACAGGAAAAGCCGGTTTTTCTACGTTTCCACAAGAGTGGTTAGACAAACTTCCATTTGCTAGCTGGGCAAGCTTAGGTTTAATGGGGATCATCATCTTTGGGATTGGCAATGCGATCGCATTTGTATATTCCTTTAAGAATATCGGGAAGAAAATCGATCTATTAACTGTCACAATGGGCACCATCTTACTTTTAACACTCGTGACACAACGCTTCTTATTGCAAGAATGGTACTTAGCTACAGTGGAATTACTGGTCGTGAGTCTGATTCAGATCATGCTCGGTTCCTTTGGTATTCGTTACACGATGCAAGCAACGTAATCGTGATTTGCTTCGCAATGAAATAAGGATCAGAGGGGTTGGGTTTTAAATGAAAGACTTTTTGCGTGCAAATGCATTTCGTATTTTGTTTCTAGTCATATCGGTACAATTCATTGAAAAAATCAAAGCGATCATTCATGTAAGAGACGCCTGGAATGTAGCAGGAGTCATCATGGTGGGTGTGGCCTGGGTTAGTATTTTTATTGTTCTCGTATTACCAAAAAGGTACTTGAAGGATTTGTGATTTCCATGGAAAGTGCGGTTTGCTAAACGTATTGAGGCGTAAGTGGAGTCGGTGAAAATTAAAATAACCTCTCATTCTTACATACGAAAAATATGTTACTATCATTATAATTAGTAAATCATTTGCAATAGCGAACCATCGAAATGAAAATGGATACCGTTTTCATTTCGGTTTTAGTCTTCTTTTATAATATTAGTAGTCATGCATTTTGAAAGGGGATACATCATAGTGAACACAAAATACTTAGATTTACTGGCACAGAAATATGATAGTGAAGAAAAGGTAGTTACTGAAATCATCAATCTTAAATCCATTTTGAATCTACCAAAGGGAACAGAGCACTTTGTCAGTGATTTACACGGGGAGTATCAAGCCTTTCAGCATGTGTTAAGAAATGGTTCGGGGAAAGTAAAAGAGAAAATTACAGACCTTTTTAAAGAAGAATTGCCTGAGGAAGAAATAAATGAATTTGCGACATTAGTTTATTACCCTGAAGAAAAAATAAAGCTAATCAAGAATGCGTTTGACAACGAAGAACAATTGATTCAATGGTACACACAAATCATCGATCGGATGCTTAAACTCATTTCCTATGCTTCTTCCAAATATACACGCTCGAAATTACGTAAGGCTTTACCTACTCATTTTGTATATGTAATAGAGGAACTACTCTACAAAACAGATGACCTTACAAATAAGGAACCCTATTACAAAAAGATTCTTCAACAAATTATCTCCCTTGGTCAGGCGGATAAGCTTATTATAGGTCTTGCTTATACAACGCAACGACTGGTTGTTGATCATCTTCATGTCGTTGGGGATATTTATGATCGAGGACCCGAACCAGATAAAATTATGGATACGCTGATCAATTATCACTCTGTCGATATTCAGTGGGGGAATCATGATGTTCTATGGATCGGTGCCTTTGCTGGCTCAAAGGTTTGTCTGGCTAATATTATCCGAATCTGCGCCAGGTACAATAATTTAGAGATTATTGAAGATGTCTATGGCATCAATCTGAGACCACTTCTCAATCTTGCAGAGAAGTACTATGATGACAATTCGGCTTTTAGACCGAAGATCGATTCAGATGAAAAGCAATCCAATCTTGAGAAATCACAAATCACAAAAATTCACCAAGCCATTACAATGATTCAGTTCAAACTTGAAAGCCCTATTATAAAGAGACGATCTTACTTCAATATGTCAGAGCGGCTTTTGTTAGAGAAAATTGATTACGGGGAAAACAGTATCTCGATTCATGGTGAAACGTATCCACTAGAAAACACTTGTTTTGCTACAGTTAATCCAGAGAAACCTGCTCAGTTATTAGAAGAAGAAGAGGAAGTGATGGACAAACTGTTATTTTCTGTCCAACATTCGGAAAAGCTGGCCAGGCATATGAATTTTCTTATGAAAAAAGGTAGTCTGTATTTGAAATATAACGGGAACTTATTAATACATGGGTGTATTCCGTTAGATGAAAAAGGTCATATGGAAAAAATGACGATTGAAGATAAATCCTATGCAGGTCGTGAACTACTAGATGTTTTTGAGAATTATTTACGTCATGCTTTTGCACATCCTGAAGAGACCGATGATCTTGCCACAGATATGGTGTGGTATTTATGGACAGGACAATATTCATCCCTTTTCGGGAAAAGAGAAATGACGACATTTGAACGGTATTTCATTGATGATAAGGCAAGCCATAAAGAAAAAAAGAATCCCTATTACCATTTACGTGAAAAAGAGGAGATCTGCCGTGAACTTCTGAATGAATTTGATCTTAATCCAGATCAAGGTCATATCATCAATGGGCATACACCTGTTAAAGAAATTGACGGAGAAAATCCAATCAAAGCAAATGGAAAGATGATCGTCATCGATGGAGGCTTCTCAAAGGCTTATCAGTCCACAACCGGAATTGCTGGATACACGTTATTATTTAATTCCTTCGGCATGCAGCTTGTTGCGCATCAACACTTTAATTCCAAAGCAGAGGTTTTACTAAATGGAGCGGATGTGTTATCCGTAAAAAGATTAGTCGATAAAGAATTAGAGAGAAAAAAAGTTCGAGAAACAAATGTTGGCGAGGAATTATTGCAGGAAGTTACTATTTTGAATCGTTTGATGGAATATCGCTACATCAATTGAGATCACTTATTTGGAAAGTGCAATGAAACTTTCGTGTGTTTGATCCTAACAAAGGGAGCCTATCTGTTTTTAAGATAGGCTCCCTTTCTGTTGCTAATTTAACATAAAAAGGCTTGTGTTTAGGAACGGGAAGCGAGTGATTTCTCGGGTGCTTGTTCGACTCGCTTAAGGAAAAAGGAAAGCACGAAGCTAACGACCCCGATGATCATGATGGCAAAATAGGTATCATTGATCCCCTGGATGGAAGCTTCCATGACCATATGGGCTTGTGATTCGTTATTCGCACCGCCCATCATGATATCTTGCAGGTGATCTTTCGTTCGGCTCGTCATGATCGTTACAAGCAGAGATGTCCCTATCGCTCCTGCTACTTGTCTAGCCGTATTCGAGATCGCGGTCCCATGCGCGTGAAGACTGGACGGCAATTGGTTGAGACCTGCTGTTTGAAGCGGCATCAGGAATAAAGCCATCCCAATTCGCCGGCCAGCGTACATCAAGATCAGATGCATATAGCTCGTTGAGTCAGTCAAATCGGTAAAGGTATACGTGGTTACAAGAATGATGGCGATCCCGATAATGGAAAGCCATTTCGCCCCAAAACGGTCAAACAGTTTTCCGACAGCCGGACTTAATAGACCCATTAATAAAGCCCCAGGTAACATCAAGAATCCAGCTTCCAACGCTGTGAATCCCCGGGCATTTTGGAGGTACAAAGGGAGCAGGATCATATCGGCATACATAACCATCGTGATCACGCAATTGATGACCGTAGTCAACGAAAACATGTTGTATTTGAAGGCTCTAAGATCCAGAAACGGATTTTCTGAGGTCAACTGTCTCCACGTAAACAATCCAACTGCCAGGACCCCTACGGTAAGTGTGACGATAACCTCAGTATTCGCCCAGCCCTCATTCCCAGCATCGCTGAATCCGTATAGAAGTGATCCAAATCCAACTGTGGAGAGGATCAAACTGATTACGTCCATTTTGCTCTCGGTCGTTTCTGAAACATTTTGTAGAAAAACAAATCCGCAAATGATGATGATTACAATGAAAGGAATGAGTCCGTAAAATAACGTTTGCCATGGGAAAACATCGAGAACATAACCAGTTAACGTAGGTCCGATCGCTGGTGCAAAAATAATCGCAAGGCCGACAGTCCCCATGGCAGTACCTCTTCTTTCAGGAGGAAAGAGTTTTAAAACGACATTCATCAGTAGTGGCATAATAATCCCTGTGGATGCGGCCTGGATCAGCCTCCCTGTAAGCAAAATAGGGAAATTTGGTGCGATAGCAGAGACAACCGTTCCAGCAAGGAATATAAACATGGCAGTTAAGAATAATTGCTTTGTCGTAAATCGCTGCATCAGGAAGCCTGTAACAGGAATCAGCACACCATTTACAAGCATATACCCCGTTGTAAGCCATTGTCCTGTAGAAGCATCGATATCAAATACTTCCATTAACTTTGGAAGGGCAACGGTCATGGTCGTTTGATTAAAGATTGTAAAGAAAGCACCCAGAATCATGGTGGTCATGATGGGGCCTTTTCGTATCGTACTCGTGTCAGTTGCTGCACTAGTAGTAGACACTTCCAACATCCTTTCCATCTGTGGCATAATTAATTTACAATGTGTAGCATAGTCAACAAAACATAAATTAAATTATAGAAGTAAACATAAATGGTTTCAACAAACAGTAAAGTATATTTTGTCTATTAGTTTACATCGTTTTATTTTTTGTTGTTTAAATGAAGAAAACTATACGAAAAGGGCACAATAGTAGATTAGTTTGAAGAAGGGAGGAAAAATCAGATGAATAACAAAAAGAAGCAGATAGATCCCCGGATCATCCGCACGCGGCAGTTGCTAAAAGACGCTTTTGTGGAGTTGCTGCAGGAGATGGATCTAGAGAAGTTATCCGTAAATCGTTTGACCGAAAAAGCGACAATCAATCGAGTGACCTTCTATCTTCATTATAAAGATATCTCAGATATGCTCGATAAAATGGCTGATGATATGATCCTTGAAATTTCAACTGTTTTGGGTGAGCCTGGAGCGAACCAGAAGCCGAATGATGAAGAGAATAGGAGGATGCTGGAGAAGTTCCTTGAACATATCGCCAGGAATGGGGATTTTTATAAAACGGTCCTTGCGACCAGGAGAATCCCGATTTTTAAAGAGCGGTTATCCACATTTTTTACAGAGTGGCTTGTGTCGAGAATAGAGAGTAGGGGGAATGACTCATTTGTTCAACAAGCTGGTATTCAACAGGAGATTTTCATCTGGTACGATGCAGCTGCCGTTTTAGGAACGATCGAGGCATGGTTGCGCAATGATATGCCCTATACCCCTTCCTTTTTAGCCAGACAATTTTATTTGATTCATACAAGAGGACTAGATCAAAGATGATTTTCGTTTGATTAATAAATGTCTATAACGAACTGAGCTTAAGAAAGAAAAGATTGAGTTATTCCCACTATTTTAAAATAATTGGTATTGGAAAACTGACGGTTTAATTGAAAGATCGGAGTGATTAAAATCGAATCGAAGCTGATTATCATAAGAGGAAATTCTGGTAGTGGAAAAACAACGATCGCGAACAACCTTCAACATCATTTTGGGGACGCAACTCTATTAGTATCTCAGGATATTGTTCGCCGTGATATGTTGAATGTTCGTGATCGGAAAGGGAATCTCTCTCTTGATTTGATTCGTCAAATCACAGAATATGGGAAGGGCAGATGCGAGTTTGTTATTTTGGAGGGAATCTTAAGTCAGCATCGCTACGGTGACATGCTGAAGAAGTTGATCGAGTTCTATGATGGAAATGCGTATACTTATTATTTTGATTTATCTTTTGAACAAACACTCGAACGTCATCATACGCGTTCGAAGACGAAGGAGTTCGGAGAAAATTCCTTAAGAGCCTGGTGGACAGAAAAGGATTATCTTGGTGTAAGTGGTGAAACGATGTTGACGAATAACATGACCCAGAATGATAGTATGAATGTGATTTTGAACCAACTACAAGATTAATAGTTTTGATTAAAGTAAGGAATGGTAAGATGATTGGTCCGTTTTTCAGCTATTTTATACTCTTTTTTCTTATTGCAAGACTTACTAACTTAGTAAGTAAGGTATCGTGGCTGCCTTTGTCTAATACGACTAGTAAACAAGATGCGATAGTAGCCGTGATTTTTTCAATTGTAGTGCTAGTATTCATCCAGTTCAGTTAGCGGAAGCAAGGGTGCAAAATTGAACCGGCATTTGTGCCATTTATGAAATGGCTGAAGGAGGAAGTCAACTGGTGATCCCGTTAAAAAGAGGTTACATAAAATTATGTGGTGGAATCGATCAAGACGATTATGAGAAGGTTAAAGCTTTAGAAAAATGGTGTGTTGAACAGGACGGGATTTCGCTTAAGTTGGAGCTTGAGTATAAATTAGCGATGTCTTCCAATGACCGAGATGCTGGCGCGATAACTGAGTTCATGTTCTATGATCATCAGGCACTGATCGGATATATTGGCATTAATCAATTTGATGGAGGACCATTAGAAGTGAACGGAATGGTTCATCCTGACTATCGAAGAATGGGAGTCTTCAATCGTTTGTATTCATTAGTACAGGATGAGTGGAAAAGAAGGGGATCACAGGATATGCTTTTGCTATGCGACCACGAGTCTCTTTCTGGTCTTGAATTTATGAAGCATACTGGAGCTCATTATGATAATTCAGAATATGAAATGTTTCTGTTAAGAGAACCAGGAGAACAGGCTACACTGAAAAGTCTAAATCTCAGAGAAGCGCTCAATCAAGATGCCAAAGAAATCGCAGAACAAAATGAATTGTATTTTCAGGTGAATGCCACTGAGTTAAAACGCCCGGAGGAAGAAGCGAAACGCGGAATGTATAGTTACCTTGCTGAAATGAATCACGTAACGATCGGAAAAGTTCATTTGGAAGTCCAGGATGGGGTCGGTGGCATTTATGGGTTAGGCGTTCTACCTGAACACCGTCGGAAAGGGTACGGAAGAGAGATTGTGATGAGAGCTGTAGAAAAGCTTCAAGAAAAACATGCAGAAAAAATGATGCTTCAAGTCGCAGTCAAAAATAAACAGGCTCTAGAGCTTTACCGTTCCTGTGGTTTTGAAGTAACGTCTACAATGGATTATTTCAAGCTAACGAATCAGTAGAATGAAGCAATGAACTGTTTTTAATATTCGATAGTCATCAACCGGAATTAAAAAAGTAGCACGCTCACCTGAAACGATGAGCGTGCTAGTGCATGATTTTATTTTTAAGGAAATTACTCTTCTCGATGCAAATTTTTATAAAATGAGTAAATGGAGGAGAAGTCTAGATCGCCATAACCATTTACTTTAGCATCGGCATATACTTCTTTCATCAGGTTCGTTATTTTTAACGCCGCTTCTTCTTCGTAAGCCGATAGAGTAGCGAGATGAAGGTCTTTCTGCATGTTTTTTAGAGCGAACTCTTCTTCGTAATTCCCTTCTTTTAATTTGTCTGCTTTCATTTGAAGGAAAGGCGCAGAGACTGGCATTCCAGGTAATGTATCTAATAAGAATTCTTTAGATAGGCCAAGCTTTTCACCAAGCATCATACTTTCTGTAAAGGCGGCCATATTCGATGCAAGCATCATATTAACGACCATTTTGAAGGACGTTCCTTGACTGGAAGGACCTACGTGTATCGTTTTCTTACCCATGTAATCAAAATGGGATGAAGCTTCCTCAACATCTTCTTTTGCTCCACCTGCTAGAAAAACAAGCTCTCCTTTTTGAGCTGGTCCCTTGGAGCCAGCTACAGGAGCATCGACAAACCTTACCCCAACTTTACGAGCTTGTTCATGGGCTTTCTTAGAAAAAGAAGGGTTTACCGTACTTGAATCGACCCACAGTGCGTCAGGTTTCATCGATTGAAGAAATCCTTCTTTACCTAAAGCAACTTCATCTACAGCTTCAGGTCCAGTCAACATCGTATAAACGATGTCTGCGTCTTTCACAGCTTCGTGTGGCGTTTCTTTGTATTGAGCTCCCTTGTTAAGAAGAAATTCTACTTTATCTTTCGTTCGATTCCAAATCGTTAGTTCAACACCGTTGGTAAGTAAGTTATTGGCCATGGCGCTTCCCATTACGCCCATGCCGATAAATGTGACATTCATTTTTTCTCCTCCTTTTTAACCAAATCCTTTTCTGCTCTTCTACTTTTATCCCACTTCCAGCGTGTTGTTAAACATGACGAAACACATTATCATAGATAAGGATGGACAAAAAAATGACAAAGAAATGAAATACATGTATCACGTCTTATCTACTCGTTTGGACAGTCCTCAGTAGTTCGTTGCTTGAGTTATACGGATGACTAAAACGCTTTCGTAAGGAGAATGTGAGATGAACGCACAAGTATTAATTGTTGGTGCTGGACCAACTGGATTAGTTCTGGCTCTTCGATTAGCAAAGCATGGCGTCCCATTCCGAATTATTGAGAAACATTCAGGTCCTGGAGAAGCATCGCGTGCGCTGGTTGTGCATGCAAGGACGCTAGAGTTCTATCAACAAATGGGATTTGCAAATGAAGTGGTCGATGGTGGCATTAAAATAAACAACGTTCATGTGCGAGAAGCGGATAAGGAGAAAGCCAAAATAAATTTTTTCGATTTAGGAAAAGGATTGAGTCCATTTCCATTCGCTCTCAGCTATCCTCAAGATGATCATGAACAGCTACTCACAGATAAACTGGCAGCAGAAGGAATCGAGATCGAATGGGATACTGAATTGGTATCTTTTAACGATGACGGCAAGACGGTTCAAGCAGTCATTAAGAAAGGCGATCAGGAAGAATCAAGTGAGTTTGCTTACATATGTGGATGTGACGGCGCTCATAGTACGGTGCGCAAAGGACTTGGATTCGAGTTTCCTGGGGGAACGTATGAGGAGCTCTTTTTTGTCGTCGATGTTGAAACCGATCGTGGTCAACTTTCCGAAAATACATTGAATTTGTATATGGATTCTGAAGTATTCTATTTGTTTATGCCAGTAAGAAGTACTGGAATGGCCCGAATCATTGGCATCGTTCCAAGAGAGATGAACAGTAAACATTCTATTCAATTCAGTGACTTTCAATCGATTATTGAGAAGCGAACAGGATTAACGATTAAGAAGGTCAATTGGTTTTCTACTTACAACGTGCATCACCGTGTCAGTCGTCATTTTAGGAAAGGTCGGGCTTTCATTGCGGGGGATGCTGGGCATATCCATAGCCCAGCTGGTGGTCAAGGAATGAATACCGGAATTGGTGATGCGGTTAATTTATCATGGAAAATTGCCGCTGTCCTTCTTGGAAAAGCAGAAGAATCCATCCTTGATACGTATGAAGAAGAGAGGATCGCTTTTGCAAGAACGCTTATTTCGACAACGGATAAAGCCTTTACTGCCATCATCGGTAACCAAACGAGAAGTCGGCTTATCCGAACATTCTTAATCCCGTACATGGCCCCGTTCCTGCTTGGGAACTTTTCGTCCGTGCGTAAAGCAGCATTTAATGCCATATCCCAGACGAAAATTAACTACCGGAATAGCGAAATAAGTGTAGGTACAGCAGCTAAGATCCGTGGGGGAGATCGACTTCCATGGGTACAAACTGAGAATGGCCAAAATTTTGATTCACTTCAGTCCCTTGATTGGCAAATTCACGTGTACGGAGAAGCAAGCCTAGCGCTAAAGGAATTTGCAACGTCGTATGGATACGAGGTCCATGAATTCTCATGGCAAAGTGAAATGAAAGAAAAGGGACTTAAGCGTCACTCCCTTTATCTGATAAGACCTGACGGATATATTGCCCTTGCTGAAACAGACCAGGATGTTAAGAAACTAAAGAGTACCCTTTCTAAGTTTGGGATTTCTCCTTTTACGGAATGAGGTAATCATCAAGGAGACAGAACGTTAAAGCACACTCGCAAGGGATGACGCAATCGAGTGTGCTTTTTTCCAAATCCATAGAAAACAAAACCGTATAGAATGTTCTTGTGATGATAGGACGTGATCGTAAATCTGGTGCCGTTGAATCAAAGTATATGACAGTCCTATCGGGCATTTTATGATAAAATAGAGCGTAATGAATTTCATTTGATGAACATAGAAAGGGTTAGAATGATGAATCAAAAGAATAGAAAAGTAGAAAGTGAAACTGGAAAACCCAGTCTCGGAAAAGTGTTATGGCAGCTTACTCGACCTCATACACTGACAGCCTCATTTGTACCGGTTTTCATTGGAACCGTATATGCGATGTTTTATGTAGAGGTTGATATCCTGGTCTTTATCGCCATGCTCATGGCGTGTCTATGGATCCAAATTGCGACGAACGTATTTAATGAATACTATGATTTTAAACGTGGGCTTGATACGGAAGGTTCTGTAGGTATTGGGGGAGCGATCGTAAAATACGGGATGAAACCTAAAAGTGTGCTGCAATTAGCGCTCGCATCCTACGGTCTCGCTATTCTTTTTGGGATTTACATTTGTATGAATAGTAGTTGGTGGTTAGCTCTTATTGGGCTAGGAGGTATGGCCATCGGATATTTGTACACTGGCGGACCATATCCGATCGCTTACACGCCATTTGGAGAGCTGTTTTCCGGTCTGTGCATGGGCTCTGGTTTTGTTCTTATCTCGTTTTATATTCAAACAAACACGGTGAATCTCCAAAGTATCTTATTATCTATTCCGATCGCGATTCTAGTAGGAGCTATTAATCTTTCAAATAATATTCGTGATATAGAAGAAGATCAAAAGGGTGGACGAAAGACATTAGCTATTCTAATGGGTCAGAACAAAGCCATTTCATTCCTGGCTTTCTTATTTATTGTTGCTTATATCTGGGTTCTGGGATTAGTGGTTGTGAGCAACGAAAGCTTCTGGCTTTTCCTTGTATTGCTAAGCATCAATAAACCAATTCAAGCCATTAAGGCATTTATCCAAAAAGAACGACCGATGAATATGGTGATGGCAATGAAAGCCACGGCTCAAACGAATACGGTTTTTGGTTGCTTATTAGTCTTCGGGCTATTTATCAGCTATTTGTTTTAATCGTTCGCAAGTCGATCAAGATAATGAATCAAGTAGATAGAAGCAACATGACGTATACTAAGTAGTTTAGTTTTGGAGTACAACACACAACTTGTACCCTGAATTGAACTACTTTTTTTGTATCTAATTGCACGTTGAAGGCGTACGAACATGATTATAAAATCTCCCTTCAATAATCAGGAGTATTAGGGGAATTATGGTATTATTTAGGTAGAGTGATGTTTTGTTATTGAGCCTTTTTTAAGAGCCTATTGAAACTCAAGAAGGATGGGAAACGATTACTGGAGTTTATGGTAAATGAGTGGGAACAGATGAGTATACATTAAATAGTATAAAAAACTGAAAAGAAGTTGTTAGTGTATGTACCGGTGGTGAAATTACTTCTGATGGTCAAAAGAAAGGTGGAGAAGCATGGAAGTTTTTTTGTTTAGTTTCTTTTCTGCAGTAATTATATTCATGACTGTTTATGGGATAATAAAGGCTTTGAATATCGCCTTAAAAAGAGGAGAACTATCAATAAGAAAATATCGCCTTATAATGGCGATTTCAATTTTCATTGGCACTTTCGTAGGGTTCGTTTTACCTTTTGGTTATCAAAGACTATTCGATGCTATTCTGTAAAGTCTTCTTGAGCTTATCTGTAATAAGATAGGCTTTTTTATTTTGAGGAAAATTTTAAAAACTAGTAAGATTACCATGCTCCTATATAAGCCTAGTTCTAAAGTTGTAGCTCTTTTACTACTTGCAGCCGAAGCGTCTTTTAAAATTCCTATATACACTTAATTCATAGAATATCTGATAAGAGGAAGTGAAAAAAATGATTGAAGGAATTTACGAAGCGCATTTACCAGTTAAGGAGCTAACACGTTCTATTCAATTTTATCAAACCTTGGGGTTAGAACTTGCTTGGGAAGGGGAAGAATATTTAACCGCATACCATCCATCACTAAGGCATGTGGCGTTTAGAATTTCATTTGAAGAGATGATGAACTCATTAGACTGGCTACATAGTAAAGACATAGAAACTGTAGCTTTCGGTAACAGAACTTCAGTACAGCCTTTTTTAAGACCTAATCAAGGGAATGCTTCAGTCTATTTTAAAGATCCAGATGGAAACAGTTTGGAGTTCATGAGTTTTGTTTCTGTTCCGGAAGAACTCCAAAAAAATAATGGGAAATTTGAAATGACAAAGTGGGTGGAAATAGTACGTCTAAGAGGAGAAGAGGGTACCTTATGGAAATAAGAAGGATTACTTTAAAAACGAAAGATCTTGAGAAAATGAAGTTTTTTTATACAGAAACTCTAGGAATGACATTATCAAAAGAATGTCGTGAAAGTTTCCAAGTTTCAGTTGGTTCAAGTCAATTGGAATTTACATCAAGGGATGTAGAAGGAGATCCTTATTATCATTTTGCTTTCAATATCCCTTCAAACAAGTTCAAAGAGGCTAAAGCATGGTTAGAAGGTAAAGTTGAACTGAATGATGAAGAAGGAAGAGATGAGGCGTATTTTCCAAACCTGTCTGCCCATTCACTATACTTTAATGACCCTGCTGAAAATGTAGTTGAGTTTATCTCCAGATATTCTACAGCAGAAGCTAGAGATGAACCATTTTCACAAAATAGCATTCTAAATATAAGTGAAATTAGTCTCACAGTGGATGACGCAATTAAAACTGGACGACAATTAATGGATATTGGGATTAATGCACGAGATAACCAAACAATAAGCAGCACATCACTTCATTTTATGGGAGATCGTGCAACCGGAGTTTATATTTTGTTAGTTCAACCAGGTAGAAGATGGATTTTTTCAAATAAAATTTCTGCTATTTATCCAATTGATATAGAGGTGAATACGAATAACCAAATAGTAGTAAATGAGAATCATGCAGTAACAATTCATCCGACTAGCTAATAGTTATTTAGTGCCTATTCAAATATAGAGGAGCATATCTGTAATTAGATAGGCTTCCAAACAAAACAGGCCCACATCTTTTTCTAAGATGTGGGCCTGTTTATTAGTCGGTTGTTAAGTGAGGGGCGAAGTTTGCCTATGAACTTTCTTGTCCTCTCGCTTCATTCCCTGGTTCTTTAGATACAAGAAATGGTACAAGCATCGGGATGATCAAGACGAGAACGAGCAACCTGATGACCTGCATGGCTGCGACAATACTTGCGTCGAGATCGAGAGAGGCGGCAACAGACGACATCTGTGGTGCGCCAGCTGGAACGATCGCAAGTAGGCTTGTGATGAAATCGAGTGGCGTCATGAGATAGAATACAAATGTCACCACAAACGTTAACGAAAAGAATGCGAGTAAAATCCAAACGCTGGTCCAACCAATTTCTTTGATTTCAACTAATGAACTTCGGTCGAATCGGACTCCTATGATGACGCCTAGCATCGCCATTCCCATGCCAACACCGAGATTCGGCATCGAAGGAAGTGGCTGAATGAACGTATGAAAGAGAAATCCGAGAATAATCGCGTAAAGAAATGGGGCAATTGGAATACGCCATTTTTTAGAAAGGACTAAGGTGAGTCCGATCAATATGATGTAGAACACGGTAGCGAGCCACATCGGCATGTCTACTTGTGGAGCGGTTTTCAATGTGCCCTGAACTTCATCCGTTGATACAAAGGAAGTCATGAAACCCGCGACGATCGGTATGGTTGAGACGAGCATCATGATTCGAACCGTTTGAAAGGCTGCGACCATTCCTAGATTCGCCTTATATTCTCGGCTTAACGCCATCATGACAGAGGCGCCAGCCGGCAAACAGCAGAATAGAGCTGTTTTGCTATCAAGATTCGAATATTTCGTAAGGATTTTACCGAGAATCCAGCTAGCGATCAACAGAATAATCATTGAGACAGCGAGAGGAAGCAAGTAACTTGCGACCTCCTTAAACATTTCAACTTTAATACTTAGACTTATACTAACCCCGATCACGGCTAACGCGAGATCAAATAGGAGATTTGGGTAAGAAATATCATCGATGACTAGTCGATAGAATGCACCGACAAGCATCGCTCCCAATAGCCAGCCAGCTGGTATGTTCATAAGATCGAACAGAAACCCAACTGTAAAGGCAATCACAATCAATAACACTTTTTTCATTCAACCAGCACCTTCAGAAACGTAGTATTTGTTTGTAGAGAAGATCGGGCGTTATCTTCTGCAAGAGAACCACAATTTTTATCAGTTTAGCATAGTTTCATCAGGATAATCATGTGAGAGGTCCTGGAGAAAATGTGATCGTTCTTAAGAGTATGGTACGTTTTCATACAGCTATTGCGGTCATTAAGACAATCATTCTTTTGCTTCTATAGGTAAATAGACACTGAAGGTAGAGCCAACGTCTACCTTGCTTTCTACAGAGACGGAGCCGCCATGTGCTTCGACGATTGATTGGGTGATGGAAAGTCCGAGACCAGCACCTCCAAATTGTCGATTTCTTGAATGATCTACACGATAGAATCGATTAAAGAGATACGGAAGATTTTCTTCATCGATACCAGGTCCGTTATCTTCGATGCTAAGTCTTGCGAGTCCTTCTATTAAGACAAGGGATAGTTTGATTTCCCCGTTTTTAGGATCTGTATAGTGAATCGCATTATGAAAGAGGTTGAGAATGACTTGTTTCATCTTATCGGCATCGAAGCACCCTCTCAATCCTTCCGTAAGATCGAATTCAACCGCACGGTCACCCGCTAAAAAGGTAAGTTGATGTTCCATTTCGTGGACGATTTCACTTAACGAGATCTCCTCTACTTGAAGTTGTGGGGCGCGATCTAATTTCGCAAGTAGTAAGAGCTCCTCGACTAACTTGATGACTCTTTTTGTTTCGCCATGCATGCTATTTAAAACAGTTGAGAGTTGCTCGGGATTTTGAGCAGCACCTCGTAATAGAACTTCTAAGTATCCATGAACAGACGTGATAGGGGTGCGAAGTTCATGTGAAGCGTCTGCAATAAAACGTCGCATCTGTTCTTTTGCTTCCTTCTCATGTTCAAATGAATTTTCTAATCGTGTCAACATTTCGTTAAAAGAATCACTTAACCGTTGTACTTCTTCTTGTTCTTCGTAAGACGAAATTCGTTCAGTTAAATTAGAGGCATTAATATTCTTCACTTCTTCTACCATATTAGACAAGGGATCTAATGTTTTACGAATAGCCGATAAATAGATGGCCAATCCAATCATTAAAGCAATGAAGGACAAAATCCCAAATGTGATTAGTTGCTTCCACAGAACCTGTTTCAACGGTGACGTGCTTACGCCCATTTGCAAATAAGATCGATCTTGATTGTCGGGGGACCGTATATCCCCCTTCGTTGGTAGAACGACGACAATCTGTTCATTCCCGCTGCTGTCTTGAAGGATAACATAGGCATCCTTCTGATTACTTATGTTTTCTTTCATGTTAGAGAATTGCTTCGCGGATGGTTCTGGAACAGGAAGACCATTGTCGTCTAATAAATTCATGTAGCTACCATTCTCTTGTACAAGTGCGAAGGAAAGATCTTCTACAGCGAGCAGGTTATGGTCATCGCTTTTTGGAGGGGCGGGAAGCCTGCCGTCGTTAGAAAGAATTCCCGGTGGAATCGACATCAATCTCCCTCTCAAGCTTTCTGCTTCACTTTCATAAAGGAAGTCTTTCATGACGATATATTGAAGAAATCCAATCAACAAAAGGATAAACGAAAGAATGAAGAGGATTCTTACAAGAAGCTGATACCTAAGGGATGAAGGTGTCAGGAGTCCTCGAAGTGGGTGAAGGATTTTACTTCTCATGGAAGATCCAACCTGTAACCAGCCCCTCGGATGGTTCGAATAACAGCATGGTTTTTGTCATTCAGCTTATCTCTTATTGATCGAACATACACTTCCACAATGTTCTCTTCCCCCTGGAACGTATATCCCCATATTTTATCCAATATCATGAGCTTACTGATGACCATCCCGTGGTTCATTACTAAATATTTCAGCAACCCATACTCTGTTGGGGAAAGCGATAAGACGGATTCCTGATAACTAATTTCTTTTCTGCGATCGTCGATTTTGAACGGACCGAATCGAATTTCTCCAAACATGTCCGGAAATTGATTGCGAAGTCGAGCCTGGATTCGAGCGAGAAGTTCCTCGAAGCTGAACGGTTTCACAAGATAATCATCTGCCCCAAGCGTGAGTCCTTTGACGCGATCGTCCACTTCGTCTTTTGCGGTTAGCATAATAATAGATGTTTGAAAGCCGGTTTTACGTATGATCCTGCATACTTCAAACCCATCGAGTCCAGGCATCATAATATCGAGTATCACCACGTGCGGTTGGAATTCTTTGACTAAATTGATCGCTTGCATGCCTTCTGGTGCTGTTTTCACTTCGTATCCCTCATTTAATAATCCAAGTTCCAGGAAGTTCAAAATGTGTTCTTCATCATCTACTAGTAAAAGTCTAACGCCACTTGTATGCATTTTCACTTCAACCTTTCCTAAAACGATAACTGCTTCATTGGTTCACAGCTCATAATGAATCTATTATAAAGTCTTTTTCTTTTGATGAGTGTTATTTTCAGCTAACTTTCAGCTGGTTTTAAAGACCACATCAGATTCGTTTTGCACAATATAGTCAGACAAAATATTAAATCGTTTCTAGGAGTGGTTAAACGTGAGTACACGAAACACATCTCGTCTAGATAAACCATTAGTTCTTATCGTACTATTATCAGCATTTCTAAATGGTTTTAACATCTGGACAGATCAATACGCGAATTCGTATTACACAACAGCGGTGGGAAGTATGATGCAAAGCTTTCATAACTTCTTCTATGCATCACTTGATTCGGCTGGATCAGTAACGGTAGATAAACCACCAGTTACATTTTGGCTCCAAACCATTAGTGCAGAAATTTTCGGATTACATGGTTGGAGTGTTATTCTTCCTCAGGCGCTGGCTGGAATCGGATCCGTTCTTCTGATGTATTTCCTCATTAACGCCACGTTTTGGGAGAACAGCGTCTCGATTAGCGGCTCTCACGATGGCAACGACGCCGGTTGCGGTAGCAGTCAGCCGAACGAACAATATCGATAGCATGCTCGTTTTTACCTTGCTATTAGCTACCTGGCTTTTATTCAGAGGGATTAAGAGGAATAGTGTTTGGGCATTAATCGGTGCATTCGCTGTTGTTGGTGTTGGCTTCAATATGAAGATGCTGCAAGCTTACATGGTCTTACCCGCATTCTACCTTATCTATCTATTGGCAGTGAAGATGAAGTGGAAGAAAAAGGCGAGTGTGCTTGTTGGTGCAACGGCAGTATTGATTGCCGCCTCACTTTCGTGGGCGGTTATCGTTGATCTCACTCCAGAAGATCAACGTCCCTATATAGGAAGTAGTGAGACGAATTCGGTTCTTGAACTAGCATTTGGTTACAATGGAATGTCCCGTTTGCTTGGTCAGGATGGCGGTATCCAACCTGGTGGTAAGACAGAAGGAGGCATCCTATCGAATCCAGGGCAAAATCCTTCTGATGTTGGGGATCGTTCATCTGACAGTGATCAAAGTGTCATGAATGGACCGCCATCCAATATAGAGGGAGTCGGAAATCCTGGCGGAGCAGGTATGATGCCAGGAGGAAATAGCGGCGGTATGTTTGGGACTGGTGAGAAGGGACCACTTCGTCTATTTCAATCCGGATTGTCCGGTCAGGCGAGTTGGCTATTACCGTTTGCCCTATTAGCAAGCATTGGTCTATTGAGTGGTTTAAGACTCAGAGAAATGAGTCCAAAACATCAAGAAACGCTGTTCTGGTTAGCCTGGTTGATTCCGGTCGGTGTCTTTTTTAGTATCGCTGGTTTCTTCCATCATTATTATCTCATCATGTTAGCCCCACCAATCGCAGCACTAGTTGGGGCCGGAGCTGTTGCACTCTTTCAATCTTATCGAACTAGCGAAGGCTGGAAAACCTGGCTCCTACCTGGTTCGATTCTGGTGACGGCCATTGTTCAATCGGTAATCCTCTATCATTATACTAGCGAAATCGGTAGTGGATGGTCATGGACAATCCTTCTACTCGGCATTGGCGCGACCTTGTTTCTCGTTATGATGAAAGTTCAGAAGGTAGGAAGCCGTTTCTATCCTGGGATCCTAATGGCGATCCTTTTTATCGGTCCATTATATTGGGCAAGCACACCGATCGTTTATGGAGGAAATAGCATGCTCCCACAAGCTGGACCAACGGCTAGTGGAGGAATGGGACCTCCTGGAAATCTTCCTGGTCAAAACGATGGTGCTGATATCGCTCAAGGTTCACTCCCGTCAGGAATGGAAATGGTTGGGGAATTGCCTGAAGGGATGAAAGGCGGAAAGGGTGGATTAATGGGAGCTGGTATGACACCTGAAACCATTGATGAAACCACTTACTCATATTTGAAAGAAAACAATACAGGTGAGACGTATCTTTTTGCGACAATGAATTACAATACAGCAGCACCTTATATTATTGAAGAGAATGAATCCATCATCACGATGGGGGGCTTTTCAAGTAATGACCCCGTCTATTCAATCGATGAAATGAAAGAGCTCATCGAGAGTGGAAAAGTGAAATACTTCTTTGTGTCAGAAGGGAGATTAGGAGGCTCAAATTCTGATCTGTTGGACTGGATCAAAGAAAACGGAGAACTCATTCCAAATGAGGAGTGGAAAAATTCTTCTGAGGAAGATGACAACATGAGTAGCAATCCGATGGGAGCATTCGGCGGCTCCGAAAGCTTGTATAAAGTCATACTGGCAAATGGAGGGGGCAGCAATGAATAATAACGTAACGTATTCGATCATTATCCCAATGTACAATGAGGAAGCGACAATTGAAAAAACGTATCTTCGCTTGAAAAAAGTGATGAATGAAATTGGCTCAACGTATGAACTCCTCTTCATAAATGATGGAAGTCAGGATCGAAGTGGTGAAATCGTTAAGGACTTTAGTACATGGGATAAAACAATACAAGTTATTGAATTATCCAGAAATTTTGGTCACCAAATTGCGATCACTGCAGGAATGGATTATGCAAGCGGAGACGCGATCGTCGTCATCGATGCTGATTTGCAAGATCCCCCAGAGTTGATCAAAGACATGATCGAGAAGTGGAAAGAAGGATTCGAAGTCGTGTATGCCAAAAGGACGAAGAGAAAAGGAGAATCGTTCTTTAAGCGATCGACCGCCTCACTCTTCTATCGAGTCCTAAGAGGGCTAACTGATATCGATATTCCGATAGACACAGGGGACTTCCGATTAATCGATCGAAAAGTTTGTGATCAAATGACGCAGCTTCATGAGAAAAATCGCTTTGTCAGAGGTCTTGTGAGCTGGGTTGGATTTAATCAGACTGCCGTTGAATATGAACGTGACGAAAGAGTGTTCGGAGAGTCTAAATATCCCTTGAAGAAAATGCTTAAGCTCTCTCTTGATGGCATCACGTCATTCTCTTACAAACCTCTTAAGCTTGCAAGCTATGGAGGGGTACTCCTTTCTTTCGCTGGCTTTATCTATATGCTTGTCGTTATCTATCAGAAGCTATTTACACATACGACCGTTATGGGATGGTCATCCCTCATTGTTATTCAATTGTTCTTTTTTGGATTTGTGCTTTCCATCTTAGGAGTCGTTGGAGAGTATATCGGTCGGATCTATGATGAGACCAAAAATCGTCCGATTTATATCGTAAGTGAAACGTATGGAAGAGGGGAGGAGAACGCTGCTGTTATCAAAAATGAATAGGAATCACACGAAGTTAATGAAGTTTGGCATCGTAGGTATACTGAATACAGCGATTGATGTCAGTTTGTTTTTTCTACTTGTTTCAATTGGTTTACCATATTGGATCGCTCAATCGATCTCATATAGTGGTGGGATGATGAATAGTTATTTGGTCAATCGTCATTATACCTTTGAAGAGAAAAAGAAGAAAAGCAGAGCTGAATTTCTGCGGTTTGTACTTGTTAATCTTGTTACGTTGCTGCTAGCTACTTTGTTAATTAAGGTAACTTATCAATTTGGACAATGGTCACTCGTAACGTCGAAAGCAACTGCAACCGCCGTTGGATTACTCTTAAATTATGAACTGACTAATCGATGGGTTTTTCGACATACAAATCAAGAAGTCGTTCACCATGAGAATTGAAAAAGCACCTCTAAGCATCAGTTGCTTAGAGGTGCTTTTTTTTGTGCTTTCCATCATCAGTCTTCTTTAAAACTCCTCATAAGTAGCCGGATCCTGGTCATTGATTCGACCATCAGGACGAGTTAATTCCGCAAGCATTCCCATTTCGGTTTCATCTAACGAGAAATCAAAAATGGAAATATTCTCGAGCTGTCGTTCAGGAGACGAAGATTTAGGAATAGGGATCGATCCTAATTGATAATGCCAGCGTAAGATAACTTGCGAAACGGATTTGTTGTGATGTTGAGCGATCTGACTAATCGTTTCATTGTCCAAAATATCCTTCACGCGAGCTAACGGGCTCCATGATTGGGTTTTAATATTGTTCTGTTCGTGCCATCTTCTCTGTGGTTCCTGATTAAAGAAAGGATGCAATTCGATTTGATTGATGCTTGGTTTCACGTCCGTTTCTTTCTCTAGCGTTTCTAGATGTTCAGGGAGAAAGTTACAAACTCCAATGGATCGGATCAAACCCCATTTCTTTGCATCGATCAAAGCTTGAAAAGCTTCAACAAAACGCCCCTGATTCGGATTGGGCCAGTGAATAAGATATAAATCATAATAATCTAAGTTTGCCCGATACAACGATTCTTGAATGGCGGTGACAGCCTTGTTGTACTCCTGATAGCGACCTGGTAATTTGGAAGTGACTCTCAATTCATTTCTCGGAACAGAGCTTCGGCGAATGGCTTCACCAACCGTTCCTTCATTTTCGTAATTATAAGCCGTATCGATGAGTCGATAGCCGCGATCAATAGCACTAGTGATGGCAGTCGCGCCATCGTTTCCGTTTAATTTGTAAGTACCAAATCCGATTACTGGTAAAGTAAGGCCATCATTTAGCGTAATTTCTGGGATTGTTTGACTCATCATGAATCATTCCTTTCAATGTAAATGGATGTAGAACTACTTCATTTGTACCTCGACAAATAAATTGTAAACATATGTAAGCGGATGCACTTCATTTTATTATAAAATAAGATAAAGAGCTTGCTAGTGAGTGAATGGTAAGCTCTTCTTTTCATTAGTTTAGGTCTTTAAGAAATAAATGAGAAACCGACTCATAGCAAGGAGAGTCTTTTTTTGGAAGAGCGATGTTCCTTCTTCTAATTTCAGATGTTAATATCTCAATAAAATCATCTTCTAAGCTTAGCTTATTGGCGTCACAATAGGCAATCAATAGTTCTTTATTGGATAGACGCTTCACTTAAATCTACCTCCTCAAGAATTTGGATGTGATGAACGATTAAAGGCAAATCCTGTTCATTTCTGATGAGAAACATAATCTAGATAATGAAGGAGAATTTTCTTCGCTTTAAAACGCTCTTCCAAATAATGAATAAACAAGGAAGCAATCGTAGGGTCATAGAAACGGTCTTTCTGAGAATGGATCTCTTGGATCGCTTCTTTAACGGAACATTTCGGACTGTAAGGACGAACCGAAATCATAGCACTGAAACTATCGATGACCCGAATCACTTTCACTGATTGTGGCAGCTGCTCATTATTCAGGCGGTAAGGGTACCCAGTGCCGTCGCTATTCTCATGATGGTTCAAGATAATAGGAGGGTCGATTTCAATGTCGTGGTAGTCTCCAAGAAGCTCGATTCCGACTTCAGGATGACGTTTGAGGTCATTCATCTCAGAAAGTGTTAAAGGACCATCTTTCTGAAGAATTTCTTTTGAAACGAGAAGTTTACCGATGTCATGTAATAGAACGGATTGAATCATGCTTGGCTTTAATAATGAATGGAAGCTGTGAGAGAGGCAGAAATCAATATAATAACTCGTTGTTTGCACGGAATGGGCATAAGCGTGAGAATCATGCCGTCTAAGCAGTTCCATTAGTTGTAATGTTTGCTGAGAAAATAGGTTAGCGTGACCGTGCAATGTACATTTTTCCATGTTCATTCTCCTTTGAAGGAGCCGGTTGCACTACTTGCTCCCTATCATTCAAGTGCCCAATCTAGAATAATAGTTCATCGCATTCTCTATTTTAGTTGTTGTAACGAATGAAAGAGCGTGTCTACTTGCTTTTCGTATAGTTAATGAATACCACAAAAAAGGTGATTTGTTAATTGTTTTTTAGACATAAGGATACCTTTTTACTGTCGGCAACCTGGTTTGGATCGAAGTGGTTTCACTTCGAATTAACAATAAGTTCAGTGGCGCTTACAAACGTATCAACTAAGCATGTTTGACGTTATGAAATTAGGCATTTATCACGAGTTGAAGACTCTTACATAGGATAAATAAATCCTCATGGTTCTAAAAGAATGGAGTGGTTCTCTTGCAGGCACCTTATCAAAATCCCAATCAGATGCAGTACTTTGCGGACGTCAATCAAAATCGTTTATTTACACGTAATTCAACGAATTATATTAACCGTCTGGGAAGAGATGTTCTGAATTCGCTTGGTAATGTTTCCCTACTTGATATCTATCTGGGTCAGGGTCATGTCGTGGAACCGCATTATCATCAGAATGCTTCAGAGTTAGTTTACTGTATCGCTGGTTCTGCATTAGTGTCGTTGATCAATCCATTTACAAATGAAGTCATCAATGTTCCGATTCACCCTGGTCAGGTGGCGAATATTCCTCAAGGTTGGTGGCATTGGGAAGTAGCGTATCAAGACAGAACCCATCTCCTGGCGATTTTTGATGCACCTTATCCCGAATATATCTTTGGTTCAGATATTCTAACCAAAACCCCAATTGAAGTGCTAGCTCACACCTATTGTTTAAATCCAGAGCAGCTAAGGGAAACGTTAAAACCACTAAACAATGAAACGATAATTATTGGTCCGACAGATCGCTGTTTGAACGAGAAGGCTTATGGAGCAAATGAACAGAGTCATCTGAACCAAAATGTTTAAGTGGTTCTGTAGAATAGGAGGCGTCATCCAGAAAAGTGATGGAAGAGAGAATTTTATGAAATAACCTAGTTCTAAGTGACTAGGTTATTTATTTTGATAAAGGATGAGCGAAATGTGAAAACGGGTGATTGTAGCAGAACGAAAAAAGGTTGTCCGCATATTATATATGAGTAATGAAAGGAGGTAATGAGGATTTCCAATTCAATGTTTCATCATCATCGGTGTAGAAAATGTTTTAAGCTAAACTGTATTTGTTCTCTTCGTTGCAATACATGTCATCGATTAAGCTGTACTTGTTCTTCTCATTGTAATAAATGCAGAAAAACAAACTGTAGCTGTTCTAACGTGATTCCAGTTCCCGTTCCTGGTCCACAGGGTCCTGCTGGTCCTCCAGGGGCGAATGGAACGACAGCTTCTACTGATTATGCGTATATTTATCAATCCACGGCACAAATTGTACCTCTAGAAACGGATATTACGTTCGATACGAATGGAACAGTTTTTGGTGCGATCTCTCATACAGTTGGAGACGCTGGGATTACGATTAATACAACTGGAAACTATAAAATTATTTTTTCAGTAACGGGGCAGCAAGCTAACCAGTTTGCGCTATTTGTTAACGGTGCTCTCTTTGCAGGTACGATATATGGGTCAAATAGTACAGATCAACAAAATACAGGATTTGCGATCATCCCCGTGGCCGCACCAATCACTCTTACTTTGCGTAACCACACTTCTTCCACTTCTGTATCTCTAGAGACGCTAGCAGGGGGAACTGAAGCCAATATTACAGCGTCTATTTTAATTCAGCGTCTATAATGTTTAGTCAATTATTAAAAAATCAATTGGAGGTGTAGGTTTGAAGGATTGTTTCCCGAAAAATGGATGCATTTATCAAACAGGCCCACCCGGACCTCCTGGCCCACCGGGCCCACCTGGTATTTCATCCGAACACGCTTTTATCTATAATTTAGGAGTACAGACTCTATTGCCAGAAACAGATATTCTGTTTGACAATAATGGGACGATTTTTGGTGGGATATCACATACGCCAGGAACAGCAGAAATTATCATTAATGATCCGGGAGATTACTATATTTCTTTTTCAGTCACAGGATCACCTGGAAATCAATTTGCCTTATTTCAAGACGGTAACTTAGTCAATGGGACCATTTATGGATCTGACGATGAGAATCAGCAGAATTTTGGACAGAATATTCTAACGCTAACCGCGGGCGCAACTCTTACCATTCGTTATCACAGTAATGTTGTTCCAATCCCCGTCGTGTTGCAAACGCTCGCTGGTGGGACACAGACAAATACAAATGCTTCTGTTTTCATACAAAAGTTAGGTGTGCAGGTGTCTACGACTGTCACGACTAGTGCAGAGTTACTTGCTGCGCTTAATGATAATACAATTAGTACGATTAATTTGGTGCCTGGATCTTATGATATTAGTGCAAGTCCTCCTATCGTAAGGACGACTGCCGTTAGACTTCAATCTGCTGCAGCTGTAGCCGATGTGATAATGAACGGGGATCAAGAATTTTCATTTATTACAGTAGGTGAGAATGTAACGATCAGCGCCAACCGCATTCGTAATTTGAATACGAGTGTAGACTACCCCACGATTCAAGCAGCTATCGATGCTGCGTCGGCTGGAGATGTGATTCAGTTGTCTCCTGGTATCTATAACGTGACGGTTGCACTTGGACCGCCTCTAGAACGGTTGTTAATTAATAAATCGATCACTTTAAGAGGGATTTCAGCACGGTTAACACAAGTGTTGTTTGTGACAGGTGGTTCACTTGATCTTGGATATATGTCGATTCAAGCAGATAACGTAATCATTGAGAATATACGTTTTACAGGGCCGACACCTGTTGGCTTAACGCAGAATTCATTATTTAATATCGCCCTTAAAGGCTTTCCTTCTGATTTGTATGTGAATAGCATTCTTCGCTACAACATTTTTGAAGGGGCACGCAGAACGGCTTTCATAGATGTTGAAAACGTAATGTTTGTCGGAAACGAAGTGATTCATATGGGAGCAGGTTCAGCTGATGCTCTGGTTTTTGAACGAATAAGAGGCACCACGATGATCTATGGCAATGTCTTCACTGGAGTCGCTACAAGTCGACGAACATTTTCAATCGAGGGAAGTTTTGCGGAAGGAACAATTCAACTTTCTAATAATAAAGCGATCAACTGGACGCAGTTCATCCTGTTTAATATCGCCACGACGAACATTTCCTTTCTTGTCACAGAGAACTATGTGGTCCATTCAGCTAGTGGAAGTACGGTCATCTTTGATATGTTCCCTGGAGGTATCGATTTTGCACAGTTTAATCTTATTTTAATAGAAGGTAACATCTTTATTCAGCCTTTCCCGAATCGACTCGCTGTCAACGTGGATTATCGGGATGGAGGGACTTCCGTACCAACAAATGGTCAAATACAGGTATATTCAAATTTCTTCAGCTATGCACTGCCATGGGGAAGAACGACTCCGCCAGTAGATGTAGTTGATCCTTTATTCCCAGTAGGTTTTAATAGCACAGCACCTGGTGGAACAACATTGGCGATGTTTGATCTCCAAAATAACATGAACTTTTAATACAGCTTATAGATGCGAAATGCCTCGGTAGTGAGAGGCATTTTTTTTTGGACGCTATACCTTAATATCGCTTCTGTTCATAGCAATAGTATTCCCATTTGAGTCTTGGTCTTTTTATTGGTATTTGAAACTAATTTACTTTTATTTCGTAAATATGATAACTAGACTAAGTAAAAACTCGAAAATTCCGAATCTAATCGTACAATGAGTATGTAAAATGGAGGGAAATATATGGTAGAGGGGATGTTTTTACTCATGACTGTATTAACAACAGTTATTATCCTAGATAGGAAAAACAAAAAGAAGAAGAAATAGCGGATACCAGTGTACTGAGTGAGTGCTTCAGGGTTACAAGCGGATCGTTTCGTTTCATTATATTCTTTCTTTATCGGGTGTGTCCTCTCCAGGAGAGGAAGACGCCTTTTTCTTTTGACCACGTATGAAGTTAGAATAAACCCAATTGAAACATTCTATCTTTATCTAATGATGACAATAACAGAGACTTCCTTCTTGCTTTGGTTGACTTCACTCAAGTTACAGCGAGAAGCATGGATGAAAGTGTTTAGCGATTGACATTACATTTCTTGATATCCCTTCGCCATCCAGATGAAAAAATTCATAATCAATTTAGCTGCATAAGTTACGAATAAGTAAGCGAGTAATAACGAAAACCAATTTGAATAGAGTTGAAAAATATTCATCCAAACTAATAGTGGTTTAAAAAGAAACGTAAAGCCAATCGATGAGAGTGTCCCATATAACCAGTAATTTTTATTTTTGTTTAGACACCATTGATACAGCAAAATAAAATAGACCGGAATAAATGAGGCGTCAATGCCGATGCTTCCTGGAAGCTGCGGAAAGACTACGTAAGGATAGTCCCACCAATTTTTCCTGATTCCTAAAGCGTCTGTGTAAGCAGCTAATACATGAATGGAATAGCCAAAAAAGCACAGTTGAAAAATTTTCCTTCTGTCAATTTTGAAATACAAAACAACTAGTGGAATAATAACCATCGCTAGTACAACCCAGAATTGCCATGCGTGTATGGTTGAGTACTGTTCCCAATAGTCCATGTATGTATCTTCAAGCTTTCTTCTTAAAGAATGAATATGCTCAAAGTGTTCCTGCTGATTCATGAGATGTCACCATCCTTTTTTTGTAGTATTCGTAATTGGGAAAGGACTTATTTATCGTTGACCCACCTTTTTTAAACACGCTCCGTACAAGAGTAAATTCAGAGAAGCGATGTTTAATAAAGGGAAAGAGTTAAACCTATCCTAACGTGGCTGTTCAGTATCGTTTTAACGATAGTAGGTGGTGTTTTTTAATCGTACATATTGGATTAGGTTTGATGCTCTTCTTTTTTTCTTTCAATAAATCAATCTTTTCTAGCCCATTAAGTCAATGTAAAGAAGTTGAATAAAATTGAATACTTTAAGAAACAATGCAGGAGTATGAGACCGGTTAATCGAAATACAACTACGTTGAGCATGTATATTAAGTGATTTATCTAAAATTTTGAAAAACAGGAGGGAATTATGGGGAGAATCGTTCATTTTGAAATTCATGTAGATGACATGGAAAGAGCTAAGAAGTTTTATGGTGAGGTGTTTGGGTGGACGTTTGAAGATTGGAGCGAGTATGCAGGGATGCCTTACCTGGGAGTTGTGACTGGCGATGAAAAAGAGCATGGAATCAATGGAGCTTTGATGAAACGTCAAAGTGCTCCTCCAGAAGTGAACCAGGCTTTAAATGCCTATGCGTGTACTATTGGGGTGGGAGATTTTGATTCTGTTGCATCTGAAATACTGAATCATGGAGGCAAGACCGCAATGGCTAAATATGCTCTGCCTGGAATGGCGTGGCAAGGCTATTTCTTTGATACAGAAGGCAATCTTTTTGGTCTCCATCATCCCGACGAAAACGCCAAATAGTATTTGTCTGTGCGTGTCTTTTTAAGAACCCTTGGATCAAGGGTTCTTTTCTTTCAATTTAGGTGGTTATTTTAAATCGGAGTAAGGAGTGATTCGGATTTATTTGATTCAGTACGTCATTTTTGTACTGCCAGTTGTTTCTCTTTTAATAGGTGGGATCGGATTTATCGTTTTTAAGAATACCTACACAACACCAGCGATTGTGGCAATCGTTGCAAGTATATCAGTCTTTACGCTATATAATTCTACCTTTTGGATATGGGTGATTAGTTACACGTTGTTATCATTTTTGTCGGGAGTCGTTGTGAACTTATTTTATTCAAAGAAGCAGGCAACCCATACTTAAAACGAATACCCTTAGAGTCGTTTCATAGAACTTAACGAGAGCGGAGGATTTTTTTATGGGAAAAGTGGTTGCAGGAATGACGATGTCTTTAGATGGGTATATCAATGACAGGAAAGGAAGTGTAGGGCGTCTCTATAAAGATCTAAAGGAATTGAGAAGAAGTGAAGTTCTGCAAGAATCAATACGAAATACTGGAGCGGTTGTCATGGGAAGGAACGCTTATGCCATGTCAGTTGATCCGGATTGGTACGCTGGAAATTATGAATATCAAGTCCCAATTTTTGTGCTTTGTGAAACTCAGCCGCAAAAACATCCGAAAGAGACGAATGAGTTAACGTTTACCTTTGTCACACATGGAATCGAACGTGCAATTGCTCAGGCAAAAAAAGCTGCAGGAAATAAGGAGGTTACGGTCATAGGTGGTGCAAACACAGTGGAGCAGTGCATAAAAGCAGAACTCGTAGATGAGTTGCATATCGATATCATGCCGGTTCTTTTAGGTGGAGGTCGTAAGCTGTTTGAGCACATAGGCGAAGAACCGATTGAATTGGAAAAAATTCAGGTACAGGAAATTGGAGAAAGAACAAGCATTCAGTTTCGTATTGTGAAAGAGGAATAATTAATGAGAGCGGCGCAAAAGGGGAGAGTCCTTACCCGTTAAGTTTGGCGAATTTATAAATAAAGGAGTGATTTTGATATGTCAGTTATGAATGCCAAAACGTTGTCAGTGTCTATTGAGCGAAACCCTCAAGAGGTTTATGAATACATAACAAAGCCTGAACACCTGTCAGAATGGGCAGCTACCTTTTCACATTCAATGAGACAGTCAGAAAGTGGTGAATGGATTGTTGAAACCCCCGAAGGTCAAATGAAAATCGTTTATGTGGAAAAGAATAAGTTTGGAGTGGCTGACCATTATGTTACCACTCCACAAGGACAAGAGATTTATAATCCAATGAGAGTGATTCCAAACAGCAGTGGCTGTGAAGTATTTTTCACTCTTTTTCAGGTTACAGGTATGTCTGATGAGAAATTTTCTGAAGATGCTGGACTTGTAAAGAAAGATTTAAAAACCTTAAAAAATCTTCTAGAGTAGTACTCTTAACTTACTTTTTGGGCTGCTATTAGCGAGCGATTACCGCAATTAAAAAGGACTGATAACTTGAAAACACATAATGTGATGTCGGTGAGATGGATAGGAATGGGAAAGAAAAAATACTAGATATAGGAAAAGGAGTGGCTCGCTAATTATTAATTCCCTTAAAGAAACACGGAATATCTGAGTTGAAACGCAATAACCTTGAATAAACTTGCTTGTAACGATCTTATCATCGCTAGCTAAATAGGACTGTCTTAACTCTTTATTTAACTGCGGGGTGTGTAATGAATAAGGATCAGTTAAAAGGTGCATTAATCATAGCCTCAATCGCTGGAATAAGTGGATTTATTATGGTTTTTTTTAGCGTTCATTTTGGCACTTCAACCGCTGAAAACTGGTTGCTCAAACAAGGTGGAGCAGATACTGGCTATTACAACATCGTTGTGAAAAGTTCTATTAATAACTTTTTGGTTAGTGGAGGAATATTGTTTGCTTTCGGACTAGTAATTGTTTCAATTGCTTATTATAAGCTGCAAATGATTAAGGAGAAATCGAATATCGATTAGATCAAGCTTTGGCTAGATCAACCGTAACCCTTATGATCGTTTAATATAAAAGAGGTTGGAGCATATATATGCTCCAACCTCTTTTTAAATGTGGTTTGCGTCAATTGCTAGACGATTTCACGGTTTGCAGTCTGAAGAAAACTCCTTATCCAATAAGGAGTTTTCTTATGATGGAAATAGCAATTACTCAGCGACTACAAATTCAAAGTTACCTTCGAACTTCACATCTTTACCAAGCAAGAAGCCGCCAGTTTCGATTGCCGCATTGTACGTCATGCCGTAAGCTTCGCGGTTCACTTTACCGGATACATCGAATCCGGCAACTGTGCTGCCATCAAGTGGGCTCTTAGACGTACCGTTGTATTCAACAGTAAACGTTTCTTCTTTTGTTACGCCTTTGATAGTAAAATCACCAGTCACTTCAAATTCATCGTCTGATTTCTTCTTGATGGACTTGCTTTCGAAAACCATGTTCGGGTATTTGTCAGCTTCGAAGAAATCGCCAGAGCGGAGATGTCCGTCGCGGTCTTCGTTTCCTGTATCGATTGAAGTGACAGGAATCGTTACCTTGATACTTGCAGAAGCTAGGTTATCTAGGTCTCCGCTAAAATCAACGTCGAAAGTTGTGAATTCCCCTTTTGCTTTTGAAACCATCATGTGTTTGATTTGAAAATCTAAACTGCTGTGTACTTTATCGAGTGTTAGAGTTGCCATTGAAAATTCCTCCTCAGAATAATTGTGCTTTTTGTGCTGAGTTAAAGATAACCTATATTTATCTTGAAGTCAAGATACTTTAAATGAAGGTATTGTAAATTCTCAACTATGTTTTGCATTTCTAATCTCTTTTAACTAGTTATGAACGAAGGAGCAGTCGTGCTAAAGACTTGTTTTGTTTAGATGACCTTAGAATCCTCCAATTGCTGAACCAGTTAGGACATCTTATTTTGGATGTTTCCCTTCTAAGAGTAAAGATATTAAAATCTACACAATAGGATATACAGGTGTACCTAAGAATGCCCAGACATATCGGTTCCTCATAGATAACCTTCCTAGTTACCTTCCTGGAAAAGTTTAAACAAAGGATAAGAGAAGAGAAGATATTTTCAAATCTGGACAGAAAAAGCTGATGACTGTTTCAGGTAGGATACTGATCGTAACAAAGCCAGAGCTAGAACGTTGAGAAGAATCGCTTTCTTTTTGCAATAGTCAATAACCATTTTGGCAGCAAAGTATGTTTAGACTAGGCGATAAATTCATCTTGAAACTGAGCCCTCATCAATCGGTAAGGTTATCTATAAAAGAAAATCTCCTGTCTTATGGAATGAATAATGGATTCGTTAGAAATTTTATGAAATAATTGGTAAAAAAGAGTTTGGGATTATTCATAGTGAAAATGGTTTTGGGTGGGATAGTGCTGAAAATATTACGATTGAGTCTATCTATAGCAGCTTTTGGTCTTGCTGTTTATGGACTAGTTACAAGGAATTTTGAGTTTAACTCTATTATGATATTTCTCTTAGGACTTACAATGTTAGTTATGGGGATAGAAGAGATTCAAAAAGGACGAAAAGGACTTAGTCTGTGGCTTTTTGGTGTGTTTTCATTTTTATTATTTGTATCCATTCAAGGGTTTTTATTAAATTAAAGAGAACCGATTATCACATAGACGATACAAACAGTGTTGATCAGACGCTATTATAAAAGCTGTTATTTATTATTCTCGTTCATTCAATAACCAATTTTAATAACTGTGGATTGTGAGGTGAGTTATGAGTGAAGAAGTTTTGAAGAAAGTGAGGCGGTTCCTTGTCTATATCGCCCTCCTACTGGTTGCAGTTGTATTGTCTTATATCATCGCCTATCCACTCGGATATACACCGCTCGGTTATAAAGGGATAGGAGCAAAAGAAGGTAAGCTAGTTGTACAATCTTTTAACATAGTAGGGTTGGAAGATAATAGAATCACCTATGTACCGCCAAAAGGTAAGGAATGGAAGAGTGAACTTCTGATGGATCTAATGAATCAACAGCGGACTCAATACCTTATCTTCTTTACCCCTCTGATGGTGGCGCTATTCTGGGGAGTGTTTGATCTCTTTAGAAAAAAAACCATAACGCGAGTTTTGTTACAAGGATGCCTATACATTCTTGTTCCTGGAGTATCGTTAATGCAACATTTGAATGATATAAAAAATATTTTGCAAAATTCTCCGTAAAAGTGGGTACTAACGATTCCTGGTAGTTTCATTTCATTTTTGCAGCAGTATTCACTCTTTCACTATAGAGGAGCGATTACTTAATAATAGTAATCGTTTTTCTTTGTCTATCATTAAACAGGTTTTCTGTTCAAAAAATCAAAATGTAAAAAGTTTTTGACATTTTTTATTGTTTCTTTATAATTGATAATGTAAAAAGTTTTGGCTCTTTTCGTAAACATTGTTGCTATAAGAGTGGTGGGGTTCCGCTACAGGATGCTTGCTTTCCGCGGGGCGGGCGCTGAGCCTCCTCGGCGCACAAAAGCATTGCGCCTGTGGGGTCTCACCTGTCCCGCTAGTCCCGCAGGAGTCGAGCATCTTCCGCTCCAATCAGCTAAATGTGGTTCTTTATACAATCATTCTTTCAAAAACAACAATCTTTGAGAAAAGAGCTAAAGTTTTTTACATCATAAAGGGTGTTGGTTAATTGAAAAATATCATTAGAGAACGCAGAAAATTAATGAAGTTATCACAAGATGAGCTAGCAACAAGGTGTGGTGTAACACGACAAACAATCAATGCTATCGAAAACAATAAGTACGATCCTACTTTAAAACTGGCATTCAAATTATCGGTCAACCTTGAAACATCGGTAGATATCCTATTTGATTATGAGGAGGCGAAACAGTGAAAATGCGGAAGCAAGATGAGATGGAAAAATATCAAAGTGATAAGGCAGCGAAATATGGTTTTCTTTTTTATACTGTCGTTCTTCTTTTATGGTCCATCTATAATCAGATCACTTCGAAAGGCAATGGTGGCTGGCAATATTCCATACTTATGGGAGGGATAGTAGTATACTTCGTTAGCAGAGTTTACTTTAATCGTAAAATGAATCATTAAAAGATGAAAATAAGACGATCTGAGCTACAAGTCTTCTGTTAAAGAGGAGCTTAAATGGAGGAAGAAAATAAAAAGAGCATGGAGGCACGAATGCCGTTCCAAGCTCTTTTTTGTGTCATTTTTATTTGTTAATTCGCTACACTTTCTTCAGTCACAATCTCTTGCTTCCGCTGTTTCTTTGACTTTCTGAAATGCAGCAGCTCATAGAAAACTGGAACGATCACGAGCGTGAGTACGGTTGCGCCAGTGAGTCCACCGATCACAACGACTGCGAGTGACTGGGAAACGAGGCTACCATCTTCTGAATGACCAAATAGAAGCGGAAGCATTGCACAGATAGTTGCGATTGCCGTCATGATGACAGGACGTAGACGTGTACCACACGCTTCGATAATCGCATCGCGAATGATCATCGTTTCTTCGTTTTGTTTCACGCGATCAATGAGTACGATCGCGTTCGTAACGACGATCCCGATCAGCATAAGAGCTCCAATCATGGCAGTCGCATCAGCCGGAACGCCTGAAATCAGAAGTCCTAGCACAGCTCCGATCGAGGCGAGTGGGAGCGTCATGAGAATCGCGAGCGGAGCTCGTAATGTTTTGAATGTGAGCACCATGATCAAGTAGACGATGAGAATCGACGCTAACATCGTGATTCCAAGATCTTTGAAGTCATCTGCCTGCTGTTGGGAGGCACCACCGGTATCAAGGGAAATACCGTCTGGCATGTCGAGTGCGTTTACCTTTTCATCGATGTTCTTTGCGATGATCGAGAGCTTTTCTGGTGTAACTTCAGCCGTAATGCGGGCATACAGATCACCATCTTTATGAAGGACTGTACTCGGTTTTTCTTCCTGAGTGATCGTTGCGACCTGAGAGAGTGGTACGACACCTGTCGCAGTCGCAAGCGATAAGTCGTTTAGATCTGATAGTGAGTCTGGATCGATTCCGGTATTCAGAAACACCGGTGTTTGTTCGTCATCAATGTTAATGGCTCCGATAGGCTGCGGATTCAACAAACTACGGATTTGCATCGCAGTCTGCTCGGCATTGGCCTTTTTCGTATTTACTTTTACCGTATAAATAGGAGACGTTTTATCCTGGTTGCTGGAAACTTTCTTCACACCGTCGACTTCTTTCATTTCATCCATCAGTTGATCAGATGCAGAAAGAATGTCGTTTGTATTGTTTCCGACCACGTCATATGTGATGGAAGAATTTGAAGATCCTCCGAACATCGAAGAAGGACTAGCTTCGATCGTGACGTTCTTTTCCTCTTTTTTGGCTGCGTTCACTTGATCGATAAAGTGGTCAGCGTCTGCATCCTCTTCCATGATGAACGTATACATGACGGTATCTGGATCGCTCACCTGACCATACTTAGCATCTCCTTCACTTGAACCATACTGTGTGATCATGTAATCATAACCGTCAAAATCAGACAGTGTGTTTTCAAAATCAATCATTCGTTCTTTCTTTTCGTCCTCAGGAGTAGCGCTCGGAAACTCCATGTTCACAGAGACCATTGAGGCGTCATTTGCTCCTGTAGCTGCTTTAGGCATCGAGATGTAGAGCGCGATCGATCCACCGAATACAAGAATCGCTAAGAGAATGGGAACGAATTTATGGTTAAGTGACCAGCGCAAAACCTTGAGATATCCCTCGGGTGTTTTGTGTGCTGGAAGTGTTGTATTTTTCAGCATCGCACGACTTAATATCGGAACGACTGTTAGAGCTACGAGTAGTGATGCAAGCAGGGAGTACGTAACCGTTAATCCGAACGGTAGCAGGAATGCTTTGAGCGAACCATTTACGAGTCCCATCGGCAAGAATACCGCTACGGTAATCAGCGTTGAGGATGTAATCGCTCGTGATACTTCCTTCGTCGCTTCGAGAACCGTTGCTTTCGTTAACTTCTCATTTTGACTGCGCCTGAAAATGTTTTCGACAACGACGATACTGTCATCGACGAGTCGACCAACAGCTACAGCCACGCCGCCGAGCGTTAAAATATTTAACGTAACGCCAGAAAGCCATAGGAGTAATAGAGTGATCGCAAGAGATAATGGAATCGAAATGGCTGTAATGATAGTAGGTTTTAATTTTCTAAGGAATAACAAGATCACGATCGTTGCGAAAAGTGCCCCAAGGCCAACTTCGCGAACCATACTCGTTACAGAATTCTTCACCATGTCACCAGTTGTGAAAAGAGTGGTCGCTTCCACACCGGAATAATCCATATTGATTTTCTTCACAGTGTCTTCTACTTCGTTACCTGCTGTTACCGCACTTGCATCACTTTCTTTAAAAAGGATAACGGCGACGGCTTCTTTTCCGTTCACACGGGCAATCATATCTTCAGATTTCACCTGTTCCACGGTCGCGATATCTTTTAAATAGACATCAGGTGCGTCAGGAACCTGGAGCGGAATCGGTAAGTTTTTCAGTGCTTCGATCGATGTCAGGTTATCGGTGACGTTGATCGTACTTTCCTGTCCATCAATCGTGCTGCTTCCCGCTGTAGCGGATACATTTTGCCCCTGTAGGACACCCATGATGGCGTTCACTGGAATCTGGAGCTCTTTCAGTTTATCTTGGTCGAGATTAATTTGGAGTCGTGAGCCGTTCTCTCCGACAATGCTCGCTTGAGATAATCCTTCTTCATTTTCAAAGAGCGGCTTGAATTCTTCATTCACCTGCGCCATGTTGCTTTTCGTGAGACCGTCATCGAACGTGATTGACACCTGACCAACTGGAATCATCGTTGTGTTCAGCTGTGAAACTTGTGGTTTCCCCACGCCATCTGGTAGTGAAAGGGAGCTGATCGCATCCTCCACGTTGTTCTTCGCTTCCTTCATGTCCGTTTTCGAATCAAAGTTGATCGAAATCTGTGAGAACCCTTCACCGGTCGTAGAAAGCACCGATGTTTTCCCGCTCACTGAAGATACGGCCTTTTCAACAGGCTCCGTTACAGACGAGGTCATCGAACCCGCATCATATCCCTGACCAAGTGTGACAACAGTAACCTGAGGATTATCCGCCTCAGGGAGGAATTCCATCGGTAGTAGAAAATAGCTGACCGTACCGACTAACAGCGTAATGATAATAAATAATGTCATCGCTGCCTTATTCCGAAAAGCCCAATTCGTTAATGATTGCATACAGTTTCCCCCGGTTTCCTTTGATTAATAGTCGAGCTGATAATTCCATCTTGCTACTCTTTTAATTTACTGGATTCAAGCTACCCTCGCAGCGGTCTCGAGACCAAAGTTTAACTAGGTCTGAAGGCGTAGAGTGAATTTCAATTGGTACAAATGACATTGTACGATTGAGAACGCCGATCTATTCTTTGAAGTTTGTGAAAGTATGTAAAGAATCTTCTGGGAAACGATCGAGTCACCTCAATCAAAGTTTTTTTTTGAGTAGATTTGTTCGTAGACATTGTTGCGATAGGAGTAGTGGTTGATTTCCGCTCCAGGATGCTCGCTTTCCACTGAGGAGGCTCCCCAGTCCCACTAATCCCGAAGGAGTCGAGCATCCATACGCATCAATCAACTATGAAGAGTGTGTTTCAAGTAACTTTTTCAAACAACAATCTTTTAGAAAAGCGTCTTTGAAAATTATGTTAATAGCCAATAAGATTATATATTATTTTAAATGAGTCGAATAGACTATGAAAATAATTACAGTTTTTGTATGGAATTCAGTTATACCAAATTTATGGAAGGTAATAGAATATACGTATCGAAGACTAAAAAGTGGCTTGGAGTGACCGCGTCAATTGTTATCCATACGTCAAAACAATACAAAAAATTATCTGGACCAAAGGGGGACAACATCATGAAATGGATCATGGGAATCTTACTTAGCCTCATCGTGATTGGGTTTGGCGGTTTTTACTTCTTTCAAAACGAAACGAACGATCAGGCATCTACATCTGTGACAGATGAAGTGGAAGCTGAGGAAGAGAACGCGAAGGTAAAAGAAAAGGAAGAAGAGAGCATGCAGCAGGATGAAACAGAAGAAGTGGCAGTGGACCAGAACAAAGAGGAGGAAAGTGATCAGGGGAGTACAAGCGCAGAAATGAACTGGGAAGGAGAGTGGTCGCGTAATCTCCTTAACGCTACTGGACATTTGGAAATAACCAATGTAGTGGAAAATGGATTTCACTTTATGCTTGATGTGGTAGCTGGTGCAAATACAGGTACAATGGAGGGCGAAGCAGACCGCAACGGTGAAAAAGCAACATGGAGTGATGCTGAGTCAGGTTGCGAACTTAGATTTACGTTAACGGATAGTCAAATCAAGATTGAACAAAATGATGCTTGTCAGTACTGGGGTGGAGCCGGCACCTTTTTTGACGGCGATTACGAAAAAGGCGAGGTTTCGATTCAAACGGATCTAGTGGAACAAGGTGTGTTAGAGGAGTCAGAAGATGCGTTGTTCAGAAACGTCGTAGGGGAAAAGTATGATCTTTATTTGAACAATATGAGCTCTTATTCTGAGAAGGAAGATCAAGATGGCCTTGGGACCCGTGTCGTTGTTGGATTTATTAGAGGAATCGCACCAACGAACGGTGGGATCATCATGGTGAATGAGGAGCATGTCTATGCTGCGGTGACCGATTCAGAGAATGGCGTGATTCTTTACCATACGAATGATCCGACTTATAAACAAAAGCTTCCCGATACGATTGCGGAGTGGAAAGATGGGATGATGTATGAGGAAGTAGTGTTTGAGTAAGAGATAAGAAAAGGGGGGTCAGGTACGTACCTGACCCCCCTTACTTATTAAATAACGCTGTTCTTAATCGAATTCGAATCACTTACATCCGCGTCGACGACATAGCTGATTGGAATGTAAACGGCCGTTACGTCCCCATTTTCTTCTCCGAATCCCTGGTTTCTCTTAGTAGATAGAAATACGTCAGCCTGTTGTGTTGGTGCAAAGTTGATCATGGAATTCCGTTCTAAAATATTCACTTTAAAGCCCAACAAATTGATCACCACAGGTGCAAAGATCATGCTGCATCATCCCCTTAGTGTGAACTCATAGGTATTTGGCTGCGTTCGGATCCATAATACTCGGCATATCGATCCCGTCCCGATCATCTACAACACTTCTAGTTCCGAAGAAACCACTGTCATCACCAAAGTTTTGTCCGTAGCCTTGATTCTTTTTATCCGTGTTATTCCAGTCCGCCAGGAAGTTTTGCCCAACATTTACTGCCGAGGCATTTTCAAAGGAATTAATCTTAAACATGAAAATATTAATAACTATAGAAGGTGAACTCAATTTTTAACCCCTCCTCTGGTTAGAAATATATGTTTCCCTCTTCACTTTATGAGCTTCGAATCAAATGGGAGGTGAGAATGTTGGATCCTGAACGCCTCAAACAATGGATGGAAATGGCAAAAAGCTTTCAAGGGAACGATTTTTGGTCGAGTATTTTCGATAATGATCAGCCTGGAAACATGATGAATCCATTTACTGATATGGGGAAGGGAAACCAAACAAAGCCATCATCACCATCACCCCATCCACTGCAGTCTTCAACGAAAAGCGTGTATCCCAAAGTGGATATTTATATGAGTAATTACGAAATCGTACTAGTGTTTGAGCTTCCAGGAGTAAGAAAAGGTGATCTTGATCTCGCTATTTCTGGCCGGCATATCATCATCAAAGGAATTGTGAAATCGGATAACAAAGATATCCGTGTCATTCAAACGGAGCGCTTCTACGGGCCGTTTGAACGCACGGTCGAATTGCCCGAACCCGCAGATGAAACAAGTGTCAGTGCTGTTTTTCAGGAAGGACTTTTAGAAGTAACCTATCCAAGGATTCAAAGAGAACAGAATAAGATCAACATTAAGTGAAGGATCATTTAATGGCAGTCGAATCATCTAGATCAGAATCATCCACAACATATTCAGGATTCACAATCACAATACGATCAGCATTTTGAGCACCAAAACCCTGGTTTTTTTTCACTGAGGAGTAGACGCCGATTCGTTGGTTGGAAGAGAAAGATAAGTTAGACAGATTGTTTATTCCGTTAATTTTCATATAAGGCATATTGATTTCGGTTGACTTGAACTTCATTTTTTTCCTCCTTTTGATTCATTTTTGGACAACCCCATCATAGGTATTAAAATAAGGTGTTATTTTAACCTATATGCTGAGACGGAATGTGTCATTCATAAGTGATAAAGAATAGGGTGTTGCTATGGCTCTTAAATCCTTTTTCAAATTTATGATTTCAGGCAGTAAAGAAATGGATGCGATTAAGGAGAAAGTGGCTCAACTCCAGGAAGAAGTACAGGAAAAAGAAGAATCAGAATCGTTCAACGTTGAGCATTTAACGATCGAGAAGCTCATCATTGAGAAACTGGAATATCAAAATAACTTTGGTGCACTGGGAATAAAGGAATTGAGCGGTAAATTAAATATAGGGGCGAACTATGATCATTTGCCATTAAAAAACTTTCCGGAGATGCCAGAAGAATTCACTCCTATTGCGATTAAGGATAAAAAGGACCCGCCGTCACACAGGGATTCACCACCTCCTCCATCAACACCGAAGTATGAAATCAGAGGTAGGAAGAAGTAACTAAGTCATATCAAAGCATGTGGAGGAGCGATTTACTGGCGTTTATTGGCCAAGATTTCGTTTTATTGTCCAAAATCCAAATATATTGGCTAATCGTGCATCTATGTACTTGTGGTTGTCAGGTTAAATGATCAGGTAATCCCTAATAAAGCGAAGGACGCTTGCTAACTGAGAGCAAGCGTTTTTTTGGCGTGCCACACATAAGATTCAGCAATACTTGTAACAATTTAAAAAATGAAATCGTCTAGAAGGGTATAAGGGGGAATCCAAATGAAAAAAACAACGTTGCTTTTTCTAAGTGTCGCTCTAGCGCTTGGTGTCGTCGCCTGTGCAAATCAAGAAATGAGTAACGTTAAAAATGCTGTTTCTTCTAATAAAGATGTGCGAGAGGTAGTCTATGGTCAATTGCCATCAGATCAAAAAGACTTGATCGATGGAAGATGGGAAGAGGGGGCTGTCTCGACAGTGAAATTGAAAAATTCGATGGTAGCTCCTGCCCATTCCAGCGATCTTAACGAATTGATAGGAAAAGAAGTGTACGCGATTGAGTTTCCTATAATGAGCAAAACTTCTCTAAGCAACATTGTCGTTTTTGCTGAAATGAAAACCAATCACTACATAGGAAATGGGCTGGTTGATTAGCTTCACGATCAAGTCTACTAGCTTTGTGTTGATCATGGCTTCATTACGTTTTTGATATCGGTAATTTTCTGAAGATGCATGCCCTCGTGAAAATTTGTCCAAAGAAGAACTTGCTCGATGGTAGACATCTCCCACAATTCGGTTGGTGGGAATTCCTCTTCCAATCTTTCACCATATTTCTCTTTAATCTCACTGAGTTGTCCGCTGAGTAATGTTCTCATTTGTTCGAGTGAAGGCGTTTCGCTTGTGAAATCCTCTGGAGAAGTTCCCCATCCAAACCATTCATTGAATTCCGGGGGGATCGCCACTTCTTCATTAATTAAGGTTTCAATCCACATGTATTGCTCGGTATAGACATGTCCCAGATTCCATCTGATGTTATTATTGAACCCTTTAGGAATGATTTCCGCTTCATTCTCAGACACATTTGCTGCATTCAGTAGGTAACCTCTAAAGTTCTCTAATTGTTGAAATAACACCTCATGCCGCTGCTTCACATTCTATTCCTCCCTTTTGATCCAACTAGTTTGTTTTTCGATAACGGAGTCGCGATTTCCTTTTAAAAAGAGAATCAACCTAAACGCTACGTCAAAAGTCGTATACATGTTCAACCCATGTTCCGAAGTCACGTAGTAAGCGAGCTGGTATTCTATTCGTAGGGAGGGGCTGTTCATGACGCGAAAGCATGCATTAATAATCGGCGGTACAGGGATGTTGAAGGGCGTTTCCCTTTGGTTTACTGAGTTAGGGTTTAAAGTCTCTGTTATTGGAAGAAGTGAAAGGAAGCACCTTGATTTGGAAAAAAGGTCTGGCAATCCAGGGCTTATCAATCACTTGATGTTAGATTACAATGACCATTCCAAGCTTGAAAAGGAAATGAGAAGTGTGATTGAGAAGGATGGTCCCATATCAATCGTCGTGAGCTGGACGCCATCTCTATCCGCATTAGAACTCGTAAGCAACGTCGTTTCTGAACGGAGCAGTGAATGGAAGTTGTATCAGATCAAAGGCAGCAGACGCTTTTTTGAAGACGATCGTCTAACGATTTCTACCAACTGTAAACATAGAAGCATTTATTTGGGTTTTGTCATTGAGAATCATCAATCAAGATGGCTATCAAACACGGAAATAGCCGAAGGTGTGATAACAAGTATTGAAGAAGATCGAACAGAGTCTATTATAGGTCGACTTCACCCATATGAAGATCGACCAAGGTAAGGCTTGGGGAAAATAACCAGCGGATGAATTTATGAAGTCGTTCAGTTTTGGAGTATAAAAAAACATAAATTGTATCCTTGATTGAATCGTTTTTTTCATAGGAAGTTGTGCACTAATTAGCAGGGCAAAGTGTAACTGAAAAGGTCAGCCTAATTGGTAATGATATACTTATATCTAGAAGTTTCAATATTCTGTTGAAATACAGAATGGTTGAAGAAGGAAAATAGGGTTCAATATCGAAATATTAAACCAACTTAATCTTTTTCATTATATAGGAGATGAATTTATGACGAGTGATAGTAGTATGGTTCACGCCGTTCTTGAAAACTACAAATGTGCAATTTATGAAAAAGATGTTGATAAATTCCTATCCACCTATGCTCAGGATGTACATATTTATGATTGCTGGGGAAACTGGGAATCTAATGGTATTTCTTCATGGAGAGAAAATGTTGAAATGTGGTTTAATGGTTTGAGGGACGACGGAGAATTACTTAAAGTAGATTTTGATGATGTGGTTGTAGAGGAAAATACTAATATCGCATTTGTTCATTGTGCGGTTACATTTGCTGCTTACAAAGAAGAATCAGGAGAGATGCTTCGTCAAATGACGAATCGTTTTACATTTGGATTAAAAAAAGCAAGTGAGACTTGGCTCATCATACACGAACATTCATCATTACCAATCAGTATGGAAACTGGAAAAGGGATGTTTAATCTTAGGTAAAACACTTACACCTAGCAGGATAAAAAGGAAAGGATCGCTCATGTAATCCCTTTCCTTTTTTCCATGATTGGACGCAGTCTGTTCGCCTATCAATAAAGTGCCAAATGCTAACCTGTATAGTGAAAACTTTCTGGCATATAGTTGTATAAAAAGGTGTGAACGCCGTGGCCTTTATGTTTGATAGAGATCGATTTGTGGATGAGCGTTCGTTAAGTGTGAGTGTAAAAAATAAAGGGCTGAATTATGGTTTAGGTTGCATAGATGGCATTCGAGCTTTTTGGAACGATGAGCAACAGCAACTGTATATTTTTCGGTTAGAAGACCACTTAAAAAGATTTCACGGCTCAGGAAAAAGCTTATTTATAAACATTCCCTATTCTGTAACTCAGTTATCTAACATTACTAAACAATTACTTTTGATGAATCAGGTGGCTCAAGACGTTTATATACGTCCACTTTGTTTTAGTGGAGAAAATACGTTACGTCCGGAACTGAATGATCCGTTCAATCACCTGGCTATTTACACAGACTTTATGGAATATCAGCCTAAGCCATTCCTAAAGGTATGTATTTCTTCTTGGACAAGAATAGGAAGTAACATGATTCCTCCCCAAACGAAACCTACAGCTGGCTACCTGAACTCTGCACTTGCAATCAATGAAGCCGTTTTGAATGGATATGATGAAGCCATCTTTTTAACAAAAGAAGGGAATGTTAGTGAAGGAGCGGCTGAAAATATCTTTATCGTAAGAGGGGATGCGGTTTTTACTCCACCTGTTTCTGATGATATCCTTCCAGGCATCACTCGAGATACGGTTGCTAAGATTGTAAACAAAGAGCTAGATCTATCAATACTTGAACAGAGCATTACTCGGGTTGAATTATATGAGGCAGATGAAGTGTTTTTAACAGGAACGGCGATTGGGATTAAGCCAGTTATCGAGATAGATCGAAGGGTGATTGGAAATGGGAAGGTAGGGCCAGTCACGTTAAGAATCCAGCGAATTTACAATCAAATCGTACGTGGGGAAATATCATCTTATCTAAATTATTGTTCTTCCTTGTATTAGAATGTTGGAATTCAGATCAATAGCTGATTTCTTCTTCCTCTACAAGCGAGGAGCTTACCTGTAATAAGGATAAGCTCTTGTTTTATAAGTTAATGGTTTCTTAGTTAGTGTGTCTATTTTAGTGGTTTCAGTTCGTTATAAGTATAAATACGTCACTTAGTGGATTGCCTATAAATAAGGAGGAGCAAAATTTTATGCTGTTTATGTTGGTTGTCAAAGCTTCGAAGAATTCGGAAGCCGGAAAGCTCCCGAGCTCTGAGCTCATGGATGCCATGACGAAGTACAATGAGGACTTAGTTAAAGCTGGCGTGCGGGTTGCGGCTAAAGGACTTCATCCGAGTTCAAATGGGCTGCGCCTTTCTTATCCGAAATCAGGGGAAAAGCCGGTGGTAACGGAAGGCCCATTTACGGAATCGAAGGAATTGATTGCCGGATTCATTCTGATTGATGTGAAGTCGAGGGAAGAAGCCGTCGAATGGGCCATGCAAATGCCAGACCCACAGGGATATGGGGAAGGTCAGATTGAATTGCGTCAAGTATTTGAGTGAGGCGCCGGGGTTGACCGAATTGGCTAAAACTAGAATCCAATTTATAACTAACGAGATAGGAAGGAGTTTCTTATGTTAATAAAGGGTTTTGGAGGTATCTTTTGGAGGACTAAAAATCTAGAGGAAATAAAAAAATGGTACAGTAAAGTCCTAAATATTGAAATTGAAAATTGGAATGGTACGATTGTTACACCACAATCGGACAATAAAACGATCTTTTCCTTCTTTTCTGAAGAAGATGCCTATTTTCCAACAGAACAACAAGTGATGTTAAACTTTCAAGTTGAAAATGTGGATGACAGTATCAAACATCTAGAAAAACTAGAAGTTCCCCTTGTTAGTGAAAAGACGATTAATGAATTTGGTAAGTTTATTTGGATTGAAGATCCAGATGGAAGACGTATTGAGCTTTGGGAGAAATAGTAGGATAATCATACGTTTTGTTGTTGAATTTAAATGGAGCGATTGACTAGCTAGCAATTGGCGCACGGGCATTTTCCGACTGGGGATATGCTCGTTTTTTAGAATAAAAATCAGTAAAGCGTTGATAGAAAAATAAAATGACCCATAAAATTAACCTGTAATTTGAGGGTCATCATGTATTCGGTTTTTACATTTTTTACTTCAAAATTGACCTACACCAAATTATTGCGATTACCTCGATACATATGTATTCCCGGTTACCCAGAACCTCCACGGATAGTCGCGGGCTTCACCGGAGTTATCAATGCCGATTCGTTTCCCTTCAGAGATATGATCAGGGGTGTAGCCGCTTCGGATATAGAGTGGGGCTCTTTGGAGAGCATGGCCGTAATCATTCGGTGTAATCCCCAGAGCCTTCGATAATTTGCCGGGTCCATCCGTCCATTCTTTTTGTTTCCGACCAACTCTTCGCTGCTCCATTAAATCCAACCCTTCCACTGGATCGACAGCTCGAATTAAGATCGCTTCAGGTACGCCGGTCTCACCGCTGACAACATTGAACAAACAATGCGTGTGCATCACGTATGTATAAGCGTTCCCAGCAGGACCAAACATCACTTCGGTTCGCTTGGTTCGTTTGTTATTAAAGCTGTGAGCTGCCTGATCTTGAGGTCCAAGGTATGCTTCTGTTTCAACAATATAGCCGGAGGCAAGTCCATCTTCTGTTTCCTTCACCAACTCGCAGCCGAGTAATGCTTTTGCTAATTTTAAGGTAGGTTTTTGGTAAAATTCTCTTGGTAAGATGGGCATGACGGATTCCTTTCTGTTTAACAAGGTATCGTTACTTTTGAGAGATACCTTTTGAATAATGGAAAAAGCTCGTTCTCTTTATACAAATCAGTTTTCCACAAGGATGAACTCACTAAACAAATGAGCCATTCACGATCTATACCCGGGCAGATTGAGGAAGCAACCTGAACCATGTGGATGTCATTCATTTTAATGATGATAGGAGGAAATTGATCTAAGGGTTACGTATCATTCTCAGTATTATTCTTATCGATCATAAAGCGTCAGAGGCTCCGATTTTAAAGTTAACTAGTTAGTTGAGGAGTGCAAAAGCACAGATTCACTCTTCCTTGAACTTCTTTTTCATGTAAATGCACAAAGAATTTTGAACTAAGATACATAGCAGAATGTAATTCAAATTATCAGGGGAATTGAAATAGGTATAGTGTGAACGAGAAGTGGTGGTAAGTTTTTTTAGGGCAGGCTTCTTGAAGACTCAGTTTTGAGATAAATTGGTTACTAGAACTGAAAGAGCTATGATTAAAAGACTGACATCCCTTAAATGTCAGTCTTTTTTTGAGGAAGGATTTTCTCTTCTAGGAAAGTGATTCATTCCTTTGATAAACATAAATAAAAAAATTTTAGGCCAAATGCAGCTTTTATTTGTCTAATAGATAGTAGAAAACAAAGAGAGGGTGATAATCATTATTCGATTAGTGAAAAAAGCTCAAAAAGGAGATGAAAAAGCCTTTCTAAAGCTTTTTCAGCAATACCAAGAAGATCTATACCGTATAGCATATGCTTATGTAAAAAATCAAAATGATGCTTTGGATGTGGTCCAGGAAGTAGCTTATCGCTCATTTAAGAAGATCGATACATTAAAAAAACCGGAGTATTTTAAAACTTGGATAACCAAAATAGCCATCACTTGTTCCGATTGATTTAGTTAGAAAGAATAAAAAGGTGATTCAATTAAAGCCAGAGTATGAAGAGTTTATCGGTTCAGAAGATGAAGATGTTTCCCTTTCAATTACTCTTCAAGATTTACTCGATCAGTTAAATGAAGATGAAAAAAGTATTGTCATTTTAAAATTCTACCAAGGATATTCCTTTAATGAAATTGCGGATTTTTTGGATATACCATTAGGAACAGCAAAGTCAATCTTATATCGAGCATTACATAAACTTCGAAAAAATTTTAAGGAGGTCAGTATCAGTGAATAACATAAAGGAAGAATTCGAAAAGATTGAAATTCCGAAAGAATTAAATAGGCGAGTTTCTTTAGGGGTTCATCAAGCCAAAAGGGAAAAAAAGAGAAAGAAAACCTCCCCAAAATGGCTTCTTGGTGCTGTGGCTTCAGTAATGATCGTGGGTTCAGGTTTTTCTTTTGGTAGTTCCTATATTGTAGATGCTGCTGAATCGTTATTTGATCAAATATTTGATTCTAGACAAAACTTTGAAGAAACTCATCTCGAGAAGGACCCAGAATTTTATTATTTAGTTGACCAAAGCTTAGCATTGGCTGAAGAGGTTTTAACAAAAGAAGAGTTTGCAGCTTATAGTCAATTACTTAAAGAGCAATTAAAGATACGGAATGAAATACAAAAAGAGAATCGAGAGCCTACTGGTGAAGAAGCAGCGAGATTACACCGAATTAAGGAATTAGAGCGTTCCTACGAAAGTAAATTTGCACTCATTCAAGCTCAGGCATTGGCAAGTTACTCAATTACAAAACCTACATATTTACCAGAAGGTTATAAACAAGATAACGAAAGTTTCTCAATCGAAAAAAAAGGAGAGGAACCGGTTGTCGAATTAGACTTTAGTAATGGAGAGTATAAATATTCAACAGACCAGCTAGGAATAGATAAAACACACGGATTAGAAGAATATACCTGGAAGGACGCTAATGAAGCTGAATCTTATGCTTTAAATGGATTTGAGTTTTATTATGTTAAATCTGAAGAAGAAAACTTTACTGGTATGAGGGTAACTGTTCCAGAAAAAGGATACAAAATAATCATGAGTGCAGATCATTTATCTAAAGAAGAAATGGAAAAAGTATTATTGTCTATGGTTGAAGGAAAAAAAGAAAGTTAAAGTCTCCTAGAAGTGGATTTTTCCATTAAATCGAAGCTGATCTATAATAAAATAGTCTCATTTTAATGTGAAATAAAAGATTGAGTTGTTCGTGGTAATTTGAAATAATTGGAGTTAAAGATGTTGGACAGGATTCTTAAAGACACAGTTTCAAGATAATATGCCTATACCTTCTGCTTTTTAGACTTAAATGCAAAAGCAATTGAAATTATTAGTTCTTTTCCAGTTATGAGAACCTTCAATAAAATAAAATTATAATGATGAAGGTCGCACCTTAATCTGTTATAGATTAAGGTGCGGCCTGTTTTGTGAAATTAACACAAAAACTTTCCAGTGGTTAATTCAAATGATGTGAAAATATTATACATATATTTGTAAACTTTTTGAGTGTCTCTACGTTTTATCAGTAGGAAGGAGGGTGACTGTGGATGTAGCGCTTTTACAACAGAAAGCTCAATTTATTAGAAGATATCTTATAAAACTTGGCGCATCACCCCAGGATGCTGAAGATATTGCTCAAGAGTCCATCTATAAATTATTTTTATATGTCGATTCTATTGATGCGGAAAAGGTTTCAAGCTGGCTTTTTCGAGTAGCTAGAAACCATTATTATGATCAATGCAGGAAACAAAAAAAAGAAATTATCATTACAACAGATAAACTCACTTTAGTAGATGGTGAGCCTTTACCAGAAGATCACTATCACTCTTATGAACAACGTATAGAAATTAATATGGTACTAAACAAGTTAAAACCTATTTATAAAAACCTACTATTGTTCAAATATGAATTGGAATTAACATATGAAGAGATAAGCGAATTGTTAGACATGAAGCCCGGAACATTAAAGACCTATTTATACAGAGCTAGAGAGAATTTTAAGTTTTTATACGAAAGAGAGGTTATCGTTAATGAGAAGAAAAAATGATCAAGAAAAAAAAGATATTCATGAAGCAGAAAAACTTTTTGATGAAGAGTCCATTGGTGGGGCTAGTTTAAAAAGCACTATAAAAAAAGCTCAGCGAAGATCATTATTCCGTACAGTATTCATTTCCGGTCTGGTAACATTGATCATCATTATTGGTGGTTTTTTTGTGTATCCTTTCTTGATGCAATATCAGGAACAAAAAGCAGTAAATGAATCGGGAATTTTAAGTGAAGACAAATATAAAAGTCCTAATATCCATCTAACTGGCCCCCAAATTTCATATAATGGTTTATTTAATGGAACTGTCACTTTTGAACAGTATAAAATCATCGATGGTAAACCAGTTAATTGGGGTGAAAAAAGTGTGAACTATTCATTATTTGGAAATGGCCATGAAACTTATGGAGATTATTCACCAATACAGTTAGAGCAGGTGAAAGATAGCCGTAGTTATGATAAAGAAACGAAGCAACTCTTAATGGAATTTTACCAACCTGGTGTTGAATATAAGAAAATGATCAATGATTTTTCAAGAATAGATTCTATGGGAGAAAATTATGCTGCTGAGGTTGCTTTATCATTTAAAAAACCACTATCTCCACAACAAGTAAGAGAATTACTACCGGAAAATGTTTCGTTAGAGTGGTATTGGATATATGTTAGCGATCAAATCGAGGACTATCCAATTTCATCAGATGCTCGCTATATAGTAGGATTTGAGCATAGGAATGATGTTAAAAGTGAAACACTTTTTACGAATTGGATAAATTCGGTTGCCAAAAATAAAAACATGAAATCAAATTCTATCATTAAAGAGGCTTATGATTCGATGAAAAATGAGGAAGGGCTGGTTGAAGAAGATGGGATTAAAGTTATGGGTGTTGTTGTTACAGGAAAACCACAAGATTTAATGAAAACAAAAGAAGTTTCTGAGGTAAGGACAGGTGTATTAGGAGCTGTCACCAATAGTTATTAATAGATATAGGGGTAATTATATACAATGGGAAAAAAGCTAGCATTTTTTCCGGTATTTCGGAGCTTATCTGTAATTAGGATAAGCTCTAATTTTAATAAAATAAAGATTGAGTTAGTTTTTTTAATTTGAAATAATTGGTATTATAAGTTTGGGTAGGATTGTGAAAGGCTCAGTATTGAGATAATTAACAGGGAGAAGTTAAGGAAGGTGCATTTTATGAACAAAGAAGGTTAAGGACAGTTGTGAGGTAGAAGATGAAGGGGATATTACATGAATAGTTCTCGTTCTAGTTTAACAACTAAACCATTGTTCCATAGTAAAATTCACATTGCCCTTATGTGTTATTGTATAGCAATATTCCTTCTCTCTATGTATTTAATCGGGAGTTACACGAACAATAGTTTGTTGTTACTCACTATGTTTATCGTGATGTTCTACGATTTAGTAAGAGAAGAAAAACATCCAGGATTGGTCTTTCTATTTTATTATATTTGATGGGACTTCCTTTGTTTGTATCCTACGCTGTTTAAAAAAATCTTGTTATTTAGAAAAATGGTATTCAGTTAAATCGGAGCGTTTGCTTACTAAAAAGTAAACGTTTTATATGTAGATTTAGAGCAGTTATCCTGTAAATCAATTGGCTCAAAAAAAGTGAGGATATTCTTTAGCAGATTGTGAACATTCTCAACCTGAGGACGATTTGTAGTTAAGTCTTCTAATTGTTAAAAAAAAAACTTAGTAAACTTCCTTTTCTAGAATAAGGTCATCTGCCATCTTTTCGTTTTTTAACGTCGTCTAGATCTAGTAAGTAAGGAATTTCCAAATCCCTATCTTCATAGACTTAGAGAAAAGAAGGGAGGTGGTCCCAATAATTGAATGGAGTGTTATCCTTGTAGCCATCGCGTTTATTATTCTCGTCGCTTATTTGATTTTGACATTACGAAAAGTCATGACAACATTGGCTGAAACAAAGGAGACGTTGTCTGGCGTACGAAAATCAGTAAACGGCATTACAGATGAAGCTGAAGAACTGATTCATAAAGCCAACGAAATTTCGTTGGATGTAAAAGGGAAAATGGAAGCCGTTGACCCTTTAATCGAGTCCGCTCATGATGTGGGGGATATGATACACGATGTAACAAGCTCAATAAAAAGAACGGCTTTGCAGAAGAATGCAAAGAAAACCATTCATACACAGGAAAGTCAGCCGGTGCACATTAAATTAAAGTAAGGAGAAAGAGGCTGGGTAAACCGGTCTCTTTTTCAAAGAAAAGGATATGAATTGGTTTTCCAAGAATTTGTAATGTGGAATAATTTAACTGTAATTCCTCCTATTGAATCCTCTTCATCTTTGAAATTCAGGTGTTTGTTAACTTCGTTGGAAGAAAACTTTTACGAAGTTTATCATGCATCTTTTATGGAACGTCCAGGATGGTCAAAGGAAAAATGGATATCCTCTATTCCAACCTTAGGAATGATTTTTTATCCTTGCTCTAATAGAATTTTATGTGAGGGACTTATGTAACGATCTCGGAGCATTTGATTAATAAAAGTAAGAGAACTATGTAGTTTTCAAATATATGAACGGAGTAAGATAGAGTAAATTTCTTCAGTTAAGAGCATTTTTTCAAAAAAGGGTTTATGGAGGAAATCCCTTACACGGATTTACTGAACACGATTTAAGTAATTTTCATGATATAAAGAAATGAGACATTGTATTGATTCTCGCTCTATTCGATGAATTACAAGAAAAGGAGAAGCTATTGATTTGATAGGGGAGGGACAGATATAAATGATTCCAAACATAAGGAAGTGTACTCTTGAAGATTCACGAAAACTTCAAGAAATTAGTTATGAAACATTTAAAGAGACATTTAAGCATCAGAATTCACCAGAAAATATGGATGCCTATTTAGAGAAAGCATTTAACTTAAATCAAGTAGAAAAAGAATTAGCTAATCGTTCTTCGCATTTCTTTTTTGTTTTTTTAAATGATGAAATCGCTGGTTATTTAAAGGTAAATACCAATGATGCTCAGTCTGAAAACATGGATGATGACTCACTTGAAATCGAGAGGATTTATGTGATCAACAAATTTCAAAAACATGGGTTTGGTAAATACCTCTTAAATAAAGCAATCGAAATTGCGAACGAACGTCATACAAGCAAAATATGGTTAGGCGTATGGGAAAAAAATAAGAACGCGATCGCTTTTTATAATAAAATGGGGTTTGTGCAAACGGGACACCATTCGTTTTATATGGGAAATGAAGAACAAACGGACTTAATCATGATCAAAAGGCTCAAATAATTTTTTTGAGAGGTGGACGATGATGTATATACCGAAACATTTTGAAATTGGTGATGAAGAATTCATTTATGAGTTTATAGAAAAATATGGATTTGCAACTTTGTTTTCAACGCATAAAGGAGAACCCTTCGCTACTCATCTTCCTTTGATGCTAAATAAATCAGAAAAATTTTTATATGGTCATTTTGCACGTGCGAATGAACAATGGCGTGATGCTGAAACCCAACAAGTTCTAGCGGTTTTCCAAGGTCCCCACTGTTATATTTCACCAACCTGGTACGAAACAACGAAATCAGTACCGACCTGGAATTATGTGTCGATCCACATCTATGGAGAAATGGAAATTGTCGACGATAGGCAAGAGACATTCGATTCTTTAAATGACCTGGTCACTAAATATGAAAGTCCTGAAAGTACATACAATTTAAATGATAGTGAACCTGGTTTTATCGAAGGAATGACCAAAGGAATCGTAGCGTTCAGAATAAAAATCACAAAAATAGAAGCTAAAGCGAAATTAAGTCAAAATCATTCTGTGGAACGACAAGAATTAGTTATAAAGAATCTAGAAAACACTTCTGAACAGGATAATAGACAAATAGCTTCTCTTATGAAGAAAAACGTGCAAAAGGGTAACTAAAAGTCATCCTGATTGAACGAAAGAGAAGCATTTGTGTGAAAAATAATGATGCTAACAGATCGTCGGGAGGTGATGACCATTCAAAATTGTGATGTCTGTCGTAGTCAGTTCAGTTGGACTGCTATTTTCTTTTCATTGTGGATTGGATTTAAACCTATCACTTGTACCAACTGCGGAAGTAGACATCAGATCGCTTTTTCTTCTCGAATGATAGTTAGCGTTAGTCACCGTAACGATTAGTAGCGTTTTCGTTCATTTCGGCACAAAAATGTTCGGAGTTACATTGGTAGATTCCTTAGTAATGGTAACGAGTTCCATCATTTTAGTTTCACTGTTTTTGCCATTCATAGTGAAGTATCGTGCTCTTCATCAAATGAACTTATAGTGGATGGTTTACTTTTTCATAAGCTCTGGAGTTCTTACTGAATAAAGGATTACCGTTATTTTAAATTTGACTTGAAGGTTTAGTGGTAAGGAGACTTTGTATGGAAATATCATTAATCAGACACGGCAAATCATTATGTAGGGCAAGTGAGCCTCTTTCCTATCGTTCCTTTAAAGATTGGATGATCGAATACGATCACGTAGGAGCTGCCGAAGAAGACGCTTATCCATCTGACTCAATCGAAAAAGTGTTATCGAGTGAGCTTGTATTCACAAGTGATTTAAAAAGATCCGTTCAGTCTGCTTTACTTCTAAGCCCCGCATTAACTCCCAAATCTGACACAACCTTTCGAGAAGTAGAACTTCCAACGTTCATACATGTTCCTGACACGATAAAGGTAAAGCCTAACGTTTGGGCAGTTATCTTAAGGGTCATGTGGTTTTTGGGATATTCTAAGGGCTGCGAGTCGTTTACAAGTGCAAAAAAACGTGCTGTACAAGCAGCTTTGAAATTAAGTGAAGCTGCTAAAGAACACACTTCGATCGTGTTAGTTGGTCACGGATTTTTTAATAAAATGATTGCGAAAGAATTGAAAAGAAGAGGGTGGAGAAGTAGAAACATCAGCACGAAACATTGGGTATGTACGACATTGTCATTGTCTAAGTAATCTTTGAGGTGATTGTGGAATTTGTTAGTGGCACAGGGCATTTCCGACCGGGAAATGGCTCTTTTTTTGTACCGATCATGGCATGCTGTTTAGCGCACAAATTTAGAAACGAACCAACAGCATGGTGCGTTTGAAATCAGCGTGTCATTTCAGGTGTTCATTTACTTATTAAAGTGCTTGGGACATTGTCGCTTTTCATAGAGCGATAACTTCTCGAGTATCGTTTAATCAACTAGAGTGGTAGGAAAAAGATAGCGCCATCAAGAAAGTATATAACGAAGGCAAAACGACACTGTCGCTTGTGAACATCGAGAAACTGCCTTTTCGATCGTCGGTCACTCCAATCCCATACTTGCTTCAAATTCGTTAGATGAAAGGAGAGATGTTGTGGAAGACTTTGCGGTTTTTCGTTCACCTCAAACCATTCTTTATGGAAGAAAGTCATTTGAACAAATTGGCGTGGAAGCGGCTCTTCGCGGGCAAAAAGCGCTTATTGTAAGTGATCAGGTGATGTCCGGTCTTGGGTATGTCGGCAAGTGTCAGGAGTATCTCGAGAGAAATGGTGTCGAGTTTGAACAATACACAGGTGTTGAATCGGAACCAACGGACGACTATGTGGCCGAAGCGCTCGTGCTATTTCAAAACACAGGGTGTGATCTCGTGATTTCGCTCGGTGGGGGAAGCTGTATTGATACGGCGAAAGCTATAGCCGTCCTCGCAACGAACGGGGGATACATAGGCGATTATCGGGCAGATCGTACGTTGGCAGAAAAGGATCCGATTCCGCACCTTGCTATTCCGACAACGGCGGGAACCGGTTCAGAAGCAACGGATGTTACGGTTATCACGAATACAACAACTGATGTGAAAATGATGATCAAACAGCCTGCATTCATGCCAGCAGTGGCGATCGTCGATCCACTTTTATCCGCTTCGTCTCCAAAGCACGTCACCGCCGCAACGGGGATCGACGCGCTCAGCCATGCCGTTGAAGCTTACTTATCAAAACGGGCACATCCCATGACAAATACGATGGCGCTATCCGCGATGAAGCTGATCGTGGAAAATATCGAGAGCGCTTACAAAGATGGCGATAACCTGGATGCGAGAGAAGCGATGAGTTTGGGAGCTCTCCAGGCGGGAATAGCTTTTACAAATGCTTCTGTCTGTCTCGTTCACGGCATGTCACGTCCGATCGGTGCTCTTTTTCATGTGCCGCACGGCTATTCGAACGCGATGCTGCTTCCGGCTGTGCTCGAATATAGTAAAGATTCCTGCACGGATCGCCTTGCGGATCTTGGACGTATTTTTCAGCAAGATCGTTCTGCGTTATCGAATGATGAAGCGGCAGATGTTGCGGTGGCCTCAGTGAAAAGTCTTTGCTCCAAATTAGACATTCCGAACCTCAAATCATGGGGGATCGACGAGACCGCTTACACGAACGCGATCAGCAAAATGGCAGCCGATGCACTCGATAGCGGCAGTCCTGCACATAACCCGAGACTACCAACGCAAGGTGAGTTAGAAGACCTGTACCGCATTTGTTATGATTACGAGTTTACAAGTGAAGTGAAAACACGCTAGTCAAATCACGAGTATCAGGGAAGGGGAAATCTTCATGGCAACGACTGCAACCAACGTTCTACAAAACTATATCAACGGAAAATGGGTAGATGCTAAAACCGATCAATTCCAAACTGTACCGAATCCAGCTACTGGCGAAGAGCTCGCCCAGGTTCCGATTTCCACAAGAGAAGATCTTGATGAAGCTGTGAAAGTAGCGAAAGCCACCTTCAAAACGTGGAGTAAAACACCGGTCCCAAAACGAGCGCGAATTCTTTTCAAATACCAGCAGCTTCTCGTCGACAACTGGGACGAGCTCGCCAGGTTGTTAACGCAAGAAAACGGAAAAAGTTTGAAAGAAGCGCAGGGAGAAGTGCAGCGCGGAATCGAATGCGTGGAGTTCGCAGCGGGCGCGCCATCATTGATGATGGGAAAACAACTCCCTGATATTGCAACGAATCTAGAATCAGGGATGTACCGTTATCCTGTCGGTGTCATCGGTGGAATCACGCCATTCAATTTTCCGATGATGGTGCCGTGTTGGATGTTTCCACTAGCGATCGCGATGGGGAACACATTCGTCCTCAAACCATCTGAACGTACGCCGTTACTAGCAAACCGGCTGGCAGAGCTGTTCAAAGAAGCGGGACTTCCTGACGGCGTGCTGAATATTGTTCACGGTGCGCATGATGTTGTGAATGGACTTTTAGAACATAAAGACGTGCCAGCGATCTCCTTCGTCGGCTCGCAGCCTGTTGCCGAGTACGTTTACAAAACAGGTGCAGCGAACGGCAAGCGCGTTCAAGCTCTCGCCGGTGCGAAAAATCATTCCATCGTCATGGCTGACGCGGATCTTGACGCTGCGGTTAAAGAAATTATTGCTGCTTCCTACGGATCTGCAGGTGAGCGATGCATGGCCTGTTCCGTCGTTGTAGCAGTCGATGACGTTGTTGAACCTCTGATCCAAAAGCTGAATGAAAAAGCAGACGAAATCAAAATCGGTAACGGACTCGATGATGATGTCTTCTTGGGACCAGTGATCCGTAAAGAACACAAAGAAAGAACGGAAAGCTATATTCAAAAGGGACAGGAAGAAGGCGCAACACTCGTGCGTGATGGCCGTACTGATGAAGCTTACAACGATAAAGGGTATTTCATCGGACCGACGATCTTCGATAACGTGAACAGCTCGATGCAAATCTGGAAAGACGAGATCTTCGCCCCAGTGCTTTCAATCGTTCGCGTTAAGAGCCTGGAAGAAGCGATCGAGCTCACAAATGAATCCGACTTCGGAAACGGTGCCTGCCTGTTTACCCAGGATGGCAGCAACGTGCGCTACTTCAGAGAAAACATCGAAGTTGGCATGCTTGGCGTCAATATTGGCGTACCCGCTCCGATGGCGTTCTTCCCGTTTTCCGGATGGAAGAATTCATTCTATGGCGATCTCCATGCGAATGGATCAGATGGCGTCGAGTTCTATACGAGAAGGAAAATGTTAACGGCTAGGTGGTAAGAGATGAAAGAGGGGGTCAGGCACGTGCCTGACCCCCTCTTTCATTATCACCGAGCGGTATATCCAAATATGGTTCATACCGTTTAGTTTCAGTATTCAATTCATAAACTCGAATGGATTTTACAATGAACGAAGGGTAAGGCGTTAATTCCTTTTCGGCTAAATGCGCCATTTCTTTGAGCTCCTGCTTCGAAAGGTCGAACTGTTCTTTTCCAAGCGTTAAGTGGGGGACAAAATCCTCCAGTTCAAAGTACTGTTTGATTAAATCTTCTGATGGCCCGATCTCCCGCACGAGGGCTTCGTGAAGCGAATACAGCTCTTCCGATTTCACACTTAAATAGAGAATGTTATCCCCGAAGTACTCCGGTTTAGCTAATGATAGCTCAAAAGGACTTATCTTCTTACAACTGTTCTTAACGTTCTCGATCCACTTCTTATCTGGGGTCAATCCACCCTGTGCTTTCAGCGTCACGTGTGGCTCTACGATCAGGAAGTTCATCCATTGTTGTTGGAACTGTACAACTCGTTCGAGGTAGTCAGTGGGGGGAGCAATTCCGATGAAATATTGGGTATTCATGAAGATCACTCCTTTTCTACACGAGTAAGTTTACGGTCGCTATGATAAAAACGGCACGTTCCAGTTGCCTTCGTGTGCTAAGCGAATTCCAACCCAAATAAAGTAAACGGTTACAATTACGTTGAATATCGTGAAGAGCAGTCCGATCGTCGCCCATCCTTTTTTCTCATCACTCGTTCGATACACGATGAATGCGAACAGAATAGAAAGCACACAGCCAACTAGTATAAAAATCATAACAAATCCAGCAGTAGATTCGCCAGATTTGGAAGAGATCGGATCGATTAGGAACATCGCTAGTGTCGTTAGCATGCTGATCAATAAGAAGAGAATTGTTCGCCATGTTGTCATTTTCGTATGGTACATTTGGTACTCCTTTCTAGACAGGTAAGTTACTTAGTTTGTTCTTCATTATAGTGGAGTTAGTTGGAGAGCACAAACAAGGTAAGCGAAGGAGCCTTGTCAGACAATGGATTTACCGTTGGATTCGACAATGTTCGAGCGAAATCGGGTGGTGACAGGCACTATAACAGGTCTTGAACGAATACTCATGAACAAAATAGCAGATAGTAGGAGGTAATGCTGTTTAATTCATCTACGGCTTAGGCTGTCTATAAATCGCCTGGAGAAAGGTGTTTTACAATGAGTATGTCAGAATTGTTATTTCGAGTGACGATCACGTTCTTTGTCTTATTTGTACTAGCAAGAATCGCCGGAAGAAAAGAGATCAGTCAGATGACGTTCTTCAACTGGGTATCTGCCATAGCAATCGGATCACTTGCAGCAAATATAGCAGTCAATCAGAACTTAAGTATTCTAAAAGGTGTGACCGTACTTGTTGCCTGGATCTTCTTCACCTTAGTTATAGGGTTTATCGATATTAAATTTAAAGGGGTACGAAAGGTAACGACGGGAGAGCCGATCATCGTTATTCGGGAAGGAAAGATCATGGAACGTGCTCTTCGTCAAACGCGTTTGGATATTGATACGTTGCGAACGCTTTTACGAGACAAGAGTGTCTTTCAACTTTCAGAGGTCGACTTCGCGATATTTGAGACGACTGGCAAGCTCTCTGTTTTAAAAACCGATCCTCACCAGCCTGTGACGAGAATCGATATGAATCTTTTGAATCAACCAAAAGTGTTCCCCATCGCAACGGAAGTTATATCAGATGGAGTGGTTAACGAGAAGAACCTGGTGAAGTTGAATCGTGATGAGAAATGGTTAGCGTGAGCAAGTGGTACGAGCGGGGGCGACATCTCCTTCTGATGTGTTCTATGCAGAGGTACAGACAGACGGTACTGTCTATGTGGATATGAAGGAAGATCACATTGTGCATTAAGAGCGGAGTTGCCATAGCTTTTGTGATTGATTTGGTCTTTTCCTAGCTTCAGCGTTATCAGTAGTGGAAGCGTCTGAAGATGAAATCGACTAGATAATTGAATATGGTATTATGCCGAACGTCGAATAGTCCGTTATCAATCAGGGTAACGTCTATTAAACGATATGCATGGTTTGAAGGAGGTATCGTATGGTTGAAACGATTAGTTGGATTTTGTTTATTGTTATTTTGTTTTCGATAGTCGCTTTATACAAGTACAAAAGATCACAGAAGTCGAAGAAACAAGGGGAGGGCAAAAATCCACTTGGAAGAACCAGGTCAACCGAGGAACTTCGGCAGAATGAGAGTAAATATAAGAAGGCAGATGGAGGATTTTGAAACAGGTAAGCATGTTTGAATCGTTAGCGTGATAAACAAATTCACGTCATAGAAAGAAGGTCGACTGATCTTCGCGTATCAGAAACGTATCTGTCATAAGGTAGGTTTCTTTTTTTGAAAGGAAATTTGGATTTAGTAGAAACAGTAAGTGTAACAAGTAACCATAAATAGAAATATTTACTTTTTTAATCGAGGCGTTTAAACTCAAATATGAGCCAGTACGAGATTAGCGTTCTAGAAAGTGGTGTCATAGTATGATTGCAAAAATGTACAAAAGAAGAGAGAAACTTGCATTGATTCTTCTAGGGATCACACTCCTTATTTTAGCTGCCTATGTAGGATACGTTAATCCTCAATCAGGGATGGAGTGGCTAGAGGCTTCAGCACTTCTGTTACCTGTGTTATTAATGGCAAGTATCCTCCTATCTAGTCGGAATAAATATAACCAGGTCAAGAACATGTCCATTCCTGAAGCTGACGGTCCATTACTCGATCGTGAACACGTGGTATGGAAGCCAGATGCCGGTTTTATTCCAAGACTGCTAGCGTTTCAGAAAAATGGTGCTTACGCGGGAGTATTGGAGCCAGTCAATCTCCCCTGGTGGTTACAGCCACTAGTGTGGTTTCGAAATTCGTTTTTGTTCTTAGTACCTAGCGCATTTTCCTTTTATAACAGTAAAGGAGAAGAAGTGTTTCGATTGAAGCGAAAAGGGTTTAAGGAAACAGTTGTAACGATTTGTGATGGAGAAGGAACCCACTTAGGGAACTACGTACAAGAAGAGTTTAAGAGTTTCCTACATATAAAAGGGGAAATACAAGACAATCAAGGGAATGCCCTTCTACCGGTGAAGACATCTAGTTTCTCTGGAGATTTTTCCCTCTATGATGAGCAAGACCATCGATGGGCGCATTTTTACAACGGACGTTTCCCACATGAGTACACGAAAATTTTCCGTGATGTCGACAATGATATCGTCGATTTATCTGATCAGCTATCCTATGAGCATAAGGTCCTTCTTCTTGGTACGATTAGCTTCTTGTTCATGAATAGAATGATTCATCAGTAGTTGCTTTACATATGACATGAGAAAGCGTTCAGTTTGATGAAAGAGGAAGTAACGCGTTTTTTTAAATAACAGATACCTCTAGGAACTTCGAATTTATGAAGTTCCATTTTTGTTGCCTGTAACTCCTTTCAGTGAATCGATTTGAAAAAAATCTTAAACTCACCAATAAAACATGAAGTTGAATCGTCTACGTTGTGTAAAGGGAGGTGCCAAATGAATGAAATAAGCATGGAAAATTCAGAGAAATCTATTGAAAACTTAGATGAGTTTAAGCAATTATTCAATGATAATAAAAAACATGTGTTTGCTATGGCTTTATCAATCTTAAGAGATTTTGAATTGGCTGAAGATGTTTTACAGGAAGTATTTATCAAATTGTTTCAACATATGGAGCATGATGAGATTTCTAATGTGAAAGCATGGCTGATCCGCGTTTCTAGAAATACGGCTTTGGATTACTATCGAAAGAAAAAACGTGAATTAACAGGTTTTGATAATGAGTACTTCGAACGGGTTCCGTATTTATCCGGAGATCCTTTAGACAAAATGGTTTTGTCGAAATACTTGGAGCTCCTGAATAGCGAAGAGAGGCAGATTGTCATCATGAAAGATATCTCGGGATTAAAGCATAGAGAGATCGCCAAAATAGTAGGAATTCCAATAGGTACGGTGGTTTGGAAATACAGTAGAGCAATGAAGCGAATGAAAAAAGGGTTAGAGTGAGGAGGGATTTTAATGAAGGAAGAACAAATTAAAAAACATTTAAATAAAGCTATTGAAAATCAAGTGCCAGATGTCTGGAACGATTTGGAGCATAGATTACATCAGGCAGATCATCTCCAAGAGCCAAGAGAGACCGCTGCAGTCAATAAGGTCAAAGCCCTTAAAAAGAGAAATATAACGAAAAGATTATCACTAGCTGCGGCTATTTGTTTAATTGTTTTCTCTACTTTAACGTTTACACCAGCTTTAGCTGCTCTTCAAGAAGTATATGATAAACTATTTTCTAGTCAGCACATCGATGATATCGGGGTTAAAAAGGCACTCGATATGGGATACGGCAAGTCGATTGGTCAAACTTATTATGATAAAGAACATGATATCACGGTTCGGTTTGAGAAAATAATGACGGATGATAAAGAAACAAAGCTTTTACTCACTTATCAAAGTGATAAAACCGATTTAGAGAATTATTATATAGACCTATTTGAAGGATACAGCACCATTAACTTAATTGTGTCTGATAAAGAAAAGACCAACCTCCACACGGTTGGTTGGGGGAGCAGATATTATGATGCCAAAGAAAACAAAGTGGTAGAGGCATTATCGTTCCAATCGATCAAGCCTTATGAAGGGCAGGAGGTTCGGTTAGAAGTCGAGGATTTAACCATCTATGATAAAACTTCTTCTAGCAAAGTGGAAGCGGTTTGGCCGCTTGATTTTAAACTCGATGAATCTGCGGTTTCAGAAAGGGAATCCGTGAATATCGATAAAGAATTCAGTTTTGAGAATATCACGTATCACATTAAGCGTGTAGAATTTTCCGCACTAGAAACCAGAGTTGTCGTCACTGGAAAAGATACGAAAATAATGACTGACGAAGACGGAATGCGATATGAAGTAATGAGTGAATTAGAGAAACAATTTTTAAACGCAAGAAAAATAGATGAAGAAGACGGTTATATAGTCGATGAAAAAAATCCGGTGTGTTTTTAAGGTCGAATGGTCAACGAGTTGATCCGATTTTTAGTAAAGGCGAAGTACAGGGCGAAGATGATGAATATGTCATGGTTTTTGCTCCAGTTGAGAATCGCAATGACTGTGTACTTGAGGTCGGCGAGAATATTAAAATACCATTGACTGAGTAAGATTTTGATGAGGGGCATTTTCCAACGGGAAATTGCTCCTTTTTGTATCCCACATTTTTATACAGGTGCAATTTCAGGTGTTAGTAAATTAAAACGACCCACAAACTAGGAAATAATTTGTGGGTCATTATTTGTGGACGGTCATCCTCCTTGAAGAGAAATTAAAATAAAATATCTGACCAAACTTTAATCGCGGTCGCTGCAATCAAGACAGCTAAGATCATCTGCAATATTTTTGTATTCATGTTCTTCCCAGCTTTTGCGCCAAGCTGTGATGTAATGATGCTTGCGACGGCGATGACAATAGCCGGAAGGAAAGGGATATCGCCAGCGAATAATTTTCCGGTCACTGCTCCAATCGAGGAGATGAACGTGATTGCTAAAGAAGAAGCAATCGTTACCCTTGTGGGTATCCGCAGAACCACAAGCATGATCGGTACGAGTAGAAAAGCTCCGCCTGCGCCAACAATTCCAGCCCCAAGACCGACAATGAATGCTGAAAGAGTGGCGATCCATTTATTAAACGAGATCTCACCTTGCTGTTCATCCCTTTTTTTCGTTGGTACGAACATCATGACGACGGCGATCAGCGCTAAAACAGCGTAAACGAAGTTAATGACTTGTTCTGAAAAATACTGTGAACTAAAACTACCGATCAAACTACCGGTTAAAACGGAGAACCCCATGTATAAAATGAGCGGTTTATAAAGGTAATTTCCTTTGCGGTACCCCAGAACTCCTCCAAACGACGCGACCAGTACCTGCGCTGCGACAACCCCAGCGGCTGTATGGGCACTAAATCCATCAAAACCAAGCAACGGCGGTATATACAACAGCATCGGGTAATTTATAATGGCGCCGCCTATGCCGACTAACCCAGACATAAATGACCCAGCTAGCCCAAGTATAAATACGGTTAATAAAAAGGCTATATCCATCGATGTAACACCTCATCCTAATTAAAATCCACATGGAAGTTACTTTCTTCATGGGGTTGTTTATCAACTGATTCGTTTTTCACCTTTTTCGAAGGTGTATTCTTATCATAATACCTATAGGGGTATATTTGCAACGGGAAATTAGTAATCATAGAGGAGATGCAAGGCTTTTGTAGTCACAATAAGGGATATTAAGGAAATTGAAACTGTGCTACCATTTTAAAAGACGACGGCAATTCGAGGAGGGCAACATGACGAACTTCATAAGTTTATTCTTCTACTTTTTGATTTTGATTGTGACGATCTTCATCTATCGCAGGTCTGATGATTTCGAACCATACTTGTTTCTGAAACTTATTGGGTACACCATTCTGGGAGGGCTTGCGGTTCATGTGAACGAGTGGAGGCTACCGCTTGGATTCCTCGTTTACTTATTGTTTTTCAATCCCGTAAAGGTGAACGCAAAAGCTAAAAGACGAGCGGCATGCCTTGGGTTAATTGTCTTTATCGTCATGACGATCGTACCATGGGCGGAAACCTTCGTGTTTGAGCAGCCGAGGGAAGTTCCTGTCGAGAATACGAACTTCTACGATGGAAGTCTTGTTGAAGAATGGGAAAACATACATAGCAAGTTTAGCGAAGAATCAGGAGCGAAGGTCATTGATTTCAAAGTCGAAATCAGCAAAGAAGGGGAGATGCGCGATTTTCGCATGAGTGTAGAAGAGAACGCCTACCCAGAAAAGATTCATTATACGATTACACTCTCAGATGATGATCAAACATTCATTGTGAAAAGAAAAAAGGTAGAGAGAGACGATCTTCAGTATGCGACTGCGACGGTTACAGAGGCACGTTTTTTCTTGGCTCAGGTTGATCTCATCACGAAACCGATGATCGACCTTGATGGGACAGAGTCCTACATTTTGAATGCCAGCGGACAGCGATCCACTTTTTCTGTGACTGATCAGAACACCTTTCGAATCGATACAGCGGGTAAAGAAAAGGTGAAGAATAGCGAGCTGCCTGCTGAGGCTATTTTCGTTGAACTCTGTGACGCTAAATGCAATGTAAGCGAGCATTTCCTATTTGATCAATCTGTAGTCGAACCCGACATTACGAAAGAAAACGTCCTTGATGTCGCCCAACAAGATTCTCCTGAAATTGTAAAATGGCTAAGATATCATATCGGAGATCACATCGGCTACGAAGAAAACGGGGCGTTCTTCTTGAAACACGATGGAGAAGAGGAGAACGTAACCGAACAGCAATATGAACGGGCTTTAAAAGCCACGCCAATGAAAAAAATACAAGAAAACGAGAACATGTGGGAAGTGACGGTTGAAAATCCGTATGGAGAGGCACCTCATCTGATGGAATTTAAGTTGAATGGGGAGACGAGAGAGGTTGAGTGGGTTCGGTTTAAGTAACTCCTTAAAGTAAAGAGCATTCAGTAATAGTAGGATCTAACTCGTTAGATTGTGTTATGTTAGTGGCAAAGTGGTGTAAGGGAAAGGAGATTTTACCATGTGGTTAGCCGAGACAATTGGGCCTCTTGTACTCGTGGGGGGAATTGTAGTAGCTGTTATTGGAAGGCTTAAGCGTAAATCTGACAAAGGCAACCTGGGTAAGAAAAATTCTAAAGCGGCTCAAACTTTATTGGATAGTTTAATCCCATTAGGAATGCTTTTGGGTACTGCGATCGGCGTGATGGTTGGAATGGTTTTTTCGATCTCTTTCCTGTTTTCAGTTAATGTAGGAGCTGCATTAGGTTATTTAGTTGGCTATTTTGCTTATGAAATTTATAGCAAGCAAGGAAACGATTTTCCATAAGGGGCCGTCCATTGTTAGCCAATTCGGTGAACCTCATTCATATGACTACCTGTGAAGCGTTGATTTCACAACAAAGAAGACCCACAACATGATCCTAGCTGTGGGTCTTCTTTTTTTATAGTTCAACACAGATGGCTTCATCTGCTATACCAATGTGAAAGATATAAATCAGAGATTAGCTTACGATTTTTTTGATAGCTAATAAGGCATGGTCGATGTCCTTCTTCGTAATGCCGTTGTTCGTCACAAATCTGATAACGTTCGGACCGAATGCGCCAGCTAAAATGCCGTGTTCCTTTAAAAGATGAATGAAGTCTTCGGTGGTTTGCATCGTATTCGTAATATCGATTAAGAGGATGTTCGTGTCGACTTGATTTTCAAGGACGATCCCGTTAGTATTTTGAAGACCTTCAGCAAGATATTTCGCGTTTTCGTGATCCGTCTCTAGATGCTTGGGATTTTCTTCGAGCGCAATAATACCGGGTGCAGCTAGGACACCAGCCTGTCTCAAACCGCCACCCAGGCGTTTACGCCACTTTCGCGCTTTCCCGATAAACTCAGAAGAACCGGCAATAATGGAACCGACTGGTGCTCCGAGCCCTTTCGATAAGCAGAACTGAACGGAATCAGTATACTGCGCAAAATCTTTTACGGGGATTTGAGAAGCTGCAGCAGCATTGAATAATCGTGCCCCATCTAAGTGAACGGGGATCTGATGTTTCTTCGCTAGTTGATAGATTTGTTCCATATTTTCAAGGGGAACGATCGCGCCACCTGCTTTGTTGTGGGTGTTTTCGATGCAGATCAATCCTGTTTCAGGCTGATGAATATCATCGCCTCGGATGGCCGCTTCAACATCTCCTGGATTCATCGCACCGCGGTTCCCATCTATCGTCTTGATTTGTACACCAGCAAAGGCAGACAATGCTGCCGCTTCGTAAAGAAATAGGTGTGCCTGAGATTCCATGATCACTTCTTGACCAGGCTGACAGTGCACTAATCCAGCAATTTGATTTCCTTGCGTACCGCTTGTGACAAATAAAGCCGCTTCTTTTCCAAGAGTTTGTGCAGCGATTTGTTCGAGCCTATTGACCGTAGGATCTTCCCCATACACATCGTCGCCTACTTCAGCTTCGTACATCGCTTTTCTCATCTGTTCATTTGGTTTCGTTACCGTATCACTGCGCAAATCGATCACGATTCGTCGTCCTCCCTCTATCGTTTCCATGTAAAAATAGTCTACTAGTATCCATCAAAAGTATACGGTTATTTCATAAGTGAATCAACATCGTGTCCTGCTTGCTCTATGATTCTTTTATTTGGACGCTAAAAGGTGAGCGTCGATGATTTCTAACGCTTCCGTTGGGCCACCGCAGGCTTGAAAGCTCGCTTTGATCTTTTGGATGCCACGTTGATAGTTCTCATTTTTGCTGACCTGATCCACCGCATGCTGCAGCGCTTCTTTCGTTATGTCATGTGGGAAAATTGGAATCCCTGCCTGAAGGTCGGCAAGGCGTGCTGCGACCATAGGTTGGTCCTTATCACGAGGGAGCACCACCATCGGGACGTCATAATAGATCGCTTCATTGACGCTGTTCATTCCACCGTGGGTGAGGAACACATTCGTATGCTGCAAAACATCTAATTGAGGCACATATCTCTTGATCAGGAAGTGATCTGGCGCCTTTTTAAGTTTAGTGAAATCAGCACTTGATCCTGCTGCAATGACGACTTTTCCTGGAAAATCAGAAAAGGCATCGATACACAGGTTAAAGAAGCCTTCGACATGATCGAGCACGGTGCCCATCGAAATATAAAGGACCTTCTCGTTCTCAAGCTGTTCGATTGGGAAATCATGAGCGCCTTTTCGCTCTGGGAAGCTAGGTCCAATGAAATGATACCCTTCACCAAACTCTTCTAGCTGAGGTTGAAAATACTCACTCGAATAGACCATCGTTTGCTCGCCTTGATTCTGCATGAACTGAAGCATGCTCTTAGGAGCGACCCCATACTCTTGCTTCATCGTTTCTAACAGCGCTTTCCCTTTTTCATCGATTTCAAAAGGTACTGAAGCGTCTGGATGAAGCGGAAGGTTTTTCTTATAATCCTCTGGGATGATAAAGGAAGCAGAGGAAGAGAAGCCTGGTACTTGTAAATAGTCTCTTACTAATTCTCCCGGACCAAAGGAATCGTAGTAAACAAAATCGAATGAAACGTCTTTCGCTAACTCTTTTGTGAGCGATAGGATATCTAACGAAATTTGGATGAGAACATTTAAAAAGGAGTTGATTCCTTCTGGAGTAGAATGATTGATTTCTAAGCTATGTAATCGATTCTCATGAAGGATCACGTTTGCTCCGACACCTTCTAAACGGTCTTTGAATTTTTCAGTAGAGATATAATAGACGTTGTCTCCACGGTCTGCCAACGCTTTTGCGATGCCTAGACTCGGATTGACATGTCCTTCAGCTGGTACGTTGATCATCAGTATATTTGCCATAGGTCGTCACCTCTTCAGTGGATTTTGAGTCATTGCTCATAGTAAAAGAATAATCGTTATCCAAACAAGAAGAAACAAAATTGCATTGGTTGCATTCTGTTATAGCGTAACGTTTTTAAAATTTCATTCTTTTATGTATCGTTAGTGGGAAAAATAATGAATAGAAAAAATGAACGATTTCAAAGAGGTCAGCGTCATATAGGTGCAGGCAAAGGAGAGGGTTGTATGGAACGCGAGGAGGAGATTCAATTAATTCAGCAGGCACAAGCCGGAGACGATGATGCGTTCACGCAGCTTTTTCAGTGCTATTATGCTTTCCTCTATAAATATCTGTTGAAACTAACGTTAAATGAAGAGACTAGCGTTGATCTGGCTCAGGAGACGATGATGAAGTGTTATGTGAAGCTTTCTTCTTATAAGGGGGAAGGGAAGTTCTCGACCTGGATGATATCGATCGCTTCAAGGCTTTACATTGACGTGCTACGGAAGCAGAAACGAGAAAAGAAATGGGTGGATGAGGAGAAGCATTCCCTGTCGCGAAAGCTTTTGTGGGAATCCAGCACAAAAGGAATGAGCTGGAGCGATCTTTTTACAGATTTTAACACGTTAGACTCCACTTTGAGAGTTCCGATCTTATTACGGCATTATTATGGCTATTCGTACGATGAAATTGGGAAAATGCTCGGCATCCGTACAGGAACCGTGAAATCCAGGGTGCATACAGGAATACAGAAGCTACGAAAGGAGTTGGATACGCCGTGAGTGACAAGGATGAAAAAAAGATCGTGCAACACCTCAAACAGGATTGGCAGCAGATCGATGAGCTTGGAAACGAATCACTTTCCCACGTTGATATGCAGGAGCAACTTGTGATCTTTCAACAAAAAAAGAAAAAAGCGTTTTATATCGAAAGTGCGATCTTCTTGTTAACAGCGATTGTCATCTTAACCGCAGTCACCGTAAGTCTTTTCCAAGCTCCGATCTTCTTTCTGTTCATCCAGATCGTAGCAAGCCTGATCGTTCCTTTTGGTGTCTATTTCACCTATAAAAAAGTGAATAAGAAAGGAAGCTTCAGTCATGACAAACCTTGAGCTCTACATCTTAGTTCCGATTCTTATTCTCTTGTTACTAACCCAAAGCATGCTTCTCTTTGTCGATGCCAAGAAAAAAGGCAGTCACCCGTGGCTATGGGGGATCTGGGGACTGATTCAATTGCCGATGCCGACGTTATTTTACTTGCTGTTCGTCGTATGGCCATATAAACGAAGGTTAAAGGAGAAGAGGTGAAAAAAATGGAAATCTTGAACGATATTAACTGGGCTTTAGTTGCGCCATTATTGATCTTACAGGCGATCTTAACCATTTCAGCTCTTGTTAGTTGTATCAAGCAAAAGGAAACGAACGGACCAAAATGGTTGTGGATTGTTCTTATCCTTTTTGTGAATCTCTTTGGGGCGATTCTTTACTTTGTGATCGGACGTAGAAACAATTAGGGAGGTGAGAATCATGCTTGTGGATATCGACAATCTATCGAAACGGTTTAAAGAAAAAAGAGCTGTCTCGAATCTATCCTTCACCATTCATGAAGGAAGCTGCATCGCCTTATTAGGTCCCAATGGAGCAGGGAAAACGACGACGTTGCAAATGTTAGCACGCATCCTTACACCTGACTCGGGATCCATCCAATTTAGGGGATATGAGCCAAAAGACTATCGTCCATTGATTGGCTTCTTACCTCAGCACCCATCTTTTTTTAACTGGATGACAGCCAAAGAGTTTCTTTATTTTGCCGGTAAGCTCTCCTCCATACCAAAAGCACAGCTTCAAGATCGAGTGGAGGAGACGCTCACGTTCGTCAGCTTAGAAGAGGCGATGAATAAAAAAATTGGTGGATTCTCAGGGGGAATGAAACAGCGTCTCGGGTTAGCGCAGGCTTTGCTTCACAAACCGAAGCTTCTCATTCTAGACGAACCGGTATCAGCGCTTGATCCAAAAGGAAGGCGGGATTTCTTATACCTGATCGAAGAACTTAAACAAGACATGACGGTTCTCTTTTCGACCCATATCTTACATGATGCACAGCAAATCTGCGATGAAGTCCTCATCCTGCAAGACGGCAGTCTAAAGTGGCAAGGATCATTACCTTCCTTACGTAAAGAAGTTGATTCTCTGCCAATCAAAGTGCAAACCGAAGAACCGATGAACGGAATCATCGAACAGCTTGAGATCATCGAGGCTTATGAGTACATTGACCCTAATACAGTGAAAGTAAGCCTTCCTGAGCATGTCCACCCTAATGAACTCTTACAGGAGCTCATCGGTCGGAACCTATCCGTGACTCACTTTGAAATCATGCAGGATTCATTAGAAGATGCTTATATGAAGGTTGTGAAACAATGAATCGTTTTCTAACACTGCTAAACAAAGAATTCACCGAGCTGATGCGGAATGGCAAATGGATCTGGCTCCCGGTTGTTCTCATGATCATCGGCATCTCGCAACCACTGACAAGTTACTATATGCCGCAAATTCTCGATATGGCCGGTAACCTACCAGAAGGAGCAAGTATCACGATCCCGACACCAAGTGGGGAAGAAGTATTGAGCGGCGCCCTGTCTCAATATGGCACGATCGGTACTCTATTGTTCGTTCTCGCAACCATGAATGTGATCGCTCAGGAACGACAAAACGGTTCGATTACGCTTGTCATGGTGAGGCCCGTTAACGAGTGGCAATACTTAGGCAGTAAGACCGTTGCCCAGCTTGCCCTCCTGCTCCTATCACTCATCTTAAGCTACAGCCTCACATGGTATTATACGAATTTATTATTCTCTCCCGTAGACTGGACGATCTTTGTGAGTAGTCTCGTCATTTACTGCTTTTGGGTGCTCTTTGTCGTCTCCGTTACCATTTTTGTCGGAACAATCATCCGGCACAGTAGCGGGATCGCCGGTGTCAGTCTTCTCTTTCTAGCGCTGATCGGCCTGCTGACGTCATTACTTCCGAAATTCATGGAATGGAGCCCTGGAAACATACGAGGAGAAGCGACGAAGGTTTTAGTCGAACAACAATGGGGGCAATCCACCTGGATCGTCATCGGTAGTACGACGGGAATATCCTTTCTGTTATTCATTGCCGGTGTTATGGTGCTGAAAAGGTATAAGTATTATTAAACGAGTTAGCTGGATAATCACTATGAGAAAATCTCTACTGGAGCATGTGCATGGTGGAGTGGTACGATTTCTCGTTGTTAGAACCATGCTTGTTAGTTAATTAAGAGCGATGAGCTCGCAACATGAGCTCATTTTTACTCAGTAATCACAGGTTTGATCCCTGCACGCGTCCTTCATTTTGGGAAATCCTTCGCCTAACCCGATACTACCTACTGAAAAGTCGTTTTCGATCCCAGCGGAAAACTCAGCTTCTCCGTCATTAATCGTACCATCGACGTTCAAGCCATCCATTTCACTCTGATAAACTTTAGTGACCTCAACGGATTCAATCTCTTCATAATTATTCGTGATGAATTTCTCAACAGAAGCCTTTGCTTTTTCCAGTGTTTCGTCGTCATAATCCTCACTTTGCGTATTGAAGCTACAAGCAGCTAACAGGAGAAGAACGACAAGGGTTAACGTTTTTAATGTAGAAATTGGATCATCTCCTAACCTTCAGCTCGAATATGGAGTAAGCGCATTGAATGTAAGAAGCATTTAATCGTCACATATTCTCTCCAAACATTCTTCTTTCTTTTCAGGAAACTGTTCACTTTGAATCGCTACCCCAGCTACCATCAGATCAGTGTCCAGGCTTACGGAAAAAGCTTCACCGTTTGCTTTACCATCCACGGTCATAATCCCCATTTCTGCTTCATAAGGCTCGGTTACTGTAAGGGTTTCGATGTTAGCGTAATTGTTTTCTATGTAACTCGTCACGTTTGCTTGTGCTTCTCTCACTGTTTCGTCGCTGTATTCTTTCGTACTAGAATTCACACTACAACCAACTAATAAAATGAGCAAAATTAGCGATACTATGGCGTAAATGCGGATGAATTTCATATGGGCTCACCTCGAGTTGAATCATTCTATGTATAAATATCAATCAGCTAGCTTTATGTATTTTCTCAATTGGCCTAAACGGTATTGAAGGGAAGAGATAGCCCACATACTGCAAAAAGAAAGCCTGCTTGCACAGACAATAATCTGAGGCAACAGGCTGAGAGAGCATTAAATCTTACTTACTTACTTACTTACTTCATAGTCACAGGAGTGTTCTTTACATTCTTCTTTAGGCTCTGGAAAGCCTTCCCCCATGCCAATGCTTCCAACTGTAAAATCATCATTCACTCCGATATTAAATGTAGCTTTTTTATTAACAGTACCTTCAAGAACAAGTCTACCCATCGGTGCAGAAGGAGACTCTTTAAACTCTATGCTTTCGACATTTTGATAATTATTTAAAATGTAACTTTCTACGCTGGCTTTCGCCTTTTCAATTGTTTCTTCACTGTTAGTGTTCATACTGCAGCTCCCTAGAACTACTAGTGATAGTAATAGAAAGATATGAATTCGTTTCATTTTCATCGCTCCATCGTAGCTAAATTGAACATGAATTTATTATAACAAATAGAGTAAATATAGAACCTTATAATTTCGGCTTAAATCGGGAAGTGACAGGCACTTGCGAATGTAGAATTGTTAAATGCAGATACAAAAAACCGCACAAAGTAATATATTTGTGCGGTTTGATCTAATAATATTCATCTCACTTTTTATTTCTGTTATAAAGAATTTCAAAAACTTCTGGATCCAGATCAATAATGTTTCTTATTTCATCCTTTGATAACTTCCCATTTTGGATTAATTTATTGAGTTGGTTTTCTTTGATTTCTATCTCTATATCTTTCTTAATATTAGCATCATAATAGGCCATTTCCTGACCTAATCCTTCCTGCCAGTAACGTTCGGCTTCTTCTTTGCTCATTTTGTGCCAATGTTGCATAACATCCTTCATTAGGTCATCACCTCCGATTACTAATTCTTCTATTTTATTATATATTACCTCGTCTAAAACATTTTTATTCATCGCAGTCAGTAAAAGCCACCAAAAATCTTCTTTTAATGTTACATTTCCATCGTTCTTTTTAAAGTAATCTTTGAAGAGTGGTAGTTCAATAATATGTAATTCCATTATATCAGTTAAAAGGAAATCTTTCTCTAACTCTTTCAATGCATATTTGGTATGGTATTTGAAGCTTTGATTCGCATTTAACTTATAATTTAGAATGCTTATACCAATTGTTTTATTAAGAAGGGTGTAATGTTCACTTTGTGCTAGCTGGCTGCCATAAACTTTTGACCAATAATACAACATTCGTTTATCGATAAATTGTTGCTCTCCCACTTGTATCTCAATATTTAAATAAGTACCAGTATCCGTTCTAGCGCGTATATCTAGAATTGACTTCTTGTCACCCTCATACGTTCCAGGGTTTTCACCGTTACCAATCTCAACAGAGTCAATTTCTCGATCGGGTTGTAAAACGTCATTTAAAAAGCGGATTAAAAATCTTTTGTTCTCATCTACACCTAACAAGTACTTGAATGCAAAATCATATTTTAAATCAATAGATGGTTTTCTCACTCATAACCACCTTCCTTTTTTTTACTATTATACACCGCTTCTGATAAGATGTTAGAATTTTTAGATGTAATACTTAAAACTTTTAACAAATAGAAAAACGTTTTATGAATGACCTGGACAGTTCAGGCTGATAATTTCTTAATATTCGTCTTTTACTTTTAAATAAGATGCCTTAGTGGAAAAGTCAAACATCTAAAAAACGAAAATTTGGATAGAAAGTAAATAAAGCCTCACTTCGTTTTGGAACGAAGTGAGGCTTTAGCTAAGGCGATTTTTTAGTTTTTTGATACAGAGTGTTTATGTTCATTAGAAGGCAAGGTCCATAGATAATATAAATTTAGTATTCGTATTCACAAGTATTTTTCGCGCATTCTTCTTTTCTATTTGGGAATTTTTTGTTGACGCCAACGTTACCTACAGAGAAATCATTTTCTATACCAGTAGAAAACTCTCCATCTCCGTTATTAACTTTTCCTTCTACCGTCATGCCACCCATTTCATTTTGGTATACTTTCGTTATTTCAACGGATTGAATATTTTCAAAGTTGCTCTTCAGATAATTCGTAGTAGAGATTTTAGCTCTTTTTACAGTTTCATCATCATAAGTTTCGTCTTGTGAGTTCACACTACAACCTCCTAATAGTATAATGACGGTAATGGTTAATAATAACAATTTTTTGATAGGATAACCCCCTAGAAAACTCCGGAAAATGAGAAGGAGAGATATTATTTGAGCAAATTCAAGTCTATAAATGACCAGATAGCAAGTAAACTCTCAGAAGAAACCTATATCAATGACAAATCACGAATTTTTGTTGAATTAAATAATGGTAAAACAAGTGTTTGGGAAAATATTGATGTTATCAAAGATATAGATACAGGCCTTAATGGGTATGTATTTCAAAGTGTTGACTCAGGAGAAATCGTTATCAGCTTTCGAGGTACAGAAATGCCAAAACCAATAACTACTAAAGTTGAAACGAAATATGTTGGTTCCCCTTCCCAAGACGCAATGTTAGCGACCGGTGATGCAAGCATCGAAAATGGAAATTTGGTATATGAGAAAAACACCATTAGTAAAGCAGACATTGCTGAGTCGTATAAAGATGTCAAAGAAGACCTCGAAGGCATCATTTTAGGCAATTCCAATTATACCAAAAAGAGGTATGGGACAACAGCTTATTTAGGAACCCCTTCCCAGGATGCGAGTCTAGCAAGTGGTCGAGCTGAACTAGATTCAAAAGCGGGAACCATTTCATATATACATAAAAATCAATTTACTGAAGCGGAAGAAAAAGTGGATCACTATGTTAAAAAGTATGGAGCTAAAAATATTACCTTTGTTGGTCATTCACTTGGTGGGGGATTAGCACAGTATTTTGCGGTGAACCACGATTCGAATGCCGTCACTTTCGCAGCTGCAGACATTTATTCACTATTAACGCCTGAGCAAAAGCAAAACGCCATTAATGGGGAATACAAAGATAACGTCATCAGCTATACCTATCCTGATGACGTGGTAGGCACCTATTATGAGAAATCGGTTGGCTCTGTTTATTATATGAATGATCCAGACCAAGCGGGTATGGCTGGTGTAGCCATGCATGGGATTAAAAACTACTTAGATTCAAGTTTGTATGGCGACGAAGGTTACTTTGTCCCACAGGTGCTCTTCGACGAAAAACTTCAAAGTCAACTCAACCTATCCCCACTCGCTCTGAAAAATAGCGGTGTCTCTGACTTCCATATCCAAATCCAAGAAGCCTTAATGGAAATGTATGTGCAAGAAATGAAACACAGCGAAGAGCAAATTGAAGCAACGAAACAGGCGTTGCTAGAATTCCTTGATGTGTACATGAACACGATGCGCGACATGAAAAGCAAATACATCAATTCGGTAGGAAGCGGGCAATTTGATAAATTAAATGCGTCAGACGTGGAGAGCTACTTTCATGAGTTTACAAAAGCACCAGTAGACGGGGTGCCGATGTTATTTGATATCCAGATGTTCGATAGCTTAATGGCATCACTTGGTGATACGCATCAGGATACAGCGGATATCGCTTACAACATGGAACGAATGAGTCAAGACTTGATGCGAGCCGATCAATACCTCGCACAGTGGCTACGTTACGAATCTTAAAGAGAGGAGGTGAAGAAATGGACTTTGATTTTGACTGGTGGAACGATTACTGGGAAAGGCAGCGGCAAAAGGATGCCTTAAGAACGCAGATCAAAAGTGATCTAGAAGCGGAAGCAAATCTATTAAACACTCATTTAGAACATTGCTACGCGGTAGGTTCGTTTAAGTGAACGCCACAAAGCGATTCTTAATCAGATTGAACATAACTTCTGATGGTCAGGCGAATAAAGCGTTGGTGCAGCGGTTTGAAGAAAATGAGTTGAAGTTAATTAAGATGAAGATGATGTATGAAATGTTGCATGACAGTATAAAGGTAAGGTGAGGGACGTCTCTAGATAGTGGAGATGTCTTTTTATTTTTGCATTTGTGGATGATTAGATGATTACCGGGTAGTGTTTTTTACCTTTATGGGAATTAATATGACTCGACTTAGTTCGACCTAAAGCGGGTGGTGACAGGCACTCGCGTATAAAAGACCCAAGCGCTGTCAAAGATGAAACTACTTAATCCAATTGAGGTGGATTCTATGTATTTATTATTCGTGATGGTCGTTTGGGTCTTGTTTGCTTATAAATTTATCGACTGGTCGCAGTGGAGAAAGCAGTATGCTACCATTCTCTTTTTCATAGTGGTCAATCTTACATATAATTTCCTCTATTTCAATCACACACTGTGGGCGTTCAGAGGGGTTACGGCAGAATGGATCAATCATTCGATTATTAACATGGCCTTCACCTTCTTTATCTGTCCCGTTGGTCTCATCATCTACCTGCAGCGCTTTCCGAAAAAAAGGATCACTCAATTCAGTTACATCGCAATATGGGCAGGATTCTACACACTGCTTGAGACCCTCTTCGCCTATAAAGGATTGTACGTCTATGATAACGGTTGGAACGGTTGGTTAAACATTCCCTTAAATATCATCTTGTTCGTGATGATTTATATCCATTATCGAAATCCGGTTAAGGCGCTGATCATCTCCATCCCCATCGCAATCCTTTTCTATTTATTCTTCCCCGTCCCATTGGACAGTCTAAAATAATAAAGGAGTGGAGCAGCCGTTATGGTGATTCGTGATGTTTTATCTGTACCCGTCTTTTTGATATTGGCGTTGATTACGTATAGTGCTATGTGGATTTATTTGCGCAGGAAGAAAGTGAATAAGGATAAAGAATGAATGAGGAGATTAAACTCTTGCAGGATGTCGAGGAAGGTTCGATGTCCTGTTTTTTGTTTTGGTGGAGTATTCCTCTCCTACGCCTTATGTAGCATTTAGAGAAAAAGGGAGGTTTATAGAGAAATTCTACAACGGCTGTCATCGTGTTGTGTTACCTCTAGTAGCATTAGGAAAGGTTAATTGTCCCACCCATAAATTTATATTTCGATAACCATTGATTTTTAAATCAGTTTTGGGATGATGTACCTGTCCCTTTAGCCCTGAATAACGTAATGAGTATCGGAATAAGTGAAGCAAAGTATTCTTGAGGTAAAAGAAAAATGGAAAAAAGGGCTTGTGATTTTTGAATTAGTGGTGTGATAAACAGGGAATAAAAAATGTTTCGTATGTGGAATTAAGTGGTAATCGAAAAGTGGAGAGACCTCATTCTGTTTAGAATACAAATTAATGCAATCATGTTTATGTATCTACTAAGCACATTTCTCGTCTTCAGTATGAGTACACAACCTTAATCATGAACCTAAAAAGCATTAGGAGCTGTTTTGCCTTCTCTCCCACATGTGGTAGAGAATGTGGAGTTTATCGGTGAATCAAGTGTCTAAATCCTTAAAGGGGGTAAACATGTCTTCTAGTAAGAAGTTCCTTATTAGATTAGTGATGTTGATGCTTCTCTTGAGTATTGAGTTAACGCTATTGCCTGACCATGTCATTATGCAGGTTGTAGCAATCAGCGTAACAATTGTGATAGTTGAGATAGTAATGAACCAATTAAACCCCTCTAACAAGAAAACGAATTAACAATCGGAATCGTCAGGATCGTTCTAACTGATTCGTTCTTATTTACCACCTTTTTAAAATGTCTTTGCTATAAATAATAAAAAGCGACTGGCTTTATTAAATTTTGATAAAGCCAGCCGCTTTTTTCATTGGGACTAGAGTTTGAACTTCAACTATACATGAAGTAGCCAAATTGGAGGATGAAACCATGAGAATTGTCATGGCAGTTTGAGAAATATAGTGAAGAGAGTTGAAGGCGATTAGTGATTTAACAGTAAGACCCTTCAATAAAGCAATGGAAATAGCTTTGTAGTGGAGTGTTTTCAATATTGGAGGCGTGCACCATTTTGTTCGTTTGCTTTTTAAAAGGGAATCCCGAATCAGTAATCGAAACATTCAGTAAATAGAGACGGTTACTCCCCATTAAAGGAAGCTAATATTGTACAATGAGAATAACTGAACGATACATTAATTGGAAAGGGTGTTCTTATGACTCAAGAGGTGTTGACCATTCCTGCCAGCGGTACCGTTAAAATCATCTATGAGCACAACATCCATGCCTATCCTCACCCCATGCCTTATCAGAATAAACAATATGTTGGTTTCAGAGAAACTGGCGGATATATCGAAAAGTTATACAGGGTTACTGACCAGGTTGTACTACAGCCTACTAAAGATGATCTTCATTCCAAACTCGCTCAATTTGACCAGGAGACTAGAAAAAGGATTCTTACCTACATCCAGGATCGGAAAAAAGGGTTTGGTTTTGAGAAGCCAGAAAGTGATTATATGTTTTGGGTTCTTAAAGAGGAAAAGGAATTATCTCACAGACCAAAATTGAAACGTAACACCCCAGGTCATAGTTATTTCAATTACCAAGATTTTATAAGTGGCAATAAGATTATCTCTAAAGAAGGAAAAAGTACCAAAAGCGGCGTGTTTGTATACGAAGATTTTCGAGATAATCTTCTATTAGATAAGTACGATCCTATCCTTCAATCAATGAGAAGCAAAAAATCGGAGCATCTTAGAAGCGAGAATAGTGAAGACGCAATCACCTGGAATGTGTTCAAATCACTCCAACAAATCAATCCTGATTACTGGTATGCTGAACTGATTTCAAAAGGGATGAATCATTCGAGATTCAATCTTAAGAAACAGATCCATGCTAATCAGGTTCCAAACAAGCTTCAAATCAAACTCTGGCAGTCTATCAAACCTCCTAAGGCCCTCTTAGAGCAAGGGACAGCTGAAGGCGCAACGGAAGTCGATGTCGTAATCGAATGTGAGGAGTTTGTCTGGGTCATAGAAGCGAAATATAAATCAGACATTTCTACCGGAACGACACACGATAAGGAGAGAAACCAGATCTTACGGAATATCGATGTTGGATCGAACTATGCAGAAGGAAAAGATTTTTACTTCTCACTGCTAGTTTTGGATGATAAGTCTTCCTCTAAAGGAATTGCTGCTGCTGAAAAGTATAGTAGGGAGCTAACGGAGGATGTGAGTCAATTCGAGGATCATTTGAAGCACCGTACTGTTGGGCTTTCTAATCTACAGGGGATTACCGTTTTTTACTGGAGAGATCTTGCGGAAGTATTA
>CAWDWH010000012.1:0-104019 GCA_963805895.1 uncultured Bacillaceae bacterium
TTATCATTTAACACTAATAGGCTGGAGGGATACTTTGCGGAAAGTGAAATACGTTCATCGGGTCATATTTTGTTTTTACTTTCCGGAGTCTGTCAAAATTCGTTCCATAATAAGCATGGCCATAGTTTTCAATGTTAAAATCCGGAACGTTGACATAGGATCCCTTGGAGAACGGCTTCATCATCTCGCGGGTTCTTTCCACTAAAGCAAGATTTCTTCGGGCATCTGAAGGATTTGTCCAGGTTGCACTCCACTCAAAATAATATTGTGGGTCACGCCAGAAGAATGCAGTGTCTTTTGGAGAAATTCTACTTACTTCACCACCCCAGTTTAGAAAAAAGAAGTTGGATTCGGTTCCGGTTGCTTCCTCAAGAAAACGGCGCATGACTTTAATTGCTTCATCTGGAAATGGTTGAAAACCATATGATGATGAAAATTTATTCGCCATGTCCGACGGAATTGGGTCAGGTACAAGCCATTGGTCAACGACGGATGGCCAGGATGAAGTTTGAATGTTAACCTCTGTTGGCGTACCTGTTCTTAATAATGGTTTTAATAAATTGGTTAACTCCGCTTTTGAACCTAGAAACAGTCCTGTTGCTTGAAGTAACCCATTGTTTTTACTGAAAACCTCCAATATAGCCCCTAATCGATCGTCAACAAAAGGAGCCCACCTTTGCCAAACTTTAACTACCTCTTCCATTTGTTCCCATGGCCATGTAATACTATAAATCGAAGCCTTTGCAGGTGCACGATGCAATTTCAGCGCGTATTCTGTAGCGATTCCGAAATTTCCTCCGCCTCCGCCGCGCGAAGCCCACAAGAGATCAGAATTATTATTATAATCAGCTTTTAGTGTTCTTCCCATGGCATCAACCATTTTTACTCCAATAAGATTATCACTAGCTAAACCGATCGTGCGTTGAATGGGTCCAATACCACCACCCAGTGTAAGACCGGCAATGCCGACGGACGGACTATCCCCAAAAGGAAACATAAAGCCTTTTTGGGCTAAAGTCTTTACAACCGGCCCTACATCGTTCCCGGTTTCTACAAGAGCTATTTCCTTATTACTATTTAGTCGAATTCGAGTCATCTCGCTGACATCGATCGTGATGCCATCTTTTACGGTAGCCATATTTCTTTCCAAGGAATGGCGCCCGCCTCGAGCACGAATAGGAACATTGTTTTCTCGTGCCCATTTTATTGCATTACACACATCATTATGATTTTGCGCGAATACAATCACTAGAGGAAATGTGTTAGTAAACGGATTCCAATTTAGTCGTGCCTCTTCATACCCGGGTTCGCCTTTAAAAATCACTCGGCCCGTCAATTTTGTTTCTGATTTCAATATATCCACTCCTTCTATTATCGCTAAATTTAAATACAAATAATTTAGTAATAATATCTTATGCACGGGTATGACGAGGGGAGTGAGCAAATATCAGGGGAATTTTGATTTTAAGAGAAATCGGGGTCTTATATTATTCAATTAAATGGGCCAGATTGTTTAATACCAATTATTTCAAATCGATATTATTTTCACAAGTACTTGCTCTTTTTACTGATCAATTTTATAAGAATAATACAAGAGTTTTAGTAGTAGAAAAACTGTATTGTCAAAACTTTCCCATATTCTTAGAATTGGGTGCTTTTTATGATAATCTATTACCCAAGGAGTTTCCCTAACTCCTTCCCCTTGAAATAAAATAAAATGATCCAAGCCCCCACACTCTAGAGTGTGGGGGCTTGCTGTATGTGTATTATCTCAGCACTGAGAAGGGTCTATGTTCTCGTAAAATTGATATTATACACGAAGTTTAATTCCCTAATGAAATTCCAGACTTTTGGTATAATAGTGGTAATTTAAGAGGGGGAAAATAAAAGAACTTGGTTCAAATTCTAAGTTCTTTTTCACTCACCTTGTCAGGTCAACTTTATTCATTATTTCATCGTAGTCCAAAATATCAGGTCTAAGGTTATCATCTGAATCAGAATTAAGTTCACTTATTCTAATATCTTTCTCAAATAAAAACCTCTTATGATAGATTAAGTTTGCTCCTTTTATTATCTTATTCATGGTATATGTGTCTGACAAAGCTCCAATAAATCCACCAATGACAGGTACCGCTTTTTTCCCAGTTTCTTTGCTCATTTTTTTACCAATCTGTTCAAGTAGATTTTTAAATATGCCTGCTTCTACTCCTTCTTTACCCGCTTTTTCCAGTGCTTTTTTGGCTTGGGCATTTGTAAAGCTCTTATCTGAACATATAGTAATTCAGCCCCACCTTTTTGAGCCATTTTTTCGTATGATAATTTGGTTAATGACTCTTTTAAGGCAGTAACGTTTGTAGCAAACATCATCCTACTAACTATTGATCCAAGGTTCTGTGCATCTGACGCTATATGGGGAGATAGACATTCAATTGTTACACTGGATGCAAATTCTAACTCACTTGGGTCATCAACAACATCGTAGCCATAGTATAAACCCACAGCTTGGAACAGTTCTATAGTACATAAAAAAGGTATAGGCTAGGTTAAATGGGACACCCCATAAACCAAATAATCCTGTTAGCCCTCCCCCTACAAATGCCGTAGGTAAATCAAACATTTTTCTCCTGTTGATTACATTCTTTTCAATGTAATAACTTCTTAGTCTACATATTCTTTCAAAGTGATCAATCTGAAGATCTTCATTACTTAAAGATTTTAATACTTGCTTTTTACTTAAAGTGTATCTTGCAGAATTTTCATTTACGACCCCAAAACCCTTACCAGCACTTTCCATAACCTTTTTAATTACCACCAAATCACTCGCACTTTTAATAGCATCCGATGTGATTCCCTTCACTTTTTCTGGTAAGTATTCAGATACTTTATTTTTTGTGTTTATTAGATGTGTTTGTAAAGGACTCGGCTGGATGAATTCCTCATATTTCTTTGTAAGAGTTTCTAATAGATCTATTTCTTTTTGATTTAATGATGTGAAGTTATCATTATACATTTCCTATACTCCTCTCAATTATGGATACCACCAGCATTAAGAAAGGTAGTATTAAAAATCATACATGCTCGTATTTTAATAGTAAATTATGTAATAGTCTCCTTAGTTGCATTACGCACAAAAACCCTTTTATTTTCTAATGAACTAAAGAAAGGGATAGCATTACTTTTAACTGGATGTTCAACTTTGTATAAGCTAATATTGTTTAAAAGGTTGGGATCCATAAACGAAAAAGGTGAATCTATCTCCTCAAATAGATAGAAGTTTCCTTGCTTTGAATTACAATGCTCACAATACTGCTGTGCATTTTTCTTTTTTGCAAGAGTAACACAGTCTTGTGCGATAGGATGATTTATTGATTCCAAGACTTGCACTGTTTCATCGGTTAATTCCGATAATGGGGAGAAGAATGGCTCGTACTCCTTATGCCATACGTTAACGTCAATTTCTTTTGAGTCAATAATATAAAAATCTGGCATTAAATTTTCATAGTTGTCATAAAGCATTCCTAATACTCTATTATTTTTTTCACACTTCCAGCAACGCCTAACCGATTCAGCTAAATAAAATCTCATTCCAAACAAAGTATAGTCTTCCTCATAATTTAACCATTTACAAAATTCTTCATTATCTACTATCTCCCCTTCAATATACCAACGTCTTCTCTCAGGATGCCATCTTGCTCCATAACTTTTAGCAACTTCTTTGTCTTTATAAGGGACGTTTAAATAATATCTTTCTTATTTTTAGATTGAACATTTTCAGTAATATTTTTTTTGTGCAAATTTCCAAAGAATTTTTTAAACAAAAACTCATCCCCTTATTTAATCTACTAGTTCGGGTCCCGTTTTTATTAAAATTAACGAAATAAAACCTCAATATAAACTTTATTGAATCTAAGATAAAAACTCTTAATTTTTCAATCCTACAGAAACTATTAGAATAAAATGACTTCCAAAGAGATTTTCATGATAATTGTAGAATTGAGATTTAATTCCCACTATTACACCTACTCGTTAGAATCAATTAGACGAATGCCAAATCTTATTTTCTCTCTTCGATAAATGGTCTTTATACTCTCCAAAATCTCTATGGTCCTTTCATTGATATCATCATCAACAAATGGAAATATAACCTCTTTCCAAGTTTGGTTATTTAACTGGTAATAAATCTGAAATACTTCCAAGCCGAAGTTCTGAATTTGGACATAGTTTTCTATTGGATTTACTATTAAAACTAAATCTTTACTTTTTGTAGCATAGATTTTTTCTTTTTGATTCTTTATACCAAATATCAGAAAAGTCTCAAGCATTGATATTATTTCTTTTTCAACTAAAGTTACTATCAATATTAAACACCACTCTTCTAAATAAGATGTTAATACTAAAAATGGAATTATTTGATATAATAAACTGGGGAATGTTTATAAAAAAATTGCAAAATAATTTAAGTATTTTAGTTAGGATCAACCCTTACGACTATAGTATCTTCATGAAGCCACGTAAAATCTCCAACAACATACCTACCATCAACACTTGTATGATTAATTGTAGCAGCAAAAGAAGTACCTATCCTTCTTCCTCTTTCTAGTTTGAAAACTACATCCGTACCGTCTATTTTAAACAATTGCCCCTTTTTAGTTAAATACTCCTTCAATTCTTTCGGAGTTACAGATTCCTCCTCCTCGTAATGCTTCTCTAGATCGCTATCTAAAAATGTAGATGAAGAATATTCAAAAAAGCTTCTAATGCTGATTGCTTCTATCTGTTCAGCAAATGTAAAAACCTCATTTTCCATTCCTGAATCTATTAATTGCAATATCTTATTCCTTTTCTCCCTGTATTCAGGGGTATTAACTTTCCTTTTTACCTTGACTGATACCTCAATAAGCTCAAGAGCATACTTTTTTATTTCTTGGATACTGTTTTTTCTTTCAAAGCTCATAAGATTATCACTCCTGTTGGAATAGAACCTAGAGAACCGTTCTAGTGATTTTTAGACAGTTGAATGTTTTACTTTTAATTTTGGTTTTTAATGTTACTTAGTTAAAATACGTGTTCAAAAGTAGGATATTGGCTCTAACTCCTTTTTAAGATACAACGGATGTCTCGGATGGTTTCCCCTTACGGTTTTCTTAATACACTTAGGATTAAAACCCCTCAGTAACTCGATTATTTCTGAATTTCTATTTTGTATCGTACAATGCTTTTCTCCCCAAGCAAAAACAAGAAGATCTGATTGCTCAACAGCACTTAATATATAATCATTATTATTTTCTCCAACTGGTGAGGAATGACTTTTTAATAGATTTGGGTCTGTTGAGATTAAGGCAAATAAGTTTACTATTTTCATCTCTCCATACCCCCAGGATTTTGTGAAATCCACACACCTATTGAGTGTTCGGTCACAAACTTTTAAATCTGCATAACTTGGATTTAGCATTACGAAAGTAACGGAACCTATCTCCTTTTTCCAAGAACATGTTAATTGATATCGATAAGTACCTGACGGATCAAACTCTGCACTAACTTCTTCTTGATTAGTCCAATAGCGACACCCTGGCTTCGAAATCAATTCGACATCCTCCTTTAAATTCACAATTCACATTTCTACAGTTGCTCTCCTACTTAGTTAATTTCAATTCGTGCCTGCAAAACTCCTTTCAAATCGCTAACAAATGGAAAAATTGAACATTATAAAGTTCAGAATTAATGATTCCATCAAAAAAACGCCAGGATATATCATATCCAAGCGTCTTTAAGATAATGACAATTATTAATACTAATATTAATTTAATAGGATTGAGCTTTTTCAATCCCCAACTCTTCCAACTTCGTCCACAAACTTTCCATGGATTTGGTTTTGTCGAAATAGTACTCTCTTCCTCTAAGTCTCCAAAACTTCCAACCTATCCGTTCTAGATCGTATTGACGTTGCATGTCTTCTTCCCATTTTTCAGGACCGTGCCATCTCTCGCCATCACATTCGACCGCAAGTCGATCTCTAATTCCTTCAATTACTAAATCAATACGATATTTACCAACTTTTACTTGTGGCTGTACTTTATACCCTTTCGCTACGATCATGCGGAGTACTTCAATCTCAAAAGGCGAATCGCATAGCTCTTCCAGGTTCTCCACAATATCATTTACCCTTGTAGGGTTCTTGCAATAACTTAGCAACTGATACCGGTAGCAATCTTTCTTTAACTCATCTAACTCAACTGAGTGATACAATCTCATTTGGTTTTTAGCGCGACTTGCAGCTACGTTAAACGTTTGCTGTTGGTCTTTCTTAGTCATAGCAACAAATCTTCTGTTTCCAGCCACAACCATTGATAAGAAGACGATATCTCTTTCGTCTCCTTGAAGACTATAGGCATTACCGCAAATGATTTTCCTCTTAACAAATTCTTTTTCGGATATTTTTTCGCGAATTTTATTCTCAATCAGAGCTGCTTGTTTATTTCCTTGTAGTGCTATTACACCAATCGTCTGGTCATTCAAATTGCGGATCTGCGACTATAGCTTGAATGTCTTCTACAATCTTATCTGCTTCGGGAACATTAACGAGAATATTTCCTTCTGAGGCATACCCATCCTGCACTTTTATTGCCATGACTGGTGGATCTACTTTTTCTTTTTCAAAAGGTAATCTTAAAGGAACCATCTGCCCACCATAACTAAGGTCATTAGAATACTGAATAATCTCTGGAACACATCTAAAATGCTCTTTTAACATTAACCTACCGCTCTTAGGGAAAATTTGATCCGCTATTTCATAAAGCGAAATTTTATGATCAAATAATCGCTTGTTCGGTACTCCTTCTAAATAACGTTGAATTAATTCTTCAATGTCAGAGTCCTTTGTACCAATTCCATAAGGACTGATTTGTTCGTCATCCCCTACCACTACAATCTTTTCACCACGTAACAGAACTGGAACTGACATAATATCGCATTGACTGCTTTCATCAAAAATAATCACATCAAACTTTTCATTGTAAACAGGAAAGTTCTCAATGACTTGATTGACTGGCATTATCCATACAGGAATAGCTGATTGAGCATTTTCCATTTCCTTACGTGCATCAGCAAGGTAGCGTTTGTTGTTTCCTGTACCTTTTCCATATCGCTTAATGAAATTTTTCCATGCGACCAAAGCCCGTTTTTGTGATTCAGTAATACGATTAATTTGGTTTAACCAAGTAGAATTCGAGACAATTTCAGTAATTAATTTCTTTTGATATTCCTGCTCTACCTTAATATTATTCTCTATCCGTTCGGCTTCGAACTCCTGATTTTCAGTCATCCAATCATACAACGATTTTAATTCCCAGGCCTTAATCGGATTTTGTGGCACTGGTACATCCTTGTCTAGTAAGCTAATGATCATACTTGCTGTATTAGGAGCATGACTCTGGAGTCGGTTTAACAGTGAATAAAATTGAGTCACTTCTTTTTTCTTGTTCATTAAACCGGTTAGTTCATCTATAACTGATTCCCATCTTGTTTCATCTTTATCATGAAGAACCTCCAGGAAAGTTTGAACAATTGGATGAATTCCTTTTTCATTTAAAAGTTTTTCTAATGTTTCAGTGTATACCGAGTATTCTTTTTCCCACTCTTGATAATTTAGAACATCAAAGAGATAGCTAATTTTTGTATCCAAATCGCTGTAGAGTCCGAAGTCCAACCAGTTTTCATTAGTTAACGCTAAACGACTAGTTGTTTGTTTAAATGTCTCAATTAGCTCTCCTAATCGAATTGTTTTCTCATAAGAATCGATTTCTTTATCGATCGAATTGAAGAGACGTTTATCCTCAGCATCAATGAATTCCCCATTGACCTCGTCAAGATTAGCATTCCATGTCCGTACAGCTTCTTCTTTCTTTTTCGTCAATAGAAGATATTGCTGCAAGATATCGATTTCTTCTATTGCTCTGATAGGCTGACCATTTAATATTGGAGTTTGCCATAAGTATTTGGCATTCTTTCCTTTCGATAAAGCAAATAGAGCATTCGGCTTCTTGTTCTCTCTTAATCGTTCACCATATACATAGATGTCCGCTTCTAATTCAAAATAGGGTTTGTCAGGTAGCTTAATATCATGACTAATAATGGTATTGTAGATGGAAACCATTTCGTTATTTATTGCTTTCATACCATCGAGAAATGAAATCCACCGCTCTTTTCTTGTTTCTCCCGCTAATACATCTTCCAGTATCTTTTGATGTGGTGTATCTTCTTTAAAACATTCCTTATATTCAAGAATACTAGAAGTCTCTTGCTTTAATTGCTCAGCATACTCTCTTTCATCAGGAAATTGCATCTTATCTGTATGCAAAATGGCCGTATCATGCCGATGTTTTAAGTCTTTTCCAAGAGATAACCACTTTTTCATCTCTTCCGGACTTTTTAACAATTGCACATCAGGAAGAATCGAGTCCTTTAAATAGAGATCTTCATCTTTCAATCTTCCTCTAAGATCCCAAAGCGACTTAAATTCTTCTTCCGATAATGGGAAATCGGTATTTAATGTTACTTTATCTCGTATCCATTGATAATCTAATGTTTCTTCTATCAACATTTGAGCTACATCCGCTTTGGAGATTGAATTACCCTTATACTCAATTTCATTTTTTCGCTTTTACTATATTCTAAAAGCTGATGTTTGAATTTCGCTTCATTTCTTCTACTTTTATCTAAGTCTTCTTTACTCCTTGCGATTTCAATTTCTAACTTTTCAGTAGAAGTGTTTCCTAGCTTTTCAGAAATCGTCCGAATCGATTTTTCGATTTCTCTAAGGGAGTCTCTCCCTCCACCAAGTACAGGTACACATAAATCACGGATCTCTTCAGGAATTTTATCCTTAAGCACTTTTAAAGGATTCTCTTTTTGACTTGTTATGAGTATTTTCTTTCCATGAGCCAATAAATGAGAAACGATGTTTGCGATTGTATGCGTCTTTCCCGTACCCGGAGGACCTTGCACGGTTAAACCGTAGTTAGACGATAGTCTTCTAGCAATTTCTTTTTGTTCCTCGTTTGCCGCTAATGGGAAATATAAATCTGTCGCTACTTTATCCCATTTAAAGCTATTCATTTCTTGATCAACACTTACTTCATTTCCAACAATCGAATCAATTGTTGCAGGAACTTTATAGTCTTCTTCTTGCATCGTCTCAATAATCTGTTCTAAATCATTTTTAAGTACCTGGTTATCCTTACGTCTGAGAATAAGTACATATTCATCCAAATGGGCAACAGCATCTTTAGATGGATTTATCGGTTCATCTTGAACAGCTATTCGTCCACTCGCGTCAATCAACTGCATAAATTGTTGCGATAAATCCTTTACATCTTCCTCAAATACATCTCTATACCGGGCTTGCTTCCCAATATTTTGTATCTCTTCCATGTTAGGAAGGGATATCCCACTTAGTGTGTTTAACTCAAGCTTATACCCTTGATTAGTTGGCGTTACTGTAATGATTCCTTGTTCGGTGTCTAACTCAATATCCAATTTAGTTGTAAACAAAGGATGATGGATGGAACCAACTTCGTGTTTCCAAGTAAAAATGGTTTCCCCTAACAGGAATTCAAGACCTTCTCCCTCTTTCTGAAAATCTTGATTAATCCTAAAGAATAGTTCATATAGAGATTGAACTTTTTTCATCCGTTTCACTTCAGCTGCCCAATCATTCCACTCTTCCAACCACTCATTAAAATGACTTAATCGTTTAGAGTCTTCATCAAAACGGACTTCTACTTCTTCCGTTCCCTGGACCATCACTTTAGGAGCTGGCATTTGAGGGGGCTTATCTTCTTTATTATAGGAGTATGTAACCCACTCTCGAATGGATGCATCAGGACGAGGAGGAGTCAAAATCGATTCTGTGAATTTCTGTCGATGAATTTCGAGAATTGCTTCTTCATTCTCTCCCTCTCCTAATACGTAGACCCCATCTCCATAATCTTCAAGGGAAGATCTCGTCCAATTTTTTTCATATTCTTTATAATCACGAACAACATTAAATCGCAGATTATTTACCGCTAACAAATACTCAAATAGTTGTCTTGCTTTGTCACTCAATTTACTGCACCTCTTTATTTATTCATAAAGTAAATATATCACATTGTATGTATGTTTATGGAAATTCAAGTGCATAAAGATGAGTTTGTTAATAAAATATTTCTAAAAAAAGTGCACTGGAAAGGTCCAGTGAACTTTTTTTGAAAGTAATAGATGCTTCCTCTCAGAATAGCTATTTAGATAGAAGTTTGTGGCATACCCATTTCCCCATTTCATACTTATATTTTCACAATTCAGATTTTGAAGAAAAATACCTACTAATTCTTTATTCATTTATCTCATAACTCACTAAACCATTCAGACGTCTTCATTTCTATAAAATATAGAATCAGGAGAACCTTCCCTTCTATTCCTGACAGTAACCATCAGAAAAATGAGATTAATCTCATTACTATAACAACCGAGTTGATTCCACTACAAAACTTTAAAGAAAACAAAAAAAATCATTTTAACTCACCTTATTTTCGATTAAAATAGAGTAAGGATATTTAATTCATGAATTGGAGTGATAATTGAAATGGATCAATACAAATTTAATTCAGATCACAGTAAGATGATAGTCGAGGCTATAGTAGAAGGTTACCGTGAATATATTGATCATCGTAAAGATAGAAGAGAAAAAATGAAGATTAGTTCTGCCTTTGCATGGACTAAAGGGAATTTTATAGAAAGCAAAGTTGCAGAAGAATGTATCGATCATGGATTTACCTACAAGAAGTCTAAGGCAGGATTAACGTGGGACTATCTTCAATTTGTACATGGAGATTCAAAAATACTTTTTCTAATTAAAAATGCTGCTTACTTTAATAAAGAGAGTTTCTCTCAAGCAAAACTGCCTACAAAAAGTGGGCGATATGGCCGTACTCGCACTTACCTTCATGAATTATCCCAAATAAATAAAGACTTAATCTTTACTAACAAACATAAAGATTCATCTGAAATGACTGCTGAACGATCTGAGCAATTATCGCTCTTAGTTCCTGAAAAGCAAGTAAAGGCGGAATTAGATCATTTCAAATTCTCTTATAATGAATTTCATATCCTTACTTACGCACTTGATGAGGCTTATCAAATATCTGAAATAATACATTATTTACCGAATCCAGGAGATAATGTAGCCTACGAGGTAGAAAATCTTTCAGATTATATCTCTGGAGCAGACTTGACAGAAGATGAGCGTGAGGTAATTGCTCCAGATGCAAATGATGAAATATTGGATCCAGCGGCATTTGACATTGGAATCCTAGAAGAAGAAGAAAAAAATGAATGAATTAGCATTACGTTATAGATAAGGAGGGAGCGGCATGTTTATTGGTGAAAATCTAACCAATCTTCGTATCATGCATGGATATTCAAGAAAACAGCTCTCTGATATGATTGGCATAACAGAACAGGCAGTTTGGCAATACGAAAACAACTACACATCACCAAAAATGCAAGTTATTAACGAATTAAAAAAGATATTCAATGTTAAAAATAAGTATTTTTACACTAATGACATTCTGAAGAAAAAAATGAAATCAGATAACATAAATGTATTGAACATCGCTTACCGTTCAAAGGTTGTTAATGTTATCTCAAAAACACAGGCTGAAGCTAAACATATAGAATATTTAGATACTTTCGTTGACTATTTAACTGCTAAAATCAGCTATCCAACCCTGAAAATTATTCAGTTAAGGGATGAGGTAATTAAGTACTTAAATACTTCAGATGACAGTAGATTGGTTCAAATTAATAAAGTAGCTGAACTAGCTCGAAATAAACTTGGTTTTAGGAATGACACCAATGATGATTTGATGTTTCTAGTTGAGAAAAGTGGAGTGTTTGTTTTCGAAAAGGCGATTGGTGAAGAAATTGATGCATATAGCTTATGGACCAATAATGAACGCCCGTATATCATATTAGGCAATATGAAACGTTCAGCTGTTCGAAGAAACTTCGATATTGCGCATGAGCTAGGTCATTTACTACTTCACTACCGTCTTGAATTCACTAGCCTGGATCGTAAGGAGCATAAAACCATAGAAAATGAGGCAAATATTTTTGCAGGTGCATTCCTATTACCTGAGAATGCGTTTAAAAATGACATGAAAGACATGTTATATGTCACTAATCCAGATGCATACATCGATTTAAAAAAGAAGTGGTGTACATCTTTACAAGTATTAGGATACAGAGCAGCTAAGTTAGGAATAATTGAACCAAAAAATCATCGGAACTTTTATGCTGCCCTTCATAGAAAGGGATACCTAAAAAAAGAACCTCTAGATGACTCAATATCACTACAGAAACCGATGAAGGTAAAATCAATAATTGATTTACTTTCCAAAAAAGGGCTTGTAGATGTTCGTCACATGATTGAAAACGATTGGAAAGTAGATGTTTCCTTTTTTCATCGGATGACTGGTATTGATCCAAACTTCTTTACTAAATATTTAATTAGTAAACAAGATTTTGGACTTGAGAGTGTCACTAACTTACCTCTAGGTAAAGAAAAGTAAGAATTTTGAATAAAAAAATTTACCGATACTTATGATACGGTTCATCGTGGTTATTTAAAAGGCAAAAAGACGAGAAAAATTTACTTTTCTCGTCTTTTATCACTAGATTAAGAAATTTATTTTCAGATATTGGAAAATTAACCCTATTTTTTATCCAAAAACTATTCCTGACATTGAGTAAAAAGGCAAACTTAAATCTTTAGTCACTGAATTCCTAATACGTTCAACTAACTGCAAATCCACATTAATTTCTGACAATTCCTCCTCAATTGTTCCATTCCCTTCGCACATAATATTAGAGGCATGTTTTAGTGATAAGGCTATAGAATTACCTTCTACCAATCCTTTTAATATAAAAACACCTAGAACCGCTGAGGCAAGTGTGTCTACATACCATAGATGACCTAGTACTGTTTGAAATTCGTTAGTGATAGAAGGACCTATTCCCAGAAATCCCATACTATTATATCTGACTCCCGCAGTTCCACTTTGGCATGCATTCAATATTAAATAACGTCTCTTTGTAGTAATTGGTGTGTACTTTTTTAATTCCCATGTTGTAACTGATTCGTTTTCAGCCACATATAACTCTGAAAAAGGGGGATTATCAGAATTAAACGCCCCGTGAGAAATTATCCAGATCATGTCAAATTCTGCGTCCGAATATTTTTCAAGAAACAAGTTTTTAGTACATTGGTTACCTTCATAATGTTCAAAGTGAATTTTCTTACATGATAAAATATACTTTATTGCTTCAACTTCAAAGGTAGATGTAGGTAGTGATCCATCTGGATCACTCCATATCAGAACTTTTTTAATTCTCTTGGGTACAGGTAACTTTACACTATCTACTGAAACTGAATAGGTTTGTGGAGTAACATGTGATAATAGGGCTGGAATTGGAGCATTTGTCCACGATAACTCGATGTATTGAAAATGGGTTTCCTCCGGTATTCCAGTTAATAGTTCTTTTAATGTGTCAATGTCAATAAATTCTGATATGCTATTAATGTATTCTCTTGATAGTTCTACATGATTTCTATTATCATTTTTCGGAATCAAAGTAGCTTCTTCATTTAATAATGCTGTCCAACTTGACTCAACTTTATCTTTTATTGACATAATATCAGCTAACCTCTTACTACTTTTTGAAGCTAATGAATATACCTTTTCTTTATCATATATAAGGAAGTGAGATCCCGTAGGATGAAGATTAGGTATTGAAATTATTATTGCTTTTTCTTCTACACTTTGCAGAACGGTATCACCTGGTTTATGGACCCACCATGCATATATTAATTCTACCGCTAACTGATATTTCTTATTAAAGAGACAAGAAGTAACCATTAAGTTTAAAAAACTACTATTCTTTTGTTTACATAAGTCTAGCATCATCCGATTTGAGTGAATGTTTCCTGCCTGAATTAAAAAATCAGCTAAAAGTTCCCAAAACTTTTCTACTTCAGTTTTTCTTGAAAGAGAAATGATGAACGCTTTCATAAAAAGAAATTCTGCCCAGTATGGTTTAGATGGAGATGAAGAAACTGCCTTTTCGGCCCAATCAAAACTCTCTAATGACTTAGCCAAAACTGAAGCAATCAAGAAACACCTATCATGCGACTTTCTTGCATGTTCAATTTCAAATTGAGCTTGTAAGTATTTAACTATTTCATCGAAACTTTTGTTCTTCGTTTTTTCACCCATAATAAGTTCTAAATATGAAGTATAGAAGCGAATATCTTCAAATGTTGCCTCTACACCATGCTTCACATATCTTCTATATTTAGTAAATATATCTCGTCCATCGTTGTTTACATGTCCTACTATACTTAAGTTAAAAAAATTTGCAGCTGCTCTTCCAATAAGAGTTTGACGGTTTCCTTCTATCCCTAAGTGAATTGTACCTATTAAAAAGTTATCAAATAAATCAATATTTTTTGTTTGTAAGTCTCCTATTCCTGTGTCTTTATCGTAAAATTCAACCCATGGATCCAAGGATTTAACTATTGCGTTGAAAGCTTCACCAGGTAAGCCTAAGTCATCTAATCTAACCGCTAAATTAATATATAGTGCTATAGCAAAAAGGTGCGGATCACCAAATTGCAAGTACTTTTTAAAAGAGTAATGATTTGAATCAAAAGTAACTCCGTCAAAATAGTGTGTAACACGTTTATGTTTTTTTCCTAATTCAATTAACGCATTTGAAAAGTCATACACAATATCTTTATGTATATAATATTTTTCATCTGGTAAGGAATGAACAATCTTTATACTTAAACGAAACATCTTTAGAAGATCTTTTTGGCTATGATCAATCCCTGCTTTATTAAAAAGCTTTGTTAACTCATTGACTTCAGCGGAAGCATAAAATATAGCTTGCCGTAGAGTATCAGCTGCTTTTAAAAACCTTTCTCTAATCATTTTCCTCGCTCCTAGTTATAAATTTGTTAAACATTACATATATTAACATAAATACCCACTCACAGAGAGCTGTGTGATGCTAGTCTTAAAAGTGGACAAAGTGAATAGAGGTTTTTATACTAGACCAATCAATCTCTAGGAGTTTTTCATCATGGGCAAACGTTATTATAAAGAATTTAAGGTTTACGCTGTAAAGATGGTGGTTGAAGACGGCAAGACAATGGCTGAGTTGGCAAGGGAATTTGATATTGCTTCACAGACCCTTAATTAATGGGTGAAAACATATAAAGAACAGAAAGAAGACGGCTTTATTGGAAGTGATCATCGCACACCGGAGAACCGTTGGAATATGAAAAGGAGGGGCTATTTTCTGAAATAAGAGTCCTCAGTTTCTCCCACATACTATACTTTTTGTTGAAATTTTCCTGCACCTTCTTTATAAGTGCTAGGTAAATCACCCAAAAATAAACGTATACACCAAACAAACCTACAAAAGCTTAACAATTATATCTAAAATATAGGTAATTCCGGATAAACATAACTCTTTGGAATGTTGTAATAACGATATGTTCCTAATTTAAACATATAAGCTATTAAAAACAATCACGCAGTGATAGTAGCCCAAGCAGCTCCATTATCTTTAACATATTAGCTAATGCCATTTTCCTCTTCCCCTATTACTTCCCAAGTATTCTTATAGCAGACTTAATATTTATTACTTTCATTCTTTAGTAATTCTTTTAACAACATCAATGCACTTCTTCGCTTTCATTAGTTGTTTGAAGTTCACCAAGGGACGGATGGACAGGTAGACCGTTCTAATAATGGATTAATAAGCCATAACGAACAAAATAATTCCTTTAATAACTTAATTATAGTGGCTGAAATGTCTGTTAGTAAAACATAAAAACATAATAGACTTTAAAGCATTAGTAGGGGCAAGGAGCTTGTCTCTACGTGCATAGGGCTACTTCTCATAGGGGTGAGTCTTTGGTTTTACTTTGTTACTAAGAAGCCAAGAAGCCGAATTCAACGATGGTGCAAATCATCAGGAATTCGTCCATCGAAGTAGCCACCTATGAAACAGATGATAACAATCTGAGTAATCATGAGAGCGAGTGGTTCGAGTTAAACCAAGTGAAAGAACTAAGCGCCTTAAATGAATCCAGTCTTGAATTTGCGTTACGAAATCAAGAAAAGACGGCCTCAAATATTCTAGCATGCTTGGATACGATCAAGAAGGGAGACGTCAGTTATTTAGGATTGGCGCATGTTCCATTGGTGTTTCTACTTGGATATCAAGTAGCGGATAAGACATTCATGAACTTCTATGAATGGAACCAGAATAAATTGGTATGGCAAAGGCTTGCCGACAAGAAGAAAAACTATCCACCTCTACTACTAAAAAGGGATGAAGAAAAGCAGAAAATAAAAGAAGTTACTGATGTCATTGTGAAGTTCGGAATCACCTATCCGTAGTTGATGAGAATCTTGAGGAACTTCATTTAGATAGGCTAAACGCATACTACTTTCTTTTAGAGAAACCAGAACGTAACTCAGTGGTTTCAAAAAAGCAATTGAATGAGGACTACAAGCAGTTTAGAGACTTACTTAATGAGTTTAATAAGATGTATCCTCAGCTTACCAAGATTCACCTATTCTATTCTGGTCAATCTTCTATCGCTTGGGAAGTTCAATCTCTCCAAGGATGGATAAAGAAATCATTGTGTATAACTTCGTCCAACAGGCATCACCCAAATACAACTGGTATCTGAACTTAAAGAAAGTCGGAATTCCAATCACGGCACACTTCACTAAAAAGGGCGCAAGTGATGATGTATAATCTTCATAGCAGATTCAAAACGTTTTTATGGGAACTACGATGTCTTACAGAAAGATAAAAAAAACATCTCTCTTTCCCAAGAAAAATTTGAATATCAATCGACTTAAAGAAGTATTAAAAGAATACAACGAAGAGAAAAAGACGAGTTACAAATTAGCAGAAGAACCAATTGTTCAGGGCCGTGTAGCTATGTCTTCGGTTACGCAGAACGTTGACAATGACTATGATATTGACGTGGCATCGTGCTTGAAGCTGATTAAGTTCCAGAAGGAACTATAGGGACGAAAAACATGGTCTTGAATGCCTTAAAGAGAAAAGCTAAGAACTTTAAAAAAGAACCTGAAGCGAAAACAAACTGCATTAGGGTCGTATATAACGATGGCTATTTGACTCGGCCTTTAACTCGATGAATGTAGTGCTCTATTTTTTTTATTATATATATTAATATAGAAAAAGAAGGAATCAACGGGCCGGTTCTACTGATTTACTCATATACATTAAGAAGAAACCCAGATAATCTAATTGATATGATTAGTTCATCCGGGTTTTCTTTAATTATATTTGCAGAGTATCTATTTAAATTGAATCTTTAGAAACGTTAATGAGACTAGTATTGCTATATCTGATCCCGATCCACAACGCCACCATTGTTATTTTTAGATAGTATCAGGAGAACTGTTCTTACTGATAATGATAGGCTAGTTAAATTATTTTAACGCTGCTACCTACCATTTAATATTTCAGTTAAGCTTTTTAAAGAGTTTTCTTCTCTCAAGTCATTAGTCCCGAGTTTTCCTTTAAATGCTTTAGATAAAATATTAATTCGTAAGTCATCTAATCTCTTTTCAAGATTTATTAAATTCATTGAGTTCTCTTCTGCCATTAACAATTTTTCAGCTTTATTAATAACTTCTTTTTGTTCAATAAGTGGTGCCATGGGAATTTTTATGTTTTTTATATCTTCCAAACTTAATACAGGACGCCCAATTCCATAAGCTTTTTCTTTTAATTCTCCCCCTCCCCCGTTAGGTGATATTAAGCTCAAATGAACATATTTGCTTAATCGCTTATCAACTAACTTCGTTAAAGCAACTGATTGACTTACATAAGCTTCTGAAATATCAAAATCAACTAATGCACACTTTCCAACATTCGCCCCTGTAATAGTCGTAAGTATGTCATTCTCCTCAATTAAACTACGTTTGCCTTCCACTTTTTCCGGCAAATTCATATGTGCAACATGGTTTAAAACCAATTTATTTGTGTTAATATCTTGTGTTCTAATAAAAAGTGATCCATCTTCTGAATAATACTTCGACCACCCTCTGGACCCGCTTGTTACATAATAAGCTAATTCGCCTAATTTCACCCAAGACCAACCTTCAGGAAGAGGGTAAGGGTACTCTTTGTGGTTAACTTCTTTTAAATCATTTGTATTAATTTTGATATCACTACTTTTTTTCTTTTCACTAATATATTTCAATAAATTATCCGCATTTTGTGTAGGTTGATTTTCCTTTCGCCATTCCCCAGTCAACTCCCCACGAAATGCCTTATCCAAAATCGCCGCTCGCCGAAGCTCAAACGTTTCCTTTGCTTCATCAATCAATCGCTTCGCTTCATCAATTTTATTTAAAAGCCTTTCAACTTTGTCAGCAATTCTTTTTTGTTCATCTATAGGAGGAAGCGCGAAAGGGTATTTTTTAATAAGGGACTGAGAGATATTGGGTTGTGCTCCGCCTTTACCCATATTTATCAAATTATTTCTTTGCAGTTTAAAGTAATAATACAAATAGTTTGTAGTAGTATTTTCACGAGGTACAGCAACAGCACATGCTTGGTTTGTACTTGCAGCATAATCTAAAATACCTAATCTACCAATCGTGGCCCCGTACATAGCTATTGCTACTGATCCTTTTGGAAATAATTTCGCAGAGGACTTTTTCAATCCCTCTTCAGTTATTCTTTCTTGTACATATTTTATTGTTGTATCTCGTAAATCTCCAGTTTTTATCCAAGGAATTTCCCCTCCATAGTACTCAGGGTGTTTACGTGAAGGAGTCCCACCCGATCCCCACTTAGCAACAAATTCACTATAAACCCAAACCCAATTCTCTGGTATTTCATACGGCTGCTCTTCTACTGGCACCAAAGCCTCCTCCAACAATTCCTCAACCGTCTTCTGCTTCTTAACCTTCTTACTCATTCCTACCCACCTCAGCAGTTTCCGCAACCATACTAACTTCAACGTCTGACTTTTCGTACGTAGTACCACGATCTACCGCACGAAGTTCATCCACTACCTCATTTAACAATCCAACAGCCTGCTCTAACTTCGCAATCGCTTCTTCAGCAGAATCAATCGGATCAGGAAGGTTGTCATACATAGATAATGACTCATCTGCGATTAGTCCTATATCCAAACTGTTTTCCTTCTTCGCAATCTCTTCACGGGTAAAGACGTTAAACCGCTCATCTTTAATATTAGCTCGGTCTTCTGTCTGGTAAGCCTTCACAAACTCTTCAAAATGCTTTGCAGTTAGCGGGTTTCGTTTACCAAAGCTTGGCATGTTCGTACGAAGATCATATACCCACACATTATTCGTATTGTCTTTATCAACCGTTCCGCGATTAAAGAACAAAACGTTTGTCTTAACACCCTGTGCATAGAAGATTCCTGTTGGTAAGCGTAAAATCGTATGTAGATTACACTTGTCCATTAAGTCTTCACGGATTTTTGCTCCAATGCCACTTTCAAAGAGAACGTTATCCGGTAAAACGACTGCAGCACGCGCTTTTCCATCAGGCTTTAGTGCACGATAAATATGCTGTAGGAAGTTTAATTGCTTATTGGTTGTAGCATACGTAAGATCATCACGAGTTGGGCGTTCTCCACCCTGCTTTGTGCCAAATGGTGGGTTTGTCATGATGACATCGTAGTTTTTTAGATCTTTTCCAAGCTCGGATAGCGTATCACCAAGGATAATATCGCCCTGAATATCGTGAAGCATCGCATTCATAAGAGCCAGACGGTGTGTATCTTTTACAAGCTCGACACCTGAAAAAGCTTTATACTTTTGAAACTCGGCTTCTTTTTCACCAAGATCAAAATAGTCATCGGTTTGATCACGAACATGACGGTCCCCCGCGATCATGAAGCCAAATGTTCCGGCAGCTGGGTCATTGCATCGCTCCCCTGGTTTTGGATCTGTTAACTGCACGATCACTTCAATCAGTGTACGTGGTGTAAAGTATTGTCCCGCTCCAGATTTTGTTTCACTTGCATTCTTTTCAAGTAAGCCTTCATAAAGATCGCCGAGCCCTTCTTCTTTCGCGCTATACCAGTCCAATTCATCAATCGAACGGATAATTTTCTCAAGGTTCTTTGGCTCATCGATATTTGTTTTCGCGTTTGTATAGATTTGATTAAGAACCGGATTGCTTTCCTGCCCTAGATCAATTAGTAACTTCTGATAGTGTGTTTTAAGTTCAAGTCCGTGAAGATTCGTTAAGGAATCCCAACGATACTCTTCTGGAATGGCTGTTTCGTTTTCCGTTTCTTTCATCATCTTTAGGAATAACAGATACGTAAGCTCTGTTACGTACTGGTGGTAGGTAATACCGTCATCTCTTAACACGTTACATAAATTCCATAACTTCTGTACAATCTGCTGGTTGCCCATTCTTATGCTTGCTCCTTCTCATCATTAACATATAGTGCATAGTTGATTTTACTAACGATGTCATCTAGTTGTCCACCGAATATCTTATTTAATTGTTTATAACCGCCTCTGCTTTTAAACGGTTCAACGTTAAAAGCCTTTTCTGGATCCGGATCTAATACACTTTCATTAATCAATTGCTTCTCGATTCGTTCCAACCATGCCTTTTGCACTTTTGGCCATGGTTTCATGGCATAGATCTTCTTCATCGCATTCTTGATCCGCTCTTCGTGGTCAACCAACGGATCGCCAATGGCCTGCTGGCGAATGAAGCTAATGATGTCAGCTGCAATATCTTCATTCTTCGTGTCCCGCCATGCAGTTTGTAGACTCTTTTCCGTAAACCCTTGCTGATCGAGTGCAATTTTCAATTCTCGTAATTGGGCGCGCGTTAATTCTTTCGGTCGTGTACAAACGACTTGAAGGGCAGGAATTAAGTTCATGTTTTCTTGAATGAACTCATTAAAGCTTTGCAAGTAGTCTTCTGGTTTCTCCGCTTTACCATAGCCGCGCGTCACTTCTTTGACTTCATCTTCGTGTGTGGAGATATACTGAAGTACCGGTCTACCTCGATTTTCATCGATATACTGAAGAACGTTTTGATTGGCAGTCAGTTCCTCCACAACTTCTTCAGGTTTCGATTGCTTCATCCAATCGACAAACTCATTAATCGATTTGCCACCTGAAATTACTTTGAAGTCATCCTGATCCTTTTCTGTCCATCCTTGCTTTTTCCGCTGCACTTTCGCGATCAGTTCTTCTTTATGCTTCGTCTGATGTTCGCTGTGCTTCAACTGTTCGAGTTCTTCCACTAATTGACGAACAGTTATTTTTGGACTTCTCACCACCGGCTTCATCGATGTATATGGCTTGAGTGATTCGTACAGTCCAACGGCATCATAAATCGAGAAATGGTCTTTTCCAATGTCATCACTTCTTCTCGTTGCTCGCCCTAACATTTGCTCATATAGAATCCGAGAGCGCACTCGTCTTAAGAAAACAAGATTCGAGATGTTCGGAACATCAATACCAGTCGTTAACAAATCAACTGTTACAACGATATTCGGCAATCGTTCATTTTTAAAAAGTCGAATCGCCTGAGATGGATCTTTAATCGATCCAGTTACCTTCATAACTGTATTGTCACTAATTGGACCGTGGATCTCCTCTAATGCCTCTTTAAAGATCCGAACAACCATATCGGCGTGGTCATCCGATGCGGCGAAAATCAATGTTTTCCCTAGACTCATTGGATCAATGTAATTGGCTAACTCGGATAAAATCGCGCGATTGAAGTTTTCAGTAATGACCATTTTATTAAAGTTTGCGACCTCAATATTCACTTCATCTTCTAGAAGCTCTGTCTCTATTTCACCCGTTCGCGTATTGTAGACTTCAACCGATTCACCGGCAGACCATTGAATGCCATTCTTCTTTAACGTTGTTTCAAATTGATAGGGAGGCTCATGGTCGATGAGATAACCATCGACAACCGCTTCCCGATAAGAATAAGTGAAAACAGGCTTTCCGAAAATATCGACGGTGTGGAAAGCCGGGGTCGCCGTTAGTCCAATTCGAACGGCATCAAAGTAATCCAGCACCTGGCGATATTTACTCACATACTCATTATGATCTCGGAAAAGCTCTTCTACTTCTGACATTTCTTTATCAAGCGTATAACCCCGGTGCGCTTCATCCACGATAATACAGTCATACTGATCGACAGTAGGTGCTTCTCGTCCTTCCTCTGTTTCAGAATAGAACAATCGTTTCACCATTCCCTGGACCGTCGCGATCTGCACTTTCGTTTCAGGGTTTGGCAATGCATCCTGAAGTGATTGAAGCTCAAAAATCTCTGTAAACGAATGATAGCTTTCAAGCTTCGAATCTTTAAAAGCCGCTTCCGCCTGTTCCCCAAGAGCTGTTCGATCGACTAAAAAGAGAACGCGATTAAAACGGTTAAGTTTGATGAGTCGATAAATCAAGCCAATTGCCATACGAGTCTTCCCCGTACCAGTAGCCATAGCTAGTAGAATTTCTCTACTTTCATTTTCAAGCGCATTCTCTACAGACTTAATCGCTTTTTCTTGATACGGACGTAATTGCAAATAGTCTAGCGTTTCATCATGAAGCTTCTTGTTTGCTTGATCAACGTCTTTCTTTAGTAAATCTTTTAACCCTTGTGGCGAATACCAGGCTTTGAGTGGTCGTGGGTGATTCGTTTCCTTACGAGCATCCAAAAACCAAATCCCAGACTTCTCTTCAAATTGCTTGATATATGGACGTCCATTCGTTGCAAACAGAAAAGGAACAAAGTAATCACCATATGGCATATGAATCATTTCCTCATCATGCTTGACAACCAATCTGGCATAGTTCTTCGCCTGTTCGATGTCAGAGATGATATTTTTACTGGTCCTTTTTGCCTCGACAATCCCGACAAACTCTAATCCGATAAAGAGAGCATAGTCAGCAAAGCCTTTCTTTAGCGGCCACTCTGCAATCGCCATGTTCTTCCCTTTTTCAGGACGAACTTTCTTCCCAAATCTTAGCGTTTCTGTATCAGCTTCCCAACCGGATTTTCTTAGTTGTTCATCAATAAGAACGCGAGTCTCCACTTCGGTCAGCTCAAAGCGACTACCAAACGACTTCGCTCCTTTTTTACGCTGCAACTTATCTTCTGATGACACATAAGCCTGTTGCTGTCTTAACTTCTCAAGCTCACTCTCAAGTTGAGACACTTTTTCCTCGTAAGTACCGGAAAGCTCTTCAAGTTCTATCTCATCCACTACTTGCTTTTGAACAGGTTCCTGAAATACTGGCTCTTTAAAATCCCAGTCGCCATATACTTGCATTAACCAAACTGCTAAGCGAAAAGCCATATGTAAGAGAGCATGTGCTTCTTTCTCAGTACCAAAACCAGCTTCATGAACTGCTTTGTTTCCTTTACGCCTTATGGTATCTAACATCGTATATAATTCTTCTGTAATCAGATCGTCTCTTCGAAGTGCCTTTAACCGATCAACCTGATTGGTATCATATGTTTCTTTAATTTCCTCATAAGCGAGAACATACTTCGTCAATGTTTCCGCAAACATGCGTAATTTAATTAGGGTTGTATTCGGATCGCCAAATACATTTCGCTCTGCTGTTTCCCCTAAGTTCGTTAATAAACCCCATTGATCATTTAGAAAATGAAAGTTGCTGCTTTTCATGTGAAGCACCCCCAGAAATTCCGAAACCGTATTATGGTTTAATTGTAACAAATTTAACCAGTTAGGGGTTAATAGCTGATTAAAAAGCAGTAAGTATCCATTTATTTATGCTCTTTAATTAATTTTTCTGATAATATAAGTATATACAAATATTGTAAGGAGAGGTTGCTGCCATGTTCATAGTAGAGAAAAAGAATAGTGACCAGCAATACTGGGGATACTTTGAACGTATTCAACGTAAAGATCTCCCACATATGAAAAAACCTCCATGGGGATTTACATGGAGAAATGAATTGAGTAATCCTCACCGCGAAGTCTATAAGCTATTAGTTGAAGGTTCAAATGATATACAGGCAGGTATTTCTTTTGAGTATCATGAAGGCTTTATTCTTGTAGAAGTGATTGAATCTGCTCCTTACAATCGAAATGACACTTATGGACTGAAAGTTGCTCCTACCCTTCTTGCTTTTGCTTGTAAAACAAGCTTTGACAAAGGATACGATGGCTATGTGGCCATACATATTAAAAGAGGGAATCATAAGTTAATAAAGCTTTATCGAGATTTGGGAGCTAGTCCCCTTTCGAATGATCGTTTGGCTCTTGATACGTTTGCATCAAGTCAGCTAATTAATATATACTATAGATAAAGGAGTGTGATGATATGTTTGGAAATAATCATGTCACCACCGATAAAGAACGTGATGAATTAATTGATGATATTGATAAAAACCAGAAAGGAATCTACGCTCATCCTCATAAGTCAAAAGAGGATAAGGAAGAAACCATCCGGTTAATGAAAGAATTTATTGAGAAACAAAAACAGCGTTAGCTAGATAATATGAGTCCTCTCTGAGGGCTCTTTTTTAGATACGAGTAGATTCATACGTTACTACATTATCCAGTGAATGCTCCGGTTCCTTCTTTTTTTCTATACTACTTAAAATCGGGAGAGCCATTCCCCACTGATTGCTTACTTAATAAACTCTCACCGCCACGTTCTTCAGCTGTGTATAATTCCGAAGTGCTTCTAATCCTTTTTCTCTACCGAACCCACTTTTTTTATATCCTCCGAACGGCATTTGAATCCCTCCGCCGGCTCCATAATTATTAATAAAGATTTGTCCAGCTTTGACTTTCTCAGCCACTTTATGTCCTCTTGCCATATCTTTTGTCCAGATACCAGTCACTAGTCCATACTCCGTACCATTCGCGAGTCGAATGGCTTCTTCTTCTGAATCAAACGAGAAAACAGACAGCACCGGTCCAAACACTTCTTCCCTCGCTACTTTACTATGAGAACTTAAACCATCAATCACTGTCGGCTGAAAATAGTAGCCGCCTTCATATCCAGCTACTACCTCACGTGCACCACCTAATAGAAACGTTCCACCCTCGTCATGAACTGCTTTCATAAATTCTTCAATTCGTTCATATTGCGTCCCGTTCAGAATAGGACCAATATCAGGATCATCCTCCCCCGGTCCAATGACGGCTTTTTCCATACGCTCAAGTACCTTTTTTAAAAAAGCATCCTTCACAGATGACTCTATAAGCAATCTTGATCCAGCAGAACAGGTTTGGCCCGCGTTTTGCAGAATCGATTTCACCACCCAATTGGCCGCAAGATCCTGATCACAGTCAGCGAAGACGAGATTAGGAGATTTACCTCCAAGCTCCAACGTAACCGGGACAATATTTCGAGCAGCCGCTGTCATTACAGCTGACCCTGTCTCAACAGATCCAGTAAACGTAATATGATTCACAAATGGATGGGCCGATAGTGCTGCCCCGGCTTCTGCCCCATATCCCATTACAAGGTTGAACACACCATCAGGAAGAGCCGTTCGGTCGAACATTTCAGCTAGTTTCACAGCCGTAAGCGGGGTATCTTCCGCAGGTTTCATCACGACAGTATTCCCAGTGGCAATGGCTGCCGCACAGCTTCTTGACGCCACTTGTAGCGGGTAATTCCATGGAATAATGTGTGCTGTAACACCAACGGGCTCACGTACCGTATAGTCTAGAATGCCAGGCTCCACTGGAATTGTTTCACCAAAAACTTTATCTGCTGCGCCAGCATAATACTCAAAGTAACGAGCCGCCGCTTCAACATCAGAACGCGCCTGCGAAAGCGGCTTTCCAGTATCAAGTGTCTCAAGGTTTGCCAACTCATCTGAGGATTCTCGAATCATATTAGCCATCTCAAACAATATTGCTCCACGTTCATGAGGTTTAAAGGCTTTCCACTTTTCCCCTTCAAAAGCTTCTGAAGCAGCATCTACTGCTGAATTGATATCCGCCACTTTACTTCTTGGAGAGAAGCTGATCTGCTCTCCACTTGATGGAGCGTACACCGAAATCTGTTCCCTAGCTGACGCATATACCCATTTTCCATTCACATAGTTTTGAAGTACCTTCACTTACTCCCCTCCTTTCCATTTCACTTAAAGGCCTCGGCCTCCATCAATATTAAACACAGCCCCTGTTGTCATTCTGGATTCTACTGAACAAAGAAAAACGACGGCATTCGCTATATCATTCGGTTCAATAAGTTCTCCAAGTGGAACCGATTTCTTGAACGCGTCCCGTTTTAAAGCATCTACATTCACGCCCGTAAATTCACCTAGCATGCCTGTATCTGATGGGCCAGGATTAATCGCATTCACACGAATACCATCATCAGCAAGCTCAATCGCAAGCGCTTTTGTAAAAGAAACTACTGCTCCTTTCGATGCGATATACGCGCTTAATCCTGGACGAGCACGCTCAGTAGCAATCGAAGCTACATTAACGATCACGCCGCTGCCTTGCTTCTTCATGAAAGGTGTTACTTCGCGGCACATATAGAAGACCGATGTTGTATTCACCGCCATGATCTTTTCCCAGAATGAAGTCGGAATATTTTCAAGAGGTGTCGCTGGTTGCGCCATACCGGCGACATTCACCAGACAGTCAATTCTGCCAAACTTTTCAATTGCAGTGCTGATCACTTCTTTCACCTGCTTCTCATCTGTCAAATCCGCCTCAACAGGATGAAGAGAACCTTCCATTTCCTCATCTATGTACACATTGGCATGAAGATCAGTTGCAACAACATTAGCGCCCTCTTCTAAAAGTTTTCGCACTGTAGCACTTCCCATTCCTCCTGCAGCACCTGTTACAATCACTGTTTTCTCTCTCAATCGCATTTTCTTAACCTCCCTTAAGCCTGTTCATGAATCGCTCGAATAACCGCATCTCCGAGTACCGCAGTTTGTGATTTCCCACCCATGTCAGGCGTGAGAAACTCTGCATCTACCAGTACTTTTTCAATTGATTGCAAAATAATTTCTCCTAGATCAGGACGCCCATTATGTTCGAGCATCAAGGCTGCCGACCATATTTGGGCAATAGGATTCGCTATTCCTTTCCCTGAAATATCTGGAGCTGAGCCATGAATGGGCTCGAACATTGATGGGAATCTCCCTTCAGGATTTAAATTGGCTGATGGCGACAGACCGAGGCCTCCAACAAGTCCCGCTCCAAGATCAGTTAGAATATCCCCAAATAGGTTGGATGCGATCACTACTTCAAACGACTCAGGTCGATTGATGAAATAAGCCGCAAGTGCATCAATATAAATGCTCTCAAGAGCAATGCCAGAGTGGTCCTGACTGACTTCACTCACAACCTCATCCCATAGCTTCATCGTATGGGTGATCACATTCGACTTCGTAGCACTCGTCACCTTTTTCCTACCGTGTTCCCTCGCATATTGAAAACTATATTCAGCAAGACGTCGAATGCCTTCCTTTGTCATTACTGTCGTTTGAACCGCCATTTCCTGACTAGTGCCATGATACATCCGTCCACCCATATTAGAGTATTCGCCCTCGGCGTTTTCACGAAAAACAACGAAATCAATCGGCGCCTTCGTTATAAGAGGTGCTTTTACCCCTTTTAATTGTTTAACAGGACGTACATTCACATACTGCTGAAACTCTTTTCGAATTGGCATGATTAAATCCCAGATTGTGATATCATCAGGAACGCGTGTGTCGCCAATGGCACCGAAAAGAATGGCATCGAACTGTTTAAGTTGATCAAGTGCATCGGCTGGCATCATTTTTCCAGATTTCATATAATAATTACTACTCCAAGGGAGCTCTTCGAATTGAAGGGAGAAGCTTGAATCAAGATGCGAAAGCGTGTTGAGTACTTTAATCGCTTCATTCATTACTTCTGGTCCAATTCCGTCTCCCGGAATGATCGCTAGTTTCATCAAGCTCCCCCTATTTCCTCAAAAATTGCAGCGCTGCTTCACGGTAGAGCTGCGTTGTTTCCACAAGATCATCAATATCAACATACTCATCTGTTTGATGCGGAACTTCTCGATCACCTGCTCCCGTCGTTAAAATCGGAATACCGGCTAAATGTAAAAACGTGCCATCTGTTGCCCCAGGTACACCATTGTAGACTGGCGCTTTTCCTGTAACAGCTGTATATGCGGCCGCAACAGCTTTAACGACTTGGATCTTCTCGATCTGTGCTCGTCCATGGCCTATCTTCAATAACTTCAAAGCTTGCTTTAAAATCTGAATCCTTCTCTCCCAGACAATCTATAATGCTCTGAATCTCCTGTTTAAGCCATTCATGATCCTGACCAGGAACGGTACGAATATCGAGTGTTGTCATGCATTGATCTGGTACGACATTAATTTGAGGCTCGCCGGCTGTTGGTGCCATCAGAATAGTTGGGGTAATGCTTGGCCACCCAAGCTCAACATGCTTTCCGAGTCGCTCCTTCTCACGCTGTTCTAGCTCATCAAGCGCGACAATGATTTTCGCCATTCGCGTGTTTGGATTTACACCAGTCAGTGGCATCGCCCCATGCGCTTGCTTCCCGTATACCTGAACCTTGATTCTCATTGCCCCTTTTTGTGACACACACAGTTGATTCTCTTCAGGTTCACAAATAATCGCCCCATCAACACCATTCGCCCAGCCCTTTTCGATAAAATGTTTAATCCCGATCATCATGCCTTCTTCATCACACGGCACACACATGATGATTTTTCCATTAATCGTTTCACGATCCTGAATGAGTGAATGGATCGCTGTAATCGCACAGGACAAGTTTCCTTTCGTATCATTCGTTCCTCTACCAAACATCCGTCCATTAACAATCTCTGCTCCAAATGGATCGTATGTCCATAATGATCGATCTCCCTCCGTGACAACATCTGTGTGACCTTCAAATAATAATGTTTTTCCGGGTCTACCCGAATCGAGAATTCCGATCACATTCGGGCGGCCAGGCTCAACTTCCTCCATATGCACTTCAAGACCCATTTTCTTCATATAGCTCGCGACATATTCCGCCACAGCCTGTTCATTGCCATCCTTCGTGCCAGGTCGATACACACTTGGGATTCGAACAAGATCTTGCGTTAACGCCACAACCTCTTTACTGTCACGCTCGACACGCTGTTTCTGTTCTACTAAAATCATACGCCCCACTCCTTATGCACTCCAAAGTTTCGTAATCACTTTATTCTGAACTACGGCATGTTTACTGCTTGTTAGCAAACTTACACCAACATAACCTACAAATGACACAAGAACTGGTAGCACAACAGTATGCATGCCAAATGCATTTGGCATAAATGTATTAAATAGAATATAGCTTCCAACTCCTGTTAGAATGGATGCCATAGCGCCACCAGCATTTCCTCTTTTCCAATAGAGCCCCATAACAACTGGCCATATAAACGCTGCTTCCAATCCCCCGAAGGAGAACAGATTGAGCCAGATCAGTAACTCTGGGGGGTTAATCGCCATCGCAAAGACAAGAACCCCGATGATCGTCGTCACACCCATACTAAAGCGTTTGATCGTTTGATCATTCGCATCTGGCTTTACATAATTTATATAAACATCTTTTACAATTGCAGAACTCACTAGAAGTAATAAAGAGTCCACTGTAGACATAATGGCTGCCATCGGTGCGGCAAGAACAATTCCCGCGAGCCAGGCTGGTAATACTTCCATCGCAATTTGCGGCATGACTGTGTCACCGACTTCAATTCCTGGCAGAACCGCACGGGCGAACACACCGGTTAAATGCATGCCAAGCATAATAAATCCGACGACGACCGTCCCGATAATAAGCGCGCGGTGCATGCCCTTAGAGCTTTTATAAGACATTGCTCTTACAGCAACCTGCGGAAGACCTACAACTCCAACGCCAACCAGAACCCAGAAAGAGGATACATATAGCGGGGTAAGCGAGCGGTCAGACCCAAACGGTGAAATTAAATTGGGGTTCTCCGCCGCAAGTTCAGAGACAATGTTCCCCATCCCTCCACCAGCTATCACTGTACCGACCAAGATAATGAGCGTTCCGACGAACATCACCACGCCCTGTACTGTATCCGTTATCGCAACGGCTCGGAAACCACCAATAATGACATAAACCAGCACCGAAACTGCAAATATAAATAGGGCACCGGTGTAGGAAAGTCCTGTGAGTGATTCAACTAGCCTTGCTCCACCAACCCACTGAGCAGCCATCGCAGAGAACAGAAAAATGATGATGCTTAAAGCAGAGAGAATGACAACCCACTTGCTCTGATAGCGTTCTTTCAAGAAGTCGATCAGCGTTACCGCACGAATTTTACGGGCCATAATCGCAAATTTTTTCCCAAGAACAGACAAAACAAAATAGCCAGTAGCAAGCTGCGTCATTGAGAGAAGAACCCAGCCAAGTCCCATCGTATAAGCAACACCTGGACCACCGATAAAACTACTGGCACTTCCATATGTAGCAATCATTGTCATCGCTAGAATGAATCCACCAAGCTGACGGCTTCCAAGGAAATATTCCTGAAGGAAATTCGATGTTGATTTTAAATACGTAGATGCATAGAAACCGACCATGAAGATAACAACAAGGAAAATAAGGAGAGGCAGCACTACTTGCCAGTTCATTGCTCACCCTCCTCATCAAACGGGACTTCTTTGAATAAGAATACAACGGCCAGAATGACGAGGACGAGTATAAGAGCCGTTACTAGAATACAGCTGTAGAAAAACCAGGCAGGCAGGCCCCAAATATAGCTATACTCGGCTACAGGCTTTGAACCGAGTCCATAAGCAAAGCCATACCATAAAATGAAATTTAAAATGACCAGGCCAACACCTATTAACGCTTCTCGATTCGCCACGCGATATCGCGGATCATCCTGAAATGCTTTTTGATTCTGTTTCATGTTTTTCCCCCTTTACTGAACTTCTCTCCATCATCAAACGATGGTCCTCTCCCTCCACAACAAAAATGAACCACCCTTCCATTCTTTATCTTTTTCCGATATATTTGAATTAACTGACTAATTAAATAATAGCATTCCTTAGATAGAAGAACATTGGACATTCCGGAAAGCATACCAACTGGTCATTTAACCTCTTGTTAAATTGAAACGATCGGGGGATTACACTTTGTCAAATGCCGCCTTTACCGTACATGACATGTTAAGAAGACCTCAATTCAAAAACGCGCGCGTCATCGCAGGGGCGAGGGGACTTCAAAATCTCATCACTTGGGCTCACATTCTAGAATTGACTCAAGTGAAGCACCTTTTGAATGGAAAGGAATGCGTGCTTACAACTGGAATTGGCTGGGGTACAAACCTTCAGCACGCCGGCACTTTCATCAATCAACTAATTGAGAAAGACGTTGCATGTCTTTGCATAGAAATTGGCGATTACATTAAGAAAGTGCCAGATTACGTGATTGAAACTGCTGAAAAGCGCAACCTTCCCATTATCATTTTTGAAAACGAAGTCCGATTCATTGATATTTCACAGGACATTAACCGTTTAATTCTAAATGAATCTAGACTCACCCCACCACAGGAAAGCTGGATTAGTAAGTGGTTGACGGGAGAAATGAGTCACAGAAAGGCTAGCATTCATCTTGAACAAATCATTTCCGAGCCTAGTCCGTGTGGCACGGTTTGTGTCATGACTGGGTTTGATTCTAGCATCCCTTATCAACAAGACATCTTTCAATCATTCTTTTTAAACGAAGGATTTCAACCAATCGTTTTCCAGGATAGGCAAACAATTCTCTATATTTTAATTGACCAGAGAATCCTCGCTTCGAGAGAAAATCGCCTTAAAAATGTTGTCACTCAGCTAGAAACAAAAGTGAGGAGTTTATACAATACCATCAGCTTTGGCGGAGACTTTCAATCTCTGTCCGGTATTTCCGAAAGCTTACGAAGAGCGCAGGAAACGATTACCATTCAAGAAACTTTTCAAGTTCAAGAACCATTCTATAAAAACCTTCACCTCCAGCGCCTTATTTTAATGGATGATAAAGCAAACAGCCTCGAAGAATTAATTCGAGACTATCTCGGAGAAGTGATTCAATATGACGAGGAGAATAACACAGAACTGCTGGATACCCTCAGGGTCTATCTCGAAAATTATGGATCTAAAAAAGACACAGCAGAAAAGCTTTTCGTCGTCAGACAAACACTCTACCATCGGATGTTGAAACTAGAGGAAATCCTAGGAGATAATTTCATACAATCAGACCGCAGGCTTGGACTTGAAATGGCCTTACTTGGGTATACATACGTAAAGCGAAAGGAAGAAATTGATTTAGTGAAAAACAGATAGAGTGAAACTTTCGCTAGAGGTACTCAGGTAAATACTCCTATGAGTACCTTTACTTCTATATAAATTTAAAGTCTATTAATTTGTTACACTAGCAGTCTATTTAGATAAAATATGAACTTTATTGAAAATCCTTATTTCTTTTTAACTAACAATCGAGTTATAGTAATAATATGGAAATCAAATAAACTAAAAACAAAAAAATGAGGAAAAAAGAATGACTACAAAGAAAAAAGATTTAACTCACGATGCCATAATGTCTGTATTAGACTGGTCATATGATAAAGCCATCAATGGAGGTCTTCCAGGAATGGATACTGCAATTGAATTAGGAGATAATTACCTTCAGAAGGATGGTTCATTAGAGGCGAATGTCGATAGCTTAATTAGATGGCAAAATACTAAAAGTGCAACTAGTGGTTTCTTATCTGGACTAGGTGGATTAGTTCTTTTACCAGTAACTCTCCCTGCTAACATCACTAGCGTAATTTTGGTTCAAATGCGTATGGTTGCAGCAATTGCTCATATGGGAGGGCATGATCTTAAGTCAGACGAAGTAAAAACTTTTGTTTATACATGCTTAGCTGGTAATGGAGCAAAAGATATACTAAAGAATTCAGGAATTCAAATAGGGAAGAAATTAGCCGTAACTGGTATAAAAAAGATTCCTTTTGAAGTAATAAAAAAAATAAACCAGGCTGTTGGATTTCGTCTTATGACTAAGTTTGGTGAAAAAGGAATAATAAATTTAGGGAAGATGGTTCCTATTGCAGGCGGCTTGGTTGGGGGAACAGTAGACGCGGTTTCTACAAATACTATTGGTAAAATAGCTAGTAGACTTTTTATTGATAGTTCTTCAAATAAAAGTATTGAAGATCCGATTATTATTGATATGAAATAATTGCAATCCTTTAAAACTTAGTATTACTAATAAGAAAACAAACCCCTCTTGCATCCGCAAGAGGGGTTTCATTGATGGAGCATAGCGGGCTCGAACCGCTGACCTCTACACTGCCAGTGTAGCGCTCTCCCAGCTGAGCTAATGCCCCGTATAATGACAGCGATTTCCTGTCGACAAGATTTATTTTATCATAGCTTTTATTGTGAGGGCAACTTGTTTTTTTGTAATATGTAAAAGAGCGATAATCTTATTTCCATTTTATTTTAAGGAACTATTTTTTCTCATTCATGTTTGAAATGGCAGCCCCTATATCAAAAGCCCTCTCAACATACTACCAATGTACAAAATGTATATTAAGGGTCTTTTACTCAATCAACTCTTTTCAAAACTTTTCTTCCCCTTTCCCCCTGGATTCTTCTAGTTCCGACTTCCTCTTTTCCAACTATTTCTTTTCTTCTACCTCTAATTTTTTCTTTTTAAAGTCAAAATGAAGTACAAAATATAAAAAAATAAACGTCATCCCAACAATTACTGATAAAAATAAAAATAGGTCCAAATTGATCTCCTCCAATATTTAGCTTCGTTCAACAAGTATACTTCTGTGTATCAACATCATGTGCATTTTTCTTTAGCTAGCCTGCTTCATTAGTTGATTAAACCGCTTTTCCTCTACTTGTTTAGTGATGCTATACTAAAAGATAAGTACCATTTTTGATATGGGGGATGAATCACATGAAAGATGTCCTTATCCAATATATGAAACGATTTTCCGATCTCAGTGAACCCGAATTAAGAAAACTGACAGTAGATGTCCCTGTTGCTTCTTTTAAGAAAGGAACGTTCCTTTTACATCAAGGAGAAGTCCCTGACAAATGCTATTTTGTTTTAAAGGGATGTATACGGCTTTACGGAGTCGATGAAAATGGAAATGAGAATACGTTCAATTTCTTTACAGAAGAACAGAGTGTGACGGTTTTTAATCAGCATACTCCTGACAAAGTTTCTCCATACTCTCTTAGCTGCTTGGAAGATTGTACGCTTATTGTAGGTGATTTATCGACTGAGCAGGAAGCTTACGACACGCATCCGGTATTAGAAGAACTGACTCGCAAAATGATTCAAGAAGATCTGGGTACGATGAGGGATGATTTCTCATCCTTCATTTCTTCGACGCCAGAAGAGCGTTATCAGAACTTGATGAGGAAAAGACCAGATTTAATTGACCGTGTTCCTCAGTATCAACTAGCAAGCTACCTCGGAATCAAGCCAGAATCTCTAAGCCGTATTAAGAAACGGTCCGTAGCTAATCTTAGGATTGTTGATTAGTCCATCGTTAATTTCCTTCCTTTCACCAATAACCAGATCCCAAAACCTAATTCACCGATGACCATAGGACCCATAAGGATTAATTCTAGTTGCCCAACAACTTTTTCAATTTGGGGGATAACATTGTACATGAAATGAATAAGCGAGTAGCTGAAGCCTGCTAGAACGACCAGAATGCTAATCACTTTTGGTATCTTTGTTGTATTCATTGCTATCAGGCCGACTGCAATCAGATGAAGCCCAAAAATGATTAATCCAAATGACCAGATTGTTTCAAAAGCTGTGATGGAATCCATCGCTTGCTGTGCCACAGTATCCAACGACTTATCTGACACTGATTTTTGAACAACATTATTGGTGATCACAAGATGTGAAACCGCAGTGGCTAGAATGGCTGTGTAAAGGAAACGAAGCCAACCGGCTAATAATGCGTAACCATGATGGAACTGCTTCAAGAACTGATAAAAACCCCATGATACAATTAAATCCATGATGATAATAATTAACCATCCAAGTACCTCAAGACGAAACAAGACTTGAGATGCTTGGATGGTTTTGAATGTCGTTGGTGCGTCTCCCTCAATGACTAATGAGCTATGAACATATCCTTGAGCAAAAAATGCAGCAACTGTCATGATAAGTAATGCAACACCTGAAAAGACTGCTGCTTTCTGCTGCATGTTTTGATTAGTTGTTGTCTTTGATTCCATATAAGAACCTCCTCGACTTTGATGTTAAATCTATTGTATTTCGTCTGAGGAAGACTATCATTGACTTAAATCAAGGGAATTACGCTTTTAGAAATTTAAGAAAGTCTCATTCTCCTCCACGATGAGCTTACTTGAGTAAATCACATTAATATCAATGAAGATAACACCTCACTTTTTTTGTTACATAGCTCTATCCTACCAAGCCAATGGTGCTATAAAAGGGACAACAAAGACATTTGTGAAGATCTGTTTAGGTCGAAATCCTTTTGTACCATTAGATGTGCTTTGAAATAATTGGAGAGCGGGTTTGTTAGCTCTATTTCTTAAGGAGACAACAGGCTAGAAAAGAACTAAAGTGAGGTTGGTGATGTATTCAAATGTTGAAAAAGATTAGTTCTGCAGGAGTTTTATCAGTAGCCATGCTAGTGGCATGCTCCGCTGAAACGGAAAAGAAAATTGATGAAGATCAAGTTGAAGAAGTGACATGGTCATATAAAGGAGAAACAGGGCCATCTAATTGGGATACGTTGCACCCTGAGTATGCGGCATGCGGTGAAGGTGAAAAACAGTCTCCAATAAACATTGACGTTTCAAATGTTGAACTAAATGATGATTTAGAAGCACTTGATATTACGTACCAACCCACTCCATTTTCATTAGAAAACAACGGACACACTGTTCAACTTACAGATCCAACTGGGGAAAACAGCATTGAATTACAAGGCGAACAATATACCTTACAACAGCTACATTTCCATATTCCAAGTGAAAATACTTTAAACGGTGACCATTTCGAAATGGAAGGCCACCTTGTTCATAAGAATGAAGCTGGTGAACTGGCTGTTCTCGCCTTCCTTATTGAAGAAGGTGAAGATAATCCAGCCTTAGCCGAAGCCTTTTCAAGTATTCCTTCCGAACAAAATAAAGAAGAGCTCTCAAGTAAAATAAAGCTGGATTCATTATTGCCAAAAGACATGTCCACATTTCGGTACAGCGGTTCCTTAACGACTCCTCCGTGTTCAGAAGGTGTTAGCTGGGTTGTTCTAGAAGAGCCAATCGAGCTTTCAGAACAGCAGATTGGGGCATTTTCGGAAAGTTTTCCGCATGGTAATGCAAGAGATCCCCAACCGTTAAATAATAGAGAAGTCTACTCTCCATAAAAAAACCCTCTTGCGGATGCAAGAGGGTTTCTCGTGTTCAATAAACATCTTACAAACAGCAAAAGAAACGCCTTCCCCTGCGTTTCCTCTCCTCTCTCTTACATTCTCTCCCGACTCGTTAATCCCATCGCGACAAATCGTACAATCAACGACGCCACAATGCTATACACAATCAGTGCAAAGACTGCCGAGAATTCAACGACATATTGTCCTGCGAATTCCGTCGTTGGAAAGATGTTTCGGAATGGATATAATAATGGCTCTGAAAAGTCGTAGATCCACTGCACGAATGGAGCAGTTGGATTTGCGCTGAATAGTTTCAGCAATATGCGAATTCCGAGAATCGCTTCGACGATGCCGAAGATGAGGCGTACGAGCGATACGAGGAATGATGATAGTGCTCTCATGTTTCTTCACCCTTTTTAAACAGACATATCCTTTCTATACCCTGCTAACGTGGTTTGCACACGTGGCGGTTTTTTCCAATCAATCGTGGGCATAATGGGGATGAAGAAAGGAGCGTTTTGGTTTGAGATTACGTGACTTAGTTTATTATATATCGCGGTATCCCCCAGTATTACAACTGGGTGTTTTGATTGTTTTCATTCTCGTATCGATGGGCTTTATCATGCATCTAGTTGAGCCAGAGGTGTTTCCGAGTGTGTTCGATGGGGTCTGGTTCGCGATCGTGACAGCTTCTACGATTGGTTATGGGGATACGTCACCTGAGACGTTACGAGGAAAAGCGGTTGCTATGGTGTTCATCATGTTTGGTGCGGGTTTTATGACGTTTTATATGGCGAAGCTTGCTTCTTCTTTTGTGATGACGCAGGGTGCGCTTGGACGCGGAGAGCGCAGTTATGAGCGTAACAATCACGTTGTTGTGGTTGGGTGGAATTCGCGCAGCAGGCATACGATCAAGGCTCTTTTGGCAAATCAACCAGAACGATCCATTGTGCTGGTCGACCATTCCCTCACTGAAAATCCGCTTCAGAAAGAAGGCATTCACTTTATACGAGGAAACCCTGGTGAAGATAGTACGCTACGAAAAGCAAATGTGAGCGATGCACATACAGTACTGATCACCGCTGATCAGTATAAAAGTGAAATTGAAGTGGACATGCAAACGATTCTTACCCTTTTGACAGTCAAAGGGATCAATCCTGATGTATATACGATTGTGGAAATTCTATCTCCTGAACAAATTGTGAATGCAAGGCGTGCGGGGGCGGATGAGATCATTGAGAGTGCTCATCTTCTAAGTACAGTCATGACGAACAGTGTATTCTCCCACGGCATTTCAACAACGCTTCTCGAGATGCTTACTCACCTAAAACCGAATCAGCTTGGTTTTATGAGTGCTGAACCTTTCAATGAAGAGTCATTTTGTGATGTGGCGCAGCGACTGAACGAAAAAGACATCCTCATGATCGGCGTAAAAAGAGGAGATGAACTCGTCATGAATCCTCCTCCCTCGTATACCATTCAAACAGATGATCGTCTCTTAGTGATTCACACGTAAGGGGATAGCGCTGCATCCAGTTCTTTTAAATACTGCTCACCGTACTTCATCCACTTCTCATCAATATCCGCGTCTTTATCGGTTGGCTCTTGAAACTGGTTGAATGATGCGGATAAGTTACCAATACTTCCTTCAGGATCAACACCAGCCTGATACATATGAGAGAGCATGAATGGTTCACCGATTTCAACGATTGCCCCATCTTGATCAAGCTCTTTTTTCACGGCTTTGATCGGCACTCTTAGAAAAAGATAGCCATCTTCGTCATCGATTTTATAGTCAAAATAACCATGATCGTATTCCCAACCACCGCCATAGCTATAGCCTAATTGGCGGAGCGTATCTTCCATAATGCTTAATTCAATCGTTTTTCCTTTGAGCACGGAATCCATCGGAATCATAGGTGCTTCCTCCCTGTTTAAGTAGTCTACGCTTATCGTGTCCAATCAGGAGGATTTCATGATAAAAAAAGCGCAAGCGCTTTGTTCATCCGCGACAAGCTTAAGACCTCGAGCGGGTAGGCGCTAGAGCCTAGAATAAAAAAAGAGAGCGCCTCGGCACTCTCTCTTGTTCGTTCTATTCGTTTGTCTTAAGGCGATCCTCAAGCTCTGCTTTTTCTTTCTCGAATCCTGGTTTCCCAAGAAGCGCGAACATGTTCGTCTTGTAAGCTTCTACTCCTGGCTGATCGAATGGATTCACGCCAAGAAGGTAACCGGAAACAGCACATGCTTTTTCAAAGAAGTAAGCAAGGTAACCGAAGTGGTAAGGCGTCATTTCCGGGATGTTTACGATCAAGTTCGGAACGTCACCATCTGTATGAGCAAGCATTGTACCTTCGAATGCTTTTTGGTTAACAAAGTCCATTGTTTCACCAGCAAGGTAGTTTAGCTTGTCGAGGTTTTTGTCATCTTCTTCGATTGTAATCTCATGACGCGCTTTTCCAACGTTCAATACCGTTTCAAACAGGCTACGACGGCCGTCTTGAACGTATTGTCCCATGGAGTGAAGGTCAGTTGAGAAGTCTACTGATGCAGGATAAAGACCTTTGTTGTCTTTTCCTTCACTTTCGCCAAAGAGCTGCTTCCACCACTCAGAGAAATAGTGAAGAGATGGCTCATAGTTCACTAGAAGCTCGATGTTCTTGCCTTTGTTGTAAAGGGCATTACGAACCGCTGCATACTGATAAGCCTGGTTAGATTCAATGTCAGATGTGTTTAGGTCATCTTGTGCGTCTTGAGCACCCTTCATCATCTCTTCAATGGAGATTCCGCTTGCTGCGATTGGAAGAAGTCCAACAGCTGTAAGAACAGAATAACGTCCACCTACATCATCAGGAATGACGAAGCTTTCGTATCCTTCTTCGTCAGCAAGTGTTTTAAGAGCACCTTTTGACTTATCCGTTGTAGCATAAATGCGACGTCTCGCTTCTTCTACGCCGTATTTTTCTTCAAGGAACTTACGGAAAATACGGAATGCGATCGCAGGCTCAGTTGTTGTACCTGATTTTGAAATCACGTTAACGGAAACGTCTTTTCCTTCAAGTACGCTGAAGAGATCCTGCACGTAAGTGGAGCTAATGTTGTTTCCTACGAAGAAAACTTGTGGTGTTTTGCGTTCTTCTTTATCTAGTACGTTATAGAAAGAATGGTTCAGCATTTCGATTGCTGCACGAGCACCTAAATAAGAACCACCGATACCAACGACAAGAAGCACGTCAGAATCAGATTTAATTTTCTCAGCGGATTTCTGAATGCGTGAGAATTCTTCTTTATCATAGTCATGCGGAAGCGTTAGCCAGCCAAGAAAATCACTGCCAGCTCCTGTTCCATTATGTAGCGCTTCATGTGCAGCCTTCACTGCATCCGCCATGTATGTTACTTCATGTTCGCCAACAAACGACAATGCTTTTGAATAATCAAAACTTACTTTTGAAGTCATAATTAGCCTCCAATTATCATTTTTTGTTCTGTACTCACGTTTTACTTTAGCCCAAGACCTATTTGAAATCAAGAACACCGACCCATGTAAGCGATTACCTGGAAAAATTTCTTTCTAAACTGTTTTGACCTTGTGTCCTTATTCAATTCAGTGGACAAATTTCTTCGCTCGATTTTTGACACATTTGATTGAAACCAGAGTTTCAAGTGCTTTTAACCACAACATAAATAGGTCAAAAATCATCCAAAGTTAAACAGTATAACAAAAAGAACCGCTCCAATCGGAACGGTCCTATCTTTCATCTTATAGAGAAGCTTTCAAAATCGCCATCACGTCGTCGCGCTCAAGAGATTTGAAATTACCAAACGAGCCATTCTTCATTGCACGGTCAGCGATAAGATCAAGCTGGCTATCGTCAATGTCGTAATCAGCAAGACGGTTTGGTGCACCAAGGCTGCTCCAGAACGCACTTAGCTTGTCGATACCTTCAATCGCGATATCGCGATCTGTTTTACCTTCTTCACTCACTCCAAGAACCTTAACAGCAAGGCGCTTGAACTTATCAACGTTCACGTCAAGGTTATGTTTCATCAAGTTCGGGAAGAGGATCGCTAGACCACCAGCGTGTGGGATATCGTAAACCGCTGATACCGCGTGTTCAATGTTGTGAGAAGCCCAGTCACCGCTAACACCCATCTGGAGAGATTGGTTAAGTGCTACTGTACCACTCAACATAATTGTTGCACGGTGGTCATAGTTTTTCATATCTTCAATCAGTTTTGGAGCTGTGTTCATCACGGTTTCAAGAACAGAGAACTGCATGTTTTCTTGTAGCTCTGTATTAGATTCAGGGTGAAGATATTGTTCAAGTACGTGAGACATCATATCCACCATACCGTAAACAGTGTGGTTTTTAGGTACAGTGTACGTATTTTCCGGATCTAGAATAGAGAATGTTGGGAAGACAAGTGGGTGACCCCATCCGTATTTCTCTTGAGTGTCCCAGTTTGTAATTACAGAACCAGCGTTCATTTCAGAACCAGTTGCTGCGAGTGTAAGAACCGTACCAAATGGAACAGCTGCTTCAGGAGCTGCTTTCTTCGTTACGAAGTCCCAAACGTCTCCATCATATTTAGCACCTGCAGAGATTGCTTTTGTGCAGTCAATTACACTACCGCCGCCTACTGCAAGGATGAAATCAATATCGTTTTCTTTACAAATATTAACACCTTTATGAACGGTTGTTAGACGAGGGTTTGGTTCAACGCCGCTAAGTTCAAATACTTCAGCACCGATTTCGTTTAATGTACTCATCACGCTATCGTAAACACCGTTTTTCTTAATGCTTCCTCCGCCATAAACAACGAGGACTTTTTTTCCGTATTTTGGTACTTCAGTTTTCAGCGCTTCAAGTTGCCCTTTACCGAAGATCAATTTTGTTGGGTTTTGGTAAGTAAAATTATTCAATGTTATGTCCTCCTTTATTTCAAAACACGTTTATCCCGCCTTAAGGCGCAATAAACACTCACCTTTTGCCATTAGTAACAAGAGGGCTTGGCCAGCGTTAACTGCCCCTAAAGGTCTGATACGATCAACTAACCATCAGAAATAAACCGTCTCTGATGGAAGCTCACGTTCATTATGCCCCATTCACTAGTTAAAATAAAGAAATCTGCTTAAAGCAAAAAGTAATGATCTGTGTATAATCGCTTCCTTTACGAGTTATCTTATAAATGAACCAATATGTATATTATAAAAGGAGGTAGTTTCATGAGCACATTACAACGAGTTGCACTTGCACTTGTTATTATCGGCGCGGTCAACTGGGGACTCATTGGATTTTTCCAATTTGACCTAGTCGCTGCTATATTCGGCGGGCAAAATGCTGCCCTCGCTCGCATTGTATATGGTCTTGTCGGGTTAAGTGGACTATACAGCCTTACATTACTTTTCAAACCGACCGAAGAGCTTTCACATGAACCAGATCGCTCCACAACATAGCAAAAAAAGCGGTAGCGTCCGATAGGTTCGGCAAGTACTGGACTTCACTGAAATTCACGCTTTTCTTTATGAAAAAAAGGCAGCCGCAATGGCTGCCTTCTTTGATCTTTATTTACTTCTTAAGACGTTTGTTTAACTGAGCTTGACGGTCGTTAGACTCTTTCAACCAGTCTTTAAGCTTATCTTCAAGCGTGTTGAAGCCTTGTGGTGAAGAAGTTTGCTGTTGTTTCTTGTTTCCGCCGCCGCTTGGTGCTGCTGGACGAGGCTTTCTTTCCGGTCTTTCAGGTTTAGGCTGAGTAGCACGGATTGAAAGTGAAATCTTTCCAGAACCTTCTTCAACGTTTAGAATTTTAACTTTAACTTCGTCTCCAACAGTAAGTTGGTCTTCAATATTTTTTACGTACCCGTGAGAAATTTCAGAAATGTGAACTAGACCTTGCTTTTGGTCGTCAATTGCAACGAAAGCACCAAAAGGTTTAATACCAGTTACCTTCCCTTCTACGATATCACCGACGTTATATTGTTCTGCCATGAAAACACTCCTAACAAATTTTTTCAACTTTACTAGTATAACATAGATATTGAAACAAGACAAAACTTCATACTAGTCATTTATAATGAATCATACCCTTCTATTTAGGGAATATCAAGACTATAGACTTTTGTTCTAATAGGGTTTACTTTCAAAATAAAATTAATGCCTGGAAATTGGTTGAAAAGTCAGTCGTATCAGTACATCCAGCAAGTGGTAAATAAATACAAGAATATTTGATATTGACTGAATTCTTTCCGCTCGCTATAGTGATAAAATGCAAATCAATAGGACTTATTACATATGAGGTGACAACATGAATACAAATGAACAATGGTCGTCCAGATTTGGATTTATCCTAGCTTCTGCCGGTTCAGCGATCGGCCTTGGTGCACTATGGAAATTTCCATATATGGCTGGCACGAACGGTGGCGGTGCCTTTTTCCTTGTTTTTCTTCTCTTCACACTTGCTGTTGGCGCCCCAATGCTGCTTGCTGAATTCGTTATCGGCAGGCATTCCCAGCAAAATGCCGTTTCATCTTATGGGTTCATTTCAGGGAATCCCAACTGGAAATGGCTCGGCTACCTGGGGGTACTCGCTTCCTTTATTATTCTTTCTTTTTACAGTGTCATTGGAGGATGGGTGATTACGTACCTCCTAAGAAGCTTTTCAGGCTCACTAACCGGTCTCCCCAACAGCCGATATGAACAATTGTTCGGTGATATCATTGGGAATCCTTCTACAGCACTTATCACTCAGGCCGTTTTTCTAGCGATTACGGTCGCGATTGTGCAGTTCGGGATTCAGAAAGGTATTGAGACAGCGAGCCGCTATATGATGCCCGCACTATTTGTTCTTTTTCTTGTGCTCGTTGTTCGTTCCCTTTCGCTTGATGGAGCGATGGAAGGTGTAACGTTTTTCCTAAAACCAGATTTCACAAAGCTTACCTCAGAAGGTGTTCTCGATGCACTTGGACAATCGTTTTTCGCATTGAGTGTCGGGATTTCATTGATGGTGACGTATAGCTCTTACCTCGATAAAAAGGCGGATTTAACAGGGTCTGTTCTTTCTGTCGTTGGGCTGAATGTTCTTATTTCAGCTCTTGCCGGACTCGCTATTTTTCCTGCCGTCTTTGCGTTTGGGTTTGAACCTGCAGAAGGAGCTGGCCTCATCTTCACTGTTCTACCGGCCGTCTTTAATCAGATGGCATTTGGAGGACTATTCTTCACAGTGTTTATGGCCTTATTGCTTTTCGCCACATTAACATCATCCTTTTCACTAATGGAAATCATTGTCTCCACCGTTACTAAGGGGAAAGGAAACCGTAAGAAAGTTTCCTGGATTGCCGGCTTTTTTGTCTTCTTACTCGGCATACCATCCGCTCTTTCCTTCGGCATTCTAGGTGATGTATCTGTTTTTGGAAGAACCATTTTTGATACGATGGATTTTCTTGCAAGCAACCTGTTAATGCCGATCGGGGCTCTGTTAATTTCTGTGTTTGTTTCTACAAAAATGAAGCGAGATATTCTTGCCAATGAAGTGATGATGTCTTCTAAAGCTGGACGCGTTATTTTTCCGATTTGGTACGGATTAATTCGGTACATTGTACCAGCCGCCATTGTGATCGTTCTGATTACATCGTTACTTTCTTACTAATTTCAACTTTCATGTATAAAGCCAAATTATTTTGGGAATAACAGAAGTAGTAAGCTATCTATATTCCCCCTTTGAAAGACGTGGCCGATGCCTCGTCTTTTTTTTCTTTTAAGCACCTCTACTCCTTTCTCATGTTTCCATCACGTAGACAACCTGAATGTTTCGAATGCGCCACTTGCTATTAAAGATCAGGATAAACTACTCGCTATTAAGCCAAACTTTAACTATATAGATGAGGAGAGGAGCTGTCAGTCGTGTTTGCCCAAATTAAAGAGAAGAAAAAGATCGGCAATGTTACTCTTTCATATGAATACTATAGACTGCAGAACTCGAACGCTCAAACCCTCGTATTTATACACGGCTTTCTGTCATCAACATTCAGCTTCCGAAAACTGATCCCGCTCCTATACAAGGAGTACAACGTTCTGTGCTTCGATTTACCAGGCTTCGGTGAGAGTGAAAAGAGTTGTGACATTCACTATACCCTTCACGAGTATGCTGCTTTAACCAATCGCCTTCTTGAGGAGATGGGCGTCAAAAAAGCCGTTCTTATTGGTCACTCAATGGGAGGTCAAATCGCCCTTAGAACATGTATCCAACATCCCGAACGAATTGAGAAGCTCGTTCTTCTTTGTAGCTCAAGCTATATTAAATCTTCCTCAGCCGCCCTGAGGTTATGCTCCTACCTTCCCTTTTTTCCATATTGCTTGAGCATCTCAATGAGCGCCATTAATCTTCGGAAGAATTTTGAACACCTTGTTTATGATCACAAACTTCTTACGAAAGATGTCATTGATGGATACACAACGAGTTTTGATGAAAAAGGGTTTTATCTTTCTCTTTGCCGATTGATAAGAGAGCGGGAAGAAGATCTATCCACAAGCACCTTAAATAAAATCAACTTCCCCGTACTATTAATTTGGGGACGTGATGACAGTCTGGTACCACTCCGTGTGGGAGAAAGGATGAAAAAAGACTTGCCAGATGCAGAACTAATTATTCTCTCTCGTACAGGACATCTTATACCGGAAGAACGTCCTGACGAAGTTACTACTGCGATTCGTCATTTTCTTTCACAACCATAACAAAACCGCTCCCCATGAGGAGCGGTTTATTTGTTTGTAGCCAATTGTGTTTCTTCTTTCAAAAGAATACTAAAGAATCCTGAGATAACTAGAAAAGCGGCTGGAATAATATAGAATACAGACAGAAAGATCATCCCACCGGCTGCTGAGACAAGAAGACAAAATCCACCTGCAATGGGTCGCGTTTTCACAAAATAACAGCCGACAATAGCAATCAATGGGAAGATAAAAGCAGTTACAAACGAAATATCCTTTACTTGAATTAGAGGTATCACATCAAACCTTGAGAGCACTGCTGCGATTATGCCTAGAACACACCCTGCAAGAGCCAGTTTAAACATGCGTTTTTGCTTCATTTTATTCCCTCTCTCGTTTTGCACCTTAGTCATATTAAACTATTCGAGTTAAAATCCATTCATCCTTCTCTTCTAAAACAATTTCCATAATCCTCTATATTCTATCATGAAAATTCAGTCTTAAGACGGACAAAACTTCCCACCCAAGCAACATGTGATCGCCTTCGCGATCTTCTATACTTAGAATAGATCCTACGAAATCACTTCCATTTCACCAACATAGATCAATACTTATTCTAACTGACGTCTAAAGAAAGAACTAGCAACAATTCAGACCATTATTAATAATGAATTCCTTGAATGGTATTTTTTCTGAAAAAACTTGGTGAATTACGGTATGATGGATTTGAATGAAAAGATTTATGACAAAAGATGTCTATTATGTTAAGACATAGGAAACAGAACGAATTGAGGTGATGACTTGAAACAGATTCAAACAGGACGATTTCTCGCTGCTCTGCTATTTGTTGCGCTCGGAATCTTTCTTCTTCTTATAAATATCGGCATTATTTCCATGGAAATGACGGAAGCGATTGTCTATTTTTATCCTTTCTTGTTAGTTATACTCGGTGGAAAATATGTTGTAGATGCTTTTCTCCCTTCAACGAGAAGGAAGAAATGGACAACGGGTATTCTCTTGCTTCTTCTCGGCACCCTCCTCATTCTAGATCGTTTTGGTATCATTACTTTTAGCTTATGGAGCTTCTGGAAGTTATGGCCGCTGATTTTTGTCATGATTGGCTTTAAACTTTTGGGACGATTTCGAAAAAACGAGGGATTTAGCTTTGTACGTGACCTTTCTTATAAAAAGCCAAACTGGAAGGTACAGTCAATCAATGACTGGAGTTTTGTTGCAGATTATAAATTTGATTTCTCTACAACGTTCATACCTGAAGAAGAAACGATAATCAGCCTTGCTGGATTCGTCGGTGATATTAAGATCATCGTTCCTGATGACATTCCATTTAAGATTGTTGGAAGTGCCCATGTCTTGTCTGCAACGATCGATAAACAGAATCAAGACACCATTGGCAAGGGACATGTGATCGCGTATGAAACCGATGATTTTGATGAGTCTCTTCAGCGCCTAGTTTTCTATGTTGATTTTTCTATTCTTGATTTAAGAGTCGATCGGATTTAGAGGAAGGTGCATCGAATGTGAAGAAAACTACTTTAAGAGGAAAATTGTTCAAATCTACCGTATATACGTCTACTTTTTCAGGAATTATTTATTTCTTAGTCATCCAAATTTGGGTGTTCTTCTTCCCATCGACGATTTCACTTTCATTTGGACTAGTTACACCTTTGATTGTCACGGTAATCGTGATGGTCACGGGCAGCTATTTCAGTTACAAAGATACCCAATCCATGAAAGTTCGACTAGAAGACATTTCCACACAAATCAAGGTCCTCTCGAGAGGGAAGTTCTCCGAACGAATGCAAACGAGCGAACAAGATGAAATCGGGCGCATCCGTTCAGAACTCAATGAACTGGCAGGCAAGTTACAAAAGCAGGTTACATCCTTACAGAATTTAGCCAATCAAAAGGCTGAATTAGCGGAGAAAGCAAGGGGGGCAGCCATCATAGAAGAGCGTCAACGACTTGCGCGCGACTTGCATGATGCTGTCAGTCAACAACTTTTTGCGCTAAATATGATGTCTTCTGCTTCAATCAAGATTATGGATCGTGACATCGAAACAGCGAAGTCTCAAATGATCGATGTCGCAGACCTTGCGAGTAAAGCACAGGTTGAAATGCGAGCGCTTCTCCTTCATCTTCGGCCGATCCAACTTTCTGAGGACTCCTTGTGTACAGGAATCAGTAAGTTAGTGGATGAATTAGAGAAGAAATCAGGTGTGAACTTTCAACTTACGTTCGATGAGATTCCTGAGCTGCCCAGAGGCATTGAAGAGAACTTATTTCGCATCGTTCAGGAAAGCCTTGGCAACGCTCTTCGCCATGCGAATGCATCCGAGATCCGCATAACGATCAAATTGAAACAGAATCAACTTCTTTTACATATTAAAGATAATGGTAGCGGGTTTGAAGTGAGCAATCAGAAAAAAGGCGCTTACGGTCTTGGCTCCATTCAGGAGAGATGTGATGAAATAGGTGGACAATTCCGCATTGCGTCACGTCCAAGTGAAGGAACATTGGTCGAGGTACGTGTGCCACTGGAGGGATACAATGGTGACAAATGAAATTAAATTAATGATTGTGGATGATCATGATATGGTACGAAAAGGATTAAAAGCCTATCTCCTAACTGAACCTGACTTCACAATAACCGGGGAAGCTTCCAATGGTAAAGAAGCCATCACACTCGCAACTGAAATAAAACCGGATGTCATTCTGATGGATCTTATCATGCCTGAAATGACGGGGATCGAAGCAACGCGAGAAATCATGGCTGTTCTACCACATACAAAAATTATTATTATTACCAGCTTTTATGATGATGAACAGGTTTTTCCTGCCATTGAAGCAGGTGCATTTAGCTATCTTCTCAAAACAGCTTCCGCAGACGAAATCATTTCGACGATTCGTAAAGCAGTCCTGGATGAAAGTGTGATCGAACAAAAAGTCGCGCAGAAAATGATGAAGCAAATCCGTACAAAGCCAAAATCGCTCTTGCACGATGAACTTACAAAAAGAGAGAAAGAAGTACTTTTATTAATAGGAGAAGGAAAGACAAATAGCCAGATAGCAGAAGAACTATTCATCGGCTTAAAAACAGTCAAAACCCATGTTAGCAACATTCTAAGCAAACTCAATGTCAGCGATCGTACACAAGCAGCTGTTTACGCGATACGAAATGGGGTCGTTCGTTAATCGAATTTTCTAGTTGGATGTCTATTGCCTCCTTTATTTGCACCCCTCCTTCTGAAGTAGCATTTACTATATAGAGTATTGCTTGAAGGAGGAAAATTAAATAATGGCAGAACGTTATGAAAGATGGTCAGAGCTTCCGTATGCAGGGGAAAGCGAACCGCCACATAATCCAGAAGAACCCTTAGCAGGATCGTGGCCAGATTACTATATACGCAACAAACCTCCCGGACGCTTTGAAACGCTTAATGGAAGACCTATTCGACTTGAGGTCAAATCGCCTACTTCCATTGACTGGGATGACGAATTAAGCAAAGTGAAACACACGTTAAAACACATCACTCCGAAACAAGTAAAGTTAGCTGAATACTGGGGAACAGGTGTCGCAAGTAAGCAATGGACACCGATTATTGATAAGTTAATCGATACTTATGGTGTCACAGCACCTCGTGCAGCAAGAATACTAGCCGCCGTTTCCGCAGGAATGAATGATGCTTTTACAACCACATGGTATTTAAAATATCGTTGGAACGTGGCAAGACCAAACCAACTCGATCACGACCTTTCGACGGTTCTCTGCACACCGCGACACCCGACCTATCCATCTGGCCACGCCACTATAGCAGGTGCTACTTCAGAAATATTAGCATATTTCTTCCCAGGTGAACGAGAAAGACTTCAGGAACTTGCCCAGGAATGTGCTGACTCAAGACTTTATGCAGGCGTGCACTTCCCTGTTGATAATGAAGAGGGTATGAGACTCGGCAAACAGGTCGGTTCTATTGTTGCAGCTGAGTTAAGTAGAGAAGAGAATCGAGATCACTCCTTAATCGATGTTCCGTATCATGAAAACCTCTATGCGAAGCTAAGCCCTCCTCCGTATAAACAAGTAATCGATTATACGTTCAAGAATAAATGTGATTCCACTACAATCGACCGGCCAGTCCACCATCAAAATGGGCACGTCTCTAAACCAAAGTTGTTTTTTTAAGAATAAGCATAGAAGCGAAAATTGGGTAACCCTCCTTTTCAATCGGAATTTACCCTTTTTCTATGCCCTCTTTCCGTACAAATACGGTATACTTCGATATACTAGATGAAGATTAGGTAATGAAAGGATCTTACATATGAAGCACTTCCTATTAGTCAGCATTTTTCTTATCGTCATTTCAGGCTGTCAAACTTCAAACAGTAATGGAGAAACAAACATTACTGTAGCTGCTGCTGCTAGTTTGAGCGATGTTATGAAAGAAGTGAACGAGCTCTACGAGGATGAACATCCTAACACAGAGATCACCCTTAATCTCGCTTCATCCGGCGTGCTTGCGAACCAAATCAAGCAAGGTGCCCCGATCGACGTCTATCTCTCTGCTTCTGAGTCACATTTTCATGAAGTGGAAGAGAAAGACCTGATTGATCCTGACCACTATACCAATTTATTACGCAATAAATTGGTTCTGATTAAAAGCAAAGCAGCTGAGTTGAACAACTTCGATCACTTACGCTCAAATAACATCGACCGCATAGCGATTGGTACGCCTGAAACTGTTCCTGCAGGAGCATATGCGAAAGAGTCGCTCCAGTCATTGAAACTGTGGGACAAGCTTCAAGATAAGTTTATTTTTGGTAAAGACGTCAGACAAGTCCTCACATACGTTGAAACTGGGAATGCTGAAGCGGGTCTCGTATACGAAACAGACTACGAAATGTCCAACAACGTGAGTCTAGTGAGTGACGCTCCCGAAAATACGTATACACCAATTATCTATCCTGCCGGAGTGCTTAATGGAGCAAATAGTGAAGCAGTAAAATACTTCGCTTTTCTACAAAGCAAAGAAGCATTGTCTGTGTTCGAGAAATATGGTTTTCAAAGCGAAGTGAGTAGCAATGACTGACTTTCTTGATCCCATTCTAATCTCACTTAAAGTCGCCATTATTGCAAGTGTCCTCGTAACGGTTCTTGGGACAACAGTTAGCCGCTTCATGGCAGGAAGAACATTTAGGGGAAAGAGCATTGTCGATACCTTGATTATGCTCCCGCTCGTCCTTCCGCCTTCTGTTGTAGGCTTTATTCTACTTGTGATTTTTGGAGCTTCGAGCCCTGTAGGTCATTGGATTGAAGCGATTTTCGAACACCCTCTAGTTTTCACATGGCAAGCAGGTGTTATAGCTGCCAGTGTTGTCGCCTTCCCTCTGATGTATCAATCAGCAAAGGTAGGTTTCGAAGCTGTTGATTTAGATGTTGAAGATGCCGCTCGAGTCGATGGTGCCGGAAGATGGATGGTTCTTTGGAGAGTCTCAATTCCACTTGCTTCGAATGCACTCATCTCAGGAATCATCTTAAGTTTCGCCCGGGCACTTGGAGAATTCGGGGCAACCTTAATGTTTGCAGGTAATCTTCCCGGCAAAACACAAACGTTGCCTACAGCAATCTATGTTGCGATTGATTCTGGCCAGATGACACTCGCTTGGGCATGGGTCATTGTCACGATAGCGATTTCCACAACCATGCTCCTTCTTTCTTACAGAATAAGCATACGACCATAGAAAAAACTCGCATTCATTGCGAGTTTTCTTATTCTTCCACTTGTGTCTCCTCGTCCCTAGGTTTGGTAGTAGAAGGATAGAATTCTTTCTTCAGATAAATCTTTTCGATCAGCTGATCCGCCCCTACATCTTTTTCTCCATAAATGGTCACATCTGAAAAGCCATCGATGAGATAAATCGTAACTGGCGTTTCAAAAGGATTAGAACCTTTGCGCAAATCTTCTACTTCGAATCCCATACTCGCTAGCAGCAACCGATTATCTTCTGGATAATGGAGTGCTTCAGGAACATAGGTGATCGATATCGCGATGTTGTCTTTGAAAGTGACTTCCCCATTCTCAAACGTCATCTTCATTGGATCTTTTCTATCCGGCTCGATACTTTTAGGAAATTTCGATAGGAACTCCTCGCGAGACAAACCTAGCAACTCACTCGCATCAATAATCAATTCGATCGTAGAAGGTTCAAAATCGATCGCTTCTTCGAGCTGCGCTTCCTCCTCCTTCTCTTCTACGGGCACTTCATCATCATTCTGTTGTCTCTCTGTCACCTTTTCATTACCAACTACACTTGCTTCATCAGGAGATGGACTAACAAATGTGGGAATACCCCAAACGAGAATGTATAGAATCAGCCAGAAACCAGCAAAGGTACCTGCCCTTAATCGTGTAGAGGTAACGAATGGTTTAACAATATTAGCAGCCATTATAAGAAAAGCAAGAACCACAACGGTTTTCAAAAAATCCATGAAGGCTCACCTCACTTCTAACTATAAAACCAATTATTCATTTAATACAACGGTTTTCTGTTTAACGAAAGGAGTATAGATCATTCGAATAAAGTCTTAACGAGTTAAAAGAAGGAAAAATACAGATTTTATCTAACTATAGAGAATAATCACATCTATAGGAGGTTCATTATGTCAGGAGACCGTTATTTCAACTTACCCGTAAAAAACTATCAAACAGTTCGTGATGATATTCAAACTGGGGACCTTCTTCTATGTAGCGGTTCCTATCCTGTTAGTCGTATCATTCAGAAAGTATCCAAATCGCGTTTTAGTCATGTCGCACTCTTGTTTCAATGGGTAGACCGCATCATGATGCTTGAAAGCGTCGAAAGCTATGGTGTTCGGATGGTTCCACTCTCTCATTATTTCAACGACTACCGAAATTCAGGACTGCCTTACAACGGGGAGCTCTACCTTGTGAGACACTCTCTCGTAAAAGATCTGGATCAGATTAAACGTAACGCGATGCTTCGAAGAGGCGCTGACTTAACTGGAAAGCTCTATGATATTGAAGAAATACTAAAAATTCTCGCCAGTGTTGTCATCGATGAGCTTGAATCAATTCCCAACGATAAATATATCTGTTCAGAATTTATTCGAGAATGCTATCAGAAAGCGGGACTATCTTTCCCTGATGACGGTCGAGGATTTATTTTTCCAGAGCATATAGCTAGCGATCCAGCTATTCAACCACTATATGAATTAATTCCATAATATTTTTCGGGTAATTTCACCAAATTCATATGTTGTCCAAGCCATTTCTCAATGGGTAAATATAATATATTATCCGACTCAGAAGGAGGGAATGACTTGACATTAATAGTCATTGACCCTGGACATGGCGGCTCAGATCCCGGCGCTACTTTCAGGAACTATCAAGAAAAAAATTTCAACTTCGCTATATCTCGTATGGTAAGAGACCATCTTCTTTCGAAATATGAAGTCGATGTTGTTTTAACTCGCGAATTAGATAAAACAGTTACACTTAAGGCGAGAACCGACCTTGCGAATGCCGTGAAAGCTGATTTCTTTCTCAGTATTCATAACAATGCCGCAGGTGGGAAAGGTTTTGAATCTTTCATTTACAACGGAGAAGTGCCGTCTCAAACGGTCCAACTTCAATCTACGATCCACAACAAAATTGCAAGTTCTGTTCTCAAACCGTATCAAATTGTTGACCGAGGTAAAAAGCGCGCTAACTTCCATGTTTTGCGTGAGACAAAAATGAGCGCACTGCTCATTGAAGTACTATTCTTGGATAATGAGGATGATCTCAAACTTCTCAACACACCTTCATTCATTACGGATATATCGATCGGAATTGCAGATGCAACTGCCACTGCATTGAAGCTTCCCGCAAACTCGTCACCTCCTGAAGGCCCTTTATATAAAGTTATTGCAGGATCATTCAGTAAAAAAGAAAATGCAGATGAGCAACTAGCCTTATTGATTCGAAAGGGCTTCAGTGGTTTTATTGCAAAAACAGACGTAAACAATGAAATCTTTTACCGTGTACAAGCTGGTGCTTTTAAAGAAAAGAAAAATGCTGAAGCGTTAGCTGAACAATTAAAAAAAGCTGGAATTGAGACCTTCATCCTACTTGAGCAACTAACACCAGAGCCTCCTAAACCCACTCCGGACGAAGGCTACGGTATTCTTGGCCCGTCTGTATTAACAGCTAGTCAGATGAATGCTTATGCCAGATCGATTAATCCTGGGACATCTCCCGATCTAGCCGCTTTATATCTATCTATAAGCAAACGTTATGGCATACGTGGTGATGTAGCTTTCGCTCAGGCAATTCATGAAACAAATTTCTTCCGGTTTACAGGCATTGTCCAACCTGAACAAAACAATTTTGCAGGAATCGGCGCCACAGGTGGAGGTACAAGGGGAGCAACATTTCCCAATCCTTCTACAGGCGTTCTCGCCCACATTCAGCACCTCTATGCATACACATCGACCGCTCCGATACCAGCAGGCGATCCCCTAGTCGATCCTCGCTTCTCACTCGTAAAACGAGGTTCTGCGACAACTTGGCAAGCATTAAACGGCAAATGGGCTGTTCCTGGCACGATTTACGGACAACTTATTTTAACCCACTATCAGAATATGGTTAAGTTAGCTCTTCAAGCGATCGAGAAACAACGAGAAACGCTTCAAACTACTCTTGATAATCTAGAGATTTAGCTATTTTGCTAAGGCAAGTAAAAAATGACATTTATCTCAAAATAGAAAACGTTCACCTCACTTATGGTGAACGTTTTCTTATGCATTATCGATGTAACTTATAGCTCTTAATGGCTGCTTGAACATGAGGGTGATAGGTTGTTTTTATGTAATCTGTCCCTGAGGAAACCCATTTAATGGCTGTTTCTGCTCTGACTCCAGTAATCATAATATCGATACCTAGTAAATTTAAAGAACCACAAAGCTTCGATATCATTTCCGAAAATTCTTCATTTAAAGAGGAAATAGAAGACAAGTCTATAATGAGAGTATTTACTTTCAAATCTGCTACTTTCTGTAAACCAATATCAACGATGTAGTGAAACCCAAGCTCTTCAACGACCGGCTGAATGGGAAGTAATCCAAGTTGGTCCATCAGTGGAATGACATTAACAGCCATGTTCTCCATACGCTCAATAAGCTCCATCTGTTTCTCATATAGATGGGTCATATCAGAGAACTCCACCATTGCACCATACATTTGGCCAGATTCTCTTAGAACTTTTGTTTGAATAGATAAAAACAAGTTATATTTTCCCCACCTATAAGGCATTCCCTCTATCTGATATTCCTCTCCTGTTGCCACTGTACGCTCGACATGACGAACTTCTTCAGGTGCTAAGGGAAAGAGGTCAAACACGTTTTCACCGATAATATCGTCTCGATTAATTTGAAGGATCTTTGCTCCCACGTCATTGATTTGAATAACACGGTAATCCAAATCAATTGCTAGAATGCCACACGACAGATGATCCATGATGTGATCCTGTAATCTACTCAATTAATCACTCCTAATAATGTCGAAATAGCGATAAGAAGACGTGTATGTCATTATTCAAATCCCACTGACATTAGGTATCCGTCACTTATAATACATCTCATTTCGTGCATTCTTTGCCTAAGTTAAATTATTCTACACAGGCTCCTAGATTCCTGTCAGAATATAGGTAATTCATTTCGACACCATTCTTCTACAAAAGTCTGTTTTCAGATTTAAAAAATAGGACTGTCATCTCGACAGCCCTTCGTATCCTACTCGATTAGTCCCAGGCAAACCGCTGTTCTTTCCACGGGTCACCATACATGTGATAACCGTTTCGTTCCCAGAAACCCTGTTGATCTGCTGACCTAAATTTAATCGCTCTAATCCACTTCGCGCTTTTCCAGAAATAGAGGTGAGGTATGACCAACCTTAGAGGGTAGCCATGCTCGGGGGTTAACGTCTCTCCGTTATGTTTGTGTGCTAATAAACTCGTATCAGCCAGAAAATCTTCAAGAGGTACATTTGTCGTCCAGCCTTCTTCAGCTTCGATCATGACGAACTTCGCTTCTTTTCGAATCCCAACATATTCGGCTATTGTACGTGTTGACGTTCCCTCCCATTCGTTATCGAACTTAGACCATCCGGTTACACAATGAATGTCATTTCTTTGCAAAGTTTCGGGCAAATCTTGGAGTTGCTCAAACGTTAATACGGTTGGACGATCAACTAATCCACCGATCTTCAAATCCCAATTTGATAAATCCTTTTCATAATAAGGAACATCCCCAACATGTAGGACTGGCCATCCAGTTGTCAGACGTTGATTGGGTGGAAGACGATCACTATTCTCTTCTTTTACTTTTCCAAAATACATAATGCAACGCACCCCTTCCTCTTTCTTTTCATTCAGTGTAACAGAGCATAGGCTATCTTCTTTAATAGAATGTGCTGATAAAGTACACGATAACCTTATAAGCATACAAAAAACACGGGGACTACCCCCGTGTTAGCTTTGTTAAAAAATCATAGCTGCTATCCAGCCAAATATAATCAATGGGATGTTGTAGTGAAGAAACGTTGGTACAACTGTATCCCAAATGTGATTATGCTGCCCGTCTGCGTTCAACCCAGAAGTTGGTCCGAGCGTACTATCCGATGCAGGAGAACCAGCATCGCCAAGTGCCGCTGCGGTTCCAACAAGAGCGATCGTTGCCATTGGACTAAATCCTAGCTCCATCGCTAGAGGTACATAGATAGCTGCAATGATCGGAATCGTTGAAAAAGAAGAGCCGATTCCCATCGTAATAAACAATCCTACAATGAGCATCAATAAAGCAGCAAGTGCCTTATTATCACCGATGAGGCCCGATGCTTGCGTGACAAGCGTCTCAACGTCACCTGTTTGTCTCAGTACTTCTGCGAATCCATTAGCAGCTAGCATTACAAAGCCTATAAACGCCATCATCTTCATACCTTCTGTCAAAATAGCTTCGGATTCAGTTAAACGAATACTACCTGTAACGTATAAGACGATGATCCCTGAAAGCGCACCGAGAATCATTGACTCAGTTGGAATTTGTACTGCCAGCGTAACGATAACAGAAATGACTGCAAACAGAATTGAGCGTCGGGAATAGACATGCTTCTCTGGCGTTTCTTCTTGAGAAATCGAAAGCTGTTTGTATGTTCTTGGACGACGATAAGAGATAAATACTGCAATGAGTAGTCCCACAACTAACCCTGATGTAGGAAGAAGCATCGCAGTCGGAATCGAAGATAATTCAATTTCCATTCCACTGTCTGCCATATTCGATTGAAGAATTTCATGAAATATCTTCCCAAAACCTGCAGGAAGTAAAATATAAGGCGCTGTTAATCCAAATGTAATGACAGATGCTACCGCTCTGCGATCCAGTCCAAGTTCATTTAGAACTTGAAGTATCGGTGGAATGAGAATTGGAATAAAAGCGATGTGGACCGGTACAAGGTTTTGTGAGAAACAAGAGATAAGCAAAATAACAAATAAAATGAGAACTTTAGCGAGTCCTTTTTTTCGATCGTCACCGCGTCGGTTAACCATTTTGAGAGCACGATCAACGATAAGTTCCGGTAAGCCTGTTCGTGAAAGACCAACGGCAAAGCTTCCAAGTAAAGCATAGCTCAGTGCAACAGTGGCACCGCCACCAAGCCCAGAACTAAATGCAGTGATGGTATCATCGAGTGACAATCCTCCAAGTAAACCGCCTGCAATAGCGCCGATAACGAGAGCAATAACAACATGTATGCGAAATAGGCTAAGCCCTAGCATGATTAGAACAGCGAGAATAACGGCATTCATTACGTAACAACCTTTCAACAACACTTTAGTTTGGTAAATCACTAATAAGTTAACACGGAGTAGTAATCGTGTCAATGGATAAACCTAATGGTACTTCTTTATTCCCTCTAATTGGTGTTCTATTCACCATTTGATAAACGAACAGATTTAACTTGATTATGGTATAATAGACTGATAATTTTCATTACCAACAACGCTTGATGGGACTTCTTTTTCACTTATCCTCTCGATTGAAATCCAATAACTTGGGGAAAACCACACATAGGACTTGCTTAGAAAGGAAGATGTTTTCACTCATGGATATTTTGTTTAATTTCCCCTTATGGGCAGCGCTATTTGGAGTGTTTTTCGCCCAATTTTTGAAAGTACCGATCTACTTTATTGCAACAAAACAAATCGATTGGTCGTTGTTTAATGCAACAGGGGGCATGCCAAGTTCCCACTCCGCTGCTACGACAGCACTTGCAACTGGGGTCGCACTTGAGGCTGGTCTTGACTCTCCAGTTTTTGCAGTAGCCGCCATGTTCAGTATTATCGTCATGTTCGATTCAACAGGTGTTAGAAGACAAACAGGAGAACAGGCTATCGTACTTAATCAGCTTGTTCTTAATTTCAATAGATTCTTCTCAGAGGCGAAGAATTGGCAACAAAAACAAGAACGAGAGAAGATTGAAGAATTAAAAGAATTATTAGGACACAAACCAATCGAAGTACTCGTTGGTGGTCTGCTTGGTATTCTTTCAACATTAATTCTCTATTATGCTTTTCAAATCGCCTAAGACAGGAGGTTCAAAATGCGAATCGTATCATTATGTCCGAGTAATACGGAGCTCTGTGCCTACCTCGGTCTAACTGATCAACTTGTTGGAGTAGATGATTTTTCTGATTGGCCAGAACAAGTTAACCGCTTACCACAACTTGGCCCTGACCTTTCAATCGACATGAATCGAGTGATGGAACTAAAACCAGATCTCATTCTCGCCTCGCTGAGCGTGCCTGGAATGGAGAAGAACATAGAAGCGCTTGATCGTCTGGGACTTCCATATACGATACTAAACCCTAATTCTCTTGAAGATATTTGCCATGATATTGATACCCTTGGCGAATTAACAACTAAACAAGCAGAAGCAGCTTCACTTTCAGAGCGTTTCAGAGAACTCATACGCACATACAGAGCAATTAGTGAAGACATTCCCAATAAACCAGATATTTATTGGGAATGGTGGCCGAAACCAATCTTTACCCCTGGGCAAACTAACTGGCTAACTGAAGTTAGTGAGCTTGCCGGTGCTAGAAATTGTTTTAGTGATGTGGAACTTGCATCCGTTCAAACGGATTGGAACGACGTTGTGTACCGAAAGCCAGATGTTATTTGCCTCGCCTGGGTCGGCGTGCGAAAGAACAAAGTGAATCCAGCAATTGTGACAAAACGACAGGGATGGAATCAGCTTCAAGATCCTCCGATTCATGTTCTTGAGGAATGGTTATACTGTAGACCATCACCACGCTTACTGACTGGGCTGATCAAACTTGCATCGATCCTTCACCCTGACCGTTTCCCTTCCTATGAAGGCGAAGATGTTTTTCTAATCAAATAAAAAAGACCAACGGACGATGGAGATCACTCTATCGTCCGTTGGTCTAACCTTATCATTATAAGTCCTGTTGTTATTCTTCTTGCTTCATCAATTCTTGTCTGAATACTTGCATCGACTCTTCTTCATTCAATGTCTCTAGCGCTTCTTCTGTTAACGTCCCCTCTCCTTTTTGAATGAGATAGACGTCCAATGTCTTCTTCCCCCATTCATTATAAACATCCTGAACAGTATCATAATAGAGATCAATTCGATTTCCCTTAATCGCACTTCCTGTATCTGCCACTACTCCGAATCCATATTCAGGAATAAACAACACGCTCCCAATTGGAAAGATAGACGTATCTGCCGCAATCGTGGAATAGAGATCACGTTTTACTTTAACACCTGAATACGTAACACCATATGCAGGATGATCAGGTGACTTACCTGTTGATTCTACTCCTGCCGTATAACCCGTTGCCGTTACCGTGTGCGCAGGATACTGTGACCAGTCCTGTGAATGCTCGAGCTTCGGTCTTTCTTGCAAACTTAAAACTTCTTGATCTGGCTGCATCCACTTCGTAAACTCGTTTAGCGATACACCAGATAGATATAAATAAGTGGATAACAAAGCCATTGTAAACAGACCTGTGAAAAACAGCCCTCTTACCATCAGTGTCAAAAAACGCAAGTCCTCTTCACTCCTCTCATCATCTATTCATTTCCAGAGAGCAGTGAAGCTATTCATGACGAAAAAAATAGCTAGATAAGCAGTCGACTACTTAACCAAATAAAAAAGCTTCTGCCAGCAATTGGCGAAGCTTCTAAAACATTTGATATCCTCTAACCCGTAGCATGCGAATAGCAACACCCGCAAATACGGCCCCTACAAGTCCTGCAGTTAAAATAATCGCATCTGCACTTCCTAAAGAAAGAAAATCAGCGCCTAATGCTTTAAAGGAAGAAGCAGGAGTTGAGAAATATTGAAAAAATGAAACGTTATCAATTATCATAATGACGATGACAGGATATACAACTGCCATGATCCATGTCGAACGCAGCAGCATATTAAGCAAAAAACCGATTCCAAAGAATAGCACAATAAACAGCAACATCGAAATGATCAACTGTGGAATTGCCATGAATTCACCCCCGAGTAATCATTGTTAGTTTACTGGAATGTCGCATTTTAGTCAATGAACAGGGAGTGAACAGTATAAGCCAACATTATTGTTGCGCTAAGAGTAGAGAGGATTTCCGCTCCAATCAACCATTAAATTTGTGTTTAACCTTTTTCAAAACAACAATCTTTTAGAAAGGCTCTTTTCGTAAACATTATTGCTATAGCGAGTTAATTTCCGCTCCAGGATGCTCGCTTTCCGCGGGGCGGGCGGTGAGCCTCCTTCCGCTCCAATCACAAAGTGTATTTTTTTTAATCATTTCAAAAGTAACAATCTTTTAGAAAAGAGCCTTTAGAAAAGACTCTAACAAAAAAACTAAGTGCGTTTCGCACTTAGTTTGTTGGATTCTGTTTTGCCCCACTTCCTGAACAACTATCGCACGTTTCTGATCCACCAAGAAGTAGTTGAAAGTACCCCTTTCCCTGGCAATAAGGGCAATCTGTTGACTTAATTTTACTCTGCTGTTTTCTCACATCAACCACTCCTTTGTTGTAATTTTCTGATAATATAACAAGAATAGTTGAAAAAGAAAACCCTCAAATTTCCCTTTTATAGCTCGTGTAAGCGGATACATCATTAAATATCAGACTATTCCGTCTTTTATCTGATTATTTCATCCATTATATAACAACTTATACGAAGTGTATCCAAATCGATCACCTGGATTCATTTCAGTCATAAACTGGTCCATTCCATTTAAGAAAGCTGGAATCATAGAAGAAGTTCTAGAATCAGCTAAAAGTTCTTCTTTGGATAAAAATTTTCTCTCTGAAATCTCACTTGTATCTCTCACTGTCGTCTCCTTGCTCATTTTCATATGAAAGACAACAAGGTTATCGCTAATTTCATGATCAATAACACCAGATCGAATACCTGCAATACCAATGATCTCCGCAACAACTCCTGTTTCCTCTAATACTTCCCTCTTTGCGGCCTCATCCACTGTTTCACCCGCATCTACGAATCCTGCAGGAAAGGACCATTGTCCTTTCAACCCGCCATATTTCTTCATCACAACAAGATATTTACCGTCTGATTCAACAATACCAGCAGCAGCTAGCCAAACCTTTCCTCTCTTACTCATTTATCCTTCCCCCCGGCATAATCTAAATCAAGCATTCATATGCTGTAGTATAGCCCCTATTCTTTAGAATAGATTAGAAAAACCTGGCTATCCGTCATGCAGTTTATGGCGATAGCCACCGTTTTTCTTATGAGCTATTTTTCTTCTGAAATGAACCGTTTTTAACGTATGAAAAAGGCAAAGACGTCATGTCTTTGCCCTCTTTATCTGATGATCTTAAAATAATTTAAGTTTCCCTTTTTTCCAGACAAGCCCAGGTCCACCGAGCATGAATAGATAGCGATTGTCGATCACTTTTTTCATCGCAGAAGCAGTGCGGCCGTAAAGCTTCTTGTTACCGACTTTACCAATCGCTTCACCTCCACCAAGAGAAGCCACTGTTCCTTTAATATCCGGTGTAAAACTCTCGAGTTCTTTTCCTCGAACAAGGTTCAGTAAGTTTTTAGATACTGCTCCAGCTGCTTGAATCGCAACCTGCGCAGTTGGTGGGAATGGGCGATTGATTTCTTCATTGATCAGAAGAGCACAGTCCCCTACAACAAAAACGTTATCGTAATCCGGTGTACGCTGATCTTTACGAACAGGTACTCGTCCACGGTTCGTCTCAAATCCTGAATCTGCAACGATCGAGTTGCCCTGAACGCCACCAGTCCATACAACAGTAGCTGCTTTCACTTCCTCGTTCTCACCTAAAATAACGCCGTCTTCCGTTACTTCTTTAATCATGGTGTTCGTACGGAATTCAACACCCTTACGTTCTAGAAGGTTCATGCCATACTCAACGAGTTCTTCATCAAATCCAGGAAGAACAGTTGGTGATGCTTCCACATTGATGATTTTCACACGATCACGCGGTATATCAAACTCTTTACATAGCTCTGGTACTCGCTCAGCAAGTTCCCCAACGAACTCGATACCTGTAAAGCCGGCACCACCAACGATGATCTTTAGAAGATCATCACGACGTTCTTTCTCATTGTTGTAGCTAGCAAATTGATATTCAATATGTTCACGGATTTTACGAACAGAGTTAACGCTTCGAATACTGAATGCGTTCTCTTTCAAACCCTTAATACCAAAAGTTGCCGGTTCAAAGCCAAGTGAAAGAACAAGATAATCATACTCTAGTTCTCCATTAGCAAGAATCACACGCTTCTCATCTGGTTTAACTTCTACAACGCTGTCTTTTATAAATTTAATTTTATTCATATCGATTACATCTTTGATCATTATACGTGTTTTGTCGTGATGCATCGTACCTGCTGCTGGCTCATGAAGCCAAGTTGTTTGATAGTGATAGTCATGCTTATTTACAAGCGTCACTTCCACTTCGTTTGTACCCATTTCTTTCTGGAGACGAGCTGCTGTCATTATCCCGCCGTAACCTGCACCTAAAATCGCGATTTTTGGCCTACTCACTTTTATCACATCCACCTTTTATCGGTATTTTTTGAGGACTCAATTAATAAACTCATGATTGCCCTACCGTGAAACGTCATTCAACGTTAATTATAAGGATATTATCCCTCATTAAATAAAAAATAATAGGAAAAGACGAGAGACTTTGTTAAAGATTTCACGTTCTAGAGCGAAAAAAATGTACATCTAGTCCGTATATTGTCATAATTTCTTCATATCTGACGTTCAATTTTAATCATATTCTTTTTTATTTTGTTTTTCAACCTTTATAATGAAACTTCTAGGGGTGTTTTCACCTTAGGGGTTTAGTTCCGTTTTTATTATGATTATAATAATGAAAGCACATCGATTAATTTTAAGGGGGACTGACTATGACAGACCAACAAGAACTTTATGATATAACGATTATTGGCGGAGGTCCTGTGGGCTTATTCACCGCATTCTATGGTGGTATGCGCCAACTTCGTGTGAAAATTATTGAAAGTATGCCACAGCTTGGGGGGCAGCTTTCTGCACTCTATCCTGAGAAATATATCTATGACGTAGCTGGTTTTCCAAAAGTGCTCGCTCAAGATCTCGTTACAAATCTAATTGAGCAGGCAAACCAGTTCAACCCAGAGGTCGTTCTGGAGCAATCAGTGGAGGAAGTCAAGAAGCTTGAAGATGGTTCGCTGTACCTGCGTTCCAATACTGGAGATGAGCACTATACACGTGCTGTGATTATTACGGCTGGCGTTGGTGCCTTCCAACCTCGTCGTCTAAAAGTAGAGGGTGCAGACCTATACGAAGGCAAAAACCTTCACTATTTTGTGAATGATCTTACTACATTCGCAGGTCAGAAAGTGCTCATTGCTGGTGGGGGAGATTCTGCAGTAGATTGGGCTAACATGCTTGAACCGATCGCAGAAGAAGTTACGCTCATTCACCGTCGTGATAAGTTCAGAGCCCACGAGCACAGTGTTGAACAATTGAATAATTCTTCAGTTACGATCCAGACTCCTTATAACATTAGCGAGTTTATTGGTGATGGCGAGCGTATTAACCAGGTCGTTCTCGAACAAGTTAAAGGTGAAGAAACGATCACCAAAGATGTGGATGCTGTCATTGTGAACTATGGCTTCATTTCCTCTCTTGGACCCATTAAAGAATGGGGTCTCGACATCGAAAAGAATTCCATTGTCGTTAATTCCAAAATGGAAACGAATATTCCTGGAATCTACGCTGCAGGTGACGTCGCTACATATGACGGCAAAGTCAAGCTGATCGCTTCTGGATTTGGGGAGGCTCCAACAGCAGTTAACAATGCGAAATCGTACATGGATCCTGATGCGAAAGTGCAGCCGCTTCACAGCACTAGTCTTTTCGATAAGAAAAAGTAATTCCATGAAAGGGAACGATACACATGAATGAGATTCTTTTTATCATCGTGATGGTTGCTGGTCTTGGCTATTCTCTTTATAAAAGTTTGAAAGATACGCCAAAACCAAATTGGGAAACCATTAAACAAAACCTTTTCCATTCTTCTCACTAAGACGTTAAAAACCCCGTACACCTAGTACGGGGTTTTTAATATGTATGTTTTTCACCAGCCAAGTCCTACTTTTGTTGATAAAACCTCTTCACCTGTTTTTCGATTTAACGAAATTTCATAACGACCTGAACGGTTCGAATAAGCGAGTATTTTCTCCTTAAATGCTACATTAGCCTGGTAGCGAACATCATAATTCTCGGTCTCCAAATCTCCTGATTCCTCTTCACGGATCCTTAATATAAACACCAAAATCCCTCCTTACTTATATAGTCATTTTATCACCGTAAGAAATCATGAGATATGACAAATACTTTACACCATGACCATATTTTTCCATGAAATTCATTTTCTTAACAGAACATCACAAATGATTATTTTCTTCTGCAGATGGGTAAACACAAAATAGACTTAACTATTACTTGTGCAGGAGGACTTACAAATGAGTAGATTACAAAATAAAACTGCCGTCATTACTGGTGGAGCAACCGGAATTGGAAAAGCAACGGTCGAACTGTTCGCTCAAGAAGGGGCAACGGTATTATGTGCTGATGTAAATAGAGAAGAAATGAACAAAACTGCAGAGAAACTAAATAAAGATGGAGGGAATGTAAAAACATTCCATGTAGATGTTTCTAATGAAGAAAGTGTTACAAGTTTTGCTAATCAAGTGAAAGAAGAATTTGGCACGATTGATATTCTATTTAATAATGCAGGAGTTGATCAGGAAGGCGGTAAGGTTCACGAGTATCCGGTCGAGCTGTTCGATCGAATTATTTCAGTGGACTTGCGCGGTACATTCTTAACAAGTAAATACTTACTTCCACTTATGATGGATCATGGTGGTTCGATCATCAATACTTCTTCGATGTCAGGTAGAGCTGCTGACCTGGATCGTTCAGGTTACAATGCTGCAAAAGGTGGTATTACAAACTTCACGAAAGCAATGGCGATCGACTATGCAAGACAAGGAATTAGAGTGAACTCCCTTTCCCCAGGTACAATTGAAACGCCGTTAATCGATGAGTTAGCCGGCAGCAAAGAAGAAGAAATGGGTCAAAAGTTTAGAGATGCGAATAAATGGGTTACACCGCTCGGCAGACTGGGGCGCCCTGATGAAATGGCGAAGGTCGCTCTCTTCCTTGCTTCCGATGATAGCTCTTACGTTACAGGTGAAGACATTACAGCGGATGGCGGGATCATGGCATACACGTGGCCTGGTAAGATGTTAATCGATAAAAAGTGGAAAGAAGAAACCGAATAATAGAATTAATAAAACCCCCGAGCTCCTTAAAGGAATCGGGGGTTTCGTCTAGTAGCACGAAACGTTATGCCCACCACATCTCAGTTGGCTGTTCTACGATTAAGACGGATTGAAGATTCTTAACAGCGGTTTGGAAGCCTTCATCGATCGACATTAATGGATCTTCATGTTCAATACTAACAACGTGATCATATCCGTATGTGCGTAGAGCACTCATCATATTAGACCATTCCTGGTTGCTGTGTCCGCACCCTACAGATCGGAACGTCCAAGCGCGCGTCTTCACATCACCATAAGGTTGCATGTCGGTTAAACCATGCATGTTCACATTATCCTGGTCGATATACGTGTCTTTTGCATGAAAATGATGGAGTGCGTTCTCTTTCCCGAGAATTTTAATCGCTGCAACCGGATCGATTCCCTGCCACCACATGTGACTGGGATCAAGGTTAGCTCCAACCGCATCACACGTTAACTCGCGAAGCTTCAGCATCGTGTACGGTGTATGTACTAGAAAACCACCATGAAGTTCAAGACCAATTTTGACATTATGATCCTTTGCAAACTGTCCCCACTCTTTCCAGTAAGGGACAAGCTTCTCTTCCCACTGCCACTTCAACACATCTGAGTATTCAGCTGGCCAAGGTGTTACTGGCCAGTTTGGATTCTTAGCGTCTTCGCTATCTCCAGGTGTTCCTGAGAATGTATTCACAATAGGCACGTTCATAAGTGATGCTAATTTGACTGTTTTTACGAACGTTTCATGACACTCCGCAGCAAATTTTTTATCTGGAGAAATTGGATTCCCGTGACAGCTAAAGGCACTGATTTCGAGCCCTCTCGATTGAACTTTTTCAAGGTATTCTGACCTTTTGTTCTCACTGTCTAATAACTCATCCAGATTACAATGAGCATCCCCAGGGTAACCCCCAGTTCCAATTTCCACCGCTTTTAGTCCAGATGCTTTTGCGTGATCGAGCATGTCTTCAAAGGACCTATCTGAGAATAGTACTGTGAATACGCCAAGTTTCATATGACCACTCCTATCATTTGTGTAAGATTAATCGAGACGAACGCTTCTTCCAGTCGCACAACTTTCATAAATCGCTTCAATAACCCGAGAAACTGTTCGAGCTTCATCCGCTTTCACAATAGGTTCTTCAAGCCCGAGGCAACTGTTTATAAAGTTTGCAGCTTGTGGCAATCCAGGATCTTCTTCCCCAGGTACCCATTGGCTACTGCTATTTAAAAGCATCCCGTATTGGGCTTTGTTCAATTGAAAAGGAAATACGTCCAGGCCACCGTCACTACCAGAAATACTGACGGACTCTTTATCTTCAGCAATATTGGCTGACCATGATGTTTCAAAGAGCATCGAAACGTTGTTATCAAATTTAATATAAGCCGTCACATGATCGTCCACATCGAATGTTTCATGATCAAACGCGCCCCATAGATTAACTTGTTCAGGGGTTTTGCTCAATCTGTTGTAAGTTGTTCCTGATACTTCCACGGGCATCGGATTCCCCATGAGCCACATACTCAAATCCAGAAAATGACACCCGTAATCAATTAAACTACCGCCACCCTGTAGTTGTTTATTCGTAAACACACCCCAGCCTGGAACTTTCCTTCGTCGAAGTGCTTGTACTCTCGCAACCATTGGATCGCCAATTTCCTTTTCTTGAATTACTTGATGTGCTGAACGTGGTTCCTTCATAAAACGATAATGGTAACCGATTGAAAGAATTTTACCAGACTCTTTTTCTGCTTCAATCATCCGATCACACTCTTCAACCGTCAGTGCCATAGGTTTTTCACAGAGCACATGCACTCCTGCTTTAAGAGCTTCAACAGCAAGGTCGGCATGGAATTTGTTCGGAGTACAAATCGTAACAGCATCTACTTCTTTTAACATATCTGCAACGTGCTCATACACATTGGTGATACGAAACATCTCAGAAGCTTGTTTCGCTCTCTCATAGTCAACGTCATAAACACCAAACAACTCTACCTGCTCGGCAAGCTGTTGATAAGCCGGGATATGACGGGACTGCGCGATGCCGCCAGACCCGATAATCCCCATTCGCAATTTAGTCACGTGATCACCTCAGGCTAATGATTTTCTTTGTTTCATTTGATTCAAGCGCTGCAAGCACGACTTGAAGGGAATTCATTCCCTCAGTTCCGCTTACTGGTACGTCTTGATTCGAAAGGATACTATCAACGAAATGGTTAATAACCTGTGAACTGGATTGACCACCATCATCATTCGTCTGAATACCACCAAGCTCATATTTTACGGTTTCACCTGTTTGGTACTGTACAACGAGTGAATTCACTGGATCATCTTCCAGTCTCAGAATCGCTTTTTCTGCATAAATAATCGTCGAGTTATCTTCTGCCGCCGTATATGCCCAACTTGCTGCTAGCGTACCAATAATACCGCTTTCAGATTTCAAAATACAGACCGCATTATCATCGACTGTCGCAAATTCTTTCGCGCTTGTTTCAACAAAAGAACCTACTTCTACGATTTCTTCACCGAGCAAATAACGGATCAGGTCTGTTTTATGCACACCGAGATCTCCCATTGCTCCAATAAATGCTTTTTCTTTCTCGAAGAACCAGCTCTCCTTCCCGTCAACACTCCATCCTTCAGGGCCAGGATGTCCGAATGCCGTTCGGAAGCTATAGATCTTCCCGATATCACCGCTCGCCACAATATCTCTTGCTTTCGCATGTGACGGCACAAAGCGCTGGTTATGGGCAATCATTAGCTTCTTACCACTCGTACGGGCTGTTTCGATCATCTGTTCAGCATCTACTCGGGACGTAGCCATTGGCTTTTCACAGAGTACATGTTTTCCAGCTTTTAATGCAGCAATAGAAATCGGGGCATGCAAGTAATTCGGTGTACACACACTAACTGCATCAATGTCTTCGTTCTGAAGAAGTTCTTCAAAACTCTCATAAGCGACAGCGCCATAGAGGACCGCAATCTCATCTGCTCGAGTCTTTACAATGTCACACACCGCAGCAATCTCTATTTGTGTATGTGCTGCGTATTCCGGCAAGTGTCGATGCTTCGCAATGCTACCGCATCCAATGACGCCAACTTTTAATTTATTCATGGTTTCTCCTCCTCTATCGTTCTGCTATTTAGATGTAATGGTTTCGAGCGGCTGTGCGTTTCCATAAACCGGTTTTGCTAGTGTTGTAGGTTTAGCCCAGGCCACAGCATTTTTTAAAACGCGCTGAATATCGTTATGATAGTAAGTCGGATAGGTTTCGTGCCCCGGCCTGAAATAGAATACTTTGCCTTGTCCACGTTTGTATGTACACCCGCTTCTGAAGACCTCGCCGCCTTCAAACCAGCTTACAAAAACAAGCTCATCAGGAGCCGGGATATCGAAGTGCTCTCCATACATTTCTTCCCGCTCAAGTTCAATTTTTTCTCCAAGACCTTCAGCGATCGGATGCGTTGGATCGACAATCCACATTCTTTCTTTCTCGTCTGCTTCGCGCCATTTTAAATCGCAGCCTGTCCCCATTAGTTTTTTGAATATTTTCGAGAAGTGACCTGAGTGAAGAACGATCAGTCCCATGCCATCGAGTACTCGTTGATGGACGCGGTTCACAATTTCATCCGAAACTTCCTCATGAGCGATATGTCCCCACCAAAGAAGAACATCGGTGCCGTTCAGTACTTCTTCAGATAAACCATGTTCCGGCTCGTCCAATGTTGCTGTTCTTACTTCAAAATCCTCTTTCAGAAATTCTGCAATCGCACCATGAATGCCATTTGGATAGACATTTCGAACTTCTTCACTGCTCTGTTCATGACGATTTTCATTCCATATAGTTACGTTTAGCACTAAAATCCACTCCTATTTTATTTATTCTTTTACTGAACCAGATGTTAAGCCTGATACGATTCTTCGTTGGAAGATCAGTACCATAATCACTAGTGGGACTGTCACCACAACGGTTGCAGCTGAAATCTCACCCCATGGGATCGTGAACTGTCCCTGGAATAGAGCAATACCGACTGGTACTGTTTTATATTTATCAGCCGTATTGATCGTCAGCGCAAACAGGAATTCATTCCATGCAGCAATAAAGACAAGAATCGCTGTCGTGAAAATCCCAGGTACGGCAAGCGGCATGATCACTCTCCAGTATGTTTGCCATAAAGATGCCCCATCGATTCTGGCTGCTTCTTCCAGATCAAATGGAATCTTTCGGAAGAACGTTACAAGAAGCCAGATTGATAACGGAAGCGTGATGGTTGTATACGGGATGATCAACCCAAGGTAACTATTCGTAAGTCCTAGATTTTTCAAGAAAATGTAGATCGGTGAAATCGTAGCAACCTGTGGAAACATCGATACAGATAGCACGACACCTAATATGATTGACTTTCCCCGAAAATTCAGACGCGCAATCGAATAAGCAGCGAATGATGCAACAAGAACGGTATAAACAGTCGTGATTGTTGCAACAACGGTACTATTCCAAAGATAGCGGAGAAAAGGATAGTCTACGAAAACGGATACATAGTTTTGTAGAGTTGGATTTTTGGTAAACGGGTTAAACGCTTTATCTCCAAAGAGCTCGGACAGTGGCTTAATCGAGCTCGCTAGCATCCATAAGAACGGAAACATCACTACAAAGACAAACACGACTAGGAACACATAAAACATCGGTCCCGCTTTCTTATTCATCTGGCTGGCCCTCCTTCTTCATCATAAGATATATTCTCATTTCTTACCAGTTCCATCATTGATTAATTCAGAACCTAGTAACTTAATAAAGATTGCTGAGATGATCGCTACACAGAGAAAAACGATAACTGATATCGCAGATCCATTTCCAAAATCAGTTTTCTTAAACATGGTTATATAAGCGAGCATCGATATTGTTTCCGTTGAATTCGCAGGACCACCGCCAGTTAATACGTAAACTAAGTCGAACACTCGGAACGCATCAAGCGTACGGAATAATAGCGCAACGAGAAGGCTTGTTTTAAGGAGGGGTAGCGTGACTGTTATGAACTGCTTCCATTTGTTAGCTCCGTCAATGGCAGCTGCTTCATAAAGTGATGATGGGATCGTCTGCAAGCCCGCTAGTAGCAGGAGGGCCATATAAGGAGTCGTTTTCCACACATCAGCAAAGATAACGGAGAACATTGCGCCAGTATCTGTCGTCAGAAGCATCGACATTCGATCAACGAGTCCGAAGTCTTCAAACAGCTTTGCGACAATTCCATTCTGACCATCATAGAGAAACTTCCACATTAAGGCAGCAACCGCTGTCGGAATAGCCCATGGAATAAGAATGCTTGCTCGAATTAATCCTCTTCCAAGGAAAGCTTTATTAATCAGTAAAGCAATCGCAAGACCAAGTATCAGCTCAGCTAGCACGGAGATGAAGGTAAAGACACTTGTATTCCAGAGTGATCGCCACATCCGTTGATCCGTTAAGTTGTCTTTATAATGATCGAATCCGATAAAGTTAGGTTCGACGACAATTTCAGTAAGAGCCGATGATAAACCAACAATTTTATCTCCCTGCTCCATATTGCCAGATTCATTAATGGTTTTTAAATCCTCGTTTATCCCTTTAACAGAAGTGGTAAAATCCTCTGCAACCTTTTCGTCGATCTCGACGTACTTCATGTCATCTGGTATATTCTCAAACTTATCTAGCTTTTCATTAATCTTATCGTAGTTATCTTCTGCTTTTGGTTCTTCTTTAATGCCTGCATCAAGATCTTCTAGAGTAGATTTAATAGCTGTTAATTCTTCGCTAGAATTCCCTTTGTTAATCTCAGAGTCGATCGCTCCGATTAGGAAAGGATAGTTCTGCAAGTAACGATCTAGGTCGATCTGATAATCCAGATGAACCGATGATTTTGTTGGTTCATTTAGCTGTAGATCGAACAGACTGAAATAAAAAGATTGAAAAACTGGCCAGATGGAAATCGCAAGAATTAGAATAAGTGCTGGTGCAACGAGTAGATAACCTACAAACGCATCTTTGTTTTTCTTCTTTGTCTTCTTTGGCTGGTTGTCTACCTTGATAGGCTCTTTCGGATCGATATCAGTTTGCATACCACTGCTCCTCTCTTATAGGAAAGACATTAGCCTTCATAATGAAGGCTAATGTGCTTCTCATTTACTTAACTAATTTTTCCTTCATTTCTTTTTCCATCGCTGCCGCTGCTTCTTCAGGAGTTTCTTCTCCTGCGATCGCTTTAGAAACGTGGATTTGAATGATTTCAGAGATTTCAGGGTAGTTTGGTGCTACAGGGCGAGAAACGGCTGCTTCTAGTGCAGATTGGAAGCCTTCTTCACCAAAGAATGGGTTAGCATCGATGATTTCTTGATCATCATAGAGAGCTGGAAGTGTTGGGGCATGCGAACCTTCGATTGCATCGATCTTCTGTCCTTCTTGTCCAGTCATGAACTTCAAGAACTCCCATGATTCTTGTGGATGCTCAGAGAAGTTATTGATGGCTGCCATCCAACCACCAAGCGCTGCAGCTGATCCAGCGTCTCCTTCAGGTAGGGGAGCTACTTCTACGTTACCAACAATTTTGGACTGTTCTTCGTCGTTAGCTAGCGCAAATTGGTACGGCCAGTTACGAATGAATGGAGATTGTCCTTCGATAAATGCCGTGTGAGACTCTACTTCTGTGAATGTGTTGATGTTACCAGGAACAAAATCAGAGTTTGCAACTTCTACAAGTTTGCTCAGACCTTTAATGGCTTCAGGGCTGTTGATGACAACTTCACCATTCTCATCAATAAACGCACCGCCATAAGAACCTACGAATTCTACAGCGTTACAGACAAGACCTTCGTACTGCTTCGCTTGCATCAGGTAACCAAACTTCGTACCGTCTTGACCTTTGAGTTCAGAAGCTTGAGTCATAAGATCATCCCAAGTTTTCGGTGCTTCAGAAACCATATCAGAACGGTAGAAAAGCATACCTGCATCGATAAATTTCGGCATCGCCCACTGCTTACCATTAAAAGTTGCTGCTGTCACTGGACCCTGGTTATAATCGTCCATGTTAATGCCTTCTTTTTGAATAAAACGATCTAGGGGAAGAACATAACCTGCCTGAGCAAATTCTGCTGGCCAGATCACATCGATATCAAATACGTCGATCTCAGATGATTCAGCGTTCAGCATCGTCACATAAGCATCGTGTTGAGCTCCTGTATCCGTTGGCATTTCGCGGAATTCAACTTCGATATTAGGATGTTGTTTTTCAAATTCATCAACCATTACATCAGTCGCACCCGTAGCATCTTTACCACGTGCGTAAACGATCTTTACTTTTTCTCCATCACCTGAACTTGCCTTTTCATCGCTGGAATTATTGCTACTACTGTTTGAAGAAGAATTGTTTGAAGAACTACATGCGGAAAGAACGAGGATAAGGGCCAATACAATAAAAAGCAGTTTACTATTCTTCAAAATTCGCATTATAATAAATCCCCCTTAAGTTTGGTTGAAACCGATCACATGATTGAAATCGATTTCAAAAAATAAAAGATAACGCTTACATAATCAAGTTAAGTCGAATTTCGGACAATTAATGAGAGAGGAAGTTCAATCACACTTTCACTCGTTCGTTCATGAGTTCCTTTTAAACAGTCGATAAAGATATGCATAGCTCGACCGCCAATCTCCGCACCTGGCTGATAAATGGTTGTTAGCTCCGGTTCAATTAAGCGTGCGATCGGCTGATCATCGAAGCCCAGGATTGCAATATCTCCAGGGACATCAAGGCCATTACACTTTGCTTCTTTCACCATCGCAGCTGCAACCTCATCACCGCCAGTAAAAATAGCCGTTGGGCGTTCTGCTAACTTAAGTATTTCATTAAATGTTTGCACACCATCTTCCATTGTATATGTATCTTGGAAGATCCACTCTGGTTTCACATCCAGACCTGCTTCATCTACTGCTTGAAAGAATCCTTTGCGCCGATCGTTAGACAATCCGCTTGTTGAGCCCATACAATAGGCTAGTCTTGTATAACCTTGTTCAATGAGATGCTTTGTCCCTAAATAGCTACCCTGGACTTGATCCAATCGAACCATCGGTACTGTCGCATTGTGATGATACTCATTACAAAGAATTATTGGTCCGTGTGCTGTGTAGGGCTGAATTTCTTCCCACTCATTTTCAATAGAAGTAAAAATCACGCCATCAACTTGTTTTGTTTGGAGCAGATTTAAAAATTCAAGCTCTTTCTTTTTACTCGATTTTGTCTGACAGATAATCAGCTGAAATCCATTTTCTTCAGCGACTTTTTCAATCCCCTCTAGAATTAACGTAAAAAATGGGTTCGTCAACCTGGGGATTAATACAGCTACAAGATTGGTTCTTCGATTTCTTAAATTTCTAGCAGAAGTGTTTGGAAAATAGCCAAGTTCTTTCATTGCCTCATGAACTAATTGACGCTTATCCTGCGAAACGTGTGGATAATCGTTGATGACACGAGACACAGTCGCTCTTGATAAGCCTGTATACTGTGCGACGTCAGCAATTGTTGCCATGTTTCATCCTCCCCCGAAAGTACAAAAGACCCTCCCTTCTTTTGTAATCGATTTCATGAAATCGATTACATTCATCTTACATCACGTTCACAGAATGTTCAACACTATTTTTAGAATATTTTATACAATTTATTTCTTGAGCTGAATCTTCCGCAAAAACTGGTAACTCTGCGTTACACTCTCGATTGGATCGTAATCACAATCATCCTGTTCAACAACCCACCATTTCACTCCACTAGCCTCGCCATGTTCGATAACTTCTTCGATAGGTATATTTCCAGTACCGAGAATTGCAGTCGCTTCTCTATCATCATCTGACCGGTCTTTCAAATGGACTACTGGAATTCTTCCTGAGAAGTGCTTCATCCATTCTACTGGATCATGACCTACTTGATTCAGCCAATAGATATCAAATTCTGCCTGAATGAGTGGGTCAGTTTGAAGAATGTCATATAACTTACTTCCATCCAGGTTTTTCCCAAGTTCAAAATCATGGTGGTGATAGCAAACTTCTACATTGTGACCTTCACAAACCTTCGCTGCTTTTTTCATAAGTTCAGCTACATTTCGAAAATCTTCGTGGCTTCTTCTTTCTGGTGGTAACCATGGGCAGACAATACGGCTATTCCCGAGTATTTTTTGCTCATGGATCACTGTTTCTAGTTCATTTTCAATCCTTTCAATCGGAATATGATGACCAATAACTTCCAAATCAAGTTCATCCAACTTTTTCTTCACAGATTCAGGATCATGACTATATAGACCAGCTAATTCAACCCCTTCATAACCTATACCAGCCACTCTTTCAAGTGTTGCAAAAAAATTTTTCTCACACTCATTTCTTAGCGTGTACAGCTGCAAACCTACCCCAATTTCATCCATCCATTACACTCCTTTTTATCGCCATTACATCTTCGTGTCTAGTCTTTATTCGATTAGAAGTAAGATCTCTACTCCTTCTCCAAATGGTTCGATAAAACGACTCAAAACCCTTTTTTCTGACAACAAAAAAAACCTTCCCATTTCGGGAAGGTTCGTCAACCGCTTAACAATTCTCCGGCGAACCAGCGTTGGTCGCTGTCTTAAACGAAGAACCACAGCCGCATGATGCGATTGCGTTCGGATTGTCGATTGTAAATCCGCCGCCCATCATGTTTTGTTTATAATCAATTTTCACGCCGTTCAAGATCGGCGCACTTTCTTTGTCCATAATAATGGTAACGCCGTGCTGAGCATCGAGTGCTTGATCCTCGTCTTTCATTTCCGTATCAAACCCCATGCCGTAACTTAAACCAGTACAACCTCCGCCTTTTACACCGACGCGAAGATAGAGGCTGTCACCTTCTTCTTGCTTCATCATTTCTTTTACCTGTGCTGCTGCAGCTTCAGATAAATGGATCATTTAAATCCCTCCAATCACCGTAATGCTACTATTAGTATATCGCGCTTCGGATTTGAGCTCAACAATTGAACCTTATCGAGCGACCCTATCAGACATTAAGGGTGAGATACACTAAGTTCTTTTACTTGATCTTTATATTTTAACTGTAATATCAGATTATGCGTTTCATCAAGTTTTTGACTATACTCTAGTACGTCAGGATGATTTAATCCAAGTGCAATAGCCGTCTGGGTCATTTTTGCTCGTAGAACCTCTATTTCATCGTTATATCGCTGCATCTTTTCACAGTACAAGCCTTGAGTCCCCTCTCTAATCACTTCCTTTTGTTATTTTACACGAATATCCTTTTATTTACAAACAACCCTTGCACTCCATTTATTCATGCGAATAGTAGATTCCGGTCGTGATTGTGACTGCTGGGCCAGTCATCCAAACGTGCTCATCTTTGTCCCATGTAATCTGTAGATCACCGCCTGCAAGATGAACGTTGACCACGAGTCCCTTTACTGGTTCTTCCATTTAATACTCCAGCAACGACTGCTGCACATGCACCAGTACCACAAGCCTGAGTTATACCAGATCCTCGTTCCCATACACGGAAATGATATTCCCTCTCAGAGACCACTTCTACAAATTCAACATTAATACTTTCTGGAAACATCTCATGATTTGTGAAATAGGGACCTGCAGTTGTAAGTGGTGCCACTTCAATATCATCTACAAACATAACCATATGAGGGTTCCCCATCGAAACGCCCGTCATCTTAAGCGTTTGATTGTCGAATGAAACCGCTTCTTGAATGACTTCTTCTTCAGAATCCCCTACCATAGGAAGACTACCTTTTGTCCATTGAGGTTTACCCATATCAATCGTTACCATATCAACGCCATGATTCGTAATATGCACTTCGGCCTCAACAAGACCAGCGAGAGTTTCGATAGCGAATTTTTCAGAACGAACAAGACCATTCTCGTAGGCATATTTAGCAACACAACGTAAACCGTTTCCACAATTTTTGCCTTCTGATCCATCCTTGTTAAAGATTCTCATCTTCACATCAGCTCGATCAGATGGACAGATTAAGATCATGCCATCGGAACCGATCCCAGTATAAACATTTGAGACGTCAATCGCATACGTTGAAAGCCTTTCTTCAGCCAATTCCTGATCGAAAAGATTGATGTAAATATAGTTGTTACCGAGTCCATGCATTTTTGTATATCTGATTTCACGCAATTCTTTCACTCTTTCTCTATTTTAATGGCTTTTCCGAACAGGTTCTGTTGTCCAGAAATAATCATTATCGATTTTCTCAATCATAATTTTGCTGTTGCAGCAAGGCATGACGAGCCTTGTTTTAATTTCTTCGTAGCCCTGCTTATAATCTCGGTCCGTCATAGGCGTAAGTACGTTCTCACTATGACAGAATGGGCATTGCGGGATATAGACATCTCCCATCATACGATCGTATGGCAGTGTATGCTCAAAACTACTCACAAGTTATCCCCCCTGTCTTTTATTTAGACAAGTATACCGTAATACTGCTAAAAAACAACAATGCTTTGCCCAAGCATCGTTAAGTATCAAGCCGAATAAATAAAAAAAAAGCCTCTCAGAAAGAGGCTTAACATTAGAAAATAAGCATACCAGCGATCGCTGCGTTTAACAAGTTCGCAAGTGTTCCTGCTAGGATTGCACGCATTCCCATCTTCGCAATATCTGGTCGACGTTTTGGAGCAAGACCACCAAGTCCACCCAGGAGAATAGCTAGAGAAGAGAAGTTCGCAAAACCACATAGAGCGAAACTAATAATAGCAACGGACTTATCCGTTAGGGATCCTGCACTGATTTCTGGTCCGAACGAAGAGAAAGCAACAAATTCATTTAGAATTAATTTCTGACCAATGTAGTTTCCTGCTTGAACAGCATCCTGCCATGGAACACCAATAACAAACGCAAGTGGAGAGAAAATATAACCTAATATTTGTTGAATCGTTAGGGTTTCTACGCCAAACCATCCTCCAATGCCACCTAATAGACCGTTTAGAAGAGCGATCAATGCAATGAATGCAAGGAGCATTGCTCCAACATTAAGTGCTAGCTTAAGACCATCCGATGCACCGTGTGCAGCAGCATCGATCACATTGACATGATCTTCATTTCTTTCCATCTTGATTTCATCAGCTGTCTCAGACTTTTCTGTTTCTGGCATAATCAACTTCGCCATCAACAGTCCACCTGGAGCCGCCATGAAACTTGCCGCCAGCAAGTATTCGAGCGGCACTCCTAGTAGAGAGTACCCAACAAGTACAGATCCAGCCACAGACGCAAGTCCACCTGTCATAACAGCGAATAGCTCTGATTTCGTCATTTTATCAAGGTATGGTTTAATCACAAGCGGTGCCTCTGTTTGACCAACAAAAATGTTAGCTGTTGCAGATAGTGATTCTGCTTTGCTTGTCCCGAGCGCCCATGAGATAGCTCCTCCGAGCAATTTAATAACCCACTGCATAATGCCCAGGTAGTATAGGACAGAGATCAGTGAGGAGAAGAAGATAATTATGGTTAGAACTTGAAAAGCAAAGATCATACCAATGTCTTCATTACCGATTAATCCACCAAATAAGAAACCTATTCCTTCATTAGCATATCCAATAATATCCTGAACAAATAATGATAATTGCTTTAAAGCAGCTTTACCTGCTTCCCATTTAAGTACAACAAAAGCAAATGCAACCTGAATGGCAAGTGCACCAAGGACGGTACGAAGGTTAATCGCTTTGCGGTTTGTAGAAAAGATCAGTGCGATAGCAAAAAGAACCGCCATACCACCAAATCCCCATAGAATTTGCATATTTTACACCCCTCGTTTTGTATTCATTCCGTTTATAAGCATAGAGTACCCCATTACCAGATATAAAATAGTTCATATGATATCTATCAACTAAATATAGCGCTTACAAACAGTGTTTTGATTTGCGTGAAAATTCGACATTTTTCGCAACAATACCGAAAATAAAAAAAGCCTGTTCTCTCTCTCAGACTTTAAATGTGAACCTTTGTCATTATAACACAGAATAAAATGCTTGAAAGCCCTTAATTTCAGCCGTTGAGTTTTTGTATAATTCTCTCAATTAATGCACTCTGAGTGTCAGCACTCATCAATACACCGTCAACTATGGCAAAGGATTCAGAGTAACAATTCCCACAGTAACCAAGACATCCATAGTCAATTAATTCAATTCCGGGTAGTTTTTCTAATTCACTCCAAACCATTCGATTCTGCTTGAGATTACCTGCACAGAATTCAATCCTAGTCACACTGAAACAACTCCTTACCAACGCATTTCAGAAATCATATTGTACATAAGTCGCAGTTTCGCTATAATTTTAACTGTCATATCAGAATGAAGTGTATAGTTTAATTATAGCGTTTGTCGCTTCCTTTTTCTTCTACTATCGTAATTTCTTCAAAAAAAACTTCCATCCATTACAGAGAGACAGCGTTATCGAATTTTATTAAAGGGGACCTCTTATCATGAAAAGGCTAGTGCTTTTAGGCGGCGGATACGGTGGTATGCGCATCCTACAGAAATTATTTGCAACTGATCTACCAGAAGACCTCACCATTACGCTCGTTGACCGCAATCCCTATCATAGTATGAAAACAGAATATTATGCCCTTGCTGCCGGGACAGCAAGCGATCACCATATACGTGTTCAATTTCCAGTTCATCAAAAGCTTGAAATGAAGTACGGAGAAATCTCAGGTATTGACCTTAATGCAAATGTTATCAACCTTAAAGATGATGACGATCTTGCATATGATACGCTTGTCATCGGATTAGGATGTGAAGACAAGTATCACAATGTCCCTGGAGCCGATGTGCATACGTTGAGCATTCAAACCATAGATTCATCCCGCAGAACGTACGAAGTACTAAACAATCTTGGAGCAAACTCCATTGTTGGAATCGTCGGGGCAGGATTAAGCGGTGTAGAACTTGCAAGCGAACTTCATGAAAGCAGACCTGACCTTCAAATCAAACTTTTTGATAGAGGAAATACGATTCTATCGGCATTCCCTGAGCGTCTCGGAAAATACGTTCAGTCCTGGTTCGAGGAGCGTAATGTAGAAGTGGTGAGTGAATCGAATATTACAAAGGTTGAACCACAAACTCTTTATAACCACGGTGAGCCTATTCACTGCGACTCAATCGTATGGACAGCAGGTATTCAACCTAATAAAGTCGTGAGAGATCTTGAAGTCGAAAAAGATCCTCAGCAGCGGATCATTCTTGACGAATATCATGCTATTCCTGATCATCACAACGTTTTTGTTGTAGGAGACTGCGCAAGCCTGCCTCATGCTCCAAGTGCCCAGCTTGCCGAAGAACAGGCAGAACAAATTGCCCTCGTTCTGCAAAAACAATGGAAACAAGAAACACCGCCTGCTCTACCACCAATTAAAATCAAAGGAACTCTCGGGTCACTCGGAAGCAAACATGGTTTCGGCATCATGGCAAATCGCCCCCTAACCGGTAGAGTTCCGAGACTTTTGAAGTCCGGTATACTATGGATGTATAAGAATCATAACGGTTAATGAAAAGCGGAAGCCTCCGTTTTGCTCCGACAGGCACTGGAGCCCGGCACATTGAACATGTTCTTTATGTTCGAGGTGATGGGTGAAGTGACAGAGGAGCTGGAGGTTACAGCTGGATCACAAAAAGCGGAAGCCTCCGTTTTGCTCCGACAGGCACTGGAGCCCGGCACATTGAACATGTTCTTTATGTTCGAGGTGATGGGTGAAGTGACCGAGGGGCTGGAGGTTGCAGCTGGATCACAAAAAGCGGAAGCCTCCGTTTTACTCCGACAGGCACTAGACAAAAAAACGAACCTCCGTGAACAGTCACGGAGGTTCGTTTTCTTGTATTATGCTGTAGCAGAATGATCTTCTAAAACAGCATAGAGATCTTTCAGCTTCGGATTTCCTTCAGAGACTATTTCATTACGAACGACCACAACCGGATAAAACAGGTCCTCATCGATGATTTTAGCAGCAAAAGCTGCTTCACTACCTGCTAGCTTACTATGAATATCTACGTAACGAACAGCTATTTGTCGATCTGGATATTTACGGTCAAGTGCTGCTTTAAGCCATTCAGCTGTTTCTTCTGAAGAAGGTAAATTCACACAGCTTGCACAACGTTCTCCAGCTCCATAGACGAGTACTTCTTCCATGACGCAAAACAACCTTTCTATACTGCTGATTTTCCTATATTGTACCTTATTCTTCGTAGGACGAAAAGAACCATTCGTCTTTTTCAATTCTCAATCTTGAATGTGTGATCATAGCGTGATAAAGTTATAGTGATAATTATAATCATTCCACGTTAGCACATAGATTTTTTAAGTAATTATCAGTATAATGGAAGTATGAAGGGAGTCGATGAATGATGCAAGAACAAGTACAGGATGTATTGAATAAACTGCGTCCATTCCTCCTGCGTGACGGCGGAGACGTAGAGCTTGTAGACATCGAAGAAGGCGTAGTAAAAGTACGTCTAATGGGAGCTTGCGGTAGCTGCCCTAGTTCCACTATTACACTTAAAGCAGGTATCGAGCGCGCACTTCTTGAAGAAGTTCCTGGCGTGACCGAACTTGAGCAGGTATTCTAAATCAAACACATTCATCCCCTCCAGAACGCTGGAGGGGATTTTTTATGATGTATTAGCTTGCTATGACAATAAATCTGACGGATTAACTGGTTAACTTAACCAATCGATCCTCCTCATCTGCCCCCCGTAATCTCCCATCAATTCTTTAAATAAAACCCTATATATTTCTTCTCGTTCTCCTTCGGTTCGGACAAAATGCTGAATTTGGGCAAGACTTCTTTCTTTTTCTTTTAAATTCCCATCGCTATAATAGTGTTCCACTGTCTCAACATAAGGAAGCGGGAAGAGTAGCCTTGCGTACAGCAGATTCCAGTCCATCTGATTTAGGGTGCGTCTTTCATGATAATCCCAAAGAAAATTTCTGATGTTTTCAAAATTGGTTTGGCTCTCAAAAAGTTCGTTTCTGATCCACTCGGCAAGGTCTCTTGCAGGATGGTCGAGAATAAGATCATTCGGAAAGATTCCTTCTGTGGTTCTTTGATACATAGAAGTATACCGATTAAATGCCAGTGTTCTCGTCTGGAATGGATTAAGACCCGTATCTATCCCACAATCGACAATGTATTGAATCGCATTTTCTGATACTCCTGAATAGTAAGGGAACGTCTCGATGAACCATTCATCAAATTCTCTCAAAGGCTGCCCCTGATTCTTTAACTCTTCACGAAAAGACGCGAGTTGATCCATTCGATACTGCCATCTCAGTTGCCAAGGTTGAATTTCAGGTAGTTCATTATAAGCTGTTAGAAAATTTCCAGCTTTACGGTGAAAAAGGGCAAGCCGACTTCCATCACTATGACTTCCTCCCCCGCTGCTATATGGTTTCTGGTAAAGAACATGCGCTTCATTATTAATCGTCTCAATGTACTTCCCTCGTTTTGAAACAACCGGTAACATCGTAGGCTCATTCTGTTGATTGAAGTATTGCGCAATCATGACGTACCAGGGAAATTCTCCTTCTTGTTCGATGTTAGCACGCTTCAAGATAAATTCAGACATATCAGCCGTTCGTAGCAAGTAACCAATGTCCCTTTGTCTCTGCTGCTCCACAACAATCCCATACTGATGAAATAATTCTCGTTCAAGCATGATGACCCTCCGACAATTCGTCATTATATCTGTACTATATGCCCTAGCGCCCAATCGGTGTATGTTCACTATTTTAGCCATTGTCATATTTCATGACTGGTCATCATATACTAATAAAATCAATAACAAACAATACCAATTTACTATAAAGTTAGGTGGGACAAGAATGGGCCAAGAACCAATGGATCTTGTGGAGAAAGCAGCTCGAAGTAAATTAAAAGAACGAGGAGTCGAGATTAAAGATATTGCAGACCTTGTCTATTATCTCCAGGAAAAGTATCACCCCAACCTTCATATAGATACTTGTATTCAAAATGTAGAGCGTGTGCTTTCAAAACGAGAAGTTCAAAACGCGATATTGACGGGTATACAGCTAGATGAATTAACTGAGAAAAAGATGTTAGATCAACCTCTTCAGGATATTCTGATGAAGGACGAAGGATTATACGGTGTTGATGAAATCATAGCCCTGTCGATCGTCAATGTTTATGGATCGATCGGATTTACAAATTATGGTTTCATCGACAAACAAAAGCCAGGAATACTCGAAAAACTGAATGATAAATCGAGCGGGAAATGTCACACCTACCTAGATGATATTGTCGGCGCCATTGCCGCTGCTGCATCTAGTCGACTTGCACATCGCGCACAAAACACTAAATAAATTCATCATAAAAAAACGCCCTATTGGGCGTTTTTATATTCTCCATTCATCAAGTGTTTGCGCTGTATAAACTGGTTGTTCCTCTACTTTTTCAAGATGCTCCTTTGTTGTAACACCTGTATGAACAAGTAACGTATCAATCCCTGCATGAATACCAGCCAGAATATCGGTTCTGTAATTATCTCCAACCATCAACGTTTCCTCTTTGCTCGTTCCGAGCTGAGTCAGAGCTTGTTCCATAATAATCGATTCAGGTTTGCCGATGAAGATCGGCTCCACTTCTGTGGATACAGTTATCACAGCTGTTAAAGAACCGTTCCCGGGTAACAATCCTCGTTCTGTAGGAATCGCAATGTCTCCATTTGTAGATATGAAGGTAGCCCCATTACGCACCGCAATACATGCTTTCGCTAACTTCTCATACGTTATCGTTCTGTCGATTCCTACAACAACATAATCAGGATCCTCGTCTGTCATTGTCAGGCCTACATCGGTGAGCGCATCACGAATCCCTTCTTCGCCTATGACATAAACGGATGCCTCCTTTTTCTCATTCGAGATAAAACTTGCTGTTGCCATGCTTGTCGTAAAAACATGATTTGGCGTGCATGGCACACCAAACTGCTCTAGCTTCTCTGAAACCTGTTCTTTCCGTTTTGAAGAATTATTCGTCACAAAAAGGTAAGGAAGATCAGCTTCTTGAAGACGCTTCACAAACTCTACCGCTTCGTGAATTTTTTCTGTTCCACGATACATAGTTCCATCTAGATCGATTAAATACCCTTTATAATTTTTCATTTCACTTCCTCCTTAGCATTTATCTCCACAAGAAAACCGCTTTCATATCTGAAAGCGGTCCATTTAGTGATGTTCTTATATGAAGAAAATTTAGTTGCAGCTTCCATAATAAATGGCTTTTCATCATCAAAAAACACCTTTCCTCCAACTTCTATCACTAGTTTTGCCTCCACTAAGGCTCACCATCAACTAGTTATGATTTTCTGGAAGAAATGCCGATACCGCTCCAAGTTCTTCATTTAAATAAGTACGAACATAATTCGAAAAGTTTTCGAGAGCAATTAGGTTCTTTCTTAAATTATCCTCCAGGCTAGCATGATCCATCGTGACGTACGCCTGCATAAGCGATTTCCTCATCATAACAATCTGTTTCAAATCACTTGCGCAATCAGGAGGGACGACATTCTCATCCGCTAGTATATCAATAATATCTACATAACTCCCTGGATCTCTCATGATAAACCCATCGATGATATTGTTTCCCACGTCGATCATGCTTTCAATGAAGACATGGTGAAGTCTTTCTAACGCCAATTTCTCAAGTGGCTTTTGGAAGTTACTTTTTTTAAAAAGACTCACACCATTATCAAGGTACTCGAGATGTTCTTCAATTTTCCTTCTATCCACAAAATACATGACTACACACCCACCCATTGAACAAATTAATTAGAATTGAACCATCTTTTAGATTTTCACTCACAATTATGTAGTAATTCTCAAATAACCTACGTCTAGTTTATCATATCCTAATTTGTATAAGCTTACATTTTCACAGTAACTTATTTGAGAACGCATCAGAATTTGTTATGATAACGATAACTAGAAAAGGAGGGTGCTATGATGGAAGACGACAGACTCATCTATGACGAACAGGAAGCGACAGAAGCTCGGTTCGTATGCTTTATGGGAAGCAACCATCGGTTTGACCTTTGCATTGTGAAATCCGATCGCTTTTTCGGGAAATCGCTGGTCCTTGATATTCAAGGTGGTAAGTTCGCAATCATAGGGAACGATGATCTAAATGAGCCGGGTAACCTCGAGCATGCCTACTCACTAAATGAAGAAGACGCAGAAGAACTTCGAACGTTTTTACGTGAAGTATTAAGCGCTTAATATTTTGAACCTGCAATGAATACACTACCTGTTAAAGGTGGTGTTTATTCATGTTTGATGATGAAGATTATACAGATTTTGCAAATGTTGAAAAAGGACGCAATTATGTACTACCTGAAGATACACCAGAAGGGCCTTATGGCTCTCCGGTCAATAAAAAACTCGGAAAAACGACTCCATGGCGAGAGGGTCAGCGATCCTACAGTGCATTTAACTATGAGAATAAAACGCTACACCAAAATTTACCGAGACAGGATCCTGGTTCACATCCTCCACACGATGATCCAGATGAAGCATCCGAAAAACCATATGAAGCATAAGCCCTTGATGGGCTTATGCTTCTTGTTCTTGTTTCTTTGGCTTTTCCTTCTTCTGTTTCTTCAATACAAAATAAGGACATCCAAAATTGCAATATTCATATAAATAATCAAGCACCGTACTAAACTTCGTATCGAAAGTCGCTTTCTGATTACGATCCTCAAAAAACCCTTTCAACCTTAGTTGACCATATCCCCAGTCTCCCACAATATAATCATATTTATCGAGAATTTCACTGTATCGGGCGTTGAATGCTTCTTCGTTCCATCCATCCCGTTCATCTTTAATTAGTTCATACGTATGTTGATTCACTTTTATCATTGTACTTCCCTCTTTTCAATATGGGCTCATTATCATTATGATACCTTTTTTATTGGAATTGTCCAAGTAATACCAGGAAAAAAGGGGCGATGTTCGGTCATGATAACAGTATGGAGGTGAATGCTGTTGAAAAAACAACTAATGCTCATTTTGCCACTCGCGCTGGGACTCGCAGCATGCCAGGGTCAAAGTGCTACTGATTCCTTTGATCATGCTGATTTAACACCAGTCAAAACTGACCCTGAAGAGTACGGAATGAACACAGCGAACTCGCAAGAAAGATCCAAAAAAGGTGGTTTTGGATATGTTCGTCATACAAGAAATACAAACAATATGGATTCACTAAAAAAACCGGAAAACATTGCTTATCTTGATCGTGATCAACTGGCCGACATGATTAGTTCGATGGCGATTGTTCTTCCTTATGTGAACGATGTTGCTGCGCTCGTAACCGATGAAGAAGTATTGATTGGTTATAAATCCACCACAAAAGACCGCGATGCGACTGCCGATCAAGTGAAGAAAACAGCCCTTTCCGTAATTCCAAGATATTACCACGTCTACGTATCAGATGAGCAAGGAATGATCTCAGAGGTAGAGCGCTATCAGAACGGTACAACCGTTAGCGGCGAACTGGATAAAAGCATAGAGCAAACCATAGCGAAAATGAAAAAAGCTCCTCAAGGGAAAAAGATAAGCGATGGTGAGAATGAAAACGGTGAAATGAAAGGCGAGATGAACGACGAGTTGAATGATACTAGCGGAAAAGAAATGATGTCTAGATAACGATAAAATCGGCCCGAGATAAGGCCGATTTTGTTATGTCCTATTGCTGTTTTTGTCACGTTCAAGTGCTGGAATATTTCCGCTTCTGATCGCTCGTCTTCACTTTTCTTGATTCAGTTGCGACTCGCAGAATCTTCGATATTTCGCTCTTTCTCAGAAACACTAAACCCCGTGTTTCCGTTCAAGACCTCCAATATCTCCGTTTCTGAACGTTCGTCTTCACTTTTCTTGATTCAGTTGCGACTCGCAGAATCTTCGATATTTCGCTCTTTCTCAGAAACACTAAACCCCGTGTTTCCGTTCAAGACCTCCAATATCTCCGTTTCTGAACGCTCGTCTTCACTTTTCTTGATCTAGTTGCGACTCGCAGAATCTTCGATATTTCGTTCTTTCTCAGAAACACTAAACCCCGTGTTTCCGTTCAAGACCTCCAATATCTCCGTTTCTGAACACTCGTCTTCACTTTTCTTAATTCGATGCTTGTTTTGCTGCGTTTACTTGTTCATCTGCATGGTAGGAAGAGCGTACCATTGGACCTGATTCACAGTGTTTGAATCCTTTTTCTAGTGCGATATCTTTTAGTTCAAGGAATTCTTGAGGTGTCCAGTATTTCTCAACTTTTAAATGCTTCTTAGATGGTTGCAAGTATTGTCCAAGTGTAACGATGTCGACATCGTGCGCACGAAGGTCATCTAGTGTTTGGATGATTTCTTCTTTCGTTTCTCCCAGACCTAGCATGATGCTGGATTTTGTTGGAATCTCAGGATTCATTTGCTTAGCACGCTCGAGAAATTCCAGTGTACGACGATATTTCGCACGTGCACGAACTCTTGGAGTAAGACGTTCGACTGTTTCAATATTGTGGTTCATAATATCTGGTTTTGCATCCATTAGTGTTTCAAGGGCATCATATTGACCACCCATATCTGACGGGAGGACTTCGATAGAGCAGAAAGGATTTTTTCTACGAATGGCACGAACTGTCTCTGCGAATACAGCTGCACCGCCGTCTTTTAAATCATCTCTCGCAACGGCCGTGATCACAACATGCTTTAATCCCATTTGTTCAACAGAATCCGCTACGCGTTCCGGTTCAGCCCAATCAAGTTCTGTTGGTAGGCCCGTTTTAACTGCACAGAAACGACATGCACGCGTACAAACATCACCGAGAATCATAAATGTTGCAGTTTTACGAACAGCCCAGCACTCATGAATATTCGGACAACGCGCTTCTTCACAAACCGTATGTAACTTTTTATCACGCATCATCTTTTTAAGACCTTTATAGTTCTCATTCGTATTTAATTTAATTTTCAACCATTCTGGTTTACGCAAGTATTCTTCTTTCTTACCCATCATTATCACCCCATCAATTACTTTTCTGTATTAAAGGATAACATATCCTTCCCCTATTTTTCTAGGAAAAGTAAGAATCTAATGACGATTAAGTCTTTTGTCCTTCCATAATTTAGATCTAATGTTTTAGACCGTGAAAACCACACTATGAGTAACGACAAATTACGAAAGGAGAAGAAACGTTGGGAAAATACTGTTTTCTTATCCTTATTCTTTTCTTTCTCAATCCAGTGCACACGCTATCTGCTGAAGTCAATGAAAATAAATTAAGAAGTGAACGAATGTTGTTATTTCATAAAATGGAGACCGTTACGCAAGTTCCCTGGTACATCTATGCTGGTTTAGATCAATACGAACGAAGCATTAGACGTTCACAGAAAGACATACCTCGTGAGAAGGGTGCCATCGCCATCTATGTCGCACCTGAAAAATGGGCAGGGGAAGCTAATCCAAACAAAGATGATGTTAATCCTGAATCGATCTCATTCTTTGGAGGAATCGGCTTAGATGGAAATGATGATGGCAAAGTAGAAAGAACAAATGATGAAGATCTTCTCTTTACGATAGGTTATTTCTTACAGAAATATGGTACCTCCGTCGAAGACCTCAGAATAGGCTTATGGGATTTCTATCATCGTGATCAAGCCGTTAGGACGATCATGAGTAACAGCGCAGTGTATGAAGAATTTCAGACATTGAAGCTAGAAAAACATGCTTTTCCTGTTCCACTTCATGCAAATTATAGCTATCGTAGTACTTGGGGAGACCGCCGAGGATGGGGAGGGTTACGCATCCACGAGGGGACTGATATTTTTGCTTCTTATGGAGTAGCTGTAAAAGCAACAAGCTTTGGTACAGTTGAAACGAAAGGGTGGAATGAGTATGGGGGTTGGCGAATCGGTATTCGTGATATTCTAGGGAATTATCATTATTACGCCCATTTAAATGGTTTTGAAAAAGGAATTGAGAAGGGTAGTGTGGTGCAACCTGGAGAAATAATTGGCTACGTTGGAAGTTCTGGATATGGTCCAAAAGGTACCGCTGGAAAATTCCCACCCCATCTCCATTATGGGATTTATAAAGATAATGGAAGGACGGAATGGTCGTATGACCCATATCCATCATTAAGACTTTGGGAACGTCAGGAACGATCTCAATAGCTTTTCCAGAACGAATGCTGATTCTCAATATAAAAAAGAAGGACTAACGTAAAGTTAGTCCTCCTTTGGTTTCTATTGCTTTTTAGATACTCGAACAGCATTAAGAATACTTGCTGCAAGTCCCCCCCATATAATTACCATACCGAGGATCATCATAAAAATCGCACTACCACCCATATCAGCTTACCTCCTTATACTTTTCCTGCTCCACTTTCGCATCCCATCTCTTTAAGCTAAATAGGATCCCAACTAGAATGGCGAATCCGGCAACAAACCAGCCGCTATAAAGAATAAATCCATTTGAATAATCCCCATAGTTACCAGATCCCGTATCGAACTGACGAAGAAGATTCGTTTTAAATAGATCGAACATCATATAACCTAGTACGAGTGGAGTGATGACGCTTAAGCAAGCTTTCCACCAGTAGTTCAACGGAATATCGGAAATGGCATTAGCATGAGATTCTAGACCTTTTAGTTCACGAAGTATCCATGCCACTGCGACAACTTCAACTAGTCCTACAAATGCAATTCCGAATTGGTTGATGAAGTAATCCGCGACATCAAGGAAAAATAGGCCGCCCTGCGTTGCGAAAAGAATGGAGATCAGGGAAGCAACTCCACCACCAATTAATACAGCCTTTGTACGTGAAACTCCAAACTTCTCAGATACACCAGCAACATACGTTTCTGAAATTGAAATGAGAGAAGATAATCCTGCAAGTACAAGTGATGCAAAGAATAAGAATCCAAACAAACCATTAAGGGCAGGAAACTCATTGATGATTTGTGGGAAGACAACGAATGCAAGTCCCACTCCACCGCTTACTACTTCACTTACTGCAACTCCCTGCTGTTGAGCCATAAATCCAAGGGCAGAGAATACACCGATACCAGCGAGTAGTTCAAAAGCCGAGTTACCGAAACCTGTGATAAAGGCATTGTTTGTGATATCGGATTTCTTTGGTAAATAACTCGAATAAGTAATCATAATAGCAAATGCAATCGATAGACTGAAGAAGATTTGACCATAGGCAGCTACCCAGACTTTACCTGAGGTGATACTGTCAAAGTTCGGAGTGAAGAAAGCATTCAATCCTTCACCAGCACCAGGAAGTGTAACTGCTCGAATCACGATGATCAAGAAAAGGACGATCAATGTTGGAATGAAAATTTTATTAGCTCGTTCAATCCCTTTTTTAACACCAGCAAGAAGAACACCAAGTGTAATAATCCAAACAGCAATTAACGGGATAAAGACTCCTGGCACGATACTGCCAGTTTGGCCAGGGTCAACTGTCAGCTTAAGATAATCATTGAAAAGGAAGGATTCTGTATCTGCTCCCCAGCTCTGATTAAATGCAAAATAACTATAAGAGATCGCCCACGCAATGATAACGGAGTAATAAGTTGAGATAACGAAGGCTACGATAACGCCCCACCAACCAAGCCACTCCATTTTTTTATTCATTCTGAAGAATGAAAGCGGTGCTGAGCCACGGAACTTATGACCCATCGTGAATTCAAGAATCAAAATCGGGATTCCGGCTGTAAGTAATGCGAATAAATAAGGTATAAAAAATGCCCCACCACCGTTGTCATAAGCAACTGCCGGGAATCTCCAAATGTTCCCTAGACCAATTGCTGAACCAACTGCAGCTAGAATAAAACCAGCCCTTGTACCCCACTGTGCACGATTTTCCAATTGTATTACCCCCTTAAACAAATTAAACCCTTTTTCACCATAAGCCCCCTTCCAGAAAAAGGTTAAGACTTTTAAGTAAATTCAGATTATTTTGTTTATAGTATATCTAGTACGAATGACCTTGTCAAAACAATCTTTTTCTTTTTTTGGTATGAACCGTTCAATTTCTCATCAAAATCTCCACATATTTGTTGAAAAACATAAAAAAACAGGAGGAATGTCCCCCTGTTAGATTAGTGATTTTCAATTTCAACCGTTCTGTTGGCATATTTTGTTTTTAGCATAAAGATTAATATTCCAAAGAAAATGGCCGTTGCAATCAAACCGATAATCGAGCTTCCTGTAAAGCCAAGAACAAGATAGCCAAGTAACGAAATGCCTGCAACGAGTAAGGCATATGGCAGTTGTGTCATGACATGATCGATATGATGGCTACCCGCTCCTGTTGAAGAAAGAATGGTCGTATCAGAAATCGGTGAACAGTGATCTCCGAATACCGCTCCTGCAAGAACAGCCGCAAGTACAGGAAGCATATAAGTAGGATCCGTAGCGGCAGCAATCTCTCCAGCTATCGGTAGCATGATGCCAAATGTTCCCCAGGATGTTCCAGTCGCAAATGCCATTACACCTGCAAGTAAAAATAGAATAGCCGGTAAGAAACCAATGATAATGTGATCATTTACAAGTCCGGCAAGATACTTGCCTGTCCCTAATGAACCAATGATTTCAATCAATGTCCATGCGAAGAAAAGAATATAGACGGCAGGAAGCATCGATTTAATGCCTTCCCAGATTCCTTTTCCAAGCACTGCTCCACCCATGCGTTTCGCGAAGAAGAAAATGAGTGATGTGGCAAGACCGATCAGACCTCCATAAAGAAGAGAAGAAGCTACATCAGTGTTTTCAAATATAGACAATGCTGTAACTGCTGTCTCCGTTCCACTAACTGCCTGTATACCCGTGACAATCATGAACGTGACTGTCCCTGCGATTAACATAATGATTGGCCATGCTAAATCAGCCACTTTTCCTTTATCGCTCTCAGGTAATCCAGATGTTTCACCTGGTACGGCTCCTTTGTCTGGATCAAGCACTTTACCTGTTTTCTGCGCGCGGTCTTCATGTACTTTCATCGCTTTAAGGTTAATATCAAAATAACTAACGAAGAAAACCATCGCAAGTGCAAACAGCGCATATAAATTCATCGGAATCATTCTCATGAATGCTTCAAGTGCACCTACACCTGTAATGCTATGCGTTGTAAGTACGCCACCGATAAGAGCAATGATATATGCTCCCCAGCTCGATATCGGTGAGATGATACACATTGGAGCTGCCGTTGAATCAATAATATAAGCAAGCTTTGCCCTGGACACACCATGCCTGTCCGTTATAGGTCGACTTACATTTCCAACTGCGAGCGAATTAAAGTAATCATCAATAAAAATAATGATTCCAAAGATTGCCGTTACAACCTGAGCACCTACTCTCGTTTTGACACGCTTCATTGCCCATTCACCAAATGCTCGACTGCCTCCTGAGATGGAAATGAATGCCGTCATCATGCCAAGCAATAGCAGGAAGAATATAATATACATATTCCATGTATTCAAACCACCGCTTTCGGAATCAATCAAAATCCCTTTCACGATCGTATAAATTTCCTTAATAGATCCTGATACACTCCAGTTGTTAACCATAAGCGCACCAAGAATAATGCCTACTCCTAGAGAAGGAAGCACTTTTCTTGTCACCACTACCATAAGCAAAGCTACGAGTGGTGGAATGATCGATAGTATCGAATTCTCCATGAATATCCTCCTAAAAAATGATTGTAAATCATAATCGAGTGGAACAATCTGACGTTTCTCTTCATCAAAAGAGAAGAGCGATCCATGTCCGAAAGGAGTCACTCAGAGAGCTCATCACTTTTTGAACACACAAAAAAGCGAGCAATGATAGGATTGGTCCTATCATTGCTCGCTTCACCGAGTCAATGTTAAGTGTCCATCCCGATCAGTAGTTCTCCATTATAAGCTAAGCTCATAATGACAGTGCGACACTTCTTCAATGCCGCCCCAACACAAATAACGTGACCATTATTTGCGCTTCGGCAGATCTCCCTTTCGATGTTGATCATTGGTGTCATTCTCCCAACACGTACTCATGAGGATCTGCTCCTCTACCTCACCGTATAAGATAAGGAACAATATTAAGTTCAGTTTAAAAGTATACCTTATTTTTATACATCTTGCAATATGGGATTATTCCAAGCCATCTATTTGAATGGATGGTGTCGGTAATCCATCACCAGAGCTATTGTTATAGAAGTTTGGTACTTCACCAGGAATAATCGTTAACAATACGGGAATATCTGTTGTCACGACATCAGAATCCGTAGCGAATGGAATAACAATTTTCACTTTCACTTCGATATGAACGCGAATATCTACGGATATGTTGTTGATGCCCACTGGTTCAATTTTACTTTTATAATCCGATTTCACTTCACCGATCGCTGTAAAACGAACGGGCACTTTAGGACCCATATTCGCAAGAAGGGTATTATTAAACGCCTGACCAATTGGAATGTAATGAATGATGCCATTATCTAAAGATATTTGATCATCCACTTCGAGCTCGACACCATTTTGTTCCGCCCAATAATCTAATGTGCCGTCTTCAACACTTTTAAGAAATCGCTGCACCTTTTCGGTTGATTGAGCAAGCACTTGAGTCACTGCTCTCTGATTAATCTGAACTCTCACTAATTTCCCTTCGTTATCTGTTACTTCTTTTATTAATGAATCCTGATAATTATCCACTTCTTCTGCCATCTTTTGATTAATGGCTTCGTTAATTGCAATTGTTGCAATCCGATTCGTTTCCGTTCGAGCAATCTCAATGAGTGTCGGTTTAATTCCCTTTTCAATGATCCACAGCCCCTGGACGGTCATAAAAACGAAAAGGATGAAGGAGATGACAAATACATATCGAAAGGGAAGTGGTCCCTTTCTAAAGAATTTTCTGCGAGGTCGAAACAAATTGTACCCTCCCTTCTCTTCACCATGTATATGCCGAGAAGGATAGAAGTATGGACAAATTTCAACGAATCAAAAGAAAAGAAGCTGCAACGGCTGCTGCAGCTTCTTTCACATCATTTTAAGCATGGCATCTCTGCCTTTAGTACCAATTGTAATGCCTCTTGCCTCCGCTTCAAGCGTTACCGATTCAAGCGGTGCATCAAGCAGCTGGTCGATCGATCTTACCCCAACAGCTCTTCCTGCAATAATCTTCCGGTCACTTAGCTTCTCGTTAAGTAAGGCGATATCCAGTGCGCCACACATGATATACCCGTTTTCATTCATCACCGCAAGAAAATTGGTTTTCGGAAGCTGCATACTGACTGCTGTAAACGGATGACCATCAATCATGATTGGTGTCATAGTGATCATGTCATTCCCGCCTCCTGACTAGAATGGATATCACTATATCTATATGAGACCATGAGCATGTTTGACCATCAAACGGGCAAAGTTTTAATGTCTATTTTCCAATCGCCATGCAAGCAAGTCTCTGAGCATTTCAGGCAAGTAATATTTCTTCTTGGCATGCTTCATCTGAGGATAAAACTTACCAAATGTGAACATATCAGCTGTAGCCACAGCGTATTCTTCATCAGACGAAAGCTGCTTACCATTATGAAGAACGTCCGTTACATGAGTAAGCCCATCCTCCATCTTCACAGTTTTCACTTCAAGACCATCAAAAGCCATAATCCCCATCACTTCTCCTCTAAAACCGAGACCCTTGAAACTTAAATTCACAATTTCATCAGACATCGAGTGGGAAATGATTTCACGTAACTCGCTTCCGGTAAGAATGACCTTACATGGATTAACGGGATGAGGACAGATTCGATGGAGATCTTCTCGAGAAACATTCCCATCGGACAAGCCATCCAACAACATTCCAGAGTTAATCATCCCAATATCAGCACCGCACCATTCCCTTAAGGCAGCTGATAATTCATCTGGTAGCACGGAAGGCTTAAACCACTCCGCTTCAAGTGGTTGTTCAAGACGGCACACAACTTCTTCTAACATCAGTTGCGCTTTCTGACTTAAGTCTTGAATACATTCTCTCGTTGCTTCGTCTTCCTTACGATTCCGAACCGAAACTGCGTAAGCTTCTTTCTCAGTAACCTGTTCCCTATTGGTATCATAGGCTAGCGTCACTTCCCCCACATAGTTCCCGTTTTTACCGGACTGTGTGATAAGCGTATCACCAACGATTATTCCATGTTTAAGAACGTGATGAGTGTGTGCCCCAATAATGACATCGATCCCATCGATTTCTCTTGCCATCTGTTCATCATTACCAAGCCCCATATGAGACATTAAGATAACAACATCTGACTGTTCACGAACCTCATTGACAAGCTCTTGTAAGAAGTCATATGGAGAGACGATGTTCCACCCGAGAAGGGAGTAGAATTGTTCGTACGGTATCGTAATACCGATAATCCCTACTTTGACTCCATTTAACTCATGGATTTTATAAGGTGAAGCCCAGGACGGTCTCTTCCCATCTGCATGGTAAAGGTTTGCAACGATCACGTCAAAAGTTGCATCGGTATATAACTGTTCAAGCTCTTTCTTAGAAAAAGTAATGCCTTCATTGTTTCCGATCGTGGCGTAATGATAATGAAGATCATTTAGTAACTGAACATTTCCTTTTCCACCCATGCCTTCTGTCATAGGATGAACTTTATCAGCGTGATCCCCGAGATCAAGAAGCAAATAAGATGTTCCTTGAAGGTCATGCATCCGTTTTTTTTCTTTAACATATGAAGAGACCTTTGACCAGTTTTCAAAGTGACTGTGAAGGTCATTTGTATAATAGATCGTTAATGTTTTAGAAGTCAAGACACTCTTCCTTTCTTACCCCATCGTTCCCTGCCAAATTAATCGTATCCCGACGATGATCAACATCCAGCGTAAAATAACCACTACGGTGTGATCCGATAGTTTCTGATTAATAAATGAACCGCATTTAGCTCCGATCCATGCTCCAGGAATTAATCCGAGCAACAGCAACCATTGAACATGTCCTAAAGCTAAATGAGTCAGGGTGCCGGTTATGCTTGAAAGAAAAATCATAAACATTGAAGTTGCGACTGCAACCGATGTTGGAAAACCAAACAATAGGATCATCGCAGGAACCATTAAGGAACCTCCCCCAATCCCGAATAGACCGGAGATCACTCCTACTACGAATGATGCGATGACCGCTGCCGGAGCTGAAAAGCGATAGTGTACCTCTGTACCATCAGAATTAATAAATGAGCGCTCGAACTGCCCATCTAACTTCATAGGACGTAAATGATTCCTTACCATTAATAATATGGAAACAAGCACCATAAATACCCCAAAATAAATAGAAAAATAATCAACTTGAATAAATTGATTCAACCATGCTCCCAGTATAGCCCCTGGACCGCTTCCAAGGAAAAAGAGGGCACCACTTTTATAATCCACACTTTTCTTTTTCATATAAGCAAGAGTGGAAGATAGCCCGATCGCAACAAGAACAACAATCGAGCTCCCTACAATTTTTTGAGGAGTGAGATCAGGTAGCCAGCTTGTATACTGATCAACAATAAGGAGGACAGGAACGATAATAATGCCTCCACCAAGACCAACAAGGCTCCCTATCGTCCCTGCAGCCAAACCAATCAAAAATAATAATATCCAGGTTAGCATGTTATAGCTCCTTACAGATCAAAGAGATCAAGTTGCTTCGGATTGAGATTCGTATAGGAAATACCTAGCATTTGAATCATCCTTTTTGCATTATTAGCAGCATGACCACCTGAGTTATTATTAAATAAAATAAAGACTTCTTTGCATTGCTTTTCTAAATCGACTATTCGCTCTTTCCATTCAAGCAACTCTTCTTCATTATAATCATACAAGTAACGAACTTCTCTCCAATTATGCCGGTTACCCGGATTCGTCCAACCATTTGTATTTCGACCATGAAGACGTACAAGTACCTGATCGTTATGTAATGTCTCCATCACTAAAGGAACAGAACCTTCTCCTGCCTGAGGTTCATCGCAAATAGTATGGATAAATCCTTGTTCTTCAAGGAAGCTAAGCGTCTTCTCACGAAATGATTCATGGTACCAGGACTGATGACGAAATTCTACCGCACATGGAATGTCATCCATACGTTGTTTGCAATCCCTAAGCATATTCACGTTATCTTTGTTCACATCAAACCAGGGTGGAAATTGAAAAAGCACCATGGCGAGCTTCCCTGCGTTTTGAAGGGGGATTAGAGATTCCTTAAAAGCTTGAAACATTTCATCTCGTGAATCAAAAGGGATATCCCCCCTTTGATGCCCCGTCATCCCTTGATAGGCTTTCACTACAAAGCGAAACCCTTCTGGTGTCTCATCTGCCCACTTTTGAAAGTTCTTTGCAGGTTGCACAGCATAAAAAGAAGAGTCCACTTCAACAGTAGGAAAGTGCGAACCATATATCGAAAGTTTTTCATTGCTTTTTACACCTGGTGGATAAAGATCGTCGTGATCTCCCCAGCCTGTTACTCCTATGTAAATCATGCAATTCTTCCTCTCATGATTGATTCTCTTTCTCTATTCTCATATCAATACCCGAAAATAGCAAGTAAAAATCCCATATACTATTTTGAAATAACGTCTAAACTAAGCCACGTAATTCATCGTACTACTAGAAAAAACGCACGTAAAATCCGACGCGCCCTAACTAGGATTAACATTCCAAAACCCATTAATAAATTGATCCTATCCCACTAATAGCAGAAGTTAACATACAAAAAAACTATAAGGGAGATGACGCCTTTATCTCATGATCGGATTCTGATGCTAACAATGAAATAACCTTATAACAGCTTTTAGATTCGGTTCTTTTGCCCGTCCGAACCAATTCGAATGGCTGTACATATTATAAATCAAATAATAAAGGTAATAGTATGAAAAGGAGCATGGCAATGAATTTCCTCGGAAGAACCAATAATTGTATTTGTTGTATATTGAGGAACCTCCGGATTGGGGAAGTTGTTGCTATTATTATAAGAGGGACTTCCTCGATCATTCGCATTACTTTAGTAAAGTTTGATGAGAGAAAAGGATGTTTATTAGCGTCCCGAGTGGATGGTAGTACGATTTTGATCAACTGCAGAGATGTGGTGGCTCTTTTCCTTGGTCAGCTTCCTAATCCCGCATGTCTCACATTCGCCTATGTGACAAACTTTGATGATAACACTGTGTCTGTCATTGATACCGCGACGAATACAGTCGTAGCAACCGTCGGGGTTGGAGCCGGGCCATTCGCTGTTGCAATTACACCAGACGGGACTCGTGCCTATGTAGCAAATCAAACGGATAGTACGGTGTCTATTATTGACACAATAACGAATTTAGTAACAACTACCTTTCCTCTTGATAGCCCAGCTGGAATCGCGTTCTCTCCAAATGGCGCTTTTGCTTATATCACGAACGCACTTACTGGAACAGTTTCTGTTATAAATACCCAAACAAATACCGTTACTGCCACAATACCAGTTGGAAGCGGAATAAACAGCGGCCCAATTGGCATCGCTATTTCACCTGATGGAACCACAGGGTATGTTACCCTTCAAAATGATGGCACTCTCTCAATTATAGACTTAAACACAAATACAGAGACAACGACGATTCCTGTAGGAACTACAACACCTCTTAGTGTTCCAATTGGTGTAGCAGTTACGCCGGATGGAAGTACGGTGTATGTCACAAATAGCTTTGATGGCACTGTATCTGCTATCAATACGACAACAAATGTTGAAACAATTATCTCTGTTGGCCTTGCCCCACCCAATAGTTTTCCATTTGGAATTGCAGTTACGCCAGATGGAAGTGCTACGTATGTTGTAAATTTCAGTGATCCTTCCATTTCCGTCATTGATACGGCAACGATGACAGAGGTCGATATTATTACCAATCCATCATTCGATTCTCCTAGTTATATTGCTTTCACTCCAGATGGAAGTCGTGCTTATATTACAAATAGTAATAACCCAAACACCCCGTCCACCGTCTCAGTGCTTGACGTAGCAACCGGGACTGTCATAGCAGTCATTTCGGTGGGGAGTACACCTTTTGGCATTGCAATAGGTACCTTTTGTCCACCTCCCAACTAGGTTTAGTCAGCCGCAATATTCTTTTATTAATATCTTGGATCAGATCGAAATTTTTAAAATCCGTTCAAGTCAAAAATTCAAAAGACTTGGTCAGGAATTTCACAAAAAAAAGACCCTGGCATGCTACTTTACCAGGGTCTTTTTTACATTAACCGATTGAACCTTCCATCTCAAATTTGATGAGACGGTTCATTTCAACCGCATATTCCATAGGAAGTTCTTTCGTAAATGGCTCGATGAAGCCCATTACGATCATTTCAGTTGCTTCTTCTTCAGATACACCACGGCTCATTAGATAGAAGAGCTGTTCCTCAGAAACCTTCGATACTTTCGCTTCGTGTTCGAGTGAAATGTTATCGTTCAAGATTTCATTGTAAGGAATTGTATCAGAAGTAGACTCATTATCCATGATAAGCGTATCACACTCAACGTTCGAGCGAGCGCCTTCCGCTTTACGGCCAAAGTGAACGATACCACGGTAAGTTACTTTACCGCCTTGTTTTGAAATAGATTTCGAAACAATTGTTGAAGAAGTGTTAGGAGCTAAATGAATCATCTTAGCGCCAGCATCCTGATGCTGTCCTTTACCGGCAAGAGCAATTGAAAGCGTCATACCACGAGCACCTTCGCCTTTCAAAATAACAGCTGGATACTTCATCGTAAGCTTGGAACCAATGTTACCATCGATCCATTCCATCGTAGCATTTTCTTCCGCAACAGCACGCTTCGTAACAAGGTTAAACACGTTGTTCGCCCAGTTCTGAATCGTCGTATAACGGCAATATGCATCCTTCTTAACAATGATTTCAACGACTGCACTGTGCAGTGAGTTCGTTGTATAAACTGGTGCAGTACAACCTTCAACATAATGAACAGACGAACCTTCATCTGCGATAATAAGCGTACGTTCGAATTGCCCCATATTTTCAGAGTTGATTCGGAAGTATGCTTGTAGAGGCGTATCGACTTTCACACCTTTAGGAACGTAGATGAACGATCCACCGGACCATACAGCAGAGTTAAGAGCCGAGAACTTGTTATCTGTTGGAGGAATTGTTTTCGCGAAGTACTCTCTAAAAAGATCTTCATTCTCTTTAAGAGCCGTATCGGTATCTTTAAACACAATTCCCATGTTTTCAAGATCTTCTTGCATGTTGTGATAAACGACTTCAGATTCGTACTGTGCGGACACACCAGCAAGGTACTTTTGCTCTGCTTCAGGGATACCAAGCTTATCAAATGTTGCTTTGATTTCTTCTGGTACTTCATCCCATGAACGTTCAGACTTCTCAGAAGGCTTTACGTAGTACGTAATTTCATCAAAATCTAGATCAGCAAGGTTACCGCCCCATTGAGGCATTGGCATGCTGTAGAAATGTTCAAGCGATTTCAAGCGGAAATCAAGCATCCACTGTGGTTCATTTTTCATACGAGAAATCTCTTTAACGATTTCAGGAGTTAACCCACGCTCTGAACGGAATATTGAAACGTCTTTATCACTAAAACCATATTGGTATTCGCCAACTTCAGGCATTTTTTTAGCCATTATATTTCCCTCCTTGACATTACACATGTCAGTGTTTGGCTGATGTTCTCTTTCCACCATTCTAGTATGAAAAAGAAGCGGTGACAACACCTGGAAGCGGGTTAAGTCTCACCCTGTTCCTTGAAACCCTTCTCCATAGCCTTCCAGGAGAGTGTTGCACATTTAATACGAGCTGGGAACTTCGAAACCCCTTGAAGTGCTTCAATGTCGCCAAGATCGAAATCTTCTTCATCATAATCTTTTCCCTGCATCATATCAGAGAAAATTCCAGATAACTTCAAGGCCTGATCAACTTCGAGTCCTTTGACTGACTGTGTCATCATCGACGCTGATGCCAGGCTTATAGAGCAACCTTCTCCAATAAACTTCGCATCCGAAATCTTCCCATCATCTACTTTCAGCTGAAGCTGAATTGCGTCGCCGCATGTAGGGTTGTTCATATTAATCTTAAGGTCGCCTTCTTCAAGCTCCCCTTTGTTTCTTGGGTTTTTATAATGATCCATAATGACCTGTCGATACAACTGGTCTAGATTATTAAAAGACATTACCGAAAAACTCCTTTGCTTTTCGTAATCCGGCTACAAAAGTATCCACGTCTTCTTCAGTATTGTATAAATAGAAGCTAGCACGCGCAGTAGCCGATACTTCAAGCCACTTCATTAGCGGCTGAGCACAATGGTGTCCAGCGCGGACAGCGATGCCTTCTGTATCAAGTACGGTTGCCATATCGTGTGGGTGTACTTCATCACTGTTGAAGGTGACAACCCCAGCACGTTTTTCTGGTCCGTAAATGGACACGCCCTCAATTGTCGATAGCTGCTCCATTGCATATTTAGCGAGGTGTGACTCGTGCTGCTGAATGTTATCCATCCCAACTTCATTTAAGAAATCGATCGCAGCTCCAAGACCAACAGCGCCGGCAATGATTGGCGTACCGCCTTCAAATTTCCACGGTAGATCTTTCCACGTGGAATCGTAGAGACCAACAAAATCAATCATTTCTCCACCAAATTCAAACGGCTCCATATTTTCAAGCAGCTTCTTCTTCCCGTAAAGGACGCCTATTCCAGTAGGTCCGCACATTTTATGACCGGAAAATGCAAAGAAATCGCAGTCGAGATCTTGAACATCAATGCTCATGTGAGGTGTGCTTTGCGCACCATCGACAACCATAACGGCGCCATTTTGGTGAGCAATCGCGGTAATTTCTTTTATAGGGTTAATTGTCCCAAGTACGTTCGAAACTTGCATGACAGAAACAATTTTCGTGTTTGCTGTCACCGTTTTCTCAACGTCTTCAAGAGCAATCGTCCCATCAGGTTGAAGAGGAATATATTTAAGAGTAGCTCCAGTTGCTTTTACAACCTGTTGCCACGGAATAATGTTGCTGTGATGCTCCATCGGTGTGATGACAACTTCATCACCCTCTTGAAGATTTGCACGTCCATAGCTTGAAGCTACCATATTAAGGGCTGTCGTTGTTCCGCGAGTAAAAATCACTTCTTCCGTTGAGGAAGCATGAATAAATTCGCGAACCTTTTCACGCGCGCCTTCATAGGCATCAGTTGCATGTGTACCAAGCGTATGAACACCACGGTGAACGTTTGAATTGATTTCCTTGTAGTAACGCTCCACTGCGTCAATCACTTGAGTAGGTTTCTGAGACGTTGCTGCACTATCAAGGTAAACAAGAGGTTTCCCATTTACCTCTTGATGTAAAATGGGAAACTGCTTGCGAATGTCCTGGACATTCATCATTTAATTAACTTTCCCTTCAGTAACCTCAACCGCACGATTACGAACGCCTTCGATCGGAAGTTCGTTAATAACTGGAGCGAGGAAACCGTGAATAATCAAACGCTCTGCTTCTTGACGAGAAATACCGCGGCTTTGCAAGTAGTAAAGCTGAATCGGATCTACCTTACCTACTGATGCTGCGTGGCCAGCCATTACATCATCTTCATCGATTAGAAGGATAGGGTTAGCATCCCCACGTGCCTTCTCATTCATCATGAGTACACGCTGTGTTTGCTCACCGTTCGATTTCTTAGCGCCATGTTCAATCTTCGTAACACCGTTGAAAATAGCGCTCGCGCTATCTTTTTGTACACCGTGTACGAGTAGCACGCCTTCTGAGTTTTGACCGTGGTGGAAAATCTCATTCGTGAAGTTCTGACTCTGACTTCCGCGACCGATAGTAACCGTCTTAGAATCAGCGTTAGAACCATCGCCAATTAGATGAGTGGTATTTGTAGAAACTGTGTTTCCGTCATTCATCTGAGCAAGAGCCCAGTCTACTTTACCATCACGTGCAACGTTAGCACGACGATTGACATAAGTTGTAACACCTGTCGCCAGGTTATCAACCGAACCAAATGTTACTCGGGCATTCTGTCCAACGTGAACTTCAGCGATAAGGTTCGCTACAGATTCAACATCGTGACCATACGATAAGAAGTTCTCAACGTATGTCACTGAGCTGTTGTCTTCTGCGACAATGATAACGTGATTGAACATCCCAGCTTCAGGATCTTCCTGCCAATATAACGCTTGAATCGGCACTTCAATCTCGACGTTACGTGGGACATATAAGAACGTGCCACTATTAAGAAGTGCTGTATGAACTGCAGTTAAACGATTCTCGTCAACTTTCATAACGTCCTTCATGAAATACTTTTCGACAAGATCGCTGTGGTTTTGAAGAGCGGTTTGAATATCTGTAAAAATGACGCCTTGTTCTTTCAGCTCATTCGATAGCTGACTGAAGACTGGTGTAGAATTACGATGTACAAGAAGATTTCCTGACTGTTGATCTTTAGCTACAAGATCGCGCACATCTTCAGGAAGATCATCAAGTGATGAAATCGCTTCTCCAGCTACATCATGTTTAAATGAAGTGAAGTTCCACTTATCAATTTTCGTTTTATCAGGCTTTGGCATCGGAAGATTCTCTGACTTCTCTAACGCCTTTAAACGTAGGGAAGCCATCCATTTCGGTTCCTGACGCTTTTCTGAATAAGCTTTAATGTATTCTTGATCGAATGCAATTTTCGTATCCACTGACATTGTCATCCTCCTTACTGCTTACGCTTGTTGACCAACTGTTTCGTCTTTAATTCCAAGTTCTTCTTTAATCCAATCATAACCTTCTGACTCAAGACGTTGCGCTAATTCTGCTCCGCCGGATTTAACAATACGGCCTTGCATCATCACGTGCACTTTATCAGGAGTGATGTAGTTCAATAGACGCTGATAGTGAGTAATGATCAAGCAACCGAATTCTTCATTACGCATTGCGTTAACGCCTTTTGATACAACTTTAAGAGCGTCGATATCAAGTCCAGAGTCAATCTCATCAAGGACAGCGATTTTCGGTTCAAGCATCATAAGCTGAAGAATTTCGTTACGTTTCTTCTCACCACCAGAGAAACCTTCGTTCAGATAACGCTGAGCGAATTCTTCACCCATATCAAGTTCAGCCATTTTCCCGTCGAGCTTCTTGATGAATTTCATTAGTGAAATTTCATCGCCTTCTTCGCGACGAGCATTTATAGCAGAACGAAGGAAATCAGCGTTCGTTACGCCACTTACTTCACTTGGATATTGCATTGCAAGGAAGAGTCCAGCTTTTGCACGCTCATCAACTTCCATGTCAAGTACGTCTTCATTATCAAGGAAGACACTACCTTCCGTGATTTTATATTTCGGGTGACCCATAATTGCTGAAGCTAAGGTTGATTTACCTGTACCGTTCGGCCCCATTACTGCGTGAATTTCTCCACCATTTATTTCAAGGTTTAATCCTTTGATAATCTCTTTTCCCTCAATGGAAACATGAAGATTCTCAATCTTAAGCGTTGATGCTGCCATTTGTGAATACCTCCAATAACGTTTATACTATTCCTTCCTTATTGTAGTAGCTATAAGGTATATGTCAAGGAATGTGTGCTGAGTCATTCTCAATCTATTTTCATTCTAATTTTATAACAAATCCAAACTAATATCAAGGAACGTCATAATCATACTTTCTAGCGTTCGCTACTTACAGGCTTGCTATTCAGAATGA
>CAWDWH010000013.1:0-276842 GCA_963805895.1 uncultured Bacillaceae bacterium
CCCCCGTTAGTTTAATAAATTAATTTGTTTATCTTAGACTATACACCAAAGATTACTGTACCACCCATCATATAAATAAATGGAAATAAGATTAAAACTATATTCCCAATAATGGCACTAAGCGTTAAAAAATTTTTTTTGATGCGATATGCTTTTGAACCAAAATAAAGACCAATAGAGCAAAAAATTAACGGAAAAAATACTGGCAATCCTTGTATCTTTTGAAGCGGAATAATATCAAGCAAAAAATTCGCGATGAATATTAATGGAATAAAAAATAACAAATATGCAATTATTACGCACTTTTTTTCCATAGAATAAGCTCCTTTTGGAGAATTTATTTCTATAACTTTAATATAAATGAGCATTATACGGATTAATATACCATTTTATTAAACTAACCTGCTCCGTTAGTTCAATATTTTCATCTGTATATTTAGAAATGGGACCAACCACTATTTAAGATTAGCCCCATTTCCTTTAAGACTTGAATTCGAGATATTAACCTTTTATAAAAAGTTTTTCAAATAAAAATTTAAAATGAAATAATACAACCATGGAGATCCCACTTCCTAACATTAGATTTCTTATAGATATAGGTTCATTCCACATACCTGACCACAAAAGAGAGCGTTAAATTACCCATATGATAATACCGGTTACAGATGCAGAAATTATTATTGGTAATACACATCCGATGCCAACACAACCTTCAAGCAAGCTATCAATTAATGCACGTAATTTCCCTTTTTTATTTTGATTATTATTATTAATTTCAGTCATTTTTTTCACCAAACTTTTTTATTTCTATTGTTTCTTATGTTAACAGAAACATTCTTCAGGAAATCAAGATATTCAGAAAAAATGCTAGAAATTATTCTGATTCATATCTTTGTATTGTTCCGTATCTTCCTTCGCTCTAATCTGGTTTTGAGTTAAATCAGGTCGGTTCTGTTTAAACCTTTTATTACTACGGTCGATAAAATACCAATCCCTAATAGAATTATAAAAGGTGATAATAAAATTATCCAAATCACTTTTCAAACCTCCCTAACCTACAGATAGATAATGAACATACTTAATAAAAAATCTTATTCATTTTTTTGTAAAATTAGTAACAGAAGTCTTTAACCTAAGTGTTGTTTATGGAAGTTAATGTTCATACGACTTTGTATTAATAAACGTTTCAAATTCTTCTATTATCTCGAAACTGAGTCTTCCACAATCCTGCCCTTTAATTGAACAACTAGTTCTTTAATACCCACCTCTCATTTTAACATAATATTCCACTTATTCACTAATTCAACGAAACCTGCTTTCCCAAGAAATGTAGGTTAAAGTAAGTCAGAAAAGCAAATACTAGGAATGAATCTATAGATTGGAAAGGAATTTAGTCATGACATTTCCTGTTATTCATACGAATTTTTGGGATGCTGTTCTTGCCGTGCCTTTGGTGATGATACTCACACAGTTAATCAAGATTTTCACTCCTATTTCTCGAACTTATGTCCCAACACTTGCGATTATTTTAGGACTTCTTATATCGGTCTTCTATAGTCATCCTCATCACCTTGTAGCTGGTATTTTTATGGGCTATTTTTACGGATATGCAGCGATCGGAAACTATGCGTCATTGAAAACATCTCTTCTTGCTTTAAAGAAAAAATTCAATCAAAAGGAAAAGTTTTCCTAGATCTGTTTCCTTTCCTAACGAAAGAGAGGACATCCGCATGTCGGACGTCCTCTCTTTCGTTATTCTCTTATTCTTCCCCTAAATCTACGTTATGATAAACCTGCTGGACATCTTCTAAATCTTCAAGAGCATCGATCATTTTCAAGAATTGTTCCTGATCTTCTTCAGCTAGCTCTACGTCATTTTGTGCAAGCATTGTAAGTTCGGCAACGGTAAACTCCGTAATCCCTGCGCTTTTAAATGCTTCTTGGACGGCGTGGAATTGATCCGGTTCAGCGTAAACAATGACGACGTCATCTTCTTCCATAATGTCGCGAACATCAAGGTCCGCTTCCATTAACAATTCAAGGACTTCATCTGCTGACTTGCCTTCCATTCCGAATACCGCTGTTGCATCAAACATGTAAGCAACAGAGCCGTTCACACCCATATTGCCTCCGTTTTTTCCGAATGTTGAACGAACGTCAGATGCTGTCCGATTGACGTTATTCGTTAATGTATCAACAATCACCATAGATCCGCTTGGGCCAAACCCTTCATAACGAAGCGTGTCGTAGTTTTCATCTGCTCCGCCTTTTGCTTTTTCAATCGCACGGTCAATGATTGCTTTTGGCACGTTGTAAGTTTTCGCTCGTTCAAGAACCAATCGCAGCGCCTGGTTGGCAACTGGATCCGGTTCGCCTTGCTTTGCTGCTACATAAATTTCACGACCAAACTTCGCATAAATTCGACTTGTATTCGCATCCTTAGATGCTTTTTTTTCTTTAATGTTATTCCATTTACGACCCATTCTATTTCACTCTCTTCTACTAGTTATATGTTGCATGACACTCTCATTACACTCTATACGTCTCGTCAATTATACCATATTTTACAGTTTGGATTCGTTTTAGGGCCATTGTCCTAGACCAGGTTTTGATTAAATTGAAACAATAGTAAACTAATAGAAAAGAGGAGTGATGAGTTGACTCAAAAACGATTACGAGATTATGGGGTTATCATTGGTGAGATGGAGCCTGGAAAAAGAAATGCGATTTCGGATGTGGAAGGAGTAACAGTTGGCCATACCACTTTAAATGCTGGAGAAGTTCAAACTGGCGTTACAGCAATCCTCCCTCATCAAGGAAACCTGTTTCAGAAGAAATTAATCGCATCGAGCTATGTTCTTAACGGATTTGGTAAAACGATGGGGACGATTCAACTAAATGAGCTTGGTACGCTTGAGACGCCGATTATATTAACAAATACGTTGAGTATTGGAACGGCTGCAGATGCCGTGTTTGATTATATGTTGGAACAAAACCCCGAGATTGGGAACACTACAGGGACGGTGAACCCAATTATCGGCGAATGCAATGATATGTTTTTAAATGATATTCGTGGCCGTCATGTTCAAAAGCATCATGTTCATGAAGCAATTGCAAATGCTTCTAGCACATTTGAAGAAGGTTCCGTTGGCTCTGGGAGGGGCATGCTATGCTACTCGTTAAAAGGCGGCATCGGCACAGCTTCAAGGAAAATAGATCTGCAGCATGGTCGCTTTACGATTGGCGTCCTTGTCGTCACGAACTTTGGTATTCTTCGAGATTTGCAGGTTAACGGAAAGAAAATTGGAAAGACGTTAAAAGAAGCGCTTCTTCATTCGTGGAAGGAGGAAGATAAAGGATCGATCATGATCATCGTTGCGACGGATCTCCCCATTTCTGAAAGACAGCTTCATCGCATCATTAAGCGTGCATCAACAGGCTTAGCAAGAACAGGGTCGATTATGACAACTGGTAGTGGTGAAATCGTCATTGGCTTTTCAACTGCTAACAAAGTCCCCCATCAGAATGCATCACATACTCAAACACTCGAAACCATTCATGAAGAAGAAATCGACACTGCTTTTCGGGCTGTTGGGGAAGCGACGGAAGAAGCAGTGCTAAACTCATTAGTGACCGCTACCCAAGTAAATGGACGTGAAGGAAATGAGAGACCAGCGTTAATGGATTTACTTCAGAAATTCAGCATGAACCTTACATGAAAAATCCTCCTGTCACAGCGACAGGAGGATTTCCATTTTATTAACGATTGCGTGCTACATAAGGATAGATCGGATTTTTCAATTGAAATTCATACGTGTTGCCATCTACGATACCAACAACATTATGGCTATCGTAAAGATCTAGCATAAAGTCTGCCATTTCTTTAGCTGTATGGAACTTTGGCACAGTGCCTTCATACTCAAAGTTATCAACATCCATTGAACGATTCGCAAATTCGGTTTCAGTGGCTGCAGGTGCCAATACTTTTGCCTGCATTTTAGCTCCCTGACCTTGAAGCTCTTGAGCAAGTCCTTCTGTAAAGGCGCTCACGAAGAACTTCGTCGCACAATACGTCACTGCATCCGCTACGATTGTATAGCCACCACCGGAAGATACGTTTATTAATTGTGTTCCTTCAACATTTGCATAATCATGAACATACAAGGATGAAAGAATCGTTAATGCCTCATTGTTCAAGCGAAGCATTGTTTCAATTTTAGGAAGCTTCTGCTCGCCTACTGGATCGAAGTTACCGAATCCTGCATTGTTAATGAATGTTTCAATTTCAATATTTTCTAAGCTTTCATAGAACGCATAAACATTATCATTCAAAGATAAATCCGCTTCACGAATAATCACATCAAGATCAGAATTGATCTTGTGTACTTCGCTTTTCAACTCTTCTAATTTAGCTGTTCGACGTGCAGCAATCACAAGGTTTTTTCCACGAGCCGCAAATGCGAGCGCCGCTTCATACCCAATACCTGAACTTGCTCCTGTAATAACGGTGTACTTCATGCCAATCCCTCCACTTATTCATTATGATACAATCTTATTGTAGACGTTTGAGTGCACTCTAAGTCAAACAATAACTATAAAGTGAGGGGTGAGTGAATGTACTCGATCAGTGAAATTGCCGAAAAGGTTGATATAAGCGCACATACGCTTCGTTATTATGAAAAGGAAGGAATTATTAATCCCTTGCGCAATAACAGCGGTGTTAGACAATTCGACGAAAAGCAATTGCTGTGGTTGCAATTCGTTAAGAAATTAAGAGAAACCCAAATGCCCGTATCTCAAATCAAAGAATATACGCGGCTGTTTATTGAAGGTGAGCACACCGCGAACGCTCGCCTGAACCTTCTTGAAGAGCATCAGCAATTTATTCGTGATCAAATTGAGACCCTTCTCGCGACGGATCACATGTTAACGAAGAAAATTTCTACTTATAAAGAACTGATGGAGAAATCCTTGATAAAATAACCGAAAGAAAAACCCGATTCCTTTCATCATGCAAAAGGGAATCGGGTCTTCATCACTTTCAATTTTCACCTGTCTCTTCCACTACTCCAAATACGCATCACTTGTTCAGCTGAGAAAGCTAATTGTGCTTTTGTGACGTCTGGCTTGAGCGCATGTTCTAATGAATGGCATCCTTGCTGAATCGAAAGAACTCCCGTTAATTTCTCATACAAGTTATCCACTGGTTCAACGACTTGTCCTGCTAACGCAAAGCATGGAACATCTTGCTTTTTAGCAAGTTCACCAACGCCCGCTGGCACTTTACCATAAGCAGTCTGTTGATCCATTTGCCCTTCTCCTGTGAATGCAATATCAGCTACTGACAACTTTTCTTCTACTTTTAAAAGTTGAAGCATCCATTCGATGCCTGATATATATGATGCACCTAGAGAATAGAGCGCACCACCTATTCCACCAGCAGCACCGGCTCCTTTTTCCAATCCAGAAATTGAAAGGAGAGCTGCAGTCTTTTGGAGAGCATCATCATAAAATGCGATATCAGACTGTTCCATTCCTTTTTGCGGACCAAACACATAAGCAGCTCCCCGTTCGCCGAAATAGGGATTATCCACGTCTGTCACAAGAAAGAGCTTTGCTTGATGTCTTGACCCGCTAGAACGTATAGAAGCCGTTTTCAGCAAAGGGTTTTCTTGATGAGATAACTCTTGTTCGGAAGCGTCGAAGCACTGATATCCGAGGGCTTGAAGCATACCAAGCCCTCCATCAGTCGTACCGGTTCCACCAAGGAAGACGTAAATCTCTCGAGAACCTTTTGACTCAGCATCTTGAATCAATTCACCAACACCATAACTTGTGAGACGAGACGGTTCTAACTGATCCGCTCCTATCAGATGTAAGCCAACAGCTTCAGCAGATTCAATATAAGCAGCCTGTTCGGTTCTGTAGTACCGTGCTACTCGCTGTTCTCCATTCAGCTGGTGGACCGATACGGTTTCCATATATCCTGGAAGTGTGCTCATCGCATCAAGCGAACCTTCTCCTCCATCTGCGATCGGGATCACCTCTACGTTGCAATCAGGATACACTTTCTTAATGCCCTTCTCTACTGCTTTACCAGCATCCTTTGATGAAAGAGAACCTTTGAAGGAATCCATTGCAACAAGTACATTCATTTTCTCACCACCTTCGATTATACTCTTCACCTTTTCTCTTCTATTCTTTTCTCATTTTCTATTCTAGCATCGTTTTTTTATCTATCATCGTAAACCGAATATCTCTTATTCCTTTTAACAAAAACCTGAACTAAGATTTCAAATCTTACCAAAACCATTATTCACTAATTACTCTTTGGAAAACAGTGCTTTATCAACTATTTAACAGGGGGTCTCAACGCCTTACTGTTTTTCTAGAGACTACTTGCTTCCTAACACCAACTGGTTTCTATGAATCACCTCTACATAAGTAGTAGACTCACCCATCGCCCCAGTCAGTCGCTTTTCAATTAATTCTTCTAGCGATGAAGAAGAGTAACCTACCTGTCCTCTACCTATTAATCGATCGTTGCTACGAACTTCTACGACATCTCCTTCATAAAAAGTTCCCGCCACTCGACGGATTCCTGCGTGTAACAAGCTTTTGCCATTTGAAAGGATAGCCCTTTCCGCTCCTTCATCAATGAACAGCTGTCCTTGGATATGAGAATGGATTCCGATCCACTGCCTCTTAATCGTGACAGAGGATGTATTTTTCCGATGAACATACGTCCCATCGCCGTCACCATTCAGTATACGAAGGAGTTTATCGCTCCCTTCTTCTTTTCCAATAAAAACGCGCATACCGAGATTAAGCGCCGTTCTGGCAGCAATCAACTTCGACCTCATCCCGCCTGTTCCCGCACTCGATCCTGCACCACCGGCGTTTTCGATCATGTGATCCTCAATTTCAGATAACACACTAAATTTCACAGCATTTGGATTTACCGCTGGATTAGCATCATATATCCCGTTAATATCCGTTAAGATTATCAACACATCGGCATGAACAAGACCACTGACAAGCGCAGAAAGCATATCATTATCACCGAACTTCAATTCTTCTGTCGAGACTGTATCATTTTCGTTAATTATCGGAACAACACCTCTTATTACTAATTCCGATATTGTATCAAACGCATTCTTGTATCGGTCCTGGTAGGAAAAGTCCGGACGAGTCAGAAGAATTTGGGCGACTGAGACACTCCGCTGGTTGAATTCCTCAATATACGATTTAATTAATAAGCTCTGCCCAAGTGCTGCCGAAGCTTGCTTTCCTTTAAGTGTAACTGGTCGCGCAGGATAACCAAGCTCTTTAAAACCAGCCGCCACTGCACCAGAAGATACAAGAAGTACTTCATGTCCTTCTTGTTTTAACATTGTAATTGCGTTAACATGATCGACTAGCTTATCCCTATCGATCTCTCCCCTGCCATTTGTTAGCGAGCTGCTTCCGATTTTAACGACAATCCGTTTTTTCCCCATATGACATCTCCTTCAAGAAATACGTTCTATTACTTTAAATGACGAAAATGAAATTGTTAAAAATTTTACCATATAAATAAGATTTTGTGCTGTCTTTATTGGAAGCAAATCGAAAAAGATCAGCTCAACAGAGCTGATCTTTTTTCGACTTTGTTATAAATCATCGAACCCATTGTCATCTGAAACCTTCGTATACTGACGTGATTTCTGTTCAAAGAAATCACTTTTCCCAGCATTAACATCAGAATAAGCTTTAATCCACCGCATCGGATTTTCACGGTACCCTTCGAAAGGTCGCTCGATCCCGAGTTGGTTCACACGGTTGTTCGCCATAAATTTAATATAGTCACTAAGCTCATTCATTGTAATACCGGTGAAACGATTTCCAATGATATACTCCCCCCACTTGATCTCAAGCTCAGCGGCTTTACGAAAGGTATTAGTAATAAATGCATGATTTTCTATCGTGTTCAATTCAGGATTCTCGTTAAATAATTCTTTCACGATGTTCGCAAACAACGTCACATGCAGTTGCTCATCGCGGTTAATGTAATTGATCATTGTTGAGGTCGATACCATCTTCTGATTTCGTGCCAGGTTGTAGAAGAAAGCAAACCCCGCGTAGAAAAACAAGCCTTCAAGAATAATATCGTAGACGATTGATTCAAAAAACGTTTGAGGAGATGGATGTTGTACGAATCTCTCATATCCCGATGCAATAAATTCATTGCGTTCTAAAAGAACCTCGTCATGTTTCCAGTATTCAAAGATTCGTTCTTGTTCCTGCTTATTTACAATCGATGATAAGACATAGCTATACGACTGGTTATGAACAACTTCCTGAAACGAAAGGACTTGCATCAGGGCAGAAAGACTAGAATCCGTTATATATTCCGCAACCTTGCTTGAGTAATCTGTCTGGATCGAATCGAGAAAAGCTAATAAGCCTATTATCTTCTTGAACGTGTCTTGTTCATCATTAGATAAAGCATCCCACTGCTTCACATCAGAGGACATATTGATTTCAAAAGGCGTCCAGAAGTTTCCAAGCATATTTTTGTACATTGGATAGGCCCAGCTAAAACGAACATCATCCCAGTTTAAGACGTTAGAGCTTTCTCCGTTAATGATGCCTGTCGAGCCATTCGGTGCATTCACATCATAGAGCTTTCTTTTTTGTAGTATTGTCATTTCATTTCCTCCTCTAGCTTGCACAGCTTTCGCAATCATCGATCTCAATTGAAGTACTTCTCGTATAATAGGTCGTTTTCAATCCTTTTCTCCATGCTGTCATATGAATATTAAGCAGGTCCTTCGCTTTCACATTACTTTGCACATAGATGTTAAATGAGATGGACTGATCAATATGACGCTGTCTTGCTGCATTCTGTTCGATACTCCACAGTTGATCAATGTGATAAGCAGATTTATAGTACCAGGTTGTTTCTGGAGATAAATCAGGAGCTGTTACTGGGATTTTGTAGTTTTTCTTTTCCTCTGAGTATTCCTTTTGGAAAATAGGGTCGATCGATGCTGTTGATCCAGCAATTAGACTCGTTGAGCTATTTGGAGCAACAGCTAAGAGGTAAGCATTCCGAACGCCTGTTTCCTTAACCTTCGCCTGTAACTTATCCCAGTTCTCACCCTTGTAATCCCTTCGAGTGAAATACTCTCCTGTGCTCCAATCTGAACCTTCAAATAGCGAATAAGCTCCTTTTTCTTCGGCTAGCTCATGACTTGCCTTAATCGTTAAGTAATTAATTGTTTCATATAGTTCATCAGCATATTGTGATGCCTCATCGCTCTCCCAGACAATACCTTTCTTTGCCAGTAAATGGTGCCAGCCGAACGTCCCTAGACCTATACTTCTGTATTTCTCATTCGTTAGCTGTGCTTGGGGTACTTCGATCGTATTAATATCAATCACATTATCTAGCATTCGAACCTGAATTGGAATTAATCGTTCAAAAACATCTGCTGTAACTGCACGTCCAAGATTAATACTTGATAGATTACAAACCACATAGTCTCCAGGCGTTTTCGTAATGATGATCTTGCCATCTCTAGTGATTTCTTCCTCTACCGTTGTGGCGCTCATGTTCTGCATGATCTCGGTACAAAGATTTGACGCATAAATCATACCGGCATGCTTATTCGGGTTTGCGCGATTAACAGTATCACGATAGAACATATATGGAGTTCCAGTTTCTAGCTGGGATTTCATGATCCGCTTCATAATATCAATAGCAGGAACCCTTTTTCGTGTCAGATCAGGGTGGTTCACACACTCCAAATAGTTATGACGAAAATGACCTTTGCCTTGTTCTTCATCATAAAAGTCTTCAAGTGAGTATCCCATGACTTGACGAACCTCATGTGGATCAAACAGAAACCAATCTTCTCTTGCTTCCACAGCTTCCATAAATAAATCCGGAATACACACCCCTGTGAAGAGATCATGAGTCCTCATGCGCTCGTCTCCATTGTTTAATTTGGAATCAAGAAATTCAAAGATATCTCTATGCCACACATCAAGATACACAGCGATTGCGCCCTGACGCTGTCCTAGTTGATCAACGCTTACTGCCGTATTATTTAACTGCTTCATCCAGGGCAACACGCCAGACGAATTGCCCTTAAAGCCCTTAATATCACTACCACGAGAGCGGATTTTCCCAAGATAGGCTCCGATCCCTCCACCATTCTTTGATACAGTCGCTACATCGGTATTGCTATCATAGATCCCGCGAAGACTATCCTCGACCGTATCGATAAAACATGAACTGAGCTGACCATAACTTTTCCCAGCATTCGAAAGAGTTGGCGTGGCTACCGTCATATAGAGATTTGATAAAGCCCAATAGGCATCTTTTATAAATTGCAATCGCTTGTCCTTCGGTTCATTCATCATAAGCGTCATCGCAATAACGAGAAAGCGTTCTTGAGGCAATTCATAGACGTTCTTCTCATGATCCGTCGCAAGATAGCGATCAGCAAGTGTACGTAGTCCAATGTATGTAAACAGTCGATCGCGGGTCGGAACAATTAATTCTGCGATGTTTTCGATTTCTTCCTTTGAATAGTACTGAATGAGCCGCTCGTTATAAATCCCTTCTTCTGTTAGTTCTTGAAGAAGACGGTAGAAAGACCCATTTCCATATGCTCTCTCCTCATTTCGGTTAGTACTCGAAGAACTATATAGCCCGTGAAGATGAAAGGACGCCGCAACATATGTCCAATCCGGCTCTTCTGCTGTAATTCGTTCAAGGGCATTCAAGATCAGAACATTCCTAAATTCCTCTGTTGAAGTTTGGGCTGAAATATTAGCATAAGTTTTCTCAAGAAAGCTTTCACTCTGTAGAGAGGAATACTCTCCTAAAACTGTCTTTACCGTGCTGAACCTGTCATCATTCATATGTTTAACTATTTGTTTCATTACTTTCTCTCCTTTTTTTTGCAAATATAAAAGACTCACTCTCGGAAGAGTGAGTCTGGAGAAAACGACAAGTGAAGAATGCATGAGAATACTAGCATTCAGTCTGCCATTTCTCACCCTCAATCCCCGAAGAATAGAAACGTTCTTGAGCATACGGCAGGTCTACTGGCTTGTGCTTCTTCCTTGGCAATCCTTCCCGGAATATTCTCCAGTGGCTTCTTGCCTCGTCCACACGACAGTTGCGGGGACAGCTCCGGATTCTGACCGGATTCCCTATTAAGTCGCTATACGACACCGCATACTCAATTATTTAATTTCGATAAGTAAACACCCATATATGGTGTTGTCATCGGTTTCGATACACTAAATGTTGATATACTTCATCTTACAACATTGCTTAAACATTAACAAGCTCTATTGTTGCACTGACATACAACTTTTTCAACTGTAAAGACGACAACCTATCACTTCCGAGTCAATGATGCATATATTGTTGGTAACAAAAAAAGTTTCCTTAAGGAAACAGAAGGATGAGCACAATGAAGAAACCACTGGATTCTTGCTTCAAAAAACTTGCAGGTTATACGCATCTCTGTCAGAAGATTGGACTGCTTAGTGAAGAAGAAAGCAAAGAGATTTTACAGAAACTATCACAGCAGCGATCGTAGCTAATCAATATAGAAAGGAAGCGAAATAACGACCAAAGCGCCAATATTATTGTTGCTTACTTTTATTTCGCCATTATGTTTTTCTACAATAGTTTTTGAAATGGATAACCCAATACCCGATCCTGATTGATCTCCTGTGTAGAAGCGCTCAAATACGCGGTCTTCATCTTTCACTCCAGGACCACCATCTTGAATCTGAATCTGCACCTTCCTCTGATCTTCAACTACCATTCGTTAATTCATGAAATGCATCAGTTAACTCGTTAATTTCATCATTGGTTTTCAAGCTAACGTTCTGAGACTGCTGGGTGATCCTATTAAACTCTTCAAGGCTTTCCGCTTTTATATAAATTTGTAAGGATGATGTGAGTTTTATTTTTTATGGTTCAATTGACGAATGATATTTTCATCAAGACTACGCACATGCAAGTCTCGTTGTGGAAACGGAATTTCTACACCATTCTCTTCCAGGATCCGGTTCAGCCGAAAGTTCAAATTGCTTTTTGTTTCAACAGCCGCTTTCGGAGAAGAGATCCAGATGAACAATTGAAAATCCAGTGAGGAATCTCCAAAACCTAAGAAATTAACAAAAGGTTGAGGAGTTTCAAGGACATACATAGACTGTTCTTTTTCTTCAGAAGCCACTTTTAGAAGCAATCTTCGAACCAGTTCTACATCGGATCCATAGGCAACACCAATTGGTACAACGAGCCGCAGCCTAGAATCCCCATATGAATGGTTGACGACCTGTTCTTCAATAAAATAGGAGTTCGGCATGATAATCCGTTCATTATCCAACGTTCGGATAATCGTTGCTCGCATATTAATCTTCTCAATGTCCCCAATGATATCGTTGATAATGACGCGATCGCCGACTTTAATCGGCCGCTCAAATAATATAATCAAACCAGAAATGAAATTATTAGCAATGTTCTGCATGCCAAATCCGATTCCGACTCCGAGTACCCCAGCAAAAACAGTTAAAGCACTTAAATCAAGACCTACCGTCGTTAAACTAATCACGATCGCAACGACCATCAACGTATAGTGAAAAATACGATTGAATGTAAATTGTAACCCAGTGTCCAAACTATAGCGGTCGTATAGAGGCGGCATTAAGAAAGACGTAAAGATCTTAGAGAGTCTATTCGCTAGCGTAATAATAAATAATGCAATTAATACAAGAAAAAGGGATATTTCAACGCTACCAATCGCAAATAGTTTGCTAAACATCCATTTATTATCCGAAAAATAAAACAAGATAAATAGAAGGATTGCGTAGACCGTTGTCCAATTTATAAATGACAGAAATGCAGGTCGAATACCGTCTGGATACCGCTCTTCCTTATCTCTTCCAGTCAGCCAGAGCTTTATGAAGAATCGAATAAGAAAAAGACCGAACACGACAATAACTGTCACCAAAACATCTTTCGTGATTGAGTTCTCCATCAATGCAAGCAAAAGCTGCAACTCCTTTTCAGGTTCAGTTATCTTTCATCATACCATTTAATCTGTAACCTCTTCATCCTGTATTCCGTCTAATAAGTAAACAGACAGGGGGAAAAAATGATGAGAAGATGGTTCATCCTACTCAGTACCATCATCCTTTTACTAACCGCTTGCAGTTCAGATGGAGAACAATCTTCAGAAAGCAGTGATGTGGATACTGCACCTAATAGCGAAGCAATGGAAAATAGCGCTGGAAGTAGTAATGAATCTGACACAAAAAGCACTTCTTCTAAGGAACAATCTGAAATCATGCCGTTACAACAAGAGCGAAAAGTGATTTTCAATGCAAATTTATCTTTAACTGTAGATCAACTCAAAAAAGCATCAGACCAATTGAATCAACTGACAACTTCTTATAAAGGTTATATCGTGGAAGAGAGCACCTCGACAGAAGGCGAATCGCTATTCGGATCAATGACGGTTCGAATTCCACAGAATCAGTTTCACTCTTTTCTTGATGAAGCTGAAGCGATTGGAAAAGGCTCATCGCAGAAGTCGATTACCGGCTCTGACGTCACTGAAGAATATGTTGATCTTTCATCCAGACTTAAGGCAAAAGAAACTGTTATGAAAAGACTAGAAAGCTTTCTCGACAAAGCAACCAAAACAGATGACTTATTAGCCATCTCAAATGATCTATCACGTGTCCAAGAAGAAATCGAGCAATTAAAAGGGCGAATCCAGTACCTTGATAATCAAAGTGAGTTTTCAACGGTGACTATTTCATTTGAGCAGCATAAGGTCACGGTTCCGAAAATTGGCGAAAATGAATTGAACACGTTCTCTGAAGCTAAGAATCTCTTCATGACAACAGTGAATGGCATACTATCCTTCTTTTCCACCACTCTCGTATTCCTTATTGGTCTCTCACCCGTTCTCGTTCCACTTATTGCAATCGGTCTATTTTTCTTCATTCGCTATCGTAAAGCCATGAAGAAAGCCGATCAGGAATCCTGATCGGCTTTGCACTATGCGGCCACATCGCGTTTCGTAAACAATAACCAAGAAAGTATGAGAAAAACAATAAAATAGACAAGTAACGTAACGAGAGAAAACCCTAGTGTCATACTTTCGACCATAGGAGAACCATCGAAATAGACACTTAAATCTGTATTTGCGAAGAGGATGTATTTTACCCAGCTGTACTGACTCAAGATGAAGGTTAGTTGACTCCCTGTAAACATTAAGAAAATCGCTAATCCAATCGCAAGAGAAGAGCTTCTAAAAATACTCGATAGCATAAAGGCAAATGTTACCATCATCAAGAGGTTCACACTCGCAAGTGCATACTCTACGACATAATGAACCGCCATACTCGTTTCTGTTACTTCGCCTCCTGAATAAGAGAGGTAAGGCTGATCAATGGCATCGAAGCCGAGAAATAACCCCCCGATCACAAATGAGGAAATATAGAGAATGACCAAAGAAAATAGGGCAAACAGGAGCGTTGAAATAAATTTCGAAGCGAGAATTTTGGTTCTCGTCGCGGGTCTAATTAGCAAAAGTTTAATCGTGCCCCACGAGTATTCACTTGCTATAATTCCTGCGCCAATGATGATTGTGAAGATGGAAATCAGACTAACGATCCCAGTAGAATTATCCATAAAACTCCATATGGAATTACTTTTTAATGGTGCGATATCATTCGCTAATCGATATTCATTAATGGCAATGGAGCGATTCTGACTATCCTCAAATGCTTTAGGCATCCCTTCAGAATCCTGCAACGTTTGTTTACTCTGTTGAATCGAACTTTTGGCATCGGCTTTCCAATCACCAGACCCATCACTTCCGTTCAAATTGGTAAATATCGCTGCTACAAGCACTGCTGCAACAACTAACCCTATCATTACCCACGTACCGATTCTGCGATAAATTTTCATATTTTCATTCTGAATTAAATTCACTATACTAGACAACCTGCTCACCTCCTGTTACTTCAAGGAAAACGTCTTCTAGCGTTTTGACTGACGTTTGTATCCCATAAATCCGAATCCCTTTCTCAACCAGAGTAGCTGTCACTTCTGGAATTAACTCACGCTCTATCTTCATCGTTAATTTACGGTCAGATTTTTCAATTTCCATTTCCGGAAATGAAGATTTCAGAATATTACCTGCTTGATCAAGAGGATCAACTTCAAATGACACCATCACTGCTGCATCCTTCTGGATGAAATCATTCACTCGCTGAACATCTACAATTTTACCGGCCTGAATAATACCAATACGATCACACATAAGTTCGATTTCAGAAAGCAAGTGACTTGAGACAATAACTGCCACATTCTCTTCCCTCGCAAGCGTTCGTAAGTATTGCCTTATCTCGCGAATTCCAGCAGGATCCAGACCATTCGTAGGTTCATCAAGAATAAGGAGCTTTGGTCGATGAAGAAGGGCTTGCGCCAGACCAAGACGTTGTCTCATCCCAAGAGAATAACCTTTCACTTTGTCGTGAATACGCGGTTTAAGTCCAACAAGTTGAATAACCTCCTCGATGCGTTCTTTAGAAATACCTTTCATCATACGAGAGTAATGAACAAGGTTTTGATACCCGGTTAGAAATTTGTACATTTCAGGATTTTCTACAATCGCTCCAACTTTCACGATTGCCTCTTCATACTCTGTATTAATGTTCCTTCCGCCAATCAGCACTTCTCCTTCGGTCATTTTCATTAAACCGACCATCATACGGATTGTTGTCGTTTTCCCAGCACCATTCGGCCCAAGAAAACCGAAGACTTCCCCTGGGTAAACGTCAAATGAAAGATGGTCGATGATTGTTTTCTTGCCAATCACTTTTGTTAAGTCGCGTATTTGTACAATTGGTTCTACTGACATGTTACACCTCTTCCTTATTACGATAGATACGTTTCATCCACTCTACTACTCTAATACGATCTCGTTCACGAATCGTTTCAACTTCTTCCATTGCAAGTACGTTCCCATTACGTATGGCAATGACCGTTTCTAATAGTGATTCGATCTCGGTTACTTCATGTGTCGTGATCAAAATAGTTTGCCTCTCCAGGTCAATAAATGAGAGCAGCCCTTTAACGATAGAGTCTCTCACTAGTGGATCAAGACCTGACAGTGGTTCATCCATTAAAATAATAGGTACATCTCTCGCGAGAGTTAGAGCAATCTTCACTCTCCCTCGGTTTCCTTTCGAGAGATGCTTCACTTTCTGATTCAGATCTACTTCCATAAATTTAACAATGTCATAGGCTTTTTGAGTATCGAAATCAGCAAACTGACTTGAGAAGAAGCGGATCGTTTCTTCCACAGTATAGAAAGAGTAATAAGCATCTAATTCAGAAAGATAGGCAACTTTGTGAGCTGTTCTTCTTGAAACAGGTTCTCCATCGATCATCACCGTGCCCTCACTCGGAGCAACCAGCCCTGCAATCATTTTCATAAAAGTGGATTTTCCACTTCCATTCGAACCAACGAGACCGATGATCTTTCCTTCTGGAATCGTAATGCTGACATCAGACAGTGCTTGCTTTCTTAGATAACGTTTCGATACATGTTCAAATGAAATCATCTTCCATTCTCCTTCTCATTACTGACATACCTTCGAATGCCATCGATCATATCTTCTGAACTGAATCCCATTTGCTTCATTTCTTCAATGAAATTCTGGATATGGTTAAGCTTAAGCTCTTCGCGAAGTTCGGTTAGTTTCTCCTTCTTTTCCGTAACAAACGTCCCCTGTCCTCGTTTCGTCTCCACAATCCCCATCCTCTCCAGTTCATTGTACGTTCTCGAAACCGTGTTCGGATTAACACCTGACTGAATCGCCATTTCTCTCACAGAAGGAAGTTTTTCTCCTGTTTTCCGTTCTTCTTTGATAATTTCCCAGCTAATTCGATCGACTAGCTGCAAGTAAATTGGCTTCGAGGGATTAAATTCTTCTCCCATCCGTTACACCTCCACTTTTCTATCAAGAAGCCAACAGCTTATCAGGAAAACCACCACTAGTATGATGACATCGAACACAACACTGCCGATCTGAAACGGAAATGTGGAAACTGTCAAATCAAACTGCTGCTGACTTAGGGAGATATCTAAAGGTGTGGGAAGCTGAACTGTTCCCCACTCTGTGAATGTCTTTGAAGTTGCTGTTTCACTAAACCACGAGCCAAACCAACTGAATATTGCGGCAAGGCCGAAAATCACTACAAGTGCCCACTTTCCTATATACGTCTTCATGACCTGATAGAGGGTCCAATAGAATGTGAGCCAAATTCCTAAATAGATCGAACCGGCAATAATCACGCTCAGAAAGTAGAATCCTAATAACCAGACATTCTCAATCGGAAGCTCAACTGCACTGTTCTCCAGAAAGTAAGCTAAAACGGATAGCGTTCCTAGAATTCCGATTGATAGCAATAGGGCAAACAAGCCGTTCACTACTTTGGCACCTATTAATCTCTTACCAGACTGCGGATTGTGTAACCATAGATGTAGGTTTCTTCCTTCCGTATTAAGACTAATCAACAAATATATTGGAAGGAAAAAAAAGTGTGCAGCTGCTAGGACACCTCCAACAATTGCTGTCAAATAAGGGATTTCCCAGCTCGGAGAAGCCAGAAAGAATCCTATCATGATTACTAAATCAAGAGTTAACGCCCCAAGCAGCAAAGTCCTGGTCAATCGAAACTCTTTTCGTAATAACCCACTCCAATTTTGCATCTCATATCCCCTCTCAATGTACCGGTGTATTAGTTACATAATACACCGGTACTACTTCTTTGGTCAATCCTTTTTTGAACTCATTGAAGCGAAAAAACAAGACATCAAAAAAATCATCATAAAAGTGATCCATTTTGTAGTTGTCATCGTTAGCCTTATAAGATTATTGTTAAAAGACCGTTTGTGTTTTCATCCGAATCGATCAAAAGAGGTGAAGAAATTGAAAAAGTTCTTGTTCCTTATAGGTGGAGCCATTATTTGGCTTGTCCTAGCTGGCTATAACAATAACTATGCCGATCCAGAGCCAGTTCACGAAATAAATAAAAAAGCTGCTGTTGAAGAAACACAATCAACGTCTGAAATCGCCGTTAAAGAAGTAGAAAAACCCGACGTGTTATCAGATGAATTTCTTCTTTTAGATTCCCAGAAAGAAAAAATTAAAGAAGCAAAGAAGGCACAGGATACAGAAGAAGGTATTGTCCCTGTAAAAGTAGAGATTCCTTCTATTGATGTAAAAGCTACAATCGAGAAGGTTGGCGTATTAGAGAATGGACAAATGGGAGTGCCTTCAAATATTAATGACGTAGGCTGGTTTGAACCAGGATTTAAACCTGGAACCAAAGGAAACGCCGTACTTGCAGGACATGTGGATAGCAAAACAGGACCTGCCATTTTCTTTTATCTTAAGAAATTGTCTAAAGGTGATGAAGTTATTTTGACAGACAAAAATGGAGAAAAGCTAACTTTTGTCGTGACGGGCAAAGAAAGCTACCCTTACACTGACTCACCGATAGAGAAAATTTTTGGTTCAAGGGACTCGCGAAACTTGAATTTAATTACATGTACAGGTACGTTTAACCGCTCGAAAGGTACACATGAAGAGCGACTTGTCGTATCAGCTGAGTTAAAAGACGAGCCTGAAGAGAAACAAGTGACAGTCGACCCTAATGAAGTTCCAGATGCTCCAACAAACCTTAGTGTAAGTGGGAATTTCTTATCTTGGCATGCCGTTCGGGATGAGAATGTCGTAGGATATCGCATCTATAAAGCGGATGAGAACGGTTCATATAAGCAAGTTAAAAGCATTTCAAGTATTGAACGAAAAACCTATTCTGATGAAAATGCTTCCACATCTTCTTATTATGTAACTGCAGTCGATATTTTTGGAAACGAATCTGCCCCTTCTAAGAAATTCACACCTGAACAATAGTAAAAAAGCACAGCTGAAGTTTACCAGCTGTGCTTTTTTACGTTATTTAAGAACTGGAAATCGACGTTAAACGATTTATTGGACATTCCAACTTCATCAACTAGCTCGCTTCATTTCTGCTTCAACTAGATAGCGGTTAAAGTAATCGTCCGTTTCACTCCTAATGACTTTATAAAGCAATAATAGTGCAATTAAGTTCGGAATCATCATCAAAGCATTCGCCATATCGGCAAATGCCCAAACAGTGGTAAGGTTCGCAACCGTTCCTACAAAACATGCAAGAACATATACTGCTCCGTAATAAACGGTAACCTTTGTACCTACGAGATATTCAAAACACTTATATCCATAAACATACCATCCGATAATCGTAGAAAAGCCGAAGAAAATGACGGAGAACGTTACAATGTATTCACCGATCATACCAAGCCCCGATCCAAAGGCAGCCGTTGTAAGAGCGCCAGCTTCAAGATTCGGATCATGCACGATACCCGATAAGTCTCCACCTGTCGGATCCCAAAACCCAGTTATCAGAAGAACGAGTGCAGTCATCGTACATACGATAATCGTCACAATAAATGTACCTGTCATTGCCACGAGCGCTTGTCTAACTGGATGTTCAGCTTTTGCATTTCCAGCAATTAATGCTGCGGTACCAAGACCTGCTTCATTTGAGAAGATCCCTTTGGAAACACCAGACTTTACTGCTTCCATAACGATGACCCCAGAAAATCCACCGACAGCTGACAGGGGTGTGAACGCATATGTAAAGATTAACTTCATGGCCGGGATAACCGCATCAATGTTTAATACAATGATTATGATAGCACCTACTACATATAACACGGCCATAATCGGGACGAAGAAACCTGCTACAGAACTAATGCGCTTCACGCCTCCAAATATAATCAGTGATGTCAGTGCCGCAAGAATGACTCCTGTTACCCAGCCATCAACTTGAAAGCTTTCATCAACAACGCTTGCAATGGTATTGGATTGTACACTATTACCAATTCCTAGAGAAGCGATCGCGCCAAATAAAGCAAAAGAAATAGCAAGCCACTTCCATTTCGATCCGAGACCTTTCTCAACGTAATACATCGGACCACCTGCATATTCACCTTTGTCGTTTTTCACACGATACTTCATCGCGAGTAGCGCTTCTCCATATTTGGTCGCCATTCCGACAAGTCCTACTATCCACATCCAGAAAATCGCGCCTGGTCCACCTAACGTAATCGCTGTCGCAACCCCCGCTATATTACCATTTCCTATTGTAGCGGCAAGAGCAGTCATCAGTGCTTTATAGTTACTTACATCTCCTTCAGCACTACTGTCTTCTTCCTTTTCTTTAGAGAAAGCTAACTTAAATGCATAACCCAACTTCCGAAATTGCAAACCTTTAAGAATAAAAGTAAGAAATACGCCTGTACCAAATAACAGAATAAGGCTCGGTGCTCCCCATAGAATTCCATTGATTGTTTTAAGCCCTTCTAAGATGTTCATTCTCTCTCTACTCCTTCTTGTTAACGCTTTCATGCTTTCAACCTTTATCACAGTACCATTTGTGAAGCATATTCGCAATTTCTATTCGAATAAATGATGAAATAGTCACTAGTCATTATTTACTACATATAGGTTGTTACTTCAATCAGCAACTTTTCCCAACATAGAAAAAAGGCTTAATGAAAACTCATTAAGCCCTCTTCATCGTTCATTTATTATTATAGTTGTCCAAGTGCATCACTGATTTTCTGATCACCATTAAGAATTTCAAACTTCTTGTGGAACGTGTTCTCGTTCTCAATGATTTCAGTTAACACAGCAGCGACGTCTTGACGCGGAATTTGACCGGATTTATCTTCTAGCGTTTCAGCTGCTCTAATTTGACCTGTTCCAGGTTCATTCGAAAGGCTACCTGGACGAAGAATTGTATAGTTCAAATTCGATGCTTTCAGGTGCTCATCTGCACGCTTCTTAGCATAGAGATACGGCTTCATATTGTCAGGTCCCTTTTCAGGATAATCAGACCCGACAGTGCTTAACATAACAAAGCGGTTGATTCCCTGCTGCTTCGCCTGATCTATTGCTTTAATAGCACCTTCTTGATCAATTAAAATCGTTTTGTCAGCACCAGTGTGTGGTCCTGATCCAGCTGCGAATACAACGGCTTCACATCCGTAAAATGCTTGAGAAAAGTCCTTTTCAAGATCGCCTAGTACTGTTTTGCCGCCAGCATCTTCAATAGCTTTGACTTGATCAGTATCTCGGATCATACCTACTGGTTCATGGCCACGTTCAGCCAGCGATTTAATTAAATGTGAACCAACTTGTCCGTTTGCTCCAATAACTAGTACTTTCATGAATTACTTCCTCCTTTAAATACTCTCACAACTGTTATATTCCGCAAAATAAAATTTTTAAACCATTCGATGTTCTCATCCGTTAGATACAAACTTGATTTCTGCCATTGCCCTTTGCTAAATAAAGACACTTATCTGCTTGTTCAATCGTAACCATCAGCGGCTGCTGATGATCTAGCTCAGCTAAACCTATTGAGACCGATACATTTTGAATTTCTTCTCCCTTTTCTGTTGTAAAGAGGCATTTGCTTAAGCTTTGCTGCAGTTTTTTCATTCTCTCATAGGCATACGCTTTAGATGGGACCTCCAGCATCAATATAAATTCCTCTCCACCGTACCTTCCTACAATCCAATCATCTTTTTGACCTGACAGAAACGAGGCAAATTGAGTAAGCACTCGATCACCATTAAGATGACCATATGTATCGTTAATATTTTTAAAAAAATCTAAATCCAGCATCGCGATCATTTTCACAGAAGGACCCTCATGCCCTCCTACTTTCTTGAGAAAGCTTCTGATGTTCAAAAGACCCGTTAAGGAATCGTGTTCAGCATAGAATAACAGCTGCCTACTCATCTCAAGATTTTTCGTGCTCGTTTGGATAAAGAAATACATAATCAAAGCAGAAAGTTGGAACGAAAGAAAGCGAATGAGAGAAGAGAATAGGGTGATTTCCTCTGAAATGATGTATCCAACGACGGCATCTGAAATAAACCAAATACCTGTAAAATAAAGAAAAAGCTTGAGATATGTAAGGTTCCTGAAAAGTATTTGACGGAAGAACACCGTTACTGTTGTTGGAATAACCAGTGTGAAAAGCAACTCTAAGAAAACGAATTCACCCGGAAAAGCAAATCGCGCAATCGTAATGATGGCAAGAACAGGAATTCCAAGCTGATAGCCGTGGTATAGCACTAGAATCACCATTGGAATCGTACGTAAATCAAATCGATAACCGTTTAATGTTACTGGCAACATGTAAAGAAAAATAATACCTATTGCTACGACGACGACATGTAAAAATGCGACGAATCGATCAGGTAGCCGCTTCCGAAATGCGATATAGTAAATGCTTTGAATGCATAAGTGCATAAATAATAGGATGGCAAAGTTCGCTAATAATGACTGCATCAATCCTGTCACATCCGTTTTTTTTTATTTTCTCGATATTCGTTATAATCGTTCTCTGTTCATTTTAGCATTAACCAGGAAATTACAGGATGATTGATACAAAGAATTTACTTCATGATCGCTATAAAAAAGAAACCGTCTCATATATTAGAGTCATTGCCTGTTGTGAACCACTTAATTTAGATTGATTTAAATTGTCAACAATCTTCTTGCATCTTAAAACAAAAGTAATAAACGAATCATAACATCTACAACTTTCCATTTGAATGATTAACCTTTTCCAAAAACAAAAAGCCAGCTGGATTGCTGACTTTAGCTAATTCCTACACTTACATATCTCTTCATAAATGAAGCGATCTTATTGTTCAATTAATGCTTCATTGAATTGAAATGCACAATTTCACAACCAATTTTCTAGTAGAATTTCATTACTAAATTCGTGCGCTATAAAAGGGCGTCACTTATTAAAACAGAAAGTTTCCTTTTTAGCGAGATCAAAAAACATTAGAACTGATAAAAAGATAAGCTTAAACTTAGTTATAAACACTTGCACACGTTCCAGCTTCTGGTTCATAGTAACAATGGTTTTTATATTGACCAGCAAAAGGTTGACCGTACCACGTAGGAGGACATGGCGCATATGGATTGAAATACCAAAGAGCATATTTCCCTGGTTGTTGCCTCCAATAGTCCAAATTCTTTTTTGCTAATCTTTTCTCAGCAGATCTTGCTCTGTTATAAAAGACATTTCCCTTTTGAACGGCTTCAAAAGAATAATTTCCACCTTGGGTTTGATAAATGACTTGCCGAATGGTTCTTACATCTTGAAAGTCTAAACAATCCGCTTGAGCACGATTAACAATAACATTTCCTACATATAACATCCCTTGTTTTCCTTCACCTTCAGCTTCCGCTCTCATCATTCTTGCCATTAAGTCAACATCTGAACTTGTGTATTTTACTCTTGGCATTTTTCTCACCCCAAAAATATTGTATGAAAAAATGCGACAATGATGTCATTAAATTACGATCTCTTCGTTAGAAAGCGAACGATTCAAGGGTGTAATATAAAAGCTATGTTCTTCACCAAACACTGCTTTCCCATGAATAAAAAGCATTAACCTATGCTTTTTCCAAAGCAATTATGACTCTTGAATTTGTTAAGTACCGGAAATTGTTTCACCTGTGTTGATCGACCAGAATAGGGTTACCATCGGGATCTTCAATCGTAAAACTTGCAGGTCCTTCGCTTGATTCATCTGCTTCAGAAAGTAGCGTTACTCCCTTTTCTTTTAACTGCTTTTGAAGAGAGCGAACGTCTGTAAACGAATCAAGGTTTTCTGCATTTTCATTCCAACCAGGATTAAACGTAAGAATGTTTTTTTCAAACATTCCCTGAAAAAGTCCAATGACGGTGCTTCCGTTCTTCATAATTAGCCAGTTTTGGGAAATGTCTCCTCCCAAAACTTGAAAGCCTAAATGTTCGTAAAAATCCTTTGATGTGTGAATATCTTTTACACTTAAGTTAACAGAAAATGCTCCTAGTTTCATATTTTTTCCTCCTCAGCTTTCATGATACAAAACGTTCTAAACATACATAAAGTATACTTCGATACGGAGTAAACCACATTATACTTCTTCCTTTTCCACTAAATAACATATATCACCTTCTCCATGCACTTGTGAGTGTTATGTCACTACACTTCCATGGTTTGTTTATGGACGTCATTGCGGATTAAAAACTCTCCTATGATGAATTCCCTCTTTTGCCAGGTTACATACGTTTCTCCTCACCCTATTCTTCATAATCAATCGTTAATCCATCTACGTGTTTTCGATTCATTACTTTCTTTTTCTTTCTGTTCTCGACACTTTCAAAAAGAATGTCAAAATCATAATTCTCAGGATAGAGCTCGCTTGCAGGCAGCAATAGTTTGACGCGCTTCACATGAATGGTTTCTTTTTTTCCATTTATCATTACGATGACATTCCCAAAGTCATCAACCGGTTTGTACACGATCCCTTTCTCATTCATCGATGGAATCGCTACACTGTCTCCGATCGAGTAACGATCAAAACTTGTTTCGTCTTCCCCTTTTTTATGACTAATACGTTTCTCCATCTTTTTGCTTTTTAGCTGTTGTTCATAGTGCCATTGTCGCTTTTTAGTATTTGGATCACTGTAAGTTTGGGTCTCTTGATACGTAATTTCATGCGCCCGCTCGATAATATACGGGTGCATCCCAAGTCGTAGTGCAATCGCAAATGCTTGACTTTCACCTGGTATTCCCATCCGAAGTTTATACGTTGGTCGCAATGATTCTGGATCAAACTCCATGGAACCATTCTCAAAATCAGGATGAGCTGAAGCAAAATTTTTCATTTCACTATAATGGGTTGTAGAAAGAATCGTTGCGCCAAGACGGTTTAATTGTTCAAGAATGGAAACGGCAATCCCCATTCCCTCACCAGGATCCGTCCCTGAACCTAGTTCATCTAGAATAACAAGTGCATCCGGTCCAGCTTCTTGTAAAATCGTAATAATATTGGATATCCGGGAAGAGAACGTACTCAACGATTGCTCAATACTTTGCCCGTCTCCGATATCAACTAGAATCGAACCAAACATTCCAAACACGGAAGACTCGTCAGCAGGGATGTGCAAGCCGCATTGCACCATCATCGAGAGAAGACCAACTGTTTTAATGGCGACCGTTTTCCCTCCTGTATTTGGACCTGTGATGACAAGTCCTTTATAAGTTGTTCCTAACTCCAGCGTTAACGGTACTGCCTTATTTGAAAGTAATGGATGACGGCCATTTTGAAGTTTAATCATCGGCCTGGTCGATAGCTGTACGTAGTTTCCATCGATCGACATGCTATGTTTTGCTTTTGCAAAAATATAATCATAGTGTGTCATCGTTTCAATATTGATCGAAATCTCCTGTGCAAATCGTTCGACTTCCCCTGTTAACTTACTAAGAATTCGCTGTTCTTCAAGGTATTCGTCTGCTTTTAATTCATTTAATTCTATTTGGACTTTACGAACTTCTTCAGGCTCAATATATACCGTAGACCCGCTTGCTGATTGGTCATGTACCGTTCCTTTTATTTGTTTCCGATATTCTTTCTTCACCGCGACAACATAATGTCCATTTCGATCACTGATGATGGAATCTTGTAGCGCTTTTCGCTTTGTTGATGAACGCAGAAGTTGATTCAGCTTTTCTTTGACACGCTCATCTAAGACGATTATTTTCTTTCTGATTTTACCGAGCTCTTTACTGGCAGTATCATCAATTTCACCATTCCGTATCGCGCATTTTAATTCATCTTCAAGATCAGATAATTCATATAGCGAGTAGACATAGCTTGAAACTGTTGGTGCGAGCCACTCCTTCCCTATCATAAACTGTTTCATTTTCCGTCCGCTTTCGATCAAATCAAGTACCGTTGTAAGTTGATCTGGCCTTAAAGCAACTCCTTTGTTCAATTGGTTGATTACTCGAATAATCCCATGAAGTCCATGAAGAGGTATGCTTGAGCTTTTCATTACGATTGCTTTCGCCTCTGACGTTTCATTCAATCTGTTTTTTACCACATGAGCGTCATAAGTTGGTGTTAGCATCTGGATCTCGCGTTTCGCCTCTTCCGAAAGCGCATAATGAGCGACTTCGTTTCGAATTTTATCAAATTCAAGTGTTACAATTGTTTTTTCGTTCAATGTTCTTCCTCCTCGTTTGGTCTATCATTGTACCGTTTACTCCAATCGTTCCTTCAATTAACATACATGCCACTTCCTTTCCAACGAAAAAAAGAGCTACGAATATGAACACAGGTTCATTCGTAGCTCTTCTAAAAAAGGGTAGACGACAGCCAATTCACTATGCTGAAAAAAGCATATAAAAAGCTGCGCACAGAGGCGCAGCTGGAATGGTTGTTGTCATTCATGAGCTTATCTGTGTTCTTAACTAATTTGACAGAAGGCATAATTAAATAAGCATAGAAGATATGCGTCTTTAAAAGCCAATCTGTTTATAAAATTACGTTAGTTAAGAATCACCGATAACATAAACTTTTCCCCTTTTTCTTTTCAGGTTAATCACATTATAATGGATGGAGGTTATTGTATCAAGCTATACTCTATAAGATTAAAAGGCGTGTGAAGTCGTGCCACCATCAATCAGCAGATTTTGTCCAGTGGTGTAGCTTGCGAACGGTGAGGCAAGATAGAGAATGGCGGGAATTAATTCCTCTAATTGTCCAGTTCGATGCATGGGATTACTGCCATTGATTTTATTTAAGAGGATGGGATTATCAAGTGCTTCTTCATTAAACGGTGTTCGGATAAATCCAGGGCTAATTGCATTAACCGTAATCCCCTGAGGTGCCAGCTCTTGAGCAAGTTGTTTTGTTAACTGTACAACAGCAGCTTTACTTGGACCATAAGGGGTAGAAAATGGCAAACCAACTGTACTCGCCATTGAGGCAACATTAATGATTCTTGTCGCTACACCCGCTTTTAAATCTGGAAGAACAGCTTTTGTCATCATATAAACTGATTTAGCATTCGTTTCCATGACATCATCCCATTCATCAGGCTCAAGCTCTTCAATCGTTTTACGCACTGTTTTACCTGCATTATTCACTAGAATATGAATCGATCCCACTGCTAGATGAATACCACTAATGAAGGCTTTTATGCTTTCTTCATTCGTTACGTCCCCAACAAACGGTAGTACCTTTCCTTTCGTTTCATTACTGATGTCTGCCGCAGCTTCTTCAAGTACTTTCTTTGTTCGACCTACAATCGCCACTGTTGCACCTGCTTCAGAAAGAGCTAGAGCAATCGTTCTCCCAATGCCTCTACCTCCACCAGTCACGACAGCCACTTTATTTGATAAATCAAAATAACGCATCACATCTTCCTCCTCTACTTCCCTACCATACAAAATTTCTTTCAAATCCTCCATTAGTGTGCTTATGATATGACCTTCTTCTATTATTTTCATATCCATTCGACACAGTTATCAAAATTAATTTTGTATTATAAAGGTTTTCATGGTAAATTGTTAGAATATTTAGTATTAACATACATAAAAGGAGGAGTTTGTATTGGAAGCAGCATTAAGTAGTATCAGTGGTTTTGTGTGGGGGTGGCCACTGCTTATTCTACTCGTTGGAACGGGTATATACCTCACCGTGCGTCTTGGTTTTCTCCAATTTACCATGCTTCCATATGCCTTAAAGCAAGCATTCACAAAACGACAGGACAAAACGTCTGAAGGAGATATCTCTCATTTCCAGGCACTCATGACGGCCCTTGCAGCTACAATTGGAACAGGTAATATTGCCGGCGTTGCAACGGCAGTTTTTGTCGGAGGTCCAGGCGCTGTTCTCTGGATGTGGATCAGTGCCCTCTTTGGAATGGCAACAAAGTATGCTGAAGCGATCCTAGCTGTTAAATATCGTTCCGTTAACTCGAACGGTGAAATGTCTGGTGGACCTATGTACTACCTTGATAAAGGATTGAACATGAAGTGGCTTGGAATGGTTTTTGCATTCTTTGGCGCTTTTGCAGCATTCGGCATCGGCAACATGGTACAGTCGAACTCCGTTGCAGATGCAGTTGAAACGTTTGGCATCGCTCCATGGATCACTGGACTTGTCTTGATGCTGTTCACGGGGATGGTTATTCTTGGTGGGATCAAAAGCATCGGAAAAGTAACGGCTTATTTCGTTCCAGTCATGGCCTTATTCTATGTTATTGGTGGATTAGTTGTTATTTTCATGAATCTTGATCTCGTTCCTTCAGCTGTTTCACTCATTTTTTCGGATGCTTTCACTGGTCAAGCTGTAGCCGGTGGTGCGATTGGTTCCGTCATTCGTTTTGGTGTTGCACGTGGTGTATTCTCGAATGAAGCGGGTCTTGGATCAGCACCAATTGCAGCTGCGGCAGCAAAGACCGACTATCCAGGACGTCAGGCACTCGTTTCGATGACTCAAGTATTTATCGATACCATCGTTGTTTGTTCCATTACAGGTATTGCTCTCGTCATGGGAGATCTCTATGGTGGTGAATTAAATGGTGCTGCCCTCACTACCGCTACGTTCGAAAAATTCCTTGGCGTACCAGGGGCACTTATTGTAACAATCGGACTAATCCTATTCGCTTATTCAACTGTACTCGGCTGGTCCTATTATGGTGAGAAATGCTTCTCTTATCTTTTCGGTGACGCATCGATCAAATACTATCGCTTTGTATTCGTTCTAGCCGTTTTCGTCGGAACAACCTTGAAGCTTAATGTTGTCTGGCTACTTGCTGATATCTTTAATGGTCTAATGGCACTGCCAAACTTAATTGGCCTTCTCGGTCTATCTGGAGTTGTCGTCGCAGAGACGAAACGCTTCTTAGAGAAAGTGAAAGAGGAAAAGAGAGAATCCCATTCAACTGGAGTTTCAAGTTAATGAGGGACCTTAAAAGCAGCTGTCGGCATTCCCGACAGCTGCTTTTTATAAACTTTTTTCGATTTTAAATTGCTGCTTAGCTAATTCTTTGTAAAGTCTACTCTTCTTCATTAATTCCTCATGTGTGCCCTGATCGGAAACAGCTCCGTTTTCCATGACGAGAATTTTGTCTGCGTGAACCACAGTGGAAAGACGGTGTGCAATCACGATCGTCGTTCGTTCCTTCATCAAGTTATTTAACGCACGTTGAACCTGAACCTCTGACGTGCTATCAAGACTGGACGTAGCTTCATCCAAGAGAAGAAGCGATGGATTACGCACAATTGCCCTTGCAATCGCTATTCGTTGCCGTTGACCTCCAGAAAGCTTTATTCCGCGCTCGCCAATTTGAGTGTCAAATCCATCAGGAAGCTCTTGTATAAAAAGAAGCGCATAAGCTTGTTCTGCCGCATCTCGCACTTCTCGATCTGATACTGATTCTTCTAATCCATAAATGATATTTTCTTTAATTGTTCCAGCAATCAGTGGACTCTCTTGCGACACATACCCAATATGCTTGCGCCACGAAGCAAGAGAAAAGGTCTGAATATCTTTTTCACCCAGTGCGATCTCACCATGTTGAGGAGTATAGAATCGCTCAACTAAAGAAAAGGTCGTTGTCTTTCCACTTCCACTTGGTCCAACAATCGCCGTAACTTTTCCAGGTGGCACTTCAAATGATGCTTTTCTAAGAACGAGTTCTTTATCATATGAAAATTGTACATCTCTAAATGAAAGCGTTTCGGCAGGGTTTAAAACATCATCACCAAGTAGTCGCTCCTCACTATCATGATCAAGCAAAAACTGAAGACGTTCTGTTGCGCCCATTGCCTTTTGGATAGCCGTTATGAATCTCGCCATTGAACTAAATGGAATAATGATTTGGAAGAGGTAAAGAAGAAAAGCAACAAGTTCACCTGCTGTTAATTCTCCAGTTGAAACGCGAACACCCCCATATCCAACAATGATCACAAGAACGCCCATTAACAATAACGTCATAAGTGGCATTAAGAGGGCATATATCTTAGCTTCTTTCATGCTGAATGAAAAGACATTGTTGATTCCACGTTTTCCATTCTCTTCTTCAACATTCTCCGCCATAGAAAATTTCACAAGGCGAACTTCTGAGAGTACTTGTGTAATTGTTGCAGTAAATTTAGCGGTTTCTTCCTGGAGACCTTTCGATACTTGATACATCCGCTTTCCGATAAAACGGATACCAATCATCATAATTGGGACCACAGCAAGCAGAATGGCCGTTAATCTCCAATCAAGATAAAGAAGAATCCCAATTGAACCAACGATCGAAAGCGTACTTGTTAATAAACTTATTAAATGATTCGATACGAGGTCTTTAATCACACCTGTATCATTCACGATTCTACTCGTTGTATCACCTACGAGATTGCGATCATAATAAGAAACCTGCAGGGAAAGAACCTTATTCATTAAACGCTCCCGAAGTCGAGCTACAACCGTTTCACCTATGTAAAGGAGAAGATACATCGATAAGCCGGAAAAAATCGCCTGGACGACAAACGCTGCTATCAATAAAGCAATGACTCCTGAAGAAAGAGCGCTAGCTGATAGCTGATCAACCAGATTTTTCGTAAAAAATGGCACGATAAGACCAGAAACTGTTCCAATCATACTCAACGTAATCGCAGTCGCTACGAGAGGTTTCGAGGGTTGCGTATCCCGAATTAACTTCGAGAGACCACTCCAATTCATTCTTTTCTCTTGATCAGTTTCTTTTTTCATTAAATCCTCCCCCTACTATCACTTATTATTATACCGTGCACAGTCTTAAAATTAGTAATCCGAACTCGTATTTTATTCTCTTTACCCAAATAGCCATCGATTAGAGGAGTTTCACACCATAAAAAAAAGAAGGGACTCTGCCCTTCTTTTTCTTAGAGAATTGATTTAGAAGCTTTCTTTTACGACTACACGCTCAAGCGGGAATCTAGCTGTTCCGTGCGCTTCCACTGCCGCTTTACCAACTGAGATGAGCATAGATGGTACATAGCGTGATGGAATATTAAACTCTTCTACAAGAGCAACCGGATTAAAACCACCCATTGCTACTGTATCGTAATCTTTAGCCTTCGCAGCGAGCATGAGTTGCATGGCTGCAAGTGAGCTATTCTTCAATGCTTCACTCAAGGCAAAGCCTTCACTCTCATACGCACCATTAATCTGGCCAACCAGGGTTTCCTTGATAGCATTTTCCATAAATCCAAGTTCAACTGCTTGCCCATAAATTTCTTCAGCATGAAGGTTCGCTTCCAGGTCGCCTAGGATAACAACTGTTGCTGAACTATCAACAATTTGTTGTTGATTGAATGCGATAGGAAGAAGCTTCTCTTTTTGCTCATCAGATTCAATAACGAGAAATTTCCAGTGTTGCAGATTCCATGAAGAAGGTGCTTCGATCGTTGCGTTCAAGATCTCTTCCATTACTTCTTCAGGAATCTGAACGCCCTTTTCAAACTTTCTAACTGAATGGCGTTCTTTCATAACCTCTAGTACGCTTTGCTTTTCTTGTACATCTACTGACATGGGTTCTCTCCTTTTTCTATCTATTTATTCGTTTCATCTATTAAGATAACATCCTTATAAGTCACTTTCTTAATGTAACATAAATAATTACAGTTTAAAACCAAAAATACTTAACAATCGTGGCAATATCTTCCCTTTTTATTCTGATTTTTGTTGATCAAGTTCTGAAAACCACTTTTCATTTGTTTTAAAAAAGAGTTTGTATTTCGATCCGGAAAATCAATGACAAGCTTAAGTCTCGATAACTCCGTTGTCAGTTTGATCGCAAGTTCAGGATATGCTAAATACAATGCACGATATGAAGTTTGATCTAGTTGAATGAGCTCAACATCAGTAATGATTTTTGCATACAAATTTTGATGAACAAAAATGGAACGGTTACCAAGAACATCGTTGACACCAAGAACCGCGAGCGGTCGTTCCATGTTGTCTGCATGGTAAATCGCAACACTTCCCTTTTTGATAATGTATACATCTCGATTTGTATGTTCTGGCTTAATAAGCATTTTCCCTTCATTTCGTCTCATAATTTGACCAGATCGCTCCAGCTTTTTCCAGTCGTTTATATTTAATTTACTTTCATAACTTTTTTCAACCAGACCTGTACTCATGTCTGCTCACCCCCAACGTATTATTGGAATTATTTTTGTTACAGTTTAGTCATAAAAACAAAAACAATTATAATTGTTTTTGCTTTAGGCTTTGAATAATATCACGAATGGTATATTGTTGCAAAAATGCTGTTAGATGATTCTCAGCATCTGTAAAGATATCGCCAAGTACATTAGATAAATTCGCTCCAACAAGACAAAATTCATTAGCATCGGGACACCTTGGCTTAAGAGTACCCACTGATGTCAGATTGTAAATCTTATCAAGAGTAACATCTTCTACTCGACATGCCAGAGTGAATCCACCACCAGCGCCTTCCTTTGAAGCGATATACCCGTTTTTCTTGAGCAAACTAAGAATTTTCCTCATACGAACGGGATGGACTGAAGCACTTCCAGCAAGATAGTCGCTTGTCGCCATTTGTCCCGGCTTAATTGCAAGCAACGCCAGGCTGTGCACGGCGAGAGTAAAATCACTATTCAATTACAGCGCCTCCCTACACTTTCTTCCACTTCCATCCTATCGTATTTCTTTTATAGCTGGCAAGAAAATTTTAACAGGAAATGACTTCCTTGGATTCTTGTCTAAGCTGTTTAAGCTGTTTTGAAAGATCCATAAACCATTCTTTATCTTTCGTAATCAATGATACTTCAATTAAATTAAGAAGATATGATTCATCTTTTTCAAAATCTGGTTCGTCCAGCTGTGAAATACGATTCTGGAAAGTTTCGATTACTTTTCCTACAGTTTCAGGATTATCACATTCTAGAACGAAAACTTTAATCGTTCCAAGATAATTATTTACAGATTCAACATAGCCATGAATTAGTTCATCATGTACTGACTTCCCTTTTACCCAATCACCTTTTTGGTATTGAGACTGTTGATCTAGTTGATTCATTTTCATTTACCTCCTTATTTGGAAGACTAGTTTGTGTTCCAACTGAGTCAAGGTATAGTGTAATTTTAAATATTACAGTTCGTTTTGTCAAGAAGAACGTTCCTCATCTATATGAAATGCTTCTGCAATGAGTTTGTATGACTTCAGACGAGATTGAAAATCATGTGTGATCGTATTAATGATTACTTCATCCGTTTGATACGCCTTTGCTAATTCCTCAATTTGTTCTTTCACCTGAGTCGGATTACCTACGATCATTCTTTTTCTGTTTTCCCGAATCCGGTCTTTATCAAACACTGTATATGGAAAGCTTCGTGCTTCATCAGGTGAAGGGAACCCTTCACCTGATTTTCCTTGTTCAATTAACAAGATTGATAAATCCAAACTTGAAGCAAGGTATTCCGCTTCTTCTTCTGTTTCGCCACAGATCACAAATATAGCGACATTCGTTTTCGGTGTCTCGTTAAATTCAGATGGTACAAAGCGTGAACGATATTTGTCAACTACATTCGTTCCACCGAATCCGTTTATGAAATGGGCAAAAGTAAAGGAGAGCCCGCGCTGAGCTGCCATCATTCCACTTGCACCACTCGATCCCAACAGCCACATTTCAGGCGTTGTACTTCCAAGCGGAGTCGCTCTGACATTCATCTGCTCCGGATCTTCTCCTTTAAGGTAGGCTGCAAGTTCATTCACTTGCTCTAGATAATGATCCATTCCCATACTGTTTCCACCAGCGAGTGCCTTTGTAACATTGGGCATACCACCAGGTGCTCGACCAAGTCCAAGATCAATTCGATTTGGATTTAGTGTCTCAAGCATTCGAAAATTCTCTGCTACCTTATATGGACTGTAATGTGGTAAAAGCACGCCACCTGAACCAATTCGCATGCGTTCTGTGTTCGCTGCAAGGTGTGAAATAAGCACCTCAGGACTAGATCCTGCAAGGCTTTTCGTACTATGGTGTTCGGATACCCAGAATCGATGATACCCTAGCTTTTCTGTTTCTTGCGCAAGTAAAGTTGTATCTCTTAGTGCTTCTATTGGCGTGTTTCCTCTTGAAACGGGTGATTGGTCAAGGACACTCAATTTCATCTTTAAGACGCTCCTTTTATGTAAATATTAATGTTACAGTTGATCTTACCAAAATAAGATTCTTTCACCAACCGATATGCTTTGACGTTTCGTGTAAACAGCAATGAGTTTCTTATGACTATTAGTTACCCTCTTTACGCACAAAAAAACGGACCCGTCACGCCCAAAAGGTTACGCCGGTCCATTTTTTGATAGATCCTATGTCAGTAATGATGAACGATTTACAAAAATCCTTTAGTCTTCTGCAACTACGAGCTTCACGTCATGAAGTTGGAGCATTTCCTGTACGTTCTGATCGGGGATTCTGTCTGTAATAATAAGGTCAATGTCTTCGAGTTGTGCGAACGTAAAAAATTCAGAGCGGTAAAATTTCGAATTATCCGCAAGAGCGATCACATACTTTGACTGCTGTATCATCTTTCTCTTCACCATGCCGTCTTCTTCATGAGCAATAGTTAAGCCCTGATCAGATATCCCCACTACACCTATAAAGGCGATATCAGCATTGTAGGATGCGACCTTCTCTACAACAGCTGAACCATAGAGGAACCGATGGTCTTTCTCTAGCTTTCCACCGAGAAGATTAATATCCAGTCGATCTCCGTTTGAGAGAATATCTGCCTGATGAATTGAGTTGGTAATCACAGTCGCTTGCGTTTCAATAAGAAATTCAGCACAAGACTGAACGGTGGTAGATGCATCAAGAATAATAATATCTCCTGAATTGACATAGCCAGCTGCCATCTTTCCAATCCGCTGCTTCTCTTTTGATACAACTTTCAGTCTGTCGTGATAAGACTGTATTTCATGACGCAACTGCGGAAGGATAGCGCCTCCTCTTGTTCGGGTAACAGCACCTTCTTCTTCGAGTTTAACTAAATCTCGTCTGGCCGTATCCCTCGATACAAGAAATAAGTCACATATCCGATCAACAGATATGCGTTCATTCTTTTTTAAATAATCCAGTATCGCTAACATTCGTTCTTCTTGATACATGCTACACACCTCATTTCCATCTACTAACATTATAAGTTTTAGCAAGTGTTTGTTCAATAGTAAATAAGTATTTATAATGTTAATTAAGTAATGATAAGTTTTAAACGATTTCGACTTACATTCCTTTTGCGCTTCACATTGAAATAATGTATTATTTAAACTATTTAATCGATTACTGGAGGAGAAGAATGAATCAAAACACTGAAAAAGGAATTTTATTAGTATCCTGCCCGGACAGGGAGGGAATTGTAGCCGCAGTCTCACATTTTCTTTTCTCAAATGACGCGAACATCATTCACTCGGATCAACATTCCACTGATCCTGTTCACGGACATTTCTTTATGCGAATTGAATTTAGTCATCCCGAATTAGGCGACAAATTTTTAGAGTTTAGAGAATTATTTAAAGAAACGGCCAGCCAATTTTCGATGGAGTGGTCCATTACCTCTTCCGCCAAACAGCCACGTCTTGCTATTTTCGCAACGAAGGAAGACCATTGTTTGCAGGAATTAATATGGAGATGGCAATTAGGTGAGTTACATGCTGAAATCGCTCTGGTCATTAGTAACCATCCTGAATTCCAAGAACTAACGGAGAGTGCAGGTATTCCCTTCTATCATGTGCCTGTTACAAAAGCAACGAAAGAGCAAGCTACCGCCAAACATCTTCAATTACTTAAAGAACAAAATGTCGACACCGTGATACTTGCACGGTATATGCAAATCATCCCTGAGAAATTAATTCACTTATATAACAATGAAATCATTAATATCCATCACTCTTTCCTACCTGCTTTTATTGGAGGAAATCCTTATCAGCAGGCTTTTGATCGTGGAGTGAAACTAATCGGAGCAACAGCACATTATGTCAATGAACAACTTGATGAAGGACCGATTATTGAGCAGGACATTACTCGGATTACTCACCGTTATCATGTGGCTGATTTAAAAAGACACGGTAAAGACATCGAACGAATTGTTCTATATCGTGCAGTGAAATGGCATCTTGAAAAGCGGATCATCGTACACGGCAATAAAACCATCGTCTTTCAGTAGAAATCCATCCTATCTTGAACACTCCTATCCTCATACCAATGAAAAAAGCACCCTTTTTGGGTGCTTCGCTTATTTTAGTAAGCCCAAACTGCGCCAACGATAATCAAAAGAATGAACAATACAACGATTAACGCAAAGCCTTGACCATAACCGTAACTCATACATATCCCTCCCTTCATGCGATTTCTACAAGAAAGGTTTTAGTAGCCATAACCGCCGTAACCGCCGTAGCCACCTTTTCCGTAACAACAATTATTTCCGCCTTGATTAGCTCCGCCAACTGCAGCTGCTCCAACAATAATCAAGAGAATGAACAATACTACGATCAAAGCGAAGCCCTTACCGTAGCCACCGCCACGAACTTGCTCTTTTCCACCACTCATTAGAAAACCCCCTTTCCTGGAAGGTTACTAATACTATATGTCGCAATGGAAAAGAAGGGTTAGGCAGATGTCCATAGTCAGATAGAAATATCACGATGCGTTTTATTAGTTCGTTAAATAATACCTGCAACTGCAAGTAAAATAATCACTAAGAGAATAAACAGAATTAGAAATAGAATCAATTCATCCACTGAAATCCCCCTTAATTGGTCGTTTAATACTATATGTCGGTCTGGGCACCACTGTGAGAATGAATCAGAAGGAAGAATATAGGAGGAAAAATAAGAGTAAGAAAATGTGTCGGAGGAAAGTAAAAATAAAAACCCCCTTTCAATAGAAAGAGGGTTCATTATTATTCCATGGTGTTACCTTTAGCCGGAATTGGATTCTCACTAAAAATGCGTGCAAAGTGAATGAGATTATTCGCCATTGTTTTGGCATGACCAGTTGAGAATTCATTGTCTTTACCATTCGCTTCAATGTAAGAAGCACCCGGACCTGCTTCTCCTACCCAGTAAGCATCTACATTCGGAGGAACTGTGATCCCGATATGTGAAAATCCGTAGAGAACAGATGCAGCTGCATGCTTGGCTCCATCCTCATTACCAGTTATGACGACACCTCCAACCTTATTGTAATAAAGAGATTGTCCTTTCTCGTTCGTCAAACCACTCCCGCCATATAAGCGCTCGATGGCGAGCGTAGCAATACTACTCTTCTCTCCTAGCCAAATGGGCGTGCCGATCACAATAATATCTGCTGCTTTTACTTTTTCAAAAATAATTGGCCACTCATCCCCATTACCTTCGTCCTCTGACATCCCAAAAGCGATCTTGTAATCGGCTAACCTTATGCTTTCTGACTCAACACCTTCTTGCTCAAATATCGATGCAGCTTCTTGATACAAAGCATCTGTGTTTGAGGTATTTTCGCTCGTCTTCAGGGAACAATTAAGAAACAAAGCTTTCATTGATCAAACTCCTCTCTCATCACACATTCTATTTAGGTTCAATTACTCACTTAGGCATTACCTTTTATTAGGAACATTAAAACAAAAAAACACTCGATTCATAATCGAGTGTTTTTTTGTTTGGCTTATTCAGTTATAAGTAAAAGCGGTGGCTCATTGAGGAACTTCATCATGTTCTGGCCATCTTCAGATACTTTTGCCCACGCTGGTGACTGCATGGCTTCTTCTAACTTTTCTTTCGTACTAAACTCAATTGTAGCCGTTAAATAATATGGTTTGTCTGTATTCATTGCAGCAAAAACATAGTTCACTTCAGCATGCTTCACATTAGGAACATCTTTGACAAGAGCCATGTGATTGTTCTCGTAATAATTCTTAAATGCTTCAACTTCTTTCGGTTCTTGATAAATCACAATGATTTTAGCCACTATTAATCTCTCCTATCTCTTTCTTACGATATTACTTAGAAACATCATAATCCCATTGAGAAAAATAAGGAAGTGAAATGCACCTAACCTTCAGAGGGGGAGGAACGAAAAACCCTCTGAAGGTTCACTTTATTTTTCTCACACATATTTCTTTCGATTCTTTTTACTTTTCCTATACTCAAAAGAATAATGAGAATCGCACTTGTCCATATGAACCGATTCTGATATTTATCATGCGATATCGTGGCCCACAATCGTATACAATATGGTACCTGGTTTTTGCCCTACAGCAGTTGCAACGAGGAAGGTACGGATTGTATTAAACCATGGAGGATTGACGAAATATACAGCTATACTACATACAATGATGGCCAGTCCTATCCATTTAAGGGGAAATAGCTTCTTTTTCATAATTAACCCCACTTCTGAAAAAACTATCACTACACACTTCATCATAGCACTGCATAGAAAAATTAAGCCATTTTTCGCATTGAATAGCTGTTCATTTCCTTTCTCAACTAACTCCAGAAATAATTTTGGTTTCACTTGCTCCCTAAAGAGGGAAACATCGTTATAATAATCATATGACTACTTTATACATAGGAGGTGAACCCTTACGATACTGTAGGGGTACCATTGGAACTCATTAAAATTATTATCGTTCTACTACTTATAGTGCTAACCGCATTCTTTGTAGCATCTGAATTTGCAATCGTTAAAATACGGCGAACAAGAATTGATTCCCTTGCAAGTGAAGGAAATAAGAAAGCCAAAGCCGTTCAAAAAGTACTCGGAAACTTAGACGGATATTTATCAGCCTGTCAATTAGGTATAACGATCACGGCACTTGCCCTGGGGTGGCTAGGGGAAGAAACCGTTGAACAGCTCTTGCATCCATTGTTTGAACTGATTAATCTTCCGGACTCTATCGCTACACCTGTTACGATTGCACTGGCATTTGCCATTATCACGTTCCTTCACGTTGTGTTAGGTGAACTAGCACCCAAAACGTTTGCTATCCAAAAAGCAGAAAGCATCAGTCTCGTTTTAGCAGGACCTCTGATCTGGTTTTATCGTATTATGTACCCTTTCATATGGGCGCTTAACGGTTCTGCACGCACTGTCGTGAAAATGTTCGGCTTACCATCTGCTAATGAACATGAGCAGGCCCACTCTGAAGAAGAGCTTCGTCTCATCCTATCTGAAAGTTATAAGAGCGGAGAAATCAATAAGTCCGAAATGGAGTTTGTAAATAACATTTTTGAATTTGATGAGCGGATGGCTCGTGAAATTATGATTCCGCGTACCGAAATGACCTGCCTGTTCCTAGACAATTCGACGGAAGAGAATCTTGAGATTATGAAAAATGGGAAATACACTCGGTACCCCGTTGCAGATGGCGATAAAGACAAAATTATTGGCGTCGTAAACATTAAGGAAATTTTAACACAGTATAAATGGGGGGAAGAGCTCGTACTTAGGGAATTCATCCATCCGATCAATCATGTAATTGAAACTGCTCATATTAAAACGTTGTTGGCCAAAATGCAGAAAAGCCATAACCATATCGCCATCGTCGTCGATGAATATGGTGGAACGGCCGGCCTCGTCACAGTGGAAGATATTCTTGAAGAAATCGTTGGTGAGATTCAAGATGAATTTGATTTCGATGAAAAACTTCCAATTCGTGAAGAAGGGAATGGCCATACGATCGTTGATGGAAAAGCGCTCATTAGCGATATCAATGACCTGCTTGGTACATCGATCGATCATACTGATGTTGATACGATTGGAGGCTGGATCCTCACTCACGATATCGAACCTGAAGAGGGGACTTCTTTCACCGTAGATGACTATCAGTTCACCGTTCGTGAAGTGGATGGACACCAAATTAAAGAACTCGAAATTAAGCAACAAGTGTAAGAAATGCAAAAGCTGCCTCTCTCATGGCTACGAGCCATGAGAGAGGCAGCTTTTTTCTATAAGACTCTTTTCTAAAAGATTGTTGCTTTTGAAATGATTTAAAAAACTACACTTTGTGATTGGAGCGTAAGCGACGAGGAGGCTCACCGCCCGCCCCGCGGAAAGCGAGCATCCTGGAGCGGAAATTAACTCGCTATAGCAACAATGTCTGCGAAAACAGCCTTCTATAAAATAAGATTATCCATTGCACAAAATCGTAAAATAACACTTAAATCCATCATGTTCACTTTCTAATAGAAAGGAGGTACTTATTCAGTACCCCTTAACATGTTTCTACGCTTTTTTAATCCAGAAATAGAACACGCCGTCTGTTTCTTCAGATTTCATCAGATCATGACCGCCTGATTTCGCCCATGCTGTTAGGTCACTTTGAGCACCTTTATCCGTCGCTTGCACTTCAAGAACTTCACCTGACTCCATGTCCTTCATTGCTTTTTTTGTTTTGACGATTGGCATCGGGCATGCTAGCCCTTTTGTATCTAACGTTTTTTGTGAATTCATGTGTAATTCCTCCTTATTAGTTAACCGCACAGCGGTTTGGTCCAACTTCCATTTCTCTTTTGGTTTCTTCATCAGGGGTTATTTTCCCCATGTTTGTTTCGCGAATTTCTTGATAAGCATTTGGCTGCGGTGGCAGGTTTTCAGTCACCATTCTTCTAAAGTCGTCTTCTTTTTCTACGTTAAGACCATCATTCTTTCGGTAAAGATCCATCAGCTTTGCAGAGACAAGTCCTTTTTCATCAAGCTCTGCCATCTTTGAAAAGTGAGCTGGAAGAACCACTAATTCTCCGCCCATTTCTTTGTAGCGATTATAAAGTGTTGTGCGAAGATCAAGAACCCAATCTTCAGCTTTACCAGCTAAATCCGGTCGACCAATTGACTCTACAAATAGAATATCACCTGTCAAAAGGAAAGCTTCGTTGACCATAAGCGACGTACTTCCAACGGTGTGTCCTGGAGAGTAAATTGGTTCTATGGTTATCTCTCCAATCGATACTGAATTTCCTTCTTTAAGTGTTGTATAGTCGAACGTAACTTCACCAGCATCTTCTTCTGGAAGATAATACTTCCCATTCACCTGATTAGCTAACGTCTTCCCGCCAGAAATATGATCAGCATGAAGGTGCGTATCGAATGTTGCTTTAATCGTAAGACCTTTGTTGTCTGCAAAATTCGTGTAATTTTCAATCATTCTGTTTGCGTCCACAACAGCGGCTACTCCATTTGATTCAATCAAATAAGAAAGACACCCTTTACCAAGGCGAACAAATTGATAGAGTGCTCCTCCCGGAATATCGCCTACCTTAACAGGCTCAAGGTATTCACTCCATGCTTTCATCCCACCTGAAAGATAAGACACATTCTCCACACCGGCTTCAACGAGCTCCTCACCTACAAAAATCGAAGAACCTTCTTTCGCACATACAACAAGAATTTCTTTATCCTTCGGAAGCTTCGGAACAATCTCTTCTACCCCGTCAATTAAATCGAAGTAAGGAACATTCATAGACGTAACAGATTCACCTTCGATTTTCCAATCACCATATGCTTCTTCATTTCTTACATCGAGAATAAAAAGCTCTTGCTTATTGATTACTTTAGAAGCTACTTCACTTGCTTGCTTTTGCTTCAAACTCAATTCATATACCCCCGTACGTATTTATTTTTCTAAAAATTTTTGGTGTACACGGGGGAAAAAACCCCCCGCCCCTTTAGCTTTTAAAGATCAGATGTTGTAGGACCATCCCACTCGGACATTCCGGGCACAACATTAATAACATCATAGCCATTTTCTGCTAACTTTTGAGCCGCAAGGTCACTTCGTGTACCTGTACGACAAACAACATAGATCGGCTTATCTTTATCTAACTCTGTCATACGATTATCTAAATCGCCTAGTGGCAAAGAGATCGCTTTTGGAAGGTGGCTGAATGCATATTCTGCTGGCTCTCTTACATCGACGATCGTCATTTCATCATCTGATAATTTAGCGGTAAGGTCTGTATTTGAAATAACATGAGGATGACTCTTCTCAAGTGTTGTCTCGCCATCTGAAGCCTTACGAAGATAATGTTTTAAAACGTCACCTTCTTCAATTGTTCCAAGATAGTGATGGCCAACTTTGTCAGCCCATGCCTTTAGATCGGCTTTTGATCCTTTATCTGTTGCTAGAATTTCTAAAACGACTCCTGATTCGAGATCCTTCATCATTTTCTTCGTTTTCACAATTGGCATCGGGCACGCTAGCCCTTTGGCATCAAGTACGTGATCAGTTTGTATCATCAGTCTACCTCCTGTAGTAGTTATTCTTTTTCTCCAGTCCATTCAAGCATGCCGCCTGTCATATTTAACACGGAATATCCATTTGATTTAAGAACCATCGATGCCATACTGCTTCTGCCACCTGATTGGCAGACGATAATATGCTCGATATCCTTATCAAGTTCATTCATTCTTCCCTGTAATTCATTCACCGGTAAATTATAGGCACCCGGAATCTTTCCTTCCGCCACCTCTTCTGGTCCACGAACATCGACAATACTAATCGATTTATTTTCCTTCAACATGTTATTCACTTCTGTTGGCGTTACATCTTTAACATAACCAGACATACTAATTCCTCCTATTTCCACATATTCATTCCGCCGCGAACATTCGATACAGACGTGAATCCCTGTCTCTTCAATTCTCCGCAAGCTTTTGAACTTCTCATACCACTTTGACAAATCACAATGACTTCTTTATTTGGATCAAGTTCTTTTGCACGTTTACTCAGTTGATTGAGCGGCATATTTTTAAATTGCTTCACTTTTTGACCTTTATATTCACCAGGTGAACGCACATCAATAAATTGAACATTTCGATCGTTAAACTTCGCTTTTGCATCTTCAGAAGTGATCGTTGTAACGCCTTTTCCTGGTCCTATTTTCTTGTAAATGAACCATCCAGCTATAATGATGGCAGCTATTAATATAAGTTCCATTCTTTTCGCTCCTTAAATGAAGAGATTAACGTTCCCATCTTCTGCATCGCCAAGATAAGCTGCAACACCTGCATAATCGATTTCTTCTAGCAACTCATCTTTTTGTAGACCAAGAAGATCCATCGTCATCGTACAGGCAACTAGCTTCACTTCTTGTTCTTGTGCAAGTTCAATTAGCTGTGGAAGTTCGGTGACATTGTGTTTTTTAATGACGTTTTTAATCATTTTCTTACCCATTCCGCCATAATTCATTTTTGATAGTCCCATCTTATCTGCACCACGTGGCATCATCTTTCCAAACATTTTCTCAAGGAAACCTTTATTAACATTAACTTGCTGATCTTTACGAAGAGCATTCAAGCCCCAAAAAGTATGGAAGATGGTGACTTCATGATCATAAGCCGCAGCACCATTTGCTATAATATAAGCGGCCATCGCTTTATCGTAATCACCGCTAAATAATACAATCGTAGTTTTTTTCTGTTCACTCATTCTATATCCTCCTTATATACACCCAGGGGTATATAACAATCTAAATTTTTTTATCGACTTCTAACTAGAAGATTAACCGCTTCCTTCACAACGTCATCGGTAGGCCCACCCTGTTCAATTTGTTGGTGGAGGCACTGTTCTAGATTCGAACTGACAATTAATCCAATCGAACGATCGATACCAGAACGTGTAGCTGATAGTTGCGTTACAATTTCTTCACAATTTTTCTCTTGCTCCATCATTTGAATCACACCGCGTAACTGACCTTCAATACGCTTTAAACGATTTGTGACTGCTTTATCGTAAGTCATTTTAATACCTCCTCACCATATACCCGATAGGGTATAAAAACAAGCAAAAAAATTTATATATACATCGGAATTAGTTGGCTTTTAAATACCTACATGGGTATTATAACGCATCTGAATCTCATGTCAATAGCTGCAATTTATAATAACCAATGGATCTGAATCACAAAATATAACGCTATAAGAGCAATGATCAGTAGTACAACCACTAATAGAAAGACCACGACCCACGATGATGAGGGCACTTCGAATTTCATAATACGCTTCTTCGTTCGATAGAATTGAATCGTCCCACCCGTGATTGTAAGTAATCCAAAAAACAAAGCAGAGAAACTAATGAAGACCGCTACCTGGTCGTCAGCTCGTTCACTTGCAGCTCTAGTAAAATGCAAACTAGCTGTCAGAAATCCGATTCCAATGATAGCAATCGACGTACGGACCCAAGCAAGAAATGTTCGCTCATTCGCTAAAAGTTGTTGAACACGACCATCTGCCTTCTTATTCTCCATATCTCCTCACCTCACACGAATGAAATTATATACCCCTTAGTGTATTTTCGCAAATGACTAGGTTCAACTGACTGTTAGTATATCCAATAGAAAACAAGAAAAGCAGAACCGATTAGGATTCTGCTCCTTCATCAAAAATGCTTAAATACTCTCCGTACCCATTTTCCTCCATTTGATCTTTTGGAATAAAATGAAGTGCTGCCGAGTTTAAGCAATAGCGAAGACCTGTTGGCTCAGGACCATCTTCAAACACGTGACCTAGATGGGAGTCTGCACCTTTACTTCTTACTTCCGTTCGAACAGTAAACAAACCTTTATCTTCTTTTTCTACAATATTCTCTGGAACGAGCGGCTTAGTAAAACTTGGCCATCCCGTGCCAGATTTGTATTTGTCAATTGAGCTGAAGAGTGGCTCACCAGATACGATATCAACGTAAATACCCTCTTCTTTGTTATCCCAATATTCGTTTTCGAAAGCTTTCTCAGTACCTTCTTCTTGCGTCACTTTATATTGAATGGGTGTTAGCATTTCTTTCAATTCTTCATCCGAATACGAGACAGCTGATTTGGCTTTTGGAATATCCACTTTACGATCGTCTCCCCACGCCTTATCCAAAAACTGATCTCTTCCTGAATTGTTTCGATAGAACTTATAGCGCAGCTCATTTTCTTTGTAATAATCTTGATGGTACTCTTCCGCTACATAGAAGGTAGAGGCTTCTTTAATAGATGTCACAATTGGTTGATCAAATCGACCAGATTTTTCAATTTCTTCCTTTGATTCCATCGCTGCTTTTTTCTGTTCTTCATTATGATAGAAGATTGCTGATAAATACTGATCGCCGCGATCAACGAATTGACCACCATCATCTGTAGGATCGATCTGTCTCCAAAATACATCCAATAGTGTTTCATACGAAATGACAGAAGGATCATAATAGACTTGAACGGCTTCTACATGTCCGGTTCCCCCTGCGGAAACCTCTTCATAGGAAGGGTTTTCTACGTTTCCTCCCGTATAGCCTGAAACTGCTTCTCGAACTCCATCTAATTTTTCGAAAGGGGGCTCCATACACCAGAAGCATCCACCTGCAAAAGTTGCCACCGCTTCGTTATCCTGCACGGCCTGTGCAGGTTCGCTTCCATAAGAACGTTTAAAAAGAACATCATACAGCTTTGGTACTGCAAATACCAGTACGACAGCAATCCCCACTAATAGAATCCATCTTGTTGCTTTCATTTATCTCTCCTCCTTCTTCTCTAATGGAAGCATAAACCAGAATTCGCTTCCTTCACCGACGTTACTTTCAACACCGATCTTACCGCCATGAAGCTCAATCAATTGCCGTGATATCGCAAGTCCAAGTCCTGAACCTCCATACCTTGTATTCCTAGATTTTTCAACTCGATAGAAACGATCAAAAATCCGTTCTTGTTCTTCTAGGGGGATTCCATTTCCCTCATCCCTAATGAAAAAAAGAGCAGTCGTCTCCACTTTTTTAAGTGTAATGTGAATGGTTGAATGATTGTGTGAAAAGGCAATGGCATTCTGGATTAAATTTGTTAGTACACGCTTGATATGATCTGGCATCATGGGAATAGCATCAAGTTCATCATCAATATGCACCGCAAGTTCGATCTGCCTTTCGTGAAGCTTGCGTTCGAACTGCTGTAGCGTTTCAACTAAGACAACATCTGGATGCACCAATTGTGGTTCATAGAGCGAAGTGCCACTTTCAAGCTGTGATAAATTCAGTAATTCTTCAATTAAATGACTCAATCGCTCTGTTTCTCTCTCAATTGTTTCAAGATATTGATGTTGCGTCTTCTCGTCAGTGACCACCCCATCTTGTAACGCCTCAGCAAAAGACCGTATCGCTGAAACTGGCGTACGAAGATCATGCGACACGTTAGCGATGAGCTCTGTTTTATATTGCTCTGAACGCTTCACTTCAGAAAACATGAGACTTAACTTTTCTGACATCAAATTAAAATGCTGTGCAAGCTCCTGTATTTCTTTAGGACCTTGTTCTGTCACCTTCACATCAAACTTTCCTTCTGCGATTCTACTTGTATCCACTGTCATCTGATTAACAGATTTAAGAATTTGGGATGTAAACACAAAGTGAGCGATCATTGAAAGTGAACCCGCTCCAATCGTAATGAACGTAAGGGTAAGAATGAGCTCAGGTGAGAGCACCATGCGCACATAACTTATGATGAGGAACAAGAGGATAAGGGCGATTGATACCCCATTTGCAAGCATGAGCATCGTTCTAAGCTTCATGATTTTTCTCCTTCAAATTTATATCCGATCCCCCACACTGTCTTAATCCATTTAGGAGCTGCTGAATCTATTTCAATCTTTTCTCTAAGTCTCCTTATATGAACATTAATCGTATTCCCGTCACCGTCAAATTCGTACCCCCAAATCGCTTCGATGAGCTGAGATCGTGGAAAGACACGATTCGGGTGACTGGCAAGTAAATAGAGAAGCTCGAACTCTTTAACAGTCAGTTCAATCTCCTGATTGGAAACGATCACTTTTCTTTTCGATTCGTCTATCGTCAATTCGCCATATATCAACACGTCAGACTTCTCAACGTGTTGACGTTTTGTTCTTCGTAAAATATTTCGAACTCTTAGTACAAGCTCTCTAGGACTAAATGGCTTCGTCAGGTAATCGTCTGCCCCAACCGTTAAACCTAGCAGGCGATCCCGTTCTTGTCCAAGGGCTGTCAGCATAATAATCGGAACGTCATCAACCGCTCGAATTTCTTCTGCCGTTTCCATTCCATCTTTCAATGGCATCATAAGATCAAGTACGATTAGATCAGGCAGCTCTTTCTTCCATTTATGAATCGCTTCTTCTCCATTTGAAGCAGAGATCACTTCATACCCGTCTCGTTCAAGATAGCGTGTACTAACATCAATAATGGATTCTTCATCATCTACAAGCAGTATTTTTTCTGCCACTACCCTTCACCTCTATTCCTTAACAGCCAGTTCTATTTATGAAGTTAACTTAAAAAGCTTCAATTACTAACAATATAATTGTTTTCACATGAGACATTATGGGCCACTTTCTTAACTTAAGATACTCTTATCATAAGCAACAAAAATTAGTGTTTCCTAAAGAAAGTATTACGATTTGATTAACTCTTCTTTTAGTGTAACTTAGTTTAAGCCTCACGTTGATTTTTGATCGGTTATTTATGAATGAACCGTGTGTGTCTTCATTTTTCTGGTTAAACTACGCGATAGGTGATAGGATATCCTTATAAGATTCATCTTTAAATTTATAGTAAGGAGTATCTACGATGAAAAAATACAATATTCCTGTTGAAGCTGCCCTCGAAGTGATTGGAGGAAAGTGGAAGGTCGTCATACTCTGTCACTTAATTGAAGGCACGAAGCGAACAGGTGGATTGAAGAAAATGATGCCTGGTATTACACAAAAGATGTTGACGCAACAACTGCGTGAATTAGAAGATGATGGTGTCATTAATCGAAAAGTATACAATCAGATTCCGCCTAAAGTGGAATATTCTCTCACCGATTATGGGTGGTCATTAAAAGGAATTCTTGATTCACTTTGCGCCTGGGGCGAACAGCACATCGAAAAAACCTATCCCTGCAAAGAAGACGTTCTCCTGCAACCGGAAGAACGCAATCCAATAAAAGCTTAAATTAAAAGCGGTACGTCTCAAGTGAGGCGTACCGCTTTTGTTATCTTCGTGAAGATGTCAATTTCTCTGGAGATGGGAGCCAACGATCGAAAGCTAGTACTTTCGAGAAGAAAGGTTGCCCAAAAATTGTCGAGACAAACAATGTAAACACGACGATAAAAGGAACTCCCCATATTGTAGAAATCACATCAGAGGATTGTTGTTCAAGGAACCATTTGATGATAAACCCGTGGAACAAGTAAATCGCAAACGTTCTTGATCCTAAAGGGGTGAAAACCATTGGTCCTTCCGGAATCATGGAGAAGAACAAGAACATCACGATGGCTGTTCCTACATAGTACGTTAGACGAATCAATAAGTCTGAGTTCGTTTCATATACGTATGTCCCATACAGTAAATCTGCAAGTCCATCAATTTTGTACAGGTAGAACAACAAGAACAAACCACTCAGGACAACAGGTGCGATCCACTTCATATGAGGGAACCTGATCGGTTTCTTCTTACATCCCATTACCATCCCTAGAACGAAAAATGGCAAGAAGACGAAAAGCCGATCAAGAGATAAAAATCGCTCCACATCAAAATATCCGATACCTAGTCCGGCCACAATACTCAACGGCAGCAAGATACTTGCTTTCATCTTAAGCAATAGTGGAGAAATCAGCTTATAAGCAGCAATACACAATAGGAACCACATCGCCCAACGTGGTGTTAGAAATTCAATAGCAAACGATTTTTGATAAAGATTTGTATAATAAATTGAATATACGACTTGAAAAATAACGTATGGCAAGAGAAATGCAGTAAAAATTTTCCAAAAATACCTGGTTCCTGACGCTTTTCTAGTGAAATATCCAGCAAGAAAAATAAAAGCAGGCATGTGAAAAATAAATATTACGTGATAGAGACTATAGAGAAAACGTGAATCATCAATAAAAGGTGTAAGCAAGTGTCCGCCAACTACGAGTAATATTAATATAGCTTTACTGTTATCGAAATATGCGATTCTCTCCGACACGAAAAACAACCTCCTCAAAGGATTGAAAGACGATCATGTTTCTATCATCTTTCTCTATATACCCGGTAATTTGTGTTTTCATCCTATTTCTTTGTAAGTTATTCGAATGCCTCACCGATTATTCAGGTATCCTACCAAAAAGAAAGAATATTCAACCAAGTACATCCGCGTAAAATGTATCTATTTTACTAGATGTAACTGGGACAAATGAACTAAACAACGATGAAAACGCTTGAATTAATAGAATAATATATTTTTTCTGAATAATCCTATTGTTTTTTCGTAAGGTTGTCCGTAGAATGAATGTTATCTTTTCATACATATAAAGGAGGCGGGAGACATGATCACATTTGTCGGAGCAATTTGTTTATTAATAATGGGTTATTACGTTTATTCAAAGGTGGTTGAGCGAATTTTCGGCATTGACGATGATCGTGAGACGCCTGCATATACAAAGCAAGATAACATGGACTATATGCCAATGAGCTGGTGGAAAGGGAGTTTGATCCAACTATTAAATATCGCTGGACTTGGTCCAATTTTCGGTGCTGTACTCGGAGCGCTCTACGGGCCCGTCGCATTCATTTGGATCGTCGTTGGATCTATTTTTGCCGGTGCCGTTCATGATTACTTCTCAGGAATGATGTCACTTAGACATAACGGCGAACAATACCCTTCACTCGTTGGTCGATATCTCGGAAAAGGTGCGAAAGGTACAATCAACCTTATTTCAATTATATTGATGATTCTTGTGGCAGCTGCTTTTACAGCAGGACCAGCACAACTGATGGCACAGGTCACTCCACTAAGTTTTACAATGAGTTTATTATTGATTTTTGCTTATTTTGTATTGGCCGCTGTCCTACCTGTTAACAAAATCATTGGCAGGATTTATCCGATCTTTGGCGTCATCCTTATTATTATGGCCGTTTCTATTGGTGTTGGATTATTCTTCATGGATAACCCAGTTCCTAACTTGACCCTTGCCAACCTTCATCCAGATAACTTGCCGCTATGGCCACTCTTAATGATTACAGTTTCATGTGGTGCGATTTCTGGTTTTCACTCAACACAAAGTCCCATTATCGCCAGAACAATGAAAAAAGAGAGTGATGGAAAGAAAGTATTTTATGGCGCAATGATCGCTGAAGGCGTTATAGCGTTGATTTGGGCCGCTGCAGGCATGACATTCTTCGGAAATACAGGTGGGTTACAGGGGGCGCTTGCCGCTGGTGGTCCATCAGGCGTTGTAAATGAAATCAGCTCGTCATTGCTCGGAACATTTGGAGGGATTCTTGCGATCGTTGGTGTTATCATTCTTCCAATAACCACTGGAGATACATCACTCAGATCTTCTCGAATGATGCTAGCAGATTTATTCAGAAAAAAAGGTAAGCAAGAAGCGCGTGATGGGAAAGGCAAAACCCTATTATTAACCGCAGCAGTCGCAACTCCTACATTCCTTTTAACTCAAATTGATTATACCTTCCTATGGAGATACGTTGGCTTTACGAATCAACTTGTCGCCACCGTAATGCTCTGGACAGGTGCCATGTATCTCGTTAAAAAGAAGAAATTTCATTGGATTTGTAGTTTGCCGGCTCTCTTTATGACGATGACCGTTTCGACATATCTATTTCTTGCACCTGAAGGATTTGAACTGCCTTACAGTGTAGCTATGGTTTTCGGTGGGGCGATCACTCTCGTAACAGCTGGATGGTTCGGTTATCAATTATGGAAAGCTCGGAAACGAAGCCCAGTTCGAGTTGAACAAGTAGCTTAACAACAAAAGCAGCTACCTCAAAATAATGAGGTAGCTGCTTTTGTCTCTATTCAATCCTTCGTGTCTTTAATCGTAAGTTTATCGCTAATAGATTTGCGCTCTCGCGGTTCTGGAATAACGTCAGGCTTTCCTAAGTGAAGCATTCCGATCACGACATCATCTCGTTCAATCCCCACACTCTCTCGAAAGTCTGGATCAAAAATAAACTCATTGGTTTTCCACACAGTCCCCAATCCCTTTGCCCATGAGAGAAGCTGTACATTTTGGATGAATGCACAAGTAGCAGCAAAGTCTTCATGCCTAACCTTTTCAGAAGAAGGCGACTTTATATAGATCAATAAATGGATCGGGATTTCATTCACAAAGCGCTCAAACTTTTTCTTCTTCTTATCTAGTTTCTCCTCATCGAGCCCTTTCCGTTCAAGACTCTTCCATACGTGTTCTACAAGTAATTCTCTTCCTTCCCCCTTGTATAAGATGATTTCCCACGGTTCCCTGAATTTATGGTTCGGTGCCCATTTCGCATCCTCTAAAATGGTCATAACAGTATGCATCGGGATGTCCTCAGGCTGAAATTTACGCACTGTTCTTCTAGATACAATCGTGTCTTGGATGACATCATACATTCTTGTTAGCCCCTTTCTTTTTGTGACAAATGTTAAACCGCCTTGTATCTCACTATATGATTCACTCAACTCCTGCTCTACTTCCATTTTATTGATAATGATTATCATCGTCAAACATAAAAAGAAGCCCCGCTAAAGGCTTCTTTAATCTGGAAATCTTGGAACTTCCATCAGAGGAGGGTCCCTTCATCCCTTAGCTGAATAATAGGAAGCAACAAGCTTGTCCATTACTTCACTTGTTCTTAGAGCTGTAAGTCCTGTGCTTGGTGACGTTCCTACTCCATTCAGTTCATCGACGATCGTTTGAATTAATGGCTGTTGGACATGCTCTGGATAATTCACATCAACTTCTCGTTCTCCCTCGGCGTCTCTGATAAGTATCGGTCTCTCTTGGAGAGTCGAATAAATGAGAGACCCTTTCTCCCCCACCATTTCATTCACATCTTCATTTTTGTAAGAATTAAAGCACCATTGTCCTGTACCATGCACACCTGATTGAAAAACGTATGAACCAGACACAGTATCTTCCGCTTCATAAAGACCTTCCTGATTACTTGCAAATCCGTTCACACGATCAATAGGGCCAAGAACATAATCCAAAAAATCTAGTGTATGGCTTGCAAGATCAAAAAAGTGCCCTCCACCTGAAATTTCAGGTTGAACGCGCCAAGGTAATTCACCATTCTTCTCCTGTTCAGACGCTGTCTTGTGATGAACGGTTGTAACAAACCGAACTTTCCCTATGGCTCCATTGTCGACTAACTCTTTAACCTGCAGAAGTGCAGGCATCGCTCGACGATAGAAAGCCACAAATAACGGAACACCATTCTCACGACACACTTCAATCATCTCGTTACACTCAGAACGATTTAACGCCATTGGTTTTTCAACGTAAACCGGTTTTCCAGCTCTTGCAGCAAGTATCGTATATTCCTTATGGCTTGATGGAGGTGTTGCGATATACACAGCATCTACATCGCGATCATGGATTAATTCCTCCGCGTTCGTATACCACCTTGGTACGCCGTGACGATTTGCATAATCCTTCGCTAGCTCTCCATTTCGACGCATAACGGCTACAAGCTCAGAATGTTCTGCTTTTTGAAATCCAGGTCCACTTTTCTTTTCTGTCACCTTCCCGCATCCAATGATGCCCCAGCGAATTGTTTTCATGATAATCCTCCTGTATGAAGCAACTCTTCTGCGCTTTTTTCATGTTCCTTAAACTCATTTACCTCATCTTTTATACGCATCATTTTCGCATCTAAGTAGTGAACAATATCGGCTGCCTCTTTTAACTCATTGCTCAGATTAACAGGTATTTCTCCTTCAAATTTGTAATAAATTTTATGCTCCAAACTCGCCCAGAAATCCATCGCAATTGTCCTAATTTGAATTTCTACTCTCACATGCTCAGGTCCTTTTGACAGAAAGACAGGTATTTCAACAATAAGGTGAAGGCTTTTGTATCCGTTTGGTTTAGGGTTTTTAACATAATCTTTCACGTCAATTAAACGGATGTCATCTTGATTTTTAATCATATCGTAAATACGGTAAATATCATTTGTAAATGAGCAGGTGACTCTTACTCCAGCAATATCATTAATATTTTCATGAACATTATCGGTTGTTACTTCGAGACCTTTTCGTTGAAGCTTGGCCATTATGCTTTCGGGAGATTTAATTCGTGACTTCACATGCTCAATCGGATTATGCTGATGGACGAATTGAAATTCATCATTTAAAATCGTAAGTTTTGTATTAATTTCATCGAGCGCAAATTTGTAGATAAATAAAAAATTCTTCCATTCTTCTATTCGTGCTTGAAAATCATTCTTCATGTTGAATCATCCTCTCAAGACATACCGTACCATATGATTATGAATGAAATATGAACGACCTTTGACGAACTAATAACAAAACTTCAGAAATCAACAATTTGATCTAATTGCTCCGATAATAAACACACTTACGATAAATCACTTCATAGAAAAGGGAGAATCTAAGCTTTGCTCTCCCCATTTCCAGATTCAATTGATCAGAACTAGGCCAATTGAAATAACAGCGCCACTTACGAGGAGAACGATGAAACAATACCCCATAATATCTTTTGCCTTCAACCCAGCAATCGCCAGGGCTGGAAGCGCCCAAAATGGTTGCACCATGTTCGTCCAGGCATCTCCCCATGCGACAGCCATCGCCGTTTTGGGTACCGAAACGCCAAGCTCTTTCGCCGCATCCAGCATAATGGGTGCCTGCACAGCCCACTGCCCTCCCCCAGAAGGAACAAAGAAGTTTACGATCCCTGCGCTAAGAAACGCAAAGAACGGAAATGTAAATTCATTCGAGATCGATACGAATCCCTCAGAGAGCTGAGCAGCTAACCCTGAAGCTACCATCATTCCCATAATTCCAGCATAAAACGGGAACTGAATGATGATTCCACTAGCTCCTTTAACCGCATTGCCTACTGATTCAAGGAAATGGCGAGGAGTTCCGTGTAAAAGAATACCAAGAAAGAGAAATCCAAAATTCACGATATTTAAATTAAGTTCAAACCCAGCGTTTACAAAGTAATAGGTCAGATAGCCCAGGCCAATAACCGAAATGATAAGTGAAATAATTCTACTGTTCTCCAACCGCTCTGCCGGAGTTAACTCTCCTTCTTGTGCAGCCGCATGAAAATTCCCTTCCTCGAGCAATGAACGATCAATTTGAACGCGTTCCTCTTCGGAAGGAGACATGAAATAATTAATAACAGGTAAAGCGACAAATAAGGAAACAACAATAGAGATATTGAACATCGAGAATATCGTTTCATTCGTAGAAACGACTCCGATCATTTCCTCAGTAAAATGTCCTGGGGTAGCAATTGTAAGTGGGATGGATCCAGCCAGACCACCGTGCCAGACAAGAAAACCACTATAGGCACTTGCAATCAGTAAACGATAGTCTACTTTATCTACTTTTCTCGCAAGTTCTTTTGCATACAAAGCACCTATAACAAGCCCAAATCCCCAATTGATCCAGCTCGCTAAAAGTGAAACCAGCGTAACGTAAATAATGGCTTGTCCAGGTGTTTTCGCTCGATCCGCCAAATAACTTAGACCCTTTTTAAAAAGAGGACTACTTGCTAAGACATATCCTGTCACTAGAACAAGAACCATCTGCATAGAGAATGCAAGTAAGCTCCAGAATCCTTCCCCAAAGAATTGCACCATTTGAACAGGGGAGCTTCCAGTGAAAATCAATCCGATCCCAAACACCACAAAAGTTAGCAATATGACGAAGAGAAATGGATCTGGCAAATAGCGTTGCATAATTCGATTAGAAATGGCAATGGATGTCTTTAACATGACGACAACTCCTTCTTTAGATGACTCCATTACAATTTATTCGCTAAATTTCACCATAAATCCTTCACTTTAAAGAAAACGCTTTCAATAATGAGAAAAAAGCCGTATTCCTACGACTTTAGATTCTTTCATTTTTGTTAAGAAATACCTTTACCCTATCTGCGTGCTCCTGAATAGGATAACTATTATAATGCACGGCCGAAAGACGAACCGGATCTCCGAAGAAAAAGCGCTCGAATTGTGTTTGACGAGAACCAAAGGCGCTCATACCCATATCCCACGCCATACGGAATAACCTTACCCGTTCTTTCGCATTAATGTTAGCCCCTTGAAGATACTTCGCCAGGTCCTCTTGAATCTCTGAATCGAAATCGTTCTCTGTAGGAATAGAAATCAAGCCACTAGCACCGAGTAACTGGATGATTTCAATGAGTCTTGGATAAACGCTTGGAAAGTACTGAATAGCAGCTCTTAACGGTTGACTCTCAGGTACCCAGGTACCATATTGGTTCGGCTGACTATTTACCTCCGAAGCTAATAAGAGTGCTTTCATAATTTCAAGAGTCATGATGATTTCACTCATTTTCTGTTTTACATGCTCATACTCTTGAATTTGGATAGCATCTACCATTAATTCGCAAAGTCCTAATATATACTCTACCTTTACGATTTGCCTGGATACAGACTGAAATTGCAAGAAACTATACATACCTGTCGCATCTTCTATACCCGCCACGGTTTGAATGTTTTTATAAACAAACACACACTCCCACGGCACAAGAACTTGGTCAAAGACAACAATCGAATCAATTTCTTCGAACTGAGCGGCTAGCGGATGATCAAAGACAGAATCTTTGTAACAAAACGACTCTCTACATAGGAACTTCAAGCCTTTTGTATTGGAAGGAATCATAAAACCAAATACATAAGCATCGTCGATCGTATATCCTCCTGCAGGCAATACAAGGAGCTCATCCGTTATTCCTCCTTGAGTCGCCAGCAATCTAGCCCCCTGGATCACGATGCCTTCTTCTCTCTCTTCCACAACTTTCGCTGCGGCTGGATCCGATTCATCAAAATACTGCGTAATCGATCGATTAACCTGTGGATTAATGAATGTATGGGTAATGGATAGATCCTGATCCCTTGCTCGCTCGTATAGTCTTCTAATATTTTCACCAAATTCTTTGCGATCTTGCGAAAAATGATCTGCAGAAGCGCCTAGTGTCATTAGTAACGTGTTCATATAATCTGGTGCCCGCCCCATTAGGCCAGCACTCATTCTCGCCCATTCTTGTGTAGCTTTTCGCCGCTTTGATAAATCTTCTACACACTTCGGCTGATGATAAGAAAATCCATATTCTCCTTTCGATCCCGGTAAAGAACAACGAAATAACCCTTGATTTTCTGGTTGACACTGATAATCATAAAGCGCAGCCTTGCTTTTCAATATCCCTTTAAATGGAGTTAAGTTCGATAACTGACTTGAGCACTTCTTTCCCTCAATCCATACTTCATTATGGAGAGCATTCATTCTTGCAATATACTCTTTGCCATTAATCACATAGCTCCCCCCTTTGTTGTTTACTTTTTACTACGTTATGCATGAACGATAAAAAAGATAGTGCTCATGTCTTGTAGCATAAAGTTTGTAATAATAATATGGTTTTTCTCTCATACTTAATCATAGGGGTTTTCAACTCAGCTGTTTTGTGGAACAATAGACACAGCCTTTTGAAAGGAGCATGTGAATTGCGTAAATTAACCTATCTACTGATAACAGGTTTATTGCTAGTTGCACTGGCAGCCTGTGGAGGAAATGAAGACAGCAGTAATGACAAGAAAAAAGATGATACAAAGACAGAAGAACAAGCCGGGGACCAAAAGCAAAAGCAACCAGAAGTTGACAAAGTTGATGCTGATAAAGTTGTCGCGACGGTCAATGGAGAAGAAATCAAAGGGGAAGATTTCAACGCTCTCTATAGCCGTAGTCAAATGCAATACGTTCAAAGTGGACAGGAAGTTCCAAAAGATCAGCTCGATCAAATGAAGAAACAAGTAGCTGAAAGCATGGTTGGACAGGAACTTATCCTTCAAGCTGCACAGGATGAAGGCATTAAAGCTTCTGACAAACAAATTGAAGAAGAGCTCGCCAATGTCAAAGAAGGCTTCGAAGGATGAGAAAAAGTTCGAAGAAGCTCTTAAAAAGAGTGACATGACAAAAGAAGAGCTAAAAAAAGAAATAGCAAAAAAAGTTCAGTCTACACAATACATCGACAAAGAAATCAAAGTTGATGAAGTAACTGAAAAAGAAATGAAAGATTACTATGACAAGGCCAAAGAACAAGGCAGTTCAGAAGATATGCCAGCCTACGAAGATGTTAAGCCTCAGATTAAAGAAGGTCTAGAATCCGAGCAGAAGAAAAAGAAAACACAAGAATTAATCGATAAACTAAAAAAAGACGCTGATGTGAAAATTAACGTCTAAACCTAGAAAGCCGCTAGAGATTTTATTCTCTAGCGGCTTTGTCTTTGGAAAAGAGATGGACCTCAAGTTGTTTTCGAATGTGTTCAGGAATAGGAACGCTTTTTTTGAGATCAAAATAATAGTTCACGTATGTCGCCCGCCCCTTCACACAAAGAAGATCCTCCTGATGGATTTCCTCGTATACCTCAAAACTCTTCGTACCTATTCTATTTATCCATGTACGTACCGATACAGGCTTTCCATAATAGAGCTGGGATACATATTCCACATCCATTTTTAACAGAACACAATGCCAGTCATGGAAGGTTAAATCAGGATTAAACATACGAAAGATATCATCTCTTCCAGACTCAAACCAGACAGGAACAACGGTGTTATTTATATGCCCCGCTCCATCTGTTTCAGAAACACGTGGTTCAATTCTCTTTTCGAACATAAACTCACCCCTTCTTACTTTACTATTCGCTTAAGCCTCCCGTTCCCCTTTCTATCCTTGATCGGCGTCGTTCATTTTCAATCGCATTATATAAATCTCCTGTTGCATGGTTGAAGTCCATTCCCTGAACTTTAGCAGCTTCTTCGATCGAAAGATTTTTAATCCCGTCAAGAGTTTAGTAGAAAAAACTAAAATGGGATTCCACAAAAAACAAACAAACGTTCTTGTTAATTTGCTATTAGAGATATATACTATATTTATGTAGAAAAGCATCCCACTGATTTCGAAGGAGAGTGAAGTACATGAAACACCAAGCCATTCCTTATTTCACATTTGCAGGCACAGCACGAGAAGCATTAAATTACTACAAGGAAGTATTTGAAGGGGAGATTACCGATATCAAAACTTTCGGTGATGCAAATTTCGAAACACCTCCTGACCTTGATGACCGTATTATGCATGCCCGTTTCAAAAAGGACGATCTGTATTTCATGGTTTCAGATTCCTTCCAGGACCAATCAATAGTTGTTGGCAGTAACATCTCACTCGCGCTTGAACTTGATAGTGAAGAGGAAATTCAGTCGGTTTACGCTCGTCTTAAAGAAAAAGGAACGGTTTACATGGAGCTTCAGGATACATTCTGGGGTGCAACTTTCGCTAAAGTAAAGGATGCATACGGCGTTATTTGGGATTTAAACTTTGAAAAAGCTCAATCTTGATAATTTTAAGGTCTGCCACGCTGGTGGCAGGCTTTTTTTGTGATTTTGAGTAGACTGGTGAGGCTGAAGGCTTGAAAGTCACAATATATCCGCGATTTTTTGATAATATCCGCGATATTCTAATTTTATCCGCGAAATGGGATGATATATCCGCGAAAATACAAATATATCCGCGAAACATTAAAAGTGCCGAATATCCAGCTTATACCGACGTGCTTTATTTTCACCGGTGTACTCCAGGTTCAAAGATCTTAATAGTCGCGTAGCAGCATCCTCGGACTCCATCCTTAAAAACCGACGCAACTCCTGATTCGTAATCTCTTCGGACACGAGAAGCGCATAATCTTGAAGAGCTTGTAAGTGAGCATCTTTTGATGAGATGCCACATCGTTCGCAATACCACCTCCCATGGAGCCTTCTCATAGCAAGTCTGGAACACTCGGGGCAGGCGACACCTGCCAACAACTCAGAAGGAGAAACTGCAAATCTCTTTAACACATCCCGATCCAGTGGCTCATGCAATTTCACCAGCGACCGCCCTAGCTTTCGCACTTCTTTTAGCGTCAAGCACTCTTCTGGATGATGCTTATCAAGTAACATCACTTTCGTTGGTAAGTACTCACTCCGGATTACTTTGGAAGAGATCACATTTATATCCTCTGTTGCTTTCAGTACTGTCCTCTGGTTACTAACAACGATCAAGGTCTCGATCGGCACTTCAGGTATTTTCAGTTTGTCTAATAACGATTTTAGCTGGGAATGCTGGCGTTCAACCTGGGTAAGGGGATATGGAAAAGCTTCTTCCTTAGTGTCAGAAACGCGAATCATTTGGTTAAATGTTGGATCAAACGTAAGAACTCCTGAAATATTCTTAACTTCCAGGATTAAGAGGTAATGCTGTGAGAGAACGAGTGTGTCCATTTGAAAATGGTGGATACCATCAGAAAGTCGCAAATCATGATAGATCATCCATCGCTTTTCTTCTAGAAAACTTAGTGGGAAATCAAGCAACTTCTCACCCAAATGTCCTGCAAACTGCATCGCCTTTTGTTCCTTTACTTCTTCATATCGAGGGTGATGTGAAGAAAGGCGATTCATTAATACGCTTAATTTGTGGAGGTGTATCGGGGGATCATGCTTTTTATTAATCAAATGGTTGATCACTCCTTTTCATCTATTACTCACACTAGTAGACACATTCTCTGCTCATCCGACATTTCCTTTTCAAAAACATTCAAACGAAAAAGCCAGTCTCCTCACTACAAGGAAACCGGCTTTTCATTTTAAAAACTATTCAATATCAAGGTCTGTCACAGCGCCTTTAGCTGAAGAGGAAACGAGTCTTGCATACTTTCCGAGAATCCCCGTCTTGTACCTTAACTCTGGTCGTACCCACTCAGCTTTGCGTCGCTCCAGCTCTTCGTCCGTCACATCGAAATTAATCTGTTGCTTATCGCTATCGATCGTGATCAGGTCACCTTCTTTTAATAATCCAATCGGTCCACCAACAAATGCTTCTGGTGATACATGACCAATGACGAAGCCGTGCGAACCACCTGAGAAGCGACCGTCTGTCATTAGGGCAACCTTACCGTTCAAACCTTTTCCGACAATCATAGAGGTGATTGAAAGCATTTCAGGCATCCCTGGTCCGCCTTTTGGACCTACATTACGGATAACGAGAACGTCACCTTCTTTGATATCATCCGCTTCAATCGCTGTCGTCGCTTCCGCTTCGTTATTATAAACCCGTGCTGGCCCTTCAAAACGACTGATCTTTTGACCGGACATTTTAGCTACGGATCCTTCTGGCGCCAAATTACCACGCATGACTACAAGTGGTCCGCTCGCTTTAATCGGATCATTCAAGGAACGTATGACTTCCTGTCCTTCTTTTAACGATGGTGCTTCAGCCAAATTCTCCGCCACTGTTTTACCAGTCACAGTCAAGCAATTGCCATGAAGTAAACCATGCTCAAGGAGAAGTTTCATAACAGCAGGTACTCCGCCGATAGCGTAGAGATCCTGCATCACGTATTTACCGCTCGGTTTCATATCTGCAATATACGGCACTCGTTCACGGACGCGTTCGAAATCGTCAAGTGACAAATCAACACCAGCTGAGTGTGCCATCGCAGTCAAATGAAGAAAAGCGTTCGTTGAGCCGCCAAGTGCCATAACGACTGTAATCGCATTTTCAAATGCTTCTTTCGTCATAATGTCTCGAGGATAAATATCTTTTTCGAGAAGGGTCACGACAAGTTCTCCAGCCTGACGACATTCCGTCTCTTTGTAATCATTCACAGCAGGTGTTGATGATGAACCAGGAATACTCATCCCGAGCGCTTCAACAGCAGATGCCATCGTGTTAGCGGTATACATGCCACCACACGCTCCTGCTCCAGGACAGGCATGGCATTCAACTTTATGTAGCTCTTCATCATTAATTGTTCCAGCCTGGTACTGTCCAACCGCTTCAAAGGAAGAGACGATGTCAATATCCTTTCCATCAAGCTTCCCGGGCTGTATCGTTCCACCGTATACATAGACAGAAGGAATGTTCATGCGCCCAATCGCCATCAAACAACCTGGAGTCGTTTTGTCACAACCGCCAATCGCTACAATACCATCCAGACGTTCGGCATTCGTAACCGTTTCAATCGAGTCTGCAATGATCTCACGGCTTGGCAACGAATAGAACATTCCTTCGTGTCCCATCGCAATCCCATCTGATACAGTAATCGTGTTAAAAATCATCGGTGCACCGCCATTATCAGCAGCGCCTCCCTTCGCCTCTCGTGCGAGGCGATCAATATGTACATTACAAGGCGTAACTTCGCTCCACGTACTCGCTACACCGATCATAGGTTTCTTAAAATCTTCATCTGTAAATCCAACCGCGCGAAGCATGGAACGATTCGGCACTCGGTTTACGCCTTCACTGATGACTTTACTTCTGATACGTAAATCTTTCTTTCCTTCCATTCTGATCACCCTTCCAACTCGCAAATAAAATTAGATAATTTACTCAATTCAAAATTTATATTCTTTGATGATACTAGTTTTCGCACTTTAACGCAAACAATTATCAGAAATTAATTGAAAACTTTTTTGTTTCTATCAATTTCCCATATTTCCCCTGTCATTTTCAGTTGTGATAAATGGGGAATACACCTTAAGATTAAGTAATATATCAATGTTACCTTTAATGAAGCATTTAACCATTCTAGAAGAAGCGAACTTTGTTCTCATCAACATGAAAGAAAACAGCGACAAACCGTCTTAAATGATGCGATAACCCTACAGCGAAATCTTCCAATGGGTCAATGAGGAAAATCATATTTTCCCTCCTCTTTACTAACACTAAAACCTAACCTGTATGGGGAACACAGCCAATGGAAATTGAGTGCCAATTTAAAGCATGGTAATTTTCATATCGAACAAGAGCTAAGACTTGAAGCACCTCTAGAAAAAGTATTTTCGTGTTTAACAGAAGAATTTAACTCATGGTGGGCTAAACGTTTAAACGGAGAGGAATCAACACTTTCATTCAAAGCAGAAGTTGCAGGACGCTTTATTGAAAAGGCAGCAACCTGGCATAGAGCATTAAGTGAAAAAGTTACTAATAAACCCCCAGAGGAGATTCGTCTGAATGGGCTTCTTGGAAAGACCGGAGCTGTTGAGTTTGGAATTATATAGCAAATTTCAAAAAAACCCCTGAGTGACAAAGTGGTATGACTCATGCAAAATGTCCTAGTATTGGAAGGAACCCCTGTCACACTCCTTTCACTTGCACGTCCATTCTTCCATAAAATGGTGCAACGAGCTAAAAAAGGTAAACGATAATCTAAAAAGGATACCCGAATCATAAAAAATGATAAGCCAGCCTCATAAGGGGCTGGCTTATTTTTACTTTTAAATCTCCAAAGGTATTAAAGGGTGCTAGGCTCAAATGTTTTACAATCTGTTTCTTCACTGTTACTGGCTTGATTACCTTGATGACTGACAACATATATTTCGTCCGCTCCACACTTTTTTCCGTTACGATTGTGGACACAGTTCGCCACTTCACACAATACATCCATAGCCATTTCCCTTCACCTCCTTCTTTATAGGATGAACAGAAAGGAATACAGACATACCGGTTTCATTATTTCCTCTTTCTTCAACTTAGAGATACCGGTTTTATTCTCGATTTTGTCGGACCGCAAAGGATGTATGCTACTTTCGGAAGTTTCCCATTACCGGATACAGCTATTTTCTTTTCTAAGTATCTTGACAGCACACCCTCTCAACCCTTGAATTGCTATGTTAATTCCACTTCCAATGAATAATTGCTGTTTGATTAACATCCTGCTCCATTTTGTATAGAATACTATAGGACGACTTTTAGAGAAGGGATTATATGTTGAACAACGAGGTAAAAGGTGTGTTCGGTTCTTGGATACAGGCAATCGGGACAATTCTAGCTGCTATCGGAAGCACTCCTATTAAAGAAATTAATTCCAGTATCCTTGATAGTCTGAATCTGATTGGAAATGTCATGCAGGGGACCGGTAACGCACTTATTGCGGATACGATCGATCCTCCTTCATTAGATAAGCTAGGAAATCAAATACAAGCGATCGGAAACTCAACTGTAGTGACAGGTATTTTGATTGATTTTGATGATAAAGTAAAACAATTATTAGATATCGATGGAAATTGGCTACAGGCACTTGGTGGGGGAGTATCTTTGGCAGATGCTTTAGGTGGAGAACCTTCTGCTTCAGCACTATATAGCATTTATGGAAATTTTCTTCAAGCGGTTGGAAATTCCCTTCAAGCTATATCTGGAATTAAGGAGCTAAATCATGAGGAAGCAACGAACATTAATGTTCTAGGAAGCTGGATTCAGGCGATTGGGGCTGTTATCTCAGCAATCGGGCAAACCAAATATCCTGCATCTTAAGAAACCCCGATAGACGATCTATCAGGGTTTTTGTAAGTATGAAATGAGAGATAGTTTCATTTATTTTAACAATCGCAGAAATTCTTTCATAAATCCTGGTAAATCTGGCCACGCTTGTCCTGAAACAAGGTTACCACTCGTATGAAGCTTCTCATCAATATAGGTTGCTCCACAAGCTGTTACGTCCGGTTTACATGCAGGATAAGCCGTGTATTCCCGTTCTCTCATGATTTCCGGGATAACATTTAATACCTGGGCTGCATGGCAAATAGCACCCACTGGCTTGTTTTCCTCAAAAAAATGCCTCAGAATTCCTGGAACATTCTCATCCATGCGGATATACTCTGGTGCTCTTCCCCCAGGAATAATGATACCGTCGAATTGAGTTGGATCGACATCCGCAAAGGATTTATGGCTTTCAATACCGTAAGCAGGTTTCTCAACAAAGGTTTCCATTTCGTCAGTAAAATCATGGGATACGGTTTGTAGCTTTTTAACAGAAGGAGAAGCAATCGTTACGTCATACCCTTCCTCTAAGCAGCGATAATATGGATAGTAAATTTCAAGGGCTTCTACAGCATCTCCAGAAATGATTAATACGTTTTTACTCAAGCTTAGCACCTCCACTGAATTCGTCTCACATGATTCTATTCCCCAAATATTCTTCTTTTTAACGAGAAAATATGGAAAATTACCCGATAAACGAATGAGGAAGGGCGAGTCACTCCTTTCACGATTTACATGTGATATTGTAAGGACTAGAATGAAAGGTAACCAATCCACTTCGTTGCAAAGTGGAATAGACAGGAGCTTTTATATGGACATTAAACAGCTTGCTTACTTTATCGAAGTAGCGAGACAAAAAAGCTTCACGAAAGCTTCTCACTCCCTCTATATCTCTCAGCCCACTTTAAGTAAAATGGTGAAGAATCTGGAAATAGAGCTTGATGTAGAACTGCTAGATCGATCAGCAAGGTCGAGTGAATTAACGGATGCCGGCAAAATCGTCTTTGCTGAAGGAGAGAAAATATTAAATATGGTAGATGATTTGTCATCTCATTTATACGATATGATGCATCTTAAGAAGGGACATATCAAAATTGGACTCCCCCCACTGATCGGCGTTCTCTATTTTCCAACCATTATTAAAGGATTCCAGGAACGCTATCCAGACATCACGATTGAACTCATGGAGCATGGGGCAAATATTGCTCAGGAAAAAATTCTTGATGGAGAATTGGATTTCGGGATCGGTCTTCTTCCAGTTAACGAAGAAAAATTTGATACACTTCCTTTTACCTCAGAAGAGTTGATGTTGTTCGTCCATCGATCTCACCCTCTAGCTGAAAGGAAATCAGTGACGATTGAAGATGTTCGTGAGGAACGGATTATTCTTTTCAGCGAAGATTTCATGCTTCATGATCAGATGATTAAACGATGCCAGAATGCAGGCTTTGAGCCGCATATCTCATATGAAAGCTCACAATGGGATTTCATCAGCGATATGGTCGGCCACAATTTAGGCGTTACCTTCTTCCCGCGATCGATTCTAACGAAAATCAATCAAGACGACGTCGTTCCGATCCCAATTGAAAAACCATCGATTCCATGGGACCTTGGAATTATATTAAGAAAAGAAAAATACATATCCTATGCGTCACGAGCGTTTATTGACTATATGAAATCTTCCATTTAGTCCCTATCCTTTATCTGCATGGTTCTTATTCAGATAATGTATTTTATAAACAACCGATAAGGCGTGAAAGTGATGATTCAACTGATTCCTTATACTGCCTTCCCAAAAGTTCTGAATGCACTCACGATTGCGAAGAAGAGTTTAGTCAAAGAGAGATAGAGGTCACAAACAAAATAGAATACGCAACAGCATCTCATTATTATTTCAAACAAGCCGTTCAATTCAGGACGGCTTGTTTTGGTATAGAGATTGCCAAAAAACACTTTCCATCTATTGTAAAATGCGTTATTATATATCTAAATGATATGTATCATTCAGATATAGGGAGTGGTAAAAATGACGAAACCTACACATACAAAATTCGCTATTCTTGGTTTGCTAACATCTGGCTGTCGAACGGGATATTCCATTAAGCAGATGATCGATGAGAGCTTAAATCATTTTTGGAAAATTAGTTACGGTCAAATTTACCCGACGTTAAAAAATCTTGTTGAAGAAAATCTCGTTACGGTAAATAAATTGAGTGAGCCAGGAAAACCAGACAAGAAGGAATATGACTTAACACTACAAGGTTGGCATGCACTAGAAGATTGGATAAAAAGTCCCATTGAAGAGCTCCCCATCGAAAAGAACGAATTATTACTTAAACTTTTTTTCAGTCATCACCAGAGTAAAGACTCTACGACCAAACAGATTGATCATTACCTGTCTAAACTCCATGAGCGTTTCAGTACGTACGAAGCAATTGAGCAAATGATTACTCACACCTATGGTGAGAAAGAAGACGCAAAGTTCTGGCTGATAACATTAGACTATGGAAAACGTACCACTCAAGCTGCGATTGAATGGGCAAATGAAACGAAAATGAAGCTCTAAACTAAAGGGGGAAGCAAAGGATGGGGAAGAAGATTTTTAGCGGGCGATACACAGTCGATAAAGGAGAGGACGTCGTTGTGTTTCTTATCGGTATGCGTATTAATCAATGGTGGGCAATTCATAAATGGTTTCCAGTATTTCTAGCCATGCCAGGAATGATAAGAGAACTTAGTATGAACAAAAATCTCGGTTGTTTATCAATGGAAAACTTCTTCAGCTTACGAACGACACTACTCATACAGTACTGGCGTTCACCAGAAGACTTGCACTCTTACGCCCACGGAAAGACCCATTTAACCGCATGGAAAAACTTCAATAAAAAAGTAGGTAATAATCGCGCAGTCGGAATTTATCATGAGACTTACGTCCTTCCGAGCTCAAAGTATGAAAGTATTTATGGCAATATGCCGGTCTTCGGATTAGCAAAAGCGCTTGGGCATCACGTCATCACGCCACATTCAAATTCCTTTAAAAAACGCCTTCATGATCTTCAATCAGAGAAAGCGAATAGCTGAAATGTAAGAAACCAGAGACAAGTCGAAAAACTTATCTCTGGTTTTTTGAGTGAAATCAGATTTTTTCCAAATAAAAAACCACCAAATATGTATTTGGTGGAGACGGTGGGAGTCGAACCCACGTCCAGAGATATCGGCACTTAAGCTTCTACGAGTGTAGTCGTTATATTAGCGTTTCACTACAATTCAGCCCAACGACAGGCTTCCTTGTAGCTAGTCTGGTTAATCTCTTCCAACTTTCCTCAGACGGTGGATTGTTGGCGTATCCCACTTAAGTTGAGTCCCTTACCCTACCACATGGGCGATGGAGGGAGGAACCGCAAAACAGCTTACGCTGCTAGTGCGAAGTTGTTGTTTTCTTTGCCAATTATAGGCGTGGCGTTTTTAACGTAGCTCGCCAACTCGACTCGCGACTTAAGCTCGACCTATCCCTGTCGAATCCGTAACGCCCCCATATAAGAAATGAGAACCGAAAACGGGTAAGCACTTAAGCTTTATATGTTGTTTCGGTACTAATTAGTATAACACAGATCAAATTCCAATCAAATGGAAACTATATCTGCTGACGCTCTTTCAACGCTTTATCTACTTCACGCTTCATCGTCTTATCTTTTAGATCCTGACGCTTGTCGTACTTCTTCTTACCCTTAGCAAGACCAAGAAGTACTTTCGCATAACCATTTTTGATATAGACTTTAAGCGGAATAATCGTATAGCCCTGTTCTTTCGTGAGGCCAATGAGCTTATCAATCTCTTTACGCTTCATCAATAGCTTACGAGTGCGGGTTGGATCATGATTAAAACGATTCCCCTGCTCATACTCATTGATGTGCATGTTCAAAAGAAAGATTTCTCCTTTACGAATAATGGCGTGAGAGTCCTTCAGGTTTACGCGTCTTGCCCGGATGGATTTGATTTCAGTACCCTGTAACACCAAACCTGCTTCGTATGTTTCAATAACGGAATAATCATGTCTTGCTTTCTTGTTTTGTGCAATGAGTCCACCATCACCTTTTGGCATGACCGTACCTCCTCTCAAACGTCGAACTCCAGTATATCAATTTGGTCAGAATAAGTCAAGATGACTTACTCTGACCGTCATAGCTGATATCCGTTACTTAGGCATTATTGTTTTTACGCTTTTTCTTTTTGGTTTTAGGTTTCTTCTTCGTTCCCTGACCATCTTTAGGTGGAGAGAACTTACGTTTTTTCGAACCTGCATCCGTTGTTTTCTTAGAAGACTTACCACGCTTTTTGCGCTTTCCACCTTCAATAACTTTAGGACTTTCTTTTCTACGACGTTCTTTCGGTGGTTTCATTCCAACAATTTCGAAATCAATTGCCCGCTCATCAATGTTAACATTCAGGACCCGAATCGAAATTTCATCACCGATGCGGTAGACGTTGCCGGTACGTTCCCCGATCATCGCATAAGCACCTTCATCGTAATGATAATAGTCATCTGTTAAATAACTAACGTGGACAAGACCTTCGATCGTATTTGGCAGTTCAATAAACAAACCAAAGTTGGTTACTCCGCTAATCACACCTTCAAACTCTTCCCCGATCTTATCTTTCATAAACTCTGCTTTTTTCAGGTCGTCTGTTTCACGTTCAGCGTCAACTGCACGCCTTTCCATTGCTGAAGCATGCTGAGCAATGTCACCGAGTGCCTCGTTCCACTTGGAAATCGTTTGGTTATCGACTTTTTTCTCAAATAGATACGTACGAATTAAACGATGCACGATTAAGTCAGGATAACGACGAATCGGCGATGTGAAATGCGTATAGAAATCTGTCGATAATCCGAAGTGACCAAGGCTTTCAGGGAAATATTTCGCTTGTTGCATCGATCGCAACATAACTTTACTAATGACAGCTTCTTCTGGCTCGCCTTTCACTTCTTCTAGAAGCTTCTGAAGGGCACGAGGATGAACTGTATTAGCATTACCTCGCATAACATAACCAAAGTTCGTAATGAACTCGAAGAACGTATTTAGCTTGTCTGCATCTGGATCTTCGTGAATACGGTACATGAACGGAACTTCCATAAAATGAAAATGCTGAGCGACTGTTTCATTCGCTACAAGCATAAACTCTTCGATTAATCGCTCTGCTACTGAACGTTCACGTTGAACAATCTCCTGTGGCGCTCCTTCTTCATCAACAAGTACTTTTGCTTCAGCAAAATCAAAATCAATTGCACCACGCTCAAAACGACCTTTTCTTAGGATTTCTGCAAGTTCGCCCATACCATCAAAGAACGGAACGAGAGACTTATAGCGTTCAAGAACTTCGTCATCCTCACGTTGCAGAATTTTACGCACATCCGTATACGTCATTCTCTCGTTCGTTCTAATCACACTTGGGAAGATCTCATGATTAACTACTTCACCTTGTGGGGAAATTTCCATTTCACAAGAAATCGTTAGACGATCGACCTGTGGATTCAAGCTACAAATTCCGTTCGAGAGACGATGTGGAATCATTGGAATCACTCGGTCTACTAAATACACACTCGTTCCGCGATCAAGAGCTTCCTGATCGATCGGTGAATTTTCAGTCACATAGTATGTCACATCCGCAATATGAACACCTAGCTTGTAGTTGCCGTTCGGTAACTTCACGACATTAACCGCATCATCTAAATCCTTCGCATCTGCACCATCGATCGTTACGATGGTATCTTCCCGAAGATCCCGTCTTCCTTCAATTTCTTTCTCGTCGATTTGATCTGGAGTATTATTCGCTTGTTGCATCGTCGCTTCAGGGAACTCTCCTGGTAGCTCATGTTTGTAAATGATTGAAAGTATATCGACACCAGGATCATTTTTATGTCCCAAAATTTCTGTTATTCTACCTTCTGCGCTCATACGTCCTTCAGGATATTTAGTGATCTCTACAACCACTTTGTGGCCATCAACTGCCCCACCCGTAGCCCCTTTTGGAATAAAGATATCATGCGGGATCCGTTTATCATCCGCAATTACAAAACCAAAATGTTTGCTGTCCGAATACGTCCCGACTGTTCGCTTCACACCGCGCTCAATAATACGAATAACCGTACCTTCGGGGCGAGAACCGGATGACTTTTGATGAAGACGAACAATAACGCGGTCTCCGTTCATTGCGCCTTCTAAATCAGCCTGATTAATATAGACGTCTTTCTCACCGGTATCACTATCGGCAATCAAAAAGGCAAAACCTTTTGCATGGACTTGAAGCTTTCCTCGTACAAGATTCATCTTTTCTGGAATCCCATAGCGATTGCTTCGAGTTCTAACGATCAATCCTTCATCTTCCAAACCGTTAAGGGTTTTGACAAATTCCTTAAATTCACTGGAGTCTTTCACGCCAAATACTTCTTCAAGTTCCTGAACAGTAAGGGGCTTATAAGCTTCGTCCCTCATGAAGCTCAATATCTTTTGGTCATGTTCTTCTGCCATTGTCTTCCACCTTCTTTCTAGTAAAATAAACCGTTATCTACTACTCTGACCATTCCAACCCATCAAGAAAAGCATGAACATCTTTATGAAGCTCTTCTTTTTCTTTTCCTAGCGTTATGACATGCGTAGAGTTCTCATACCACTTTAAGCTCTTCTCATCTGATTCTACTTTATCGTGGATCACATTCGCACTTTCGGTATTGATCATTTCATCATTTCTAGCTTGTGCGACAAATGTAGGTGCATAAATCATGTCAATGTTATCACGTACATCATAGATGAGGTCTCTTAATTCTCCAAGTGTATTCATAGGGGTTTCCTTGAACGCTTCCATCTCTTTATCAATTTCCTCAGGTGTTTTTCGTTCGAATTTCTTATACTCTCTTGCATAAGAGAGAACTCCTTTATACATCGTTTCCTCGTCCTTCATATCCATTGGAGCGCACATGGGTACGATTCCCTTTACAGGAACAGTATAACCGAGCTTTAAAGAAAATACGCCTCCGAGAGACAACCCAACAACAGCAATCTCTTCATGGCCCATACTTTTAAGCTTTTCATAACCTTCTGTAACGTTCTTCCACCAATCAGTTGGTCCGGTATGTACTAATTCTTCAGGGGGAACGCCGTGACCCTCATATTGAGGAGCGTGACAGGTATAACCTTGTTCTTGCAAATAACGCCCCATCATTCTTACATCCGCAGAATTTCCAGTAAAACCATGCAACATTAATACAGCTCGATTACCTCCCTCGAATGTAAATGGCTTAGGTGCTACTACTTTCATGATGTGATCCTCCTCCAAGTATTTCAATCCTACTCTTTAGTTTAGCCTACGAAAAAAACCTTTATCCCGTCTATCGTGGCCCTTATAAGCATTTTACCTGTTTCAATCGGAAGGCAAAAGAAATTCGTTCTTCTAACGTCATTTCCCTCAACGATTCGACAAAAAACCAGCTTTTTTCTTAATCCAATGAAAAAAGCAGCAGGTGGATCAGCACCTGCTGCTTTCTTGATCACGTTACACGAGATAGGCAACGAGAATTGAAAGAACAAAGAACAATACGGCAAGTACTACCGTAACTCTATTTAAAACCGCTTCAAAACCGCGGGCCTTCTGCTTTCCGAATAATTGTTCAGCGCCACCAGTAATAGCTCCTGATAAACCGGCACTTTTACCTGACTGAAGCAATACGACAGTAATGAGTAAGATTGAAACGATAACTAATGCAATTGTTGCTGCAAGATGCATAATTCCACCTCCCGGACTATAGCCTTTCCAATACTATAAATTTACCATAAATTTTTCAATAAAAGCAATCTATTTCGGTAATACATGACAATCTCAATACCACCTTAACGTTGTATTAACCAATGTGGCTGTTTTTTTGTAGCAATAAGAGTGGTGGCTGATTTCTGCTCCAGGTGCTCGCTTTCCGCGGGGCGGGCGGTGAGCCTCCTCGGCGCACAAAAACATTGCGCCTGTGGGGTCTCACCTGTCCCGCTAGTCCCGCAGGAGTCGAGCACCTTCCGCTACAATCTGCGATCAAGTGTGGTTCTTCATACAAACCCTCTTCTAAAAACAACCTTCTTTTAGAAAAAAGAAATTTCCAGAAAGAAATAAAGTAATAGAAATTAAAAAAACCCCGCGTTTTCACGCGGGGTTAGTTCATCACTTACTTCTTATCTAAGTTGTAGAAGCTCTTACGGCCACCGTAGACTGCAAGGTGCTCAAGTTCATCTTCGATACGAAGAAGCTGGTTGTATTTCGCAACGCGGTCCGTACGAGACGGTGCGCCTGTTTTAATTTGTCCAGCATTTGTTGCAACAGCGATGTCAGCGATCGTTGTATCTTCTGTTTCACCAGAACGGTGAGAGATAACAGCTGTGTAACCAGCGCGCTTCGCCATTTCAACAGCATCGAACGTTTCAGTTAGTGTACCGATTTGGTTCACTTTGATTAGGATAGAGTTACCTACGCTACGCTCGATTCCTTCAGAAAGTTTGTTTGTGTTTGTAACGAAAAGATCGTCACCAACAAGCTGAACTTTCTCACCAAGAGCCTGAGTAAGTTTCTCCCAACCTTCCCAGTCGTTTTCGTCAAGACCATCTTCAATTGAGATGATTGGATATTTTTCACATAGCTGGCTGTAGAATTCGATCATTTCTTCAGATGTCTTCACTACACCTTCACCAGCAAGGTTGTATTTACCGTCGCTGTAGATTTCAGAAGATGCTACGTCAAGTGCAAGCATTACTTCTTCACCAGGCTTGTAGCCAGCTTTTTCGATTGCTTCGATAATTGTTTGAATCGCTTCTTCGTTTGATCCAAGGTCTGGAGCGAATCCACCTTCGTCACCTACAGAAGTGTTAAGGCCTTTTTCTTTAAGAACGCCTTTAAGACTGTGGAAAATTTCAGCGCCAGTGCGAAGTGCTTCTTTGAAAGAAGGTGCGCCAACAGGCATAACCATAAATTCTTGGATGTCTACGTTGTTATCAGCGTGCTCTCCACCGTTTAAGATGTTCATCATCGGTGTTGGAAGAGTTTTTGCGTTGAATCCACCAAGGTATACGTAAAGTGGAAGCTCAAGCTCTTCTGCAGCAGCGCGTGCAACAGCCATAGATACGCCTAGAATCGCGTTAGCGCCAAGTTTGCCTTTGTTGTCAGTACCATCAAGGTCGATCATCATGTGGTCGACTCCAAGCTGGTCATAAACGCTCATGCCTACTAGCTCTGGAGCGATTGTTTCGTTGATGTTTGCTACTGCTTTTTCTACACCTTTACCAAGGTAGCGATCTTTGTCACCGTCACGAAGTTCAACTGCTTCGTACTCACCAGTGGATGCACCAGATGGTACCATTGCACGTGCTTTAACACCTGCGTCTGTAAATACTTCTACTTCAACTGTTGGATTGCCGCGGGAGTCAAGGACCTCGCGTGCATAAACGTCAGTAATGATTGGCATAACGTGTCATCTCCTTTAAATGTAAATTATTTAATTAATGATTTCCCTGTCATTTCTTTCGGTTGCTTGCCGCCAAGCAAATCGAGAAGTGTTGGTGAAAGGTCCGCAAGAATTCCATCTGTGCGAAGCTCAGCACCTTCTTTTGTTACGATAACAGGTACAGGGTTCGTCGTATGAGCGGTCATCGCATCACCATCAAGCGTGGTAACTTCATCCGAGTTCCCGTGGTCAGCAGTAATGATCGCATGACCGCCTTTTTCTTTAATTTTATCAACGATCTTACCAAGACATTCGTCAACAGCTTCGATCGCTTTGACTGTCGGCTCAAGCATTCCGGAATGCCCAACCATGTCAGGGTTCGCAAAGTTCAAGATGATCGCATCGTGCTTATCGGCATCGAGTTCTTTCAGTAACGCGTCCGTCACTTCATAGGCACTCATCTCCGGTTTCAAGTCATAGGTTGCAACCTTCGGAGAGTCGATAAGGATACGTTCTTCACCAGGAAACTCTTCTTCGCGTCCACCGCTAAAGAAGAACGTCACGTGTGGGTATTTCTCTGTCTCAGCAATACGCAGCTGCTTGTAGTCCTGCTGAGCTAATACTTCACCAAGCGTGTTATCAAGGTTCGCTGGTTTGAAAGCAACGTCGCCTCCAACTGTTTCACTAAAACGAGTTAATGATACAAAATGGATGTTTTTCGGACGTTCTTCTCCACGTTCGAAACCGCGGAAATCATCATTTGTAAAGACTTGTGAAATCTGGATTGCTCGGTCAGGACGGAAGTTAAAGAAGATGACTGCATCCTCATCATCAACCGTCGCAATCGGTGAACCGTCTTCTTCCGTCATAACAGAAGGAAGGACGAATTCATCATAGATTTCATTCTTATAGTTATCATCGATCAATTCGTATGGATCAGTATAAGAAGGACCTTCACCGTATGCCAGGGCACGGTAAGACTTCTCTACGCGATCCCAACGCTTATCGCGGTCCATGGAATAATAACGTCCTGAGAGAGTCGCAAGACGACCAACTCCGACTTCTTCCATTTTTTCCTCTAACTGCTGAATGTAGGTTTTCGCAGATTGTTGGCCAACATCACGACCGTCAAGGAAACCGTGAACATAGACATCTTCTAAACCTTGCTTTGCAGCAAGTTCAAGAAGAGCAAAAAGATGTTTAATGTGACTATGAATCCCACCGTCAGAAAGAAGGCCGAACAAGTGTAGGCTTGTTCCTTTTTTCTTCGCATGGTCAATAGCCTCTAGAAATGTTTCGTTCTCAAAGAAGTCGCCTTCTTCGATTGCAAGGTTTACTCTTGTTAAGCTTTGATAGACGATGCGTCCAGCACCGATATTCAAGTGACCTACTTCAGAGTTACCCATTTGTCCCTCAGGAAGGCCAACAGCTTTACCACACGCTTGTAGGGTTGCGTGAGGGTATTGGTTCCAGTAGCGATCAAAGTTAGGTTTGTTTGCATGAGCAACGGCATTTCCTTTTTCTTCATCTCTTAGACCAAAACCGTCTAGGATAATTAAAGCTTCTGGCTTTTTAGGCATTCTGACCAGCCTCCAAAAGCTGAAGGAAAGATTTCGCATCAAGGCTTGCGCCGCCAACTAAAGCACCATCGATGTCGGATTTACCCATAAGCTCATCAATGTTAGCAGGTTTCACACTGCCGCCATATTGAATACGAACCGCATTAGCTGTTTCGTCTGACGTTTCGTCTTTAAGGACGCCACGGATAAACGAACATACATCATTCGCTTGATCGCTTGTTGCTGTCTTGCCTGTACCGATTGCCCAGATTGGCTCATATGCGATTACGGATTGAGCAACTTGTTCATTCGTTAGACCAGCGATTGCTTTTTGAACCTGTGCTTTTACAATATCTTCAGTTACGTCGCTTTCACGATGTTCCAACGTTTCACCGACACAGATAATTGGTGTTAAGTTATGTTTGAAGGCTGCATGAGTCTTCTGGTTGACGATTTCGTCCGTTTCACCAAATAGCTCACGACGTTCAGAGTGACCAAGGATCACATAGCTTACGCCAAGATCGTTAAGTGCTACAGGGCTAATTTCACCTGTAAACGCGCCGTTTTCTTCAAAGTGCATGTTTTGAGCACCTACTTGAAGTGCTGTGCCTTCTAACTCATCCGTTAAATAATCAAGGAAAAGAGCAGGAGCACAGACAACGGAATCTACGCGATTGCCATCAGGAATAAGTCCTTTCACTTCGTCAACAAAGCTCTTTGTTTCCGTAAGTGTTTTGTTCATCTTCCAGTTACCTGCGATGATTGGTTTGCGCATGTTCACTCACCATCCTTTATAAGATTAAAAAAATAAGTATTTTATTTATCGTTAAGTGCTACGACTCCAGGAAGATCTTTCCCTTCCATGAACTCAAGTGAAGCACCGCCGCCAGTAGAAATGTGGCTCATTTGATCAGCATAACCAAATTTCTCAACCGCTGCTGCAGAGTCACCACCACCGATAACAGAATACGTATCGTTTGCATTCGCGAGGGCTTTAGCGACTGCTTTTGTTCCATTTGCATAAACTTCTAGTTCGAATACACCCATCGGGCCATTCCAAATAACTAACTTAGAATCCGCAATAACTTTGCTATACGTTTCTCTAGTTTTTGGTCCAATATCAAGTGCTTCCCAGTCAGAAGGAATGTCTTCAATGCTTACCACTTTCGTGTTGGCATCGTTTGAAAAATCATCACCGATGATGACATCTTCTGGCATATAAAAGTTAACGCCTTTTTCTTTTGCTTTATCCATAAATGACTTTGCAAGATCAATTTTATCTTCTTCAAGAAGAGATTGACCAACTTCATGTCCTAATGCTTTCACAAATGTATAAGCAAGACCGCCACCAATGATCAAATTATCTACTTTATCAAGTAGGTGATCAATGACACCGATTTTATCTTTTACTTTCGCTCCGCCAATAATAGCAGTAAAAGGACGAGAAGGATCTAAAAGCGCACTTCCTAGAACCTCAAGCTCTTTTTCCATTAGAAAACCAGCTACAGCAGGAATATGATGAGCAATGCCTTCTGTTGAAGCGTGAGCACGGTGTGCTGCCCCAAAAGCATCGTTTACATAGAGATCTGCCATTGCAGCAAATTTCTTCGCAAGTTCTTCATCATTTTTCTCTTCTCCAGCTTCAAAACGTACATTTTCGATAAGAAGAAGTTCGCCATCTTGAAGATCTGCGATAGCACGGTCTACTTCTTCACCATAGACTGCGTCTGTTTTTGTAACAGTTTTACCAATAAGATCACTCAAGCGGTCCGCAACCGGATCTAGACGTAGCTCATCTACAGCCTCACCTTTAGGACGACCGAGGTGGCTCGCAAGAATGACTTTCGCTCCTTGATCAGACAAATGCTGAATCGTTGGTAGCGCAGCTTTGATGCGTGTTTCATCTGTTACTTTTCCATCTTCCATGGGAACGTTGAAATCAACACGGCAAAATACCTTTTTGCCTTTTAAATCAACATCACGAATTGACTTTTTGTTCATAAAGCATGTCCTCCTCTGCACAAAGTTTTAAGAAGTTAAAAAAACGAACCTCTTAACTAAAGCTATACCCATAAATGTAAAATGGAAAAGGAGGAAGGCTCAAGACTTCCTCCTCCTCTATTAACAATTCTTATTATAGCCCTTTTGCAGCGATGTAGTCGACAAGATCAACTACGCGGTTAGAATAGCCCCACTCGTTGTCATACCAAGAGATAACTTTAACCATGTTACCGTCAATATTCATAGTAGAAATACCATCTACGATTGAAGAATGAGGGTTACCATTGTAGTCTTTTGATACTAGTGGCTCGTCGCTGTAACCAAGGTATCCTTTAAGATCGCCTTCAGCAGCTTCTTTAAGAGCAGCGTTCACTTCATCAACAGATACGTCTGCATCAAGTTCAGCTACAAGGTCAACGATTGATACGTTAGGTGTAGGAACACGCATAGCCATACCATTCAACTTACCATCAAGCTCTGGAAGTACTAGAGATACTGCTTTTGCAGCTCCAGTTGAAGTTGGAATGATGTTTTCAGCTGCTGCGCGAGCACGACGGTAGTCTTTATGTGGAAGATCAAGAATTTGCTGATCGTTTGTATAAGAGTGAGTTGTTGTCATTAGACCGCGCTTGATACCGAACTTGTCGTTCAATACTTTAGCAACTGGTGCTAGACAGTTTGTAGTACAAGATGCGTTAGAGATAACGTGGTGGCTACCTGCATCGTACTTATCTTCGTTAACACCTAAAACAACAGTGATGTCTTCGTTTTTAGCTGGTGCGGAGATGACAACTTTCTTAGCTCCTGCTTCAAGGTGCTTCGCAGCGTCTTCACGGTTTGTGAAACGTCCAGTGGATTCGATAACCACTTCAACACCAAGATCGCCCCATCCTAGTTGTGCTGGGTCGCGCTCAGAAAGAACTTTGATTTCAGTTCCGTTAACTACGAGGTTCTCGCCATTAACTTCTACTTCTACATTAAGTTCTCCGTGTACGGAATCGTATTTAAGAAGATGTGCAAGCATGTTCGCATCTGTAAGATCGTTTACAGCTACAATATCAACACCAGGGTTGTTTAATGCTGCACGGAATACGTTACGTCCAATACGTCCAAAACCGTTAATACCTACTTTTGTTGCCATTGTGTAGTTCCTCCTTGAATTTCCTCGTTTCCCGAGGTGTGTGTTTTATTTAATAAAGGGATTTTCCCTCTAATAACGCTTTAGCGGCGCCTTCGTCAGTGACAAGGATGCTTTGGATCCCTGTCTTTAAATAGGCTTCGATTGCTTTCGCTTTCGAACGGCCGCCGGCAACCGCAATGACTAGTTCACTTCGTTCCAAATCCTCGAGTTGCAGTCCAATTGTCTTCACTTTGTGAACGACTTCTCCCGACTGATCGAAGTAATACCCAAATGCTTCAGCAACAGCGTGTCTCTCCTCGATCTTGTCAATCACATCAAGCGTGGATTTACGTCTCTGCGCCATTGTTTTAGCTTCTCCAATCCCGTGAACCACAATACCGGCTGACTTGATAATCTCTAGGATATCTTTGACGCCTGGTTCTTCAATCAGAGATTGGTATGCTTCTTCGCTCAGCTGATCTGGTACATGAAGTAAACGATAATCGGTATGGGCTTTCCGCGCCATCTTCGCACAAATCGTGTTCGCCTGATTTTCAACTTGTTCACCAAGACCCCCTCGGGCTGGCACGAACAGTGTCCCCTCCATATCCAGAGAAGGAATCATCATATCGGCAACACCTGCGAGTGTGGTACCGCCTGTTACAGCAATCACTCTATCTTTGAGCTGAAACTTTTTCAAGCGTCCCACAGCGGCTCTACCCATTTCTTTCTTAACCCAGGGAGTTACATCACTGTCACCAGGAACTATAAATACTTCCGGAATGCCTAGTTTTTCTTTTAAGCGTTTTTCAAGGTTATCTAGACCGGACACTTCATTCATAACCGGTTCGAGTTCCATGAGAAGTTGCTCCCCTTCTTCAGTCAGTTGCATGCCCTGAATCGACATCTCGAGCAATCCCTGATCTTTCAAGAAGGTCACTTCACTTCGAAGCACTCGTTCGGTAATGTCCAGACTGTTTGCCAGACTTCGGCGGCCAATTGGCTGCATTAGTCTTAGCTGTCTTAAAACCCGATAGCGCTTATTCATAACTTCTAGCATGTCTGGTAATAGTTTTTGTTGAAGTGACAATAATGAGCGCATAATTCGTCTCCCCTGTGGTTCTTTTCATTTCCTGAGACGTATTATGTCCCGCTTAGACATTTTTAGTCCCACTTGGATCACAAAAAGAGCTTCTTACAATTTTCATTGTAGCAGTTGCCAAAAGCATGGGCAACTATGTTATACTGAAAATTTTAAAGTAAGCGTTTTCTTACGGATTTTTTTGAAATCTGTCCAAAACCCACGATTTCTCCTTCAATTTCAACGACCGGAATCATCAACATAAATTTCTCCAAAAGTTGCTCGTCTTGATAAATATCAATCGTATTTAAGGAAAAGTCTACATCTTGCCGGAGTCCCTCAAGAAGCTGATAAGCCTCTTCACAAAGTGGACATGCCTCTTTCGTGTATAAATTAACCGTTTTTACCATCCGCTAAACCTCCTTACTCCATCTCATTCAGTTTAATCAAGAAAGAATGCGACTGCAAAAAAAATCAGCTGCTAGCGCAGCTGTTATACATACCGTTTTCTTTTTGAAGAACTTACAATGTTTAATTCTTCCCGATATTTTGCAATCGTACGCCTTGATACGTCAACACTCTTTTGAATATGAAGCGCTTCTACAATCTTTTGGTCCGATAATGGCTTCAGCTTATTCTCCTTCTCAACAAGCTCTTTAATAAATAATTTAACACTGGAAGAAGAAGTTCCTTCAACAGACTCACTGGATAGTTTAGAAGTGAATAGATCTTTCAGAGCAAATAACCCATGAGGGGTTTGAACATATTTACCTTTAATCGCTCGACTAACTGTCGATTCGTGTACGCCTGCTTCTATTGCCACTTCCTTCAATGTAATGGGTGATAACGCACTGATTCCCGACCTTAAAAACCTCTGCTGATAGACAATAAACACACTTATGATCGAACGGAGTGTTTGCTTTCTTTGTTCAATGCTTTTCAAAATCCAGCTCACCTGCTGATATTTATCCTTTAAATATGCAGTTGCTTCATTTGTTTCAACAGATCCATATGCATTGCTCACTTTCATCGCTGGTAAGTCATCATCCAGTAATGCAATTGTAAACGAACCGTCTTTCTCTTCAATCCTCACATCCGGCACGACATAAGCAGGCTTCTCATATGTCCACTTCGTCCCCGGTCTTGGATCTAGCGTAGTAATGAGATCTGCGACCAGCTGAATTTTTTCAACTGTTACTTGGTATTCCTTAGAAAGCTCTTTGTACTTTTTTTCTGCTAACGCTTTCAAGTTTACATTTACAATATCCCGCGCAAGTTCATGTAAGGAGCTGCTCTCATTTAACTGCAAATACAGACATTCAGACAGCGAACGCGCCCCAATACCTACTGGTTCAAGCATGTGAACCTGCTTCATTGCTTCATCTATTTCAGATTTCTGAACGTGAAGCAAGTTCATGACTTCAAATTCATTTATGATCAGGTAACCTGATTCGTCTATGTTATCAATGAGGTAATGAACGATACCCGTTATCCTTTTAGACAGCTTAAAATACCTTGCCTGATCGTGAAGTTCATCATGTAAACTTCTTCTTGTTTCTACGTATTCGAGTGGGTCTTTTTTTACCCCTCCATCAAATGAACGTTTCGAAGAACGTATGCCACCTTCCCATGAAGGTGAATGTAGTTCAATAAGAGGATTTTCAAGTGCTTGTTCTTTCAAATACTCCAGTAACTCTGCAGTTGAATATTGGAGTATCGAAATCGCTTGATGCAACTGGGTTGTCATGACTAGTTTCGTCGTCTGCTTTTGTATCAATCCTAATTCCATCGCAATCCCTCCACCTTCATCATACTATAATGGTTCAGCATATGGTATGAAAAAAGGATAATGACCAGAATTTTCTGTTTTTTAACAAAGTAGTTTGAGACCCTTTTTGAGAAAAATGATGAAGAAGCCCGTCCCTCTGTCAATTTTCTTCATAGACTGTCTTATAGAGAGAAAAAAAGGAGGCAAATACCATGGATTTATCTGTTTATGGCATTGCTTTGCTTCCAGTCATCATCGGAGTTGTACACCTCTTCAAAATGTTTGGTTTCCCGGCAAGATTCTTACCCATACTTTCTATTATTATCGGAATTGTGATGAGTCATGTTTATGTGGATCCTGGAGATTTTAAAAAAGCGTTCTTTATAGGATTATGGCTAGGACTATGCGCTACCGGAATGCACTCAGGCTTTAAGCATACGATGAATGGAGCAAGCAAAATAGGAAATGACGATGACGATGACGGGAACAGTTAGAGAGCTGTGACTGATAGCAAGAAGAGTGGACAAGTTCTACTCTTCTTTTTCTTTTTGTGCTCATGGCACAAAAGACGACTATACCAAAGGTGCATCATCTAACACTTCAGAAAATAGAAGTGCTAGTGCTCATAACAAAAAATCCCTCTCGCTTGTGCGAAAGGGATTGGAATGATGTAGTTGGTGCGCCCGGAGGGATTCGAACCCCCGACTGACGCGGTACCGGAAACCACCGCTCTATCCGACTGAGCTACGGGCGCGTATGTTGAGCGCAAGAATTATTATACGTGATAGGCTCCTATATTGCAAGATGATTTTCCCATTCCAAAACACTCAAAAGAGGCAAGCATCCTTGTTCTTGCTCACACTGCTACTAATTACCTTCTGTGATTTCCTTGACGTCTCAAATATCTCATAGTAAAGTGAACACAAACATATGTTCCTACAGGCGGTGATTAATATGTTCCAATTAAGTTCAGAAGAGACAAGGGCAATCCGAAGTTACCTCTTACTTCCCTTCCTCAAAAAAGTTTTGGAAATCGATACAAAATGGATAACCCATTCCAGTATGAAACTTCCCAGACCTTACTTGGAGCTTATACGATCTGTCCATGCACTCGCAACGTCTGACCTAAAACATGCTAAAGCATACCTTCACGAACAGAAGATTCGAGTATATATCGAAGACACAAAAGAAGACATTGTGATTTGCCAGGTATACTGCCGAGGCTATAACCAGACATACCGTTATACTTCCATACAAATTAGAAATCAAGTCGAGAGAAGGATTGCAACTTACTTTTTAGCAGATAATCGATTTAAAAAAACCAACTCACGCTCCGTTTAAAAGATTGCGATGCGGGGAAAATGGATGTAGATGGACAGAGGGATTGGTCTCTCTTAAAAACTTTATAAGAATTGCACAGCACTTTATTTGACCTATATTGACCTTTTAGGTATGATGAACGTACAGCAACTACATATTTGATGATAATAAGGGAGGAATTTAGAATGGTTTTAATTCCAACGGTAATCGAACAAACAAACCGCGGTGAAAGAGCGTACGACATTTATTCTCGTCTTCTTAAGGACCGTATCATTATGCTCGGAACAGGGATTGACGACAATGTCTCTAACGCTGTCGTAGCTCAACTCCTTTTCCTTGCAGCAGAAGATCCTGATAAAGACATTTCACTCTATATCAACAGCCCTGGTGGATCTATCACTGCAGGTATGGCCATTTACGATACAATGCAGTTCATCAAACCAAAAGTTTCTACGATCTGTATTGGTATGGCTGCTTCAATGGGAGCATTTCTTCTTGCTGCTGGTGAACCAGGCAAACGTTATGCACTTCCAAACAGTGAAGTAATGATTCACCAACCACTTGGTGGTACACAAGGTCAAGCATCCGATATTGAAATTCATGCAAAACGTATTATCCAAATGCGCGAGAAGCTAAACAAAATTCTTTCTGAGCGCACTGGTCAACCACTTGAAACAATCGATCGTGACACAGATCGCGACCGTTTCATGGAAGCCACTGAAGCGAAAGAATACGGCTTGATCGATGAAGTAATGGAGAAAAAAGCATAAGACTACTGCTTCAAAAATGCCTTTCCCACAACGGGAAAGGCATTTTTCATTAGTTTTTTAAGCTGTGTGGTCGTTATTAAAGAATTAAAACAAAAAAACTTGGCAAACAGCCAAGCTTTTTCTAATCTTTTTGAACGAATTCGATTAATGATGAAATAGCATCTTCTTCATCGTTGCCATCGACAGTTAAAATGACTGAAGCACCTGTACCAACAGCAAGACTCATGATACCCATAATACTCTTAGCATTTACCTTTTTTCCGTCTTTTTCAAGAAAAATATCTGCGTTAAAACGATTAGCCTCCTGCACAAAGAGCGCTGCAGGACGTGCTTGCAATCCTGTATCCAATGTTACGACAACTTCTTTTTGAACCACTTGTCCATTCCTCCCTAATTTAGAACAGTTGATCAGAAAAGCATATGAACCTGTTTCAATCCAACAAGTAAAATTAAAGCGACTCGAGGACCAAGGCGGCGATAGCTAGACATCACAGACTTCTCTATTTTCGTATTTCAAATAAGTAAGCGCTATCTCAAACATTGAAAAATTTAGAAAAACGAGATTCCAGCCCTATTCAGGTAGAAACAATCGTTTTTCTTATTTTCTCATTCTAGTAGAAAAAGTGTCCTCCCCCACACATTCCGGTGGAAGTCTTTCTTTTTCTCAAACGAACAAATCGCTCCTTAGGTTATAGGTTTACCAGTTCGAAGCTTATCAGCAATCTGATCAATTTTTCGTAATCGGTGATTGATGCCAGATTTACTAATCGCCCCACCAGTTACCATTTCACCAAGCTCCTTCAGCGTGACATCCTGATGCTTCACACGAAGTTCAGCAATTTCTCTCAATTTATCCGGTAGAATTTCAAGACCTACCTCATTCTGAATAAAACGGATATTCTCAACCTGTCGAAATGCTGCGCCGACTGTTTTATTTAAATTGGCAGTTTCACAGTTTACAATCCGATTAACAGAATTACGCATATCCTTCATAATCCGTACATCTTCAAAATAGAGTAACGCTTGATGAGCGCCAACTACACTAAGAAATTCTGTGATTTTCTCGCCTTCTTTAATATAAACAATATAGCCTTTCTTTCGTTCAAGCATCTTTGCGTTAAGTCCAAATTCATTCATCAGATTACAAAGTGATTCCGTATGCTCTTCATACATAGAGAAAATCTCCAGATGATAAGATGTTTCTGGATGGTTAATCGATCCACCTGCTAGAAATGCCCCTCTAAGATAAGAGCGTTTGCAACAAGATTTCTTTGTAAAATCTGAAGATATCTTGCGTGTGAAAGTGAACGCGTTATCCATAATTCCGAGATCCTCAAGTAATTCTCTCGCCTTGGCTGATACTCGAACAATGTAGACATTGTTCTTCTTAAGCCTCATTTTTTTACGGACAAGCAGTTCAACGTCATAATTATAAATCCGTTTAATAAGCGTATAAATCCTTCTTGCAATGGCAGCATGTTCAGTTGGAATGTTTAGAATCAATTGTCTGTTTCCAAACGAAATAGATCCATTCATTCGAATGAGCGCTGCTAGCTCTGATCTTGCACAGCAAGGCTTACTTTCTAACTGTGTTAATTCTTTCTTTGTATCAGCAGCAAATGACATTGCCATTCCCCCCTTTCCATGCAGGGGCCCCACTGACCCATCATCGTGTTTTATCGTCTAATAATGATAAAAGAATCGATGATATTTTCTTCGCATCGTGGCGTACATACTTCTCATCGTATTGGATAATTTTATCACTGATTACATGAAAACCAAAGCTCTTTAGACGATTTTCGTCATATTGCACAACCTCAGCTCGTTCTTGTGCATAACGTTTTGCATAAAAGGATGGAATCATTTGTTCATTAACGATAATAGTATCCATTAGTTTATAGCCGATGTGATCAATGAGTGCCTGCACGTGGTCACTCGCCGTATAGTTCTCCGTCTCACCCAGTTGCGTCATTACATTACAAACGTAGACTTTTCTTCCTTTAGCATGCTGAATTTCTTCGGCAATGCCAGGAACAAGTAAGTTCGGAAGAATGCTTGTATAAAGACTTCCAGGACCAAGTACAATTAAGTCAGCTTCTCGAATCGCCTGCAGAGATTCTGGAAGAGCTTTAATACCGGGTGGGGAGAGAAATACTTTCTTAATGGTTTTGTTCACCTTTGGGATTTGTGACTCCCCTTGCACAAACGTGCCGTCACGCATTTCTGCGTGAAGAATTACACTTTGATTAGAAGCAGGGAGCACTTTACCTCGAACATTGAGAACTCGACACATTTCCCTTACTCCTTGAACAAAGTCACCTGTAATGTCTGTCATAGCAGCAAGCATCAAGTTTCCAAGGGAATGACCGGATAGCCCATTTCCATTTTTAAACCGATGTTGCATCAGTCCTTCTAGTAGAGGTTCTACTTCTGATAATGCCGTGATTACGTTACGTACATCACCTGGAGGAGGAATATCAAACTCGTCACGCAATCGTCCTGAACTCCCGCCGTCATCTGCAACCGTGACGATTGCAGTAATGTCGACAGGGAATTTTTTAAGTCCACGAAGAAGTACCGATAAGCCTGTTCCTCCGCCAATTACGACAGCCTTTGGCAGATTATTGTCATCCATATTAGTTGTGACCCTTTCCTTTTTCAATATCCCGGTGCGTGATATTGGTTCGGTATTCTGATTCAAAGTGATGGCCGATGTGCTCCGCGAAGGCAACGGATCGATGCTTTCCACCTGTACAACCAATACCAATAACAAGCTGACTTTTCCCTTCTCTCTTATATTGAGGAAGCATATAAGCAAGCATATCAATCAATTTACCAAGAAACGTTTGTGTTTCTTTCCACTTAAATACATAGTTCGCGACTTCTTCGTCGACACCTGTTTTAGGACGTAAATGTTCCACATAGTGAGGGTTGGGAAGAAAACGAATATCAAAGACAAGGTCAGCATCAATGGGGATGCCGTATTTAAATCCGAATGACATCACATTAACTCCAAAATTTTCTTTTTCGTTGTTAGAGAAACGCTCCATTATTTTTTCACGTAGCTGAACTGGCTTAATATCACTCGTGTCTATGATCTGTTGAGAACGTCCCTTTAGTTCCTCAAGCATTTCCCTCTCTTTCTTGATCCCCTCAAGCGGTAACCCTTCCGGTGCAAGAGGATGTGAACGTCTTGTTTCTTTGTATCTCCGTACTAGAGTTGCATCTTTAGAATCTAGAAAAAGGATTTCCGCATCAAGACGCTCATGGGAATCAAGATGATCAACAGCTTCTACCAAATGGTCAAAAAAGTCACCACCACGTAGATCCATTACGAGAGCTATCTTGTTAAGTTTGCCTTCCGATCCGTCAACCATCTCGACGAACTTCGGTAATAGGGCCGGTGGCAGGTTATCAATACAGAAATAGCCGATGTCTTCAAAACATTGCATGGCAACCGTTTTACCAGCACCACTCATTCCTGTAATAATGACCATATGAATGCGTTTATCGATAGATTCGGTCATTTTTCCCACTCCATTTCTCAGTTTCTCTTCATCTCCCGCTTCCTAATCAGGACGGGTCAAGTCTATAAGAAAGCAGCTTAAAATCAGGTGTATACGTGAATGTACCATAAATGATGCCATGGCCCTTCATCATATAGTCAAGAATATGATAATCTCCAGGCGCCATCGGAAGCTCACTAACATCATCCGTTTTTACCCATGATACTTTTCCTTCTGCTGATTTCTCAACGGGTTCGCCATCATATTCCGTTGCAAGGAACGTAAACATCATCCACTCAGATTTCGTGACTTCGTTTTCTTTAATGATGAATGTGAATATCCCTTTAAGTTTTGGGTTTTTCAAGTAAACACCAGTTTCTTCTCGAAACTCTCGAATCACCGAATCGCGAATCGATTCTTCCGATTCCATTTTTCCACCTGGTGCAACCCACCATCCACGTCTTGGTTTCTGTAATAATAGTACGCGATCGTTAGCTTCGTCGTTTAGAATGCAGTTTGTTACGCGTTGCACAATTGTCACCTCAATTCGGTTATACATTTTTGTATACGAGAGTCTGACTTAACGTCAGACTTCATTATTTTCTATCCATAGTATACTATGATTACTTATCATGAACAATGAGAGCGGTTTGGGGTTGAGCGGATAATGTTATAAACAAAAAAATAGCACGGAGCTTATGCCCGTGCAAAAGAGTGAATATATTAAAGGGGGTTAAATCTACTTATAGTCTACCCCAATTTTATTTCACCGCTGTTACAGTAGAATTAAAAGTGAATGACGTGGTGACAGGCACCACCCGATTAAAATCGGACGATGTCGAAAGATCGTATAGTCGTGTTTTTCTCACTCAAAAAAGCAGGAAATCCAAGTGATTCCCTGCTTTTTTAGATTAAACGAGCGCTTCTTTCCCCACGTCTTCCAGTGATTCGATATAGTGCTGAACAGATTGTGCTGCGATACTACCATCACCAGTTGCTGTTACGATCTGACGAAGCATTTTGTCACGGATGTCACCGGCTGCAAAAATTCCTGGAACTTTTGTTGCCATATTCTCATCCGTCACGATATAACCTTCTTCATTCGTAATATCAAGACCGCTAACAGATTGATTTAATGGAAGCATTCCGATATAGATGAAAACACCATCAGCGCTAAACTCACGCTCTTCGCCAGTCACTGTGTCAACAAGTAGTGTTTTATTCACTTTACCATTTTCACCATGAATCTCTTTCACTGTATGGTTCCAGATAAAGTCGATTTTTTCATTGTCAAATGCGCGTTGTTGAAGAATTTTCTGTGCGCGAAGCTTCTCACGTCTGTGAACAATCGTTACTTTTGAAGCAAAACGTGTTAAATACACACCCTCTTCAACCGCTGAGTCTCCACCGCCAACAACAACAAGCTCTTTATTTTTGAAGAATGCACCGTCACAAACCGCGCAGTAAGATACACCACGACCGCTGTACTCTGCTTCTCCGGGAACACCGATCTTCTTATATTCTGCACCGCTCGTTACGATGATCGCTTTTGCATGGAATTCTTGATTACCCGATACAACAGTTTTGTAATCACCATTATCACGAATTTCTTTGACATCACCATATTGATACTTAGCGCCAAACTTCTTCGCGTGCTCGAACATTTTTGTTGAGAGGTCAGGTCCAAGAATGCTATCAAATCCTGGGTAGTTCTCTACGTCTTCCGTATTTGCCATTTGTCCGCCCGGAATCCCACGTTCAATCATTAGAACATCGAGATTTGCACGAGAAGTGTATACAGCTGCAGTCATACCTGCAGGTCCGGCACCGACAATAATGACATCATAAATTTTTTCACTCATCTGCTTCACTTCCTTCACGTTTCTATCGTTAGGTTAGATTATATTGATTATCAAAAAGTAACATTTCTTATTTAGAATCATAGCTGATTGTTGAAAAAATGTCTACCAGGTTGCTCAGAACCCTTCGTTTTCAAGTAGACGAGTTACCTTCTTGCGATAAGCATAGACGGTCGAACCAGAAATGCCGAACAGGTTAGCCACGTCCAACTGCGTCACATCAGAATGAGTGACTTTATGCCACATATAGTACATGGCTGCAGCTGTGCCTTTGGCATTCTGAAACGCTTTGCCACTTTCTGAAAGTTTAACATAGCAAGGCAGCCAAATCATTGCAATTAGCTCATGTAAATGAGTGTCATTAATGTCTGCCTGTTCAAGCTCAGCAACCACACGCATTCCTGAAAGGACGTGCTCTGGAAAGTCTTTATACGAACTGACTGTGTAATCCTCTCCCTCACTAACGATGTGGACAGGTTCACCAGAAAGAGTGAACGCGATATATGCCGAGAGTTCTTTAATAATGGAAGGCTCGTCCTTTCTCTTACAGTAAGATTGCAGGATCGTTGCACCTTCTGGGTCGCGTCTTGTATAGAGAAGCATTAAGTGCGTCATTCTAGCATGATAATCGTGTTTGCTTTCTTTTTCTTCATCAGACCGTGCATGTGCTCGATAACTAACACGAGCTTTATCAAGTGTTCCGCGTTCTAGATCGGCGAGATGCACCTCAGCAATGCTGCTCGCTGGATCTAACTGCTGAATCTTTTTCCAATATCGCTTTGCAAGCTCTGGACGATCAAGGTGGAAAGCAGATACTGCAATCCAATGGTAGAAGGACACATCCCATCCTCCGCGTGTTGCTTCAACTTTGCGAAGCCAGTGAAGTGCAAGCTTATGCTCACCAAGAAAACCAAACGTACTACCAAGTTTATAAGCGTGATCTGGATGAATAGGATAGACATTTCTCAACCTTTCAAGCATCAAATCACGTTTCACATGCTGACCTAGATAATCGTAGAATAGCGCAAGGTTACATACGGCATTCAGGTTTCCTTCATTTCTCGTTAGAACAAGATCCAGAACGCGAATCGCTTCCTCATATTGTTCATTATAGAAATAGGCAAGTGCCAGGTTATTATAAGCTGGCCAAAATTCAGCATAGACAGTCGTCATATGCTCAAGTAGTTCGATAGCTTCTGTAAAATGCCCTGACTCAATTGCTTTTCTAGCTTCTTCATGTTTTTGAATCAGCTGCTCTTCTTCACCTATCTCTTGAGGTAAATCCTCGGATCTCTCAAATAAGATGAGATCAACAAGCTCTTCAGCATCTTCAACAAACTCACCATCAGGTTCATGAGCAAGATAGGTTTTTGCATTCTCTTCCGTTTGTTTAAAAAGTCCCATATGTGCGTAGTTGTTCGCAAGAAAAAAGTAGCAATCATAGTATTCAGGGTCAAGATCATCAAGAACAAATGTCAGCCATTCGTTTGATGCTTCATATTCGCCTAATTCCGACAGGACCGCTGCAAGTTGACATATATAATCGACTTCTTCGGGGGCAAGTTTAACCGCACGTTCAAGTTGCTGTCTTGCTTTATCCAGGTTCCGTTGCTGATAGGCTCTCATCGCCTTTTTGTAGAAATAATCCCCATTCTGGACGAACGGGATCAGTCGGCCTTTCAATTCCGAAGAAGCATGAAGTTCTTTCCTCATGTTTTCCTCCAATTGTTTCTTTAAAATAATTCCAATACCAGTCATATCCGTTCAAAAGTATAACATACATCTACGCCCATCCGTAAAAGAAAATAAATAGTAAAACTTGTCTCTCCCATAATAAAAACGAGCCCGTAAGCTCGTTCTTATTTCCACATATCTTTTCTACTTTTAGCGATCTTCTGTGCAACAAAACCAATCCCCATCCCAAGTAGAACTCCCGGTCCTGGTTGACCAAGGAATAATCCGATTGCTAGACCAATGAACATAAATCCTACGAACATTATTTTACTTCCTCTCGTATTCAAATTTAGTTCTTTCTACGAAACGGAAGAGAAAAAGGTTTCATTAGTTAGAAGCGTGCCGCTTCTTAAGTACTTCAAGAACGTCATCAAGTGGACATTCTTGTTCCCTTAGAAGAACCATTAGGTGGAACAAAAGATCAGCCGATTCCCATGTTAATTCCTCGTGATCACGATTCTTAGCTGCAATAATTACCTCTGAGGCTTCTTCTCCAACTTTCTTCAGGATTTTATCAACGCCTTCAGTAAAGAGATAGGTCGTATAAGCTCCTTCAGGACGTTCTGCATCACGCTTCGCAATAATTTCCTCAAGCGTATTTAAAATACCGAATCGATTTTCTTTTGGTGCAACTTCTTCCTCCATTAATGAATCTGAAAAGCAGGAGTAGTTTCCTTGATGACATGCTGGTCCTGCTGGATTCACAAGCACAAGCACCGCATCTTGATCACAATCGTAGCGAATATCCGTGACACTCTGGGTGTTGCCAGAGGTTTCGCCTTTATGCCAAAGTTCTTCACGTGAGCGACTGTAAAACCACGTTTCCTTTGTATCAATCGTTTTGGTTAAAGACTCTTTGTTCATATATGCAAGTGTTAACACTTCTTTACTTATCGCGTCCTGTACAATAGCTGGCACAAGGCCTTTTTCATCAAATTTGATTAGCTCAGTATTCATCGAATCGCCACCCCGTTTTGTTTTAAGTAATCTTTCACATGAGAAAGAGAGGTTTCTTTATAATGGAAGATCGATGCGGCAAGAGCAGCATCGGCAGCAGCATCTTCGAACACTTCAAGAAAATCTTTAGCTGAGCCTGCCCCACCTGAAGCAATAACTGGAATGGAAACAGCCTCTCCAATCGCTTTTGTCAAAGGTACATCAAACCCATCTTTACTTCCATCAGCATTCATACTTGTTAGTAATATTTCTCCTGCTCCCATTTCCTGGGCCTTGATCGCCCATTCAACAGCATCCCATTCGGTTGCCGTACGACCACCGTGCGTATAAACCCGCCATGATTTCGTTTCTTCTTCCCAGTTCGCGTCGATCGCCACAACCATACACTGTGTGCCGAAATAATCGGCGCCTTCACGAATCAATTCCGGACGAAGCACTGCCGCAGTATTCATCGACACTTTATCAGCTCCTGCACGTAGAACGCGCTTCATATCCTCAAGCTTATTAATGCCTCCTCCAACAGTAAACGGAATGGCAAGCTCCGCTGCGACTTGACGTACGACATCTACCATCGTTTCTCTTCCTTCATGAGAAGCGGATATATCAAGAAAAACGAGCTCATCAGCACCTTCTTCATCATACACTCTCGCTAATTCAACTGGATCACCAGCATCTCTCAGACCAACAAACTGGATACCTTTCACAACTCGTCCATCTTTCACATCGAGGCACGGGATAATTCTTTTTGTTAACATGCCTAGATATCCAACGCCTGTTTTAAGGTGAATCGATTTGTATAAAGTGCTTTCCCAATGATCGCACCGCTGATCGAGTCACTTCTCCGGTGAAGGCTTTGCACATCATCAAGACTGCTAATCCCACCTGAAGCAATGACTTCTTTGCCTGTCGCCTCACCTAGTTCGGCAATTGCCTCAACGTTTGGTCCTGACAACGTTCCATCCTTTGAAATATCAGTGAAAATGAACACTTCCGCACCATGATCAGCGAGCTCTTTTCCGAGATCCACCGCTTTGATTTCAGAAGTTTTCAACCACCCTTCGACAGCGACATACCCATCTCTTGCATCGATACCAATCGCGATTTTTTCTTTATAGCGCTCAAGCATTCTTTTCACGAAGTCAGGATCTGAAATGGCACTGCTACCGAGGATAATCCGATCAACACCGTTTTCAAGGTAATAAGCAACATCTTCTTCGGTTCGAATTCCGCCGCCAACCTGGACACTCGCTGATAACTCATTGGCAACCTCAAGAACGTGCCGATCATTCACGCGCTTTCCTTCTCTTGCCCCGTCAAGATCGACCATGTGAATCCACTCGGCCCCATCCTCTGCAAATTGCTTTGCCATATCAAATGGTGAATCGCCGTAAACCGTTTCTTTGTTATAGTCACCTTGCAAAAGGCGTACACATTTGCCGCCTCTCATATCGATGGCAGGATAAATGGTAATTGACATCTTATGCGTCATTCCTTTCTACGTATTGTGCATAATTTTTCAAGATCGCTAGACCAGCATGACTGCTTTTTTCTGGGTGGAATTGGGCGCCGAACACGTTCCCCTTCCCCACGACAGCAGGAACTTCTTCGGAGTATTCTGCTGTTGCAATCAGAACATTCCGATCGTTCGTATCGACATAGTAAGAATGAACAAAATATACATGCTCATCCCCGACGTCACTCATAAGAAAAGAGTCTGGCTTCTGCATGATAAGCATATTCCACCCCATATGTGGGACCTTGTAGGAATTGCCTGCAGCATCCTCCCCCGAAAATTTCTTTACCCGACCTGGTAAAAAAGAAAAGCCCTTTGCATACCCGTTCTCATCGCTTTCTTCAAATAGAAGCTGCATGCCAAGACAAATACCAAGGAGGGGCTTTCCTGCTTCCACTTCTTTTTCAATAAATGCTTTTAACCCTGTTTCCGTCAAAATGGCCATCGCATCACGAAAAGAGCCAACTCCAGGAAGAAGTAGTCCGGTCGCTTTTGAGAGCTCTTGCTCGTCTTCTGAAACAAAATAATCATATCCAAGACGCTCCAGCGCCTTACTTACGCTATATAAATTCCCCATGCCATAATCAATAATCCCAATCATTTACAGCATCCCCTTCGTTGATGGAACACCTTTTACACGAGGATCAATAAGAGTCGCTTCATCCAATGCACGTCCTAGCGCTTTAAAGATCGCTTCAATGATATGGTGAGTGTTGTGCCCGTAGTGAACGATCACGTGCAGGTTCATCCTCGCTTCAATCGCAAGCTTCCATAAAAATTCATGAACCAACTCGGTATCAAATGTCCCTACACGATCTGATGGCAGATCAACACGGTATTCGAGATGAGGACGATTGCTTAGATCAACAACAACCTGCGCAAGCGCATCATCCATAGGCACAAACGCATTTCCATATCGTTTAATTCCTTCTTTCGTGCCAAGCGCCTGTTTCAGAGCTTCCCCCAGACAGATCCCAATGTCTTCTGTTGTATGATGATCATCCACTTCCGTATCACCGTTTGCAGCAATCGCTAAATCAAACTTCCCGTGTTTTGTGAACAGGTCAAGCATATGAGTAAGGAAAGGCACCCCTGTTTGCAAATCCGTTTCCCCGTCGCCATCTACCCCAAATGAAAGGTTAATAGACGTTTCAGATGTTTCTCTCGTGATCGCACTTTTTCTTTCTTCACTCATTATAAATCCTCCAATCGAAGTTCAACGGCTCGCGCGTGAGCATCGAGTCCTTCAAGCTTAGCGAGCGCGGCGATGCTGTTACCATTTGTTCTCATCGCTTCTTTACTATAGGAAATAACACTAGATTTTTTAATAAAATCATCAACAGATAATGGGCTTGAGAAACGAGCTGTTCCATTTGTTGGTAGTACATGGTTTGGTCCAGCAAAATAATCACCCACAGGCTCTGAGCTATATGGTCCAAGGAAAATGGCTCCGGCGTGACGGATCTTACCAAGAAGCATCATAGGTTCTTCGACCATGATTTCAAGGTGCTCCGGGGCAAGTTCATTGACCGCATCAACCGCTGACGCCAAATCATCGACGATATAAATCATCCCAAAATCATCGATTGATTTTGAAGCTATTTCAGCTCGTGGAAGTGCGACTAACTGCTGCTTCACCTCTTCTTGAACACGCTCCGCTAGGACAGAAGAAGTTGTTACTAGAACCGCACTAGCGCGCTCATCATGCTCTGCCTGTGATAATAAATCTGCCGCAACATATGCAGGATTCGCTTCTTCATCTGCGAGCACAACGATTTCGCTTGGGCCAGCAATCATATCAATATCAACGATCCCGAACACTTCTCGTTTCGCAAGTGCAACATAAATATTTCCAGGTCCCACAATTTTATCGACGGAAGCAATCGATTCTGTACCATAAGCGAGTGCACCAACAGCCTGCGCCCCGCCAACTTTAAAGATTTCCGTTACACCCACTTCATTTGCTGCGACAAGCACGGCTGAAGGAACATTTCCATTCGAGTCAGGAGGTGTGACCATCGCAATTCTATTTACACCGGCTGCAATAGCAGGAATCACGTTCATGAGAACGGAAGAAGGATAAGCGGCTTTCCCGCCGGGTACATAGACGCCAACTGAATCAAGCGGCGTCACTTTTTGTCCTATCATCGTTCCATCCTCAGACGTCGTAAACCACGATTGGCGACGCTGACGCTCGTGAAACGTTTGGATGTTTGTGGCTGCTTGTCTAATCGTTTCGATTAGTTCAACAGACAAATCGAGATAAGCTCGATCGATTTCTTCATCGGAAACCCGTAAGTCGTTCAAGATCGCTCCATCAAACTTCTTCGTATTTGCCTTAACAGCTTCATCACCAGTTGTTTTCACTTGTTCCAAAATGGAGAGAACAGCCTGCCGCTGCTCTTCCGTTCCTTGTTCAATTGATCGTTTGATCGACACACCTTCATTCATATTAACGATTTTCATCTTCGCTACCTCCTTCCACAACAGCCGAAAGGCGTTGGACCATATCGTCAATGACCGCATCCTTTGTTCGATAGCTGACGGGATTTACGATAAAACGAGATGTAATTGGCTCGATAAATGCGGTTTCCATCAATCCGTTCTCAGTCAGCGTTCGGCCGGTAGAAACAATATCGACAATGCGATCAGCAAGACCGATAAGCGGAGCAAGTTCGATCGAGCCATTCAACTTAATAATCTCAACTTGCTCTCCCTGCTGACGAAAATAATTTGAAGCAACATTCGGATATTTCGTCGCGATCTTCGGCGCTACCCCTTTGATCGGTCCATCAGAAAGACCAGCAACAGCAAGGTAACACCCACTAATTTTCAGATCGAGTACTTCGTACACATTTCGTTCCTCTTCTAGCATCACGTCTTTCCCTGCGATTCCCACATCCGCTACTCCGTGTTCCACGTATGTCGGGACATCCATAGGTTTCGCTAGAATGAAACGCAGATTTTCTTCTTCTATATCTAAAATCAATTTTCTGGAATCATCGAACTCAGGGGGAAGTTTATAGCCGGCGTTTCGAAGCAATTCCACGGCTTCTTCGAAAATACGTCCCTTCGGCATCGCCATCGTTAGCATTACAACATCCCCTTTCCGTTCTTACCGATTAAATAGACAACATTTTCAAATCGTTCAGAGTAAGCATCGAGATTTGTCACACCACTTAACTCCTGCATAACCACTTTCTCTCCGACAGCTCTTCGTTCTGAAGCCTGTTTGATGGCTTCTTCTCTTCGTTCGGGACTAAAGATAATCGCGTTTGGAAGCTTTTCCTCTCCTGTCACACCGAGCGCTTCAGCAAGATGATCAAGTCGAAGGCCGAACCCAGTAGCCTGTGCAGGACGATCAAAGCGGGACAACAGTTCATCATATCGCCCACCGTTACTTAGTGGAACGCCAAGATTATTGGCATATCCCTCAAACACGACTCCAGTGTAATAACTCATGTGGCTAACAAGTGTGAAATCAAACTTCACTTGGTTAGCCACGCCGTATGCTTCAAGCGTATGTAAAAGCGTTCGAAGTTCTTCTAGAACCCGTTCACCTGCTTCCGTTGGAAGTAATTCAATTGCTTCCTCTAGCTTTGAGCCATCCCCTCTAAGTGTTAAAAGCCCCATCAGTCTTTTTTGATCGATGCTTGAAAGAGGCATTTCTCTTACATGCTGACGATATCCTACGTAATTTTTCTCATATAGATAGCGGCGAAGGACTGCTGCTCGTTCTTCATTTCCAACGATCGATAGAAACAGTTCTTGAATAAAACCAACATGTCCAATGGCGATTTGAAAATCTTCAAGACCAGCTTCTTTTAAAACAGCCGCCATTAAAGCAATTACTTCTGCATCAGCACTCGTTGTTCGGTCACCGATTAGTTCAACACCAATTTGTTCAAATTCTGCAGGTTTTCCGCCTTCGTCTTCTTGTGCACGAAAAACATTCGAATCATAAGCAAGACGCAGTGGAAATGGTTCATTCTTCAAACTCGATGCGGCAACACGAGCAATCGGAGCGGTCATATCTGGCCTTAGTACAAGTGTATTGCCTCGCTGGTCAAGTAGTTTAAAAAGCTGTTGATCAAGGATCGCCGAAGCTTCTCCCACCGTTTCATAATATTCCAGAGTGGGCGTATTCATAAAGCGATATCCCCAAGTCTCTGTTACTTGCTGTATTTTTTCACGAATACTTGTTTTCAGATCATATAGTAAAGGCAGCGTATCTCGCATACCTAGTGGCTTTTCAAATACATATGGTCTCGTCATTTCTTTTACACCCCACATTTACTTTAGTTCGCTAACATGCTAACAAGTTGAAGTTATTTGTAGTTTACACGCCTTTCTATTTTGCGTCAACCAATATGGAGCATTCTTCCCTTTATCCCTTTTCTGTACTTGTATCATATTCCCCTTTATTTCGACTTATATTGAAATGAAATGAACTTTCTTTTCCAATAAATGAAATCTATAATAGAAAAAGGATATCTTAATGATAAAAGAGAGGATGTGCCAGGTGATAAACAAAGTTTTCTTTTTCCTGATTCTAATTGGCGTACCATTATCAGTCGCAGGAAGTCTTCTTCACTGGTCACAAGTTTTGATGTTCATCGTCTATTGTTTAACGATTATCTCACTTGCCGCATATATGGGGAGGGCGACAGAAAGCCTCGCCGTCATTTCTGGACCCCGAGTAGGGGGACTATTAAACGCCACTTTCGGAAATGCAGTCGAATTGATTATTTCTATTTTCGCTTTGAAAGAAGGTTTGATTGAAATTGTACTCGCATCTCTAACAGGTTCGGTACTAGGGAATCTACTTCTCGTTGCCGGGTTATCCTTCTTTGTAGGTGGTGTGAAATATAAGCGTCAGAAATTCAATGTTTATGACGCTAGACACAATTCTGGATTATTGATGTTCGGTGTGATCGTAGCTTTTGTCATCCCTGAAGTGTTCTCGATGAGCATGAGCGATTCCGAATCCATTTCATTAAGCACTGGGATTTCCATTATTTTAATCGTGCTGTATCTTGCCGCACTTTTCTTTAAGCTCGTCACTCATCGTGGCGTTTACCAGCATGTTACGGAAAAAGAAGAGATGCATGAAGAAGAGCCAGAATGGAGCAAGAAGAAAGCCATTCTCGTTTTAGCCTTATCGACCGCTGCCGTTGCTTATGTATCGGAACGTCTTGTTCATACGTTTGAAACGGTTGGAGAAACGTTTGGCTGGAGTGAATTATTCATCGGTGTCATTATTGTTGCCATTGTTGGGAATGCGGCAGAGCATGCATCTGCTATTATTATGGCATATAAAAACAAAATGGATGTGGCAGTCGAAATCGCAGTTGGGTCGACACTACAAGTAGCCATGTTTGTTGCACCACTGCTTGTTCTGATCTCACTCTTTTTCCCGGTCCAAATGCCACTTGTTTTCACGCTTCCAGAGCTTGTGACGATGGTGACCGCTGTCTTATTAACGATTGTGATAAGTAACGACGGAGAAACCAACTGGTTTGAAGGTGCCACTCTTTTAGCAGCTTACTTCATTATGGGGATTGGATTCTATTTACTTTAATCTCAAAGCCTGCAATTTGCGGGCTTTTTTGTTACAGTAACTTAGGGAAGATCTTCCGCATAACGTGTAAGAAAAAACGCGCCTCGTTTCATTTTGAAAACAAAAAGCTAAGTTTTTCTTATCGTCTGATTTTAATAGCGAAAACCTTAAAGGCAAACGCACACCCAAAACTATATAACGAAAATGCAGAAAGTAGGCGAAAACATGATTCATCGAAAAACAACTCGAGAAATTCAACTGATGAAAGAAGCAGGTCAGGTATTGGCCGACTGTCACAAAGAACTCCGCAGCATTATTAAGCCAGGTATAACAACGAAACAAATTGATGACTTTGTTGAACTCTTTTTAGAAGAGCGCGGAGCAACACCTGAACAAAAAGGTTTCCAGGACTATCCTTTTGCAACGTGCGCATCTGTCAATGATGTGATTTGCCACGGATTCCCTGGCCCAAGGAAATTAAAAGAAGGTGACATCGTTACAATTGATATGGTTGTAAACCTAAACGGTGCGCTCGCTGACTCAGCTTGGACTTATGCAGTCGGTGCAACTTCAGAAGAAAAGCAACATTTACTTGAAGCAACAAAAAAATCACTCTACCTTGGAATTGAACAGGCGGTTGTTGGCAATCGCATCGGAGATATCGGTCATGCGATTCAGAAATATGCGGAAGCAGAAGGTTTCGGCGTCGTACGAGACTTCACTGGTCATGGCATTGGACCAACTCTTCATGAAGAACCGATGATTCCACACTTCGGTGAACCCGGAACTGGAATTCGTCTGAAAGAAGGCATGGTCATCACCATCGAACCAATGTTGAACATCGGCGCCCCATTCAGTACCATTGATGAAGATGGCTGGACAGCTCGCACGGTCGATGGATCTACTTCTGCTCAGTATGAGCATACACTTGCGATTACAAAAGAAGGCCCCGTTATTTTGACACATCAAGGTGATGAATAAGTGAATCATATAGAAAACCCGCAGCAGTTGCTGCGGGTTTTCTATATGTCATGGTTTACGCGCTCTTCTTTTGTATAAATCAGTTGCATCGGATTCCCACCAACAAAGGAACCTGCAGGTACATTCTTATGTACAAGCGTCCCAGCTGATACGATCGCACCATCCCCGATTGTGATTCCCGGGAGAAGCGTACTGTTTGCTCCAATCATCACACTATCACCAATCACGACATCCCCTAGTCGATATTCATCAATCAAGTACTCATGTGCAAGAATCGTGGTATTGTAACCGATAATCGAATTCTTACCAACTGATATCTTTTCGGGGAACATAATATCAAGCATCACCATCAATGCGAATGCAGTCTGGTCACCAATTCTCACGCCAAGAAATGTTTTGTATAACCAGTTCTTAACGGGAATAAATGGCGTATAGCGAGCAAGCTGAATAATAATAAAGTTCTTAACTACTTTCCAAAAAGGAACGGTTTTATAAATTTGCCAGAGAGCGTTGCTACCAGTCACGGGGTACCGCTCCGTATTTCTCACTTATCTACTCCAGCAATCGCGAGTAGCTCTTCCATATGATCGATCAAGTAATCTGGCTTATAAGAAGCAAGGAAGTCGCTTCCCTTAATCGTCCACGAAACACCTACAGTTTTTACTCCTGCATTTTGACCGCCAAGAATGTCATACTGACTATCTCCAACCATAAGAGTTTTTTCTGAAACAGAACCTAACTTCTTCATCGCCATTTCCAGCTGTTCTGGATGTGGCTTTGGATTTTCAACTTCATCCACCGTAATGACTACTGGGAAAAACTGATCAAGTTTTGTCAATTTCAAGCCCATTTCAACCGTGTTTCTCATTTTTGATGTCACGATCGCAAGTTTGTAACCTTTCTCAGATAACGTTTTAACCGTTTCAAACACTCCGTCGAATTCAGTAACGAGGTTATCGTGATTTTCAACGTTATGCTTTCGATAAAAAGCGACCATCTCTTCAGCTCGACCTTCATCATGCTTTGCAAACGTGTCGTACAGTGGTTCACCAATAAAACCAATCAGCTCTTTATCACTGTAGCGTCCAGGGTAATAGTGATCAAACGTATGTTTAAATGATGCCATAATTAAGTCGTTTGTATTGATGAGAGTACCGTCTAAATCAAATAGAATTGTATCAATGTTCATAAAATGGTTCCTTTCTTTCTGAAGCGCTTATTTCACGACGCTTCCAAATTACTGAGACGATAAGCGTTAAAAGAACGGCGGTTACTAACCTTACAACTAAAAGCCAGATCACCGGAATACCAAGTGGGATAAAAATGAGCGTATCTTCAATTACAGCATGACACGCTACAAGAAAAATAAACGCTAAATATCGGTCTTTCTTTCCCACTCCGTCCTCTTTCACTGCTTGAATCATAACGCCAGACCCATAGGCAAGACCAAAAATCAGGCCCGCTGCAAGCGTAGTTGACGTGTTCTCCTTCATTCCAAGACTCCGTGTTACCGGTCCCATCCAGCGTGAAAAAGTATGTAGCCATGAAAAATCTTTCATCACTTGAATAAAAATCATGAGCGGAATGACAATGAGTGCTAGCTGAAGCACTCCGAATGATGCTTTTTCTAATCCTTGTAGAATAATGGACCCCCAGCCGTTAACTGTCTCGCTCGATTGGGAGATAAAACCGTAAGCTGCCTGCTCGCTACCACCCTGCCAGACAAGATTTATTACGATGGCCGATATGAAAGCAAGGCCAATTCTTACAGCAAACATGACCCACAGTTTTACACCAACTCTTGCTGCTACGCTCGACTCAATTAATAAGTTATGCGAGAAAGATAGCATAACAGCCAGAATAAAAACTTCCTTTACAGAGAGATCAAGCGTAAGAATAGCACCAATCCCTGCATACAGATTCAAAAAATTCCCTAAAACAAGTGGAATCGCGGCTTCACCAGACAGCCCGAGCCATTTCATGACAGGGGCAATAAAATGAATGAGCCACTCGAGTACTGGCGTATAGCGGAGGATCGTGACTGCGAGTGTAATCGGAAAGATGATTTTACCTAGCTCCCATGTTGTTTGAAAACCGGATTTCAAACCGCGTTGCAACGTCCCCATGATCACACCTCCGCCTAACCTTTTTCGTTATAAAGTTTTGTCGAACCCTTTGTACGTCTATATACAATAAGAACGATAGAAACGATCACAAGAACAACTGAGATGACCTGCGCCATGCGAAGGGTTTCCGTTAACATAAGACTATCTGTTCGAAGTCCTTCTATAAAGAAGCGAGCTGCTGAATACCAGATGACATAGGAAAGAAAGACCTCGCCTCGCTTAACTGCCGTCCTTTGAAGAAGCACAAGTAAAATGACTCCAGCAAAATTCCACAAGGATTCATACAGAAAGGTCGGGTGATAGTAAGTCCCGTCAATATACATCTGATTCACGATGAAGTCAGGAAGCATTAAATTTTCTAAAAATGCTCTTGTTACTGGACCACCGTGGGCCTCCTGATTCATAAAGTTTCCCCAACGCCCTATCGCCTGACCAAGAATAATACTTGGTGCAGCGATATCTACAATCTTCCAGAACGAAAGCCCGCGTTTTCGCGTGAAAATAATGGTGGTAATCACAGAACCAATCAAAGCACCATGTATCGCGATACCACCTTCCCAGATAGCAAATATATCTCCCGGGTTGTCCTTATAATAACTCCACTCAAAAGTGACATAGTAAATCCGAGCAGAAATGATGGCAATCGGAACGGCCCACAAAATTAAATCGACAAATGTTTCTTTCGGAAGCCCCTGACGCTGCGTTTCTCTAACAGCTAGTAGCAGACCCAGGTAGGCGCCTAATGCAATAATAATGCCATACCAATAGATTGAGATTGGACCAAGCTGAAGAGCAACCCGATCGAGAGGCTGTATGGATGCTAGCATGTCAATGTCTCTCCTTTATCCATTAACTTAGTAGAATTAGATGCTGTCGTGTTCATCTCCGTCTTCAATTTCACGCGTTAATCGTTCGGAGAATTGCTTGGCTGCATTCATTCCCATGTTTTTAAGTCGGAAATTCATAGCTGCCACTTCGATAATAATCGCCAAGTTCCGCCCAGGACGAACGGGCACTACGAGTCTCGGAACGTTTGAATCAATAATTGTCATATATTCTTCTTCAAGACCAAGACGATCATAGACTTTCTTTGAATCCCATAACTCAAGATTCATGACGAGCGATATCTTCTTATAATTTCGAATGGCTCCAGCACCAAACAACGTCATGACGTTAATGATTCCTAATCCACGAATTTCCAGAAGATGTTGAATTAGTTCAGGAGCACTTCCTACAAGCGTATTTTCCGCTTCCTGTCTTATTTCGACGGAATCATCCGCTACAAGACGGTGACCGCGTTTTACAAGTTCTAGAGCTGTTTCACTTTTTCCTACACCACTTGAACCTGTAATCAGCACACCAACACCATAAATATCTACCAGAACCCCATGAATCGCAGTACTAGGAGCAAGCTGGCTTTCGAGATAGTTCGTTAGGCGACTGCTTAACCGAGTCGTTGTCATAGTTGAGCGTATGATCGGAACATTATTGTCCTGTGATGAACGAATCAGTTCATCCGGTACTTCCATATCTCTCGAAATAACAATCCCTGGCGTCTCATCTGTACAAAGTTTTTCCATACGCTCTTTCTTCTGCTCATCTGTAAGTCCATTAAAGAACGACATCTCTGTCTTTCCAAGCAACTGCAAGCGATCAGCAGGATAATAAGTGAAAAACCCGGCCATTTCTAGTCCAGGACGCGAAATATCACTCGTTGTAATGGGACGATGAATGCCTTCCTCACCACTAACAAGCTCAAGACCGAACTTCTCAATGACATCTTTCATACGAACTCTAACCATTCGTAAACCTCCTATGTAAGAACCATAAACGACGGTTCAATTTCAACTATCCCCTATTGTACCATTTCCTATTTCAAAGAGCATAAAGAAATAGAGGTGGTGGGGTCAGGTGCACACCTGACCCCCTAAACACAAAGAAACCGAAGCTTCAGCTTCGGTTTCTTAATCTTATTTTACTTTAAGTGGCACTACAGCATCATGCATTTGTTTCTCTAGTTCTTGTATGTGCGCCTCTTTCATCTCATTGGACCAGTTCAAACGCTTAGCCATGTATTCAATCACAGGCTCTTTCCAACGGCGGACCCAGTCGATGTCAAAGTAAAGCGCGCTTGTTCTTCTATTGAAGTAATCAAGAGGTGTTGCAACCATTTCTTCTTCAATACCGTAGATCAGCGTTGAGAATACTTCAAGACTCAAGTGATGGAAGTCTGCTTCACTTCCAACCGTTTCAATGATCTGGTAAATACGTTCAATATTCGAACCATATCGCTGAACGAGCGCTTCCGCTTCTTTAACACTCAAGCCGAGAGTCGTTCCTTTTCGAACTTGATTTGTTGCATATTCTTTATATCCTTTGCTACCACCTACATAACCACCGGACAGCACCATGTTTTTCGTAGTAGAAGCAGGGAACTTATTGTATTTTTCCTCTTTAAATTGATTCGCAACAAAGTCGATCACTTTCTCAGCCATTTTACGATAGCCAGTAAGTTTACCACCAGCAATTGTAATTAAGCCAGAATCTGAAAGAAAAATTTCATCTTTACGAGAAATTTCTGATGGATCTTTTCCTTCCTCGTGAATCAATGGACGCACACCTGACCAGCTGGATTCAACATCATCTTTCGTAACATTAATTCCAGGGAACATGTAATTTGCAGCATCAACGATATAATCACGATCTTCAACAGTCATCTGCGGATGAACAGGATTTTTCTTATATTGCGTATCAGTTGTACCGATGTATGTTTTACCTGCACGAGGAATCGCAAACATCATGCGTCCATCTTCAAATGGCGTATCGAAATAGACAGCTTGTTGAAGAGGGAATTTTGACTGATCAAACACAAGGTGAACACCTTTTGTTAGGAACAAGTGCTTCCCTTTTTTCGATTGATCAAGTTCACGAATGTCATCTACCCATGGACCAGCTGCGTTAACAACTTTTTTCGCTCTGATTTCACGCGTTTCACCTGTAATGACGTCTTTCGCACGCACACCAACAACTTTTCCATCTTCATATAATAGTTGTTCGGCTTTAACATAATTTACTGCCTTACCACCGCGGTGCACAGCTTCTTTCATAACCTCGAGTGTAAGACGCGCATCATCAGTACGATACTCAACGTAATACCCGCCACCTTTTATATCGCTTTTGCGAAGAAGGGGTTCTTTGTCTAACGTTTCTTTTTTGGAAAGCATACTTCTTCTTTCTTTACGTTTCACACCAGCAAGTCTGTCATAAAGAGCAAGTCCTGCACTTGTCGAGAATTTGCCGAACGTACCACCTTTAATAATCGGAAGCAGCATCCATTCTGGCGTTGTCACGTGAGGAGCATTCTCATATACAATAGCTCGCTCTTTCCCTACTTCAGCAACAAGACCGATTTCAAAATTCTTCAAATACCGTAAACCGCCGTGTACAAGCTTCGTTGAACGACTTGACGTACCGGCCGCAAAATCTTGCATCTCAATAACTGCTGCGTTCATTCCTCGTGAAGAAGAATCTAAAAGAATACCTGCACCAGTAATTCCGCCACCAACAACAAGAACATCTAGCTCTTCAGATACGATTTGATCAAGTACAACACTTCTTTGTAATCCAGAAAATGGTTTAACCACAAAAATCACGCTCCCTTTTGTTATATGAACAACTACTTTTTAAATTAGCTTGGTAAATAACTCTCTTTTGTACTTTACCCCTAAATGAGGGTAATTTAAGCATAAGATTAACATTACGAGTAAATTATCTGGTTTAGCATACAAAAAAGACCACAACACTCCAGTGCACGACGATCCATGCAAGGGCATTGTGGTCTTCTCCTATTCTCCGACCAGATCACTATTAACTTATCCTCATTGTATCATAACCGAAGAAGAATTGCCTATAGAAAAGGATTATTTAAACGCCATAGTAGCATTAACGGCTTTTTTCCAGCCATCGTATAATTCTTCTTTTTGTTCTTCTTCCATTTTCGGATCAAATGTATGATCGACCATCCATTGTTTCTTGATTTCATCACGATTTTCCCAATATCCAGTTGCAAGTCCAGCAAGATAAGCAGCACCAAGTGCTGTCGTTTCACTCACTGTAGGGCGTTCAACTGGAACACCGATGATATCGCTCTGGAATTGCATAAGGAAATTATTATTAACAACACCACCATCAACGCGGAGTGTTTTAAGATCGATGCCTGAATCGGCCGTCATCGCATCAAGAACGTCTCTTGTTTGGTATGCAAGTGATTCAAGTGTTGCGCGAACGAAGTGTTCTTTAGTAGTACCGCGAGTAATACCAAAGACTGATCCCTTCACATCGCTATCCCAATATGGGGTTCCGAGTCCAACAAATGCTGGTACCATGTATACCCCTTCCGTCGATTCAACTCTCTCAGCATAGCGTTCACTTTCAGGTGCCTCACTAAACATACGAAGGCCATCTCGGAGCCATTGAATAGCAGATCCGGCAACGAAAATACTTCCTTCAAGCGCATATTCTACTTTGCCATCTACGCCCCAGGCGATCGTAGTCAGTAAACCATTTTCAGACTTAACCGCTTTTTCACCTGTGTTCATCAACATGAAACATCCAGTACCATACGTATTTTTCGCCATTCCTTTTTCGTAACAAGCCTGTCCGAATAAAGCAGCCTGCTGGTCACCCGCAACGCCAGCAATCGGAACATTTTGTCCGAAGAAATGATAATCAACCGTCTTCGCGTACACTTCAGAGGATGGACGCACCTCAGGAAGCATTGACTTTGGAACATCTAGCATTTTAAGCAATTCATCGTCCCACTTCAAGTCATAGATGTTATACATCAATGTTCGTGAAGCATTCGTGTAATCGGTTACGTGCGCTTCTCCTCCGGAAAGCTTCCAAATTAACCAGGTATCAATTGTACCGAAGAGAAGATCGCCATTCTCAGCCTTTTCTCTTGCTCCATCAACATTATCTAGAATCCATTTTACTTTCGTACCAGAGAAGTAAGCATCGATGAGAAGTCCTGTTTTATTTCGAACCATTTCTTCATGGCCCTGTTCTTTCAATTCATTTACAATACCAGCTGTTTGACGGGACTGCCATACAATTGCGTTATAAATAGGTTTGCCTGTATTTTTATCCCATACGACAGTTGTTTCACGCTGATTCGTAATCCCAATCGCTGCAATGTCTTTTGCAGAAAGGTCTGAAGCGGATGAAAGAACTTGTGCCATAACAGAAAGGATTGAACTCCAGATTTCTTGAGCATCGTGTTCTACCCACCCTGATTTCGGAAAGTGCTGCTTGAATTCTTTTTGAGCTACGTTTACAATTTCACCTTTCTTATTAAAAAGAATTGCACGTGAGCTTGTTGTACCTTGGTCGAGTGATAGAATGTACTTTTTGTCCATAGTAATTCCTCCCTATTAGTAATACTATTTTTAATTTTTTGCTTCTGCACCAGCCTGGACTGTATCCTTTAACTTACCACCAATTTGATAAAGTCCAAAGAATAATACAGCAACAATAATTGTAGAAACCCAAAATAACATACTGTAGCTTGACTCAGTCACAGCTCTAAATAAAATGGCGCCATACATACCACCTGCCGCAGGACCTATAACTGGAATCCATGCATATCGCCAATTCGAATCCCCTTTACCTGGAATCGGCAAGAAAAAATGTGCGATTCTCGGTCCAAGATCTCGAGCCGGATTAATGGCATATCCGGTTGTACCACCAAGAGATAAACCGATTGCTACAATTAGAAAGCCAACAATGAATGGATTCAATCCATCCGTGAAATCATTGGAACCGATTGCAAGTAAGCCCATCAATAACATTGCTGTTCCAATAAATTCACTTAAAAAGTTGCTGAAAGTGTGTGGAATCGCTGGGTCAGTTGAAAAAACGGCCAATTTAAGCGCTTTATCTTTCTCTTTACGGAAGTGAGGAAGAAAGTGAAAGTAAACGATACATCCACCGAGGAATGCACCAATCATCTGCGCCGTTATGTAACCGGGTACATCTCTCCATGGAAAATCGCCAACCGCTGCTAATCCAAGCGTAACTGCAGGATTGAGGTGGGCACCACTTACTTGACCGACGGCATAAACCCCCATCGCTACACCAAGTCCCCATCCAAGAGCGACTACGATCCATCCGCCCCCTTGAGCCTTTGAATCCTGAAGGTTAACGTTAGCTACAACGCCTCCTCCAAAAATAATTAAAATCATTGTTCCTAAAATTTCGCCTATAAAAGGAGTCAATTTGATCACCTTCCTATGAGTTTAGCTAAAACCCTTCTCTGAGTATATTCCCCATTTTTGTGATTCTAAAAGGGAAAATAAAAAAACCACACGAATTTCTCCTATCTGTTCATAGGATTATTGTGTGGTTCTCCTCATCTCAGGCCCGAGCTATTAACTTATTTTCTATTTAAACAGAAAAATGTAAGCGATGTCAAGCGTTTTATTTCGGTTGATAATGTTTCCAAATCTCTTTCTTAGAGGTGGTAACAGCTGCTGCCCCGCCACTTAAGGCGGCTTCAACGTCTTCTATAGTTCGGATAAACCCTCCAGCAAAGATTGGAACTTTTATTTGTTCATGAAGCTCCTCAAACACCTGTGGAATAATTCCTGGTAGCACTTCTACGCAGTCCGGTTGTGTATTTCGAACCATACTGTAACTTGTATCCAGCGCCATTGAATCAAGCATAAACAATCGCTGTACAGAAAGGATCCCCCTTCTCTTCGCTACAGAAAGAACACTAGATCGCGTCGAAATTAAGCCTGCCGGCTTTACTTCCTGACAAAGAAATTCAGCACCATGCTCATCGTTTCTTAACCCCTGCACAAGATCAGCGTGCAATAATAGTTTCTTACCTGCACGATTTCCTTCCTTTATGACAGACTTTAATTGGCCGATGTGGGTATCAAGAAGCACGATGTATGTATAAGAACTGTTCAAGAGCGTTTCAAAATCACGCATCTTTCTCACGGCGGGCAATATATTCTGACTGTGAAATGACATGAGGCTTCCCTCCTTTACTCCCTTAATCTTACCAGAAATAAAGCGTCCATACGCGACTAAAAAGCACGCCCTCAAAGAGGGCGTGCTTTTATGATTTATGACGTATTGGTTCGATGATGATTTTGTCGATCATTAAATTCAAAAGACCAATCAAAAGTGATGCAAGAATGGCCATTGAAAAACCTTCAATAACAAATGCATCCCCCATGACAGAAGCAGTAATCATGAGCGTTATCGCATTGATAACGATTAGAAAGAGACCAAGGGTAACTATTGTCACTGGAAGAGTGAGCACGATCAAAATCGGCTTGATAAAGACATTAACGATTGCTAGAACAACGCTCGCTAGAATAGCCGAACCAATGCCAGCGAGGAAAAAGCTATCGAAATATCCCGCTACAACCATTAAAACAACGCTATTTACAATTAAGCTGACAAGCCACTGCCTCATGATACACTCCTCCTATACATGTATGACATATAACCTTTAGGGTGGCCCTTTCAAGATCATTTCTATTCTTTAAAGATATGAAACTGAAATTGAACCCGCAGTAGAATTAGCTTCAATACGATAACTATGTTCAGATTCTTCTTCCGTTCTGAACTTCTTCAAACGGTGAGAAATTTCTTTTTTCTCACGTAGAATACTCATATTGTCAAGATCAGTTGTAATCGCTCCGATAGTCGACTTCAAATCCCCCTTAATATTCATGCCTTTTGGAACTACAATCTGAATTGTTCCATTCACCGTTCTAAAGTCTGCACTACCGCTTACAGGGTTCAAAAGGGTATGTCGAATAGTACCGTTCATCGATTGCGCTTCCGTTTCAACGAATGTACCATCAATTGTAATTGGCCCATTTGCCGTCTCAAGCTCACAAATCTCACCACTGGTGCCTTCAACAACAATCGCACCGTTACCTGTTTCAGCTTCAAGCACCTTGACTGTCGATTTACGAATACCGATCTTCCCATTCCCTGTTTTAAGTTTTGCCTTCGCCGAAGTCACATTCTCACCCGTGACATCTCCATTAAACGTTGTCAACCAAACACCTTCATAGTCCGAAGCAGGGACATAAATCACCAGGTTGACTTTTACATCTGCACGCTCTGACTTGAACGTCATTTTTCCGTTATCAACGGAAAAGTACGTTTCTCGCAAAAGCTTATCTGTCGCATCTTTCTGATTGGATACACGATAAACATTCGCACGACAATCGATTTTCACATCGTTTCGATCCCAAGTTTGAAACGTAATTTCTCCATTTCGCACATGAACGTCAAGTGTGCGTGGATCAACTTCGGTTGCTTCAAAAACATGAGAAACTTCTTCAGAAGAGCCGAAGTTAAAATCGAGGTCCATATCTTTTACCTTTTGTATCAATGTTTCAACGAATTGTCCTACTTTATAACCTGGTGCAGTTCGCTCAGATTGAGACTCAGTCGCTTTTTCTCGCTTTTGCTCACTGGATTCATCATTAGTACCAAGCGCTTTCAATAGCTTTGCACCTTCGTCAGCTGAAATCTTGCCATCTTCGATCATTTTAAGAATCATTCTGCGTTCTTCATTCATTCAAAACATCTCCCTTTTTCTATTTATTCTTGTGAACATTCACTTGAACAACTACCATCGGAGAACCTGAATTCCTTTTACAATGTTCCAGATGAATACGATAACGTTTAGTAACCCAAACACAATAATGCCCAAAATGATAACAGATCCCACATTCATTACAAACACCGCAATTAATGCCAGGATAAGCGTAACGAATGGAAGAAGATGGGAAAAAACTGCGCGCTTTGCATGATAAGAAACTTCCTCATCCCTTAATACAAAAAACACAATGATAGGAAAGAGAAAAGGTGCGAAAAAAACACTGAAATAACAAAGGGAGGACATTACTTTCTCAACAGACATATTTCTTTCCCCTTTCAATATTCTCTCCTTATCTATACGATTCGTCAAAAAGAAAGTTTCAAAAGCGAAAAAGAAATAATAGAAATGCTTTATTTTTTGATGGCAGTTTTCATACATATTGCTGCAATAAGTGTAGGCGGAGATTTCCGCTCCAATCACCTTTAACGTGTGGATTTTTATACAAGATCCCTTTCATAGTCAACGATCTTTTAGAAAAGTGCAATTTAAACTCTAGTAAATGGTGAATAACTATAAAATACGAAAAAGGCAACATATATGCTGCCTTTTTCTGTTAGACAGACTGTGTCTGTTCTAATCTTTTTTTCATTCGATTTTTATCTCTTTCTAGAATTGGCGCAAGATAGTGTCCCGTATAAGAGCGCTCTTCCTTCACAATTTTCTCAGGCGTTCCAGTCGCGATAATTTCACCACCGCCATCGCCACCTTCAGGACCAAGGTCGACTAGGTAGTCAGCTGTTTTGATCACATCTAGGTTATGCTCAATGATTATTACCGAATCGCCATTTTCCACTAGGCGTTGTAATACTTCAAGTAAACGAGAAATATCATCAACGTGCAAACCGGTAGTTGGCTCATCAAGAATGTAGAGTGTCTTACCAGTCGATCTCTTGTAAAGTTGTGATGCAAGTTTCACACGCTGTGCCTCACCACCAGAAACCGTTGTGGCTGGTTGACCAAGCTTAATGTAACTTAATCCTACATCATATAACGTTTGAAGCTTGCGATTAATTTTCGGTATGTTCTTGAAGAAATCAAGTCCATCTTCTACAGTCATCTCAAGTATGTCCGCAATGTTCTTGCCTTTGTATTCAATTTCAAGCGTCTCGCGATTGTACCGCTTCCCATGACAAACTTCACATGGAACGTAGACATCGGGAAGGAAGTGCATCTCAATTTTAATAATTCCATCACCTCGACATGCTTCACAACGCCCGCCTTTCACATTAAAGCTGAATCGTCCTTTTTTATAACCCCGAACTTTGGCCTCATTCGTCTGGGCGAACACATCACGAATGTCATCAAACACACCCGTATAGGTGGCAGGATTTGAACGAGGTGTACGTCCAATCGGAGACTGATCAATGTCGATTACCTTATCAACATACTCAAGACCATTGATTTTTTTATGCTCACCTGGTTTATCTTTTGCTTTATGAAGTTTTTGAGCGAGTGCTTTATATAAGATTTCATTAATTAACGTACTTTTCCCAGAACCTGAAACTCCTGTCACGCACGTGAATAACCCAATCGGAATTTTAGCTTTTGTGTTTTTTAGATTATTCTCTTTTGCTCCAACAATTTCAATATAACGACCATCAGGTTTTCTGCGTTCAGACGGTACAGGGATGAATTTTTTACCGGAAAGATACTCTCCAGTTAATGACTCCTCATCATCCATGATCTCTGCTGGAGTTCCTTCAGATGTGATATAACCGCCATGTGCACCAGCCCCTGGACCAATATCAATAATATGATCCGCTGCAAGCATCGTATCCTCATCATGTTCAACGACAATTAGCGTATTACCGAGATCTCTCATATTTTGAAGCGTCGAGATCAAACGATCATTGTCACGCTGATGAAGCCCAATTGAAGGTTCATCTAGAATATAGAGGACGCCCATTAATCGTGATCCTACTTGAGTAGCCAGTCTAATTCTCTGGGCTTCACCCCCGGATAACGTACCACCCGAACGATTAAGCGTTAAATAATCCAGACCAACGTTCATGAGGAAGCCAAGTCTGTCCTGTATTTCTCGTAAAATCATTTTGCCGATCGTTGCTTCTTTTGGCGTTAATTCAAGCTCCTCAAAAAAACCAGCTGCATCTTTGATCGCATATTCAGTTGCTTCCCCAATATGCTTGCCATTGATTAAAACCGAACGCGCTTCCTTTTTCAAACGATAACCCTTACAGCTCGGACATGGCTTTTGTGCCATATAAGCTTCCATTTGCTCGCGTATATAATCTGAACTCGTTTCACGATAACGTCGTTCGACATTAGGCACGACACCTTCAAAAATAATATTGTTCTCACGGACCTGACCGAAATCATTCTCATATCTGAAATAGACTTTCTCGCCATCACTTCCATATAATACTTTATCTAGCTTAGCTCGTGGAATCTTACTAACTGGAGTATCCATGTCAATACCAAAGTGATTGCAAACACTCTCAAGGAGTTGTGGATAGTAATTCGAGCTAACAGGCTCCCATGGCGCAAGTGCATGTTCACGTAAGGACTTGTCCCAATCCGGTATGACAAGATCAAGATCAACTTCAAGCTTAAGGCCCAATCCGTCACAAGAAGGACACGCACCGAAAGGACTGTTAAAAGAAAATAACCTCGGTTCTAATTCTCCAATTGAAAATCCGCAATAAGGGCAAGAATGATGCTGATTAAATAGTAATTCTTCCTGCCCCATCACATCTACAATCACCTGGCCACCACCAAGATTGAGAGCTGTCTCAAGAGAGTCCGCTAGTCTCGTTTGTACACCGTCTTTTACTACGATTCGATCGATCACTACTTCGATGGAATGTTTCTTGTTTTTTTCGAGAGAAATCTCATCAGCTACTTCCATCATTTCGCCATCGACTCTGACGCGAACGTACCCCTGTTTCTTAATATCTTCTAAAACTTTAACGTGCTCCCCCTTACGCCCTGATACGACCGGAGATAAAATTTGCAATTTAGTTCGTTCTTCGTAAGTCAAGATTCGATCTACCATTTGTTCAATGGTTTGTGAAGTGATTTCCACACCATGCCTCGGACAAACTGGACGACCTATCCTTGCAAATAATAAACGAAGATAATCGTAAATTTCTGTGACGGTCCCAACTGTTGACCTAGGGTTCCGACTTGTTGTTTTCTGATCAATGGAGATAGCTGGGGATAAACCTTCAATTGCATCGACATCAGGTTTATCCATTTGTCCAAGAAATTGTCTCGCATAGGCAGATAGTGATTCAACGTATCTGCGCTGTCCTTCTGCATAAATCGTATCGAATGCGAGAGAAGATTTCCCTGAACCAGATAAGCCAGTCACAACAACTAACTTATCTCTTGGGATCGATACATCTATATTTTTCAAATTATGGGCTCTTGCCCCTTTGACGACGATCTCCTCGATTGCCATATGTTCGTCATCCTTCCGCTTTAAGCTCTAATAATAGATCACGAAGTTCAGCAGCGCGTTCAAAGTTTAGATCACGTGCAGCTTCCTTCATCTCTTTTTCAACATTTTCAATTACTTTGCCACGTTCTTGCTTCGTCATTTTACCTTGCTTAGGAATTGTGTATTCTTCACCATCTTCAGCTGCCACAGTTGCTCGAATTCCGTCACGAACCTTTTTCTTAATCGTTGTTGGAGTAATATTGTACTCGTCATTATATTCTTTCTGAATTTCCCTACGCCGATTTGTTTCATTGATTGCAATATCCATTGATTTCGTAATTTTATCAGCATAAAGAATAACATGTCCGCTAGCGTTACGCGCTGCACGACCAATCGTTTGAATTAAAGAACGCTCAGATCTAAGGAATCCTTCCTTGTCAGCATCCAGTATTGTTACGAGTGACACTTCAGGTATATCAAGCCCCTCTCGAAGGAGATTGATTCCAACGAGTACGTCAAAAACTCCCAGACGTAAATCACGAATAATTTCAATCCGTTCAAGCGTCTTGATTTCAGAATGCAAGTATCGTACCTTTACACCCATTTCCAGTAAATAATCCGTTAAGTCTTCAGACATTTTTTTGGTAAGCGTGGTGACAAGGACACGTTCATTACGCTCTGAACGTTTATTGATCTCATCAAGCAAATCATCGATTTGTCCTTCGATTGGTCGAATTTCAATCGTAGGATCAAGAAGACCTGTTGGACGAATAATCTGCTCAACTACTCTAGTTGAATGCTCATCTTCATACACTCCTGGCGTCGCTGAAACATATACAAATTGGTGCGCCTTCTCTTCGAACTCTTCAAATCGTAGGGGGCGATTATCTTTTGCGGAAGGGAGACGGAAACCATGATCAACTAGAACTCCTTTTCTTGCCTGATCTCCATTGTACATTCCCCGAACTTGTGGCAGCGTCACATGTGACTCATCAACCATAATCAAAAAATCTTCAGGAAAATAGTCCATCAGTGTATACGGTGTCGCACCAGCGTCGCGTAACGTTAAGTGCCTGGAGTAGTTCTCGATACCTGAGCAGAACCCCATTTCGGCCATCATCTCGACATCGTATCTCGTACGTTGTTCAAGCCGTTGAGCTTCAAGGAGTTTACCTTCGTTATTCAAAACCTTAAGTCTCTCTTCAAGTTCCGCTTCAATGCGCTTTATCGCTATTTTTAATTTTTCTTCTCGCGTTACGAAGTGGGATGCTGGAAAAATAGCGACGTGATCTCGTTCTCCAAGAATTTCTCCTGTAAGTGAGTTCACTTCTGTAATCCGATCAATTTCGTCTCCAAAAAACTCAATACGGATACAATGTTCATCACGCGAAGCAGGAAAAATTTCCACTACATCTCCACGAACTCGAAAGGTTCCTCGTGTGAAATTGATATCGTTACGGGAATACTGGATATCTACCATATCTCTCAATAATTGATCTCTGTCTTTCTCCATCCCTTTTCTTAGAGAGAGAACTAGACTTTTGTATTCTTCCGGATTACCAAGACCATAAATACAGGAAACACTGGCCACGATGATTACATCATTACGTTCGAACAAACTGGAAGTGGCTGAGTGACGAAGTTTGTCTATTTCATCATTTATGCTCGCATCTTTCTCAATGAACGTATCAGATTGAGGTATGTATGCTTCAGGCTGATAGTAATCATAATAACTCACAAAATACTCGACAGCATTATTGGGAAAGTACTCTTTAAATTCGCTGTACAACTGACCAGCTAGCGTCTTATTATGAGCAATGATTAGCGTAGGTTTATTCACTTCCTGAATCACGTTCGACATCGTGAAGGTTTTACCTGTTCCCGTAGCCCCTAAAAGTGTCTGGTGACGCTCATTACTTTTCACACCATTCACGAGATTTTTTATAGCTTCGGGCTGATCGCCCTGTGGCTCATAATCTGATACCAATTCAAACTTTCTTTCCACTTTCTTCGCCTCCGTTCCTATCTTCTCTGTGACTTATTATAGCACAGAATATGGTCAAATCCTCAAATAAAGCGAACTGATATTCCCGTTTTATTTTCAAATCCTTCCTCATCACATAAATCTGAGGTATGCTGATATGTGCGGACATTTGAAATCTTCAACTGAATTAATTAAATGACTTCATAACCGTACACACTCTTGTTTAAAAAGGAGTTTTCACATTGGTTGTTCTATGGGCTCTACCACTAGGGATCGCGATTGGAGCAATATCTGGCTTATTTGGTGTAGGTGGTGGTTTCCTCCTTACTCCAATTCTTTTATTACTCGGATACTCTCCACCAACCGCAATCACAATTAGTTTACTTTATAGTATGAGTACTTCAATCTCAGGAGCAGTGAAGTATCTCCAGAAAAAGCGAATTCTATGGAAGCAAACACTGTTCCTCGCAACAAGTGGGATGATAAGCACGCAGCTAGCAAAACCGCTTGTCGTTTCGATGGAAAACTACGGAATAGATGAACTAGTTATTCCCGCACTCTATATTTTATTACTTGGTTACTTTTCAATTTCTATGTTCACGAAAGATCAATTGATTGAAGCAGTGAATCCTACTATCTCTACTTCCCCTCTTCGGTCAATTTTAATCGGTTTTACTGGAGGCTTCGTTTCTTCCATCCTGGGTGTTGGTGGTGGTTTCGTCATGGTTCCTTTATTGATACGCGTGCTTCGGATCCCTCCCCGTCTCGCTGTTGGGACTTCCCTTGCAACGATTTTCTTGATTGTATCAACTGGGTTTATCACTTATATTGGTACGGTTAGCATCCCCGTTTCACTGGCAATCGTTTTAGTAATCGGTGCGCTAATCGGCTCTCAATTTGGTGCGGGAATGACAGATTTCTTCTCAGAGCAGAATCTAAAAAAACTACTTGGCACTCTTTATATCTTCACCCTTGCTAGTATCGTCTTAGAACTTGTTCATCAGTCAAAAATAGGAATAGCTATTTTAGGGAGCTATGTTGTTACATTAATGATTCTCTTTATTTATAAGTATAGAACGAAAAAGAAGCGTCTATTCTTTTTAGAATAGACGCTATTTCATCTTTTTCCTATTTTGTTTTTGTGTTTTCTTCGAAAGATAAAATCCAGCTATTGCAGATAGAAGCGTCAAAATAATGAGATGGATCGGATGGTCAATCCCCCCAAATACTGCCCACATAAATAAAAGCGTTAACCCAAAGCTAACAAATGTATTATATGTCACGCGCGTAAACACAATCGTAATAATCGCTGGTACAAATAAAGCAATTAAAATTGCTTGCATACTAGTAAGTTCCCCTCTCTAAATACAGACTCTCACTCCATCTTACAACAAATGTGGAAGAGAAAGCTATGATGATCGAGGAAATCTCGCTTCAAATCAATACAAGCGTCTACTTAGAGAGAAGCGTGTCCCTTAAACGTGTGAATAGGAAGAAGCATCCCAGGGCTTAGGTGTTCCAAATTCGCGAGCAAGTTTACGACTCTCGCCTTTTCTTCCTTTACGAAGTTCTTTCCGTTCAAAGGCAGTTTCATTTAAGAATTTTTCTTCCTCTGTTTCAGGAAATACACCAGGTACTTCCACTGGATTTCCTTCTTCATCAAGTGCAACAAATGTTAGAAGAGCTGTTGCAGCAACATGACGTTCACCTGTGAACATTTTCTCAGCAATAGCTTTCACAAAAACCTCCATGGAGGTTTTATGTGTCCACGTAACCATGGATTCAAGGCATACGATGTCACCTTGATTGATCGGATGAAGAAAGTCAACAGAGTCCGTTGATGCCGTTACACAAGGTCTTCTTGAATGACGAGTTGCTGAAATTAGTGCAACATCATCTATAAAAGCCATCAATTGACCTCCAAATAACGTCCCATGCATATTTGTATGTGTAGGATTTACTACTGTTGCTTTCGCAGTTCTAGATTCGTTCGTTGATTTTGTATTTTCATTACCTAAAACATTAGCCATGATGCTCTCACCTTCTCTTTCTTTTTGAATCCCCACTACCATTCATCTAATAGCTGATATTAGATGAAACCGGTGATTCATACTCACATAGATACCTCACTATATTTAAAGCCTCGTTCGCTTATCCGATCGATTGGATAGTTGGTTGACTCTGAAAGCATTAGAAGAATATCAAAAACGGAAGATTTCGAGATTGCTATTCCATAATGTTTCTCCAGAAGGTCTGACAAGTAAAGTGGACCCATCCCAACTTTAGAACGTTTAAGGATTTCTACGATTTCATTAGCTGGTGCTTTCGATACAACCGCCGCACTCCCTGAGTGCATTTGACTCATGATTGTTTCACGCTCTATTTCAAACCTTTGAAGCAACTTCAATTCTCTCTCATTTAGATCGATCAATTGCTGCTGCAGCTGCTTTTCTCCAGTCATGTGACATGCTCCTTTATGTTAAGAATGACAAAAGTGTAGCAAGAAGAATTAAGACTAACAAGAGTATCAAAAACTCTGTAAACGCAACCATACAGGTGATTAAACGTTTTTCCAACTTCCATATTTTTCTTGAATAGAACCTATAACAAATTTGCATAGATATTGTTCTGTTTTTCCACTAAAATGAGGTTTAATAATTTGCTTTTGTCATGTTAATGAAAGATGTCCATTTCTGATCATTATCACTGTGGCAGATCGAGCAAAAACCGATGAATCAATAAGATTAAAAGACTGAACTAAAAAAGCAGAAGACTGATGTCTTCTGCTTTCATCCACTATTGCGCCTCTTCAACTTGATTAAAACGATTTTCTTTCACAAACAATAAGCCAAGTTCATGATGCGTATTATTATAGAGGGCTTTTTGTTCAAATCTTATTTCTCTATTAAAATCAAGCACTTCTAGTTTGCAGAAGGCCGCATTTCGTTGAAGAGCAGTGTACAAACTGACTCCCTTCCCCAATGAAACACCATTTACTTTGGAAATCACTTCCCCAACCTTTAAATTCATTTGGTCAGCTGGTGAACCAGGGAGAATTCCAAGAATAACGAGTCCTTCATTACGTTCGTTAAAGAAAGCAGGTTTGTTCTTTCCTCGATGTAGTAATAAAATACTTGCCCGTCCAACCACAACCACGCCAATCATGATTAACGCGATAACATGATTACTCATAAAATAACTTATTACGCCCCCAAGAAAAGTGACACCTCCAAGAAGCGCTACTTGCCTCCCGTTACTTTTCATTTCAGGGAGAGGTAAAGCATGGTGAATGAGTTTTCTAAAACCAATCGGGAAAGGTAATAGAATAAATGCGTAAGTCTGATCCCCAAAATCCAAAAGCGGCCACCATGATAGTGAATCGACATTGCCGATTGGAAGGAAAAGAAACAATGGAAGAAGCCAGAGTCTTTGGACTTCATGTGCTCCAACGATTTTCCCTCTCTTACTCTCCACTAGTCGTGGTGAAGTTTGTTTTCCCGCATTCGTTGAAATAAGTATTCCTTCCATAAATACGAGTAAACCTACCAAAAGGACGAGAGCAATGACCGATACAGATTCGATCCCATCCTGCATGGAATTTAGAACGTCACTACCAAAATCCATCGGCGCGTAATAAAGTGTTACTACCACAGGTAATATCATCACAAAAGCGGGAGAAAGAAAACGGATTTGTCCTGTAATTAAGAGAAGGAATGCCCCGATACTCATCGCAATCGTGCCACTAAAAGGAATCGTGACGCCAAGAAAAAGGTTGAGTACCATAAAAACTGCACCAACGATTAAACCCGGAATTACTGCAAAAACAACGTCATCCAGCACATCGTGCACGCGTGTGTGAAAGTCTCTTCTATCCCGCTTTACTCGTGAAACACCGAGTAGAAAAGCTGCAAATAGAGTGATATACGTAAGAGGGTGCAAAAACAAGCTTAAAATCCCCTTAAGTATCGAAAGAATGAAAGTATCCATTATTTATTCCTCCATGCTCGTTAGGTCATCCTTTTAGAATAGCAAACCGTCTATTTCCGGATGCTTTTGTTTGAGATATTTTACAATCCCTATACCTAATCATTCATTCTTAATAGCGTAAGAAAAATTCCGCAGGATTTCCTGCGGAATAGTTTCGACATCAACAGTTTATTTCCTTCTTTGAATTATTTAGCAAGAAGTTCCACAGCAGTTTCAAGCTGTACATCGTTTTTAGGATCACGGATGGACTCAATGATATTCTCTTGTAGTTTCTGTGCAGTTTTCTCATCAATTTTTCCGGATACCGTTAAATCATTCGATCGTTGAAATGCTTTTACTGCTGTAACGGTTTTATCATTAAAATATCCATCGGTTCGACCTGGTTCAAACCCAAGTCCTTTAAGCATTACTTGAGCTGATTCCACTTGCTCATTGTTCTGATCAAACTCAAGCGTTTTATCTGTAGACAATGGATTCACATAAAAATACGCGGGCTGTTTTGCCTCTACTGTAGGCTCGATACCTTTTTTATGAATCCAGTTACCATCAGGAGTCAACCACTTGTACATCGTGAGTTTAATGTTACTACCGTCACCTAGATCAACCGTTGATTGAACGGTTCCCTTGCCGAATGATTTTTCCCCAACTAGATCATATCCTCCGGCTTCTTTAAGAGCACCAGCAAGGATTTCGGCAGCTGATGCGCTTCCACGGTCAATGAGACCAACAATTGGATAATCTTTCTTCTCTTCTAGAGAGGAAACTGAACCTTGTTTTTCCCCTTGACGGTCCTCAATTTGAACATAAGGTTTGTCGTTAGGGATGATCTCCTCAGCCATATCAGACACGACGTTCAGTAGCCCACCAGGATTGTTTCGAACATCGAGAATTAACCCATCGATCCCCTGATCTTCAAGTTTTCCTAGCTCTTTCGAGAAGCTCTTCGCCGTATCTTCTGAAAATGAAGTAATTTGGAGTACTCCGATTGTCTTACCATTTTTTTTCATTGTATCAGCATGCACAGTCTCAATCGGTATCTCGTCCCTTGTGACTTTTAACTCCATTACATCAGAGACCCCGGGACGTTGCACTCCCAGTTTGACGATTGTTCCTTTTTCACCACGTATCTTCAAGACAGCATCATACAAATCAAGACCCTCTGTACTCTCACCGTCTATCGTCATAATTTTATCATTAGGTCGTAGTCCGGCTTTCTCTGCGGGAGAGTCTTTGTACGGTGAAACGATAGTAACACGACCATCACTCATATTGACCTCTGCCCCGATTCCTTCAAACGATGATCCGAGTGATTGACTGAACTGTTCAGCAGTCTTTGGGTCCATGTAGACAGAATAAGGATCTTCCAGTGTATCGATCATTCCTTTAATAGCTCCATCAAGGAGGTCTTTCTGATCGACATCCTTCACGTAACGATCCGTAATCAGTTCGTAAGCTTTATTAATTTTCGTCAGTTCCTCCGACTCGATTTCATTTCCCGACCCGAGTGAAAGGGACTGTGCACTTCCTTCAGGCTCGTCCTGAAATAATGCAAATGCCGCGTATGTACCACCTGAACCTATGAGTAAGGCAATCACGACAAGTAAAGCGACTACTTTCCCCTGTATTTTCATTGTACTCACCTCTTCTAATTTGAAGGAAAAGGCATCCCATCATAACGATGCGATGCCTTTTCATCTTATTGTACTATATGATTCAGTTGTTTTCATTATGTTTCCATCTCAGAGTATGAGGGGGAGGGAAAGGTTGTACAATTATTAAGACGCGCAAAAAAATTTATGGAAGGTAGTTCATCGGATTAACTGCATTCGACTTGCTAGCGTTCCAAGCACCTTTGTGAACTTCAAAGTGCAAATGTTGGCCAGTAGAATGCCCTGTGGTACCCATTGTTCCAAGATACGTTCCTGCACTAACAGTTTGTCCAGTAGATACAGCACGATTTTGCATATGAGCATAAACCGTTGTATACATTTGGCCATTGATGCTATGTGTTAGGAAAACCACGTTTCCATATGAAGAAGATTTATATGATCTTAATACTGTACCGTCTGCCGCTGCAGACACAGGATTATTTCCACCTTGAGCAATGTCAATTCCTTCATGCATTTTGCCCCATCTTCCACCAAATCCTGATGTTACAGGTCCAGCCGCTGGCCACTGAAACATTGCACTACTAGATGATGCTGGTGCCGGAGTTGGTGCTGGTGCTGATTTAGAACTGCTTGAGCTGCTTGATTTAGTTGAACTCGCAGCTTTTGCCGATTTAGCTTCTTTTTTCGCTTTCGCTTCAGCTGCTGCTTTTTCTTTAGCTGCCTTAGCTGCTGCTGCTTTACGCTCTTCTTCGGCTTTACGAGCCGCTTCTTCAGCACGCTGAATTTCCTGCTTTACTGCCTTTTCTTGCGCGGCTAAAAGCTCTGCCGTTTCATTCAAATTCATCATATGATTGTGAATTTCGCCTTCTTCTGCTTCAAGGGACTTCATAAGTTTATCTTTTTCAGCTTTCTTGGCATCAAGTTCTTGCTTAAGTTCTTGAAGCTCAGCTTTGTTCTCTTCAAGCGATGCTAATTTTTCTTCAACTTCTGCTTTCTTTTCTTCTACCGCCTGCTTGTCCGCTTTATGCTCTTCAAGTATTTTCTTGTCTTGATCAGCAATCGTGTTAAGTGCTAAAACGCGGTCAACCAAATCTCCAAAATCAGTTGCTCCCAGTAGTACTTCCATGTAGTCCACTGTTCCGCCACCGTTTTGTTGCATGGAACGAACGCGGTCTTTTAGAAGTTTATCACGTTCAGCAATGCGATCTTCTAGTTCAGCAATATCCTTCTTTAGCTGATCGATTTGAGCATTCGTTTCAGAAATTTCCTTTTCTTTATCCGAAATCTTTTTATCAGTATTAGCCACTTCTTGATCAAGACGCTCAATTTCTGAACGTACATCTTTCTGTTGTGACTTAACATCAGCGAGTTCAGACTCTTTTTGCTTTCGTTCCTGTTCATTTGTTGACTGTTTATCTTTAACTTCATTCAATTGATCATCTAAAGTTGCTGCGTTCGCCGTTTGTGGTAGTACAGCAGTTGCTAATCCACTGATTCCTAGTGTTAATGTAAGTGCAGTTGCTATCAATTTTTGCTTCAATCTTTGTTCCTCCCCCAAAATAGATCGATCTATTTGTCTCAAATTCTATGATTTAAACTTTCAGAAACTTACGCATCGACGTAAGACTTCCCCATACTCCGATAATGACACCAAGTACTACTAGTAGCCCTGACAGCTGATAGACAAATGGTGTTACCGGAAGCAAGTCAATAATAAAAGTTGGAAAACGGTTAGCTATTAATTCAATGAGATAATAATAGCCATATATTAAGATGCCAATCGGAATAAGTGCTCCGAATATACCAATCAAAATTCCTTCAAAAAGAAATGGCCAGCGAATAAACCAATTTGTGGCCCCTACGAGCTTCATAATTTCAATTTCATGACTTCTGGCAACAATTGTTAGTTTAATAGTGTTTGAAATGAGGAACATGGCTGTAAATAGTAATCCAACTACAAGTGCCAGACCTACATTTCTTGCTATTTCAAGTACTTTAAAAAGTCGGTTTACAGTATCTTCAGCGAACTCGACGTCTTGTACATTCTTTAGTTGCTTCACTTCTTCAGCAACTTTATTTACGTCTTGAGGGTTTTTGGTTTTAATTAGAAAAGCATCGCTCAGAGGATTTTCATCCCTGAGTGACTCGAATACTTCACCATCATCCCCCAGATTATCGATCAATTTATCCAGCCCTTCTTCTTTAGACTGGAACTTGGCTGACTCAACTTCAGGAATATTTTCGATTTCACTCTTTAATTCATCCTGCTGGTCTTGCTTGGCGGTCAAATCAATAAAGGCGCTTATTTCAACATCGCTTTCAAGCTGATCACCAAACGCATCAAGGTTTAATAACAAAGCCAGACAAACACCAACAAGGAGTAGCGTAACGGTCACTGCTGAAATCGAAGCGAAAGTCATCCATCCGTTTCGACCGAGATTTTTGAACCCTTCTTTTCCATGTCGACCGAACGTTTTAATTTTCATACCCGTATTCACCTCTAGCTTCATCACGGGTAACCAAACCGCCATCAATTGCAATAACTCGTTTTCTGAAAGTATTAACAATATCCTTATTATGAGTTGCCATAATAACAGTTGTACCGCGATTGTTGATTTGATCAAGTATATCCATAATACCCCACGCAGTTTCTGGATCCAGATTACCGGTTGGTTCATCTGTCAGTAAGATATTGGGGCTATTGACGATCGCTCTTGCTATTGAAACCCTCTGCTGTTCTCCTCCAGAAAGTTCATCCGGAAGAAACCTTGCTTTGTTTTTCAAGTTAACGAGACTAAGAACTTCCATGACTCGTTTGCGAGTAGCTGCTTTGCTTTCTTCGATGACTTCAAGAGCAAAAGCGACGTTCTCATAAACTGTTAACCTAGGAAGAAGTTTAAAGTCCTGAAAAACAACGCCGATTTCGCGACGTAGCTTCGGGACATGCTTATTCTTCATCTTGCCAACGTCTTTCCCGTTAACGATGATTGTTCCACTCGTAGGCTTTTCTTCCCGATACATCATTCTCATGAAAGTGGACTTACCTGCTCCACTCGGTCCTACTATGTAGACAAACTCGCCTTTACCAATTTTAATGTCAATGCCATTTATGGCTTTGATGCCATTGTTGTATGTTTTCCAAACATCCTTCATTTCGATCAAACTGTACCACTTCCTACTTGCTTAAATTCTCGATGCAAATTCTTAGGAGTTAGGTTATTTAAGGTTAGTTCGTTATTGAATAGTTCCTTTACATCTGACGTTATTATAACAAAGAAATTCGCTATTTTAAGACAAATTTTTATTACATTTCTGTTTCAAGAGCGCCTTCATATGACATCTTTTGCAACAATGCCTTAATATTTTATAGAAACTTACACAATCTAGAAAATCCTTAAGTGTTTTGGCTCACCAAAGCTAATAGATGGGATGTTTTTTACTGAATTATTCCAAAAATCAAAAATTAACAACATACGTTAACCAAGGTTTTTACTAAAACGCATCTCTAACACAAACTGATTTCCCTTACGTTTAGTGTCAAAAAAAAGAGAACACTCACCAGGCGGCGAGTATTCTCTTTTCTCCTTATTTCATGTCAGCTAACCAATTCGCTACATTTTCTTCTTTTTCTTTGTCTCCATTAAGGATGTTTCCCGGCATTTGACCTTTACCATTCTGAATCGTTGTCAGGATTTCATCTTTTGAAAGACGAGACCCAATATCCGCTAATTTCGGACCAACTTTCCCCTGTAAATTATCACCATGACAGCTTAAACAATTTCTCTTATAGGTCGCCTTAGCTGCTTCAGCATCGTACTCACCCGCAGATTCGCTATCACCATCTGAAGCCTCTTCGTTACCCTTGCTATTGTTCATTGAATTTTCATTTCCACTCTCATTGCCAGTACCACATGCTGCTAAACTAAATAGAAGCATCAATCCAAGCAAAATACTCGTCCACTTTTTCATTCATTCCACCTCTAGGTTCAAATTGATCAATTCTTTGTTACTTTTACCAGCTTATTCTCTTTTAAAACCTTCACCAAGCACTTCGGTTGCATTGGATACAATTACAAAGGCTGATGGATCGACACCTTTTACAAGCTCTTTTAATTTTGTAACTTCATTTTGCGCGACTACGACCATCAAAATCGGTCGTTTATCATTCGTGTAGCCGCCCTGACCAGATATCCTTGTAACGCCACGGTCAACCACGGTGATAATTCCTTCTCGTAATTCTTCTTCTTTGTCAGAGATAATAAGTGCCATTTTAGAATATCCCAAACCTAGCTGAACGACATCGATTGTCTTGCCTGTAAGGTACATAGCAATCAGCGCATAGAGGGCTTCCTCAAGACTGAAAACAAATGCTGAGGCTACGACTATAAATCCATCGATCATAAAAACACATGTTCCAAGAGAGATGCCGCTATATTTATTGACTATTTGAGCAGCGAGATCCGTCCCCCCTGTAGAAGCTTTTCCTCTAAACACAATTCCTAGACCAAGTCCGACACCAAGTCCTCCAAATAAAGCACCTAATAGAGGATCTGTTGTAGCAGGTTCAACATTTTCAGTCAATTTAACGACAAACGGTAGAAATAAAGTACCGACCAGCGTTTTAGGACCGTATTTTTTCCCAAGAAAAATTAATCCACTAATGAAAAGAGGAATATTAAATGCCCATTGGACGTAGGCTGGTTTCCAGTCAAAAAGGCCTTTTGTTATTGTACTAATTCCACTTACTCCTCCAGACGCAATACTGTTTGGGAGAAGAAAGAGGTTGAAAGCGATGGCTACTATAGCTGAGCCAACCATAACACTAATGTACTCTAGGACCATATGAGATGGTGATACTTTTCTTGCTGTAAACTTCGCTAATGTTGCGATCATAATGGCATTCACTCACTTACTTCTATGATTTTCATAACTGCCGATTTTCCGGCAAAATCCTTCAGTAGTATATCACCGGTCCTAAAGGGTGTAAACCGCATTGTAGCAGCGCGTTATCATGCTGAAGTGCCCTGAATCTACCCGTTTAATTTGCCCACTTTTTATTAAAATCATTAGTTTTGTAAGACACACAGGCTTTTTTCGATCTCCTATCGTAAAATGCACTAGACTGCCACATTAAAAACCCCTCCTATCATTCAGGAGGGGTGGTTCAATTTAGTTACTTTCATTTAATCGAGACCGCAAATACGCATCGATAAATGGATCAAGGTCACCGTCCATGACGGATTGAGTATTACCAACTTCCATATTGGTTCGATGATCTTTCACCATGCTGTAAGGGTGGAAAACATAGGAACGAATTTGGCTGCCCCAGCCAATTTCCTTCTGTTCGCCCCGGATCTCATCGAGCTCCGCTTCTTGTTCTTCAATTCGTAATTGATATAGTTTAGCTTTCAACATTTTCATTGCCTGTTCGCGGTTTTTAATTTGCGACCGCTCTCCCTGACAACTTACAACTACTTTAGTAGGTAAGTGAGTGATTCGGACAGCTGAATCGGTCGTGTTGATATGCTGTCCACCAGCACCACTTGCACGATACGTATCGATTTTTAAATCTTCCGTTCGTATGTCAATTTCAATTTCCTCGTTAAATTCTGGCATTACTTCACAGGATACAAAAGAAGTATGACGACGACCACTTGAATCGAAAGGTGAGATACGAACGAGACGATGAACGCCTTTCTCAGCTTTTAGATATCCATATGCGTTATGTCCTTTGAAATTAAGCGTGACGCTTTTTACTCCAGCTTCATCACCAGGTAGATAATCAAGCGTTTCTACTTTAAAGCCCTTTTTCTCACCGTATCGAGTATACATACGAAGGAGCATGGATGCCCAGTCTTGGGACTCTGTACCGCCAGCACCTGGATGAAGCTCAAGAATAGCATTGTTCTTATCATGTTCTTCACTAAGTAATAACGTTAATTCAAAGTTATTTAGTGCTTTTTTCAGCTCTTTAATTTCACTTTCTAGGTCTTCAAATAGTTCCTGATCATTTTCTTCTTTAACGAGTTCATATGACACTTCAAGGTTTTCGTAGCTTTCATGAAGTGAATCAAATTCATTAACTGCATCCTTCAAAGCATTAGATTCATTAATTACTTTCTGTGCTGCATTCTGATCATTCCAGAAGTCTGGATCAGTCATTTGTATATCTAATTCATCAATGCGGGCTCTCTTATTTTCGAGGTCAAAGAGACCCCCTAAAGTCATTTAATCGTGTTTCTATCGTGTTTAATTCCGTGCGAATCTCGTGCATTTCCATCGCTTACACCTCAACTTTGTTAGTTTACATAGAATAGGCAGGTGTTCGTCTTTGAACACCTGCCCGGCAGGCATTATTCTACTTTGCCGTGACAATTTTTATATTTCTTACCACTACCGCATGGACATGGATCGTTTCGACCAATATCTTGTTTCTTCTTCATGGGTTTTGGCTTGGTGCTTCCTTCTTCTTTCGGATTCACCGCTTTTCCTTCAGCTACTTTTTCACGCTTCAGATTGCTTTCAATCTGTGCTTTCATGATATAAGTTGCCACTTCTTCTTCAATCTCTGTAACCATATCCTCAAACATTTCATAGCCTTCGAATTGGTACTCACGAAGCGGATCATTTTGACCATATGCTCGAAGATGAATACCCTGACGAAGCTGATCCATTGCATCAATGTGATCCATCCATTTGCGGTCAACGCTACGTAAAAGAATAACTTTCTCAAATTCCCGCATGCGTTCAGGTTCAAATTCAGCTTCCTTCTCATCGTAATTCACTTTCATTTTCTCAACAAGAAGCTCTACGATTTCCTCTTTATCTAGGCCTTTAATATCTTTGACAGTGACCTGTCCTTCTTGAAGGAAGATCCCTTTCGCATGATCGATAATCGCCTGATGATCCCATTCTTCTTGAATGTCTTCATCACCTGTATGCGCATCGACAATTCGATTGATGACAGAAGTTAGCATCGTTTCTACGATTTCACGCAGATTGTCAGATTCAAGTACCTCAGCACGTTGAGCATAAATAATTTCACGTTGCTGTCTCATAACGTCATCGTATTGAAGAAGCTGCTTACGAGCATCGTAGTTGTTTCCTTCCACTCGTTTTTGCGCGGATTCAACTGCTCGGGATACAAGCTTAGACTCAATTGGTTGATCTTCTTCCATTCCAAGACGATTCATCATGTTCATCATATTATCTGAACCAAATCGACGCATCAGTTCATCTTCCATCGAAATATAAAACCTTGATTCACCCGGATCTCCCTGACGACCAGAACGACCTCGAAGCTGATTGTCAATTCGGCGACTTTCATGACGTTCGGTACCAAGAATAAAGAGTCCACCTCGGTCAATGACACCAGAGCCAAGTTTAATGTCCGTACCACGACCAGCCATATTTGTAGCAATGGTAACAGCACCCTTTTGGCCAGCGGATTCAATAATTTCTGCTTCACGCGCATGATTCTTTGCGTTCAAAATATTATGTGGAATCCCACGCTTTTTAAGAAATTGCGAAATCAACTCTGATGTTTCTACAGCGACCGTACCTACTAGAATAGGTTGTCCATTTTTGTGGCGTTCTTCAATTTCTTTTGCTAGAGCATTGAACTTACCGTTCGTTGATTTATAAACAAGGTCTGGATAATCCATACGTGCAATCGGTTTGTTTGTCGGAATAGCAATAACGTTCATATTGTAAATGTTACGAAATTCTTCTTCCTCCGTTTTAGCTGTACCAGTCATACCCGAAAGCTTTTCATACATTCTAAAATAGTTCTGGAATGTAATAGTAGCAAGTGTCATACTTTCTCTTTGAATGACAAGACCTTCTTTTGCTTCAATCGCCTGGTGGAGCCCATCACTATAACGGCGTCCAGCCATCAAACGACCTGTAAAGGAGTCAACGATAACAACTTCCTCTTCTTGCACAACATAATCCATATCAAGCTGCATAATGAAATTCGCTTTCATCGCCTGGTTAATATGATGATTTAATTGAACATGTTTATAATCATATAAATTCTCAATGGAGAAAAAGCTTTCAGCTTTTGTAATACCGTCTTCCGTTAACTGTACGTTTTTCGTTTTGATATCTACGTTGTAGTCTTCTTCCTCTTTTAACGTTCGAACAAATTGATTCGCCTGCATATATAGAGTTGTTGACTTTTCGGCACTGCCAGAAATAATAAGTGGTGTTCTTGCTTCATCGATTAACACGGAGTCGACTTCATCAATAATCGAGTAGTGAAGTGGTCGTTGGACCATTTCTTCCTTATAAAGGACCATGTTGTCACGCAAGTAATCAAAACCAAACTCATTATTCGTACCATACGTAATATCTGCGGCGTACGCATCAGTTTTCTCTTCTTTAGATAGTCCGCTAATGTTTAACCCCACTGTTAAACCAAGGAATTGGTATAGTTCACCCATTTCCTCTGCATCACGTTTTGCCAGATATTCATTGACAGTAATAACGTGGACACCTTTACCAGTTAAAGCATTTAGGTAAACAGGCATCGTCGCACTTAGCGTTTTACCTTCACCCGTTTTCATCTCAGCGATATTGCCTTCGTGAAGAGCAATCGCTCCCATAATTTGCACAGGAAACGGACGCATGCCAAGAACACGCTCAGATGCTTCTCTAGCTGTTGCATATACTTCTGGTAATAGTTTATCGAGCTTTTCACCCTTCTCAATTCGAGCTTTATATTCTTCTGTTTTATCTCGAAGTTGATCATCCGATAATTTCTTCATTTCATCTGCAAATGTTTCAACTTGATCTGCCATCTTCTGTAAACGGCTAACCTGCCGCTCGTTGCCATTTGGAATAATCTTACGTAATAAACCTTTCATAGAAACGCTCCTCTTTTGTTGTCAGTAGAGTGCTATATCGTTATCTAACTATACCTATTATTTTTCATACTATGTAGCTATTTTAACAATTACTTGCTGGAGGCACAAGAAAGTTAAAAAAGCTTAGCCATCCTAAAACGTATAAATGAAGCTATCCGCTTCTTATTAATTTCAATTAATGATACTGCGAGTTAAAGTGATGCCCGCACAAAAAGGGCAAGGGTTTCCCCTTGCCCTTTACTATTTATCCTTTAATCCTGCTCAATTAGACCGTATTTACCATCTTTTCGACGGTACACCACGCCAGTACTTCCGGTTACAGCATTTGAGAATACAAAAAAGCTGTGACCAAGCATGTCCATCTGCAAAATAGCTTCCTCGACGTCCATTGGTTTGAATGTAAAACGTTTTGTTTTCACTACTTCTAAATCGTCATCTTCATTTTCAGCTTCAGCAACGCTTGTTGTTGTTGGACTTAGTTCATCGCGGAACATGTATTTAACGCTACCTTCCTGACGGAATTTGCGGTTCACTTTTGTTTTATGCTTGCGAATTTGTCGCTCAAGTTTTTCAACAACTAAATCAATTGCTGCATACATATCCTGGTGTTCTTCTTCAGCCCTAAGTAGAAGGTTAGGCATAGGGATGGTAACTTCAATCATTTGCTGATCGTTGTATACCTTCATATTTACATGCACATCAGAATTAGGTGGAGTATCGAAATACCTTTCAAGCTTACTTACCTTCTTCTCAGTATATTCTCTCATTGCAGGTGTAACCTTAATGTTTTCACCACGGATGTTAAAATTCATCATGTGGCACTCCTCCTTCCATGCTATAACTATATTATTCGTTATACCCATCCCATTACCCTCTATAAACTTTAAAAAATCACAATTTTTTTACGTTTTTTTCGCAAAACATACCTAAATGCGACATTTTTTTACATTTTAAACACTTACATCCTGATTTGGCACGTTACATGATTGATTCAGCTCATGTTTGAGAAAATAAAAAGCCCTATCGAGTGATAGGGCTTTAGTGATTGGATTTTAAATTAAGATACTTTTTCTACGTTAGCAGCCTGCGGACCACGAGCGCCTTCAACAATTTCAAATTCAACAGTTTGACCTTCTTCTAGAGACTTGAAACCTTCGCCGCTGATTGCAGAAAAATGAACGAATACGTCATCGCCATCTTCTCTTTCAATAAAACCAAAACCTTTTTCATTATTAAACCATTTTACTTTTCCCTGCATCTTGTTCAACATTCCCTTCAAAAATCTTCATGGCTATACCATATGTTAACTATAAGCTCACGCCATTGTACTGTCAAAGGGGTGTTTTTGTTGATATTGCTCGAATGAAGGCGTTTTCTCACAAAAAATTCGACATTAGGTTTATCCACGGCAAAGTGTAAGAGAATATACTTCCGAAGCACCGGAAAGTTTGAGTGCTTTCGCAGCGTAATGAATGGTTGCTCCAGTCGTATACAAATCATCAATCAAGAGTACTTTTCCACCTTTCATATCGATGTGTGAAGAAACATCAAACATCTCTTCTGTCCGGTTCACACGCTTATTTCTTGATTTTTTACTTTGTTTTTCTTCGTGCTTAATACGCCGCAAAAAATGCTGTTGATCATATTTAGTCCCTTCTATCCATACATGACATTGATTAAATCCTCTTTCATAAAGTCTCTCCCCACTAGATGGAATAGGTATGACCATATCCATATTGCGATAGGCTTTTTTTAATTCTTTTTGAAACTTGCTTGAAAAAACCCGCCCTACTTCCACATCGCCACGAAATTTATAAAGAGCCAGAATCCGTTTTAGAAAATCATTGTATTCAAAAAATGACTTGTTATTTACAAGAACTTCTCCCCATCCGCTCGTTTTCCATCTCATACAATCAGAGCAACAGTGATCCTGCACGTAATTTACGTTGAGTTTGCCTAAGGGACGACCGCACTTCAAACAAAGTTCACCGGTAATTGGAACAAGACCAGCATGACACTCGTCACAAATATCCATTTCATCTTTAAACCCTAGCAAAATACGCCATGAAATCCTCATGCTTACATCTTCTCCACACCAGACACACTTCTCTGAAAAAGCCATCCTTTTTCCTCCGCTTCCTTATTCATTTGTCTAATATGATGTACTGAAGAAACCATTGCTTTTGTACGCCCGAAGTGAAAAAAGCGAACGTCACCATCAGGAAAAGCAGAACTTCTCCCTGCCCTACCCGCAATTTGTACAAGTGCACTTTCAGAAAAAATGTCATCCTCTGCACCTATAACTCCTACTGAAATATTTTCTATCGTTATCCCTCTTTCAAGAATCGTTGATGAAAGAAGAACGGGTAGTTCCTTTCTCCTAAAACGAAGTACTTTTTCCGTACGCTCTTGATCTTCAGAATGAACCGCTTCACAAAAGATATCCTCTTGTAGTAAAAGAATCTTCACTTTTTCAATTATTTTAATAGAGGGAAGAAAGAGTAGGACAGGCTTTGTAGCTCTCACTTGTTCTTTTATCCACTTCAAAAACACATTTGGGAGACGTTCTTTCTTTATTTCTTTTCTCCAGTTTCCGATCCAGTTAAAAGAAGGAACCGGTAGCGGAAATCCATGAAATCGAGCTGGGATTCGAACATAAGCTAATTCCTGACGTGATATTTGCTTCAACATACTAGGTGAAGGAGTAGCTGTAAGGTATACGAGCGAACTATGATCCTTTCTTGCTTTTTCAACAGCATACAGGAGAGACGGATCATGGTTGAAAGGAAAAGCGTCTACTTCATCAATAATCATGACATCAAAATGGTCTTTAAACCGAATTAATTGATGTGTTGTTGAAATGACAAACCGTGACGTTGGGTGTGAATGCCCTGCATAAAGAGAAGAAAGAATGAGGTTTGGGAAAACCTGTTGAAGACGAGGAGTCAATTCTAAGACGACATCGGTTCGAGGTGTGGCAATGCAAATGGTTTTATTTTGTAAGACGGCTTCTTCTAACCCCTCAAACAAGACTTCTGTTTTACCACTTCCGCATACTGCCCATACTAGGAGGCTTCTATGATTTACAATGGCACTTTTGACAGCATTGGATGCTTCTAGTTGTCCACTAGATAGCGTGCCGTTCCAAAACAAAGAAAAACTAGGTAACACTTCTGGCGTGTGAATCGGAACAGAGTAGAGCGGCGAACAAGAACTGACTTTTCCCATGACAATACAATTCCTACAATAAGAACAATCACGACGTTGACATCGAGCACATGAGAAAAATGAAAAAGAATCGCTGCTCCCACACCTGATGCACGTCGATTTCCCATCGACAAATTGAATGCCAGCTTCCATATGAAGGTAACCATTAAGATAATGCTCATGAAGAATAGCGAAGGGATAAGGTATTTCGTCGCATAAAAGATGTCGTCCATGGATGAACTGGATAAGTTGATCATCTGGTTGGTAAGTAACATTACGTGGTTGAAATGGGAATGAAATGAAATGACTAATCGGAAAAAACGTTGTCGAATGAGGGGATATAACGAGGGATTCGGGAGTATAAATAACGCGATCGTTTACTACTTGAGAAGCAAATCTCATTGATTTGCTTCCATTTTCATAGGAATGATCATGTTCTGTACCATCCAATGCCGAGTGCTCCCTCACCAAGGTGAGTCGCTATTACTGGCCCAAAGTAGCTTGCAATCACAGTAACATTTGAATAGTTTTTTTCTAATTCTGCTTTGAGTACTTCTGCTTCCTCTTTATTGGTCGAATAAATCACTGTCGCTTTTATAGAGGCACCACTGCTAGCTGCTTCATCAAACAACGAGAGGATTTTGTTTAAAGCTTTCTTCCTCGTTCTAATTTTTTCATACGGCACAATCTTCTTGTCCTCAAACGTTAAGACGGGCTTAATTTGTAGAAGGTTTCCAACAACGAGCTGAGCTGCATTTAATCGCCCCCCTCTATGCAGATGGCTTAAGTCATTCACAAGAAAATAAGCATTTGAACCCTGAGATCTTATCTCATTGAGTCTTTCTAATATACGATCGCTTTTATACCCCTGCTGTGCCATGCGAGCAGCTTCCAAAACATAAAAACCTTGCATCATACAACTGATTTCCGAATCGAATACATAACAATTTACGCCTTCTATCATTTTGCCAGCAGAATGAGCTGACTGAAACGTTCCGCTGATGCCGCTAGAAAGTGTAATCGTAATAATCTCTTCATGTGTTTTTGCCAATTCTTCAAATGTCGTGACGAAACTTCCTGTAGAAGGCTGAGAAGTTTTTGGGAGTTCATTTTGTGTTTTCACTTTTTCAAAAAAATCTTCCGCTTGGATCTCTTCCTCTTCTAAATATGCCTCATGGTCAAAAATCACACTTAGTGGAACCATTGTAACTTCATACTCATTCCGTAACTTTTCAGGAATGTATGCTGTACTATCTGTCACAATAGCAACTGTTTTCATATAAACGCCTCTTTTCAATCAAATAGTAACATGTACTAGTTTCTCTATACTCAGTCAAGTTAATGATAGAGTATTTTAACGATTGTGCCAACAAAAGCTTATAGAGTATTTCTCAAAAAATGTAAACCAATATCCCACATATTTTTTAATTTCTTTGTCGTAAAAAGTACCTTTAAGTAATTTAAACAATTATTCTGTTACAAAATTGTAATGTTATATTCATCGTCCTGTTATATCACTCATGTAAACTAGCAATCGTGATAGAGAAATCAAATTTAATGTTTAACTTATAAATCAGGGGGAATTATATTATGTTTAAGAAAGTCGTGATCACTACTACACTCGCAGGTACTCTTTTACTAGCACCAAACGTAAGTGAAGCAGCACTAGGCGACCATACACTATACAATGGCATGAGCAACTCTGACGTAACTGAACTTCAAAACGTACTAGACGATAAAGGATATTTTAACTACCATACAGCAACAGGATATTTTGGCTCAATTACTGAAGACGGAGTACGTGATTTCCAACGCAACGCAGGAATTAGCGTTGATGGAGTAGTAGGTCCACAAACAGTAAGCGCGTTGAAAGGTTCCACTTCATCTAAATCAAGCAGCTCTTCTCATACATACAGCAGCTCACTTCGTTTCGGCGATCGTGGACAAAGTGTAACGAATCTTCAAAGTGAACTTAAATCAAAAGGATATTACAATTATTCTGTCGATGGTATTTACGGTTCGATTACCGTCCAAGCAGTACGTAACTTCCAAAGTGCAAATGGCTTGAGCGTTGATGGAATTGCTGGCTCAAATACTTTCGCTGCACTTTCAGGTTCATCTGTTAGCTCATCATCTTCTTCAAAGGTGAAGAGCGCATCAACTTCTCATTCATCTGTCGTATCAGTTGCAAAACAATACATCGGTGTTCCATATGTATGGGCAGGAACAAGCCCATCTGGATTTGACTGCAGCGGCTTCCTACAATACGTATTTAACAAATCAGGCGATTCTATCCCACGTACTGTAGCAAGCATCTGGAATGCATCAGACAGCGTTTCTTCACCATCTGCTGGGGATATTGTTTTCTTTGAAACATACAAGTCAGGACCATCTCACGCAGGAATTTACATCGGTAACGGTCAGTTCATCCACTGTTCTTCTTCTTACGGTGTAACAATCAGTGACATGGACAACACTTACTGGGCTCCACGTTACCTTGGCGCAAAACGCGCATAAAGTGAACCTTCTCGTAATAGCTTATAAAATCATCTGAAAAAGAACCTCCGAAATGGAGGTTCTTTTTTTGCATTCATTCCCTTCGCCATCAAAAAAAGATCTGAAATAACTTTCTTCACTCGGCCAGTGAAGACGAAACATGTTGGTACTCAAAAAAAAGATGCGCATCAGCGCACCTTTACCCAACCTTTTTTAATTGCTTCAACAACCGCCTGAGTGCGGTCATTTACATTCATCTTTTGCAGAATATTTGAGACATGGTTTTTGACTGTCTTTTCACTAATGAACAGATCCTCACCGATCGAGCGATTACTTTTCCCATCTGTTAGAAGTTGAAGTACTTCACACTCTCGACGAGTCAGGATATGAAGTGGTTTACGATACTCCACTTCTTTATATCCGATCTGTGATGAAGGTCTTTTCCCTTCAGTGGCAAGACGACGATACTCATTAACAAGGTTATGCGTCACTTTGGGATGGATGTAAGCACCGCCAGAAGCGACAACCTTCACAGCTTCTACGAGAGAATTGGCATCCATTTCTTTAAGAAGGTAACCCGCCGCACCAGTCTTAACTGCATGTGTAACATACGATTCGTCATCATGAATGGACAAAATGATAACCTTCGTAGCCGGAACTTGCTCAATAAGTTGTCTTGTTGCTTCAACACCATTAACATGTGGCATATTAATATCCATTAATACTACATCTGGCTTATGATCTTCTACAAGACGAAGAGCTTCATCCCCATCATCACCTTCAGCGATTACTTCAAAGTCGTCTTCCATGTCTAAAATACGTTTAACTCCTTCGCGAAACAAGCGATGGTCATCTATTATAATAATTTTTGTTTTGGTTTTTGCTGCATACATCGTTTACACGCCCTCCTGTTCATGTATCGGGATTCTAATTAGTATATATGTACCCTTGTTCGGCGTTGATTGAACCTGAATCGTACCATTTAATAAACCGACGCGTTCTTTCATCCCGATTAACCCAAAAGACTGGTCCTTTCGAACGTTTACGTCAAAACCGATTCCATTATCTTGAATCGCTACCACAATCTTATCACCATCAAGACTCAGGTCAACACTTATTTCACTGGCTTGTGAATGCTTCAGCGCATTTTGCACCGCTTCTTGTACGAGACGAAAGATCGCTGCCTCAAGACGAACATGTAATCGTTGAATTCCCTCGTAGTAATCAAAGAAAATTCGAGCATCAGATCGATCGTCGACTTTGTTTAAATATTTCAACAACGTAGGAACGAGTCCTAAATCATCCAGTGCCATCGGGCGTAAATCGTAGATCAGTCGTCTTACTTCTTTTAACGCATCTTCAATTAAGGTTCTCATGTCCTTAATTTCCTTAAACGCCTCATCTTTGCCTTTCTTCTCATAAATTCGTTCGATTAACTGAGATCTTAATAAAACATTCGCAAGGACCTGAGCTGGTCCATCATGGATTTCCCTTGATAGACGTTTTCTTTCCTCTTCTTGCGCCTCAATAATTCGAAGGCCATACTCCTGCTTCCTTCTCGCGTCTTCAATGACCTCACCATAGAGTCTAAGTTCACCGCCTAAATAGCTCAGAACGGTGGAAATTTGGCTCATGAACGACTCCGCTTTTTCAGATGTGTTCTGAAGGGAACCAATACGCTGTTCAAGATCAGCAATTTGATCTTTCAAACGGTTTTCCTTCTCCATACTCACAGAAAGCTTTATCTGGGCTTCTGAAGCTCGTTCATAGGCATTTCTTATCTCAGGCTCGCCAAAGTCATGAAAGTTCTTACTGATCTTCACAAGCGCAGCACGAGCCACTCGATCATTCTGTAGTCGATCCTGTCTATGGCTTTGTACGGTTTCCAATTCTTCTCTCAACAATTGAAGTTGATTATTAATCTTATGGCATTCATCATGCGAGTGCTCTCCAATTTCAAACAACTTCGATTTGCTGGTGTTAATACTCTCCATTGTCCTGTCAAGAATGACATCTAATGAATTTGGATCCAGCTTTTGAAAATCCAAGCTAATTCCTCCATTCCTTCAAGGGACGGACGTCAATAAAAGATAGTCCAAAAGTACTTCTTTTACAAAATTCGTATCTGACCGTCGGTTTATGACTTGAGGATATATATTTGATGGATTAATTTTAGAAACTTATAATAAGAAGGACGCGTAAAAAGGTTATTGCTACCCCCTCTTATAAACAAGCTTTAATTATGTAATATTCGATGACGAGATACAAATCCCTTTCATTCTTAAAGGATGTTCAATAAGTTAGTTAAACTGGCGATCGCATTTTTTATTTCAGCTGACTCCCTGCCCCTCTCTTATCAAAATCATTCACATTGGGTTCAAAGTTACACTTCATTAAAAAAACCACATTTTTTATCATTCATTTGAACACGTACTTTTAATAATTTTCATGAAATAACTGGAGGTTTAAAGATGCTTACTTCATATTATACAGTCAAAGGCGATGGAGAAAACGAGATTGTAATACAAAAATCACGTTTTATCGCTCATGTTAAAAGAACGCCAACTGAAGAGGAAGCTCACGAATTCATTCAACACATTAAAAAGAAGCATCACAACGCCACACACAATTGTTCAGCTTATTTAATTGGAGAACAAGATCTCATCCAGAAAGCTAACGATGATGGAGAACCCACTGGCACAGCCGGAGTACCAATGTTAGAAGTGTTAAAAAAACGGCGCTTAAAAGACACTACAGTGGTTATTACCCGTTATTTCGGAGGAATTAAACTTGGCGCAGGGGGATTGATCCGTGCATATGGTCAAGCCGTATCTGAAGGTCTCAATGCCACAGGTATCGTTGAACGTAAACTAATGACGAAAATCAGTACGAAAATCGATTATACTTTGCTGGGCAAAGTCGAAAACGAAGTTCGTGCGTCGAACTATTTGTTAGATCAGATTGAATATTTGGAGCAGGTTCATTTCACAGTTCTTACGGAATACGGAAACGAAGAACCTTTAACAGAATGGATAACTAATTTAACAAGCGGAAATTGTGAAATTGCTATAAAAAATCAATTGTATATCGAAAAAGAGGTATGAAGAAAAAAACAAAAGAATCTTCATAAATAATTTACAAAGTTTTTCCCTCATTTGACATTATTTTTGATATCATGATAAAGTATGTGATTTTTGTTGAAGCATATAACTAAGATTATAAGAAATAGCATAGTACGCGTTTTCAATTCTTTTCTAAAGGGAAATGTGTAGTAAATGCTTATAAAGTAGGTGAAAAAATGCCAACCTGGCTTGACCTAAGCATCGCATTCTTAATAGCTCTTGTAACAACAATCGCTATTACCCCTCTTGTTATCAAGTTCGCTATAAAAATTGGGGTCGTCGATCAACCTAATAACCGAAAAGTTCATAAGAAATTAATGCCAAGATTAGGTGGATTAGGTATCATCGTAGGATTTTTCTTTGGTTATCTTTATCTTTCACAATTTTTCGATACACCATTTGGCATAATTCTAGGAGCTGTTATCATTTCCATTGTCGGTATCCTCGATGATAAATATACTCTGTCAGCAAAGGTGAAATTCATTGCTCAGATTGCAGCAGCTATCCTAGTGGTTAGTTCAGGATTAACTATCGAGTTCGTCTCACTTCCATTTATAGGAAAGATTGATCTTGGTGTGGCTAGCTACGTTGTAACAGTACTTTGGATTGTTGGAGTAACTAACGCAATCAACCTAATTGACGGATTAGACGGATTAGCTGCAGGTGTTTCTACAATTGCACTGTCTTCTATATTTGCTGTAGCTATTTTGAATAACAGTCTATATATTGCAGCTATTGCACTTGCTTTAATTGGAGGAACAATCGGATTCCTGATCTTCAATTTTCACCCTGCAAAAATTTTCATGGGAGATACCGGTGCTTTATTTTTAGGTTATATGATTTCAATATTATCTGTCATTGGTTTTTTCAAAAGTGTCGCTATTTTTAGTTTTCTATTGCCAGTCTTAATCCTGGCAATTCCAATATTCGATACATTTTTTGCGATCTTTAGACGTATTAAAAACAAGCAAAACATATCTGCACCCGACAAAGCCCATCTTCATCATAATTTATTAGCTCTTGGCTTTGGTCACAAAGGGACGGTTTTGATGATCTACCTTATGGGAGTATTATGCGGATTCGCTGCTGTTGTATTTACTTCCTCTACACTATGGGGCTCTTTTTTCTTGATCATAATCGTATTATTTATGATTCAGTTCACAGCGGAGATTTTCGGACGACTAAATGATAAACGAACGCCACTTATTTCGACGATTAAAAAATTGCTCACTCTCCTAAACTAAATAAAACAGGCTATCAGATTATAACTGATAGCCTGTTTTTATTTTCTATATTTAAAAACAAAAACTCTACTCTTTTCTTAGAAATTCAGGTAAGAGCAAGAATGTAAGACTAAGCGCAATACCAATCAACAAACCAAAAATCGTCCTTTGGACTGGATCTCCGACAGTTGATGAAACAATAACTGGTTTATTAATTTCTGTTTCTCTCATATTCATCAAATTCAATTGTAGTTCGTATATAAACTGTTCTTTATCTACCATCGATTCTGGACTATCAGGAAGTTCCTCTAGCCTTTTAATTTTATCTTTAAAGAATACGGTTCGCTCATCTTTAACTTTTTCGCTCTCAGAGATAAATGCCTCCGTTATCTCACCTAAGGTGTCAGAGATTAATGCTTCATTATCACCATTTAAACGAAGGGTAAGTATCTTTCCTGGCTCCTCTCCTACAATCAAATTATCAGCAATATCTTCAACCGGCATTGAAAATCCATATTCTTCGTCTAGTTGTCTAAGGTAAGCAGTATTCGTTAAAAAATCCTTAACTGTAACCGGCTCAGTGATTCTGTCATATTCAAAATTACCAAGTGCAATTTCCGAAGTAGCTGAATGGCTTTCCGGCGAGGTATATTCGACTACAAATGAAATACCCGCTGTGAAAATAGGTAAGAGTAAAAATAACCATAAATACTTTTTAAACCTTTCACTAATCGTTTTTGTATATTTTCTAAACATTTGTTTGCTACCTCCTGCACCTTTAGGCTGCTCATTTATGGTTTGATTGGTCATTTTCGGTCTTTTGTAATAATAGGTGATGAAACCTATACTAAAAGCAAAAAGCATCCAGTGATAATTAAGTGTAAGTACTGAACTTGGACTGATACTCGCCATAGCAAATACCAAAAGGCTAGTGAACAGTGTTTGAGCGATCATTTCCTCATTTTTACTCACCATTTTTTTAGAAATATTGTAAATCAAGACGAGTAATGAGAGATACATGGCTAGGTAACCACCAAATACGATTATGCCATAGTTAACAAGGATTTCTCCCCACCAGTTGTGAACATTTGAAAAGACTCCAATCGGATAAATCGGATCATTCTTTAAGAAATAATCAGCATTCCCAGCTCCAACACCAACCCCCATACTATCTGTAAAATAGTACTGAATATTCTTTAGGATATTGGCTCGAATATCAAGCGAACCTCCTTCATTACGTTGAAAGTTAGCTGATAAAAAGTTTGTTAGTAACGCGATAACTTTGTTATAAAATAAGAATGATATGCCTAGGGCTGAAAACAAGCCTATTGAAACAAGCATTCTTCTAGTTACCTTCTCACTATAAAAAATAAACCAGGCTCCAAAGCCTAAGAGAATAGAGATATAATTCGCCCTCGAGCTGGTAAGGTAAATCAGATAGAAGGTAGTTACGATTATGGTCAGTCCGAGTAGCTTGATCAATAGGAGACGGCTATGTTTGATGAAAAACCATACAAAAAATAAGCTAATAACCAGGTAACTTGCATAATCATTTTCATTACCAAACACAGCTGTTGGAACTCCCTGCATGTAAGAAGGAAGATCATTAATTCTTGAAAGACTTAGATGTTGCTGAGTAAAATGATTCCATAATCCCAGAAAAACGAGCCCAATGTATACAAAGATCCAAATATAAAAGAAAGCAATATAATTTCGCAATTCCTTGAAATAGAAAGAAACTAGCACAATAAGTGATAATCCTGTAAAGAGGTAGAAAACATTCTTCACTCCATAAATTAATGATTGTGCCCATGTAAGCGATAGACAGGCGTACATGAACCAGAAAAGCAAAAAAAGAAAAATAGGCTTTGTTCTTATTAATTTCCAATCGTAAAAAGCTTTATTTCTTATGTAAATAAATACACTCATTCCCATTATCAGAAGATAAAATAACCTAAAGGGAAAAAGACCTATTGGGCCGATATTGAAAAGGATAGCCGGGCCAATGAACGAACTTGCAATCAACAAGTACATAACCGCATCTTTATACGTAATATTAGCAAATTTCCCTTGTTGAATTAGCTTCAAAATAATAAGAACTGCTACAAAACCGACCGCTGCTACCATCACAAACTTCTTATTTTGTTTCACTAACTCAGGGGCTACTAAAAGACTTACGAGAGCAGAGAGCAACATCGCGATAAATATCTGACTGAATTTTTTTTGAAAAAGATAAAGCATTCCATTCATTTGGTTCACCTCCTTATTAACCTATTTCGTTTCGATAAATTTTTCAATTTTTTTGACGTAAAGCAGACTGAACAACCAGATTAAATTATTCCACTTCACACATAAATTTTCAACATGATTAATGTTTTTAACTATTAACAATACTGATTGATTTTGCAATTTAATTTGATATGGAAAAGGATTGATAACCAATATTAAAGGATGACATTAATGATTTTATTTGATTTATTATTTCATTTCTATCCACTATTGTTTACACTCCTATTATTATGAGATTTGAAGTATACATTTTTGCATTAGATAAGCTTGATAAAAGAAGAGTTCACACACTCAATTTATGGTATGAGGGCTTGCAATTGTTATAGGATGTATTAACAACCACCTTTGTTGACCTTTCTTATCTATCGATTGGTGCATCTATCATTTTATTTATCGGAATTCTTAATGATACATTCAATTTTAATGAAAAAACCAAATTTAGTGCATAATTAATTTCAGCTATTATTACTTTTTTCAGATTTAAAAATTTGCTTTATCGCTCTTCCATTCGAATGAGTTATTCATTAAGTGCCCATTCAGCTATTTCATTACAATCGTATAGATTCTAGCTTTTACAAACTCTATTAACCTTAACCTCATAGATGAGCTAGATTGCGGTGTCTCTACGATTTCTCTTAGTCACTACTAGTTGTAGCCATAATGAATCATTATATACTTATCATCACACTAACAATAGTGCTTATTGGCAGCACACTTGATTTTCTATTATTCAACTTCCATCCAGCAAAAATCTTCATGGGAGACACCGACTCCTTTTCCTTGGCTACTCAATAGCTATTATTTCTATGATAGTTTTTTCAAAAGCGTAACCATCTCCCAGGTTTATCATCCCAATTATTATTCTTCCAATCCTAATATTGGGTATTTTTTGCTATTAGTAAAAGAATGGTTAACTAACAGCAGATAAGCCCACCTTCACTATCAATTTCTTTCCAAAGGATTTTCTCACTAAATTTCCGTTTTGTTCAATTATTGCCTTGGAGTTTTCTTCGGAATTTCAGCTGTGCTCTTCTCAAAATCCATCATTTAGATATATATTATTCTATCTACAACTCTATTAATCATAGAAATAGTTATAGAGCTAGTTGGGCTAGTAGATGATAACAGAAGAAACCCTTCAGTAAATATTACAAAACGAATTAATGATTTTGCATTCAGAACAAAACACCCTAATGAATAGAGGTGATCTTTCTAGATCACCTCTATTCATTACCTACAGCTGCAGTAAGTCTTTCTTTGATTTAAGAATATTTTCATAAGTAGGTATTGTATTTCTATGATCACGATGCCCAATTAACTCTGGTTTCAATTGAAAGTAAAGTCGTTATCTCCAAAATAACTTTCCACAAATTGTCTATAATCATTAATATTAGTTCTGATATATACCTCTGCTCTTTTCCTTCCCCTAGAATAATTCCATTAAGGTGATTCATAATGGGCAAGAAATAAAAACTTGTTTGCTGCGACTTATAATGATGTAATAACGTTATTTTCTCTTTATATACTTCAGTGATATCAAGAATTGTATTTGAAAAAACTGGAGAAATAGGGTTTTGTACTTCATACATCATCAATGATACATTTTCTAACAACTCGTTGTGTGCTGCAGACAATTCGCATAGTTTCTTGCTAACGGCATAATGATCAGTATGTGTATCAATGATCGAAGGGAAAAATATGACATCTGGATTCACCTTATTCATTAAATTTTTTAATTGTTCAACCATATCAGTAGTTAGTAATTCCGAATCTTTTGCGCTTAAGAAATAAAGATGATTCAGAGGGAGACCGATTTTCTTTGCAACCGTCTCTGCCTCTTCTTTTCTCTCTCGAATAATTTCTTCGCCGTTTAAACCTAGTGATCCTCGCTTGTTACTTTGAGTCAAGTAAGCAATATGAACTTCTTTTTCATCCTTTAAGTACTGTATAATCGCCCCTCCACATCCGATCATATCATCGTCTACATGTGGCGCTAGTACTAGAATTCTTTCCCCAGAAAGGTTAGAAACAAGATTATTTCTTTCCAATATTTTATCTTTATTTGAATGGATGAAGTTCTTCGAGAATTGATTATTTCTACGATTATACGTCTTTAATAGTAACGGCTTAAGACTTCGTTTTAGTGTTGAAAGCATAGCATTTCCTCCCTATTACTTTTACGCAGTATCTGCATCTCCAGCACTGATATACCACTCTACCGTTTCACCTTGATTATCTATTTGATTCAAAGCGAATTTCAATGGGGTTTTTCTTAGTGATAAAACCTAACCTTAAAAAACAAGAGTTTAGTACATCTTTTTCATATGACCATGTTTTAACGATATCAAAATTATCAGAGCGTAAATAAGTTACAGAGAACACGCATGATTTTCTTTCTATTTTCCCTTCTGTAATAATACTCTCTAAAATAGTACCTATGGTCCTTTGACCGCTTTTATTTTTTCTGATTACAAAAAAACCAACTATTCTCTCTTCAACTTTTAATAACAACTTCACATATTCAGAGTCGGGTTTCTCATTATATTTCCATTCTAAATAATCGATACTTCGACTTTGATGTGATGGAGGCTCAATGTATCAAAGATAAATTTAACAATTTCCACTTCGAAATGTTGAACTTCTGTAATGGTAACATTTGATGAAATCAGATAGCTTCTTTTCATGTTATCTTTCAACGTTAACAGATCCTTGAGAATTGGGATTGAAGGAAATAGGTGCTTGTAATTCAATATCTTTATTTTATTTGAAATCGAATAAACTTCTTTCCATCCTAATTTTTTCAATGGCGGAAATGAGTTTTCATTCGGAAACGTGAGGATTCGCTTGACATTCATTTTCCTTAGTTCATCAACAGCCATCATATTCAGATTTTGATAAATCCCCATTCCTCTATAGGTCGAGTCCACCATAGAATCAACAGATTGTGCCCCCTTGATAACATGACCATCCACACATATTTCAGTTATCAAAACGACACGGGAACCTACCATTGCACCTTCTGAATTAAAAGCACAAAAAATAATGGCAGGATTAATATTGCTCTCAAATTTCCATTTAAAATAGGTTGAAGTGATCTCTTTGTTAAAAACTTTCTTATATAAGTTCACATATTCTGTATAGTCTTCTTCTGTATATAAACGATAAGAAATATCCATATGATCCAAGGATAGCTTCAACTGCCTTTCTTTTTCATTCTACCTAGTAGTTTATTCTTTTCCTCATTAATAACACCCATTGACAATAGAGACAAAAGATATAGGATTATCCCTATCATAATTTGTATAGAAAGAAGAAGTGAGATATTTGCTATGGGTAGGAAATTACCTGCAAATACCCCAGCACCCATAATTAAAGAAGCTAGTATAATCTTGATATGGACAACAGAAAATTTAATTCTTAACTCCGTTAAATGATTTGTTTTATAATACGACAATGCGAAATATACAAAATAAGCGATAAGTGTCGCACATGCAGCTCCCATATAACCATATAGAGGTATAAAAATGAGATTTAAGACGATATTTGTACCAGCTGCTACAAGTGAAATATTTGCTATCTCCTTACTTTTCTTAACAAGCTCCAGGCTTTTATTTAGATATTGTCTTATTCCAAGGAATAAAAATCCGAATGATACAACCGGAATGATCACAAAGCCCTCCTTGAAATCATTTTTAATAAATAATGAAGTAATCTGGTTAGAAACAACTGAAAGACCAATTACTGCAGGAAGAATCATCATAAAAAAGTATTTAAAGATATTATTTAATACTCGATTCACTTCAGGTTTACTACTTGTGCGATATTTCCTAAACAAAATCGGTTCAGCTGTAGACATGAAAATTGTAATAAGTGGCATCATAATTTGCTGTGCAAATGAATAGTTGATTGAATAAATACCTACTTCACTGCTATTTCTCAAAAATAAAAGCATATAGCGATCTGACAATGTTAACAGCCAGTGAACTCCCAGTATCAAAATAAATGGTAAACCGTAGAGAAAATACTCTTTCACATATTCTATATCGACATTTTTTATTTTAACGATTTGCAATTGTTTCTTTTCTTTCAGTAAAACGATTAAAGTGTAGATAACATCAGATACAATTGTGGCAATTAAAATAGCTGCAATACTTAAGTCGAAGTTATTTAACAAGTATAAAAAAGTTACAAATCTCATTAGAATTGTTGCTGTTGTTAAGATTGTAGCGAACCTAGCTTTTCGATTAGCTCTTAGATATGAGAAAAAGAAGGAGTGTAAATTAGCTGAGAACAATAGTACAATCGTTAACCACAGATATTCAGTAGGGATGATGCGGTCCACCACTCCTAAAGCACTCATAAGATACAAGAGTATAGCTATAATTGAGATTATCGCTGTTAACGCTACAATTGAAATAGTTAATAACTGTTTTTCTCTTTGATCATTCTCATCATTTGTATAGTAACGAATAAAAGCTACATTTATCCAGTTAACTGAAATGATACCTAATAATCCGACTGAAGCATTAATTAAACTATACTGCCCGTACTCAGCTGTCGAAAAATTGCTAGTGAAGATCGGTACAAGCAAAAAACCAACTATCATTGGAACAATGTATGTAATTGCATAATAAATCAAATCATGGAAAAAAGACTGTTCTTTGTTGCTCATTATCTGATGCTCCTCAGTAAAAATTAATCATTGCTGCATCATTAAGTCGCAGCAATAAATCACCATTTTTCCACAAAAACACATCTAGGGAATTACTCCATAGATGTGCTTTCATGATTCAAATGTTGTTTTAATACTTGCTTAATTTTACTAACATTCTCTTCATCGGGTTCAAAATAATACACTCCGTCAATCCGAGCATCTTGGCCAGTAAATTTAAGGTTTTGGATATCTGAAGAATTCAACTTAGTGAACTTTTTCTGAAGAGAAAATAACTCTGTTGCAGTTAAGTTTGTTTCGATATTATTACTCAAATGCTCAGCAATTTCATCAAGTTTAAATAAGCCAGTAACTGATAATGTTTTATCTAATGCTGCATCAATCACCTGACGTTGACGATCACTTCGTCCAAAATCACTGTCAAACCTTCTCATTCGAACGTATGCTAGAGCTTTTTCTCCATCTAATTCCATAAGACCCTCAGTAAATTTAATTTTTTTTCGATTTACTTCATCACTGTATTCCCAGAAATCAAATGGCACATCTACTGTTACACCACCGATTTCATTAATAACGCCTTTAAACCCTTCAAAATTAACTTTGGCATAATAGTCAATCGGGATATCCAAGAAGTTTTCAACAGTATTAATAGTCATATCTGGTCCACCAAAAGCATGGGCATGATTAATTTTGTCCATTGTATTTCTCCCAACAATTTCTACTCTTGTGTCACGAGGGATACTCACCATTTTTGCAGTTTCCTTTTGAGGGTCGATTGTTAGAAGGATTAAAGTGTCTGTGCGACCATGCTTGCCACCTGTAGAATAATCTTCTACTCCCATCAAAAGGATGGAGAATGGATCCTTACTAATTTCCACAGCCTTATCGCGTAGTGTAGACTGCTTACCTCTATCTAGTTCGTTATAAGTCTTTTTTGATGCCTGATAACCTTCTACTGCAACGTAAGCACCATAGCCAACTACCATAATGACAATTAAAAGGATTAATAAAAAAATATTTCGAAGCAAAAAACGCTTCCGTCGTCTTCTAATACGTGATTTATTCTTCGACAAAAAAACGCCTCTTTTCACCTACTAGTCCAGATTTATACATACCATCATAATGGTTTTATCTAGAAAAGTTAGATACCTTCAAGCCTATGGGGTTCGACTCATCGTTATCGGTTCGAATACCCATGTATAGAGCATGAGCTAACACACATAGTGCTCATTTATTTTCATATAGCTGAGGAAAAGAATCTAGAAACACATCTTCAAATTGACTTCATTGATTTCGTAACAACTGATTATCAGGCACTTGACGTAGTGGTTTTGCTGGTGATCCGACTACTAACGTTTCTGGTTCTACATCCCTTGTAACGACACTTGCCGCTGCAACTGTTCCATCTTTCCCAATGGTCTTCCCTGGAAGAATTGTTGCATTTGCCCCTATTCTTCCTCCATCATGAATTATTACTCCTTTGAAATGGTTGTACCTTTCAGGTGACCTTGCCAAATAATTATCATTTGTTGTTACAACAAATGGAGCAATAAATACGTAATCCCCTAATTCTGAATAAGCGGTGATATAGGAATTTGTTTCTAATTTACATTTCACTCCAACCTTACAGTCGTTCTCTACAGCTACTCCACGTCCTACAATCGTCTTCTCTCCAATAGTTACCCGTTCACGAATAGTAGCCATGTCTGCTACGAATACATCCTCTGACAATACAGCGTTAGCATAAATAATGGACGAAGTCCCAATCGTACACCCAGAGCCAATAATGGTTGGTGGCAATTGCTTTACATCGGGAAGAATCGAGTTCTTTGCACGAGCTGGTTGCTTTCCAATTATAGCGTTGTCTTGGATCATAACTCCGTTACCGATTTGTACTCCATCATAAATAATGACGTTGTGACCGATGACAACATTTTCTCCAAAATCCACATTTTCGCCTATTACAACATGCTGCCCAATTTTAAGTGGCTCCATTTTTCCTACGTCCTCCCTGCTATTTTTGATAAAATTGACTAATCATTTTAATAACATATTCCTGCTGTTCTGATTTAAGTTCAGGAAACATTGGAAGTGAAATGGCTTCTTTACAAGCTTTTTCAGTAACAGGTAAATCTCCTTCTTTATAACCCAACTCAGAAAATACAGGTTGAAGATGCAAAGGTTTTGGATAATAAATCATAGTAGCGACGCCTTGTTCTTTTAAGTAGTCCTGAAGCTCATCACGCCGAGGAACTCGAATCGTGTATTGATGAAAAATATGATAATTATGCTCCTCTACGTAAGGGGGAGTAACGCTTTCCACCAATTGTTCATTCAGTAATTTTGTATAGAGTTCAGCTTTTTCGATCCGTTGTTTATTCCAATCTGTGAGATGAGGGAATTTCACATTCAGAATAGCTGCTTGTAACTCATCAAGACGACTATTGTACCCTAGAATATGGTGGTGATATTTTGGTTTACTTCCATGTACTCGAATAACACGCATCTTCTCAGCGACTTCATCATTATTCGTTATAATCATCCCTGCGTCACCGTACGCACCAAGGTTTTTTGTAGGAAAAAAGCTATATGTTGCAGTTGTGCCAAGCTCGCCGACTTTCTTACCTTTATACTCAGAGCCAATCGACTGAGCTGCGTCTTCAATAATAGCTAGAGAATGTTTATCAGCTATCGCTTTGAGAGCATCCATATCAGCCATCTGACCATATAAGTGAACAGGAATGATAGCTTTCGTCTTATTAGTCACAGCCTCTTCAACTTTTGCAGGATCAATATTAAATGTCTTTGCATCAATGTCTACAAATACTGGTGTCGCACCTGCTCTGGCTATTGCACCTGCAGTCGCAAAAAAAGTAAAAGCAGGGCAAATAACCTCATCCCCTTCCCCGACACCACAGCCAAGTAAAGATATATGCAGAGCGTCACTCCCGTTAGCGACACCAACACTGTGCGCAGCATGACTAAATTCTGCTACGTCGTTTTCAAGTTTTTTTACGTTATCTCCAAGAATGAATCTTGCACTTGACATTACTTCTTCTAGCGCAACACCAATCTCACCTTTAAGCGTTTGATATTGTTCAGTTAAATCAAGCATTGGTACTTTCATAATAGACCCTTCTTTCATTTATTTTGATAAGCTTTTATAGATACTAATTAAAGTTTTGCTTTCTTTTTCCCAATTATATTTTTCCTCGATTGCATTTCTCCCATTCTTCCCCATCACTTCAGCTTCCTCAGGATGTTTTGTCATCCATTCAATTGCTTTAGCGATCTCGTTTGGTTCAAGGGGATTCACGCAGATTCCACAGTTATTGCCCTCGATAATTTCCTTCCATAAGGGGAAGTCAGAGCCGATCACGGGAATACCCGCAGACATATATTCAAACATTTTATTAGGTTGTGCATTTATATGATTGGGAAGCGGATGATAAAGAACAAGTCCAGCTAGAGATTCAGACATTACCTCCGCCACAATTTCTCGATCTACAAACCCTAACTCTTTCACCTGATTCCATCCTCCACAAGCCTGAAGATCGTTCCTAAGTTGTTCTGGAGCGATATTTCCTCCAAATATTAGCTGGGCATCCGTTTTTTTGATAGCTTGTACCATTTCACTTGCAGCCCTTACCTTTGTAATGCCTCCTATAAAACACACCTTCGAATTCTTGTGAGACCAGTCCGTTTCTGGCACGTAGAGCTCACTTAGAATAGGAAAGTTATTTACGTTATAAGCATTTGCCCCGATCCGTTTAAATCGTTCACAAATATACGGTGTAGCAGTAATTACTGCATCAAATTTTTTAGCAGAGTAATTTTCATACCGTTCAAATACCACACTAATACTTTTACGCAGTGGGGAGGGAATCCACTGTTTCTCTAATATTTGTCTTGGAACATCTTCATGAATATCATGTATAACCTTTTTGCCTCTACGTTTTAATTTGAGACCCGTTGGTATGAGCTCGGGATCATGAAAATGGTAGATATCTGCATTCACTTTGAGAGCTGCTTCATATACAGCTTTCGTAGTTTTAAGCATTCTGCTCTTCTCATTTGTTGCATCAGAATGTATGCCAATAATGCTAACACCATCTTTTTTTTCAGATGTAGCATTCGGGACGATATATGACACATCGTATCCTTCTTTATAGAGAGACTTACATTCTTTAATAAAGATTCTGATGTCGTGAGGAGAATGAACAGATGTTAGATGACACACTTTCATTACTCGTCTACCTACTTTCGATTTGAACTAAATTCCTATAAATATCGCTCAGCATTCCAATTACTGCTTTCTCACCAAATCTTTCTTTACAATCTTTATGGATAAGCTCAGGGTTATACTCCAAGCGATGCTTGTTCATATAAATTAACGCTTTAGATAAACCTTCAATTTCACCAGTAGGGACCAATAAGCCGTTCAAGTCATTCACAATCATGCTTGGACCACCACTATCTGTTGCTATAATAGGAGTTCCGACAGACAAAGCCTCAACTAGCACAACACCAAATGTTTCATAGTGGCTGGATGAGACGAATACATCAGCACTCATCATTTCTTTTCTCACTTGTTCTCTTGTAAGAGTTCCAAGAAGAATCACACGTGATTGAAGACCAAGTTTTTCAATTAACTGCTGAAGCATTTCTTTTTCTTCACCCATTCCGCCAATTCGTAATTCCGTATCATCTTCAGATAAGGCACGATGAAAAGCATGAATAAGTAAATCAAGTCCTTTATTGCGATTTAAATTCGCCACAGCAAGTACACGAAATGGATTATTTGAAGTTTTCTTTTTTTTGGGACGTACACCATTCATATCGATAAAGTTGGGAATGATACGTACATGTTGATTTGTATATGACACCAGATCTTTTTTTAACCCTGGTCCTACTGCTAAGATTTCATCAGCCTGACTAAAAGCTTTTTTTGCTAGCTTTTGTTGATAGGACTTTAGCAAGTTTCTTCCAAATGCTGAAGAATGCTCGGTAATAACGAAAGGAATATTTTCATTACGGCTTAAAGTAGCCGCCCCAAACCCTCCCCACAGACAGGAATGAGCATGGATAATATCCGGTACGCCTACTTCACTTACAATCGCTTTATACATCGCTCTTAACCGCTTTTTATAAATTAATTCTGTACTATAAGGCGCATTTGCAAAGAAGTTATAACCTTTGTAGCGATAGGTCAATATCCCATCTTCTATCTCACAGGTTATTTTATTATTATGTGTGTGCTTACTAAAAGACTTCAAACTCCAAATCTCCGGAAAAGCAACGGTTACCTGATAACCAGCCCTGCTTAAGGCCATGGCTTGCTCTTTGTAAAAAATCCCTCTATAAGGTTTGCCCTCCATAGGATAACCTGAAGGAATAATTAAAACATGCATCAATTACCTCCTGGCGTTTGTTCTTTGAGATTCGTCAGTAAGTCATCAACGATTGTTTTCCAGGAATACTCTCTTAAAACAAAACGACGTCCATTATCACCTAAATTCTTTTGTTCACTTTCAGGTAAAGAAGCACTCTCAAGTATCTTCATCGCTATGTCTTCCACGTTTTCGGGTTCAGCAATTATTCCACATTGTTCATTTTCCAGGAATTGAGCACTTTCTCCTGCGCCACAGTATAATACTGGCGTTGATGTCGAAAGAGCCGGAAAAATCTTAGATGGTCGTGCCCCTTTAAATAGTTCCAAATTCCTCAGGGAAACGATACTATAATCCGTCACTGAGAAAACCTTTGGCATTTCTGTCACCGGTACTGAATCGTGAAATATAGTGTTTGTTAACCCCAATTCTTTTGATAAATTCAACAGATTCTCCTTCTCAGGTCCGTCTCCGACTATAAGAAATTGAATAAGATGGTTTTTAACTTGTACAATCTTTGCAGCGTGAAGAATGGAATCTAATCCCTGGGCATATCCTATCCTTCCTGCAAATGTAAACACTTTTTTACCTGTAAGGTTTAACTCTTTCATCCAGGCTTCATTAGGTTCTTCTGGTTGAAATGATTCGGTATTAACCCCATTTGGTAGTAAGAAAACCTCTTTCTCAGGCTTACCTTTATTGATTAAATAATTTTGTATACCTTCCGTTGCCGCCGCTAATTTCCATGACTTACGATAAAGAAACATTTCTAGACGTTCAGCGAAACGAATAAACGTTTTATTTTTGACAATTCCCAATTCGACAGCGGATTCTGGCCAAATATCAGCGATATTAAATACAAACTTTGCTTTCTTAATTTTAGAGGCAATATATCCTGTAATTCCAAGAAATAACGGTGGGGAATTACAAATGATCACATCCGTTTTTTTCGCTTTTGCAACCGAGTAAAAAGCACTAAAAGTGAATGAAAAGTAAGAAATTAACCTTCTCCAAAAACTTCCTTTTGGAGAAGGATAAATCCAGCTTCGATGAACTGAGATTGAATCGTATGTCTCATACTGATAGAACTTCCCTTTATACTTTTCAGGTATGATTCCATGGGGATGATGAGGAAATGCAGTGATTACCTCAACCTGATGGCCTCTTTTCTGAAGTTCCTTGCTTACTTCATAAAGGCGTATTTGCGGCGCCCCTATTTCTGGGGGGAAATGTTGACTAAGTAAAATAATGTTCATTCTTCTCATCCTTGTCTGCTCAAAAGCTTATCGAATCATGTCAGAAATATGCATTGATGCTTTTCCATCTCCAAATAAATTACGATAAATCGGGGCTACTGCTTTCTCAACAGCTGTTAAGATTTTAGAAGGGTCAGTTCCAACCAGTATGTTGGCATCACCCTCAAGTGTTTCTATCCATTCTGTTTGCTCCCTCATCGTAATACAAGGAACTTGCATGAAATAAGCTTCTTTCTGTACACCACCTGAGTCAGTAATAATTTTCCGGGCGTTTTGTTCAAGTGTTAACATATCAAGATAACCAACAGGTTCAATGACATGCAATCCGGGCACTGCTTTCAAATCAAATCCTTGATTTTCAATAATTTTTCTTGTTCTAGGATGAATGGGCCATACTTTATCGCCCTTGATTTGAGCAAACGCTTCTATAACATTTTTCATTTTAGTGTAATCATCTGTGTTTTCAGCTCTATGAACTGTAATCAGGTGATAAGCTTTGGGTGTCAGCTTTATTTCCTCAAGGATTGTGGACTTGCTTTCGGCTAGCTTTCGATTATAATCGACTGCGTCATACATTACATCGCCAACGTTAAAGACATTCTCAAGAATATTTTCATTCTCAAGATTCTGAACTGCAGTATTTGTAGGGCAGAATAATATTTTTGACACATGGTCTGTCATAATCCGATTAATTTCTTCAGGCATCTTCTTATTAAAGCTTCTTAAACCTGCTTCGATGTGTATGACTGGAATGTGTAATTTAGACGCCGCAAGTGCTCCTGCAAGAGTTGAATTCGTATCACCATAGACGAGCAAATAGTCAGGTTTTTCCTCGACAATAATCTCTTCGATTTTTGCGAGCATTTCTCCAGTTTGCTTTCCATGATTACCTGACCCAACTCCAAGGTGAAAATCCGGTTTAGGAATTTCTAACTCTTCAAAGAAAATATCAGACATGTTGGTATCATAATGTTGACCTGTATGAATAATTAGTTCAGTATGTATCTTTCTCAATTCTCGGGAAACAGGAGCCGCTTTAATAAATTGAGGTCTTGCACCTAAAACCGTAACAATCTTCATAGATCAATTACTCCCTTCAATCTTCTGTTTCTGAATAAAAGGCATAGATGAAATCCATCTACGCCGTTTATAATCAACCATTTTATAATTTATAATACTTAGCTGGTTTCGTAACGTTTTTAAATGCATTTCGTGTATCAAATAAAACAGGACTGTGATTTGCTATCATTTCGTAATCAAATGAAGAATGATCTGTTGCAAGGAGCACTAGATCAGCATTTTCGAGAAGTTCCGCATCAAGGATCGCTGTTTCAGAAATTGTTTCAGAAAGTTTAAACGACTTTACATGGGGATCTGCTACAACCCAATCAGCTCCAGCTCCGTCTAATTGATTTAAAATTGGAAGAACTGGAGATTCTCGAACGTCCTCAATATCTTTTTTGTAAGCTACGCCAAGTACAACGACTCTTGCACCATTTAGGGCCTTCTTATCTTTGTTTAAGATTTGCATGCAACGATCAATCACAAAATCAGGCATGCTTGTATTAATCTCCCCTGCCGTCTCAATTAAACGAGTGTGATAATCAAATTCTCTCGCTTTCCATGTGAGATAAAAAGGATCAATTGGAATACAATGCCCTCCAAGACCAGGTCCTGGGTAAAAAGGCATAAACCCATAAGGTTTTGTAGCTGCTGCATCAATAACTTCCCAGACATCTATATCCATCTTATTACATAGAATAGCCATTTCATTAGCAAGGGCAATGTTAATGTTGCGGAACGTATTCTCAAGTATCTTTTCCATCTCAGCTACAGAAGGACTCGAAACTTCATGCACTTCCCCTTCTAAAACATTTCGATACATAGCTGAGGCAACTGCCGTACAAGATGGTGTAATCCCGCCAACGACTTTCGGTGTATTCTTCGTATTATAAATTTTATTACCTGGATCTACTCGTTCTGGTGAGTATGCAATAAATAGATCTTCCCCACAAACACGTCCTGTCGCTTCTAGAATCGGTTTTAGAATTTCTATCGTCGTACCTGGATAAGTTGTACTTTCAAGAACAACAAGCATGCCACTGTGAAGATATTTCGCAATCTCTTGTGACGAACTTTCAACATAAGATGTATCTGGTTGACGGTAAATATCGAGTGGAGTTGGAACGCAAATTGCTACAGCATCTACATCCGAAATTCTAGAATAATCGGTGGTTGCAATTAATTGTTTTTTTTCAACATATTCTGCAAGCTCTTCGTCAACCACATCACCAATATAATTGATGCCCTCATTCACCATATCTACTCGTTTCTCCTGAACATCAAAGCCAATAACGTTATAGCCTGCTTTAGCCTTTTCTACGGCCAGTGGTAAACCTACGTATCCTAGACCAACAACTCCAATTGTTGCTGTTTTATTTTGGATTTTAGATAACAGATCCTGTGCCTGAGTATTTAATTGAGCATTAACCACGGTCATACCTCATTTCTCTGTAATTAGTCCTGTACTTTTACAGGAGTATTTTGTTCTGACGATTCATAAAGTGCTAGAACTAGTGATAGTGCTTTTTTACCATCTTCACCTGTTACAACTGGAGGTCTGTCTTCTTCAATAGCCTTCACCATATCTTCTATAATCCATTGATGTCCCGGTTTACCAAGCGGATCTGACTTTATTTTCTCAATTAACATCTTACTTTGTTCGTCATCTAGATCTTCCATATTGATATGCTCAATAAAGGTAGCATTCCGCCCGCCTATTTTCACAGTACCAGTTTCTCCAAAAAGACTAATCGTTTCTTCGAGGTTTTGTGGATAAATGGTCGTTGCTGCTTCAATAACACCTAGAGAACCATTTTTAAATCTTACAACACCTGTAGAAACATCTTCAGCTTCAATATCTCGAAGTCTTGTCGCACTCATACTATAAACTTCATCAACATCACCCATCAGCCATAAAATCAAATCTAAATTATGTATCGCCTGATTCATTAAGACGCCACCATCTAGTGATTTAGTCCCTCTCCAAGGGGCCTGGTCATAGTATTCTTGATTTCGATTCCATCTCACGGTTGCATTAGCATGACTTAGTTTACCTAACTTTCCCTGATCCATTAATTCTTTTATCTCCATCATGACAGGTCGAAAACGATTCGGGTGAACGACAGAAAGCTTCACATTATAGTCTCTACAAACATCTATTATTTTCTGAGAATCTTCAAGAGTAAGTGCAATTGGTTTTTCAACCACCAGATGTTTACCAGCCTCTGCTGCTTTTACAGCCAGGTCAGCATGGAAACCACTGGGTGTACAAATATTAATGACATCTACCGAATCGTTCGCGACTAATTCCTCAAAGTTGTGATAACCTTCTATATTATATTGTTCAATAAATGGTACCATCTTCTCTGTAACCGTATCGCAAACGGCAAACAAAGTCGCTCCTTCAGCCTGCATAATTGCTTCTGCATGCTTTTTAGCAATGTGTCCGCATCCTACAATTGCAAAATTCATAAAATAAATGTCTCCTTTAAATAACAAGCTAATGATAGTTTTCTACACATTATTACAAATTATGTTAAGAGTCTGTAGCCCTTAACAAATATTAGTTTCTTCTATTGTTATTGTATATTAAATTTTAACAATATCAATCGTTTTACTGGAACACAATGTTAAAAGAAAGTAAAGATTTATAATAGAAGGTTACAGAACTAAACAAAAAACACCTGCCGATTTGCAGATGTTTTCTATTTATAGAATAAAACTTTGTTAAATAACAAGAGGATAAATGATTATCCATTCGTAATTTAGCCAAGGTTATTTTCCAGTAAAATAATCAACTAAATATTTAGCCCAGATTTGATGACCTTTATGATTAGGTTTACTATCTCCCGTCAAATAATCTTCCATTTCGACATTATCCAGTTCTGGCCATGCCTTCCAATGATTAAGATATATATAATCATTTTTCTCAGCGTAGTCCTTCAATTTTTTTACTTGTAATGGATAAAATTTCGAATCATACAGTGGATTCGAAGGTTGAAGAATAATAATAAGATCTTCATTTACATTTCTATACGAAGAGATAATATTTGTAACAGCATCCAGAGAATCCTCAATTCGGATTTCTCCGTTATCTTTAAGTAGAAATGGCTCTAACAAAAGAATATCAGGAGTACTTTCTATTCCCTGATCTCTTATTTCTCTCATAGCTTCTAGTGAAGTTTTCTCACCAAACGATCTAACGTTAATTGAGAAACTCCCTCTTCCATAACTATCATCTAACTCACTTCGCAGAATAGATGGCCATGCACCAGTATCATCGGACGTCGCCCCCGAACCAACAGCCTCAATTTTCACTGTCTTACCATCTGAAATGATCTGTTGTACTTTTTCTCTTAAATCAGGTTGTAAATTTGTCATCAATTGATCCATGTTTGTCAGTTCTTTCTTAGTTGTTACTTTTGGTGGGTTATTTTCTTTTGCATCTGCACTTAAGCTTACACTTTCCAATTTATTTTCCCAGTGCACTTTCCCAAATAAGATCCCACTTACACAAATAATCAATAAGAATAATAACATAATTCTTTTCATGACTTCCCCCTTAAAAAACCCTTAATTATCCACATTAACTAATGCTTTCCTAAAAATAAATTATATAGAAACATTTCGTTAAAATAAACACTAATCGACAATTAAAGGCAAACTGAATGACTTCCTACTAAATTAAATAGAAAAGGCAGCCTTGATCGCAAGATCAAAGCTGCCTTACTTCAAATTATTTCACTAATTTTTGCAACTCATTTTTCGTCTTTTCACTTACTGCTCCATTTCCACCAAGTACTTTTACTGACTTAATATCATTAGTATAGAGATATTTTGTTAGGAAAGATTCAACTTCACCAGGAACATCATCTTTTTGAACAAGGACTAGTGTTCCTTTGTTCATAGATACAAGTGGTGCTGAAGAAAGCGCATCAGGGAATGTTTGACCACTAGCTACATATAAAGTATCTGTAGCATCAGCAAACTCTTCTTGAATAGCAGCTAAAGTGCCATAACGATTTTGACCCTTCAGTCTCATAGTATCAGAAGAGACACTGTCTACTTCATTATAAACAGCTTCAGTGATGGCTCCTGTACCACCGAGAACATAAACATCTTCACCTTTAAGAATTTCTTTAGCCTCTTTTGATAGTTTCTTACCATCTGTTAACACAATCGGCATTTTCATTTCCCCTGCAATACCAGCTGCGCTAAGAGCATCCGCATAATTCATGCCAGTTGCAAGGAATACGCCATTTCCAACATAGCCATTCTTTTCTTGTAAATGATTAACTATCGCTAGATTCGTATCGAAACGACTTCGACCTGATAAACGATCAACATCCTTTGTACTAATACCTAGCTCAGCAAGCTGGAGAAGGACATCATCAGATACTGCACCCGTTCCACCAACGATAACTGCATTCTCAGCTCCTAGACGTGAGATTTCTAATTTAACCTTGTCTGAAAGTTTCCCTTTTGGCCCGGCGAGAAGAACTGGTGCTCCATAAGCACTTGCTAGTGGACCAGCTGATAAAGCATCTGGGAAGTCATATCCAGTTGTAATTAGGACTGTTTTATTATCTTTCTCTCCAAAACCGTTCGGGTATAACTCTTTAGAGACTTCGATTGCAGTAGCTTCGCGATCTCCACCTTTAATTACATCTACGACTCCACCATCCACTGATACAGGAAGAATAGAAAGAACTTCACCAGTTACAGCATCCTTTAAGAAGACTCCTGCAGTATAATCACCTGAAGCATCAGGCGTAGTAATCTTTACGTCCGTCTTAAGTGATTTCCCTATACCTAAATTGAATGTTTTATCTGTAGAAGAAACTTCTCCTACACCTTCTTCATTAGGTTTTAAAACCTTTTCTTCTGTTACTGTAAGATCAACATTTGTTGGTCCTCCATTACTAGATGAGTATCCAAATACAGCTACCAGGTATGTGCCATCTTCAAGAGCTTTCAGATTCACCTTTTCATTAGAAGAAGCATCACCTGATGATGCTACAGGGACATAACCATTTTTAGTCTTCTTCAAGAATTCCAAATCCACGTCATCACTTGGGTCTTTCGGATTCGATGTGGCCACTTCTAGAGAGATATTATTCTCAATTTCTAACTCTTCATAATAGTAGTCTTTATTCGGTACTTCAATTCGATTCTTTCTTGATTCAGCTTTGCTAAAATCTCCTGTTTCTATTTTTACTTTTTTAGGACCTGAGAGATAATTTTCGAATTTGATTTCTTTAGTAGTCTTTGTATTTGGAGCTACAGAACCAAGATCAATTTCACCTGGTGTTGCCACAACACCTTGTACAAAAGCTTCGAGGTTATACTTATTTACTTCTTTTCCTTCTTCAGGGCCAAATGTTCCGTATACAGCTACTTCCCAGACACCCGCTTTAGGACTTTGAAATACATTTTCTTCTACCTTAAGCGAGGAGCTCTCAGGTCCATAACCCGCGTACCCTTGAAATTCACTTACTTGGGTGCCATCCGGATCATGTACAAACATTCTTACACGACCTTGATATTCACCGTTTTCCTGAAGGGCAGAAAGTGCGAAACGGATTTCTTCCATTCCTGGTTTAACATCAAAATAATAGTGTTTTGTTTTAGAAGCTTGAACTTCTCCCTGAGTACTAAAACGATATTTGTTTTCTGAAGTAAATTCCTCTCCAAGAATAATCGTTTGATAAGAACGTGCTTCAACATAGGCTGTTGACTTATCGTCAATTACAAGAGTCCCTTCGTTTCTACCAACTTTAAGTTGATCTTTGTCATATGTGACAGTAATTTTCTCACTTTGACCTGCTTTAAGCGTAATCGACTTCTTAGATGGGGTAAACCAACTCTCACTAGGTTTAATTGTTAATTCTTTTGTTTCATCAGTTGGATTTTCAATTAGAACCTCTACTTTATCTGGAACTTCTTGATTTCTTACATAAAGGCCTGGCCCACCTGAAACCTTTTCACCATGGTATACCTGAACATTAACTTCTTTAATCTCATTAATAAAGTTGTCTTTTAAATACTTATAAGCAGCAGGAATATCAATTAAACCTGCTCCCTGTTGTGAACGCTCATATCCTTCAAGGGGCTTCGCTGTTTGGATTAAAGCTTCTCGTGCAGTTTCATAATCAAATGGAACGCGGTCTTTCTCTGTAGCTTGTTTCAAAAGAGCAAGAGCGCCCGCTACATATGGAGCTGACATGCTTGTTCCTTGAAGCACTTCGTAATTACCCATATGCGCCGGATATGAAGCGTATGATGCTCCAGGAGCTACAATATCAGGCTTTTGCATACCATCTTCTCTTGGACCATTAGATGAAAAGTACCAAAGGCCATCACCTTTTTTCGGAGAGCCATCAGCATTTTTTCCAAACGGATATGAATCATATTCTGTTGCCCACATTTCTTCATCCATGTGTGCGCCTACTGAAACAGAGGCTGTACTCGTTCCTGGTGAACCTACAGTATCTGCCCCCGGTCCTTCATTCCCTGCAGACATGGTAAAAATAATACCGAATTCTTTAGATAAAAGGTCTGCTAGCTCGTCATCTGCATCTGTGCCGTCATTTAAGTCCGGTAAGGAGCCTAAGCTCATATTAGCAACATCTGCATCATACCCACCTAACGATTCAGGGAGGGCAGCATCGACCATCGCTGACATAATGCTGTAAGTAGCTGCGCCACCCTCAGCTTTAAACACTTTAAGACCTACTAGTTCAGCCCCCGGTGCAACTCCGTCTTTTGCAACTGCCCCTGTTTCATTCGAACGTGCAGGTCCATTAGCAGCGGTTATACCTGAAACGTGAGTACCATGCCCATTGACATCAAAGAAAATATTCACAAATGGATTTTCCGAATCCAATGAATTGACGCGGAAGTTAGCTCCAACTTTCTCATCTTCTACATTGACATCAAACGTACCCGCTTGATTGTTTGCATATGGGATTTCATCAGTAAAATCCATGTCGTTATCTTTATCAATATAAATTTTATCATCAACCATTAGCACACCAAATTTATCAGCATCATTACCTTCAACCTCGTCATCATGATCCTCAGTCATTTTACCATCAGCATTTAGATCTCCTGAATTTAAATCAGGTGCAAGGACTCCAAAATGATACTCGTCATCTGATGCATCAATTCCATCTGTTACATATGTATCTCCGCCGACACTGAAAGAAGTCCCTTCATCAACAGTGTCGTCAAAAATAACATCGCCTTCACCAAGAGGTACATTTCCGCCTCTATCAAATGTTTGGTCACCTATTGTATAATCATGAACTCCTACAATTTTGGATTTACCGAAATACCCGTCAACAAGCTTGTCAGTGAAGGCTTCATGACCTGGGTCTGGTCCAGAATCAATGATGGCTACTCTTGTTCCTGAACCATCATATTTATTGTGAAATTCATCTACACCTGTTGCGTCATGCGTCTCTTCTGTTTGAGGGCCAACCACTTCTTTTGCAGCTTCATTAATAGGTGCTATATCAGGGTCATCGAACGTCTTTTCCAATTCAACTGTGCCGTTTTTACCAAGCGAAGCTACTTCCTCTAGTCCATATACATCCATTACTTTATTAGTCGGAATTTCTGTTAAATAGACATAGTTCTTATGGTTATCAATTACTTTAACACCCATTTTTTCAAGCTGCGAAGAAATATCTTTTTTCCCTTTTGTTACCACTATTAACTCTTGTACAGCGGCATCACTAAAAGCAAGCGCTGAGATTTCTTGTGAAATAGCCGGTTTGAATTTCTTTGTTTCTTGTAAGGCAGCTTCAGCCACGTCAGGATTGTATCCAACGTTTGCGAATGATGAGGCCAATAAAGTTGCCCCAGCGAAAACAGTGAAAAACTTTTTCTTAAATGTCATCCGTACATTTCCCCCCAGTATTGTTATATCAATCCCTCTAATTTAATCCTCCTTTGGATGATTTTAGAAAATATTCTGCATTTTCAGTTTAATACTGTTATTTAGGTCCGTCAATAAATAAATGTGTAATTTTTTACAAAATCATTAATACTATGACAAAATTTCTTATCGTTTCTTTGAAGAAAAATCTTTTAATAAATAAAAAAGCTTCGAAATTAATCGAAGCTAGTAAAGGAGTTTCTCATCAATTTTCCAGGCTATTCTATCTGAAATTGCGCCATGGCCGCCAAGCAAGTGATATTCCGTTAATCCTTTATTTTTCAAAAAGGAAAATTCTTCTTTGACACTTGTTAGCATCTTCTGAGGATGAGTTAGAACGACAGGGCCACCTAACTTTGCAGCTAGCGCTCCACCAACTAGGGCGTCTGGAAAATTCGTACCAGTTGCAATAAATAGCGCACCACCCTCCGTACCAAACTGTTTAACAACCCTATAGTTCGTTTCGTATCGATCATGTCCACTAATTCTTGTAAATGGCATTTTCAGAGAATTCATCGTTTGGTCAGACATTGCTCCTGTTCCACCGATTGCATAGGCATGAGTAATACCTTCAGATGTCAGGTAGGATTTAACATCCTGAGGTGCTTTGTTTTTTTGAACGAATAATACAGGAGTTTCATAGTTTCCTGCATACGGTGCAATTGAAAGAGCATCCGGGAAATTTTCTCCAGAAACAATCATTGCTTCGTTAGTTTCAAATGGAATTGCTTCATTAATAGCAACGGCAGTGCCATAACGATCTTTCCCTGACAATCGAATAGCCTCTACACCTAATTGCTTTAATTCTTGTTTAACCGTCTCTGAAACAGCATTAGTTCCACCAACAATAACAACGTGAGTAGCATCAAGTCTCTTTATTTCATTTTTATTAGCATCTGCTAGCCCACCTTTTTGTTGTAGCAGTATTGGCGCATCAAGATATGATGATAGCGGAGACGCCGCTAGACTATCTGGAAACGTTAAACCACTCGCAAGAATGACAAACTTACCTGTCAGTTCTTTATCATTTATACTCACATTCTTTTGATCTAACTTTCCCCACCCATACTCTGAAACAGCGACTGCAGTCTTTACTGAAGTTCTGCCATAAATTCTATTTTTCTTTTCAACGTAATTCAATGCTGAGGAAACATTCAAACGTCCACTCCCCAAATTATCTAACTGTTTTACAGCATCCGTACTTGACGTTAAAACATCCTTTACCTGTTTGTTTAACAAAAATGGATAGTTTTGCAAAAGCATTCCAGCAGCAGAACTTACAATTGCCGTCGACATACTAGTTCCACTATCATTCTTATATCCGTCAAGCCAGGTACTATAAACATCTGTACCAGGGGTATTAAGATCTACCTCCTCTCCCCAATTTGAAAAGGGAGCTTTATCATTTGTTCCTGTTATTGTTGAACCTACTGCAATCGTAGTATCGTAAGCTGCTGGATAAATTACACGATTTTGATTATCATTCCCTGCAGCCGTCACAACTGTTACTCCGTTTTCAGATGCCATTTCAATAACATCACTCATGGCTTTCATATTGCTATATGTACCAAGGCTTAAGTTAATAACATCCGCTCCATGAGTAACCGCAAACTCAATTCCCTGAACTACATTGGACATTTGCCCAACCGTCCCTTCCATAACTTTGATAGGCATTATTTTGACACCTTGAGATATGGAAGAGATACCAATCTGATTATTAGTCTGTGCACCGATAAGACCAGCAACATGCGTCCCGTGACCATTATGATCTTGAGGGGGTTCAGATGATGCGACGAAATTTAAACCAGTCACCATATCGTTATTTAAGTCAGGGTGATTTAGATCGACCCCTGTATCGAGCACAGCCACTACTATATCATCTGTTCGCTTATAATTTTCCCATGCATTTACAACTGACATTTCCTCGTAAATCGAAACCTGTTTATCATAGTCTGGGTCATTTACAGGAGGTGAGTCCATTAAATAAACTGGCGTGTCTTCTTCCGCATATTCTACAGTCGGTGAACGTTCCAATTTACTAATTAGATCTTTACTTTTGGTTTTTGTAGTTTTAATCACATCAAAAGTACTCGATACAGACTGAACCTTAACGCTATGACTTGCTTCTCGGTACTTAACTATTACATTCACTGTTTCTTCAGCTTTTGCTTGTTGAGTCAAAATGCCAAAAAAACTCAATATGAAAATAACAATTACTATGCTGTTTGCTGCCTTCAATTCTTTTCCCCCTAAAATCAATGTTAGTATTAGGATAATGAAAGGAAGAAGGAATTGAAAGGTGTTTCTTACAAATCTTTGAAAGTTGAGAGATTATTGCTTAGAGAGGTTATTGCTTAGAGAGGCGTTTTGATTTCTTTTGCGTGGTCATCTAATAATTTTTCATACGAAGATTGAAGTGAAGCATAACGTTCTTCTAAGAGAAATTGATCTTTTCGTAATGCACCAACTATTTGGATCAAACTTGCAATAAGAATCTCCATGTTATTAAACCGTTCTTCCATTTTTCTCCTCCATTCACTGTGTTATAGTTAATATATACCATATGATTATTTTTTTCATTATTAAATATTGGGAAACATCAACTGAATTTGTATGAATAATCATGGTGTTTTTTTTTATATTTCCCAACCTCAAAACTATTCTCTTTTCTGAGAATTTTTAGTAAACTGTAATCAAATAGTTTTAGGAGAAAGGAAGCAAAGAATGATTGGGGAAAAAATCCGCTACTTTAGACAAATGAAAGGCATCACGCAGGAACAACTTGCTTCCGGTATCTGTTCTATTCCATATTTAAGTAAAATTGAGCACGGTCTTGCCCAGCCAAGCGAAGAGCTTGGTCGAACATTTGTGTAATGAGTTAGGCGTTTCACTTGATCAGGTTGATGATGAGGATAAAAGTGAACAGGTTACTTACAAGTGACCTCGATTCCTGGTACAAAGAAATGCGCCTTCGGAATTTTGAGGAAGTTGATAAGTTATAAAAAGCGTATTCGATGATGAGATTAAAACGGTTGAAAACCCTATCTCTTAACAACTTATCTTCTTTACAAGTTTAGATATCATATTCTTAATCAAGAACTGGATAAATCAAATGATATTTTAGAAAGACTTTATCATGTACAGGAAAGTCTAAATCGGATAAATTTGAATTCTTTTACCATTATTTTTTAGGGCTATATTATTATCAGTAAGAAAATTTCGGGAATCTGGAGAGGAATATAAGAAAGCAGAGAAACTAGTAACTCAATGAATTGAAAGTCGGGAAATGGGCGAATTTTATTATCAAAAGGCACTCGTTCATAGTCGGTTAAGTCAAGTTACACTCTCGAATAACCTTGCAATTAAAGCTCTGGATTTATTCAATCAGGAATATAATTTTAAAAGAACTGCAGATACCGAGATTCTATTGGGTATAATAATTTAGGATTTTAAATTATGAAGAAGCTACTAACCATTTAAAAAATGCTTTAAAATATGCTGAATCATTCAATGATAAATGTCTTAAGAGTATTATTTTTCATGATCTTGGGTATGTTTCACAGCTAAAGGATTTCTGTAGAAGCTTTGGATTACTATCAATCTGGCTTCAAAATATTTCTAAAGTTATTCAGAAGATATCGTCCAAACTGTATATTTAATAGTATCGAATACAAGATAAATTGGATAAAATTGACGAATGCAGAAAAATGGCTTTCACAGGGTTAAAACAAGCTGACAAACAATGAAGTCATTAATTATGTTTACCATTTTAAAATTTTAGATCATCATGTTAAAGCAAACATATAACTACTGAATATGAGTCATATTAAAAGAAGAGGCTATTCCTTATTTTGAAGAGAAACAATCTTGGAAGTATGTAACTGACTATTGTGAAAGACTAGCAGATTACTATTTTACACTTCACAATACAAAAATGCTAGTTATTATTATAGTCTGGCCAATGACGCCAGAAAAAAAATTATTAATTAAACTAAAGGAGAGAATGAAATGAAGAAAATTCACTATCGCATTGGCTACTGTTTTTACATTATCTGCATTTGTAATTGGTGCATTAGAATCATGAGAAATTCCCACAATCTAATGAAATTCCAACTGAACAAGTAAATATGTAGATCTAGAATAGAGGAGATAGTTCCTCTCTTTTTTTATTTGCCCTCCCCCCTCCCATAACGCTATACTAGTCATAGTTTTAATAGAATAGGAGCGTGAAGAAATGGCTTTATATATGTTTGATGTAGATGGTGTTCTTACTGATGAACATGCACAACCTGATCAGGAAGCTGTAAAGCTGATTGAAAAACTGGCAAAAGCGGGGCATATTCTTTCTTTTGTAACTGGGCGCTCCAGAGGATGGCTAGGAGATCACCTCTTTCCTCTTTTCGATCGTAATATCGATTGGTCTTCCCTCTATTGTGTATCAGAACATGGAGCGATTAAAGGACGTGGCACGGATATATCTTCATGGGAACTGGATGAAGAATATGTGATTTCTGATGAAGTGAAAGAAAAACTGCATGAAGTTAGTCAAAAAGAACAATATAGCGGTTTGATCGAATGGGATCATACGAAAGAATCGATGGGAACCGTTGAAGCTGTTCATGGAGATCCAGGTGATAAAGAACATCTAAATAATACACGCAAAGCTCTTCGGGAATACGCAGAAGATGTTGAAAAGATTTCTTCTGAATCAGGAAATAAAACAACGGTATCTACTTATGGTGTAGATGTGATTCACCCTGATTTATCAAAGAAAATTGGAGCTAAGTGGATTATTGATGAAATTCAATCCTCAGACGAAGTTTTTGTTTTTGGAGATAGCAGTGGAGATATTGTCATGGCGGTTACTGCACGAGATAATGGCTTAGAAAACATCACGTTCCACTGGGTAGGTGAAGGAGAAACTCCTGAGGAAGACAACATCACATCTGAATCAACTTCCCATTCCTATTCGGAAGGTACGAAAGAAATTTTAGAAAAGCACATCGATTAAATCGATGTGCTTTTTTGCATTAGATCAAATCAACAGGACGATTCGTTTCGATCGACTGATAACAAGCTTCAATTGCTTTCAAGTTGTTTACAGTGGCTTCACCTGAATACGATGGGGTCTGTTTCTTCTCCACGCATTGAGCGAAATGATCAATCATCAATGTATATTGCTCGCCATCGGTGACTTCTTCTCTTGTCTCGCTTTCGCTATTTGTAATTTGAATGATTCCACTTGCGCCGGGTGCATCTGGGCGATAGGCATAAGGAACCTTAATGCTCCCCTTCGTGCCAACGACTTCATACGAATGACTCATCTGACGCTCAAAACTGCAATCGAAGGAAGCCGTTACACCGTTCGCAAACGTAAAGACACCAACTGCAGACATGTCTACTCCAACTTCAGGTGGTACATTTGCTTCGACATAAACCTTTTTGGGCTCATTCCCTAGAATAAATCGAGATGAATGGATGCAATAACACCCAACGTCCCAGATACTTCCTCCCCCAAGTTCACGGTTCAGGCGTATGTTATCCGGTCGATCACCAAGGGAAAACGAAAAGTTAGAACGCATATGTTTCACATCACCTATTTCTCCGGAAGCAATAACTTCTCTAACGACAGCGTGCTGTGGATGAAATTGATACATAAATGCTTCCATGAAGATCACGTTATGATCTTCACAAGCTTGTACCATCTCCATTGCATCTCGCGCCGTCATTGCGGCAGGCTTTTCACATAGCACGTGTTTCCCTTTTTTAGCTGCTTCAATCGTCCACTTTTTGTGAAGAGTATTCGGAAGCGGTATATAAACAGCATCGATCGCATCATCATCGAGCATCGCTTCATAACTATCGTGATACCCATCAATCCGCATTTCTTGTGCAAACTCTTTCGCACGTCCGCTCCCACTTGCCACACTAACAACATGTGCCTTATCCGAATTTAAGATTGCTGGAATAACAGCTTTTCTAGCAATATTTGCAGTTCCCATAATTCCAAATTTAAGAACCATTTCAAAATCTCCCTTCTTTGACTTTTCTGTTAATTTTAGCATGGTTTACCATATTGATCGATTCATTTTGCTAGTTCATACTCTATCTCCTTCTACCCCCAACACCTGATTAAATATACCGAAATATTAAGTAATCCCTTTAATCCCCCCTTTTGATTATAAGGAAATAAGAGCCGACCTCAGCTGAGGTCGGCTCTTTTCACTATTTAACAAATCTTCGAATGACTTCAATTAATTCAGGACGTATATGTTTCTCTAAATCCTTGATCTGGCCTTCATTCCGATACTTTTTTTCAATGATATCTCGCTGTTTACTATTTTCAAGCATCCAATGCAACCATTTTTCATCTTCAGTTTCTGTGAATGCTTCACTTTGTTCATACTTATCATGCAGATCCTTTAATAAATCTCCGAGGTTTTTCTCAGGATGTTCATTCCAGTAAGTTCGTAAGGCATCGCATAGAATTTCAATTTCCTGTTTTTCGTGCACTACACCACATCCTTATCTGCTAAAATTAGTCCTCTGAACAACCACTACAGTATTTGATTCAGAATGTAAGCATAGCATTATTAACGTTTTTTTCATAATAACATATTGAAACCTCCCAAATCATAATTTGGGAGGTTTCTACTTCCTATTTTGTTAATTTATTTACTGTATTCTCGAGAGGTTTACTAATTGCGGCTTCTCCACCAAGGAAATAGTATTCTCTACTTAGCGTTTTCTTAAGATACTGCTCAACTTCAGTTGTAAAAGTGCTTTGCTTCGTCAAAATTACTGGTGCCCCCATTGCTGCAGCGAAAGGTGATCCAGGAAGTGCATCGATAAACACATCTCCATTCGCAAAGAAAACACTCTAATTCTCAAAATCAAACGTTTGAGCAATCTTCACACTCGTTTCGTAACGGTTTTCTCCAGCCACTCGTTCTACAGTAGATACTGTATCAAGAGCTTCCGCAACAGTTTTTGATACAGCATTTTCTCCACCGATAATCGTCGTTTTAACTGGTTGTGCAACTTTCATAAATGAAGAAGTGGCTTCGCTTAACTTCTGACCCGAAGTTAAAACAATCGGAATTTGTTTTGAAGCTGCATATGGAGCGATTGAAAGTGCATCTGGAGATTTCTCATCTCCTGTCGTTACGATCACTTGATTACTGTTTCCAATTTCATTGGCAACTGCAATTGAAGTTTCATAGCGATTTTCTCCACTGATCCGCTCTATATCAGAAAGATAACCCTTTGCAGATAGTTGCTTTACTACATTTTCTGATATTGCTGCTGGTCCGCCAAGGATATAGACCTTTTCCGGATGTAAACGATCTAATTCTGCTTCCACAACAGTAGGAAGTTCATTATTTTTAGTTAACAACAAAGGTGCATTATATTTTTTGGCGAGGACACTGCCTGTAAGCGCATCTACTGACAGGTCTCCTCTTCCTAGTACAACGACATCTGATGTCTGTTTCCAACCATCTTCTGATATCGCCACGCTCGTTTCGTAACGATCGCTACCTGCTAAGCGCTTAATCGTATTGGCTTGTTCAGACTCTTTTAATAAATCAGTCCCTGGATAATAGAATGATAGGATCTGATCAAAAGTCCGTCCTTCTTTTGACTGCTGATAAGCACCATATTGACTCATTCCGATACCATGTCCATATCCACTTCCGGAAACGATAAATGAATCATCATTCTCTTCAATTTGCTTGACATATGGGCTCTTCATAATTGTCGTTCCGATCATAAATCGAAGGTTGTAGGAAGTGTCATTAATTTTCATTGTCTGTTCTTCCAACTCACCGTTGGAGTTCATCACAAAACCGTCTTTATCTTTAAGGAAGTAATGGATTTCCATGCTTCCTTTTAACACTTCATCCGATGCAAACGGAGGCTGAGTAAAAGATAATTTTGTAATATCAGTGATTTTAATCTCATCACTAGATTTTAATTTATGTTTAGAAATAAGCCATGATTTCATATTTTTAATTTCTGTTGCATCCGTGTTTAGTTCAGATGTCTTGGCCCACCAGGAGGCAGGTTTTTTAAGATCTAATTTATTCTTATCGATCTGCTTCTTGCCTAGCGTATAGCCCCAATGATCATAATTTGTTTTTATTTTCTCATCATACGGGTCCGCTTTTGACTGTAGATATGGGACCAGATCACTTCCCCAGGAATTTGTATTCGACATCACCATGCCGCCATTAGTTGACGAGTAGAAGGCTCCTATGTATTTGCCACCATACTTTAATACCTTTCCTGCTGTTTCATCAACCGCTGCATTGGTTGTTGCATGCCAATTATAGCCTTTGTAGACTTGACTTCCTTCTGAATCGGTTAGCTCCTGACTTCCTTGTGCAAGCGCAAATGTTCTGGCCGCTACGGATTGAGCTTTTAAGGCTTCCATTCCTCCATTACGCTCTTCCCCCCATGAAGCAGGCATTTCACTTGGAACCAATCCTTTAAGATATTCTTCCATCTGTAAACTATTTATAGGTCGAATGTACTTTCCATCTACGGTGAAGGCCATTTCACCGAGATATCTCTTATCACCAATCTCAACAAAACTGTCCATTGCGTTCGTAATCGTTGGGACTAATTTCACCGAACTACCGAAATTTTTGAGTTTGGAATTTCCTCTGTAAAGAACAACATCTCCCGCTTCAGCTTTTACACTATAAGCGCTTTGTGGCGAGGTGTCTATGACAACATCGCTACCTTTAATTTGGTAACTTCCATATACGTTAAATGATACAGCGGTTTTGTCTTTAACAAAGTTTACTAGTTTGACAGAAACCGTTTCCCCCGCTGCCTGAACGCCTTGCATCGACAAAGAAAATGCTAAAATGCCAATCAAAAGTGACGTAAAAAATTTCAAATCTTTTTCCCCCTAAGATTTTTTAAGAAAATATTAGATATATTCTCCCTTTTTAACACTTTAGCATAAATTTGCCATTAAAATATCAGACAAATGACGAATGTTACAAAAATAACATAGAATACCTACGAATCCTGTCGTTTTCATAGGATATTTTTACTATAAAACTTTTCGAGAAATTTTTAATACTAAAAAAAGCCCTCTTCTCAGAGCGCTCTTGATCACCAACATGTTCTCCAAATTAAATACATGAAGCAAACTGCAAATTCCCTTCTCTATCCACAAAACCGTCAGGACCACATTGAAATTACTTTTCTTGCGTAGAATGTCACCACCAACGTAGTTCACCCAACTGCCGCCTTAAAAGTGAGAAGGGATTCAGCTATTTTCAGCCATCTTCTTTAATAGAATTGCTCTTTTTTCTAGAAGCTCTCTCATGTACTTTTTTAAAAATAGAACATTTGCTAACGATCCGACTATTCCGAGAGGGGCTTCATAAATGAATTGATCAATCATCAAGGTGACGTTTCCGATTTTTTCGAAACGATGGGTATGTACAAAAGATTTAAAAGCACCTGAGATCATTTCATCGATAAACCAATCAGGCTCATGCATGGCTGTAATCCTTGCTGTTAATCGTTGCTTTACTCCAAAGTGGTTCGCTTCCCAAGTAACAGTATCCCCATTCTCCATTAGCCCCTCTGTCACACCATCTACTGCTCGTTCCTTTGTTTGTCTCGTGCTTTTCAAATGCGCTTCTACACTTCTTGCATAGTTGAAACATGTTTCTATAGGCGCTTCAATCAATGTTTCCAGATAGATAACAGGCATTTTCCAACGCTCCTAAGTCATATGACCCTTCTTATTACCATTAAATTGAATAAAATCAGGCCATAAAGATTATTTCTTATTTTTCGACAAATTCTCTTAAAGTTTCACTTCTGTTTGACCGATAATAAAATTAATAAACTAAAAAGCTCTTATCTCTCTTCATTACAAGTAAAGTATATCAGTAATTGCGATGAGGTAAGGTATATTCTTTGGTATAGGATGGGATTAAATGAAGAGAAACTGGAAAACACCTGAACAAATTCAATTTCAAAAAAATCAAAGAAAAAAACTTCTTTATCTCGCTCTGCCTCTACTTTCTATCTTACTAGGCGTATTAATTGCCGTTATTTCAAATCAGGGCATCTAACGTTCATATTTTGGAGCGGTTACTTCTTTGTGTTTACTTCGCTTGTATTCTGCTTCTGGATTCGGAAGACTTTCTGCAGGTGTCTGATTATTTGTTATGGCAGCATTTGGTTGAGCTTTACGTTTTTTCATGATGATTCCCTCCTTTCAACCATTAGTTTTTACGTTTTGCTGCCATTCATGTATAAAATTATTTTTTAATTTTCCGAACTTATATACCCACAAAAACTTAGGCGCATACGAAAAATATTTGTTACTAATTGTAAGCGGTAGATCATTCATGAAAACAAGGGGGAAGTTCCATGGAAGAATCGTTCATTCACCTTGCACTAGTTTCTGAAGAACGCTATAGGGAATTGGTTAATGAATTTGAGGAAAATCTCGGCCGCAAACTGAACAAAAAAGAACGGCATTTCATTGGATTTATCATTGAACAGGAATTGGGCATTCACGAAAATGAGCATACCTTTTAGCTGAGTGTTAACTACGTATCTTCTTACACAAAAGGAGATGAGCACATTCACGTGCTCATCTCCTTTTGTTTTCGATCCCAGAACCCTGAAAGAAAGCATAACATTACTTGGACACCTGTTTTAACAGTTACTTCTCTAATATCACGCCCAGGATCGAGACATACAAGATCCATGGCAACAGCCTTTGTAGCTTGACCAGCATGAAAAATAGCTTCAAACAGTTCTTCTGGCCTCATTCCTCCTGGCGCTCCAGTCTGTGTACCAGGTGCAAGGCTAGCATCCAGAACTTCCATATCAACGGTAACATAGATGACATCAACGCTTTTACTTAACGCATCAATCGATTCTTTCACCGTTTTAGAAATGCCATTCCTTCTCATTTCTATCATGGTTTTATAAGTAATACCAACATCATCCGCATACGCCTTCATTGACCGATTATTAAAGAAACCATGTACGCCGAGTGTGTGAATATCCTTTCCTTCTACCACCTTCTCTTCAATAAGAAAGCGCATAGGGGTGCCATTCGTTGGTTCCTGGTGTTTAAGTAATCCTAAATCAAAACGACAGTCGAACTGTAAAATCCCAATCGTTTGATTAGGGTGCGCCTGCTTCCAGCCCTGTACAAGTCTAGCTGTGACTGAGTGGTCGCCTCCCATGCAGATCGGCAGCATATGAGGATGAGTGACTCTCATCATATACATCGCATGCGCTATCGGATTTTGTGTGGCAGCAAGATTCATAGTAGGTTGTCTGACGTCTCCCAAATCAATGATTCCCATGGTACCAAGGTCAACGTTTGCTTCGATATGGTACGTTGAAAAATACTTCCACGCACTTCTTAATGAATTCGGAGCTTCACTAGCTGTAGAAGAACATATGGAAGAGCGTAAGAAGGGAATGCCAAGAATAACAGCATCATAATTGCTCCACTGATAATTTCCAGAAGAAGGAAGTTGTTGAATCCATTCACTTACTTTTCTGTCGCTTTTTCCATCTATTTTCCTAAAGTCAGCAAAAGGTTTATCAAGCATTGGATAAGGATACCTACTCATACTAGCCCCCTTCCTACACCTTCACTTAATCCCTTTTAACAAGCAAGATTGACACAAGTAGTAAGACATTGGGAAACAGCGTTTACAAAACCTTACTATATTTAAGCATATTAATTGCATTTTCCCAATATACACAACCATTGGAATGCGCTATACTAAAAATTGAAGTCATTTTTCGACAATTTAGTTTTTGAAATGACATCGTTTACTAGTTCACACTATGCGAATCGTACGAGAATGGCAAAATCATTGAAAAATGATGACGCAAAGCTAAAGGGACTTCGCGGACTGATTTTCCGACAGTCAGCCAGCTGCCGAATACGGCCTCCACTGCGATTCCAGCATTACCGGGGGGATATTGAATATGAAAGAATCATGGTTAACACCTGAAGAAATCCAATATAGAAGAGAGCGCAAAGAGAAGATGATCTATCTTCTGCTACCTGTTTCCGCTATTCTCATTGGAGCAGCCATCGCTTTCCTTACACAAATGACTTATTAATGAAAAACAATTGGAGGGCCGCTGCGCTCTCTTTTTAGTACCCACCGTTAAAGACACCTTACCTTGAAGTATTTGATAACCTGTGTATCTTCTTCGTCATAACCTTTCCTTAATCCTTTTTCCTCTCATTTTCCATCCTTCACAAATGAAAAAAGAAGACCAACCGGCCTCCTCCTATGAGTGATGCTACTTCGTATAGCTTTGTTTACTAGTTAAAGATTTATATAACCTCTTTATCCCTATAAGCATGAAGCGAAATGCCAAATATATAAGAAACAGCACCAGGAATCCCTGTAGTCCTATCACAGCATCTGCAAACTCCATATTACCTCGCCCTGTAATCTTTTGCTGAATTTCAATCGCAAATACGATAACAAGCAAAACAGTCATTGTATAAATGAACGAAATAGCTGTGATACTCCACTTGGAGAGAATACGGAATAAAAATTGCACAACAACGAATCCCCCCATTCCCATTAAACCGATCACCCAGAAATGGAGTTCTTTATCGGTCACTGTAAAGCCGAGCCCAGACATAATATCAATCAACATGTCATGTAATCCATTGACTATGGCAACGATCAACTTAATAAACTCTCCCATACACACGATCCTTTTCATTCGAATAACTCCATTTTAGACAGAGAAAGGAAAGGAGACAAGACTTATTGGAAAATAATTCTTACCACATTATCAAATCTAAGTTTTACATCGAAAGAAAAATCATGATAGGCCATAAGAAGTGTTATTTCTTAATAGCAGGAATATTGTTCAAATAATCTTCATTGTTCACAGGAACATTAGTCATATCTATCCCACAGTATGGGCAGATCCATTCTCCCTGATAATTGCTGCTATAGGAAGGTTTTTTGCAATTTCCACACGTTTTTTCTACCATTTTCCCACTCCATTCGGTGGCATTCATTAGTTATCATTTCTATATTAGAATGCTATTTTATTACCCTTATCCAAACGCTAACAAACATATTTTACCAAAGTGAATGATTATTACAAGTATTAATATTCTGAATTAAAGAGAATAAAAGACTATTTTCATAAACGCTCATTCAATACAATCCTGAAAACAAAATGACTCTCGACATTAATGCTCTTAAAAAATAACCCGTTAAGCAGCAATTAGCTGCTTAGCGGGTTTTCAAAAGGTCGTTTTATAAGTTTATTCACGGTTGGACGCCCCATTGAACAGTAGTAAATCCCATATTGAGCCGCTTCTTCTAGTCTATAACAATTTCTCCCATCGATGATCCGAGGGATTTTCATCGTTTTGACATAGACTTGCAAATCAATCGATTTAATTTCATCCCATTCCGTTACGATGATAGCAACTTCTGATTCGAGAAGCACTTCCTCCAAAGTCTCCTTAAACCGTACTTCCTTTGGCAGATAAGCTTTAGCAAGCGGGATTGCAATTGGATCAAATGCAAAAACTCTCGCTCCTTCGTCGATGAGCGCCCGCGCAATAGGAATGGACGCTGCTTCACGCATATCATCAGTATTCGGCTTAAATGACAGTCCAAGCAGAGCAATCTTCTTACCATTTAAGTCACCAACAGCATCTCTAGCTTTCTTAATAACTCTACACTGTTGTGAGTTATTTACTTCAATAACTGACTTAAGTAACTTGAAATCATGCTGGTTGTTACCTGCCATTTGAACTAATGCATTCGTATCTTTAGGGAAGCACGAGCCACCGTACCCAATTCCAGCTTCAAGGAACTTATCACCGATTCGTTTATCCTTCCCCATTCCAATAGCCACGTCATCCACATTGGCTCCAACCTTCTCGCATATAGCAGAAATTTCATTGATGAAACTTATTTTAGTAGCAAGGAAAGCATTAGAAGCATATTTAATCATTTCAGCGCTTCGAATATCCGTATGGTAAATAGGAATTCCAAAAGGTGCATTTATCTCTTCTAGGACAGCAGCACCTTGTTTATTTTCAGATCCAATCACAATCCGGTCACCATTGAATGTATCAAGAACAGCATAGCCTTCTCTTAGAAATTCAGGGTTAGAAACGAGATCAATTTTTAATGAGGCAGGTGCTGTATTTTCTATAAGCGATTTAATCCACTCATTTGTACCAACAGGGACCGTGCTTTTCGTAACAATAATAGTATCGTTCTGAATCGAGGATGCAATATCATACGCAGCCTTTTCAATATACTGAAGATCTGACGTCCCATTAGGAAGCTGCGGGGTACCCACGGTGATATAAATAACATCGGATGCAGCAAATCCTTGCTTGTGAGAAGTTGTAAAAGACAATGTTTCTAATTGAAGATTTCTCTTCATCAATCGTTCCAGGTCTGGCTCATAGATAGGTGAAATCCCTTGTTTCATGACTGAAACTTTCTCTTCATCACTATCAATACACGTAACGCGATGTCCAATTTCAGCAAGGCTAACACCTGTTACTAGCCCTACGTATCCAGTGCCAATCACAGTAATATTCATTACACTTCTCCCTCCCCATCATCTCTGTTCTAGTATAAGTGAGCTAAAATCAATTAAGAGCTCTTTCACTGTTTCAAAACAATACTTTAACATTTCTAAAATAAACCCTTCCCTGTCATGCAAAAAATTCGGTATGATTGTGGCTAGACTGCTAAAGGTAGAAAGTGTGGATGCAATGTTCATTAACAGATGGAAATGGTCTATTCTAACCTTTGTTATGATGGGTATTCTCTTTATTTCTTCCAATACGCCCTATCAGGAACAAGACATGAAACCATTTTTCAAAGACTTTATTACGATTACTGAGGCAAATTTACCACCTATTGAATTTACTTACGATCACTCTCTTGTTACACCAACCAAACCTTATGACTATGTAGAATTTCTCATCAGAAAAGCCGCTCACGTCGCTTCATTTGGTCTTCTAGCAATCCTTAGTATACTAGCATTTAAAGAATTCAAACGAACTCGTCCACTTCTGTTAGGTGCTGCGCTCGCTTTATCTTATGCCTTATTTGATGAATTTCATCAAAGCTGGATTCAAGGGAGAACAGGCCATCTTATCGATGTTTTTGTACCGGATACATTAGGAATTCTTCTAGCACTGCTTGGATTCAAATTGATCGAACTCATTCGTTTATCCAATAAAAAGAACCCCCGCTTTTGAGCGTGGGTTCTTTTTGAATAGCTATAATAAAACGATTTAAATATCTTGTCTACTTTCTGATGCACGGGACTTGTCATTCATTTGTTCTTCATGACCTGTGTCCTTGCCCATCCCCTTTAGAAAGGTAATGAGAATTGTTAAGGAACGATTCACTTCTGGGTCTTTCAAGGTACGAAGCAAATCAAGATAGCCCGTCTTCTTGTCATCTTCTGCATGTTCGGCAACATTTTCAATACCTGCATTTACTTTTAACAGGAGTGGTTCAAGATCCTGCACATTGATCTTTCCAGCTGCTCCAAACAAAAGCATAAGGTTTTTTAGCGCAGTTGTATTTTCTGGAACGTTAAGCAAATCAACAATTACTTTCAGAACGCGATCTCCTTCACCAAAAAGACCATTGAGAAGGGTAAGGACACCTCTCTCCTTCATGCCTCCAACGACATTAAGCGTTTCAAGAAGCGCTTCTTTGTTATCGATAAGCGCATCTTCTATTTCTTTCAAATCATTAGCGCGTTTTTCTTCCTCTGAGAGCTCAATTCGCCTGACCTTCTTAATGGCTTTTGCCATAGTTGATCCCCTCCTTTGTAACCATGTCTCCAGGGAACATATAGTCTTTTCTTGCCCATTTACGTTCCACCATAACACCTTTCTGAGGCTGTGGGTTTCCGTAACGATGGTTGACCTTAGGCAATGGAGAAGTACCTTTATCTTTCAAGATTTCCATCTTTGCTTTCACTTCTTTATACACCGGAGTATCTGTATCCTTATCTGCTTTACTGCTTGTAAGTAAATTGACCGCACCTTCATTCGTATCATTCAGCGGAATATAGATTTCTTTCCCCTGTACCCGATCAGTTACGATACATTTAATCTTAACTGCGCCATATGGTGAAGTGAGTCTAACTAACGTTCCATCTGTTAAGCCTCTTTCTTCCGCTAACTCAGGTGACACTTCCACAAATGTGCTCGGTGTTTTTGATTTAATTCCTTCATTACGATAGGTCATATTGCCTTCATGGAAATGTTCCAATAATCGGCCATTGTTAACATGAAGATCATATTGCTCATCATATTGCAAAGGTTCCGTCCACTCAACAGGGAAGAGACGTGCTTTTCCATCCGGGAATGGAAATTCCTCTGTGAACAATAATGGGGAGTCTGTTCCGTCCGCTGCAACGGGCCACTGCTGACTCTTATAACCTTCAAGTCGTTCATAAGAGACACCTGCAAACATATCTGCTAATTGAACCGCTTCTGTCATGATCTCGCTCGGGTGTGTGTAATCCCATCCTGCGCCCATCTCATTCGCGATGTCCATAATGATTTTCCAGTCTGGCTTGGAATCACCAAGCGGTTCGAGTGCTTGATAGAGACGCTGGAAACGACGCTCTGTATTTGTGAACGTTCCTTCTTTCTCAAGACTTGGACTTGCCGGAAGAACAACGTCAGCAAACTCGGCCGTCTTTGTTAAGAAGAGATCTTGTACAACGAAGAAATCGAGTTTTTCAAAAGCGGCATGAACGTGGTTCATATTAGAATCAACAATTCCCATGTCTTCACCTTTTAAGTACATCGCCTTTAATTTACCTTCATGGATATGCTCGACCATCTCATGATTGTTTAATCCGACTTCCTCTGGAAGAGGCGTTCCCCATGCCTTTTCATACTTGTCACGGACTTTCTCATCCGTTACGTTCTCATATCCAGGCATTTTATCTGGCATACTTCCGAAATCACTAGCACCTTGTACATTGTTATGACCTCGAAGTGGGTAAGCTCCTGTACCTGGTTTACCATAGTTACCTGTCACAAGAAGCAAGTTCGAAATCGCTGTACTTGTATCTGCTCCACCGCCGTGTTGCGTTACACCCATTGCCCATAGGGCAACTGTGGTTTTCGCTTCATGAATCATTTCAGCAATTTGAATCAATTCCGCTTCATCGATCCCAGTAACCTCTGCTGCATAGCTCATCGTATACTTCTCAAGACTTGCGATATAGTCATCGAGACCATTCACTCGATCTTTCAAGAATGCTTCGTCAGCCCAGCCCTGGTCAATGATGTATTTCGTAACAGCTGATAACCAGACAAGATCTGTACCTGATGAAGGGCGAATAAATAAATCAGAACGTTCCGCCATTTCGTGCTTCCTCAAATCAGAAACGATCAATTTTTGACCGTTAAGTTTGTTTGATCTTTTCACTCTTGTGGAAAGCACAGGATGGGATTCTGATGTATTTGAGCCAATAACGATAACGAGTTCAGACATTTCGATATCTTTAATCGATCCAGCATCTCCACCATGTCCTACTGTTCTAAATAAACCTACCGTTGCAGGTGTTTGGCAATAGCGTGAACAGTTATCGATGTTATTCGTTCCGATAATACTACGCCCTAGTTTTTGCATTAAATAAGATTCTTCATTTGTACATTTTGATGAACTGATGAAGGATAGAGCATTTGCCCCATGATCTTGTTTAATTTCTGCAAATTTGCTGCTGATTAACTTAAGCGCTTCTTCCCACTCCGCTTCTCTGAAGGAATCTCCTTCTCGAATCAACGGTTTTGTTAAACGCTCTTCACTGTTAACGAAATCCCAACCGAACTTTCCTTTTATACACGTTGAGATACCGTTAGCTGGTGCTTCTACTTGAGGCTCTACCTTAAGAATATCGCGACCTTTTGTCCATACATCAAAGCTACACCCCACCCCACAATACGTACAAACGGTCTTCGTTTTCTTAATTTCGTTTTCGCGCATAGCTGATTCCATATCGGAAATGGCAAGGATGGAATTATATCCAGTTTCAACATTTTTTGTTAACTCGATCATTGGGCGCAGAGTATCGTTCTGAATCCCAGTTAATAGACCCGTTTCACCTTCCATACCTTTTTCCATCATTGCGTTACATGGGCATACAGTTGAGCAATGTCCACAAGAAACACAGGATGATTCATTGATATCGACATCATTGTCCCAAATCACGCGTGGGCGCTCTCGTTCCCAATCGATGGTTAATGTTTCCGTTACCTGTACATCCTGACAGGCTTCTACGCAGCGACCGCATAGAATACATTGGTCAGGATCATAGCGATACCAGGGGTTTGAATTATCAACAGGATCAGGCTTTGTCTCAAAAGGGATACTTTGGTGATTCATTTTCATTTGTTTAACCGTGTTATGTACTTCACAGGTGCCATTATTGTAATCACATACCGTGCAGTAAAGCTCGTGATTATAAAGAATGCGATCCATGGCAATATTTTGAGCTTCTTTTACGTGAGAAGCCGTTGTGTTGATACTATCTCCATTTGATAACTTTGTAGAACAACCTCTAACAACCTCTCCATTAACTTCCACCATACATGTATCACACGTCTCAATTGCGCCTAGACTCGGATGGTAACAAACGCTAGGTAAATCAAGATCATGTTCATTTAACGCTTGAAGAACACTTTTATCTTGATTGACAGCCATACTCCTACCATTAATCGTTACTTGAATGGAATCCGACAAATTTCATCACCCTTTTTTCATTTTCAAACATGCTACTTTTTTATACCCTACTATCGAATATTTTAGACGTTTTTTCAGAAAAAAGTACATATTTAGTTTTATTTTTCCAAAAGCGGTTCAATGTATTGGCACAAAAAATGGTCAGCTCACTTACCCGCTGACCCTTTCTTCTAAATTTTTCACACCTACACTAACGTTCAGCGTATGTGCTCCACCAATATATACCCCTTTCAAAGGAGAAATATCACGATAATCCCTTCCGACAGCAATTCGAATATGCTGCTCTGCTGCGACTACATTGTTCGTAGGATCTAGTCCGATCCATGGTAATCCGGGAAATTTCACTTCAATCCATGCGTGGGTAGCCGCATCTCCACGGAAAGCTGAATTCTCACCGCTATAAATATAGCCACTTACATAGCGAGCAGGAATACCGCGATACCTGCAAAGGGCAAGCATCAAATGAGTATAGTCCTGACAAACGCCTGTCCTATGCGTCAAAATTTTCTCAGCGGTCGTTTGGACATTTGTAGCACCCGACACGTATTCCATCGTACTATAAATATGCTCGTTCAATTTCAACGCAAACTCAAGCTCATCTTGGGCATTCTTCCAAAGACCTTCTGTTTCCGCCTCCATCACATGATGAGAGATCGTAGTATAATCCGTTTCAATCATGAACTCTGTATGAGCTTGCTTGAACGAATGCGACAGGAGTTCCTTACGCTGTTCATCAGTGAGTGGTAAGGTAACATCGATTTCAAGCGGTTGAACTTCTACTTTCGATACAGTTTCAATTTCAAGATCTTGATGCTCACCCCATAAATAGAAGGTTTCCACATAATTGCCCCAGTAGTCCGTATGTCCATACGTATGACTAGCAGGATTAATCATCACATTGTAGGAATGAAGCGTTTGCTGCAGATCGTCAAGCGGCCTTAACCTGAACTGATTGATACTTTGCCTTACTGGCAACTCATAGTGATAAGTGTTCGTTTGGGTAACTTCGTATTTCATGGTATCACAACTTCCCCCAGATAATAGGTTTTTGTAATATGCATGCCGATCGTTATACAGCGGTGTTGAAAGCTCTGAAGAAACGCATGTGCGCCCTGTTCCAAGATTTCTTCAATGGAGAAATCATAGAGGTCATTTGCCAGGTATTCCAGTTCCTGAGCAAGGGATTCTGAGTAATGTTCGACATGACCATCTTCAAGTGCTACAAAGGCATTACGTACTTTCTGGATACAGTACATCATGGACCGCGGAAACTCAGCGTTTAGAATGAAAAACTCAGCGACATTCCGACTTTTAATGAGCGGCCTGTATGTTTTAATATAAGCTTCATGACCACTCACTGACTGTAGTACAGACCACCAATGATGATACTCAACGATTTCTTTGTTCTGGTAGCTCTCTAAATTTTTATGATAATAGACATCCAAGATGCGTGCTGCTTTCTCAGCTCTTTCCAGGTGTTTACCCATTTCCATGAAAAGGTAAGCATCTCCTCGTGGCATTGTGGCTTCGACAACCCCTTGAAATAGGAGGGCATCCTTCTTCACGAACTCGCATATGTCACTGATTTCTTCCATAGTCCACGGTGTTTGACTATAGTGTTTCAATTTCAGATAAAAGGAATTGATGCTTTCCCACAATTCATTGGGAATAATTTCACGAACGGCCCGTGCGTTTTCTCTTCCAATCGTAATGGTATTTATGACCGAGTTAGGATTTTTCATAGAAAAGAGTAGAAATTCCATGACGTTCCGGTCACTTGCCTGTTCATACTCTTGATCGAACAGCTCCTCAAATCCACTTATTTCAATAAGCTCATACCAGTTTTGATTCATTTCCTCAATCGGGTTCGCATTTTCAAGACGACTTGTTAACTTAACTGCAATTAACCGTGCATTATTTTCAGCTCGCTCTACATTTCGTGTTAACCAATACAGTGAATCAGCTACTCGACTGAGCATGCTCGTCACTCCTTTCTTTTTTAAACATGAATTGGATTCTCTTCAAGCACCCACGTATCTTTTGCGCCGCCGCCCTGCGATGAATTTACAACGAGCGAACCTTCTTTTAGCGCCACACGTGTTAATCCGCCAGGAAATACGTGCGTCTTCTCACCACCAAAAATAAAAACACGAAGATCGACGTGACATGCTGCAAAACGATTATCTTTAAATGCTGGTAGACGAGATAGCTTAATCGTTGGCTGTGCAATGAATTCGGATGGGTTTTTCAAGATCTGCTCCCGGTATGCTGCAATTTCTTCTTCAGAAGCATGTGGACCGATCAACATATTGTAGCCACCAGAAGCGTTCGTCTGTTTCACAACCAATTCAGAAAGATGATCGAGTACATACTCCAGCTGATCTTCATATCTCAGAAGGTAGGTTTCGACATTCTTAACAAGCGGCTCTTCATTCAGATAATATCGAATCATATCTGGAACAAAGTGATAGATCGCTTTATCGTCGGCTACACCATTTCCTATTCCGTTAAGAATGGATACATTTCCTGCACGGTAAACATCTATGAGCCCCGGCACCCCTAGAAGGGAGTCCTCACGAAATTCAAGCGGATCAAGAAATTCATCGTCGATCCGTCGGTAGATCACATCTACCTTTTTCAATCCACGTGCGGTTTTCATAAATACGTGACGCTCACGTACAACAAGATCTCTACCCTCAACAAGTTCAATACCTGTTCGCTGCGCTATAAACGAATGATCATAGTAGGCTGAATTATGCACACCTGGTGTTAATAAAACGATGGTCGGGTTTTTATTACTTTGAGGCGCAAGTGACGCCATAGCTGAATGAAGATAAGAAAATTGTTGTTCTAGTGATTGAACAGAATATTGATTAAAAAATTCAGGATAAACTTTTCTCATCACATATCGATTTTGGAACACATAGGAGAGTCCCGAGGGATTACGAAGATTATCTTCAAGGACGCGATATTCTCCGGTCTCATCTCGAATTAAATCGATACCGGCCATAAAAATGTGTTGTCTTCTAGGAAGATCAATACCTGCGACCTGCTGAAAGAAGTGCTGGCAATTGACAATAAGATCACGCGGAATAATGTCATCTTTTAAAATGTTTTGTTCGTGATACACATCATCAAGAAATGCATTAAGTGCGTCAAAACGCTGCATGAGCCCTCTTTCAAGTTCCTGCCATTCCTCTGGCGGAATAATTTTCGGTACAAAATCGAACGGCATTGTCCGCTCCGTACCTTCGTTGTCGCTATAAACAGTAAAGGTGATACCCTGCCGTAGAAAATCACTTTGAGCCAGTTCATACCTCGATTGTAATTCCTCTGGCGACACCTCGATTAATTTCTCATGGAACGGTTTGCAATGACCTCTCGGCTGTTGACTTTTTTCAAGCATTTCATCAAAAAATCCTTCGAGCTTGTACGAATTAAACACTGGCACTCCCCCTCCACTTTTATCACTACACGTATTAATTTTACCATTTTTCTCACTATTCTAACAAATTTCAAGATAGATACGCGAAATCCCTCTATTCAACTAAGTAAATTGCAGTTTTTACGAAAAAAAAGAACAGCTTCTGCTGCTCTTTAGCAAATCATGTTGATTGTTATCCTTTTACTGAACCTGCCAATAGTCCTTTCACAAAGAATTTTCCTAGAAAGATATAAACGAGCAGTGTTGGTAGGGCAGCAAGAAGGGCACCTGCCATTTGAACGTTCCATTGAACAATCTGACTACCCGACAAGTTTTGAAGGGCCACCATGACAGGCTGCTGATCAGAGGTTGTGATCGTAACAGCAAAAAGAAATTCATTCCAGATGTTCGTAAACTGCCAAATCGCCACTACGACAAAACCTGTAATCGAAAGTGGTACCATGATGAACCGGTAGATTCCAATAAAACCAGCTCCATCCATTTTGGCTGACTCGATCATCGAATCAGGAATACTCGCATAAAAGTTTCGAAACATAAGCGTTGTAATCGGGATACCATAGACGACATGAACAAATACAAGTCCTGCTATTGAATTATATAAGCCGATTTCTCTTAAGAATTGAATGAGCGGAATGAGAATACTTTGATACGGAATAAACATTCCAAATAAGATGACAGTAAATAGTGTATTTGCTCCTTTAAACTTCCACTTTGAAAGCACATACCCATTCAGAGAACCTAAGAGGGCAGACAAGAACGTTGCCGGAATAACGAGATAAAAGCTATTTAATAGATTAGGAGCAAGCTTCGTAAATGCTTCTGAATAACTGCTGAAATCAACCGTAGTCGGAAGTTGCCACATCTGACTTAACGTTACCTCATCGAGCGGCTTAAGACTAGTAATGACCATGACATAGACGGGCATTAAATAGAAACAGGATAGGGCAATCAACAGAACATAAAGGAGCGGACGCGTAAACGATTTGATCGCCATCATGCTTCCCCCTTCCGACTTGACCAAAGATATGGAACGATAAAAATCGCTACAGCAAGCAACATGACGATCGCAATCGCAGCACCGTTCGCATAATAGTTTCCTCGGAACGTTGTTTCATACATGTACACCCCAGGAACATCTGTTACAAAATTTGCACCAGGTCCCGTCATAGCATAGATCAAATCAAAAATCTTCAATGATATATGGGCCATGATTATAATGACACTAACCGTAATCGGCCTGAGGATCGGCATGATGATTTTCCAATACACTTGAAATTCATTTGCTCCGTCCATTCTCGCAGCTTCACGCACTTCTTCAGGTACACCTCGTAAACCTGCAAGATACATAGCTACCGAGAAACCAGTCATCTGCCAGACGGCAGCGATCACGACTGCAATCATCGCAACCGGAATTCCAAATTCGATCTTTCCCCACCCTATCGCTGGAAAGATCGTTGTGTCGGTGTACCATTTCGAATCTAAACCAATTTTCTCAAGAAACAGATTCACTCCTGTAGATGGATTCAATAACCACTGCCAGACAACCCCCGTCACTACGAATGAAAGAGCCATAGGAAAGAAGAAAATATTCCGAAACAGGGATTCCTGCTGAATTTTTTGATCAAGAAGAATGGCTAAAAATTGTCCGACTACAATGACTGTGAGTATGAACAAAATCGTAAAAAAGAGCGTGTTTCGTAAATCAGCCTGGAAGCGAAAATCGCTGAACAAATAGAGATAATTTTTTAATCCGACGAATGAAAAATCTGGGACAAGCGAGTTCCAGTTGCTCATCGATACATAACCTGTCCATCCGATAAAGCCATAAACAAAAACACCGATTAATAGAATCGATGGAATAAGAAATCCGATCGCAAGCCAGTGATCTTTCGTTAAAGATCGCCGCTTTCGAGTTGTCTCAGTCCTTACCGATCGGTCCAACACCGTTTCCGTTTTCATCCTTATCCTCCTCACGATAGAAAAAGGGAGAAGAACAATCCTTCTCCCAAATCTCTTTTACTTAGGCTCTTTTCTCAAAGATTGTTGCTTTTGAAATGATTAAAAAACTACACTTTGTGATTGGAGCGGAAGGATGCTCGACTCCTGCGGGACTAGCGGGACAGGTGAGACCCCACAGGAGCGTAAGCGACGAGGAGGCTCACCGCCCGCCCCGCGGAAAACGAGCATCCTGGAGCGGAAATCCCCCCACTCATATAGCAACAATGTTTACGAAAAGAGCCTTTACTTAAGATCACCTGAAGCATTCTCTAGTGAATCAATGAATTGATCGACATCCTGTTGGGTAACAAAGATATTAATCGCTTGATTCACTTTTGTCACGAAGCCTTCAGGTGCTGCAGATCCGTGAGCAAGGCTTGGGGCAAGACTAGCATTCTTAAAGTCATCAATCGTTTCTTTTCCATACTCATCATAGTTTGATAAATCGGCGTCAACACGCGCAGGAATGGAACCTTTTAAAGGGTTGAACGCATCCTGTCCTTCAACAGAACCAAGAACTGACAAGAACTTCTTCACGTCATCAGGGTTTGAAACACCTTTCGGCAGACCAAATGTATCCGTAATGACCATAAACATTCCGTCTGTTCCCGGTGTTGTAATCCAACCGAAGTCTTCGTTCACTTTTAAATTTAGGTCGTTAACAAAATATCCTTTCGCCCAATCCCCCATCACATTCATAGCCGCTTCACCATCAGCTACGAGTTGGGATGCATCTTGCCAGTTTCTGGAGCTATGGTCTTCGTTCACATAACTTAACATCTTCTTATAATTTTCTGCCGCTTCTTTAACTTTTGGATCACTAAACGACAGCTCACCAGTAAATAGTTTCTTATAATCATCTGCTCCAAGAGTTCCTAGGAGTGCAGTTTCAAATAGATGTGTGGCTGTCCACGGTTCCTTGTCGCCGAGCGCAAGCGGTGTAACGCCAGCTTCCTTCAGCTTATCGGCCGCTGCAAAAAACTCATCGAAGGTTGCAGGTGGTTCCACTCCATTTTCTTCAAATACTTTCGCGTTATACCAAAGAACATTTCCGCGGTGAATGTTAACTGGTACAGAATAAATGTCTCCATCCTTACTCACGAGGTCAATTAAATCCTCCGGAAATTTGTCAGTCCAACCTTCCGCGTCATAGAGATCATTAAGCGTTTCCATTTTTCCTGCTGCAACCCAACCGTCATTCAGCTCTGACCCACCATGTACCTGGAACGTTGCGGGAGGGTCATCACCCTGCATACGACTGGCTAATACGGCTTTCGCATTTGTACCTGCACCGCCCGCAACAGCAGCATTTTCTACTTTAATATCCGGATATTTTTCCTTAAATAAATCAATTAACGCATTTAGTCCATCTTCTTCTCCAGCCCCAGTCCACCAGCTAAAAATATCGAGTGTTTCTTCGTTATTTGAACTGCTATCGCCGCCACTGTTCGTTTCTCCCGAACTGGAACAAGCTGAAAGTGGTACAAGAGTGAGCACAAGTAAGAGAAGCCATCCTGTGAATTTTTTTACCGTCCCTTTCATACAATCAATCCCCCATTTCTTTTATTACTTTTACTTTATCAAAGCGAATGCACCATAAGTTATGTAAGCGCCTTCATATTTTTGTGATCATCTTCACTTTTTTGTGGTTATCCTCATATGCTAGTACAAGTCGATAGAAGGAAGGTTCTTCCTATGAAGAGGGAGAATCATATAAAGAAAGAAGCATTTAAGTCCTAATGAGGTGAAAGCGAAATGAAGTTATCTGAATTAAATCCAGACGATCTTTCAACAGAGCAGATCACAGCAGTTATATTTGATGGCACTGTGGATGATAACAAACCAGGCGACTGCATTTTTGTATTCGGTGCGAAGACCATCCACCGTGTTATTAAGGCAGCGAAACTATACCATGATAAGAGAGCTCCCAAAATTCTTGTATCCGGATCTGCTGCAAGATGGGGAGAAAAGGAAGAGACTGAGGGCATTTGGATGAAAAATCGGTTAATGGATCTTGGTGTTCCCGAACAGGATATTCTACTTGAGCTTGAAGCCGCAAATACGACAGAGAACGTGATCGCATCTCTTATGGTCTTGCAACGCTCCATTGGTCTTAATGAGATCAAGCGACTTCTGATCGTGAGCTCGCCATATCATATGAAACGATGTCACATTACCCTTACAACCTATATGCCAGATTGGATTTCCTACAGTCTTTGTCCAGATGATCGAGAATCCGGACAGCGAAACAATTGGTGGAAAAATGGAAGAGAGACGGCAAGAGTGATGAAAGAACTTCACTCAATTCGTTCGTATGTTAGGAAGGGCATCCTAACTGATCAATACGTGAAGATAACGTAAAAAGAAACCGTGCCACGGTTTCTTGTCGTTATACACATAATTGATCTCGGTACTGAGATGGCGATAAACCAGCTTTCCGCTTGAACACTCGGCTAAAATAATTCGGATCCTTATACCCAACAGTAAAACAAATTTCTTTCAGGCTTTTAGAGGGATCTAGCATTTCTCGTTTTGCAGCTTCTATCCTCACTTCTGTCACATAATCAATAAACGTCATGCCACTCTTTTCTTTAAATAATTTGCTTACGTAATAAGGACTTAAGGCAACATATTCTGCCGCTTCTTCAAGCGTTAGCTGCTCATGAAAATGGGCGCGGATGTATTTTTTCACCTGTTCGAGTCGATCTCCGCCATGCAGGGAACGCCATGTATGAACGTTCTCGTTCAGCTTACGAAGTTTTTCTCTGGCTAGATTGGCTGCTTCATATTCGCTTTCCGCTTTAATGTAGGTATAAGTGGTTAAGACAATCCCATTATTTTGAAGAATTCGCGCTGCGACGAGAAAGAGCTCATTCAGCTTTTGGACAAAAACCGAAGAAGATGCCCCTGAAATCAGTTCAAGATATACTTCAAGTTCTTGCGTCGCTCTTGTGAAATCACCATTGTTAATCGCGCTGATCACGAGCGACTCTTGATCCTGTGTTCGATCCTGCCGTGGTACGTTGGCACTCTTACTTTCTTGATAAAAGGCATAGGTAACATCGCGATCGAAGTCCAGCGCATGAACAGTATACAGAGCTTCCCGATAAGATGCTACAAATTGATCCGCCTCCTGGTAAGGTCTTCCTACGCCAATACAAACACCGTTATGAAAACGCATCTTAAATTCATGAATCAGATTTCTTAGCGTAGGCTGTAATTGCGCCTTTAATCGCTTATCTTTTTCATGAAGATTTTCACTAAAAAGGAAGCCGGGCAAATAACAGTCATCTCTTACCCCAATCATTGCTTCATCAGGAAATGTCGCTTTCATTTCCTCTTTCAGCCACTGGACCATGGTGTTCATGAATGCTTCATCTTTTGTAGGTAATTTAAAAACAACCGCATAGCCAACAGTTGTTTGAAAGCCAAGTAGTTCGCTCCATTCTGCCGGACTGAACTCCGTCACCTGATTCATCAAGATCGCATTCATCCACTCCCCTTCGAGAAGGTGTACGGCTTTCGCAAGCTGTGCTTGAACATGCTCTTTTCTCGTCGTTTCTGCTCGCTCATTCTCAAGCTCCGTTGTAATGCGCGTAATGGCAGAGAAAATTTCCTGCTTTCGACTAGGTTTTAGCAAGTACTCTTTCACCCCTTGCTGCATAACTTCACGGGCATAATCGAACGTATCAAAAGCAGATAACATAATAAACCGTATATCTGGATGGGTTTTTTTAATTGTTTTCACCGCTTGCACGCCATCAATTCCTGGCATTTTAATATCCATAAAAACAAGTTGGGGCTGAAATTCGTCTACCAATTCAATCGCTTCTCGTCCATTTTTTGCTTTCTGAATCTTCACCTTCTCTCCATATTCTCTTGAGATCATCAATTCGACCGCATCTCGCTCTACCTGCTCGTCATCAACAATCATGATATTAAACAACTTGTTCATCTCCCTTCATCTTTTTATAAGGTAGATTCAGTCTGACTGTAGTTCCGAGTTCTTTAGATGATTTCACGGTCATTGAGCCTGCTTGCTGAGAATACAATTCAATCCGCTTCTTCACATTTTGCATCCCAAGCCCTGTAGAATGGCCCTGGCTCTTTTCGACAGTTGATTGCTCGGAATTAGAAAGAATCTGTGAAAGTCTTGTCGTTTCAATCCCAACACCGTTGTCTGAAACTTCTACGATGACATCATCATGTTTTGAATACACACGAATTAGAATTTCTCCCCCTTCTTCATACGATTCTACGCCATGGATAAATGCGTTCTCAACGATCGGTTGAAGCGTTAATACTGGGATTTTACAATCAAGAATATTCTCATCTGCGATAACATCAAATGTCACTCTTTCACCAAATCGAGACTGCTGAATGAAAAAGTATTCTCTTACGATATTTAGTTCATCTTTAAGCGTGACATCTTTACTTAAATTGCCAAGGTTATAGCGAAGAAGGGCGGCAACAGATTCAATGAGTTCACTCGTTTGCTCAGCTCCTTCAATGTAAGCCCGTCTTGATATGGTATTGAGCGTATTAAAGAGAAAATGGGGGTTAATCTGACTTTGAAGACTTTTTAACTCCATTTCTTTCAATAACTGATCAAGCTCTGATTTCTGTTTTATTTCTTTAATTAACCCACGAATATTCTCCTGCATCCGGTAAAATGTATCAGCTAATAACTGAAGTTCATTTCTCGATCTCACCACAACCTTATTCGCAGTAAAATCTCCTTTGGAAAGCTTTTTAGCGGCTGCTGCTAGCTCATGAATGGGTTTTGTAATTCCACGCGAGAACCAGAATGCCATTAAGAGACTGGATAAAATCATGGATACAAATAATGAGATTCCCATCCACTGCAGGTACGTACTTTTTTGATCCATTTCGTTGTAAAACACTCGATAATCCGTGAGTTCGGAATTAATGAGTTTCAATGTTGTTTCTTGAATAAATGCTGAAATTTTCGCAGCTTCATTTAGGTGACCTGAGTATTGATTGATCTCCTGCCTTTGAAAAGCCTGAACTGTAATGTCGCATTCAATTAAAAAGCTTTCAATCATTTTTTCGTAATTTGTAACGGTTTGATCATTCGCTTCATTTTTCACCGTTCCGAGAAGCTCTTCTTTTTCTTGTGAAAGAATTTTTCTCTCTGTAGCATAAGCTGTTAGTTCCTCTTGAGTGCGTGCGGATAAGTAGGTATTCATCGCTTCATAGACAGAATTAGTTTGCTGTGAAATCTTGTTCAGTACAATAAATCGCTCAAAACTAGTATGGTAATCATGAATGGTTTTTTGGCTACTATGAAACAAGTAAAAAGCGACACCGTTCATTAAGATGACGAGCAAAGTGAAAAAGAGAATAAACCTCGCCTGAATTTTCATGGTCGTTTCATTCCTCCCGGCGTTGGTTGTTCCATTTGCTTCAAATCTTTCTGTCGGATTACTTCTGTCATTGTATGATGATAGGTCGAGACATCTTCCCCTTCAATGATCTGAACCATTAATTCAACCGCGTCATACCCCATCTCATATGGTCTCTGTTCAACCGTGGCTTCCAGTTTTCCTTCCATAAGAAGCTGAAGTGTTTCAGGAAGAACATCAAATCCAATCACATAGACACGATCAGTCATTCCGATGCTTTCAAGAACCTGAACAATGCCTATCGCATCAAGGGCACTTGTCCCATAAAACGCGTTGATTTCGGGATGTTCTTTGATCATTTCGTATGTTTTCTCTGCTGCTTGTATTCTTGTAATTTGTGAGGCATCAATGGCTACAACTTCAACCCGATCGCTATCTTTAATGGCGTCTTTAAATCCTTCTACGCGAAGCTTTTGATTGGCTGAATCAAAACGACCAGTAATTATCCCAACCTTTACATCATCTGCAGTATCGTTTAGAAGAGCCTGACCTGCTAGAAATCCTGCGTAATAATTGTCAGTACCGACATACGCAACTCGCTTGCTTTCAGGTGCATCCGTATCAATCGTTAGAAATGGAATCCCTTTTTCTGAAACATGATTAATAAGAGCAGGTGACACCTCTTGGTTTAATCCCTGCGCAATGATCCCGTCCACTTGTGAAGCAGCTGCCATCTCGATCATTTTAATATGCTCCTCAAGATTCGCTTGTTTTGGACCAGTGTACTCAAGGGAAACATTATATTTCTCAGCTGCAGCTCGCGCTCCCTGTTCTACTAGTCTCCAGTAATCATTGTCGACCTCTTCTGTCACAAGCACAAAACGATAATCTGGAGCTTTATAAGAAGCAGAAGGGCGGTCTGGCGTTATATTGAAAGCCCTTACAGAATATAAAACAAAAAACGAAAATGACAAAATCACAAGAAAACTACCTCCAACGTAAACCCATCGCGCCATTGATCTTCCCACCCCTTATTTTAACGGGGTCAGTTGCGTCACCGGTGACGCAACTGACCCCACTATTTACCTCCATTGCTTCCATTTCGCTATAAGCTGTTGTTTTTTTATTTGTAACAGTGTCTCTCCTTCATCGGTTTTATTCTGCTTTTGCCACTCGTAGAAACTTGCGACAGAAATGAGTGTTGCGCCAGCGATTAACAGATAGGCCCACCATGGCATATTGCCCCAATACGGCCTTGTTTGCAGAAGAAGATTTAGAAGAAGCACGCTACACCCGATCAAGAAGTATGATTTGATACGATAGAAAAATCCTGCAAGTACGGAAGCAAGAGAAAGTCCCCCGGCAATGATCGCATCATAAATCGTATTACTGATTAGCGCATCGCCTACAAGGATCGCCGCTACGACCGAAAGAACGCTCCATTCGATGAAACTCATTATTTGTTTACTCTGATCCCACGTACGCTTTGATAAATAAATGGTCACGGCAATCCAAGGCAATACATATGCCTCTGTTACAATGTATTCGTTGATTTCAATGTGATGAAGTAGCGTGTAATATGGCACCAGTAACGATAGAGCTGTAATGCTTTTCACTACTTTAGTAGAAACACCTGCAGGAACCCTCCTGATCTGTATGGCGAAGAAGCAACAGATAAACAGCGCTCGTAACTCATCTGCCCAGAGAGAGGTGAGCGTAAGGTCTTGATAAAGTGTGAGAACGATGAGAAAAGCCGTCACAGAATACCAGTCGATATGCTTTTCAGTCATCTGCTTGGAACTTAAGGAATAAAGCATCCTATGAATTGAAATCCCTGCTGTTAGCATAAGTATAGCCGCTCCAACGTACACAATCGTCTTCATTTCAATCGTCTCAATCGGCAGAAGGATGACCATCATTTGAACAATCACTAGAGGTACAAACGTGAACAGCTGCCATCCTGATTGATGGAGCACGTAAAGTAGTAGAATGGCATAAAAAAGACCAACGCTAAATGGCAGCAACTTCATTTCGTTCGATTCGATGATAAAAGGAAAAAGTCCGACAACGGCAAAAGGAACCACATACCATCTAATTCGCTCTTTCCATTTTTCATCTAAGACGAACCAGAGCCCAAACATAACGATACTTGCCGCAAATCCTGTGTACGTATACGCTTCATCTTGTAACGCAAGCGTATCTACTAACGCAATGTAAAGAAAAGGAAGGTGCGTAAAGCCAACATATAGAAATGTGCGAATCTCCCATTCTTGCTTTCTAGTAAATACGGAATAAACATAAACGAATAGAGCGATGACATATAAGACAGGCTCATTTCCCTGCTCAAAAACGGTGTAAAGGAGAGCGATCGGTAAGTAAATATGAGCCAGATAGAAATACGCACGTTGAACCACAACGTCTTTTTTTCCAAGCGTATCCGCTATAAGAATCAGCAAAATCGCTCCAGGAAGCCATTGAAGCATTCCTTGCACTGGAAACGCCTCTGCAATCGATAGGTAAGCACCGAGGGTAAACACACTGATTAATGGCCATATCGTCTCTTCCGCCGTGCGCTTGAAGATCAGGTAAAGCACTCCGATCGCACCGATCAAAAGTCCGGACCGAACAAACAATTCATTTACCGTCGCCGCCAGTAAAAGAAGTAAGGCGATTCCATAAAAGCTCACTCCGGTCCAAAAAGCCATTTTTTCAAGTACTTCCGCACCTTTTTTCTTCCATAATAAATGAATGATCAGGATCATGATTGCTACGGTCGCTGTATGAAACGGTGCTGCAAAGATCTCTTCATAAAAGTCATTTCTCGCAAATTGTGGATAAAGGGCAAGCAATCCCATTCCCCATGTTACCGGACTGAGCAAAGCTCCTGTATGACGAAGCCACTTCCATTTCCCTTTTTGATAGATCGATAGATCAACCACACCAAGTACAATTAACAAACTACTTTCTAACCACCATTGCTCGTTGAAAAGTCCAAGCAATAGTGAAAGCATCATAGGACCAAAAGAGACAACGAGTGACCCGGTTTGAATGCTCTTTGTTATTTTCCACGTATTCCAGTAATAGCCACCCGCATACAAAAGCAATCCAGTAATAAACAAATGAACCATCACTGTTTCAGCTGATGGATTCGTATAGAATAAGCTCATCGAATACAGTCCTGCAGCTGCTAGAAAGAACGGAGCTAAAAACCCAAAGATCCGATAGCGTGATAAATTCGCAAGGTAAATATAATTAACGCTGATCAGTAGATAACCGAGCACAAGAAGCCATGACGGATCATCATATCGGAGGATTAACCCTTTGTACGTAATGAAGACGAACGCACAAAACGAAACAGCCCCGCTCGTTAGTTGAAACGCTTTTCTCATATACGAATTCTGAAGACGCTCCACCGATTGTAACCCTATGAAAAGAAAACCGACGAGCGCATAGAGCATGACATCTGCCGACTCAAGAAACGAGTGCTCAATTAATTGATAAATGCCATATAGGATTAAAAGCGTAAATACAAAGTGATATTCATTTCGTTTTCCAATATAAATCATGGCCAGATATAGAATTGCAGTTAAAATGACATTGAAACTATAAAAAACGGCACTTTCATAAAAAAGCAGCAGGAGAAGTGTTGAGAGAATGAGATTCCCCTGCGCATAGATCGGGAGTTCTTTTGTAAAAAGAGTGAGACCCTTCATGTTTTTTGTTCGATAATAGCTGAGTAATAGCAATCCATTAAAAATCACGATACCGAGATAAAAAAGGTCCACTTTCGGGTTGAATATTTGAATAAAAAATGCCGCACCAATACTTAGAGTAACAAACGAAAACCAAACAAATAACCGCGATTGCTGCCGTATTGCTTGAAAGAGATAAAGAGGTAAACAAATCAAAACACCGATGAGACCTAGCACTTCATTGCCAGCTCCGCTTACTGAAAGCCATCCTCCAAACAGCTGGAAATATCCTGCTGAAAAAACGACGATCGGAAGAAAAAGACTGCCCAGGATTAAAAAAGAAAAAGCTGTTTTTTCGATTCGCAGCTTGTGCCCACTGAGCCAGCTAATGCCAAAGAATACAGCCGCAATCCCTCCAATGAGTGCGGTCTTCATGATCGATGTCATCACATCCCACGTACTTGTCGCGAGGACAAGCGCTCCGAGTAACAAGAACACGACACCGATGATCAAAATCCACGTTAAATTCCGATCCCTAAGCTCCTGCGTGGACTTCACTTTCTTCTCTTTCGCAGGTTTTGGTGCTGGCGGCGTATCTAGGACGCTTTCTGGTCGATCAATCACGTCCTCGTGCTCTTCCTCCAATTCAACAGCGTGATGAATCATCTTTTGATAAGCATTCGAGACAATGTCAAAGGTTTGTTCGGTTATGTAATCGTTCAACTTGAGCCGCTTTAGCTCAGAGCGAAAAGTCTCTTCCCTTTCTTGCTCATTCACGTTGCCCACCTCCAGTGATTAACAACATTTTCCTTATTCGAATCTTTTCCTTAGTTTACTCACACTCGTATGCGCGTTGCAAGTTGATTTCACTAATTTTCTGTTTATTCACTAATCAAAAAAACAAAGCGATTGTCCGCCTGACGTGGACAATCGCTTTGTTTTGTCTTTGAGGGGGGTCAGGTCCCGACCTGACCCCACAAATATCCTTTTTTCTCTAACAATTCCTCATGCGTACCCTTTTCGATGATTTTACCATGATCGAGTGCAATTATCTGATCGGCACGTTGAATTGTATTTAAGCGGTGGGCGATAATAAAGCTTGTTCTTCCCTCCATCAGTGCCCACAGTGCTTTTTGAATTTGAATTTCGGTTCGTGTATCAATGCTGCTCGTTGCTTCATCGAGAATCAAAATAGCAGGATCTGCGAGTACCGCTCTTGCGATAGAGAGAAGTTGTCTTTGACCATGACTTATGCCTCCTCCATCCTGGTTCAGGACCGTATCATACCCTTCTGATAACCTTGAAATAAACGTGTGAGCATTCGCTACTCGTGCTGCCTCTTCTACTTCTTCATCGGTAGCTTCAAGGCGACCATAACGAATATTTTCTCGAACGGTCCCGTGGAACAGAAATGTATCCTGAAGGACAAATCCCATGTTTTGTCGCAAACTTTCCCTTTTCACTTTCGTAACATCGTGATCATCGACTTCGATCGTACCACCATTTAATTCGTAGAAGCGCATCAATAGGTTCACGATTGTGGTTTTCCCTGCCCCAGTCGGCCCAATGATAGCAACAGATTCACCAGGTTTTGCCTCAAAAGAAACATCTGATATCGTCGTGCCCTCTGCTTCATAACCAAAAGAAACATGACGAAACACCACTTTTCCCTTCACCTGTTCAAGTGCTACTGCCTCTCTTTCATCCGGACGCTCTTCTTTTTCATCCAAAATGGTGAAGACGCGTTCCGCCCCCGCTACAGCAGATAATATGGTATTAAACTGATTGGCGAGATCGTTGAGAGGTCTTGTAAACAGTCGCGAATACTGAATAAAGGCTACAATCACACCGATTGAGACTAGTCCTTTCAGTGACAGCAAGCCACCCGCCGCTGCAATAAGCAGGAAACTTAAGTTATTTAGAACGTTCATCAGCTTTGGAATAAAACCAGAAAAAGTCGTCGCCCAAAATCCAGACCTACGCAGGTCTTCGTTTTTTTCATCCAATTGCTTCAGAACGCGCTTTTCTTGAGAAAAGGATTTGATGATGTGCTGACCTGACAACGTCTCTTCAATGACACTGTTCATCTCCCCGAGGTTTCGCTGCTGCTCTTTAAAATAATGGCCGGTCCGATTGGTAATCCACTTCATTCCAAGAAACATCAGTGGAATAATCGTAAAAGTGATGAGAGTTAGTATCGGACTTAAATAAAGCATCAATCCCACTGTTCCGACAAGCGTCAGGACACTTGAAAAGATCTGGATAACGGAACTATTTAACGTTCGACTTACATTTTCAATATCATTTGTTAATCGACTCATCAGTTCACCGTGCGTCTTTTTATCGAAAAACGGAATTGGCAAACGATGTAGATGATGAAACAAATCTTTCCTCATCCGATATACCGTTTTCTGCGCAATACCGATCATCCAGAAATTCTGAAAAAAAGTGGCGACTGATTGAAACACATAGACAGCGATAAGAAGACCAAGAATGAACGGCAGACCAGCTAAATCTCCTGGTACGAGGTATTCATCGATCGCAATGCTCGTTAAGTAAGGGCCGAGGAGGCTAAATCCAGAGCTAAGCAGAACCATAACAATTACGAGGGAAAGCAATCCTTTTTGTATCGATAAGTAGCGCCAAATACGAGCGACCGTTCCCTTCAGATCATCCGGTCGCTTTCTCCCTTGCTTTTTAGAAGGTTTGTTTGGTGAGCTCATGAGACGCCTCCTCTCCGTATTGCGAAACATAAATCTCTCGATAGACTGCATTGTTCTGAAGAAGATCATCGTGAGTCCCTTCTCCTATAATCGCCCCATCTTCAAGGAGAATGATGTTATCCGCCTCTTTTACTGAACTAATTTTCTGAGCTATCAATAAAATCATGCTATCTTGATGCTTCAATGCTTTTTGTAATGCCACCTCTGTATTGAGATCAAGCGCGCTTGTACTGTCATCAAGAATCAAAATTTCCGGATGACGAATCAACGCACGTGCGATGGATAACCGCTGCTTTTGACCACCTGACAGATTGATCCCTTTTTGTCCTAGAACAGTGTCATACTGATTTGGAAGCGTCAAAATGAAGGAATGAATTTGGGCAGCTTTAGCCGCTGCTTCAACCTCCTCTGTGCTAGCGTCTTCTCTTCCCCACCGTATATTCTCGCGAATGGTGCCACTGAATAGGACGACTTCTTGAGGAACAACTCCAATTCGACTCCTTAATTCATCGAGGTGAATAGCGGTTTCGTCGAGACCATTGAATGAAATATGTCCTTCCGAAGGTTCATACAATCTCGGAATAAGTTGCACCATGGAAGACTTCCCAGATCCGGTTGCCCCCATCACGCCAATCAGTTGCCCTTTCTCTGCAGTAAAATTGATGTCTCGAAGAACATCGTCTTCTGAATCAGGATAGCGGAAGCTCACATGATGAAACTGAAGTTTTTCCAACGAAGATGGTTTTAACCCTGATTCTTCTTCAGAATAAGTATCCGTATCTAACACTTCCTGCATCCGGTAGGCAGAAGCTCTTGCTCGTGAAAGGAGCATCAATATAAATGAAAACATTGTGAGCGCCACTGTAATCCGAGTGCCATATGTAATGATAGCCGAAATTTCACCAACCTGCGCTGTTCCAGCGACAACTTTCACACCACCGAACCAGATCACAGCGACAATCGCCACATTCATGAGAATAAGAAGAACCGGTGTAGCGAGTTCAATCAAGCGGAGGGAACTTACTGTTTGACTCATTAAATTTTCATTTACGTTTTTAAACCTTTTCTGCTCATGCTTACTTCTAAGATAAGCTTTTATCAGTCTAACGCCAACCAAGTTTTCCCTCATCACACCGTTTACTCGGTCTAGCTTTTCCTGGACTGAACTAAAAAGCGGAACGCCTTTTTTCATGACAAAATAAAGAAACACAATCACGAGTGGAATGGCAGCTGTTAGTAGAAGGGCTAGTTGCACATCCACAACAAAAGCCATCACGACACCGCCCACAACAAGCAAGGGGGCTCGAACCATAATACGCAGCCCCATAAAAACCACGAGCTGTACTTGGTTCACATCATTCGTCAATCTTGTTAAAAGAGATGAAGTAGGAAAGCGATTAAAGTCCGCAAAAGCGAATGACTGTACCTTTTCAAAAAGTGCCTTTCTTAAATCAAATCCAAAATACTGACTTACGTAGGAAGCAAGATACGTATTGATAATCGATGCCACAAAAGAAATAACCGTTAGAACAAGCATCCAAATCCCCAATTCCGTAATCACACTGAGGTCTTCTTTTGCAATCCCGTTATCGATAATATCTGCCATGAATAATGGAAGCCAGAGTTCGACTGCCAATTCAACAAGCATCAAAAGGGCCGCTATAATCGCCGCAACCTTGTATGGTTTTATAAAAGTTAATACTTTTTGCATGGCATCCTCCCTCACCTTACAACCTTTTTTCTTGTTTTATATTATACAGGATATTTAGAGGCACGAACAAAAATGTGTTTTTCATTCATTAGCTTCTAAAATCCATTAAACTAAAAAAGCCAGCTCACATCTGAGCTGGCTAGTGTTTATGCTTTGTTGCTTAGAGAAACGATCATTTCAAGATCGCCTTCTAGATGACATTCTTTCATTGTGGCAGGAATGATGAGATGATCTCCCTGCTTAATGGGATAAGAAGATTCTAAAGAAGTAATCATTCCTTCGCCACTCAGCACGCTTACTAGCAAGTAAGGATGATCTTGTTCAAGAGAAAACTCTCCGTCAAGCTCCCACCGATATACGGTAAAATACTCTGAAGAGACAAGCTGCACCTGCTTCATTCCTTCTTCTTCCGTAACAACGGGTGAGAATGGCGGATCTTCATGTGGGATCGTCGAAACTTCAATTGAACGATCAATATGTAAATCTCGTGTATTTCCGTTTGCATCTGTACGATCATAATCATACACACGGTACGTCGTATCAGAACTCTGCTGCGTTTCCAAAATCATCGTGCCTGCGCCGATCGCATGAATCGTTCCACTTGGAACAAAGTAGAATTCACCAGGCTCGATCGGTATACGTCGAAGCAAACTGTCCCACTCTCCATGTGCGATCATTTGTTCAAAGGATTCCTTTGTCTCGGCATGATGTCCAAAGATTAATTCTGATCCTGGATCACAATCAATAATATACCAGCATTCGGTTTTGCCATAAGCTTCTCCTTCGATTTCTCTTGCGAATGAATCATCTGGATGGACCTGCACAGATAGATCGCGATTCGCATCAAGGATCTTAACTAACAAAGGGAAATGCTCTCCCTTTTCATGACCAAATAATTCACGATTACTCTCCCAAACCTCATTCAGCTTTTTGCCTGCCAACGGACCATTTCTCACTTCACTCGGTCCATTCTGATGAGCAGAAATCCCCCAGCACTCTCCTGTCGTTTCAGTTGGAATCGTATAACCGAATACATCTCTGAGTTTCGTACCTCCCCAGAGTCGATCTTTAAATTCAGGATTCAAAAAAAGTGGTTCATGTTGATACATCGTTAGTCCCCCTGTCCTTTTCCCTCTTTCTTATGACTCTTTATCGCTTTCTATCTTCTGGCGACCATGCATAGCAGCTCCAACGATACCTGCTCGATCTCGAAGAAGTACTGGTTCAATTTTTATTTGTTCACGCAACCCTTCATACACATACCCGTCAACTTTTTTCCGAAGAAGTGGTAGAATCATATCTTTCTCTTCCATAACGCCTCCACCGAGAATGAATACAGCAGGATCGATCGAATGAGCAAGATTAGCAATCGCAATCGCTAGAGCATCGATCGCATCGTCTATGATAGCCAAAGCAGTTTGATCATCTTCTCTAGCTAGACGAAACACTTCTTCCGCCCCACCGGTTGTCCCGAGCCTTTCTCTACCTTCTCTAGCAATAGATGTGCCTGAAGCAAGTGCTTCAAGAGAACCAGCATTCATATTGGCATGTTTCGGACCACCTGGTTTAATGATCATATTTCCAATCTCAGCACTGTACCCATGCTCTCCCTGGATCAGACGATTATTTTGTACATATCCGCCTCCAACTCCGGTACTTACTGTTATGTAATACGAGCTATCTTTTCCTTTTCCACTACCATACATTGCCTCACCAAGCGCAGCGGCATCTGCATCGTTCACTAGAAAACATGGTATGCCAATTTCCTCTTCGACAAGAGCTGTAATGGGAACGTTTTTCCACCCCGGTAAATTGGGAGGCGACACCACAATGCCATCAAAGGGATTCAAAGGACCTGGTGATCCAATTCCGATCGAAACAGCTGAATAAGCCTTTTTCACTTCCTTGATCAAAGCAATCATTCGTTGAATAATAGATTGATAACCCGATTCCGCCTCGGTTGGAATTTGTTTAACCTGCAGCATCTGACCGTTTTGATCAACGAGGCCGACCCGAAGATTGGTTCCTCCAAGATCAACTCCAATGTATACGTTCTCCACGGATTTACCCCCTCAGAATTCTTTCTTCTTATATTATCATGAATTTCTTAAAGAAATAGACTTGTGCATCAAATGAAGTTCAAACTCCTATTTTCAACATTAAGCGATAAGATATTTTCAGAATGCTGTTGTGTTCCAGTCAGCAAATAAACTAGCAAAGGTCATGACATTTGTTAGTTCTTTCTTTTCGATAGGGTGATAACCGTTCAATTCATCTAAATCGATTGATAGATCATAGAAGCGAAGACCCCATTACCACATGGGCTCTTCACGATCTGTTATCTCATAAAAGAATGGAAGAATGCCAATCGCAGTAATTGACATGACAAGCTCGATCAGTATGATAACGGAATATGGCACGCCAAATGCAATCAGCGGTAACCAAACCAGTGCAACGATACTTGGAATCAAAGCCAAATTATTTCTTGAGCGTCGTGTAACAGTTTGCTTGTTTCCACAATACGGGCAGTTATTAAATTTCTTAACCGTAAACATAGAAGAAAACGTGTCTTTCCACGTCCATTTTGTGTGACATTGTTGACAGGTAGCCATCTTCATTCCCCCTTGCCCTTTCTACGATGGAAGGAATCTTTTGGTTTCAACATGAAAAAGCTGACCGGCTAGATCAGCTTTTGGAGAGAATCACCGATAAATTAGTCCCGGTCTAAATCAGAAAGGGTATGAATCATGATTTTGATGGAGTCTCGAATACTCTCAAATGGGAAACCGGTATGGGCTGAATGATGAAGCGTCATTTCAAACGTAGGTGGTACATGAACAAATCCCGCGGGAATGTCGATTCCCTTTTGTTCAAGAGCATACAGCACGCTATACATCACATTGTTGCATAAATACGTTCCGGCCGTATTCGATATTTCTGCCGGAATTCCATTTTGGACAAGTCCATCTGTCATTTTCTTAATCGGAAGAGTTGAAAAATAAGCAGCTGGTCCTCCTTCAACAATCGGTTGATCGACAGGAGCATGCCCTGAATTATCTTCCACACTATCATTAACATTAATGGCAATTCGCTCAGGTGTTACCTTCGTACGATCAACTGCAAGTCCAAGCATCAGGATCGCGACCGGCTCACATTGTTCAACATATTCAATAAGCATTTCTGATGCGCGTTCAAAATCAACTGGAAGAACGCGCGAAATAATCTCAAATCCTCCGATCACTTCCTCATCAAATTCCTTCACAATCTGTTCGGTAGGGTTGTGACGATGCTCGAGAAAAGGCTCAAAACCAGTTAAAAGTAACGTGCTCATTCTTTTCTCCCCTTTCGCTTCAGATAAAAATCACTTTCAATCACATTACAGTTCTATTTCCTAAAACAGAGGTATTCAACCATCATAACATAGTAAATATTTACCACATCACCATAAGGGGGTCAGTCCCCCGTCACGGTAAAGCAGGTATCCACTAATAAAACAGAGAATTTCTGAAGTATAGGAAATCTACGTTTTTTAATTAGGAGGAATCTGCATGACATTTTCAAAACTTGTCTTCACCCCGCTCAGTTACACCGGTTGGGGTTCACTTAAACAGCTTCTACCTGAAGTTGAAAAATATGCACCACAAAGAATTTTAGTTGTAACAGATCCAGTCCTAAAAGATATTGGAGTTTTAGAAAAGGTGAGACAGCCATTAGAACTCGCTGGCTATTCAGTTGATAGTTATACAGACATTCTTCCGGAGCCTCCTCTTGCCATTGGTGAAAAGTTAGTAAGTTATACGAAAGAACACGGATTTGACCTCGTCATCGGCCTTGGCGGCGGAAGTGCACTTGACCTTGCAAAATTAACCTCAGTTCTTTCAAGTCATGATGGATCTGTTGCGGACTACCTAAATCTATCTGGTAAAAAGCAGGTGACAGAAAAAGGACTTCCCAAAATATTAATCCCGACAACTGCTGGCACTGGTTCCGAGGTTACCAATATTTCTGTCCTATCACTCGATCGCACAAAGGATGTTATCACCCACGACTACTTACTTGCTGATGCGGCCATTGTTGATCCGGAATTGACGGTCTCCGTTCCAGCTAAAGTAACCGCAGCAACCGGGATCGATGCTCTGACTCATGCGATCGAAGCCTATGTATCCGTTAACGCGAGCGCAACAACAGATGGCCTTGCCCTACAGGCCATTCGATTGATCAGCCGCTCCATTAGACGAGCCGTTGCCAACGGAGAAGATCGTGAAGCGCGAATCGATATGAGCAATGGCAGCTATATAGCAGGACTTGCTTTCTTTAATGCTGGAGTTGCTGGCGTCCATGCGCTTGCCTATCCTCTCGGAGGTCAGTTTCATATTGCTCATGGCGATTCAAATGCAGTTCTTCTTCCTTATGTAATGGGCTATATTCGGAAAAGCTGTACCAAACGACTGGGCGATGTTTTGAATGCGCTCGGTGGAAACTCCCACTACCTTTCTGAAGAAGAGGCATCCTATGAGTGTGTCCACCAGTTAGAAAAACTCGTTCAAGACGTTGGTATTCCGCGTACACTAGGGGGATTCGATATTCCTAGCACTGCTCTTGATTCACTAACAGAGGATGCCTTGAAACAAAAAAGATTGCTTGCGAGAAGCCCGCTACCTCTCCGCGAAGCAGACATTCGGACAATCTATCAAGCAGCTTTTGAAGGAAAAGTTCTCGAACCATCGCTCACAACCATTCAGCACCCTTAAACGAATGATGATCATGAAGCTCGCTTTCATATAAAACGTGTCTCATGATTGATTCTCTCTACCATAGGGAACACCTATAGAAAAAGAAATTGGTGGTGTCATACTTGGGTTATTTCTTATTACTTATCCTTTCACTTGCGATTATGATCTTCCTTATACGGGTCCCACTAACCGATCGCTTCCCTCCAGCCATACGCAAAATGGGCGTGATCTTTCTTGCGTTGATCTCATTAGTCTTTCTCGCATTATTGATTGCTTCCTTTATTGGTTGATGAAAAAAGAACTAGGGGTCAGGCGCGAGCCTGACCCCTACCTGCAATAAAGAAATAGCGAATGCTGCAGCATTCGCTATTTTTTATTGCCGATTCAATTTTAACTGTTCACTCAACCCTTTTGTCTGAACATATACGGACTGATAAATAGGAAAAAGTTTTTGATACGCTTGTACATTAGCTTGATTCGGAGTGAACCGTTTTTTCACTTTTATAAAGGAATCACTGCAGGATTCAAGCGTAGAAAACCAATTACAGCCAACAGCTGCTAACATCGCAGCTCCAAGGGCTGGCCCCTCTTCACTCTCATGTTTGACAACAGTAGCATCAAAAATATCCGCCTGCATTTGAAGCCAGGAATCATTTTTCGCGCCACCACCAATAGAGACAATTTCATGAATGTCTTTTCCATTTTCTCTAAAAATAGCAAGCGATTCCTTCAGCGAAAAGGTGATGCCCTCTAATACTGCTTTTACAAAATGATTTCGGGTGTGTGAAGCATCCATCCCAATAAAGCTTCCTCGTATGAATGAATCCGCATGCGGTGTCCTCTCTCCAACCAAATACGGTGTAAAAAGCAATCCGTTTGCACCTACTGGTATGTCGTCAATTGAACCAAGCAATTCCTCGAATGGTACACCTTCAGCAAACTGGTCTCGAAACCAGTTCAGACTCTGACCTGCAGAAAGCGTAACCCCCATCGTGTAAAAAGCATTCGGCTTACTATGATTGAAAAAGTGAACTTTGCCGTCAAAATCAAGCTGATCACGTTCTTCATATGACAAGATGACGCCAGAGGTTCCGATACTACAAAGCGTCTGCCCATTTCTAAGAATCCCAGCTCCAACAGCACCGCAGGCATTATCAGCACCACCAGCAAAGACATGTACATCATCCATGCCTTTTACTAGCCCCTTTGTCATATAACCGACTCTAGCGGTAGATTCAATCAACGGTGGGCATAGAGAAAGACTGATCCCCATCCTGGAAGTCACTTCTTCACTCCAGTTCTTACTACTAACATCCATCATTAACGTGCCCGCTGCATCGGAATACTCCATATGGATTTCACCCGTTAACCGATAGCGCACATAATCTTTTGGGAGGAGAAAGACCTTAGCTTTCGCGAAAAGATCTGGTTCATTCTCTTTCACCCACAGTAACTTAGGAAGTGTAAATCCTTCGAGCGCGGGGTTTTGGGTAATTTCAAGCAACCTCTTTTTCCCCACGAGTTTCTCAATCGCTCGGCATTGTTCAGTTGTTCTTGTATCATTCCACAGAATTGCCTGCCGAAGAGGTTTATTTTCTTGATCAAGTAAAACGAGCCCATGCATTTGACCGGAGAAGCTAATTCCTTCAATAGATGATGGAGGAAGTTGCTGAGTAAGCTCATTCAAAGCACTAAGCGTTTGATCCACCCAATCTTCTGGGTTTTGCTCGCTGTATCCAGACTTCGGGTGATGAAGCGGATAAGATCTTGATATTTCAGCTTGAACTTGCCCAGTGCGATCTACAGCGATCACTTTAACTGCACTTGTGCCTAGATCAATTCCAATGACATAGCTCATGGTGCTTCATCCTTTCTCTCTGCTAAGCACTTACCACTTTAAATTTGAATCTTTTAACCAAAAATCTATTTGAACCTACACACGAACATTTGAAAAAGCATTTAGTAAATATGAGTTGATCTCTGCCTTTAGTTTTTCCATCCGTCCTGATTTTATCTTAATATCCTTAAGTCCTAAAGCATATTGTTCGAGCTTATGAAAATCCGTCTTTCCTTGGATAATTTCTTTCCCGATCCCTTCTGAGAAACTATGATAACGATCCGAAATGAAATTCTCAAGTACTCGGTCCTCTAACATTTGATGAGCCGCTTTTAATCCAATTGCAAAGCTATCCATTCCAGCAATATGGGCATGAAATAAATCATCTGGATCGAAGGAGTTCCGACGCACCTTAGCATCGAAATTCAAGCCACCTTTTCCAAGGCCATCATTTTTAAGAATCTCATACATTGCGAGAGTAGTAGCATACAAATCCGTTGGGAATTCATCAGTATCCCATCCAAGAAGCGTGTCACCCTGGTTCGCATCAACTGATCCAAGCATGCCATTAATTCGAGCAGTATGAAGTTCGTGTTCAAACGTGTGTCCTGCAAGCGTCGCGTGGTTCGCTTCAATATTGAATTTGAAATGGTCCTGCAAATCATAGTTTTGAAGAAATGATAGAGAAGTAGCTACATCAAAATCATATTGATGCTTTGATGGTTCTTTTGGTTTTGGTTCAATAAGAAATTGCCCGGTGAAATCTATTTCGTTTGCATAATCAAGTGCCATGTGGAAAAAGCGTCCTAGGTTGTCGAGTTCAAGTTTCATATCAGTATTGAGTAACGTTTCATACCCTTCACGTCCACCCCAGAACACATAATTCTCTGCGCCAAGTTCTTTCCCGACTTCCAGTCCTTTTTTCACTTTCGCTGCTGCATAAGCAAACACATCCGCTTCAGACGTTGTCGCAGCACCATGTGTAAATCGTGGATGAGTGAACATATTTGCTGTATTCCATAACAGCTTCGTAGAGCTTGTTTTCATATGATCTTTTATCATCGCAACGATGGTATCGATGTTATCATACGTTTCTTTAAGCGTTTCTCCTTCAGGTGCTACGTCTACGTCATGAAAGCAGAAGAAAGGTGCATCAAGCTTATCAAACAGTTCAAATGCGGCTTCGACCCTTGCTTTTGCTTGATCCATACCGCTGTATTCACTCCATGGACGGATCATCGTTCCTGCGCCAAATGGATCAGCACCATCAGCAGTGAATGTATGCCAGTAAGCAACCGAAAAGCGAAGATGTTCCTTCATCGTTTTATGACCAATTTTTTCATTCGGATTGTAATATTTAAATGCAAACGGGTTTGTAGAATGTGCTCCCTCATACTGAATACGATTAATATTGTTAAAATAAGCCAAAATAAATTCCTCCTCAACTAAATTAGCTACACACTACCTCAATTAATCTTACGAGTTTACTAGATAACAACTTCATGATGTAAATCAGAGAACATGATTTCGCGGAAAATTAAAGGGAATTTCCAACTCTAAAAACGTATCTTCTAACCCTTTTATGTAACTGCTTTCATTTTGAATTATAGCACCGTTCAATTAGTTTGTCTATTAGATAAACTAAGATTTTAAGAAGAGGGGTCAGGCGCGAACCTGACCCCCACTTCACTACCACTTTAATACAATACAGCATTAGTTACGTCGACATGGTCGACTGGTTCTCTACTATCGATCAACCATGTCCCGCCACTTTTCACCAGGTTATAATGGAAGCCGCTTGACGTTACCTCCGTGTCTACATTTTGGTCCCCTGGCTCATGATCAGCTGAATCCATTGTTACGAGCACATCGACTTCCGCTCGTTTCCCTGAAGAATCAATCGAGAAGCTATCCATATCAAAAGCTGCTTCTACGATTTCCCCTGTAAAGGCTCCATTATTTTGTTTAACTGAAATGAAGCGATCTTCGAAATAAGAAACTAGTTCAGGCGTTAGATTTGTGAAATATCCTGTATCAAGATGCTCATAAGCATCGATCCAATCGTTTAAATACGTGTTGACTGCTCGTATGATCGGTTCTGTTTGATCGGGATTTAACGAAGTGGCCTGAGCCTCAGCTTCAACTTCTTTCTCAATAACTACAGGCGCAGGCTCACTATAATCGATCACTAGAGAGACCTCTTCGCCTTCAATACTTACCGATGGACTTTTAACAACTCCTGCTTCAAACGTTTTCTCAGCATGCATGACGACAGAGCCATCAGTTGGAAATGGTCCTAATTCATCTGAATCCCCAACAGTGAGACCCGTGTCTTTCCCATTAATAAACAACACAGCATCTCCATAATTGGATTCAGGTATCACAAATGTCCCATTTACCGGAAGCTCAACTTGTAGCGTTTCTTCCGATCCAACTACCTCCACATCCGCTTCCCCTCGCATCGTATAGCTTTCATTTATGAGTTCTGTTTCAAAGTGATAATCACCAGGGAGAAACGGCCCGATTTCCTTTCCTTTGTCAGCAATCTTCCCACCCTTTTCTTTGTTTATGAAAAGGGTCGTTTTAGGAAATTGTGTGTAAACTTCTACATAAACTTGAGAAGGAGAAATGACATAATGTTTAAAAACAAAGAAAGCTTTCTCTTTTTCTATTAATTCCATTGGGATCACTAGGTTTTTATCTCGATTCACTAACTTACGATCAGCCAATGACGTTGCTTGACGCTCTAAGTCTCGAAGTAATAGAGCTCGCTGTTCGGGATGATTTCTTAATAATGTTGCGAAGCTTTCGATTTCTGAATCATGTGAAAGAAACGGATTAACTTCCGGCACAAGCTCTGCTAGCGTCTTGTAGTCCTCTTGACGAAGCGCTTCTCGAAAGCGGTCGACCGTCCGTTCGGGAGATGCGAGCCATCGTAACGTAATGAAACTACTAACCAAAACGATTAAAACCGCGCCCGCTATGGTTCCCCAGAACAGCCACCTTGTTTTCTTTACAGGCGCTTTTCTCACGACCATGCGTCCACATTTTACACAAAACGCCCCTGCTTCTTCCCTGTTGCAGTGATTGCACCAACTCACTTTTCCACCTCCTGCCATTATTTCAAATCATATGGCAGTCATTTCGAATTATGATCCCTTTCCGATTCTATTTTCCTATGTATTTTTTTAACATGAATCAAGACTTTTCACATAACTATGAAAAAGTACACGCTAAAAGGGAGGGATGGTCATGTCAGATCTGCAGACCAAAATCGGTGGAGGTTTATCTCGAATACAGGATGGACTTCAACAAGGAAAAAATAAGCTACAAACGGCTCAAGAAGTGTCTCAATTAAGAAAAACAGCAAGTGATGCTGCTACAAATCGCGAAAAAATCATCAAACAACTCGGTGAATTAGCTTATCGTCTTGTACGTAAAGGTGACATTCAGCATACCGAACTATATGAGCAAGCTGAAAGAGTCATACCGTATGACATAGAACTCTACCACGCTAACAGAGACCTAGACATTCAATTGCGAAAGGAATCGAACGGACAAACCTGTGAATGTGGGGCTACTGTGAGCGAAGAGGACACTTTTTGCGGCAGCTGCGGAAAAAAAGTGGATGTGCCAGAACCACCTTCAGTTCCAACCAACACGTGCATAAAATGCCAGGAAAGTATTCCTGAAGTGGCGCAGTTCTGCGGGTGTTGCGGTACTAAAAACGGGTAAGGGGGTGTTCAGCAACATGTATTGTACAACCTGCGGTAACGAGGTACCTTTTGGTGATAGTTATTGTCCTTATGACGGAACATTCCAGCTACAGGATCAGCAGCCATATGTCACGTCTGGTGCAACACCGAAATTCTGCTCTGAATGTGGCACATCGAATACTGATGAACACCTCTACTGCTTTCAATGTGGGGCTTTTCAACTGACCCTTATCCCATATAAGTTTGAGCGTGTCAAAGAAAATGGAACAGCATCAGCACAAGTCATTCCTGATTTTAGCCGTTTAAATAAAAAAATGGCAGTCCTATGTGCATTCCTTGCTTTTCTGATGGTTGGGATTGCGTCGTTTATCGTCGCGCAAAGCTTTAAGGAACAAGCCTCTACTTTTCAAGCTGCCATGGAAGACTATACGGACATTAGTCCATATGGTTTATTAAGTGATATCTTCTATAGTTTTGATGAAACAGAACTCCCAACTAACCCTTTTACCGGAACGTCAGACTTCTGGATGTCCTCTCATCTTCTCAATTCTAAGCTTTCGGTCGATCTGAACAGCGATTTTGAAACATTTAAAGGAGGGGTACACTTACAATCAGGTCCGCTCATCCTCCTTCTCCTTCCCCTTCTCGCCCTGTTATGTATGCGGGTATTTTTATGGAAGAAGAAATAGGATGGACACCCAGCAGTATTGGATTTCCTCGCTTTTAATCGGAATAACTTACGGCGTATTAACTGCTATTGTCGCCATCTTTTCAGGATTTTCTTTCAAAGGAACAACGACAGGTATCACGACGGCAAGCTTAGTCATTGAGAACAACTATCCATTTTTCAAAGCACTGGTTACTGGTTTTTTTATCGGTACGATTTTTTCCTTTATTGGATGCTTATTTGGAAGCGGGACTTTGAAATCACTCACTTCTTCCCCTCTTAAAGAAGGTTTACGGACAATAACAATCGGCATCTCAGCTTCTATCGTTGTGGTGATCGTTCTACTCTATCGCTTACTATTCGGTGATTTTGCCGGGATAGGTTTTGAAAACATACCTACAAGCGCAATTCTTGTTATTGCAGTCCAGGGCGGCTTTCTACTCTGGAACATTCTAAACCTATCACCACTTTCAATTGAATGGGACGGATTTGGTGATCGTGCCCAAATGACGTTCTCCTCACTATCAGGTATGAACACCATGCCAAGCAATGAATTAGCTATGTTAATAACGAACTTCGGAAATCTAAGGCTCTATATGATGCTCGGTTTACTTATTCCCATCGCTCTCTTTGTATGGGCGGGATATCGTATGCAACAGGAAGGTGATATACAGTTTTTACGCCTAACACTGTTTGGTTTCCTGTATGCTCTTCTCATGTCACTTCTTGCTGCAGGGACGAACTCAGGTATCGAATTTTTTAGTAGCATGAACGTTGCTGATATCGAAGATGCTCCTCGTCTCTTTATTGGATTCTCTGCTATTGCAACGTTCTTTAAATGCTTTATTTTCTCAACGCTACTCGCCATCGTAGGCGCTTATTGGAAGAAACAACGAGGGAATAGGGGTCAGGCTCGCACCTGACCCCCACCACATTATCGCTGTAAAGGAGCGGGGGACAGGCGCGAGCCTGTCCCCCGTCTCTCATTGCTCCCCATATCCTTCAGGATTGTTTTGATGCCAGCTCCAGGCGTGAGCCACAATTTGCGAAAGCTCTGGATAAAGGGGGGTCCAACCTAATTCATTCATTGCTTTTGAAGAGGAAGCAATTAGTATGGCAGGATCACCAGCTCTGCGCGGAGCAACTTCTGCCTCAATCGTTTGCTCCGTAACAGTTCTGCACGTATCAATCACTTCTTTTACCGTAAATCCTTTGCCATTCCCAAGATTATAAATGCCGCTTTCATTCGTTTCCTTCATTTTTTTCAACGCAAGATAATGAGCCTGCGCAAGATCAAGGACATGAATGTAATCGCGTACGCACGTACCATCTTTCGTATCATAATCATCTCCGAAAATAGACACCTTCTCACGCTGACCAAGCGCAGCTTGCAATACAATCGGAATAAGATGAGATTCAGGTTGATGGTCTTCACCAATACCCCCCTTTGGATCAGCTCCAGCAGCATTAAAATAACGCAGCGACACTGATTTCAGTCCATAAGCATCCTCACACCAGCGAAGCATGTTCTCAATCGCTAGCTTTGTTTCGCCATATGGGTTCGTTGGCTTTGTGACATCACTTTCTTCGATCGGGGTTCGTTCTGGATTCCCATAAGTGGCCGCCGTCGATGAGAACACAATATACTTTACATCGTGTTCAACTAACTTTGAAACGAGTGCCTGGGAGCCCGCTACGTTATTTCGGTAGTATTCAAGAGGATTTGAGACACTTTCCCCAACAAGCGAACTCGCAGCAAAGTGAATCACAGAATCAATGTCATAATCCGTAAATATCTGGTCAATCACTTTCCCATCTGTTAAGTCCCCTTTGTAAAAAGGAACGTTAAGCACAGCCTGTTCATGACCCTTAGTTAAATTATCAAGTACGACAACATCTTCATTTTGCTCTCGCAAGTACATAACCGTATGACTACCGATATAACCGGCGCCACCTGTGACTAAAATCGCCATGTTTTTCACTCCCCTTAGTAAAATGAGCGTCGAGATGTATCATTATTTCCCGGAAAATACTAATTAAGCTTTAGTACATAAGATCCTAGCGGTGTAATAGACATTTCTCCACTAAATTCATCATGAGAAACGGCATCTACCCAGGATCCTTTCGGCAATGTTAGCGACCCTTTTTCTTCCGTCGAATGATTCACTACACATAAGAAAATCGACCCGTCTTGTCCTGTACGTGTGACAGCTTCTACGTTTTCACTTGAAGCGATCGTGGATACGTCGATTTCTTGAAAAACTTCTGCATAAAGAGCATCCATTATTTCCTCTTCTAGTGCAGATCCAATATAGTACACTGTCCCTTTTCCATACGCATTCTTTGTGATCGCCGCCGTTTTCTCGTAGAAGCATGAGCGATATTCCGCAAGCACCTCCGCAGTAGTCGGCTCAATGAGATCACACCAGATGGAAGCAACGGAGTTCACGCCTTTAATCGCACCTTGAACGCCTTCAACCGCATTGCTTTGTCCGTGCTGAAGCGATTCATACTCATTAATTTCTACTCCTGCTAACTCACGCAATGCGCCCGGCAGCGTATCTTCTACAACAAAATTATTCTGCTCTTTCACCCCTGCTCGGTAAGAGAGGATCACGGTTCCACCCTGCTCTGCAAAGAGTGAAATTTTCTCATTAACAACTGGATCTGTTAGGAAATAAACCGGTACAACGAGAACTTTGTAACCGTCCAAACTGTTTTCTTTTGTAACAATGTCCGTCATCGCATTCATACGATGGGCCGGACTATAGAAGCGAAGAAATTCTCGCTTGTATTCAAATGCATTGCTTTGCGGTTGAATGCCCCATGCCCATGCGTTCTCCACATCATAATACACGGCCACATCAGCTTGATACTTAGAAGCAATCCACTCATCCCCAAATACGCTAAGGGAATCGATCACTTCTTTTACTTCATTGTATTTGCGCTTTGGCTTACCATCATGATCAAGGATACCGTGACAAAATTCTTCCGTTCCAAATCGCGCCGCACGCCAGCGGAAATACACAATCGCTTCTGCTCCACGAGCAATCGCCTGATACGTCCAAAGTTTAATATGACCTGGACGAGGCAAGTAACCGATGCGACTCCACCCTTGCGCTCCTGAAAGTTCTTCCATAACCCAGAAGCCTTTTCCACCCTTTGACGAGCGACAAAGATCGTGTTGATGAGCTATCGCTGAAGGTGCAATCGGCTCAGGTAAACCGCCCCATACCGGATAATTATCAAATGAAATGAAGTCAAGATCCTTTGCCATATCCCACTGATTGATCGCTAAATCCGTAAACACAAAGTTATGTGTAATCCACTGATCCGAGCGAATGTGCTTACGAAGAATGTCCGTTTGAATCTTATTATAAGACGTATACGCATCCGCACAGAAACGATCAAAATCAAGAAGCAAGCTCGGATTGTGTTCCTGGTATACTTTACGAGGAACAGGAATTTGTGACCACGCCGTATACGTTTGACTCCAGAAAACCGTTCCCCAGGCTTTATTTAAGGCATCAAGCCTGCCATATTTTTGCTGTAGCCAGATTTGAAATGCTTTTTGATCCACTTCCCCATAGCTGCGATCGGATTTTTCATGACCGTATTCATTGTCTACCTGCCATCCAATAATCCCTTCATGCTGACCATAGTGCTTCGCCATTTCTTCAACAATCTTAGCTGTAAAATCTTGATATAATTCACTGTTCACAGTATAGTGACGTCTTGCGCCAAATGAAATGACTGTCCCATTGGTATCCACCGGTAAAATTTCTGGATACGTTTCAACCATCCAAGCAGGTGGTGTGGCGGTTGGCGTCCCAATAACAACCTCGATCCCATTACTGGTCATTAGGTCGATTGCTTCATCATAGAGCGAAAAATCATACGTTCCTTCTGCAGGCTCCATCAGCTGCCAGCCGAATTCAGCAATTCGAACGACATTCACACCAAGTTCTTTCATTAAGCGTACATCTTCTTTCCAGCGCTCTTTCGGCCACTGTTCCGGATAATAATCGACACCTACATACATCCTATTAACTCCTTTTACTGATCAATTTTATAGTATTTACCAATGAGAAAAGAAGCTCGCCAGAATCGGCAAGCTCTTATTGGTTTAAATGATAGTTTAGTGCTCGGGTAAAACGGTCAAATGCTTCCTGACCTGATCCAGTACGCTTGAAAACACCTGCATGACTCAAAATATTTGAAAAAATAAAGCCTACTTCATCACGCAATCGTCCTTGTACGTTAGATGCGTTCAGATCTGAATATTTCCTAAGAAGGGAATCAGCCCAGTCAGCATGCTTCTGAATACGATCATCACGCTCGATCTTTTCTAGCGGATGTTCACTTATGAGAGATTCACCAAGCAATTGAAGCTCATCTTGTAATCTACCAGGAAGCACAGCTAGTCCCATCACTTCAATTAAACCGATATTCTCCTTTTTAATATGATGCACCTCAGTATGCGGGTGGAAAAGTCCCATCGGGTGCTCTTTCGTAGTGCGGTTGTTTCGTAGCACAAGATCAAGCTCATAGTAGTCGCCATTTCGACGAGCTATCGGTGTAATCGTGTTATGCGGTTCATCACCTGTAACCGCGTGAATATCGACGCTCTCGTCTCTATATCCCTTCCAGAATTGAAGAATCGCATCGGCAAGTGCACCAAGCTCTTCTCGATTGTTACTTTGAATTCGTAGTACAGACATCGGCCACTTCACGATGCCAGCCTTCACATTTGGATAAGCTGATAGAACGACGGTTCGCTCTATCTCTGCTTTCGCCATCGGAAAATGATGCTTTCCTCCCTGAAAGTGATCATGACTTAAAATGGAACCGCCCACGATTGGCAAATCTGCATTCGATCCAATAAAATAGTGAGGAAACTTGCCAACAAATTCAAGCAGTCGGTCAAACGTGCCTCGCGAAATTTTCATCGGCTCGTGTTTGCCGTACAACACAATCGCATGTTCGTTGTAATACACGTAAGGAGAATACTGCAAATACCATTGTTTTTCTTCAAGCGTGACAGGAATCATCCGAAGGTTTTGTCGCGCTGGATGATTCAAACGCCCGGCATAGCCAACGTTTTCCTTACACAGTAAGCACTCAGGATAACCGCTTGACGTCATCGTTTTGGCAGCCGCAATCGCTTTCGGATCTTTCTCTGGTTTTGATAGGTTGATCGTGATTTCCATCTCACCATATTCCGTTTTTGTTAGCCAACCCTCATTTTTCGCAATGCGATCAGTTCGAATGTAGTGAACATCTTTTGAATATTGATAAAAGTTAGCCGTTGCTGCTTCTGGCCCGTCAAGTTCATAAGTCGTTTCAAACTCCTCAATCACGCCTGAAGGTCGCTCGGTTAAACATCCCATGATCTTCGTATCGAGCAAATCACGGTAGGTAACCGTATTTTCTTCTAACCTTCCATTCTCATAAGCCCAATCCAAGATGCTCTTAAGAATCGTTACCGGACTATCCGGAATATTCGTAGGAACATCACTTGTATCGATCTCTTCAAGCTGAAGAACGTCTAATATTTGATTCCGAGTATATGACAGATCCCACTCATGAATAAGATGCTTGTTCAATCCATATTGGAGGAGACGGTTAATCTCGTGGTCGATGTTTGTCATGGCTTCTCTCCACCCCTCGAAAGATTACAGCGCTTCTGAAAGCTGGTTTATTTCTCTTGCTCCTGGACCTATTTCCACAACGTAAAATTCTGGCGTTAAGCCCGTTTTCTCTTTATATGTTTTAGCTACGTTAGTTTGGAAGGAGGTTAAAAATTGATCCTCAACAATGCTGATCGTACAGCCACCGAATCCTGCCCCTGTCATACGGGAGCCGATCACCCCTTCTTCTGACCACGCTGCTTCTACTAAAGCATCAAGCTCAAGACCTGTTACTTCATAGTCATCCCGTAACGATACGTGAGATTCGTTCATCAACTGACCGAATGCGTCAATTTCTCCAGCTTTTAAACGTTTGGCCGCTTCAATCGTTCGCACATTTTCATAAACGGCATGCTTCGCACGTTTTTGATCAGTCGGATTTGTGATGTGGTGTTTATTTGCTTCAAACGATGCTACCGATAAATCACCAAGCGATTGTATCGAAAGGTGTTCTTGAAGCTGCGCCAGTGCGCGCTCACATTCAGAACGGCGCTCATTGTATTTTGAATCAGCCAGACCTCTTCGTTTATTCGTATTTGCGATCACGAGAGAAGCGTTTTCTAGGACAACTGGACTATAGCTGTATTCAAGCGTTTTACAATCTAGTAAAACCGCTGCGCACTCTCTCCCCATGCCAATTGCAAATTGATCCATAATGCCACAGTTCACACCAACAAATTCATTCTCCGCTCGCTGTCCGAGTTTCACCATTTCTACCATTTCAAGATTCAATTGATATAGTTCGTTTAGTAGAACGGCCGTAGCAAGTTCGATCGACGCTGAAGATGATAACCCAGCTCCGTTCGGAATGTTACCAAAGTAAAGAACATCGAATCCGCTAATCGGATAACCAGACTGCTGAAAAACCGAAACAACGCCTTTCGGGTAGTTCGCCCAATCGTGATCAAGATCATACGAAAGGGTTGTTGAATCAACTTGCATCACTCCTTGAGATTCGAAATTCATGGAATAAAACCGAATTAAGGAGTCTTTTCTTTTTCTAGCGATGGCATAGGTACCAATGCTAAGAGAGCATGGAAAAACGTGTCCGCCGTTATAATCCGTATGTTCTCCAATCAGATTGACACGCCCCGGTGAGAAAAAACTTCTCACTTCTCCACCTTCTCCAAACACCTTTTGAAATTGTTCGTATAACGTTTTCACTTTTTTCACCCGACCTCGCCTCGTTTATTTACTACTTTTCCGCAATTTCAATTTTGTTGACATGGTGACTTTTTTGGCTACTTTCCTTCTTAATAGACGCTCCATCAAAAGGCCAACAGCCGTTTCACCCATCAGTTCTGTATACACTTTTACGGTACTTAGAGCAGGATAGACATATTTCGAAACGCTGATGTCATTAACACCGATCAAGCTGACACGATCAGGAACAGCTACGCCACTTTCATGAAGAGCACGAAGGCATCCGATCGCCATCGTGTCATTTCCCACAAAGAAAGCGGTTGGAAGCTGCTCACCAAGCTCTTCAATCGCTCGGTTCATGAGAGCGTACCCATCATCAACTGTAAACGAGCCAGTGTATACATAGTTCTCATTTTCCTGATCGCGTTCTGTCATATAGCGTTGAAACGTTAGCTCACGTTCATCAACGATTTCCGCGCTTGCGTCACGGAAGGTTTCTCTCCCGCCAATGTATCCGATTCGTTCATGACCTTTGCTCGTAAAGTAATCAAGCACTTTCCTAGTCGCCTTTTCAAAATCGACGACAACGGCATCGTACCTCTCGTTATCTGGATCATAGTCGACAAATACAATATTCGGAGTCACATTATTTAAAGAAGCAATCTCTTGACTGCTAAATTTCCCAACAGCGATCATGCCCTGTATGTTCTCTTTCTCTAACTCATCATAGTTATCTTTAAAAATTTTCACGAGCTCAAGCCGTTCTTCCTGGCAGCGTTGCTCGACCCCTAGTCGAATCGACATGTAATACAGGTCATTCAACTCTTCTTTTTCTGTATACCAATGAATGATTGCAATTTTAGGAGTCAGCGATTTCTTTCCTCGCTTCTTACTGTACGAAAGCTCTTCCGCCACTTCGAAAATACGCTTCTTTGTATCATCTGAAACGGATAACGTTTCATCATAGTTTAGGACACGTGAAACAGTCGATGGTGAACATTTCACTTTTTGCGCGATGTCCTTAATCGTTGCCATGGCCATCATCCTCTTTTATTCTGCTTTTAAATAAAACACTTTCGATTGAAAGTCACCGCCACGTTCTGCCTGTTCCCCATTCGCACCGTTAAATTCAATCGGTAGTGGGAAGACCGTTCTGCATTAGCTCATCTCCGAAAAATTTCTCTCCATCGATGGAATAACCACGCTCAGGCGCTAACCCTCTTAACTTCACAAACTGATTCGTTCGTGGGTTCGGTGTGCTTGATGCCTTATACCAGCCAACAAGCGCTTCTTTTTGATCCGGTGAAACGAGCATCCAGGCCGTTTCATTGCTTTCAAACGGGCTTTGCAATCGGATAAAATCCCCATCTCGGACAAGATGTCGCAATGACTGGTATCGTTTGATTTGCACTCTCACAATCTCTTTCTCCTCTTCAGAAAGGGAAGAAGGATCAAGTTCATAACCAAAGGTGCCAAAATACGCAACATCTGCCCGCATCGACAGCGGTGTTGAGCGAAGCGTTTGGTGGTTCGGAACCGCTGATACATGAGATCCAATGCTATAAATCGGATAGGCCATGGATGTGCCATACTGGATTTTCAGACGTTCAATCGCATCTGTATCATCACTTGCCCATGCTTGTGGTGCGTAGTATAAGAGAGCGGGATCAAACCGTCCACCGCCTCCCGCACACGATTCAAACAGTACATTTGGAAACTCTGATGTTAATCGTTCATAAAGATCATAGACACCGAGAATATAGCGATGGAAAAACTCTCCCTGGTGCTCTAAACCTGCAGAGTAGGCCTCCGTAATGTTCCGATTCATATCCCATTTTATATAATCCAGCTTTGTCGCCTCAATGATCGCTTTCATTCGTCCGAAAATATAGTCCACTACGTCTGTACGCGTATAATCAAGTACGCGCTGATTGCGCCCAAGCGTAAAGTGCTCGCCTGGAATTCCTACCGCCCATTCAGGATGATCTCTGTAGAGCTCACTATAAGGACTAATCATTTCAGGCTCAAACCATAAACCAAATTGTAGTCCCGTTCCCTTCACTTTTTCAGCTAGAGATGCAATCCCATCTGGAAGCTTTTCTAGATCGACCGTCCAATCTCCTAGTGACGAGCGATCATTATTTCTCTTGCCAAACCAACCATCATCGAGCACGAACAGTTCCACACCAAGCTCTTTTGCTTCTTTCGCAAAATGAACCAACTTTTCTTCATTAAAATCAAAATAGGTAGCTTCCCAGTTATTGATTAAAACAGGACGTTCTTTCTTCTTCCACTGCTCGCTTATGAGCTGATTGCGATAAAGGTTATGGAACGTTTGGCTCATGCCATTCAAACCTTGATCAGAGTAAACCATAATCGCTTCAGGTGATTGGAACGTCTCACCCGGACTAAGATGCCAGTGAAATCCGAGCGGATGAATACCAAGCTGCACACGTGCTACGCCATAATGATCCACTTCCGTTTGTGCAAGGAAATTTCCGCTATAAACGAATTGGAATCCAATCACTTCACCTGTATGTTCCGTGGCATCAAGTGCTTTTAGGGCAAGAAATGGATTGTGATGATGAGAACTTGCTCCACGAATACTCGAAACCGACTGAATTCCCTGCTCTAATTTTCTCGTTTTCACATGACGCTCGCGTGCCCATGTTCCTGAAAGGTGCATCATTTCCATGTCAGCATGAGGCAGATCAACTGATAGTGACATCATTCTATCAATGGATAGTTCGCTATCTGTTTTGTTTATAAGCTGCCCGTTCCTGGCGATCACAGATTCATTTTCAAAAATCGTGTAGCTGAGATGAAGCTCTACTTTTTCATACGTATCTTCCAACACGATGAAGAGCGTCTCCCCTTCATCCAAATTCGAATATGTTGCAGGCATGCCTGCTAAACGCGGCTTCCCTTTCACGTGCTTATGCGATTTATAAACAAAGTTTGATACCGGCTTTTGACCTGATGACACCATGATTGCAGGCTCTCTAAAATCCCCTTTACCATAGACAGGGTACTCCTGCCGTATCGTTTCAAGCGAAAATGCCGCATCGTCCTCATACGAATGACAGCTAGCCGGCGTTGGATTGTGCGTGTTCTGAAAATGACCATAATCACGATCAGGACGAAGCGCTTTCCCAAAGTACAAATGACCAAGCTGTCCATTTTTCAAAATATGAAGGATGTAGCTTATTTTTCCATTCGTGAGATGAAACTGCTGTTGATTTACAAGTATACTCATTGCCATCGATCCTTTTATCCGAGTTTAGGTGCGTTCATTAGTTTCACGCTGCTCGCTGTACGTCCTTCTAATTCTAGAACGACAATTTCATTTGTACCTTCATTTAATAGTGGAGCAGGCAAGTAAAGACGTTGCTGTGGCCCCATCGTTTGCCAGTAGCGACCAAGATTAAAACCATTAATATACACATTACCTTTTGTAAATCCTTCCAAATCAACAAATGTATCATAGCACTGATCAACTTGAAATACGCCTTTGAAATATTTCGGATAACGTTCTCCTGAGGAATACGTCTTAGGTAGACGATCTCCTTCAATTTTAACCATTTCCCACCCAAACCAATACTGGTTGTTTAGCCAGAGATTCTGTACAATCCCCTTCTGGTCAGATAGATGTTTTCCATAGTTCACTCTTCCGAGGTTTTCAACAAGAATTTCAAGAGCGTTTACGTCATTCGGAAACGGGATCATGATGGATTTTGACTCATCATTTACTGAAACTGTTGCTTCATGCTTCCCATTGATGTATATAAATGCTCTGTCTCGAATTGGCGTTATATCAAGCTCAAACGTTCCAGTGTCGTTAATCGACGTTCGATAAAGCGTGTAGCCGAAGTTCTGATCAAGCTTCTCCATGCTACGTGGTGCAACGTGCTCTACCTTAGTCCCGACTTCTTGAAGTACATCGAATAAGCTGGTACTCTCCGTTAGCTTCACTTCTCCATAGCTTTTCGTCTCGACCCTAGAAACGTCTTCAATCGAAACGTCTGTTACACCTTTCAACACGTCCGCCATGGCGAGATACTTATCCGTCACGTCGCCCCATTCGGTTAGGAGTGAATCGTAGTCATAGCTTGTAATTGTTGGAGCATATTTCTCATAATGATTCGCACCGTTATAGAAACCAAAATTCGTTCCACCGTGGAACATGTAGAAATTCACAGATGCGCCCATATCCATTAACTTTTGGAACACTTCCGCTGCTTCCTTTGCGTCACGGGTATGATGCTCGCCGCTCCAGTGATCAAACCAGCCGATCCAGAATTCCGCGACCATTTTAGGTGAATCAGGTTTCATGGCTTCAAGTGCCGTAAAGGCTTCTTCTGGTCTTGAGCCAAAATTCAGCGTCGTTACGACGTTTTCCATTGAACCCTGTTTAATAAAATCTGGTCCATCTGATGTGAAGTAAAACGTCTCAATGCCATGTTTCTCATATTGTTCTTTATGGAAAGCGAGATAGTTCTGATCGTTGCCATATGCCCCATATTCATTTTCAATTTGAAATGCGATGATAGGGCCGCCGTTCTTTTGTAAGAAAGGCTTAAGGCGTGGAAGAAGCTCATTAAAATAATGCTCGACATGTCTTAGAAATGCTGGATGACTACTGCGAAGTGCCATATCATCTTCTTTTAGCAACCAGGAAGGAAGTCCCCCCATTTCCCACTCTGCACAAATATAAGGAGACGGACGAAGAATGACATAAAGCCCAACATCCTGTGCTTCAGCTATGAACCGCTCCACATCAGCCATTCCTTCAAAATGGAACTGACCTTTCTTCGGTTCATGAAAGTTCCATGGTATATACGTTTCTACCGTATTCAATCCAAGTGCCTTCATCTTCTGAAGGCGATCTCTCCAGAACTCAGGGACAACCCTAAAGTAATGGAGACCTCCTGAAAGAATTTGAAAAGGTTCGTCATTTAAGTAAAAGTGGTTTTTTCTGGCTTCGAGCATAACAGCCTCCTCCTATTTCAAAGCGCTTCCGAGCATGCCTGAAATAAATTGTTTTTGCAGTGTTAAGAAGAATGCAATGATCGGAACAGTTGCAAGCGTAACGCCCATCATCACTTGACCGTAGTCGATATAAGAGAGTCCCATTAAACTAGATAGCGCAACAGGGAATGTGTACATGTCGTTCGTATTCAACACAACGAGCGGCCACATAAAGTTGTTCCACTGCGTCATGAATAGGAAAATCGATGCAGCTGCAAGTGCTGGACGCATCGATGGAATTACGATCGAGATAAAGATGCGCGTTTCGCTTGCGCCATCAAGACGTGCCGACTCCATCAACTCTGTAGGGAATGCCAGGAAGTTTTGTCTTAATAAGAAGATCGCAAATGGGAAGCACAGTTGCGGTGCAATAACGGCAAAATACGTGTTTAAGAGATTGAAATCAGACATCATCTGGAAAAGCGGAATCAATGTTGCCTGGTAAGGGATCATCATAGAAAGCAGAAATGCGGTAAAGATGAATTTCTTTCCTTTAAAATTGTATTTCGCAAGAACGTAGGCTGCGGTCGCACATACGGCAAGGGCAATCACCACATAAAGTCCTGAGACAAATAGAGAGTTAAACAGAACTCTGAAAATACCAATTGACTCATTTAAGTTCGTTAAGTTCGTCATAAATTGATCACCAGGTAAGAGCGTTGGCGGGTTCGTAAACATTTTACTAGAGTCGTTTGTTGCGCCAATGAACATCCAATAGAACGGGAAGATCGAAACAATAAGGAAAATTCCGAGAAGCGTATACATCCAAGCGGCCTTTAACTTATTCTTCTTTTTCTTCGGTTTCTTTTGTTGCCTTTCAGCAAGGGTGAGTTCATTCGTCGACTGTTCAATTACCTCAATGTTCTTAGCCATTAATCATCACCTGCTATCTTGAATTGGATAATGGAGAGAATACCAACCATCACAACAACCGCGTATGCAATTGCTGATGCGTAGCCGAAATCAAAGTATTCAAATCCACTCTGATAAATGTAAAGTCCAAGGGTCATCGTTGCATCTGCCGGTCCACCGCCCGTTAGGTTGAACGGTTCGTCAAAAAGTTGAAGCGTTCCGATCGTAGAAAGGATACCCGCAAAGAGAATAACCGGTTTTAACTGAGGAACAGTAATATAGAAAAATTGCTTAAATTTATTTGCGCCATCAAGGGCAGCAGCTTCATATAAATCTTCTGGAATATTTTGAAGGGCAGCCAGGAAAATTACCATGTTATACCCGGTCCATCTCCACGTCATCGCGATAATGATCGACGCCTTTGCCCAAAACGGATCCGATAACCACGGGATCGCGTTAATACCGATATAGCTTAATGCCGTGTTAATGATCCCTTCTTCTTGAAGCATGATCGAGAACAGAATCGAGTAGGCAACAAGCGATGTTACGGCTGGAAGGAAGAAGGATACACGGAAAAAGCCTTTAAGCTTCAACAGCTGGTTGTTCAATACATTGGCTAGTACCATTGCAAGAATGATCATAACTGGGACTTGAACAACAAAGATAATAAATGTATTCTGCATCGCCGTCCAGAAAATATCATCGTTCCAGAGACGCGTATAGTTTTTCAATCCTGCAAAAACATATTCTCCACTAACACGCTCCTGAAAACTTAATATAAAGGAAGCGATGATTGGATATACGGTAAATGCCAGGAACAGTAGAATGGCCGGGGCTGCGAATAAATATGGAAAGCGTTTCGCTCGATTCATGAATATCCCACCTTAACATGACAGGGGTTGAACTGGTTCAACCCCTGATAATTTCTGAAGCTTATTGAATACGATTTTTCAAACGATCTTCTGATGCTTTTAGTGCCTCATCAATGGATTTACCGTTCGCGATTTCAGACTGTGCTTTAACAGCTTCATCCTTCGCTACAGCATAGTCTCCTGTGTAGTTTACTGAAGGAATGCTATCCATTTCCCCAGCAAGAAGACTCCAGATTGGTTGATTGTTGAAGAACTCAACTTCTTTCGTAAATGCTTCATTATCATAAATTGTGTTAAGTGAAGGGAACAGTCCACCTTCCATCGCTGTTAACTGAACATCTTTGTTCGTAGAGAAGAATTCCATGAAGTCATAAGCAAGATCCTGGTTGTCACTTGCACTTGGAATCATGTAGTTACTTCCTCCAAGGTTAGAAGCACGGTTTCCACCTTCTTCAAATGCTGGTAGCTCAATTAGTCCCCATTTACCAGAAGTGTCTTTGCCCTGCTGTGTGATCGAACCATATAACCATGCACCCGATGGAGCCGTCGCAACATCACCACTCGTCATAGCACTGATCCATGCATCCCAACCAACTGTTTCTTTTACAAGTCCTTCTTCGTTAAGCGTCTGGTGCACTTCCATTGCTTTTTTAGATTCTTTTGAAGTAAGTGCTACATTCTTCTCATCGTCAAAATAGAATGTGCCCTGTTGATTAAGCATCATACGGTAGAGGCCATCATCACCATTCAGGTCAAGACCGATCATCGCTTTATCTGTTTTTTCTTTAATTGTTTTACCTGCTTCGATGTAATCATCCCAAGTTTTGATATCTTCAGCATTTACTCCTGCTTCTTCAAAAATATCCGTGCGGTAAAACACGCCTGTTGGTCCACCATCGAACGGGAAGCCGTACATCGCTCCGTCTTTGGAAACAAGCTCCGTCTTATAAGATGGGAAGCTGTCTTTCATATCGTCAAAACCTTTATCGGAAACGTTTACAAAAGCGTCAGGAAAAGCATTCATATAACCCTGTACGCGATCATCTTCAACAAGGACGATATCTGGTAAACCTTTACCACCCGCTTGAAGACCTGTCGTTAGTTTCGAGTAAACATCATCTGTACCCATTTCCACAACTTCCAGTTCAAAGTCAGGGTTTTCTTCTTTAAATTTAGCAGCAGCCTCTTCAAGGACAGGTACGTTAATGTTCCATGCCCACGCTGTTACTTTATTACTATCACTTTCTCCTCCACTCTCGCTGTCGCTATTTCCACAAGCTGCAAGAAATAAGCTCAAAACGAGCATCATACTTATACTAACTAGACCCGTTACCTTTTTCATCGACTACCCCTCCAATTAATTACTGAAAACTTTCAATATTCATAATGAAAGCGTCTACATCTATTAGAATAGTCGAATAGGTAAACATAGTCAAGTAAATGTTTACTAAAAGTTTACTGATTAAGTTACTTACCATTTACTGGCGGTTTTTCAGCGAACTGTAGACAACGTGCTGATCCCGCTATTCAAAATAAGAAAGTGTCCATCTGTGACGGACACTTTCTTCGTTGTTGTCTTTTTAGGGGGTCAGGTACGCACCTGACCCCCTCCGCTTCATCACTGAATCCGATTTTTCAATCGATCTTCGGCTGCTTTATAGGCATCTTCAATGGATTTCTCTCCATTCATGATCTCCGATTGCGCTTTAATCGACTCATCGCTCGCAATTGCATAGTTACCAGTATAGTTAACAGAAGGAATCTCATTCATTTCACTCGCAAACAGTTCCCAGATCGTCTGATTACTAAAGAACTCCACATCTTTCGTGAATGCTTCACTCTCATAAATGGTATTCAACGTTGGGAATAAACCGTTATCCATCGCGGTTAACTGTACATCATCACTTGTAGAGAAAAATTTCATGAAATCATAAGCGATATCCTGTTTCTTGCTTGCACTTGTAATGACATAGTTACTTCCACCAAGGTTTGCTGCACGATTGCCGTCTTCTTCAAATGCCGGAAGCTTGAAGACACCCCAGTTGCCTTCTGTATCTTTCGCCTGCTGTGTAATCGAGCCGCTCAGCCATGCACCGGAAGGCGCTGTTGCTACATCTCCTTGTGCCATCGCGCTAATCCACGCATCCCAGCCAACCGTATCTTTTACAAGTCCAGCTTCTTTCATCATCTTCACTTTTTCTGCAGCCATCTTAGATTCTTCAGAAGTGAAGTTCACATCTTTTTCATCATCGAAATAGAAAGTTCCCTGCTGTGTCATCATCATGCGGTAAAGTCCGTCGTCACCATTTAAATCGAGACCGAGCATCTCTTTACCTGTTGCTTCTTTGATCTTCTTCCCTGCAGCAATAAAATCATCCCACGTCTTGATATCATCTGCATTCACACCGGCTTCTTCAAAGTAATCCGTACGATAGAATACGCCAGTTGGTCCCCCATCGAATGGGAAGCCATACATCGCGCCGTCTTTTGATAGAAGTTCTGTTTTATAAGAAGGAAATTTATCTTTACTATCATCAAAGCCCATGTCAGATACATTAACAAACGCATCCGGAAAAGTTTCCATATACCCCTGGATACGGTCGTCTTCAACAAGCACAATATCTGGTAAACCTTTACCTCCAGCTTGAAGACCAGTTGTTAATTTCGAATAAACATCTTCACGACCAATTTCTACAACATCTAGTTCGAAATCAGGGTTTTCTTCTTTAAACTTCTCAGCCGCTTCTTTAAGTACTGGCACATTAATGTTCCACGCCCATGCCGTTACCTTCTTACTACTGCTTCCGTTTTCCCCTGATCCATCACCCGAGCTACTGTTACTTGAACAAGCACCAAGAATTAACATAAGAATAAGCAAAAAACTAACCCGACCAACTACTCTCTTCAATTTAACCCCTCCTATTTGTTTACTACACAACACCATTAAAACAAAATGAAAGCGTATACATATTTTTAGATTAAGGTACAGATGGACTATAGTCAAGTAAATATTTACTGATTGTTTTACTTTTGTGGTTACTAAAAATTCACGCTTAGTTCAGTTCCTTTTTTTACTTGCCTGATAAATGTTCTAGTGTATTTTTTCAACGGAACGATAGAAAGATAATCCAAACTATTAAGTTAATGATAAAATCAACTCAAAATATTTTAAGTTTTTATAAAATATTGAAATCAGAACATATAAAATGGATATAAATGCTATAGTTATTTGGTTAGTTATTTTAAATTTATGGAGGATCGATATGGTATTTAGTAATCTCGTTTTTTTATTCGCTTTTCTACCAATCGTCTTATTTTCTTACTTTTTTGCTAGAAAAAGCTTTCGGAACATCGTACTCCTTATTGCTAGCCTTGTTTTCTACGCCTGGGGAGAGCCACAATATGTCTTCCTGATGCTCTTTTCAATTTTAATGAACTATAGTTTTGGTAGAGGAATCGATCATTATCAAAACAAGCTAGTTCCAAAAAAACTGTTGCTAACATTATCCATCATCGGTAATATCGCTATTCTTGGTTATTTTAAATATGGTGGATTCTTACTAACTAACCTAAACAACTTATTCGGAACAAGCTTTGAACTTGGGGAGCTTCCGCTTCCTATTGGAATCTCATTTTTCACATTCCAGGCGATGAGCTACGTAATAGATGTTTATCGGAAAGATGCACCTGTTCAGAAAAACATTTTCTCTTTAGCTCTTTTTATCTCTTTATTTCCACAGCTTGTTGCAGGACCGATTGTTCGCTATAACACGGTCGATCAACAAATTCTTTCTCGCACCATAACTGCTGATAAAGTACATGAAGGCATTAAACGCTTTATTATTGGTCTATCTAAGAAAGTTCTATTAGCCAATAGTTTCGCAGTTGTAGCTGATCAAGCATTTAGCACTCCAGCTGGCGAATTAAGCGTGATGATGGCCTGGATTGGCGTCATCGCTTATACACTACAAATCTACTTTGATTTCTCCGGTTATAGCGACATGGCAATTGGACTTGGGAAAATGTTTGGATTTGATTTTCTAGAAAACTTTCGCTATCCGTACATATCAAAAAGCGTCTCAGAATTCTGGAGAAGATGGCACATCTCTCTCGGTACTTGGTTCAAAGATTACGTCTACATTCCATTAGGAGGTAATCGTCATGGAAAACTTGTCCAGGTGCGTAATCTCTTAATTGTTTGGACAATTACTGGATTCTGGCACGGAGCAAGCTGGACGTTTATGGCATGGGGGTTCTATTACGGAGCAATTATCGTCATTGAAAGTCTTGGATTTGGCAAATGGTTAAGTCGTCAATGGTCTCCACTTCAGCACATTTATGTTTTGTTACTTGTGATGATCGGCTGGGTCTTTTTCCGTGCCGATAACTTTACTTATTCATTCGAGTATTTGCAAACAATGTTCGGCTTTAATCAAGTTTCTTTCACAGATTCCATGTTCCTTTTGCAGTGGAATGATAACTGGGTGTTATTCTTAGCTGGAGTTGTATTTAGTACACCATTTTTTGCAAACATAGGAAGCATTTATAACCGTACTGCTACGAAAATAAAAGGGCTGCAGTTCGTCACGCTTTTCTCTGAACCTGCGATTTATATGGTACTCATGCTTTGCGCTATGGTTCGACTTGTAAACTCTAGCTACAACCCATTTATTTATTTCAGATTTTAATGCCAATAAAGGAGCTTTGCTATGATTCAGCGAATTGAAAAAGCACGAAAATGGATCTTAATCATTTTATTCTTTTTGTTTATATTTTCTATTTTTTTCTATCTTACCGTTTCAGCAGATGTAGAAGTATCTGATGTAGAAAAAAGAGAGCTTGCTCAAAACCCTGACCTTTCCATTGAAAATATCTCGAACGGAGAATATATGAACGACTTTGAATCCTATTTTCTCGATCAATTTCCTGGTCGAAATATCTGGTTAAAAACGTATCTTCAATATCAGCAAATGACAAACAAAACCTACATATTTGATTACTATGTATCTGACTCAAATTGGATCTTTCCAAAACCAAGTTATAGTAAGCCTTCTAGTCATATTGATGATGCTGCCGCAAATTTAAATAAATTTGCTACAAAGATGAAGGACGAGGGAAAAGAAGTTTATTTTGCTTCCCTTCCTCATAAAGTAAATACAATTGATATATTACCGTCCTATATCAAAGAAGGATCATGGGATGAAAGAAAAAAGTATTTCTTTTCAAAATTTGATCATAAAAATATTCCAACAGTCGATGTTGGAAAGGAATTCAAGGAAGAATACACAGATGAAGAGTTGAAAGAACGTTACTTCAAGACAGACCATCATTGGAATATGATCGGCGCTTTTGAAGGCTATCAAAAAGTAGCTTCCCTTCTCTCGGAGAATTCACAGTACTATACCAAAATGAACGAAGACGAGGGCGACTATGAATTAACTTGTTATAACGATAAGCAATTTAACGGTAGCTATAACACGCAACTATATTTAACAGTTGATGCATCAGGTGAAAAGATTTGTCACAAACTTCCAAAGGATAATCTATTCGATCGCTATCAAATTACATGGAACGGCAAAGAACGCACATTTAAACAGGTGTATGGTACAGATATATTCAGAGACAACGATCCAATCGATTTTGGTGGACTTTACATGAACAATACCTCCGAAATTACAATCAAAAACCCAGCAGTTAAAGAAGAAAGTCGCCTGCTGATTTTAAAAGACTCATACGCAAATCCAATTGCGTTCCACATTGCGCAACATTTTTCCAATACTACCGTCTACGACATCCGTTACAATGATGATCAGATTCTTACAGAATATATGAAGGATAAAGACTTTGATGTTGTTCTTTTCCTTTATAATGATACTATGGTTCAAGGCGAATCGTTCCGCTTTTCAACACCAATGAAAGATGAAACAAGTTAACCTTTGAGAGAGAATAAATCAAAAAGTCAGCACTCGTATTTATCGGGAGCTGACTTTTTTCCTTGATATGAGGACAGTTGTCTTTCGAGGGGGTCAGGTACGTACCTGACCCCTACCTTTCGTCCCTTACCACAGCAGTTACTCCATAGACAGATTCATGAAAATGGTGAATGACAGGATCCAGGCCATTCTCTTCAAAAATCTGCTTCATCTTCTCAGAAGAAATTCGCTCATGGAGCGGTGGACCCATCTCCATTTCAATCGCTTCCCATTCAAGCACAAGTAATTTCTGTCCTTGCTTAATGATACGCTTAAATTCTTGAAATGCTTTCGTGAGATCAGGAACTTCATGAATAACAAAGGCCGCAATCGCTTTGTCAGCTACGTGATCAGCCAGGTTTATTTGTTCTAGATTACTAACAACGTATTCGATCTCACCTGCTCCACCTTCTTCTGATACACGTATCTTGAGCAGATCCAACATCTGCTTCTCAATATCAACAGCGTAAACCTTTTCAGCCGCTTCAGCTATTGGCAATGTAAAGTACCCATTACCTGCTCCAAAATCAGCCACATGATCTGTTTTCTTTACGTTAAGATGAGCTATAACCTGTTCAGGTGAAATGATTTCTCTTCGTTTCGGATCAAGAAGTCGATCGGCCTTACCAGGTTTGAATCGTTTACCAGCCACAATGAAAACCTCCCCATATACTCTTCCAAACTCTATATACCACTATAGGTATTATAACAAGAATACGCTTTTTAACTATTAAAGCCCGCTCTTTAATAGAGCGGGCTCAAAATCGTCCACCGTGGAGGGACAGTTGTATTTTGTGGGGGTCAGGTGCGTACCTGACCCCTCTTCACATACCCATCAGGATTTTCAGACTGCCAGCGCCATGTGTCTCTGCACATGTCTTCAATCCCTTTCTCAGCTTTCCAGCCGAGTTCCGCTTCTGCTTTGGCTGGATCAGCGTAACATTCACCGATGTCACCCGCACGACGTGGCGCAATCGAATATTTTACTTCTTTACCTGTCGCTTCTTCAAAAGCTTGTACCATTTGAAGAACGCTATAACCGTTGCCAGTTCCAAGATTATACGCATCGACACCAGTGGTTCCAAGAACATGATCAAGAGCTTTTAAATGACCATTCGCAAGATCGACCACATGGATATAGTCACGCACCCCTGTACCATCAGCCGTATCGTAATCATCACCAAACACGCTGAGCTGTTCAAGCTTGCCTACTGCAACCTGACTAATATACGGCATCAAATTGTTTGGAATGCCGTTTGGATCTTCTCCAATTCGCCCGCTCACATGGGCACCGATTGGATTGAAATAACGAAGAAGTGCAATGCTCCAATTGGAGTCAGCTACATGCAGATCACGGAGGATCTGTTCGATCATGAGCTTCGTTTGTCCATATGGATTCGTCGCGCTTAGAGGCGCTTCTTCCGTAATCGGCATAACGTCAGGCATGCCATATACGGTGGCAGACGAACTAAAGACAATGTTTCTCACATTATACTTTTCCATCACTTCACAGAGCACGAAGGTTCCAGTCAAGTTGTTGTGATAGTAATGAAGCGGCATTGACACTGATTCACCGACTGCTTTCAATCCAGCGAAATGAATGACAGCTTCAATGTGGTTCTCTTCGAACACACGCTCAAGAGAGACACGATCAAGCAAATCAACCTCATAAAAAGGAAAATCCCTCTCCGTTAATTCACGTACACGATCGAGCGACTCCATTTTACTATTTGAAAAGTTATCCACTACCACGATCTCAGAACCATGATTTAGCAGCTGTACACACGTATGACTGCCTATGTACCCAGCACCGCCGGTTACCAAAATGGCCATTCAAATTCCCCCATTCTCCTTTAATCGAACACCAAAAAATTCCTTATCATCATACCATACATGAGAGCTTCTTATCATTTCATAGTTACAAAAAACCGCCCTACCGGAGGACGGTTTGATCACCTAAAATTAAAATTCCCGAAGGGGATCATTCGTTATTAAAATAATATCCAGGATTTCTTTCGCTTCTCTTTCTCTCCATTACTTGCTTTATCGTCGAGAAGAAGACCTTCCTGTTTCTTCATACCTTCTTCTTTAAAACGGCGCTTCTCTTCTTTAGACCACGCTTTATACTCTTTAATAAACGCTTCATATTGTGGCATAACGTCAGACATAGGACCATATTCACGTATGGTTCCGTGCTCAAGCCACAAAGCTTTATTACAGAATTTCTTCATCTGATGGTTCGAGTGACTGACGAAGAAGATTGTTTTTCCTTGTTCTTTGAATTCTTCCATTTTCACGAGACATTTATCGGCAAACGTCTTGTCCCCAACCGATAGCGCCTCATCCACAATAAGAACGTCAGGGTCGACGCTAATTGATATGGAGAAGCCGAGGCGTGATTTCATTCCGCTTGAGTATTTTTTCACAGGCATATCAATGAATTTACCAATATCGGCAAATTCGATAATATCAGGCTTCATCTCTTCAATGACATTTTTCTTATACCCCATCATAAGAAGCTTTAACTCAATGTTCTCTCGTCCGGTCAGCTCTTTATTTAAACCAGCCGAAACCGCAATTAGAGAAACATCTCCTTTTACTTCAATTTCTCCACTTGTAGGTGGCGTAATATTTGCGACAAGGTTCGAAAAAGTGGATTTACCAGACCCGTTCACTCCGATGATCCCAACAACATCACCTTTTCCAGCTTCGAAAGTCAGATCACGAATGGCATAAAAATCTTCACCATAGCCACCAGGTAGGATAATGTCCTTCAGTTTATCAGAATTTTGCCTGTGCATTTTGTATTTTTTTGTAATACCGTTTAATTTTACGGAATAACTCATAAACGACAGTCCTTATTAGATATAGTCTACAAAGTGACTTTTGAACTTCATGTGCAAATACGAACCAATCATCAATAGCAGCACAACAACAACCCAGTAATACAGGGTATACTGAAGAGATTGATGAACCCAGCCCATGCCAAGAAGCGCATCTCTGTAGCCCTCCACTATATAATATAGTGGATTAAGTTTCATTCCTATCTGGAGAAAATGGGGAAGTCTGTCCATCGTCCAGAGAATAGGCGTTAAATATAGGAACATACGAATAAACGACTGCAACATTTTGTGCACATCTCTTACGATCGTTGATAGCGTCGATGTAATAAGTGAGATAGCAAAAATTAAAATCATTAATGAAAACATATAGTATGGAAGCTGGATGATATGCCAGGAAACGCCCTGACCAGTAACCAGTACAGCAATAAAGTAAATTCCGAGTAAAATCATATGCTGATAAAACACTGACATAATGACATAACTTGGAATCGTACTCATCGGGAAGTTCATTTTTGAGACCATCGACAATCTCGTATAGATCGATTTTGATCCCTGTATGACTGCTGGATTAAAGAAAAACCAGACGACAAGACCTGCAGACATCCATAGTACGAATGGAACTCCATCGACTGGCGTCCCATTTCGAATACCAAAACCAAACACAAACCAGTAGATACTCATTTGAAAGAGCGGATTCAGAATTTCCCAAACCATACCAAGATAGTTGTTACTATTTGTACTCTTCACTTGATAAACCGACAGTCGATTAATCAAGTAGAAGTTGCTTACCTGTTCTTTTAAAACTGCAATCATAGAATTCATGCTTATTTTGCCTCACTAACAAAAATTTGGTCAACAACCTTTTTAGTAGCAGACCCTCCTTCGAGGTAACAATAAGTGTTATAGAAATCGTTATACTTTTCCTCGAATGCGCCAAATCCTTCGTTATCGAACGTTTGAATGGCTTCTAAGACTTCTTTAGATGTTGTTACGACCGGCCCAGGTGCTTCTTCTTCAAGATCAAAATAAAACCCGCGTAATTTGTCTCGGTAGGATGCTAGATCGTAAGCAAAGAAAATAATCGGTCTTCTCAAGTTTGCGAAATCGAAAAATACCGATGAATAATCCGTAATCAGTACATCTGAAAGTAAATACAAATCGTTCACGTCCACACCTACTGATAAATCATACACAAATCCCTCATAGGGTGAAAGATCAAATTGCTCCGCTATCAAATAATGCATCCTTAATACAATAACATATTCATCGCCAATTTCACGTCTCAGCAAATCCAGATCTAATTTTAGCTCATGCTTATACTTCCCTGCCTGATAAAATTCATCATCTCTCCATGTTGGAGCATACAACACAACCTTTTTACCGACAGGAATACTATATTGTTGCTTTAGCGCACTTATATTTTCTTCACTGTTATCTAGATGCAAACGATCATTTCGCGGGTACCCTGATTCAATCATATTTTTCTTAAAACCAAAAGCACGTTCAAAGATCTCAGTCGAATAACGATTTGGAGAGATCAGATAGTCCCATTTGGCTGCTTCCTTATAGAAATTCTCCTTATAAGACAGCGTATTTGTACCAGGCATATGGACTTCATCCATATCTCCTGCAAGCTTCTTAAGCGGTGTACCATGCCAAGTTTGAACGTAAATGGTGTGCCCAGGCTTCGGCATCCAGAGCGACATCCGACTATTCGTCACCCAGTATCGCGCACGAGCCATCAAGTAGAACCATCTGAGTGAAAAACGTCTTACTGTAGGTATACCCTTTTTTTTAAAAGAATCGGCATAAGTTTCCTCTACACTCCAAATCATTTCAAGATCATACTCATTCTCGACCAGGTATTCATAGATCGCTCGCGGATTACAGCTATACTGTTTGCCTGAAAAACTCTCAAAAATAACAAGTTGTTTGTTAGCTGGAAAGCGCCCAAGCGTAACAAACAAAAATCGACTGAACGCTTTCATCAGCGGATAGATCTTTAAGATTTTTAATAGCCTTCTCATGAAATTGACACCTTACTCCCAAGTGAATTGCTACTTTCTTTGCAGCTTTTGTGAAAAAACAGGATAGTGCCACATCGCCTTCACTTCGGCAGTATCCTGTCTCTACACTTTACTCTTTTTCTGGTTCAAACACCCGATCGATGACTTTTTTAGCTGCCTTGCCATCATCTAGGTGACAATATTTATCGTAAAAAGCGTTGAATTTAGTTTCATATTCGGTCTCGATTCGCCCGAGGTTTTGAATAGCATCAAGAACACCATCCGATGTTTTCAGAAGGGGACCAGGTGCTTCATTCTCAAAATCCATATAAAAACCTCGAAGCGAGTCGCGGTATTTTGCAATATCATAGGTAAAAAATAAAATCGGACGTCTTAGATTCGCAAAATCAAAGAAGACGGAAGAATAATCTGTTATCAATACATCGGAGAGTAAGTAAAGCTCTGCAATATCGCCATAATCAGATAAGTTATACACAAAGTCGCTCATTCCAGTCGTGTCGATGTGTTCTGCGATCAAATAGTGCATGCGAAGACCGATAACATACTCATCACCAAGTCTCTCCTGCATTTTGCTAAGATCGAGTTTCAAATCGAACTTGTACTTCCCTTTGCCATGAAATTCATCGTCTCTCCATGTCGGAGCATACAAAATCACTTTTTTATCTAAAGGGATACCAAGACTAGCCTTGATTTCCTGCTGTCTTCGAGCTTTTTCCTCGTCTTCAAGATAAAGAATATCATTCCGAGGATACCCAACATCAAGCATTTCCTTACCGAATTTGAACGCTCTTCTAAAGATCTTAGTCGAATAATCATTCGGTGAAACAAGATAATCCCATTTCTGTGCCTCGTTATAGAAATTTCGCTTGTATTTCTCAGTCGTCGTTCCCGGCATATGGACTTCTTTCATATCAGCTGCTAGCTTCTTTAATGGCGTTCCGTGCCATGTTTGTAAATACACCGTTTCTGGCCTCTTGATCGCAAAATTTGGCATTCTAGCATTCGACACCCAGTATTTCGCTGTAGCCAGATGATAATAGTATCTCGGACTTAGACGGCGAACCTGCTTGGGATTTCCAGGTATATCTTTTCTGTGTTTGTCATAGACCCACAAATAATCATATTTCTGATCACTTTTCAACAATTCTTCGTAAATATAGCGGGGGCTATCCGAATACCCCTTGCCACCAAAGCTTTCAAGCAGTACTTTACGCTGCTTAAGCGGCATCTTAACAAGAAAGGTGCGATAAATTTGACGCATAAACAGCTGTTTTTTTCTCAATGCTCTGCGCCACTGTCTTAAGCTTTTGCGGAATGTCATTGATTTCAGGACAGCTTCTCTTTTACCCTTTTGAAGAAGCCGATGTTCTCTTCTTTCGATAATATTCCTTCTCTTCACTCTTCCAGAGTCTACAAGAGAAAGACTATTTTTCAAAGCAGTAAAGTGATCAAACAAGATTTCCGGTTCTTTTGTTGCTTTATTCGTGATGCTTCTTGAATAGTAATTCAACAGGAAAAGATCCAAATAGCGACTGATACTCTTTGTCTCGCCATAAGACATCTTCATCTTGTGATAAATATAAAATAAGTCAGGTAGTTTTTCCTCTACGCTATGAAGCATGAGAGAAGGCTGATCGATTGGATCATAGCACTCACCTTTTAAATAAGTAGGCAGTCCTGTAATCATTGGAATGATTTCGGTATGACTAATAGCCGGAATCGAAAACGATAGATCTGTATAGAACGTAGCCTGCTCATCAAAACAAAGTTGAAATTCTTCAATATAGTCCTTGCGAATCAGCAAATTAACAGAACTTCTCCTGCGGAGTGCTTTTACTTTCTTCCGTCCCCTTAATTCACGTAAATTGTATGAGTCTGGATCGATTTCAAGTGGAAGTTCCACTTTTCCACCTTTAAAAATAGAAGCACCGATCAGTGGATAATCCTCAATATGACGACTCAAAAGCTCCAGGGTATATGGTGCCAGGTAATCGTCACCGTCCATAAAATAGATATATTTCCCCGAAGCGTAGTGAATCCCTGTATTGCGCGCTTTCGCTACGCCAACATTAGCTTCAAGACGAAAGGAACGAAGCCTCGGGTCATTGTATCGTTCAATCATCTCACTGCTTGCATCTGTTGAAGCATCGTCGATCAAGATAATTTCAATATCCTGATAGGACTGATGCAACAAAGAATCAAGGCATTTCTCAATATAATCTTCTTTATTATAAACGGTTAAAATTACGCTAATTTGTTCCATAACAATCCCTAGCACCTCAAATAGTTATTCTCAACTAGCACGTTCCTTAGCTGTTAGATACAAGTAGTTCTTTCTTGATTTTCGTTGTTGAAATTCCGGCAGTTCGCGGAAGATAGATTACTTCACAATGATCTTTCAGGAAGTCAAACTTCCCTTCCCAATCATCGCCCATCACAAAAATATCAACATCGTGATTTTTGACATCGTCAACTTTTTGCTCCCAGTGTTCCTCTGGAATCACTTCATCTACATAGCGAATGGCTTCAAGTATTAATTTGCGATTTTCGTAACTGTGATATGCCTTTTTATTTTTAATTTCATTAAATTCGTCTGTTGAAATTGCGACGACAAGGTGGTCACCTAAATCCTTCGCTCTTTTTAATAGATTAATATGTCCCCAATGCAATAAATCAAACGTACCGTAAGTCAAAACCTTCTTCATTTCGACCCCTCCAGTTAAAATTAGTTTAAATATTTTTCCAGCGAGACATGAATTAACATCCAATTTACATTCTTTAAAAACACTTAACATCACTCTAGCCCATTCTGTTTTATAATGGATGTGTACCGAAAACTAACTTCGATCAAATGAGCGCGATGTTATGAATACTCGCAAGCTTGTCTTTAAGACAAGCATGGCAAGGAAAAACGTTAAATAGTAAAGTAGTAGTTCTTGCCCAGTTGCCTGCTCAATGATGACAATCACAACTGCTGCAACAAAGAAACCAGGTAGACCAAGTAGAACAGCTACAATATCAAAAAACAACGAACCATCTCGGATCGAATTAACAGGATCCTGCGTCGTTGATTGTGACATTGTTAACTTTGTTAACTGATAGGCAATCGGCACGAGTAGTGCCATAATGATCGCAACAAACGTCACATATACAAGTATCATTCCTAACAGGTTAACGTCCAACATCCCGGTCTTTCTTAACACGGTGAGGACCATTGATAGAAATACAGGCAGCGCCGCAGCTTGTATAATGATGTCGATGTAGTACCCTTTTGAAGATGTTTGCTTTGTGATTCTTGCAAGTTCGCCATCTACACAATCCAGTAAATAACCGATGTTGTAGAACAAGGCGGCTAACACGATGGATAGCGGCGTGGCGATTACAAGAGATAATCCTGACAATAGGATGAAACATACACTCATCCAGCTTACTGTGTTCGGTGTTAAGCTCAACTTCCGAAACAGCAAAGTAAAATAAATCGAAATTCTACGTAAGACGTACCATGACCAAAGGTCTTCTTTATAACTTAATGATTGAGATTGCTTTCGATAGGAAAGAATCGTCTCATTATCAAGAAATGTGGTCGGTAGTAATTCTTGCCCATTTTTCATGACCGGTCTTCACCTTCCAGTATTGTTTGCTAAAGTATCCGGCAATCAGCCCAAGTCCTCTTGAAAAGTGAAGCAGAAAGAACTGCATCACAGTTGGAAAATATGCTCGGAAACCATGTTTGTTAATAACGCCGAGTGAAGAAATACCAATCATCAACAGATAGATAGCTACAAGGGACATCAAGCCAATGAAAAAGGCATCATTAAACAATGCACCAACTCCGAGCCCTGTCCCAGTTATGAACGCCATCAATGGTGCCAGTTGTCGGAACCGCATTACCCCTCGTGTACTTCTCGAAGCAATAATTCCCCATTTCCCATCAGCAAACGATTTCTGAACAAAAGCCTTCAGGCTATCCCTCGCATAATAGGTTGATTCGATTTCACTGGATAAATAAAATTGACCACCTTGATTTCTAACTCTCGCGTGAAACTCTATATCTTCACTTCTTCTTAAGTTTTCGTTAAACAATCCTGCTTTTTGGAACACTTCACGTTTGTAAGCACCATATGGTACCGTATCAACAGGACCTTCCCACTTACTCGAACTTGAAGTAATACGGAACATCGAATTACCTACGCCCATAGGATGGGAGTATACATACGCGTTAATCGTTCCCCAAAATCCTTTTCCTTCAGTTCGAATCACTCCACCAACACAGTCCATGTCAGGTTTGCGTTGGATCAGATCATAATATCCCTGCAAGAAACCTTGCGGAATCATTGTGTGTCCATCCACTCTAAGAATATAACGTCCTTTAGCATTCTCTATTGCTAAATTCCATCCTGGTGGCAACGTTTCTTTCGGATTATCAAATAACCGTATTTTTCCCGGATTCTTTTGGCTGACATCTTCTACTATATCCTTCGTTCGATCGGATGACATTCCATCAACTACTAGAATTTCATATGAATCTTGAGGAAACTCCTGTTGCAAGACTCCTTCTAGCAACTTACGAATATACCTCTCTTCATTCTTCACGACGAGAAGCACGGAAAAGAACAAGTCTTTCATTTCTTTTCATCCCTTCACAACTTCGCCTTATTTCTATCTCTCTATAAAACTATTTTTTGATAAACCTTTTCAATCTAATATTTAAGTATACATGAATTCAACTGGATATTCATTGTAAAAATAAGGTAAATATAGTTTTTTCGGTCCGATTTATGACCCTTTTAACTTTTAATGAACTTCCAATTATTTAGTGGTCCTAGCAATAAATAATCTTTTCATTGACTGAGCAACAAAATTACAATAACAATAGAAAACTAAACCTGCTCGTTTGAGCGAGTCTTCACCACATACCGAACTACGACATCATTCGTCACAACATTCATGCTTATGGGTTTCGATTGAATGTAAAAAAGCACCAACTTCTTTAAGCGGTAAGGTAATAACCGATCTCTAATCATCAAAACGATCCGGCTCCGAAAAAGTTGTTTTCGTAAACCATCACGACATACCAACTAATAAAGTCCATCAAACCTTCAGGGAGATGAAACCAACATCTAAACGTTCTGCTTAGCCTTTTTTATGATGTTGGAAGTTATATTGTACACTCAAAATTGGGTGAAACGTAACCGAACGCAATTACCTTTCATTACCCTTCATAGAATAATTAAAACGGTTTTGGACCTCAGTAGATCACAACAATGAACGAGAGTATAATACGGCGTTCGTCTTAGAGAGTTCCATTTTCTTAAACAAACCCAACTAGTAAGATTAGCAAAGCTTTTCAGCGTATCACCTTTTAATAGGAAACTTCTTAATTGTTCATTTGTAACATGGTTTAAATATCGGAATAATCAGAAAATAAAGAACTGAGCCTACCCTCGATCCTTGACGTCGTCATACAGCACATTTTTACTATGAAATACTGTACAGAATGTTAAAAAGCAAATCATGTTGTTTCATGAGAGCTTATGCTTCATCCAATTACGACATAAAATTCTCTGGTGAGATATGGTATTTGACCAAAATAAATAATTAAACTTTATAATAACATTAGAAGAATGAGAAGGAAACCAACATTTCCTGTCGAAAAATCTGATAACAGGCATGTATTAAGAGTAAAACGGAACAATTTCATCATCTTCATTGTTATGACTGCTTTCGCTCAAATACTGAGAAAGCAGGAAAAAAGTCTGGTGATATGTTAATATTAGTAAGCAATTATTTATTGTTCGAAATCAATTAGTTACTGGGAGGATTCAACATGAGAGTTAGAAAGGCGATTATACCTGCTGCTGGTCTTGGAACAAGGTTCTTACCAGCAACTAAAGCACAGCCTAAAGAAATGTTACCAATCGTGGACAAGCCAACGATTCAATATATTGTAGAAGAAGCGGTAGCAGCTGGCATTGAAGATATTATTATTGTCAGTGGTCGTGGAAAGCGCGCCATTGAGGATCATTTCGATAAATCGTATGAACTTGAAGAAACGCTCATCAAGAAACAGAAAGATAAAATGTTAAAAGAAGTTCAACAAATATCAAACCTTGCAAACATCCACTACATTCGTCAAAAAGAACCAAAAGGACTGGGACATGCGATCAATTGCGCAAGTCGTTTTATTGGGAACGAACCTTTCGCTGTCCTTCTTGGAGATGATATCGTTAAATCTGAGCAGCCGTGCATCGGCCAACTGATGGATAGCTACAATCGCTATCGGACGTCGATCGTTGGCGTTCAGCAAGTCGCGGATGATGCTGTATCAAAATACGGAATCATCGCTCCAAAAGGAGAGCAAATTGACAACGGGATCATCCCAATCAAGTCCCTTGTCGAAAAACCTTCTCTTAAGGATGCACCTTCCAACTACGCCATTCTTGGACGCTACATTCTTACTCCTGAAATTTTCTCTATTCTAGAGAATCTTCCAACAGGTGCTGGCGGGGAAATCCAACTGACTGACGCAATCAAAGTTCTGAATGAACAACAAGCCGTTTTCGCTCATGAGTTTGAAGGCGAGCGTTATGATGTTGGGGATAAATTCGGCTTTATTAAAGCAACAGTAGATTTCGCTCTTAATCGTCCTGACTTGCAACAAGATGTCATGAACTATTTAAAGCATGTCGTTGATCAAGAACTAGCAACGAAGAAATAAAGCAAAAACCGCATTTCTCCTCTCGGAGGAAATGCGGTTTTATTTTATGTTAACCTCTCTAGCTGTTTCTCAGAGAAATCTCCTACGATCGGAAGTTTATACATCTTGCCTTGATATGCCTTCATCATTAATACAATCCAGACAATGAGAGTTAAAGGGGGCAAGATGAACAAAGACGCGAGTGTTCCAATGACTGGAATGACATTCAATACAAGACTTGCCACGAATAGAGATCCAAAGACGACAATCGATTGCATCGCATGAAAACGCACAAACCTGTTTTCCTTTTCAATAAGTAGAAAGATAATACCTGTAACGAATCCCAGAACATAGGTCAACAGTCCTGCTACATTCTCCTCCATCCCACTCGAAGTCTTCCGAGGAGTCGGGTTCATATTTTCAGGCTGACTTCCACCTGGTTCCATTGCTAACCCTCCCTTATTTTGTTAATTCTGAATATTTTATAAATTAATTTTAACAAAAGCAGGAATCGTAAGGTAGTATACGAAAGTATACTACTTATACAAATTCGTGTAATTTTATTCATTGGAGAGTGATATGGATTATGCTTCCAGATCCTTCAACAAATAATCATTCAAAACCATTCCCATTTAATATTACTAGAGAACAAGAAATAAAGACATTTACTGATTTGATCGATCAAAACGGAAGTGGTATTTTATCCATTCACGGTCAGCCAGGGACAGGAAAAAGTGAATTACTGGTTCATTACCAAAAGGAAGCAACAAGGAAAGGCGTCGTCTTCTACCTTCTGAATGCCCAGTATTCAAAGGCAGAACCAGCTTCTTTTCTACTAGCATTACTTGAACAAATGGGAGCTTCAAGCTTGTATGTATCCCCTCTCGAAGCAATCAACATGCACATCCATAAGTTGGAACAAAAAGGTGTTCGGTTTGTCATTGCGATTGACTCCTATGAACGCTTCCAGGATCTAGATGAGTGGTTTAGGCAATCTCTCCTCCCCACACTACCATCCACAAGTATCCTGATCTTCTGTGGTCGTAAACCGTTAAATGCTTCATGGAGAGCTTCAATCTGGTATCCGTTTATTACTTCGATTGAATTAAAAGGGTTCAGTATCGGACAATTCGATTCTGCTTTCCAAACGTTGGATCAACCTCTCATCAAAAAAGCATGGCAATTTTCAACAGGTAATCCATACGCTCTGTCCCTTTGTGTGCAAAAACTTCAACTGACGAAGGAATGGAACGAGAGTGATGAGCAAACGATTTATCGGACAGTCGTAAAAGAATGGCTGAGTGAATTGCAGGATGACAGCTTACTTCCCTATATAGAAGTTGCTTCGATCGGTCGATACATTCAACAGGAGAAACTTGAAGTGATGCTCGATCAACCGATAACGCGCACAGATTTCGAAACGCTTGTTTCACTATCTTTTTTTGAAGAGACAAAGTTCGGTTGGAAACTGAATCCTCTATTTCAGCGAGCAATGAGAGACGATCTCCGAAGACGAAAGCCTACCTATTATCATCAGCTTTGGAAACGTGCACTCATGTATTGTCGTACGTTCTTCCAGGATGATCGTTTAATGGAGTCTGCTGAAATCAGTGAATTCTTCTATTTACTGGGGGAGCCAATGATACGAGCTACCCTTTTCGACCATGAATCTCTTTCTACATACTCGATGACTTCCGCTGGTCCAGAAGATTGGCCGGAGGTGCTTTCCTATTTATCAAAACCATCATTCGTAAAACCAGAATTCAAAAAAACTTCATCTAGTAAACAATCAAGTAAATCAATTAATCCTCAGGTGCCCATGAACCATCTTCAACAGGAAGCTTCTTTTGTAACGAAGGAAATGATTGAATCCATTGGCATCCAGCACGTGAAATTACTTCGACATCTTGATGAAGGGGTTGTTGGAATCGCCTTTCTTATTCCAATCAACTCTTCAACTGCACCTTTTTTACGAAAAAGCCCTGTGACGAGAAGTTATTTTAAACGTCTCACAGAACCTGAAGAAAAACGACTCCTAACTGAAAATGCTCCCGCTGGTTGGGTCATTCGCTATCTCGGTGTAAAGAGTGAAGAACACACTGCAGATCGTAAAGCGCTGCTGTATCATCTTCTCCCACTCGTCCTCACTGAGGGACTCCTGATTGCTTCCACCCCGCTCCTTTTCTATCAGGAATTGTTGGAACAATTTCAGTTTGAAGAAGTTCCGGAGGCGATTCACTATGATTATGGACCTTCAAGACCTTCAAAAACTTATGAGTTAGATTTACGAAACTCTCGGTTACCACTTTATCTCGAAACCTTTGCCACAGCACTCGGAGTGAACCTGGTCGAAACACCACTCGACCACTTCAAATTCACACCGAGAGAAAAAGAAGTCGTAACGTTAGTTATTCAAGGCTATTCCAACGCTAAGCTCGCAAAGGAACTCACATTGAGTGAAGTAACAATCAAAAAGCATCTCAGCCGCATCTATGAAAAAACAGGTGTTAAAAACAGGACCCAGTTAACGAGAATGATTTTAGAAAGGCAATAAAGAGGGGGACAGGCACGTGCCTGTCCCCCTCCACACTAATGAGGTGAAGCACGTATTGAACAGAACCAATCAAACCACCGTTTATCTTGTTCGCCATGCTCATTCAGTTTATACACCAGATGAATACAGACGTGGCCTTTCAGAGAAAGGGTGGACAGATCAAGAGATGTTAACGGATTTAATGAAGAATGAACAGGTAGACGTCGTTTTTTCAAGTCCCTATATGCGAGCAATTCAAACCGTTGAAGGGATCGCTCGACACATTAACAGGGAGGTCCATGTCATCGAAGCGCTCAAAGAGCGAACTCTTGCAAGTGGACCCGTTAATGATTTTAATGAAGCCATCGCTTCTGTCTGGAACAATGAATGCTTTCACTTACCCGGAGGAGAATCCAATGAGAACGCACGACAAAGAGGCGCACAGGCACTGATAAACATCTTACATACATACAAAGGTAAGAGCATTGTGATCGGCACTCACGGCAACATACTAGTCCTCATGATGAGCTATTTTGATCAAAGCTATGATGTGAACTTTTGGAGAAGCCTCGATATGCCAGACGTCTACCGCTTAACATTTGATGGAAAAACGTTATGCGAAGTGAAACAAATCTGGCGAAGAACCAAAAGAAACGAAGGCGCCTGACAGCGCCTTCGTTTTTGCATGAGTCACAATTACAAATAGTGCATGATCTTGCTTCGCACCTTATTTCTAGAAATACGACGTTATGGAAGCAACCCCTCTTCCTTTAACTTTTCTTCTACCTTCGCAGTTATATTGCGGTTGTTCTGATTCTGAGGACCACTATTATAAAATTCTTCACTACATTCCGTATTCGTTAAATAGTATGCATTATACAAGAGGCGCCGATCCTCGATCGAAACACCGCTGTTTGGAAACAGATACGCACAATTCCGTTCAATCGAGGTACGCTTGTCCTTTTTATCAACGTAATAGAATTCATCAGTGACTGCTCCATACTCCATGTCTTCTGTCGATGTTAAATAAGTGCCATCATCCTGATAAGGTATAACCGTAAACCCTTTTTCCTTTTTTAATTTAGGAGCCCCCTCGACGTTATAGATGACGATCAACGGACCCTCAAATCCTTTAGGAACAAGATGAAGGGTATCCGTCTTGTCATGATGGACAGTAGTAGCCTGTGAGGAACATGAAGCAGTCATGATGATTACTAGACCTGTAATAAGAAGCCTGAGCCAATACATATGCTTCCCCCCTGATCAGTTATACCCCTTTCCTTTTCGACGGTAAGTGCCGCACTTCCTTCAATTTAAGTATTTTACAAAATGGAATGAAAGTCAGTCACATATAGTTGAGATAAAAACTTCTTGCCTACAGTCTAATAAAACGAAGCTTCCAAGAGACTATCATCCACACGGATCATAAGTGGAGGCAATAAAATCATGACATACAAAATCCCGCTTCCTAATCGAAGCGGGATCACTCTTTCTTTATACAGCAATATCTTTCTCAATCGCCTTAGAATCGTTAAACTTATCATGATTTAACTTGCCAAGAATACGGGATGTTAACGTACCGGATGTCATGGCACCATTTACGTTAAGCGCGGTCCGTCCCATATCGATGAGTGGCTCAACTGAAATAAGAAGTCCCGCTAAATAAACCGGCAAGTTCATCGAAGAGAGCACAATTAAGGCTGCAAAAGTAGCCCCTCCACCAACACCAGCTACGCCAAACGAACTAATTCCAACGATTAGCACAAGCTGAATTAAAAACCCTGGACTAAGCGGATCGATCCCAACTGTTGGCGCGATCATAACCGCTAGCATAGCGGGATAAATGCCTGCACATCCATTTTGACCGATTGTAGCACCAAACGAAGCTGACATGTTCGCTGTACCTTCGTCAACGCCAAGGCTATTTTTCTGAGCAGAAATGTTCAATGGAATTGTCCCAGCACTTGATCGTGAAGTAAAAGCAAATGTGAGAACAGGCAATACCTTTTTCAAATACATAAGTGGATTTAATCCACCTGTCGCAATCAAAATCAAATGAATGATGAACATCACTAGTAGCGCGAGATAAGATGCGAGAACAAATTTCCCCAGCTCAAGAATACCAGCAACGTTCGTTTGCGCCACCGTCGTTGCAATTAATGCCATAATACCAAAAGGAGTTAAGCGAAGGACAAGCGTAACGATTCGCATCACAATCGCGTAAACTGCATTTACACCCTTCGTGAAAATGGCCGCTTGATCTGGATTTTTCCTCCGCACTCCAAGAGCTGCAATTCCTACGATCGCTGAGAAAATAACCACAGCAATGGTGGAGGTTGGACGAGCCCCTGTCATATCTTCAAACGGATTGGCCGGAATGAAAGCTAGAATCTTATCGGGCGTACTCATATCCTGCACGCCACCAAGCGTTTCTTCAAGATAACTACCTCGGTCCTGCTCCGCCTGACCCGCTTTAATTTGCTCGGCATTCAAATCAAAAATTAACGAGCTTGCCACACCTACAATCGCTGCAACCATAGCTGTTGAAACAAGAATACCAATAATCCAGCCTGACATCTTCCCAAGCTCTGATGTCTTTTCAAGATTTGTAATCGATTGAATGATTGAAACCATTACAAGTGGAATGACGATCATCATGAGCAAGCGAACATACCCGCTTCCTACAATCCCATACCAATCTGAAGTTTGACTAACAATCTCCGAACTAGCACCGAACGCAATTTGCAAGTATACACCAATCGCTACACCGAAACCTAATCCAGTAAAAACCCGCTTACTAAACGACACATGCTTTTGTTGCATCTTAATTAAAACACCAATAAGAACAAATAAAATGGCAATATTCACAACCACTAAAAATATATCCATCCTCTATTCCCCCATTCACATTTCATTTTTAGGACAAACTGTATAATTCTTATAAGTTTAGTCGGCATTAACTTAAAATACTACCAAATTGTGGTACTGTCAAGGCATAATCGTTAATCGTGCCTGTCACCACCCGGTATTTGTCGAATGAATAGAGGCTGAGAAAATCTCCTTCTTAAGGAGGAGATAAAAACCGAACCAGTGGCTGGTTTATTTCCTTTCGTAGCGGCGTAGAATGAAAGTAACAAAAGAAACGAAGGAGGTGCTCAACTTGGAAAACATTTACGTTCTAGAACAAGAAATTATTAACCGGCGCTAGGCCAAACCACAAGGAGGAAGTATAATGACCATCTTATTACTTATAAAAAATGTCTTTCATACAAACGGTCACGAGCAACAGCACCTACGTGATCACCATAACCGCCACCTTGATCTTCTCTCAAGACCTTTGTATTATAGCTAGCCCCCTGGTTGTTAAATGTAAACAGCCAGGGGAATTTTTTTGCCTCTATTCACGTTAAGCTGATCAGCTTAACGTCACTTGCAAAGCTTCTAATCCAAGGATTGCTTCAACGACATCCCTTTTCGGAACGAGTGAAGACGTCGGAAAATGAATGGATTCTCCTTTTTTAGTGGCGTATTCGGCAACCAACTGACCGGCATCTTCCACATCTCCAGCCGCTACCCCAAGGGATTCTAACGAGATCGGCAAACCAATTTGCTCATAAAAAGAAAACAATCCTCTTACTTCCTCCCACTCTCCTTCCAGTACAAGCTGCACTAAAATACCATACGCTACCTTTTCGCCATGAAGAAAGGAATGTGCTTCTTCAATATGCGTTAACCCGTTATGAATCGAATGTGCGCAAGCAATACGACCATAGCGATCACCTAGACCGCCTACCATTCCTCCTGATAAAAGATTCGTTTCAACGACTCGAACAAATGCATCGCTCAAACGACCTCTTTGCTGATCTTGAACTGCTTTTTCACCATCCTTCACAAGGACATCTCGGCAACTTCTAGCGATCTCGTAAGCTAATTTAACGGAGACAGGAGTTGAAGGCAGTCTTTCAATTAACGCTCTCGCTTCATACCATTTGGCAAGCGTATCACCAATTCCCGCTCGGAAATAAGCAATTGGGGAACGCAAAAGAATTTCTGGCTCTACAAGAACAAGATATGTACTTCTTGGAAAAATAGTATACGTAATAAACTCGCCATCATCTGAATATTTCACACTAAGTGGTGTGGTCGCTGCGCAAGTAGCAGCTAGCGTTGGTACGAGAGCCACGTCTTTATTGATTTCATGACCAACCGCTTTGGCGACATCAAGAACTTTTCCCCCTCCAACCCCTACTACCAAATCCGCACCGTGAATACGTGCTAATTCCGCTTGTCTTGCAATTTCTGTTTCTGAACATTCCCCATGATACGTGGAGTATGCGGTATGAAAAGAAGACAAATCTGGAAAATATTCTTGCGCCGCTTCCCAGGAGCGGCGCCCTGAAATAACAAAGACTTTTTGAAAATGGCCTTCCTGAAGCAGCCGCGGTAATTCCTGAAGAACGCCAGGTCGACATTCATAGTGCCCCGGGGTCGCTCTTACTTGTATTGGTCCCATCTGTCATTCCTCCTAAGCTCGCTGAACCCATTCTTTATTGAGTTCATTTAATGTAGACACACCTGCTAATGATAACGAGATAAACAGATCTTCTTTCAACTGCCTCAATACATGCTGAACACCACGTTCACCATCTGCCGCTAATCCATAAAGATAGGGACGGCCGACAAATACAGCGTCAGCTCCAAGCGCAATTGCCTTAACGATGTCAGATCCTCTTCTAATGCCACTATCAAATAATATGGTTAGCTCATCTCCTACTTCCTTTTTAATAGAAGGAAGGGCATCAAGAGAAGCAAGACAGCCATCAAGTTGACGCCCTCCATGATTAGAAACGACGATCCCTGCCATCCCATAATCAGCAGCCAGGCGTGCATCTTCTTTCCTTAGTATTCCTTTCAAATAAATCGGAAGAGACGTTACGCTTCTCAAATATGCAATGTCCTCCCAACAAAGCGATGGTTTATAGAAGACCTTCTTCATTTCATCTAAAATGGAAGCACTCTCCGACCGACTCATTCGTTCATTGAAGACTGGATCAGCTTCATAGTTTGAGATTCCCTTCCCAAGAAGAAAAGGAGAATAACGATTGGATCGATCTCGCTCACGATAACCAAGCATCGCTGTATCAACCGTAATCACAATTGCAGAATATCCAGCAGCCTCGGCACGCTTCACTAAACTTTTCACGAGTGAAGGATCATCGGGATAATACAGTTGAAACCATTTAGCTCCATTCCGCTCAGCAGCAATCTCTTCCATTGAAAAAGAAGAAACAGTGCTTGAAACAAACGGCAGATTTTCTTTCGCTGCTGCTCTAGCTGTCGCAAGCTCTCCCTCTTTATGAACGATGCCTTGCATCCCAATTGGCGCGAGCATAATCGGAGCATCGCATTCAGTGCCGTTTACCTTCACGTTCGTTGAAAGATCCGATACATCTTTTAAAAAGCGAGGAACGATCTTCCACTTATCAAACACCTGCCGATTCGAACGCAGGGTTTCCTCAGCACCAGCTCCACTTTGTACATAATCAAAGACGTTTTTAGACATCTTCTGTTTCGCCAATTCCTCCAGCTGCTCAAACTGAACAGGAAAAGGTTTATCAGCGATTGCTTGCATGATCATCCTCCCCCTTTCACTTAATCCTTTTTCAAACGTGCTGAGAGAATATTTCCAAACGATTGCAACCCTTGAACAAGGACGATTAGGAGAAAGACGGTGACGTACATCACATCAACTTCATAGCGCAAATGACCATATCGATAGGCGAGATCGCCAAGACCACCAGCTCCGACAAGACCTGCCATCGCTGTTGCTCCAATCAGTCCGATTGTCGCGATCGTCAGTCCAAGAACAATGGAAGAACGAGATTCCCTTACAAGAACGTGCCAGATAATGTGTCTTGTTTTCACACCCATCGCTTCATAAGCTTCAACGACACCGCGATCCACTTCGAGAAGCGCAGATTCCATCAATCGTGCAATATAAGGCGCCGTAAAGACAACGAGCGGCACGATAACACCTTGCACGCCGATCGTTGTCCCGGCGATCATTTTTGTGAAAGGTAAGATGAAAAATAATAAGATGATGAACGGGATCGACCTGATAATGTTAATAACAGTATTCAATAAGCGAAAAAGAAACTTATTCTCAAGCGCCTTTTCTGGTCTTGTTAAAACAAGGAGCACACCTAACGGAAGTCCAATCAATACGGAAATGAAGAGTGAAATCCCGACCATTTCAAATGTTTCAATAATCGCTTTCCAGATATCTGCCCCCCAGACATCAATGAATTCCGATATTTTAGCTGACATGTGCATTCACCTCCTGAACATATCCTTCAACAACCACACCTTTTTCTTCCAAAAAGGCAACTGCCCTAGCTGTTTCATCTGCTTCCCCATCCAAATGCACGACCAGTCTGCCAAACGGCTGATCTTTCAACTGCGTAATATTTCCGGCTAAAATCGACGGAAATACATCAAAATGCTTACTCACAAGCGCAAGTGCGGGATTTCCCGAACTTTCTCCAATAAAAGAAAGCGTCACGATCTGACCTTTCTCCTTCAAACGCGACACTAGTGACTCTGGCAACTCATCCTGAAATAACGATTGAACGAACCGTTTCGAAGTAGTTGTCGCTGGTTTGCTAAAAATATCAACCACACGTCCCTGCTCAATCACCTTTCCATTCTCCATCACGGCAACTTCATGACAGATTTTCTGCACAACATGCATTTCATGGGTAATCAATAAGATCGTGATTCCAAAATCTCGGTTAATCTGTTCCAATAACGAGAGAATAGACTCTGTTGTATCAGGGTCGAGTGCACTTGTTGCCTCATCACATAAAAGCACTTCGGGTTCATGAGCAAGTGCACGTGCAATCGCTACGCGCTGCTTCTGCCCTCCCGATAGCTGAGACGGATAAGCATCACGCTTATCCGATAACCCGACGATCTCTAAATATTTATCCACTCTCGCTTCAATTTCATTTTTCGGAACGCCAGTCAGCTTAAGCGGAATCGAGATATTTTGATGGACAGTGCCTGTTTTCAATAGGTTAAACGATTGAAAGATCATCCCGATTCGCTGTCTCGTTTTTTGAAGCTTTCCATTGGATAAGGAAGTGAGCTCAACGTCGTTCATGTACACCTTTCCTTCTGTTGGACGCTCGAGAAGGTTCACCATTCGGACAAGCGTGCTTTTGCCAGCGCCACTATAGCCGATTACCCCATAGATGCTCCCTTTTTCAACTTGTAAAGAAACATCATCGACTGCCTTCGTAATGGTAGCCCCACTCTTATACGTTTTCGTGATATTTTCTAATCGAATCATCTCGCTCACTCCTCCTCATTACCAAGATGCGACAACAGAGCCGTTAAATTCATCCTGGATAAACTGCTTCACTTCATCTGATTGATAGTAGTCCACTAGCTTTTGAATACGCTCGTCATCTTTGTTTTCTGTTTTCGTCGCAATAACATTTACCCATGGAGAGTCTTCTGATTCCATTTCAAGTGAGTCTTCTTTCGGTACACGTCCACTTTCCATCGCGAAGTTTGTATTGATCGCCGCAATTGCAAGCTCGCCAAGCTGTCTTGGAATCTGAGAAGCTTCCAGTGGAATGAATTCTAAATTGTGAGGGTTCTTCTCAATATCTTTAATCGTTGCTTCAACTCCGACTCCATCCTTCAACTCAATGATACCGGCTTTTTCAAACAACATGAGCGCTCTTGGTTCACCAGTAGAGTGATTCGGCAAACCAACCTTGTCCCCATCCTGAAGCTCATCAAGACTCTTATACTTATCAGAATAAATACCCATCGGAAAATTGATCGTTGTCGCTACTTTGGAAAGTTCTAACCCTCGTTCTTTTACAAAATCATCGAGATACGGTTCGTGTTGAAACACGTTCGCATCTAGTTCACCTTCATCAAGAGCAGTGTTCGGCATGACGTAGTCATTAAAAGCAATCACTTCAATTTCAAATCCATCTTCTGCTGCAACTTCCTTCACTTTATTCATCACATCTTCATGAGGACCAGCCGTGACCCCAACTTTCAACGGTCCCTCATCTGAATCTCCTGATGCCTCGTTCCCTGAACAGCCTGCAAGAATAACTAAAATAAGTGCACCTAATACGTATAATGATTTCTTCATCTGACAATCCCCTCTCAAATTATCTAGTCATGTAAAGCGTTTTAGCACTAAAACATAAAAGCATAAAAATTCCTTTAACTAGTGAAAATCCCCTCCCAATAAAAAAACTCCCTCTGTAAAGTACAGAGAGAGTTGAGTGATTTCGAAGTAATCAGTCATTCGTGCTTGAACTCCCTCTCATCTTTCAAACGATTCCTCGTTTGCTGGAATTAGCACCTTTCTCACGAACTGAGATGGTTGCCGGGCGTCATAGGGCCAGTCCCTCTGCCACTCTTGATAAGAGTTGTTGATATTATTTAACTATTTCCAATAGTATAGTATCTTTCGTGAAGCTCGTCAAGTGCCTGTCACCGCCCGCTATTTGTCGAAAGGAGGCTCTTCCCTTTAGATCCAGCTGATATTTTTCTGCCAGATTGGTAGACGTCATCAATTTTTCTAAGTCTTTCAATATCTTCGAGTGGATTTCCATCTACTATGATGAGATCTGCCTGCTTTCCTACCTCTAAAGAACCAGTTACACTTTCGACTTGTAGAAGATGCGCTGCCGTTTTTGTCGAAGCTATCAGTGCATCGATCGGACTCATTCCGCTCTCAACCATTAACTTCACTTCCGTTACGTAATCACCATGTAAATTAAACGGTGTACCCGCATCACTTCCTGTGGCGATTTTCACGCCTGCTTGATAAGCCTTCCTAAAACTTTCACGATGATGTGTCATCACGGCTTCAGCTTTGCGAACGGCATCCTCAGAAATACCTGCTTTCACACCATTTTCAACGATATGAAATGGTGCAGCAAGTGTCGGTACTAAATACGTTCCATGATGAATCATCAGCTCGATTGCTTCATCATCCAAGAATATTCCATGCTCAATCGACGTGATTCCAGCCCGAATCGCATTCTTAATCCCGGTGACGCCCTGTGCGTGAGCTGCCGTTGTCTTTCCTGCATGGTTGGCTTCTTCACACGCTGCTCTCATCTCCACTTCACTTAGCTGCGGTGATCCTGGTTCAACGCCGTTGGTCATCACTCCTCCTGTCGCCATTAACTTCACCACATCTGCACCTGATTTCAACAGAAAACGAGCTGCCTTCCGTACCTCCGTTTCACCATCCGCTTCAATTGCCATCACATGACCATGTCCACCCGTCATCACAATCGGTTCTCCGCTCGCAACGATCCGTGGACCTTCCACCACACCTTCCTTTACTGAATTACGAAAGGAAAGATCAACTTGATCTTTTGCTCCTAGACTTCGAACGGTTAAAACTCCTGCAGCCAGATGCTTATGAGCATTTCGAATCGCACGAAAAGCCATTTCTGCTTCAGTTTCTTTCATCATCACGGCGAACGGATCAGCTTGTCCATCCATTGTAAGATGGACGTGACAATCGATCAGAGCGGGCAAAACAGTTTTACCATCAACGTGGACGATGTGATCTGCTTCAATACTCATCGCTTTCTCCCCAACAGCAAGTACTTCCTTCTCATCAAAAGCAACTGCTGAATCCTCAAGCAACTCTTCTCCAGTGAAAATCGTCCCTTTTATGATTGTGACCATTCGTGAACCCCTCCTAGCGAATGAATCATTTCTTTCACACCATTAAAAAGAGTCTCCATTGGCCATCCTGTAAGTTCAGGCTCCTTCAGAACCAGTTCAAAAGAAGGTGGTAAATGAACAAAACCAGCCCTCATTTTAAGATCATTGTTTTTAATGTAATGCAGCACACGGTACATCACGTGATTACACAGATAAGTGCCTGCTGAGTTTGAAACGGACGCTGGAATTCCCTTTGCGTGAAGGGAATCTACTATTGTACGGACCGGCAGCGTACTGAAATAACCATCCTCACCTTCTAACTCAATCGGTTCATCTATAGGAGTCCTCCCAGCATTATCTTTCACTCCATCATTAACGTTGATCGCAATTCGCTCGGGTGTAATAGCATGTCGCCCGGCCGCTAATCCGAGTAACATCACAGCATCAGGTTCAACTTCCTCTACATGAGCAAACAGCTCTTCTGAAGCTCGAGAAAACTCGACTGGAAGCACCCGTCCGTACACTTTAAAGTCCCCGATAACCTGTCCATCGAATTCTTTCGCGATTATTTCAGTAGGATTGATCGGATGAGATAAAAAGGGCTCGAATCCTGTTAATAGGATTTTTTTCATTTCTTATCCCCTTCAAAATTCTCCTCAAACCAACCAGCAAGATGCTTTAACCGCTCAACACGCAGCTCAGGGTGACCGCTTCGAGATAAATTATGGTCTGAGTCCGGAAACCGGACAAATGTTGTCTTCTTCCCTCGATGTTTTAATGCGATATATAGCTGCTCACTCTGCTCAATGGGACAGCGGTAATCCTTTTCACTATGAAGGATTAGCAGAGGCGTTTGGATTTGATCCACATACTTCAGCGGTGAGTGTTGCCAAAGCTTATCAGGGTTCTCATCTAGGTCATTGCCGACTTCCCACTTTGTGAAAAAGTAGCCAATATCACTGACACCATAGAAGCTCTGCCAATTTGAAATCGATCGCTGTGTGGCGGCTGCTTTAAACCGATCTGTCTTTCCAACGATCCAGTTCGTCATAAAGCCTCCATAGCTTCCACCTGTGACAAAAAGTCTCTCTTCATTAATAAAAGGAAACTTCGCGATGGCAGCGTCTACTCCAGCCATCAGGTCTTCATAATCTCCACCACCATAATCACCGCGACATCCATTCACAAATTCCTGACCATAACCGTGACTACCACGTGGATTCGTAAAGAGAACAGCATATCCTTTCGCAGCAAGAAGCTGAAATTCATGCATGAACGAATTCCCATACATCATATGTGGCCCTCCATGAATTTCGAGAATCATCGGATACTGCTTTCCTTCTTCAAAACCAGACGGCTTCATCATCCAACCTTGGACGTTTAGCCCGTCTTTACCGGAGTAAGTAAATTCTTCTAGGGACGAAAACTCATATTTTTGATGAAAATCACGGTTATATTCCGACACCTGAACCTCCTGCACGCCGTCTTCCTTAAACGCCACCGTATAAATATCACCCACGTTGATTGGATCACTAATCGCAACCACCGCCTCATCTGCCTTCGCATGATAGTGAAGCCCGTAGTGGTGCCTGTCACCACCCGAGATTTGTCGAACACCTTCTTCCAGTCCGGTATAGTAAATTCCTGTGTTGCCTTTCTCACTTGCGAGAAAGTAGAGTCCAGAGCTATCTGAGTTCCACTGAGCACCAGCAGAGACATTCCCCCAGTGCAAATCAGAGATTAAGACATCAGTACATTCAAGATCAACGTTCTCCGTTAAGCAGCGAAATGTCTTCGTCGTAAGATCGACCGTCCATACCTTATTCAATGTCGCCCCTTCATGTACAAAATCATGGCCGATGAAGGAGAGACTCTTTCCATCCGGTGACCAGTTCGGTACCATAAAGCTCCATCCGTCTTCATTCAAGCGCTCTGGCTCCCCATTCTCCTTAACCCGCTGGATATAAAGATCCGTTCGCATATACGAGCCAGGTTCTTCGTCACGGCTTCGAACATATGTAACCTTCCGTCCATCCGGAGACCAGGCTGGAGACGAATGGTCAAATGGCGCATCCGTTAACCACTCCACATTTCCAGATCCTGAAGTCACATCTACCTGAACAACCTGCAAGTGAGCATCATCAAGAAAACCCTGTCCATCTGCCTTATAACGCAACTCAGTAACAACTAACGGCTTTTTACCAGAGCTCTCTTCTTTATCGTCTTCTCCATCCTTACTTAACACGAGCAGCGAGGACCCATCCGGTTTCCACACAGGAGCCGATGCCCCCTTCTTCAACGATGTCAGCTGTCTCGCTTCTCCTCCATCCGTTGAAATTAACCAGATTTGATTCTCTCCAGAACGGTCTGATACGAAAGCAATCGTCTTCCCGTCAGGTGACCAGCGCGGAAAATGATCTTTGTGTTCACCTGAGGCAGCAGTCCAATCATGCTCAATACCCGTATCACGGTTCACTAGGACCAGGTTTGACGCATATTCCTTTTCCTCTGTGATCACTTTTTTAACATAAACAACGAAATCTCCCTTTGGCGAGAGTTGTGGATCTCCTACAAATGTTAGCTCATACAATGATTCCTCGCTTAACACACCTTGCTTCTTATCCATTTTCACTTCCATGTTCAACACTTCCTTTCTCCTTCTTCACATTTCTCTTACATCATCAGAACTCCTGCACAAGAAAGCACACTGAGACCCGTACCGATTCCAAAGCATAGTGAAATTCCCGTTGCCATCACCCGTTCTTTCCAAAATAGAAAGCGATGGTCCTCTTTCAAGTGGTCGTCAACACGCTGCATCGCACGCGAACGTGGTGTAACAAGACTCTGTATCTTGTAAAACCCTTCAAACAACAAGGAGAGAAAACCCGTTCGAAGAATAAGGAGAAAAGCCCCGACCGTGAGCCCAATGATCCCCCAATAAAAAGATTCATTTACTAACTTCATTGATCCGATCCCTTCAGATCCCCAGAGAATCACCGAACAGATCACCGAGAGCATCAGTGACACTAGAAACTTCCACATCCCACACTTCCCCTTTCAGAAGGTCAAAGGAAGATCCGCTTTTAAAGCAAATCTCCCTCGACATAACTCCCTTATTTCTTTTCAGCAAAACGAAGATCTGGATAGCGATTGACCGGATAAACGATTCCGTCATAATCAGGCGACGTTAAGAAATTCTGTGAATAATGATAGACAGGCATAAATGGCATGTCTTCCATTAGCACACCCTCCGCCTCATGTAGAAGCTTCATACGCTCTTCTTCATCCTGCACTTCCTTCGATTCCGCCATTAGAGAATCGTATTTTTCATTCACCCAGTTTGTTCTGTTATTCGGGCTATCTCCGAGGTAATAATCTAGAATTGGCGTTGGATCGACATAGACACCAATCCACCCCATACGCGCCATCTGGAAGTTCCCTTGTTTCGTCGTATCAAGATACGTTTTCCATTCTTGGTTATTCAACGTCACGTTAACACCAAGGTTTTGCTTCAGCATTTCCTGCACGCCTTCAGCGATTTTCTTATGGTTGTCTGACGTGTTATACATGAGCTCCACGGAAGGAAGCTCATCCCAGCCTTCTTCTTCCTTCGCTTCTTCAATCAGTTGTTTCGCAGCATCATAGTCTTCATCAAAATATTTCTCTCCTTGCTCACGGAAATCACCATTAGGCGTGTCGACACCATTTGGTACGAACGCATAAGCAGGTGTTTCGCCACCTTGAGAAATATCCTCTGTAATCGATTCACGATCAATCGCCATCGCGAATGCTTTACGTACCTTTGGATTTGTAAAAGGTTCTTTATCTACGTTGAACATGTACATATATGTTCCGAAATACGGCTTGATCTTAAAGTCTTCGCTATCCTTTTCAGATGAAATCACATCGATCGGAAGCGTGTGGATCATGTCGAGCTCGCCTGATTTATACATTTGATAGTACGTCGTTGCGTCATTCACCATCTTCCACGTGATCTTCTCCATGTTGATGTTGTCTTTATCCCAGTACTCATCATTTTTCTTAACAGTTAGCTCATTATCATGTTCCCACGTATTCATTGCATAAGCACCGTTACTTACAAGACCGTCTGCTTCAGCTGCCCAGTTCTCGTTCTCTTCCACAACGGACTGATTCACAGGATAATAACTCCAGAAGGAAAGCAGTTTTTCAATGAATCCTGTTGGTTCTTTCAGTTCAACCTTCAATGTCTTATCGTCGACGGCAGTTACACCGACATCGTCAACAGTTCCGTCACCTTTGTTATACTCTTCCGCACCTTTCAAGTAATACAGATAGAACGCAAAGGAGCTTCCTGTTTCAGGATTTAAAATTCGTTTCCAGGAGTATTCGAAGTCACCAGCCGTAACCGGATCACCATTTGACCACTTCGCATCTCTCAGTGTAAACGTGTACGTTCGCTTGTCTTCGGAAACCTCTGTCTTTTCAGCGAGTGCTGGTTCAATTTCGCCACTCTTATTTTTGCGATACAGCCCTTCAAAAAGGTGATCAATGACCCACCCTGATGTCGTATCTGTCGCAAGTGCTGGATCGAGAGATGGTGGTTCACTCGTCGCATTGACGGTGATTTCTTGACTTGATTCACCGTCACCTGATGACTCCTCACCGCCACCACACGCGGCAAGAAACGGAATAACTGTTAGGACCATCAACAAACTATAAATGATTTTTTTCATATTCTTCTCCTCCTTCAATTTCATTAAAAAGATGACAGGCAACCCAGTGATTTTCTCTCGCTTCTTTCCACTCCGGGACTTTCTCGCTACAAATATCCATTGCATGCGCACACCTTGTCCGGAACCGGCATCCAGATGGAGGTGTGATCGGACTTGGCAAATCGCCTTCAAGGACGATTCGTTCTCTCGTCGACGCTTCTTTTGGATCAGGTATCGGAATCGCTGACAGAAGCGCCTGCGTATACGGATGAAGCGGTTCATCAAACAACCCCCCGCTCTCGGTGAGCTCGACAAGCTGACCGAGATACATCACGCCGATTCGATCGCTGATATGCTTGACCATCCCAAGATCGTGCGCAATAAAGAGGTAAGTGAGTCCCTCTTCTTCTTTTAAATCCTCTAACAGATTCACAATTTGCGCCTGAATCGATACGTCCAGTGCTGAAATCGGTTCATCGGCTACAATGAAATCCGGATTCACCGCAAGCGCCCTGGCAATCCCGATCCGCTGTCGTTGACCCCCACTAAACTCATGCGGATAACGCCTCGCATGCTCCGCATCCAGTCCTACCTTTTTCAAAAGCTCATACACACGTTCTTTCCTCGCTTTACCTTTAAGAAGGCCGTGTGCGTCGATGCCTTCCGCAATGATGTCGATAATTCTCATCCGGGGATTTAACGAAGCATGTGGGTCCTGAAAGATCATTTGCATCGTGCGGTTTAACTCTCTGGCTTCCTTCCCTTTTAGAGAATTTGTTTCCCTTCCATTGAAGACAATCCGCCCATCTGTTGCCTGATGGAGACCTACAATCGTTCTACCGAGCGTCGATTTCCCACTACCACTTTCACCCACAAGTCCGAACGTTTCCCCTTTGTTAATAAAAAACGAAATATCATCCACAGCCTTTAACGACTCATTTCGTCCGACGTTAAAATACTTCTTCACTTGCTGTACTTCAACTAGTGGCTGACTCATCATCGCTCACCTCCTGCTGCTACAAAGTCCTTGACGCTCGGTGCTTTCGAATCATTTAACCAGCACCTAGCTGAATGTGTTGCAGAGCTTTTCTCCGCATCGGGCATCTGATCGATACAAATTTCCATCGCATACTCACATCTTGCTGCAAAGGGACACCCAGCTGGTGGCGCAAATAAATCGGGAGGGGACCCTTCAATCGGAACCAGGCGACTTTTCTCGTGCTTTCCTTTCTCATATTTCGGTACAGAATGGAGCAGTCCCCACGTATAGGGGTGCTTTGGTTCTTCAAAAATCTCTTCCACTTCTCCACTTTCAATCACAACTCCCGCATACATAACCGCTACACGCTGAGCAACTTCTGCAACGACCCCTAAATCATGCGTGATCAAAATAATGGAAGTATCGAGTCGTTTCTGTATGTCTTTCAACAGATCCAGTATTTGCGCTTGAATCGTAACGTCCAGCGCGGTTGTAGGCTCGTCCGCAATTAACAGCTTCGGCTCACAAGATAACGCCATCGCAATTAACACCCGCTGTCGCATTCCGCCACTCAATTCGTGCGGATACTGCTTGTAACGCTTTTCTGGATTCGGAATGCCGACAAGATGAAGCAGTTCGATCACTCTTGCATAGATCTGACTTTTTGAGTAAGTTGTATGTTTCTTAATCGCCTCAGCGATCTGACTGCCTATTCTCATCGTTGGATTCAGTGACGTCATCGGATCCTGTGAAATCAAGCCGATTTCTGATCCCTTCAGCTTTTGCATTTTCTTTTTCGGAAGTCCTAGAATTTCCTCACCATTGAACGTGACGCTTCCGCCTTTGATCATGCTTACCTTCTTCGGCAGGAGGCCCATGATAGATTGAGCTGTCACACTTTTGCCGCAGCCACTCTCACCAACAATTGCGAGAACTTCTCCCTGCTCGATGTGAAAATCGACCCCTCGAACCGCTTTTACTTCTCCGCCATATGTTTTGAATGAGACTTGTAAATCTTTGACCTCTAGTAATCGACTCACTTTATTCCCTCCTTACTGCTTGGACTGTGGATCTAGCGCATCCTGAAGGCCATCTCCAAATACGTTAAAGGCAAACATCGTTAATGAAATCATGAATCCGGGGAAGAAAAGCCTCCACCACTGACCTGTTAATATCACGCCTAACGCATCATTTGCCATCGTTCCCCAGCTTGCAATCGGTGCTTGAACACCAAGTCCGATAAAGCTTAGGAAAGATTCAGCGAAAATCGCCTGAGGAATCGTGAATGTCAGATTCACAATAATAATCCCGATCATATTTGGAAAAAGGTGACGCCAGATAATCGTACGATGTGGGGTGCCAAGCTTTTGGGCTGCCGCGACATATTCCTGTTCTTTCAGTTGAAGAATTTGTCCCCGTACGATACGAGCCATTCCAACCCATCCCGTAATCGATAGCGCGATGATAATCGTCCAAAGTCCAGGCTCCATCACAACGAGTAGGAGAATGACAACGAGCAAATATGGAATGCCGTATAAAATTTCCACGATGCGCATCAGAAAGCCATCCACACTATCTCCGAATTTCCCTCGACCAGCCATGTATCCCGAAATCCCACCAACGAGGAGACCGAGAATTAAATCGATGGCAGCAGCGGCTAGCCCGATCGTTAATGAAATTCTCGCGCCGTACCACGTTCTTGCCCACATATCTCTACCAAGCGAATCCGTACCAAACCAGTGCTCACCGTTTGGCGCAAGATTTTTACCAGATAGATTTTGATCCGAGTAGTTGAACGGAACGAGATGCGGTCCGATAATGGCGAGTAGCGTTATAACCACTAGAAGGATAAGTCCCAGAATCGCTAGCTTATTCTTCAGTATCTTCGTGATCGTATCTTTCCACTGACTGATGCTCGGTCGAACAATTTTCTCGTGCTCGAATCGACTTCGGTCAACGGGGCGGAACAGCGTATCGTCCCTTTTTTGTTCGATCATGTTACTCCCCCTTGCTGCTTAATTTAATTCTTGGGTCAACAATTCGGTACGAAATGTCGACGAGAAACAGAGTCACGATCAAGATCGTACTGAAGAAAATGGTCGTACCAAGGATGACCGGAAAGTCTCTGTTAAAGATACTGTCAACGAAATATTTACCGATGCCAGGTATCGCAAAAATTTTCTCAATCACGAACGTGCCTGTTAGTAAGAACGCGGCAAGAGGACCAATAAACGAGATAACAGGGATAAGCGCATTTCGAATTCCATGCTTGATCACAATTCCGGTAATCGCTAAGCCTTTGGCATCAGCTGTTTTAATATAGTTTTGATTCATAACTTCGAGCATGCTCGAGCGCATAAAACGCGCTACGATTGCAAGTGGAGCGGTTGCCAGTGCAACAGATGGGAGAATCGTATGCTGCCACGTTCCCCAGGAAGCAACCGGGAACATCCCCCAATCGACGGCAAAATAATTAATGAGTAACGGAGCAAGAATGAAGCTTGGAATCGAAATACCAAGAATGGCAAATCCCATCGAGACATAGTCAAGAATACCGTTATGATTCAATGCGGCAATAATCCCGAGCAGTAAACCAAAGACAAGGGCAATCACGAGTGATTGCAGACCGAGAACCGCTGAAGCCGGGAATCCATCGGCAATTAACGTATTCACATCTCTCGTTTCTGACTGAATCGATGGACCAAGATCAAATTGAGCCAAATCTTTTAAATAAAGAACATATTGAACGGGTAGTGACTCGTCCAAATTAAATTTCGCCCGCATGTTTGCAAGCACTTCTTCCGGCAGAACGTCAGCATCAGACGCAAAGGGATCACCTGGAATAGAATGCATGATGATGAAGGTTAATGTCGTGATCACCCAGATTGTCAGAAGCATCGTCAGAATTCGTTTCACAATGTACAACAAGTACCTCTCCCCTTTCCTTCACCCTTATGCGTTTACTGCACCAAGAACCCCGTTTGTCGCAGACATGGCGATAATCACCAATCCCCACATCTGTTTGTAAGCTGTGATGTAGTCATCACATGTGAAACGGATCGTTTTTGGTCCGATTTTTTCAACGGTAGGAATCGTTGTTGTCATCAATGCCTGCTGTGGTCCTTTGAATTCAATCTCAAACGTAATTGGTCCCTCAACAACGTAAGGTTTCATCGTGCCCGCTTTTCGCACCGCCGTCTCTGCATTCTCTTTGATCAGCTTTCGCGCTCGGACTGGAGGGATAAGCTCTGCCGCAAAGCGATCAACGCCTATTTTTACGACAGCAGCCTCAATGTCTGGAAACGTCTCTTTCACTTCCGCTACATACGCATCATCCCCCGACACAAAAATAGGAGGAACATCATAAGAGCCCGCAGCTCCTGCATTCATCTCGGTCTCACCGACCACCTTCCCATTGATTCGCATCTCACCAACGCAAATTCCAGCCAGCGTATGACTGATGACCGTGCGATCAGATCCTGCCTCTCGTCCATGATGACCAACGAACATGATCCCATCGAACGTTTCATCTAACCCCTGGAGCTGGCACATTACACGATTATTTCCTGATACAAGTCTCGCCCGTTCATCAAGCTCCTCCACAAGGATATTCGACATATTCCCATGTCCATCAGCTACAACAACTTCGCTTGCCCCTCCATTAAACGCTCCTTCAATCGCCGCATTCACATCCAGTGTCATTAACCGCCTGAATCGTTGATATTCATCATTCTTTTTCAATTGAACATTAGTAGCCACCCCTGAAATACCTTCCATATCTGCAGAAATAAAAATCTTCATTCGCTCACTCTCCCTTTTAGTAGTTGAAGCACTAAACATTATCCGAATATTGCGACTTATTATGCTATAAAAAAGCGCGAGCGCTTTTTTTACAGAAACTCAAACGTGTTCTTAAACACATCCATCTGAACCATAACATTCGTAGAAGTTACGTTAGGAATCGCATGAATTTGCTTCACTGTTTCATTGATCTCTTCATAATCACGCACATTAATTTGTGCCAAAAGTGGGTACTCACCTGAAATCGTTGTGATGAATCGAACCACATTGATCTTCTGTAGCTGCTGAATAACGTGATCCATCTCTTGTGGCACCACTTTCAACTGCACGATCGCCCCCATCTTGATACCTAATGTAATTGGATTAATCACCCCAACAACTTCAATGACATCGTTCTCGATCATATTGTTATATCTGGTTCGAACCGTCTTCTCCGTCACCTCAAGCTGATTCGCCATTTCAGTGAATGACATTCTCCCATTTTTTGATAGAAATTTGATAATGTTACGATCTAATTCGTCAATAAGGCCGCCACCCGGCTGCTTCAAATCAATTCCGCCTTTCAGTCATAAACAAATTCTTTAGTTATGTAATTAGACCCATATCTATATATAACGGTCTATTTACAATACTATTTCTATCGTTTAGTATTAAAAATAGTAATTTAAAGAACAGTATAAATTTTCAGTCATCTTATTGCAACACTTTTGTGAGAATTTATCCCATTATTGGAAAGGAGATTTTCGAATGAAATTATTTAAGAACGCTACGATCGTTGTCGGAACAGGAGAAACACTTGAAAATGCCAACCTTTTAATCGAAGGAAAAATCATTCGACAAGTCGGTCATTTTTCTCACGAGAACTCAGAAACAGAAATAATTGATGTAAACGGGAGGGTCATTAGTCCCGGGCTGATCGATGTACATACCCACCTTGGCGTTCACGAAGAAGGGATCGGGTTAGAAGGACATGACTTTAATGAAACGAGCAGTGCAATCACGCCTGAAGTTCGTGCACTCGATGGCATTAACCCTGCTGATCAGGGATTCCAGGATGCACGAGGAGCGGGAGTTACTACAGTACAAGTTCTACCTGGAAGCGCGAACGTCATCGGTGGTGAAATGGTTACCCTGAAGACAGAAGGAAAAATCGTCGATCAAATGATCATACGAGAGCCTTCAGGTATGAAGGCTGCTTTTGGAGAGAATCCCAAACGCCTTCATGGGCAAAAAGGGAAAGCTCCTATCACAAGAATGGCAATCGCTTCAATGTTTCGGCAGGAGTTAAGACGCGCCAAACAGTATATGAAGAAAATCGATAACAAGGAAGCAGTAGAAGATAACCTCGGTCTCGAAAATCTCGTGAAAGTATTAAGAAAAGAAATTCCCCTACGCGCTCACGCTCATCGTGCCGATGACATCGTAACGTTCTTACGATTGGCTCGTGAGTTTGACATCAACATCACGATCGAACATTGCACAGAAGGCCATCAAATCCCTGATTACGTTGCAGCTTCAGGTGCTCCAGCCGCTGTCGGTCCGACCCTCTCAACAAGAAGTAAAATCGAGCTTGCAGACAAAGGCTGGCACACACCAGGTATCCTTTCAAAAGCTGGCGTACCTGTATCCATCACGACAGACCATCCCGTCGTCGGTATCGAAAATCTTCTTCAGAGCGCTGCCCTTGCTGTAAAACATGGAATGGAAGAAACAGAAGCGTGGAAAGCCATCACGATCAATGCTGCGAAACATCTCGGTGTCGAGGAACACGTCGGTTCTCTTGAAGAAGGAAAGGATGCCGATTTCGTGATTTGGGACGGTGATCCATTTGATATGAGAACTCGCTTATCTGCCACTTACATTAATGGAGAACTTGTCTATCAAAATCCAGAATTGGGTTAAATAGGTAAAACCCCCATGCCATTTCTTGCATGGGGGTTACTTTTTGCACAAAAAACGAACACACCTTCCCGTTTCGCCCCTTTTTACCTGAACCTCCGCTCACTTTCATACCAAAACCACATCGGTTTTAGGTGATATATCTCAAAATGGTATTTGAATGATCTCATTATGAGATATATAATGGAATTAACAAATTGAAAGCGGTTACCAAAACGAAATAGCCGCTTAAAATACAGGGAGGATTTACAATGAGCCAGCAAGCACGAAACCAATTTATTGATCTTTTGTGCGACAAAACGACGATGAACAGGGAAGATGTTCTAAGAATGTCTGATGCGGAAGTAGAATATTTTCACTGGCTCTACTTTGATGACTCACCAGCGGACTTGATGATGTAATAGATAAATTTAACAGCCCCTGCGGGAAATCCAGCAGGGGCTGTTTTGGTATATGGAGAAAATGTCTTGGGGGGTCAGGTGCGTTACCAGAGACGCACCTGACCCTTTCACCCCTCCATCACCTCCACAAAATTCCCATCCTTCTCCTCAAGCATCTTTTTCGCTCGATCCACGTCGACCTTCAACATGATCATCAGTACAGCCACCCGCGCATCGCCTTCCGCCTGTGCGCTATAACGGTCTGCCTCCTCTTCACTAACCCCGGTTAACTCCTGAATAATCGAAACCGTTCGCTTCCGAAGCTTCCCATTCGATGCCTGAACGTTCACCATCAAATTTCGATACACCTTTCCAAGCTTGATCATCGATGCCGTTGTAATCATATTTAATACCATCTTCTGTGCTGTTCCTGCCTTAAGGCGCGTTGAGCCAGTCACGACCTCTGGACCAACTGGTAATTCGATTGGGTATGTAACGATTTTAGAAAGGTCAGACCCTCTGTTACATGAAACTCCTGCGGTTTGAATCCCCATCTTGTTCGCAGCTTCGATGGCGCCGAGTACGTACGGTGTTCTGCCGCTTGAAGCAATTCCAATCACCATATCCTGAGCGCCAACATGCTTTTGTACATCCTTTGCACCTGCTTCCTTACTATCCTCCGCTCCTTCGATCGGATAGCGAAGCGCCATGTCGCCACCTGCAATGATGCCGTTGACAAGATCAGGCGCGACGCCGAACGTAGGAGGACATTCGGAAGCATCGAGCACACCTAGTCTTCCGCTCGTACCAGCTCCGAAATAAAAGAGCTTTCCACCGTTTTTCATCACTAACACCGCGTGATCAATCACTTTTTCGATTTCCGGAAGGGCACCCTTCACTACTCCTGCTACGCTCTCGTCTTCTTCGTTCATCAGTTCAATAATTTCAAGTGTTGAAAATTGATGCAGGTTTTCCGATTTCACATTTCTCATTTCTGTGTTTGCCTCATTCACGTCAGTCATCCTCATCTCTCCACTCCATTAGCCGTCCATCATACGGTAAGACGACCTCAGATTTTCTTCCCGTTGCCTTGTCATTGCGATTCCCCCTTCGCACAGCGCACAAATACACGCACCTGCTGCTGGAGAAAGCTCTGGATAGCTGACATTGCTAATCCCATTCTTCTTCATTCGATCTAGAAAGCTACCTCTAAAAAAGGAAGACTGCATCAGACCGCCACAAATCACGATATTTTCGTTTCCTATTTCAATTCCATTCACTAGGTCGATCAAATCTTCCTGTGCTTTTTGTATCAGTCCTAACGCTGTCTGATTTTGCTTTTCCGCAAGTAACATCACTACTTGCGCAATCGAAGCGATTTTCATTCGGGCATAAGGATCCTCATAAATTGCCGTAATCATTTCAGGAGCATAGTGAAGCTTCAAAAAGGAGAGCACCTCGATACAAAACGCGTCATCGGACTCTTTCCTTCCATCATGCATCATCGCGACTGTACGAAGTGCCTGTTGCCCAATATCATAGCCGCTTCCTTCATCACCAAAAAGATACCCCCAGCCGCCCGCTCGCCGTGTTTTTCCTGAATCAATTGCATATGCAATCGATCCCGTTCCAGCAATTAAAACGGTTCCTTCCATGGAATATGTCCCGCTTGCCAGAGCACCATAAGCATCGTTTCTAACTTCCAACTCTCCATCAAACCCTGGCAGTCTCTCCATTGCCCACCTTTTCCAGCGCTTCTGATCCTCTTCTCGATCACCACCTGCCGTTGAAACAAAGACCCCTTCAAGTTCCCCTCCTTTTAATCCAGAAGTTAATTCCGTTACCACCACATGAATCGCAGCTCGAACATCCTTTTCACTACGAGATTTCAGATTCGTCGATCCTGCCGTACTTTTGGCAAGAATCACTCCATCCTGATTGCATAAAAGTCCGATCGTCTTTGTTCCTCCACCGTCTATTCCAATGTAGTAGCGTTTACTTGATCGCACCCTGTGTCAGTCCTTCCATAAATTGTTTCGAAGCGATGAAGAATAGGACGATCATCGGAAGTGACGCAAGGGTAAGTCCGGCAAAAAGCGCTCCCCAATCTGCTGAGTATTCTCCAAACAGAGAAAGCATGCCGACTGGAATCGTCTTCTTCAAGTCATCTGTTATAAAAATGAGTGGGAAGAAGAAATCGTTCCATGACTGGATGAACTGAATGATCATGACTGTACCTAGCGCAGGTCTCATGAGCGGCAGCACCACGTTCCATAAAATCCGAAGGTTACCTGCTCCATCGATTCGTGCAGCTTCCTCAAGCTCACGCGGCATCGTTCGAAAGAAGCCGGTCAAAATCAAGATCGACAGCGGAATCCCTGTTGCCACATACATAAAGATCAGTGACCAAAGTGAATTTAATAGATTCAGATCCTTCATGAGAATAAACAGTGGCACGATTCCGAGTTTGATCGGTAGCATCATTCCCATCAGAAAGAAAAAGAAAATGACGTTATTCCAAACAAACGTAAAGCGCGCGATATAGAAAGCGGCGAGTGATGATGTGATAAGAATCAATAAGACCGAAACCACACTCACAAAAACACTGTTCATAAAGTAGGTTGTAAACGGAATAACGTCGAGAAGATTCCGGTACGTATCAAGCGTGAATGTCTTCGGAAAGGATAGCGGACTTGTGAAAATCTCTGCACTCGTTTTAAAGGATGAGAGAATCATTAATAGAATCGGATAGATGCTGATCGTTGCGACCAGAAAAGCAAACACATAGTAAAACGGTCTCGTCCAAATGGTATGGTTCATATGATCTCCCCCTTACATGTCCACTTGTTTTTTCTGCATGTAACGTAAATACAGAGCGGTAAAGAATGAGATAAAGATAAACAGCACGACCGCAAGTGCTGATCCTAATCCTACTGCCGTTGTCGCCCCTCCTGCAGATCCTCCGAATGCAAGGCGATAGAAGTAGATCGCAAGTGTATCGGTCGAATGATACGGTTCACCTTGAGATCCTTGCATCGCATAAACAAGCTCGAACGCTTCGAAGGATTGAATGAACGTTAGGACCGTCATAATCATGAACGAAGGAACCATCAACGGGAGCACGATTTTTCGAATCATCGACAGGCCATCCGCACCATCGAGCTTGCCTGCTTCAAACAATTCCTTTGGGATCGACTGAAGGCCAGCAAGGAAGATGAGAACCCCAAACCCAATGCCGTACCAGCAGTTCACTAGAATGATAGAAATAAGCGCGGTATCTGGATCACCGAGCCATGCCTTTTGAAGGTGCTCCAGACCAATTTTTTCAAGAATCCCATTCAGTGCACCGTAGTTCGGATTCAGAATCAGCTTCCAGAGAAATCCGACGACGATGACGGAGAGTAATCGTGGCAGGAAATAAGCAATTTTTAGAAACTCAGATCCCTTCACTTTCTTATAAATAATATAAGCAAGAATAAAGGCGAGTCCGTTCTGGAAAATCATCTGAAGCACAAAATAAAGAATGTTGTGACCGAAAGCATCCCAAAACATGCCTGAAAACGGCTCAAGCGTAAACAAGTCTTTAAAATTCTTTAACCCAACAAATTCGCCTCGTACGATTCCTTTCCAATCAAAAAAGCTGTAGGTTAAGGCTGCAAAAAGTGGATACACGATGAAAAGCCCATAAATTAGAAGGGCAGGAATCGGGAAAAGGTGGATGGTCCACCTTTTCCAATTCCTCTCTTTTTTGATTTTGACGACTGCATTTGAATTCGTAGCTGGTTTCATCTTTTCAGCCCCTTATTTCTGTAGTGGCTCATACCAGGACTCTGCGCTCTCTTGAATCGCTTTTGAAACTTCCTCTGGCGTCCGTTCGCCAAGGTACATCCCTTGAAGTTCAGTTTCAATCGTTGCTTTGGTCGATGGATTACCACCTGCGAAATGAACGAGCATCATATATGGCGTCGATTGTTCTTCAGCCGCTTTTCCTAGCGCATTTACGAGTTCGTCATCTGACTCAACCCCAGGAATCGCACTGATCATTTTAAATTCTTCCGTAAATAACGTCCCAAACTCTTCCGTCGTCATGAACTGAAGAAATTTCTTTGCTGCATCTTTGTGATCAGAGCTAGCATTGATCGCATAAGAACCGTCTACCCATGTTGTAATCGTCGGCTCTTTCCCTACAGCAGATGGCATCGGGAAGAAGCCAAGATCAAGATCAGGATTCATTTCACGTAGCACTTCGATCTCCCAGCTGCCAAGTGGAAACATCGCCGCATCGCCTGTAAAGAACATCGTACGAATATCTTCCATTCCAAGGCCTTCGTAATTCTCAGGGAAAAACGCTTTCAATTCATCCATTGCGTCAATAGAACTCTGGAATTCATCACTTGTAAAATCAGTTTCACCAGCTGTAATCTTATCCACAAATTCATTACCACCGTAATGAGCAGGTCCAATGATTCCATGCGCAAGCGAAAGCAACCAGCCTTCCTTCGTCCCTAGTGAAATTGGCGTAATGCCTTCTTCCTTAATCTTCTTACTCAAGGATATAAATTCATCCCAAGTCTTTGGTTCTTCAAGCCCAAGATCTTTGAAAATTTTCTTATTGTAAAACATTTGCGTTGTACTGATATTCAGCGGCACACCGTACTGCTTTCCATCCGACCCTTTTGAAGCAGCAAGCGTATCTTCTGAATATTGATCGAGGCCTTCTAAGTCATCGAGAGGCTCAAGGTATCCTGCATCCGCAAGTTCAATTCCTGGTGTGTATGGTCGAAGATGAATGATATCAGGGCCTTCACCGCTTTGAAGAGCCGTGTTCAAAATCGTATTGTACTCCGTGTTCTTTGAAGGTTTAAACTCAACATTAATATCCGGGTTTTCTTCATTAAATTTATCGATCACTTTCTGATAGCTTGCTTTATCTTCTGTTCTCCAGCTTCCAATCGTTAACGTCACGCTGTCGCTCGCTTCAGAGTCACCTGAATTACCGCCGCTTTCAGAACTACAGGCAGATAGGACTAGAATAAAAGTTAACAATCCAACTAAAGTAAACGCTTTCGTTTTATTCAAAACATTTTCCCCCTCGTTTAGTTCGTGTAAAATGCGTGAATCAATGAATGAAGATGTGGCCTGATTCGCTTCATGTTATGCTTTCTTCCGTAATGAACAATGTTTGTTAGGAAGGTGACAATCAGTTCTTCCTTCGGGTCAATCCACAGACTTGTACCAGTAAATCCTGTGTGGCCGAAGCTTCCTTCTGACCACCCCCTTCCACATGATAGCGGAGCGCCATTTCCACTCCATACTTCAAAACCAAGTCCCCGATTTTGCTTATGATGAGATTGAGCTTTCCTTATCAAAGTTGGCGAAATCGCCTGCTGAACGTCAGGATAGAGGAAATACCTACCAAACTTGCTAACATCATTTGCTGTGGAAAACAAGCCTGCACTTCCGCTTACGCCATTTAATAAAAGTGCTTTTTCGTCATGAACGTTTCCTTGAATGTAATGATCTTCACACCACTCAGTAGAGGCAATATGTTCGATCACTGTAGGATTGAATGATGTTTGAATCAATCCCCACGGTGTAAACAAATGCTTTTTGCAAAAATCAGCCAAAGAAAGGCAGCTTATCTTCTCAACGACTTTTCCAAGTAGAATCATACCGAGGTCACTATACTCGACCCGGCTACCAGGATTAAAGTTCAAATCTTGTCGCGTCACTTCAAACAAAATATCGCGTGTGTTGTTTCGTTTGACTGTTGGATGAAGATCAGCCGGAAGACCAGCTGTGTGGGTTAAGGCATGCCTGATGGTGACATCTGAGTGTTTGAAATCTGGGATGTAGGTTTGGATGTCTTGATCGAGTTCAAGCAAATCATGATCAATCAGCCAAAGGATGGATGGAAGTGTTGCCATTACTTTCGTTAGTGAAGCAAGGTCAAACTGCGTTGTCGTTGTCGTGGTGTGGGTATGCATATTACAGTCTGTGAAATTACCATAGGCTTGATGAAAAACTTTATGTCCCCGATGCTCAACATGAAGAACCGCTGCTGGAAGCTCTTTCTTTGCAACAAGGTTACGAAGATACGTATCCACTTCATACATATTTCTTTAAATCCTCAACTGCTTTTCGAGTACGTTCAAGTGCGGCTACGCTTTCATCGTAATCACGGCTCGTCATGCCAACGTAGAGAATATCGATAACATTAAGTTGAGAAATGCGTGAACTCATCGCACCGCTTCGAATGCTTTTCTCTAAAGAACTCGTAAACAGCTTAATATCCGCAAGCTCAGAAACCGGGTTTGAACCGTATTTTGTTAGCGTCACTACTGTTGCACCATTCGCCTTCGCAATTTTCAAAGACTCAATAATATCTTTTGTTTGTCCTGAATACGAAATGCCGAATACAACGTCTTGTTCACCGAGGTTTGCGCTGATTGTGCCTTGTGCATCATAATCGACAGCTGCTTCGCACCACCGATTAATACGCGATAGCTTTTGTTTAAAGTCCTGAGCGATTAACCCAGAAGCTCCAATGCCATAGAGAGCAATTTTTCTTGCCTGACTGAGCGCTCTGATTGCTTTCCCTACTTCTTCTTTTGAGAGAACGGAGATGGTATCGTTGATGGATTGAATATTGTTGTTAGAAACGTTAGCAATAAACGACTCCACTGTTCCATCGACCGAAATTTCCTGATACGACTTATTCGTTTGCTTCGTCGCAAGATCGCCAGCAATCCGAAGCTTCAATTCCTGAAACCCCTTGTAGCTCAGTGTACGAGATAGTCGAATAATCGTTGCTTCGCTAACGTTTGCCCGCTGTGACAGCTTTTGAATCGACAGGTTAATCACTTCATCAGGAAAATGCAAAATGTACTCTGCCACTTTTCGTTCAGAAGGTTTAAGCGTTGTTAGCGATTCCTGAATGCTAATTAGTCCTCCGTTCATTTACTAACCCCCCTTCCTTTAAATCTGATTGAATTTTCAAATAAGTTTATTCTAGTGTATCAAGTTTTATTTATTAAATAAATACTTTTTCTGAAGTTTTATTACATACATAAAAAAACACTTGCGACGGGATGTCACAAGTGTTCAGGAATGAATTAGTAAAGCAAGTAGTTCTCTCTCACTTTCTTAAATTCCCTCAAATCCCCCTGCCATTGTTGCTCCATTTCTTCTACCGTTTGTCCTTCTTCAATCGCTTTTCGAATCCAGCCGTTTCCGACAAGAAGGTCAAAGAATGAGACACCTGAGCTATCTTCTGCGCGGAATTCAAAGTCCTCTGGGTAGAGATCATGGATGGTTTTCACCAGGCTAAGCCCCGTCTTTACAGGTTCAAATTTTTCTTTATTGGTTACATGAATTTGAACACCGTGCGTAAGCTTGCCAGCATGCTTTGAAAAGGAAGGAGTAAATGAAGCAGCTCTAAAATCCACGCCTGGAAGATCGAGTCCATTCAATTCATCGGCAAGTTCAGTTGAGTTGATAAACGGTGCACCGATCAATTCGAACGGCTTTGTCGTACCGCGTCCTTCTGAGACATTTGTGCCTTCGATTAAGGCAGCTCCAGGATATACGAGTGCTGTATCAAGCGTTGGCATATTAGGAGAAGGAAGCACCCATTCAAGCGGGGTGTCATCATAGTACATGTCACGCTTCCAATGCTCCATCTCGACAACAGTCAGATCAGCTCCGATATTAAATTCTTCATTAAATAGTTTAGCAAGCTCTCCGACAGTCATGCCATGGCGAAGCGGGATTTCATACTTACCTACAAATGAAGAATATTCATCATCAAGTACCGGCCCTTCTACAGCTTCCCCACCAAGAGGATTCGGGCGATCAAGAACGATGAATTCGATGTCATTCTCAGCTGCCGCTTCCATCGCATACGCCATCGTATAAATGTACGTGTAGAAGCGTGTGCCTACATCCTGAATATCGAATAGAAGCACATCGATGCCTTCTAGCATTTCTGGCGTCGGTTTTTTAGTAGAACCATAGAGACTATAAACTGGAAGCCCTGTTTCTTCATCAATGTAATATTCCACATAATCTCCAGCCTGTGCACTACCTCGGACACCATGTTCAGGTCCGTAGAGAGCTTTCAAATCAACATCTGGATCATCGTGAAGCAAATCAACAATACTCGTCAAATCCTGATTGACGCCTGTAGGATTTGTGATCAGGCCGACGCTTTTTCCTTCGATGAGCTCTTTTTGATCATTGAGTAACACGTCAACACCAAGCTCAAATTTCTTTTTATGCTTATCATGACCATGCCTATGCCCGTGCCCTTTTCCATTGTTATCAGCCAATGCGACTGACAATGATGATAGAACGAGAATCGTTGTTAACAACATTACGAACCATTTTTTCATGTTTCAAATGCCTCCCCATTTTATAGAATCGGGAAGAATCTTTAATTCTTCCCGATAATACATCTAGTACGTTAACCCATGACCAAAGTTATAAAGGACGCCACCCGTTTCCCCCGGTATTGTCACTGGTAGTTTTCCTGTTGGTGCATTTCCACCAAAAATCGTAGCGGCTGTTGCTTCAAAGCTTGCTGTTCTAAAACCGTACTGGGCAATGTAACTATCAACGTCTGGGTATGCCATGATGTCATAGGGGTTTCGGATCCCAACCGCTATCACAGGTGAATCTGTTTCATTCATAATGCGATCCACCATTTGCATTTGCGGATGTTCAGGTGAACGTGTACCTACGCTGTACGTATATGTGCCAATGATGATCTGATCAGCAGTGGCAATGGTTGCACGCTGATCTTCCGTTAGCGTAAAGCTTGAATCAACTTCGATAACGGTCGTATTTGCGTGCTGCGCTTTCACTGCCTCGCCGAGTGATTCCACATAGCTTCTACCAACAACAACTACATGATCATCGCTTTTGGCATCAAGGGGGACAACATGATCATTTTTCACAAGTGTAATAGACTTCTCCGCCGCTTCTTTCTCAACCGCTTTATGCTCAGCAGATCCAACTGTCTCAAGCGCCTGCTGAATTTGTTCGCTCACATCGACCGGGTTTTCTGACTTGATGATGCCGCGATTTACTTTTAACGTTAGAATACGATCAACCGATGCTTCAATGCGCTCTTCTGAGATGTCACCAGAATCAACAGCATCATATAATCCTTCCGCTACTTCCGACAGACCAACAGGCATCAAGACAATATCGGTTCCAGCTTTCACAGCGCGAATCGCTGCATCGACTGATCCGAAATGGTCATGAATCGCCCCCATATTCATGGCGTCCGTTGTAATGACGCCTTCAAAGCCCATCTCATCACGCATTAATTCGGTTAACACTTTGTGTGAGAGCGTTGCTGGAAGAGAGATTTCCGTTCCATCTTTTTTCGAAATCACTTTCGTGTCATCGATTTTAGGAAACGTCACGTGTGCCGTCATGATCGCATCGATCCCAGCTTTCATTGCTTGCTGAAATGGATAAAGCTCCACTTCCATAAGACGTTCTTTGTCGTAAGGTACTTCTGGAAGTCCGAGGTGAGAATCAACAGCTGTATCACCATGACCAGGGAAGTGCTTAGCCGTTGCCGCAACGCCGGTCTCCTGAAGTCCTTTTGTATAAGCGATGCCGAGATTCGCGACAAGCTCAGGGTCTTCTCCAAACGAGCGAACCCCAATGACAGGGTTATCTGGATTGTTGTTCACATCCATATCTGGCGCAAAGTTCATGTTAATACCAAGGGATGCAAGCTCTTCTCCGATCGCATGCCCGACATTTTGCGCAAGTTCTGGAGAACGCGTTGCGCCGAGCGCCATGTTCCCTGGCATATCTGTACCAGATTGAAGACGCGTCACGATTCCGCCTTCCTGATCAATCGTCATCATCATCCCATACTTCTCAGATGCCTTTTGATAGTCCGCTACAAGCTTCGTCGTTTGTTCCGTTGTGACAACATTTTCTCTGAATAAAATCACACCGCCAAGATGATATTCTTTGATTTGGGCTTCAATTTCAGGAAGCATTTCAGTGACGTTTTCACCGTCCCAATTACGGTAATCTGGCATCAGCATTTGACCGACTTTTTCCTCAATCGTCATACCGTCGATGGCGTTTTCAATGATGTCGTATTGCTTGCCTTTCTGTTTTTTTAGTGAAGGAGCTGATGATTTTTTGTGCCACTTTTTCACTTTATAATCAATGGCAACACGATCTCTATTTTTTCCATCTGAAACGGTAATGAATGTCCGCCCACGTTTGCCTGAAAGCGTGACGTTCCCTTCCCCATCTACTCTCGCTACACGCTTATTAGATGATTTCCACTTCAAGTGTTGTCCCGTCTTCATGAAATGACCATCATCGTAGGTGTGGAGGGCATGTAATGTTATTTTTTTGCCATCAAACTCAGGACTAACTTCCGGGACATTTTCTAGTAAAATTAAATCGGTTCTTCCTTCTTTTGCTGATGCTTTTCCGGGTGATACAAGCGCCTGTGTGAAGATCATCAATACTGCAAGAAACGTAACGATGATCCGTTTCCGTTTGGTTCCAATTCTCATGCTATCCCTCCTGTTTTTTAGTACTGGCGTTTGATCCATTCATCGCTAGTAAACGGTAGTGCTGAATGGTTTACCTTCACATCATCAACATACCAGCCTCGTTTGTTCGTCGATCCATCAGTGCTATAGGTAAAGCGAATGTAGTTCGTATCTGCAGGTAATGAGACTTTCTCTTTATTCCAATCCCCACTGCTTCCCGTTAGCTTCTCATTTCGGTCCATTCCTTTCCGTTCTCTGAAATCTCGACCGTCCGAGTCATAGCCATCTTCCATGCGATACCACGTCTTAAAAGAAAGCGTAGATTCTTCATGTTAGATTAACTTTGGCAGTTAAGTGCTTCGACTCGTTATTTCCATAACCAGCGAACCACGGATCAGCTTTCTTGCTCATCGCAATTGGAATCGCGTCCGCTACTTTTCTCGCAAACTGTCTTCTTGTTGGGGAAGTCGATACGGTCTCCCTAGTAGGATGAACGCGATTCGTTAACAAAATCGCAATGGTTTGATTCGTTGGACTGACAACGATGGAGGTTCCTGTATAACCGGTATGGCCGAGCGTTGTGCTTTCGGATAAA
>CAWDWH010000014.1:0-71268 GCA_963805895.1 uncultured Bacillaceae bacterium
ATGTCAAAACTCCATAATACTACCATTAAAACTCTGAGATATTACGATGAAATTGGATTGTTGGAGCCAATTCAGATTGATGAAAACAACGGATATAGATACTATTCAACGGAACAGTTTGAACAACTAAACATAATCAATTATCTAAAGGGTTTAGGATTTTCGTTAAAAGAAATAAATGCACACCTAGAACATAGGAATATTGATGTTTTTTTAGATTTGTTGCAGAAACAAAAAGAATTAACTGAAAATAAAATTAAAGAGTTACAACGAATTAAAAGTAGGTTCCAAAATCGAATTGAGGACATTACTCTAGCACGGGGAATAAAGGAATTAGGAGTTGTAATCATTAAGGATATTAAAGAAAGAAAAATAGTTAGGTTAATGGAAAAAATCAGTTCAGAACCAGAGCTAGAAGTTTCATTGCGACAATTAGAAAATAAGTCCAAAATGTATTCTTCTATTTTTATTGGAGGAGTAGGTCTTACAATCGGTATTGATAACATAAAAAATACAAAGTTTGATGAATATAACTCAATATTTATTTTAGTGGAGGAAGATTACATTCAAAATGAATTAGTGACAACTCTTCAGCAAGGAAATTATGCTTGTATTTATTATAATGGAAGTCATAGTGATTCTCCTACGTATTACAGAGTCTTATTAAATTACATTAAAGAAAATGGTCTTCAAATTATTGGGGACTCAATAGAAAGAACGATAATTGACCATTATATTTCAAAAAATAAAGAAGACTATCTTACTGAATTACAAATACCAGTGAAATGATTGACCCTTCCCTTACAGGAGGGGTTATATTTATCTGTAAAGTTAAATTTGAAAGGAGTTATCCGATGTTTGATGTAGCGACATTGGTGCTTTTTATTAGCACATCCATTATCTTAATTATTATTCCTGGACCAGATCTTGTTTTCACTATTACACAAGGAATGACAAATGGAAGAAGAGCTGGGATTACCACTGCAATGGGGCTAAGTTTAGGAAACATCGTACACACTTTAGCCGCAGCACTTGGTCTATCGCTTATTATTAAAACTTCAGTGGTAGCCTTCACCATTTTCAAATCATTAGGGGCAATTTATTTGTTTTATCTTGCTTTCAAAGCAATAAAACATAGAAAAGAACTAATCAATATCAACTCTCCAAAAAACAATGATTCGAAAGGTCTTTTTCTTCGGGGATTGTTAATGAATATTCTAAATCCAAAAGTAGCGATTTTTTACCTCACCTTTCTACCCCAATTTGTAAATTATAAATCAGCAAATGTTCCTTTGCAGATGTGCATTTTGGGTCTGATTTTTATTATTTTGACGGCGATAGTATTTAGCTTGTTAGGATATTTTTCAGGAATTTTTCGTGATCGATTATTAAAGAAACCACGTTTCAGTGAGTATATGAATATAACAGCAGCAGTTATCTTTATTGGATTGGGAGTAAAACTTATAACAACAAAAATTTAATTAAAATTCTTGCGTTCCAATTCGTCAGTTTTCAACTAAAGGGGATAACTGTGCAGTATGGACATTTAAGAACGATCTTCCATTAAAGGGCGCAAAAAATTGAACAACTATAGACTGTTTAAGCAGTCTATTTTTCTTGGTTTTTAATCAATTATAGGGCGCTTATCTGTAATAAGTTAGGCTCCTTTTAATGTGAAAGAAAAGATTGAGTTGTTCTCAATTGTTTGAAATAATTGGTAATAAAGATAAAAGTTAAGCGCTCTGTAAGTATTTAGAGCAGTTTAATGACTTGGAGAAGGACAGTTTGAGATAGAGTTTTTCTTCTTATTCAATCCCAGGCGTGCAGAACTAATATCGCTTAATTTTTTGTTCATCAGGAGTGAAGTCTTAATGGCGGATATTACCATAGTAATTGATGTGTTTAGTATTGGTGTAATAGCTCTAATAATTAGTGTAATAATGAGGTTTTTCCTAAGAAAAGTCAGTTTAATGTATGTTATTGCTACCCCAATGGCATTTAGTTGCTTCTATTGTTCTATTAAAGGAATTGAGGGCGCCATACCATTGATATTACTCTTTTGCTTTTTCATTTCTTTACTAGGAATTGCGGTAGCAAAATTCCTAATCTTTATAGAAGGTTACGATGGATAAATATTTCTAACAAAGATACAAATTGCTTGGTGTTTGACTTTCAATTTAAGTATTGCTCCATTATCTCGGAGCAATTCTCTAAAAAGGAGAATTGCTCCTTTTTAGAGAAGTAAACAGAAGTAAATTAAATAATAATAGCCTTATTATCTAGAAGGAGAGAGTGAAAATGGATGTATTCGTTAGCCAGTATGACTGGATCCAACGCACAAGAGAAACTTTACTCCAATACTGCGAAACCTTGTCAACATCAGATTATGTTAAAGAGCTTGAAAATTTTGGTGGAGATTCTATTCGTAACCTCCATGCTCATGTAGCCGATTGTTATCGCGTTTGGTTGGGCAATCGCGCACTTGGAAAACCATTTCCCCAAATAACTCCAGAATCTATAAAAAATGTTCATGAAATGAGAGAGGTTTTTAGGAAAACGGATGCCTTGGTTCAACAATTTCTAAATGAATTTGAAGGCAAATGGGATAAAACCGTTCAAGTATCCTTTACAAGTGGTCATAGCTTAGACATAACTTCATTATGGCTTTTTACACATACGATTACCCACGAGTTTCATCACAAAGGACAAATAGTAAAAATAGGAAGACAACTCGGGTATACCCCGCCTGAAACAGATCTCATTGAAGTTTGATGGACGCTTGGTATCCTGTATTTTAAATTAAAAAAACGGGGGCTTATCTGTAATAAGATAGGCTCTTTTTAATGTTAAATAAAGGATTGAGTTATTTACACCAATTTGAAATAATTGGTATTATGGATTGGGGAATTTTCTTGAAGATCCAGTTTCAAGATAATAGACATTTGAAACTAAATTAAATCTGCTTCGTCGCTGGCCTTATCGTAATGGGAAGATGGTACTAGATATGAGCACGGGGAGATGATGAGTAATTAAAAGTTCAAAAAGGTCTTTAATTGCAACAGGCGTTTTTATTCTTATAGCTTTCCCCTTAAACCTACTTCTTCCATTCCCAATGATACTGAACAATTTAATAATAGGTATCATCGCAGCGATCTTATACCCTGCAGCAGATAAATATTTGCCAGTAGATGAAGAAGAGGAAAGAGGATTTAGAATCAGGAGAATTAAACAATTGAGAAAAAGGGCTAAAAAAAAGAATCGGAAATCAGATGGAAAAACGACTGGATTTTAATCAATATTTTTCTTGAAAGGTGAATGAGATTGGAGGGTATCTCGATTCGAAGTCTTTCAGAAAATCGGAGCGATCATCTAGTAATAGGATCACCTCTTTTTATTTAGGGCAGTGGAATTGAATTAGAATATAAGGGAGAGATGCAATAACTAGATAAAGAGAGGGGGGACAAATCGATGAGAAAACTTAGTATCATACTGGGTGTCGTCATTTTAATCGTCATTTTGGCTAATATACCGAATATATCATCTCATACTAAATTATATTCATTCGAAAATAATAAAAAAGTTGAGACTGAAACAAAAGTTGTAACTTTGAATGAAATAGCCGATATTTTGCATCAACAAAGAAAATTGGCTAAAGAATTAGAGGACTCAACAAAATATTCATTGATAGGTGCTGAAGTAAGAAAAGGACTTGATGATAGTACTGATTACAATTTATTTTTAGAACATAACCATCAAGTGAAGTCTATAAAAGTTAATCTCCCTATAACTACATACAAAGACGATGATAAGAAAATTGAATTTATATCAGGTAAAGGTAAAGTGTTAGAAATATTTGAAAACGGGAAATGGAATGACTTTAATGGTTCGTGGGAAGATTTAATTGAAAAGTATAATCCGAATATCAATTGAAAATGAGACTTGTTCATACTAATTATGCTATCGGGTTGCTTAGTAGAGTTATCGAAATTGTTGGTGTGTATCAAAAACCTGAACTTCGATAGTTTGCAACTTTGTTTCTTAAACAATCTCGGAGCTTATCATTTATAAGATAGGCTTCTTTTAACTGGAATTAAAGATTGAGTAATGTGGATTTATTTGAAATAATTGGCATTATAAGTTCGGCAATATTATTGAAAAAAATTTACTTTCCCATCCGTAGAATGGTCGCAATTAAAAGTGAAAATCTGTAATGGAGGTATGAAAAGTGAAAGTAGAAGTTCTTATATTTGTAATATGCATACTGTTAATGCCTTATTTTTTGTTCGAACTCTTTAATGACATTAGTAATCAAGCAGGAATTATATCACTAATCTCTTCAATTTTTATGTTGATATTGTTAATTATCTCTGCAAGCCTTATCGTAAGTCATTGGAAAGAGAAAAAAGAGACGGCAATGTAATTCTAAAGGAAAATAAAAAGTTTTTAAGCTAACGAGGGCTTATCTGTAATAAGATAGGCTCCTTATTGTGAAATGAAAGATGGATTTATTAGAACCGTTTTGAAATAATTGGTATTGTCGAGTAGAGCAGGATTTTTTAAGAGGGTTGTATTTGTTTGAACAACAATCGGGAAATTTACTAGAGGTGATATCTGTGATTGGTTTATTAGAGATTATATTTCAAGTCTCAGGAGTCGTGGTGCTCATATGTGCAATTTATTATTATTTTCATTTTAAGAAAATCAAGCGGGAAAGGAGACTGACTCCAGTTGAGTTAACAGTTTACGTTGTAACTCAAATTGCATTTCTCCTTTTAGGAAGCAGTTATTTACTACTACTTTTGGATAAAAATTATTAAACAAACTCGGAGCGTTTTCCTAATAAAAAGTAAGCGCTTTATATACAGATCTAGAGCAGTTAAATTTATTAGGAAGGGCTGTTCAGATGAAAAGAATCTTATTACTATTATTCTTGTTATTATTACTTGTGGGATGCAAATACAAACCTTCCGACAGTGATATTGTTGTTGGACTAAGCACTGAAATCACTAATATTGTAACCTTTGAACAATTTCTGAGAAATGTTGAGGAAGGAAAAAAAGATGAAATAAGAATAGTGAGTTATACAGAAGAAGGAGATCCAATAATTCAGGATGTTAAATTTGATGGTAAAACAATAGTTGCTAAGACTGATACTACAAGAGATAAATTTGGTACAGGTAAAGTGGAAAGTATATCCTGTAAATCAATTGGTTCAAAAAAAAGTACAGACTCTGAAAAAAGTGTGGAATATTTTTTATCAGATTGTGAACTTTCTCAGCCTGAGGACGATTTGTGGGTACATCTTCTAACTGTTTATGAAAAAACTTCTTAAACAAAATCGATGAAGGCTTCCTTTCAGTATTAAGGTAACATTTATGGAGGCTATTAATCGTAGGCGGGTGGTTGGTCCCTGCTGCTCGGAAGAGAAAGGTCAATAAAGCTGATGATTGAGTCTGGATCTGATAAATTTGAAGACACGTAGCCGAAAAGGTTGGCCACGTGTCTTAGGTTTTCATTTATACTTTTTTTCATATAATGCAGCAAGGTTTCCTTGGTATTCAGCTGTATGCTATAGGCTGTTCGACTGTATTGCGTCTTCTGTAAATACTCAATAATAAACCGACAGCAATCATTTCAATTAGTATGTGGGAGCCGCCGAAACTCATAAAAGGCATGGCTACGCCGGGCAATCCTGATAAACCGAGGTTCATAAGAATGCTCAGGAAGAACTGAACGGAGAAGGTCGCTGCCAGACCGATGGTGAGAAGTCGACCATAGGAACAAGGCATTTTCCTTCCTGTACTAATGATTCTCCAAATGAAATATGCAATCAACGCGAACACGATGATGGCGGACAACCAACCGAATGTGTAGATGGTGTACGAAAAGATGAAATCTGTATGGACTTCAGATATGAATCCGGGAGTGGACTGTAAGGCACTTCCTATGAAGTCCGCATCTCTCAAAGGCAAACCAGCATACGTGTTAGGTAGTGTAGACGTATCTGCTTGGACGAAAAAACGCACCATCGGCCATATGGATAAAGGTAAAGTAAATGCTAAAACTTGCTTGATGCTGGCGCTAGACACGGACATAATGGCAATGCATACCATCAGGCTGATGAATGTGGCAGCCATTGCCCCAGTCGTTGACAGTAAAAGGATTGGTACTGCAAGAAGACCTGCTCCTAGCCAGGACTTTCGGATGTCTTTCCAATTCCATGCGTGAAAGATTCCCGCAAAGGATACGACCAAGATGTATGGGGTGATTTCCGTGAAATTGATAAAGGCAAAGCCGATATTTAAAAATGGGATGCCATCGACCCGGACACCGAGAAGGAGGGTCAATGAAAGAACGAGTAACGTCCCTGCATAAATGTGGATCGAGTGCTTTGCCAGTTTTCTATAATCAAATTTGAACACGACTAGCATGAGCAGAAGGCCGGCTAAGTAGAATACTAGGCTTTTATTGAATACGTTCATCTCATGAAGCGCTGTGATAGTCGAATGAAATTGCAGGTAGTACATAATCAGAAGTCCGAACAGAGAAACCGTGAGAACGGGAAGGATGGTTTGTACATCCAACGGTGCTTTATGAGTCTTGTTCAACTGCTTTCCTAATACTTTCTCATCACCTATATGCGCCAAAGCCTCATTTACAGCCTCCTCTTCAGAAAGCCCCCTGCGCATGGCATCCTCTTTGAGTTCCTGAAGATGATCGCCTATCTCGAGCTTGATATTATCATGTACATCCTTATTCCTGATCTTCTTACACAACCTATCAATATATACTTCGAATTTCTTATCTATTCCCATACGCTTTTCTCTCCATGAAGCACTTGGTCCACTGCATTTTTAAAAACGGACCATTCCTCTTTTTTCTCTTGGATGAGTTCTCTGCCCGACTCATTCAACTTGTAATATTTCCTCTTTCTCTTTCCAGTCCCTTCCCCCCAGAAGGAGGCAATAAGTCCATTTCTTTCAAGGGTGTGAAGGATAGGGTAGATCGTCCCTTCCTTGAAACTGAAAATACCGTCAGACTTCAATTCCAGCTCCTTGATGATTTCATATCCATACTTTGGCTTAGTGTGCAGTAAGCTTAAAATCAGCGTGGTGGTACTACCTTTAAGCAACTCTTTACTAACTTTCATAGATACCTTCCTTCCCTATGCATAGTATTACAATGCATACTAATTATAGGTGTATTGTATCCTGCCTAACTAACCCTGTCAATGTCTGTTTAGCGGGAAAGGTTTTCACGTAGAGGAATCGAATAAAAGAGTGTTGTAGAGATTTTGAACAGCGAACTAAGTTTGCGCAACTTTATGATGTTTGAAATAATTGGCATGTGGATAAGTGCGGCGATTTGTGAAAGATGAATCGGGATTTTGCTGGAAGAGAGGCGAGTGTGAATTTCAGTCATGTGAAGTATGAAGTGTTATTACTAGAAGGATACATTGTGCCCCTGGGAAGGAGGCGCAGTTATTTATGCTTTTTCATTGAAAGTGAATTCTAAATAAATCCTTATGTTGTAAAAGTACTGATTTCAAGTCCTAAACAATTGGGGGTATTTCCAGAATAAAAGTATGCTCTTTTAAGTAGACTTGGAGATTTTAGAACTGGAGTGAATAAATTGAAGGACCCCAATGAGTTATCTAAAAAGAGGGGATATCAGCAAGGGTTTGGAGTTATTTATTTAGTTATCGCTGTAATTTTTGCCACGGTAGTATTGGATGACTATAATATATTGATAATGGCAGCAGTCACTATTTTGTTATATCTCATGATTCGTTTACTCATAGAAGTTTATGTAGATAAGAAAGAGATGTAAATACTCAATAATACAATTGAAAGACCATTTAATGTAAAAAAAACAACTACTTGATTTCAATAATCTCGGAGCTTATCTGTACTAGTCTTCTGTTACGATAAAAGTCGATTTTATCAATTGAAACTATGAAGTGGAGAAGTTTCTACAGTCCACAGTTGAAAAAACACCTTCACTATTTAAGTTGAATTGAACCTAAGCGCAAATAAATCGCAGACAGGTAAACATAGAAATACCCTCTTGCCGGCAAGGGGGGTCTTCCTTTTGTTATTTTTAAATAAAGCATTCGATTTTTTTACTGTTTGTTCCTCGAAGTTTATACATTTATCTCTTTAATTACTTCGCCTTTCTTGCTTTTATAATCTTCCGGCGAAGGAGGCATCTCCCTAAGTTTCATCACATCGATTTTTGTGATTTCTTCACGTAACGTAAACGACTCGTTTTGACATCCCGTTATAACCATCTTTAGTAAACTTTATAATAGCATCCCCTTTTTCAATGACCTTCCCTCCAAATTAGGATTCTATCTCTAAATATAATACGAAAGAAAATTTTGATAATAAGTATAAAACACTTAAATGCAAAAAAATATATTCCTTTATTCTCAAAATAGGAGTGCAATTTTAATGTGAATCTAAACTGAAAGGGAATACATAACTTATTTCACTTTTCTTTCTTATAATGATAGTGATTTGAATCACAGGAAATAGTGAATTAAAAAAAGAGCCATTCTTGATAGAATGGCTCTTTGAAATGAAACTAGATTAACTTTTGAATTCAAAACTCTCCGAACGTATGGTATTTGTCTTTGTAGAAGCATACTTCTTCTTTTTCTTCCATTTTATTTTTAAAGGATTAGGTGAGGTTAAGTCATAAACGATACAATTTACTGCTAGAATGGTTAAAGCAAAAGCAGAAACAGGTGCGAGAATCATCCAAGGAAATGACGAAACATATTGGAAGTTTTGTGCAATTAATCCTGCCCACTCGTTGGACATTGAAAATGAATCCGTGAGCGCCTTTCCCGTTTTTATATCATAATCCATGACTCTTACATCAGTGCCACCGATAAAAACTTTTAAAAGCCCAAGGTGGGCGAAGACAATCAGCACTTGACCTACTTGTTGAACAAAAAGGAGAAATAGCTTTGGATTCAGGAAAGGAGCCAAATGCTTTTTGAAAATATGAAATTTACTACCTCCCATCACTTTAGCACTTTCGATGAACTCTTTTTTCGAAATGAGATCGAGTTCATTTTGAATGTAAAGTGAAAGGACTGGCACACTGATAAACATAAGCACAAGCATAGGGAAAACGATTTTCGTTACGGTATCGTAGCTCCAGCTGAAGGTTAACACTACGGGAGCAATCAGAATATAGGTGAAAATTGTAACCGGAGCATAGTGAAGAGTATCGGCAAGCCCTGCTAACAATTTTCTAAAAGCACTCGGTAACATGAACAATAGATAACCGCATAAAAAAGAGAATACCATTCGTCCAAAGGCAATGATGATGGATAGTCCTATGGTATACTTTGCCCCTTCCAGCAGCATTAGTAGGAAGTTATTCCCATCGAGATCGCTCCCTAATGGAAACTGTAGGGAGGGAGGAAAAGGTGCCAAGGCAATGGCATTATGATTCTCATCATACAATACTTTTTCTGGAGGAGCCGGCTCCCCAAACGTGGGATATAATAAACTTCCTATAAGGAGGAATAAGATAAATAGAGTTCCTCCTATTAACAACGGGCGTTGGATTAATCGTTTCTTCATATCTTCTTCCCACCAATATTGAAGTAGTGTTCTAGGGTAACTTTTCCTGTTGTGAACATGATAAAAGAAGGGATAAATACCATAAACAGCCCCATGGTTAGTATTTCAGGATTCAGCACCCCATTCTCAAAAATAAAGGTCATAAACCCATTTATATTAAAGATAATCTCCAACATTAATAGGTTAGCGATTGCAAAAAGAAAAACTCCCTTAAAATGGTTAAATAATGTTAAGATCGAGTTTCTAAAAATATGTAATACCAAAATCCTCGTTCGCTTCAAGCCTTTTCCTCGGGCAAGTTCTACGTAAAGAAGCTTCTCCTCTTCTTCAAAGGATAATAACAAATACTTATAGATGTATATTCCGGGTAATAGCGATAGGACCAGAACCGGAAGGACGATCGCATTTTCATCGAAACCACTAGAAACGTTAAAAAGAAGAATGTTTGTTTTTTTATAGATCCAAATAATACCTAATTGCGCTATCAAGATCACAAAAATGTCCGGCAACGATTCAATAATGAAAAGAAAAGCTTTTGGAAGAGACCTCTTATGAATCGGGAGCAGCATGGTAAGTAATGTTAGAAAAATTCCTAAGATAAGGGCAAGGACAATGGAGATTACTAGGTATAGCATTGAGGTGAGATAAACATCCATGAATTCGGGGAATAATGGTAACTCTCTACCCCGAACGTAGTACTCCATCGTATTGCCTGTTAGGATGACGTTTACGATATGGATCATGTGTTGAAAGTATGCGTCAATATTTAACACGATCCTATCATACAAAAACGAAGTATTGTTTAGCGACTTATTATCAATCATTTTTAGCACCTTTAGTTGCGATTTCATATTAAAAAACAAGTACGGAAGTGAGCCAATTAGTAAGATGCCTATTGAAGTTAATAGAAATTGGAATGCAATCTGCAAGGTAAGTGACTTCTTCATCATGGCTCTCCTTTCACAATTGAGCGATCCTTGTTTCCTTGGAAGCAATATTTTGTTTTGGTACCACGCTTACTAAGCTCTCTAGCTCGTTCATATCACCACGTGCTGCGATATTTCCCCCTTTATCGACTACATAATTGTAGGAACTTTCTTATTGTAATCGTTTTTAAAGAGTTCCGCAGAGCTAATATAATAGGTATTCGGAATTGCTGGGACAGATCCTTTTTGTCTCTTATCATGCGTTAATACAAATGTATTTGTTTGGTAGGTGTCGGCTAGAAGGGGGACTTGATTTAATAAAGTCGAACAAGTACCAAACGTGGTACTGCTAAAGATCAAAATCGTATGTTTGTTATTAAAATCAGGGAGTGAAATTTGTTTAAAAAGTATAGTGAAATCGCAAATTATTATTTTCCTTTTATTCAAAAATATCACAATTTAAGGAAATTTTATATTGGGAAATAAGCCTAAAGATATCAATGTTAAATCTACTTTTTAAACTGTTGTTTCCCAACATTCGTTAAAGTTCGATTATTAAAATGAACATTTTCTGTAATCTAGTGGAATTACATGTAGAGAATAGAATAAATATCAAAAATGATCGTTATAGAAACTGCAGTTAGGAGTGGAATTAAAAGCTCAATAATTAGTCGATATATTGAGGGAAAGTATGATATTTAAAAAATTTTTTTAGATGAAGATTTTAAAAAAAGATTAAAATAGCTTATTCAACAATCTGTCGGAGCTTATCTTTAACAATGGGTTTCAATTTTTTTAATAAAAGAATGAGTTATGAATACCGATTTGAAATAATTGGTATTAAAGACAAGGGAAGATCACCTTAATAAGTGAAAATTATGGAGGAGGGTAAATGTGTCCAATGAGGTTATTTTTATATTAGTTTTAGTATCTGTGGCAAAATGGGTTAGGGTGTCTAGAAAAGTTGTAAAAACTTCAAAAGTAATAACTAGTGGAAAATGATTACATTACTGTCTTCTGGATCATATCTACATTCGTTATAACCATTGCGCTTTTACAAGGTATTTCCTTATAGTTCTGTTATCTCGGAGTGGGGTGGTTGAAAAAGTAAGCGCTCTAAGTTGTTTGGGCAAGGTGGTGGAATAAAAATTTGAGGTGAAGAAAATGAATGAATTACTTTTAGTCTCAATTTTTGTGCTTGTAGTATTGGCTTATAAACAACGGAGAGCATTAAAAAACTAAGAAGTCTCAAGAGGTAACAGAAGAATTGCTTGGTCGGTGTATAGCTTTTGGATAATAGGATTAGTAGTTTTGAATATCTATTTTTCATAAGCCTGTTATTAAAGATAATCGGGGGGGCGTGAGTTTAATAAGACACTAGTTCAGTATAGAGTTTCCATAAAATAGTGTTATTAATTTTTTCTGTAAATATCAAAACTAAACTTTAACAGAGACTTTCTGTAACTTGAATCCATATATCAATATAATCCACCTCACTTAACTAAGGCAGAAGCCTGTATTGTTAAGGAGGTGAATTCTTTTTAGGCATTTTTTCACTCTACACCTTTTTAATACACCTTTTTCAGAAGTTCAACAACCTCTTCTAAAGTCAGACCAAAGGATTTGTAAAATGATGTGTCAACAGCCATTTGGTTTTCAATCATTTCATTACGCTTTTGAAGAATATCTTCAGGTGAAAGTTGGGCTACGAAGCAGCCCTTTCCGGTTACAGTATAGATCAAACCACATCGTTCAAGCTCTTCCCAAGCTTTTTTTATGGTTATAATGCTGACACGTAGCTCCTTGGCTGCTTGTCGTATTGATGGTAAACTATATCCTTTCTCAATCTCACCCTTGAGAATTTGAGCGCTGATTTGTTCGAAAATCTGCTGATAGATTGGTTTTTCAGATGTATTTGAAATAGCTATATTCATTAGATATTCACTTTCTTAAATTGTTTAATGGCAATACGATAAGCAATAATCGTAAATACTGCAAACATCGCAATTCCTGTGAATAGGATAGGTAAGTGAATGACTAAGTTATCAGAACCGCTTCCTTTAAATAGGTCAAACAACATAGGATTTTTTATTCCTAACCATTCGGAACCTCCTGCAAACAGCATAGCACCTGCAATTGCTGCTATAGTTGGAGAACCATATTTATATGCTGTCTTGAAATACATTGATATGAAAATGAAGTTGAAGATAGCTAGCATGATAAAACCAAGTCCCCAAAAACCTACAGTTGGTGAAAAGAAAAAGTTGTTGATATTAGGATATAATTTAGTATTGATTATTCCGTATATAACTGCAATTACAATATGCAATAATTCTAGGATTACAATAACCGCTATTTTCGCTTTTACTATATCATTTTTAGTGACGGGCATCATAAAAGAAAACTGTAAATCATTTTGAGCTTTATAAGTCGCACACAAATTTGGTACAGTTATCCAGCAAAAATATAGGAGAACAATAAAGTATAACCACCCTGGAATTAACATTAATGCTCCTGTCAAAAAGGGTAAAATATAAAAGAATGGACTTACACCTAGCTTTAATTCCTTCAAAAGTAAATTATACATACATATCCTCCCTTTTTGAATAATAGATCATGATCTCTTCAAGATTAGGACGGGATGAGGTAATATCTGAGGTTGGATCAAAGTCTTTATCCTGGATCAATCCTGTAAAGCCAAATGAATTTTTTTTGTAGGAAATTAAAAGGTCTTTCACCTTTTCGAGTTGACTATCATTTCCATTCAACAATCGATATGTGTTAATAAATTTTTCTTTCTCAGAACTATTGATGATTTCCCCGTTATGGATATAGGTAATATAATCCGCACACTTTTCTAAATCGGAAGTTATATGTGTTGAGAAAAGAATACTAATTTCACCTTCTTCGACAAGCTCTTGAAATAGACCCAAGAGATTGTCTCTTGCTACGGGATCAAGTCCACTTGTTGGTTCATCAAGGATGAGAAGCTTTGCTCCATGGGATAAAGCAAGGGCCAAATTATATTTCACTTTCATTCCTTCTGACAATTCAGCGATTTTTTTATTTTCATCTAAATTAAATCTTTTAAGATAACTGATATATGTTTCTTCCTCCCAATTATTATAAAACCTCTTAATCACATTAGTTACTTTTTTGATTTTGCTTCTCGTATAAAAGTTGACACCACCAAATGCATAACCAATAACTTGCTTCATTTCGAGTTCGTGTTCGATAAAATTCTTACCCAAAGTACTGATTTCCCCACCATCAATTTGTGTCATATTCAAAATTGATTTTATAGTGGTTGTTTTTCCAGCACCATTAGCGCCGATAAAGCCCATAATATATCCTTTTTTTAGTTGAAAGGAAACATCTTTTAAATGAAAATGCTCATATTTCTTATTCAGATTTTTAACATCCAAAGCTAACATATGAAAGCTCCTCTCAATATTGTGTATAGTGTATATACACAATATACTCTTAGGGCGATATTTATGTCAATTTATTTTTGAAATTATTATCAAGTCACATTAAAATAATGGAAATAGTTGGATCGCGCGGATGGAATCTAGTTAATTTTTAAAGGATGAGACGATTTCGGGGCAAATTGGTGCAATACTTTTTACAGGAACATTCCTTTTTTTAGCCTGGAAGGTAGGAAAAAAGAGGGGAATCAGAAAGAAAGCTAAGGAAGCTATATTTTGTGACTCCATTAAATCGTAGCTTATCTGTAGTATAAATACGCCTTTAATATTTTGAAATAGCATTGAGTTCCTGTTGTTGATTTGAAATAATTGGTACTTGGAATAGTGTACCTAATTCAGAGGGGGAAATTATGAAAAATATAACGAAACACTTATCTCTACTAATTTTAGGAGCATGCATTTTAACTGGAGCCTGGATGGTTTCTAGTTCAGTAAATAATAGTGTTAACTCTCAAAGTGGAGTTGAACGTATTAACGTGCAAACAGAACCAGAGCGACACCAATTAATGAGTCATTTAGAACTAAAAGAATACTTAGGTATAAGCGACGAACAATTAGAAAAAATATTACCAAAAAAAGATGGTAATGTTATAAAAAGTGAAATTCCTTACATACAAATTGGTTATCAGTACTATTTTCCCGTTAAAGCTATAGATAAGTGGCTAACAGAAACAGAAGCTGAAACATTTCAATGATATATTTTGATTTCAAGTCTTTAACTATATCGAAGCAAGAATTGAATGTTGAGAGGGTTGGCCATAATTCGATTTAAGGAGGAATGGTCATTAGATTTATAAGAGTTATAAGAGTTATAAGTATTTTCTTCGTTCTTTCTTTCGTATTAGCTTGGTTTTTACATAGTATAATCGAGAATGCACCTGATGCCTTACCATTGTTTTTTGTAGGACTAATCGTTCTGTTAGTGATAGTAGTAGGATATTTAATTAATCATTATAGAAGAAGACACTAATATGTCTAACTTAATTTGTTGCAGATCGTAAATTCAAACATTTATTTGAATTGATTCATTCTTAAGTAATCTCGGAACGAATAGTTGAATTCAGAAGCAATTAACACCGAAGGGTAATGAAAAGAAGAAGGAATTAGAAATAAAAATAAATAGGTTCACCTATTGCTGAATGTGTTATTCAACTAAAGGGTGCCAGATTGTTGAATAACTCCAGCATAAATCTCTCACTTCCTGGACATAATAGAATTAAGATTACTAGTTTCATAACCAGGGAGGGTGGAGCGAATGTTATTATCGCTTGTTTGGGAAAAGTACAAGCTAGATAAGAAAATTGAGGGATATTCTCCATTAACGCTTAAGACGTATTATTTTCAGTACAATAAGCTCTTATGTCATTTTGGTGATGTGGATATGAATGTGATTACGACCGATCAGCTAAAAGCCTATTTAATTGAAGTGGGGCATCATTTAAAGGCTTCTAGCTTAGGACATCGTGTCCGCTGCATTCGTTCGTTGTTTAAATGGACGTATGATGAAGGGTTTATTCTAAAGAATCCAGCCGCTAAATTGAAAGAACCTAAGTTAGGTAAGAGAATACCAAAGTTTCTTAATGAAATAGAAATTGAACACCTGAGAGAAGGCTGTCAGAATACGATGGAAAAAGCTCTGTTTGAATTCTTTTACTCTACTGGCTGCCGGATTGGTGAAGTGGTGAAACTTAACCGTGAAGATATTAATTTTCATACGAATTCAGTGATTGTCCATGGAAAAGGGGATAAGGAAAGAGAAGTATATTTCAACACGCGCTGCTCGCTATGGTTGAAACGCTATCTTGATGAACGGGATGATCTTGATCCTTGTCTATTTATCACCGAGAGAAGACCGAAAAGAAGAATGAGTATTGATCTTATTCGGTATATCATTAAACGAATTTCTAGACATGCAGAACTTGATAAAGTGATCCACCCTCATCAATTAAGACATAGCTACGCGACGCATATGATTAACAACGGGGCTCCTCTTGAAGTTATTCAAAGTTTGATGGGGCATGAAAAAAGTGAAACCACAAAGTTATATGCCCAGCTTAGTGGGAAACTCCGTCACGATTTCTATACAAAGTACTTTTAAGAAGCGCATTCCAGTGGAATGCGCTTCGGCCATTTTACTTAATGGAAATGCTATTTAATTTGCTGAAGGTCCTCATTCAATTTTTTAGACTCATTCTTAAAGTACAAGTAGAAAGCAATCCAGATCACACTATAAGCAACAAGGGCTATTGCGAGAAAAATAAGGATGTTCACGGCACCTTTTGGAATCCAACCTATTCCATACGCAAGAATAAAATAGACAACCGTAACGGTGAAAAAATGTAAGACAGTTTGCAGTGGTAGTTTAATTGAATGGATTTCGAAATAGAGTGGGGACACGGTAAATAACCATCCACAAAAAATCACGCCTAACGAATTTTTAACAAAAAGGCTAGAATCCAGTGTCGTTTGATCACCGAAAAAGATGACACCATACGTTAGTAAAACAGCTAGAAACCCTCCAAAAAATACTCCAACCATACTTCTGAATAAAAATGTTTTCATTTAGTTGCCCCTCCTATTCATTTTAAGAACTTCTCTCATTTTTCCTACATAATGTCTTGACGCATATTCTTTTTTGCCAGATTGGAAGTGTACGGCAAGCGTTCCGTTAAATGATGGTTCAAAGTGGCTGATTTCATGAAGGTTAGCAATAACGGACTTGGAGAGGCGTATGAATGTATTGAGTGGCAGTGTTTCCTCTAGCTCATATAGTTTCTCTTTCACTTTAAAGACGCCTTCTGATGTTGTCGCCATTACTTGATCACCTTCTGAATGAAAGTAGTGCACGTGGTTGGGTTTTAAAATGTGCTGTTGGTCTCCTTTTCTTCCTACGATGAACTCCATTTTGTGTGCATTAAAGTAATTTAAAATCTCTTTAATCGAATCATCCATCTCTCTGCAGTGAATCGTCACGCTCGTTTCTTGATGCTTCTCATCAACATCGAGTAAAATTTTCACCTATTCACATCCTTTGTTTAGCAGCTTTCTTAAGATTAGTATAGATCTGGAAGAGCTAGGTGTCATTCGAATGAAGATAAGGCGTTAGTTCTTTACGGTAAGATGCGTCTGGTAGCGTTTTTGTTACGCTACAAACTTCCACTCAGGCGATTGAAAGAAAAGATTGCCAGTCACACAGTGTTTTGAAATAATTGGGAGTAAGTAATCAAACGAAAGAAGGCGAGTGGCTAACATGGGGCATGTCGTAGCAGCGATCTATGTGACGTTAGGGTTTCTCTTATTCTCTTTCACTTATTTTGATGGTTTTTATTTGAGTTGGTTTCAAGAGCTTGGTATTGGCATAATCGTATTTGGGATTGCTTTGCATCTTTACATCCTTATAAAAGATGAAGATATCAAGCAAGACGAGAAGCAAAAAAATTCAGATCAAGAAACAAAAAGTAAAAGAGAGCTATAAGCTTTTATAGATAACGAAGTAAGGAGGAGACCGTTGAAAAGACCGAGAGGCGTAACGTTGATTAGTTTTTTTTATTTGTTCGGAGGCTTGGTTTTATTAATCACCGGCATTTTTTTTGACGCAGGGGCCAATACGATTGGGGTTGCGGAGCGGTTTGGACTACCGAATGCTCCGGAAAGATTGGTGAGAATACTCGTCGCTCTTCTTTCTTTCGTAATGGCTTATGGATACATCAGGTTAACAAGATGGGGCTTCTGGATGATGGTCACGTATTCCGTCGTTTTTGGATTCATTAGTTCTCTTTTCGTTTCCAATCAATCAGTGCAACCTTTCCTCGGAAATATGATTTTTTCATTAATTGTGCTTCTATATACCGTATATGTCAGAAAGTTTTTTCTACGAACGTCCAAACAAGGTGAGAAAGCTCTCGAGCAATGAAACTGTTTAAAAACATTGATAATATGATCAAACTGAACGATAGAAAACATCCAGATTTATAAGTGGATGTGCAATGATAAAGTCTTTTAACCACCTAGTTAGGTTGTAGACTTACTTGTTAGGGGGGACTATGAAGATTACTCCAATAGATTATAGGGTTCGGGGTGTAGGGTACGTTATTCGATCAGCAGAAATGGAGGATGCTGAAAATCTATCCAGCATTAGAGTAAAGATTGATGGCGAAACAGAGTATTTAGACCGTGAAAAGGGTGAGGCATTTATTGATGCTTTCTCCTTTAAAAAGATCATTAAAGAAGATACAAAAGCACCAACCAATCTGTTTTTAGTAGCAGAAGTTAATGGCAGGATCATTGGTTACGCGAGATGCGAAGGAAATCAGTTAAAGAGATTCTCGCACAAAATAACATTCGGTGTTGGTGTTTTAAACGATTACTGGGGTTATGGAATCGGAAAAAATCTCTTGAAAGAAAGCATCATCTGGGCGGATCGTAACAATGTGAAGAAAATCATGCTTTCTGTAACCGGGACGAATACGAAGGCTATAAAACTATATCATAATCATGGATTTGAAGTGGAAGGGATCTTGAAAAAGGATAAGCAGTTGTCTGAAGGACATTACGAAAATACAGTTGTCATGGGACGATTTCAAGGTGAATAAAATCGTACATGCTACAGTTGTTTTTGAAAAGATGAGGCCACCTTATCGTTGGATAAGGTGGCCACGCCTCATTATTTCTTAGTTTTTTTGTTTGCTCGATCCTCTTCCTCTGTTTCGAGCATCCCGTAGTCGCCATTCATCGCCTGTTCATCTTGATCCGCACCAAATTCATTCGTGTATTTGGTCATATTGTTTTGAGTTATTTCATCTTTGTTTGGCGTCTTTTTGTCCATTATACTCACCTCCATTGAATAGGTTGGCTAATCGTGGAAAAAGTATACCAGTTAAATGCGAAAAGAGTAGAAGATCTGTATTTCTGAAACCATTGAGTGACGGTGAACGTATGAAAGAGATGACCATTTCATGGAGGTGTCAGGATTGTTCGGAGAAAAGCCAATATGTAGCACGTGTCGTAAAGAAATCAAAGGGAATGATGTCGTCTATGTTAAGATGCGATACCCTTCACATAAAGGCATGACGGAAATCAAAGCATTTCTAAATAACGAAGGAACGTTCATTTGTGAGACGTGTTTCAACAACAACTGACTGTTTAATCAAAAAATCGCCTCACCCTTAAAGAAAAGGGCGAGGCGATTTTTGGGGATATCCATTATTGATAATTAATGATCGCTGGATTCGGATCGAGCTGTAACACTTCGGTAGGTGTTAGAACCGGTTTATCTTTATTATAGAAAACCTTAAATCCGCCGTATTGCACGGGCTCATTCCGAACGAACTTACGGTATAGCGACATTTTCGTACCATAATCCCCATAGCCATCGAAGTTTAGAGCCACTTCAACGTTATCGGTTGGTTTAATTGCCTGTTTGTTTGTAACAGCGTGGTCTGTAAATTGGTGGACGAGTACGATTTTGTCGGGTAAATCATTTTTTTCAACGAAATCGGAAACATAGTCGACAACTTCTTGAACCTCAGCACCATCTACGCTGCCTAGGTCAATGCCTGGTGTTTGACCCTCTTTAACATGGAATTCAGTATCGATTGCCACATGTACGTAAGGAAGCTTCAGCCATTTTTCTAGGAGCTTCACTTGATGAAGGGCCGTATCGCGACCAAGCTGAACATCAAGCATTAGAATGGCGTTATGTTTCTTTGCAAGCTGTGCATATTCATCAATATCTTCTTCAGAAGTCATATGATAGTATTTGCCATTCGGTCCTGGATCCCGCTGAGCGATCGTTGATATTAATTCAATTGTTGGAATGGCTGGACGAGCTGGATCAGCGTCTGAATAAGCTTGCGTTTGTTCCTTCAATTTCGTCATGAGCGCTTCAGGTTCCATTTCCCCGAGAATTCCCATTTGAGTAGAGCTCGGTTGCCCATAATACGCCACAAGGCGATAATCTTTTAGGATACCATCCGTTTCATCTGTTGTACCTTCCATTAAGGTTTGGCCAACTGGTGTCTTCCTTGTGCGATCTTCTCCATGTGCTTCAACCACTGGCATTTTCGCTAATTCTTCTTCTGTCATTGTTTCCTCTAGTGGTTTTGCATCTTCAGAGGGCGCTAGTGGTTCAAAGGGTTGAACCACTTCTTCTTTTTTATCCGAATTTTTTTCACTTTCTTTGTTTTCATCTTCGTCCGTTGCTTGCTGGTCACTCTTTTCATCTTTATTTGTTGCTTGCTCGTCTTTCTTTTGGTCATCCTGCTCATTTGTAGATGCAGTGTTTGAACAAGCTGTAACTACAGCGATTAAAGCGACCAGAAGGAAAAGGAGTAGTTTCCTCATGTTTTTCACGTCCTTATGTAAGTTAATGAGATTCATAGTTTTTTTCAAAACGACCCTCTCATTTTAACACATCCCGAGAATAACCGAATGAATTGATGTGTTAAAGGTAAAAAGAGGTAATCAGTACTATCTTATTTTTAGAAAGCCAGCCTCTATTAAAGAAAGCTACCATCCTATTCAAATAGGGTGGTAGCTTTGATCGGTCAATGAATGAAGCGTGTTCACTTGCGCTAGAGTTGTACTCATTGCTCCTTAACTACTTATTTAGCTTCTCTGACTAAAATGATCTGTAATCATACGTCTGTGGCTACCGACCATTTGAGTGGGAAGGTTTTCAAAGGAGAAGTAGTCAAGCGCGATACTTTCGTCTGTTAAGGTGAGTTCTCCCACATACTCGTTCGTTACATAAGCTGTTGTCACCGAATAGAACTCATCTCCATTATCCGCTGTTGTGAAAAACTCTTTACCAGAATAGAGCTTGAACAGTGTCAGATTCCGTAATGTTAAACCTGTTTCTTCAAAAGACTCTCTGAGGGCGGTTTCCTCAGTTGATTCCCCAGGCTCCATCAATCCACCGGGTAAGCCCCAGCGTTTTTTTTGTTCGTTCCGCTGTTGAAGAAGTATTTCTCCTTTTTTGTTCAAAATCATTGTGACCGCACCAACTAAAATGATTGGTCGATGACCAACAAGGTCACGCAGTTCTTTTACATAATTCATTAGGGTCACCTCTTTATCTTTTATAAAGGAAGATCTCTTTTGGCAAATATCATGATACCGAGCGTGTAAAGAACAGTGCCAAGAAGGAATAGAAACGTGAGTGACGGCCAGACGTCAACAGAACCTCTAGCGATTTCAACCGGTCTGAATGTCGAAAAGAGAGAAAGGTTTACCATCCAATCGAACTTATCGCTCATTTTGCCGATCAGATCCATTCCGTAGAATACAATTGTTACTAATCCAGAAAGTCCAAGGGCTTGACGTTCATCATTTAATAAAGAAGAGAATAGGAACGAATAGGATGAAATAGCATAAAACAAAAGAATGCCTACAAGGTTGACTTTCATAAAAGTCATCGCTTCAAATGGTTTATCATCAATTAAAACCTCTGTACCGATGACACCGGAAAGGGTAGTCGTTAATCCGATAATGAGAAGCCCTGTAATCAGTACAAGCGCCTGAGTAAAAGCAATTTTCTTCCGTGAGTTTGGAGTTGCTAGAATGTAAGCCATTGATCCACGGTCAATATGGCGGGCCATAAGCTGGGAAGATGTCATTAAGCAGAAAATCGACAAAATGACGATGTAAAGTAACCCATAATATTCTCCAGCGATAAAATCACTAACTTGTTGGAAGCCTCCTTCCATACCAAATGCAGCAAGAAAGCTTTCAGGCATAGAGTCCATCAATTCATTCAAACCTGGAGCATCTGCAATCGAAGGGTAGATGCCGATGATCAGAAGGAGATAGAGAGCAGAGCCAATCGCATAGCTAGCGATTGATTTGGCATGAACTTTTAGCATCTTCACATAGAGTGTTATGTTCATGATTGTTCTGCCTCCCTGTCATAGTAGTTAAGAAAGACTTCTTCAAGATTCTGTTCATGAACATCGATGTTACGTACTTGATAGTTTCCTAAAGTTCGAATAAATTGATTATAGTCACCCTGAACAGCAATCTCTGCGCGGTTTTCTGTTACAGATACGACGTCAAGTTCACTTTGTTTCACAAGCTCTGCTTCCTCTTCAGTGGCAAACGTAACATCGAAAAGCCTACGCTGTTTTTGCTGAAGGTCATGAATATTTTCGACTACGACAATTTTGCCATCTTTTATAATAGCTGCTCTGTCACACGTTCGCTCAATTTCGGAAAAGCTATGAGAAGACATCAAGAAGGTGGCCCCTCTTTCTTTTTGTTCCATCACAATTTCGATAAAAATTCTCTGCATCAGTGGGTCAAGGCCAGAGGTTGGTTCGTCAAGAATGATCACTTCTGGTTGATGCATGAAGGCGGCAACGATTCCGACTTTTTGCTTCATCCCCTTTGACATCTTGCGAATAGGGGTTTTGACATCAAATTGAAGGCGGTGAATGAGTTCGTCGCGGTATTCCGTTTGTTTAAAACCCCTCATCCCCCCAACGAGTTTTAGAAACTCCATACCGTCCATTCCATCTAAAAAGGAAATTTCACCTGGAAGATAACCGATCTTTTGCTGAATCTTTGCAGCGTCTTTCCAAGTATCCAAGCCAGCTATGCTTGCGCTGCCTTTTGATGGTTTCATAAATCCCATTAAGTGCCGAATCGTTGTTGATTTACCAGCTCCATTGGGACCTAGAAACCCAAATACTTCCCCCTTAGGAATGGAGAAAGTAACGTCAAAGATGCCTTTTTCGTTTGAGAATTTTTTGGTTAATCCGTTTAATTCGATCATTGAGGTTCCCCCTCAGTTAAGTTTTGAACTATAATATATTATATATTTCACTTTTATCATAGATGACTTTATAATAATAATCAATAATTATTGAACTCATTTTTGATAAATAGTTCAATAAATGACAAGCTAATGGCGGTGATGAGAATGAATGGCTTTGAATTGCGAAAAAAACAGAAGCGGAAAGATATTATGATGTCTGCTTTTATGCTATTTAATGAAGAAGGTGTTAAGAAAGTAAAAATCAGCGATATTGCTCGTGCTGCCAATGTTTCTCAGGTGACGATTTACAATCACTTCAAGAGTAAGGAAGAGCTTGTAAGAGCAGTGCTCAAGGACTACATGAACAATCAATTCATGGCGTTTAAGGAAATCATTCAGCAAGAACATACCTTCACGGAAGTCATTGAAATGATTATTTTTGAGAAGCATAAGGCTGTTCAAAGCCTCGATTCGTCTCTGCTTGCAGAAATGCTAACGACAGATGAGGAGTTGAAGAATTATGTGGACCATTTTTATCGCACGCAAACACTTCCCTTGTTTGTGCAACTTCTCGAGAAAGCACGTGAACGAGGAGAAATTAATGCCTCGCTTTCAATGGAGTCGATTATTTTTTACCTGAATGCATTAAAGACAGAGGTGCAGCGCGTTCCAGCTGAAACGTGGTCAGAACGGGAAAGATTTCTCGATGATGTCTTACAATTGTTTTTTTATGGTTTAAGCGGTAGACCCACTTCAAGCAGGCATGAAACTGAATAAACATTCATAAACTGAATTATGTGTAAATTTTCATAAAATTTTAACATCTTGTTAACTTTTCTCACGTACTCCTGTTGTATAATGAAGTCATGCAGAGAGAAAGTTGGTGAATTTTGTTGAAAAAGCTGAAAAAGTTAACCTTTAAACAGCTCGTTGATCAAAATAAAGCAGAACTTCTTAAGAATGAAAAGGAGCTTGCTGAGATAGAAAAGCGTATTGATAATAGACATGTTTAAATAAAGTGAAACTTCCATAAGAGGGGAAGGACTTCTTTTCTCTCTTATGGTTAGTTGAACCGAACGTACTTTTTAGGGTTTTACAGACTCTCAAGGGTAGGATAAAAGGAAAACAGTCGTTCAGCGGCTGTTTTTTTGCGTGTTAATAGGTCCATAGTTGTCGTTCGTCCTTGTGCTAAACTATACAGAGGAGGCGATCAGATGGCGCAAGTAGTAAGTGTGAATGTTGGGAAGCCGATCGAAACGAGTTATAAAGGAAAGTCAATTGCTACGGGTATCTACAAACAACCAGTCAATGAGCCTGTTTATGTATCGAAAGTTCAGGTGGAAGGTGATGGTCAAGCAGATCTTGTTCATCATGGTGGCAGAGAGAAGGCGATTTGTGTCTATCCGATGGAGCACTATACCTACTGGGAAAAGAATCTAAGTCGTGACCTCGAAGCTGGCGCATTTGGAGAGAATTTCACCGTAGCTGGATTGGATGAGAAGGAAGCACGAATCGGTGATATTTATCGTATCGGGGGCATTAAAGTTCAGGTAAGCTTACCCAGACAGCCTTGCTTTAAACTAGCGAAGAAGTTTGAAGTTGATAATATGCATTTAATTGTGATGGAAAATGGTTACAGCGGTTATTACTTTCGCGTGTTAGAAGAAGGCCATGTGACAGTAGGGGATGAGATCACACTTGAACATCGTCCGGAACATGATGTAACTGTTTCACTAGTTAATCGAGTAACCTATAACGATCGAGCAGATCGCGAGGGTCTTAAGAGGGCTTTGCTTGCTAAAGAGCTCAATGAAAGCTGGTATAACAAGTTGAGCAAACAGCTAAGCGCGCTCTAATGGCGCGCTTTTATTTTTTCGCCATGCGATAATAAAAAACGATAAGCATGATGATCGTGACAAGTGTCACCGTATATTTAATGATCTCCATAATCTCCATCGATTTCTCCTCAAGTTAAAAGCTGGAACCAAATGGATCCAGCTTTTCTGAATGTTAAACAACTTTTTCTTTTAATGCTTTCCCAGGTTTAAATGCCGGCGTTTTAGAAGCTTGAATAAGGATTTCCTCACCAGTTTGGGGATTACGTCCTTTTCGAGCAGAACGTTCCCTTACTTCGAAGTTTCCAAAACCGACAAGTTGTACCTTTTCACCTTTTGCTAGTACCTCTGCAATGGTGTCCATCAATGTGTCTACCACTCTTGCAGTATCTTTTTTTGACATTTCAGACCTCTCCGCTACAGTTGTAAGAAGCTCAGCTTTATTCATCGTTTTTCATCCTTTCTTGTTTTGCTAGTTTCAATGCTATAACTCTATAGTTACCAGTGAACCGCTTTTTTATACATTGACTTGCCTAAATGAGGGCATTAAAAAAGAGACTCTGAACGAATCTCTGGAAATGTAAGTTAAGTTAATAGTTGGATAGTTGTTTGTACTCTTTTTCAAGATCAGTCAGGGTGCAGTGATAGAGATGGTGGTCTGCAGTCGAATAAGCACCTGCTTCGATGAGTTTAGAAATGAAATAATGTCTACGCTGTTCAAGTGCCTTTCTGAGCTGATTCGTTTCCATGAGCACAACCTCCTTCTTGTTTTTTTTCATTCCCAGTATGTCCTATGGTCATGTGTTTTAATCGGCCATAGATGTGACAGAACAGAAAAGCTTCTTGCAGGAAAAACAGGGCAGTACATCGTAACAGTACATAGATCGTACTTTCTATATTAAGGATGAGGATTGATGAATAATGAAGAAATCATTCGCACAATTGAAGCGATTCAATGGGACTATGAAGTAGCTCTTGTACCTGAATCTATTCACTATATTCAAAAAGATGACTTAGTGATGATAAAAAATGAAAAATCAACGAGCGTCTATGCAAATAAGGTTGTTCGTTTCAATAGAAGCATCGACGAGATTGAGGATGTGGTGTCTTTTTTTGAAGGGAGCCCATTCTCATGGTGGGTACGTGCAGATGCAAATTCGATCGAACTTGAAACGAAGTTGATCAACCGTGGGATGAAACATTACGAAACATACATAGGTTTGGCAAATGAGATCAAGGATATTAGCCTCCCTACTTCGGAATTTATCTATAAAGAAGTGACAACGGAAGAAGAGGTAAGAGCACATGTTAAGGTTGCGGGAGAGATATGGGGGTATCAAGAAAAAACATTACAAGCCGCTTTTCAGGAGAGAATGTATTATCTTCAATCTGTTAATCGAAGAGGAGGTTATACAATCGCACTTGATGGTAATAAGCCGGTCGGCTATTCGAATTATCGTCTTAGCAATGACAGAAAAGCACTCTATCTAAACGGAGCTGGTGTACTTCCGGATTATAGGGGAAAGGGCCTCTATCGTAATATGTTAACAAGACGATTACATGCAGCAAAGGAACAAGGGTGTGAAATTGCGGTGACGCAAGGAAGACTAGGAACTTCCGAGCCTATTCTTCGTAAACTTGGTTTCAAGCAATATGTAACGTATAAGCAATACATAAGAGTGTAACCGTATGTAAGTAGAAGCACCTTTGTGAAGATGGTGTAAATCAGATTGTATTTGTGTAAAAGGGTAGGAACTTAGGAGAGTAACCGGGAATAGCAGAAGATAAAGGGTCATCCCTTTATCTTCTTAAACTTTCGTTATAAAGGAGCTGTTCTGTTGTTGAAAACCTTTGTTCTAGACACCAATATTCTTTTGCATGATGCCCATTCACTATTTCAATTTGGTGACAATCACGTTGTTGTACCAGCGATTGTAATCGAAGAAATAGATTCAAAGAAGCGGTTAATGAATGAGGTAGGTCGAAATGCGCGAGAATTTAGCAGAATTTATAAAAAGCTGCGAGAGAAAAACAAAGGAAAGCTCGATGAACCGTTCCCTCTGGATTCAGGTGGTACTTTTCGAATTGAGTTGAACCATCGTTCATTTGATAAACTACGAAATGAGTTTAGTGAAGACTCAAATGATAATCGTATCATCGCAGTAGCGATTAATTTAAGCACGGATGACATGGGTGATGTGATCCTTGTGTCGAATGATATGTTAATGATTGCTAAAGCAGACGCGTTAAAGAAGTCACTTGAACTCCCTTCCTTCTTTCCCGAACTGTACGAGAATGACCGTCTTATTCAACATGTTGATCGTCTTCATAGAGGGTATCATGAAATTCAAGTGCCAACAGAGATAATTGATTCTTTGTATGAGATAGGGGAGCTTCCAATCAATGTGCTTCGTGAATACACAGACGATGAAGTATTTATACAAGATTTTATTTTATTGAAAGATTTATTTGGGAGTAATCACTCTGGTATTGGGAGAGTAATGAGAAGTAAACAGAATGTCATTGTGCAAGGATTAGGCCGAGACAGTCAACATATATGGGGAGTTCTTCCTAAGAACGTACAACAGCGTATGTTGATGGAACTTCTAATGGATAAAAGCGTACCGCTTGTATGTGCGACAGGGAAAGCAGGAACTGGTAAGACGTTGCTTGCTCTTGCAGCTGGTCTCAGTCAAACAGAGGACGAGCAGCATTATCAGAAACTTCTCGTCTCTAAGCCGGTTGTGCCAGTAGGGAATGATATTGGCTTTCTTCCTGGAGAGAAAGAAGAGAAACTTAGACCATGGATTCAACCAATCTATGACAACCTAGAATTTTTGTTTGATGCAAAGAATGAAGAAGAATTAAATCATATTCTATCAGGTCTTAGGACGTTAAAGGTTGAGGCTCTAACATACATAAGAGGGAGAAGTATTCCAAATCAATTCGTGATTATTGATGAGGTTCAGAACTTATCCCCCCATGAAGTGAAAACGATTCTAACGCGGATTGGTGAAGGAACAAAAATTGTCTTGATCGGTGACCCAGAGCAAATCGATCATCCTTACTTAGATTCAGTCAACAATGGTTTAACGTATGCTGTTGAACGTCTAAAACAGGAAGATGAAGTTGGTATTGTTCATTTAACGAGTACTGAACGTAGTAAGCTTGCTGAAATAGCTGCTCGTCTCCTGTAAATAGTACGTTAGAACGACTTATGGAACAAAATAAAATGGGAAAATAGACCATATGGAACTAGACAAACCTATTCTTTTTGTCAGATAATTCAGTTAAAAGAGAGGGGCGCTAATATGAGTGAAGTCAGATTAATACCATTCGAAGTGAACGAGGTCGTACAAGAAGCAGACGCGCTTCCAGATGGTGTCGAAATGATTCAAGCACCTACCATTTGGGAAAAATCGGAGAAAGGGAAAGGTAGGATTATTGCGATCGTTGACACCGGCTGTCAACTTGATCATCCTGATCTTCAATCACGTATTATCGGAGGAAGAAACTTCACGAAGGATTACGATAGCGCTGCTGATCGGTACGAAGATAATAATGGTCATGGAACACACGTAGCAGGAACGATTGCGGCAGTGAAAAGCGAAAAGGGTGTTCAGGGAGTTGCCCCAGAAGCCGATCTTCTTATCGTAAAGGTTCTTGATGAATCAGGTAGTGGTTCGTATCAATCGATTATTGACGGAATTCGCTATGCGATCGATTGGAAAGGGGCAGATGGTGAGCGCGTAAACGTTATTTCGATGTCGCTAGGTGGGCCAACGGATTTACCTGAACTCCACGATGTCATTAAGGATGCAGTTAATCAGAATATTTCTGTCGTTTGTGCCGCAGGAAACGAAGGTGACGCAAGAGAGGATACGGCAGAATTTGCTTATCCAGGAGCTTATAATGAAGTGATTGAAGTAGGGGCTGTTTCTTTCGAACGAACGCTTGCCCCATTTTCAAATACAAATAATGAGATCGATTTAATTGCACCAGGTGTCGATATTTTATCAACCTATCTCGGAGGCAAGTATGCCGTTCTTTCTGGAACTTCGATGGCAGCTCCGCATGTCTCTGGAGCTCTCGCCCTTCTTATGAATGTGGCTGAGAAGGAATTTGTCCGGAAATTTAGTGAAGCGGAAATTTATGCTCAATTGATCAAAAGGACAGTGCCGATCGGGTGCTCGAAGCAAGCAGAAGGAAATGGCCTTCTTGCTCTAGGATTGATTGAGCAGCTCGACTCATTGTTTAATGTGTATACAACCGCATGGAACCAAACCGAAGTGATAAGTGAACGCGTAAGAAAATAGGCAAAGAGCCCTCCACCAACTTAGTTGGTGGAGGGCTCTTAAACTGTTCTAGATCCCTTCATCCCTCGCTTTTTTTCTGATAAAGTAAGCATCCTCTATTCCTGCTGGCACCTGGGTGAAATGGTCGAAAGGTTTTGAGTGATCCATGTATTTAATCATAAAACGGCCATTCGATCGTTTCATATATATAATACGTTCCTGGTCGAGTTCTTTCTTTTGATCAGGAAGGATACTACCTTTAAAGACTTGGATGGGCAATTGACTTTGCCACCTTTGAATCGATCCATCAAAAAGGAGTCGGCCATCTTGTAGCCAGATTACATCATCAGCTATATCTTCCCACTCATTTAACTCATGCGTCGCGATAAGGACTAGTCTTTTTTGGGAGTATCTCGAAAGCAGTGAAACAACATTCTTTCGCTCACGACTATCGAGGTAGTTCAACGGTTCATCTAGAAGCAGAATGGGAGGGCAGTCAAGAATTGCCTGGGCGATCCCGACTCGCTGCTTCATTCCCTGGGAGAGAGTTTTGATTTTCTCTCGTTTGTTTTTAAGAATTTGTAGAGCCATCATCGTTTGATCAACGGCATCTTGATCACCTACCCCTTTTAATTCACTCATGTAGCGGAGAAATCTTTTGATTTTCATTTCTTCATAGAGTTCGATTCCAGTCGGAAGGAACCCGATATTTTTGCGAATGAAAGGAAGGGAGTGATCGACTGTTTTCCCGCCGTACTCAATGGAACCTTGCTGTGGCTTAAGAGCTGTGGCGAGAAGTTGCAGTAACGTTGATTTACCTGAACCGTTTTTACCTACTAAAATGGTTATCCCCTTACCTAGTGTTAATTCTGGTATGGAAAGCGAGAAATTTTTGCGACTATGCTTTACGTTTTGTACTTGAATCATCAGCCTAGCCTCACAAATAGTGAAGGTGCAAACTCTTCCGATACGATAAGAAGAGCATCATAACACCAAGACCAAGGATGATGAGATAAGAGACGAGAAGCATGAAGTCCTGTTGCGAATCTCCACCAGAGATTTCTAGTACCGTAAAAGGTAAGACAAGGAATGTGAGAGCCCATCCTGCGAGAGCTGCAATAAACCCAGCGATGACCCCTTTATGAAACATCACAAATGCAAGCAAACCTGTTAGAAAGAGAAGCGGCGCAAACCAGTGTAAGAGAAATGTAGTCGGGTTAACCATCGTATTATCTTTCAAAATGTATAAGGTAGATAAAAGCGCCAGTCCAATATTTACAACAAGTACAACGAGTAATTTGCTTAATAAAAGTAGTGCAGGTGGGAAGGGGGTAATCGATTCAACCATTCTCATTTCCTTATTCCATGTTTTGTAACTATAAAGCACTCCGAAAAGTAAATAGATCGGAACAACGACAGGGAATAAACTATCAGATTCCATACTTCCTGAAGAAATCATCGTTAACATCGCGAAGATCAGTAAGCTAATTAACCAGTATGCCCAATGATAAGAGCGGAATTGGTTGAGGCATTGTTTTGTTAGTGATGGTTTTGACGGTTCAGGATCTTTATCAAAATCAAATTCAATTGGAGAAGGTTTAAGTTCATCAAAAGAATCCTGTAACGAGAGAAGAAGCTTTTGCGTATCTTCTGAACGGGGTGATGTTGCCAGATAAGACTTGAGCGGTTGGTCTACTTCATCTTCTAATTTTTCTAACTCAAGATCAATGTCTTGCATGGCTAACTTCCTCCTTTCGTTCTAATAAAGCTTTCAGTTTCTTTAGGGCGTGAAATAAGTTTGACTTGACGGTACCGAGCGGCAACTCCAGTGCCTCTGCAATCTCCTGATACTTTAATTCCTGGTAGAACCGCAAATAAACAATTTCTCTTTGTGCTTCTGATAGCGTATCGAGCATCTTAAGAAACTCAATACGCGATTCCTGTCTCTCAAATAGTTCAACAACAGATGGTTCTTGATTAGGGTGATCTGGGATGAAATCAAGAATTTGTTTTTCGGATTTATACCCTGCGCTTTTCCAATAATCACGGCATTGATTTGTTGCAACTTGATAGAGCCAGGGTTTAATCTTTTCGGGGGTTTTTTTTGTTTTCAGCTGGTTAATCAACTTTAGAAATGTTTCCTGAACAACATCTTCCGCCTTTTTTCGATCGCGTAGCATCCGCTCAATATAACCAAGAAGCGGTGCATGATAACGATGAATAAAGGCTTCAAAAGCAGCTTGGTTTCCTTTTGTCATTGCAATGACCAAATCCTCATCTGTCATCCACGACCCTCCTTTCTACTTTGATCTCTGTGCATCACTTCATCCCACGTCTTTTGCCAATCTTCATAAGTGAGGAGCGTAGCTGGTTCTCGGAATAAAGTGAAATCTGACGTGAATCCGGGATCGACCCATTGTTCACTGTATATACGGTTAAGCACGTCTTTTACTTGCTTTTCTTTTCCTACATCCACAGCGGATTTTATCATTGTAAAAATGTTGTTTGCTTGGATTTCTTCATCAGTGTATTTCTCTGATGGAATATCATCTGATATCGTGATCACCGAAGATTTAACACGGGTCGCTTCATCAAACTGATTATGCTCAAGTTCATACAGGTATGTATAGGCCGTGAAAATGGCACTTGTTACTAGCTTACCGTCCTCAAAACCATAAATTTCAGTATCGTCATGTAAAAGGTTAATTTGTAGAAACAGTTTCATAAGGTACGTTTCATCCATTTGATAAAATGAAGATTCACTAAGAATATAATTCTGATCAATAAAGCCTTGTTGCCTCATGAAATTTGCCCATCGGATATTCTCAACCGGAAGTAAGAACAAGTGTCGTATAGGCTCGATTTCTTTTGTTAAGTAGCGATCGGTATAAAGGAGACGTTCGTCCAATTGCTTGATCAACTTTTTCGCTTTATTACGATTATAGTTCGTCGTTACAATCGAGAACGGAAAGTGCATTGATTCAACTTCTGTTAAGTTGCCTGCATAAAGATCAAGCTTAGCAGCTTGCCCCTTTAATTCAAACGTTTCATTATTCAATTGCTGCTCTTCAATCGTTCCAAATAATCGTGTTGTGATCCCTGATACCGTTACATTAAATTCGGCTCTGTTTTCCAATCCGACATCTGTCTGGGATTCGCCAGTCAAGTCATATAGGAATTGATGTCCCGGCAAAGGATACCATGCGGTTTGTGAAGGCATAATCATCTGATTGTCCACGACGTAACCGGGATAGTATTCCTGGCCAGCGTTAGAAGTCCATAGCTTGTAGTTCCCTCCATAATGGAATTGCAGAACTGGTGTTTGAACGGTGTCTGGGAGCGTAATGGTTAAGAAATCATTATGTTGTGTGAATGGAATAGGCTGATCATCAATCATGACATCCTTTACGTTGAACGTCCGGTTCAGCGTGAAGTTTATGACATCACGTGTTTCTAATTCTTCTTCTGGAATGGTGAGGTTTGCTTCAATTGCTAATAAATCATCCGTATGATGCTCGAGGGACAATTGAAATTGATTGATTTCAAACCGATCAGGTTCATAGCGTTCCCCTTCTCCTTCAACTAGCCCGTCAGAATTGGGGAGTGGAGGGTATTTCATATATACTTCCTGACGATCTTCTCCTTCCGTGAAAAAGGGGGCATTTTCTTTAATAGTCGTGAATTCATCTATTCTCTCATTCCAAAAAGCGGCATATGGAAGATAAGAGATGACTACAATCCCCATGCAGCTGAAGAGAATGATTTTCCATACCTTGTCGAACTGATGCGGTCTTCGTATATTAAGAATAATGACGATGAAAGATAGCATAAATGCCGATACTGTGATGACGAAGAGGCGCTGGAATTGAATTTCTTCCTTAATAAGATGAATACCCCACGCTCCGTTTACAAGGATAGAATCAACAAATAGATACGTCAGATGAAATGCTTTCAGAAAATATAGCTCGCCTTGATTAATAATAAAGATCTCCATGAAAAGAGTCCCGAACATCCAGGCGCAGAAGGCAATTAAATAGACAAATCGATTTTTTATAAGAACAGATAAGAGCATTCCGAGAGATAAACTAATAAGAAAAGATACTTCATACTGAGTAACAAAGAAACGAAGAGTTGTGACTGTTTCATCCGTTGGTATATCTTGTATTATGGCAAATATCCAATAGCATGAAGCCATTAAAACGCTATATAGCGTCATATATAGAAGCCCTGACATTAACTTGGCTGATAGGAACACGAAATTCGAAACAGGGAATGCTCGATGCCATTCAAATGCTTCATTCCCTACATCACGGCGAATCAGATAGACGCCTATTAGAATACTTAATCCAATAACCAAAATGAAAATAAGAGCGTGAGTCGTTTCATAGGTTGTACGATAGAGATTACCATTGAACTTTTCCTGATTAGCCCCCATGCTAAAGAGCAACCAGATCAAATAGATAAAAGGAAGAGGCGTGAAAAACCAGTTTTTAAATAAAAAAGTTAATTCTAGCTTGAATTGTACAAACCACTTCCTCATGTATCATCACATCCTATCAATGCCATATATCCTTCTTCAAGAGTTGGATCCACAGCTTGAGCGAATGGAAATGGAGCTACAGGGGATATGACCCGACAGCGAAGACCATCAGAACTTCGCTGAGTGAGCGACATTTGCATGCCAGATAGTTGATTCCAGTTATCACCGATCAGTTTGAATTCCCAAATTAACCCGTTTCCTTTGCTCTGCAGTTCATCGGGTGTTCCTTGAAATAAAACCCTTCCTTCTTTCAGTACAATTAAAGTATCACAGCTTGCTTCAATGTCTTCCACAATGTGTGTCGAGAGAATGACTGTCTTTCTGGTTGAGACGTCAGCTATTAAATTTCGAAAGCGTAAACGTTCTTCAGGATCCAAGCCTGCAGATGGCTCATCCAAGATCAGAACGTCTGGTTCCCCGTAAAGTGCCTGAGCAATGCCCAAGCGCTGTTTCATGCCATTCGATAAAGTCTTAATCTTCTGATTCTCTTGCTCTCTTAGATTAAGAATATCAAGTAGTCTGTTCTTCTCCATTCCATAATCAAATCGACGATCCTTCTTCAACTTTCCAATATAGTCAAGGAATTGTGAGACGGTAAGCTGAGGGTAGAGTTGAAAATGCTGTGGGAGATAGCCGATTTGTTTACGGATGCTAGTAGCTTCCCGATTAATCGAATGACCATTCACTGTAATATCTCCCACTGAAGGTTTCGCCACAGCAGCAATCATCCTCATGAACGTTGTCTTTCCAGCACCATTTGGACCGATTAGTCCTACCATGCCACCATCGATTGATAAGGTAATGTCTTGAATAATGGTCTTTTTTTTGAGCAGTTTTGTTAGGTGAGACACTTCAATCACATAAGTTCATCCTTTTAACGTTATTCTAAAGCTAAGACGATTGTTTGCCTCAAAAGGTTTTGTTTTAATAAGGCTCTTTTCGTAAACATTGTTGCTATATGAGTGGGGGGATTTCCGCTCCAGTGGGGTCTCACCTGTCCCGCTAGTCCCGCAGGAGTCGAGCATCCTTCCGCTCCAATCACAAAGTGTAGTTTTTTAATCATTTCAAAAGCAACAATCTTTGAGAAAAGAGCCTTTAATAAAATAAAAAAACTCTGCACAGTTTCATGCAGAGAAATCATGGCTGTAATGGCAAAACATAGAACAGAACACAAAAGAAATGGGCAATTGTTCCTCCTACAACAAAAAGGTGCCAAACGGCATGATGATATTTAAAAGCTCTCCAAACATAAAATACGGCACCCACTGTATAGAGAATCCCGCCTAGGATGAGAAGCATCATTCCATTTGGGGGGAGGTTCTGATTTAGAGGGTTCCAGGCAAGTACAATCAACCAGCCCATTAAGACGTAAAGAATCGTTGAAATAAATAGAAACTTTTTTACAAAATAAGCTTTGAAAACTGTTCCAAGGATCGCAAGTCCCCATACAATGCCGAATAGCGTCCATCCAAGTGAGCCTTCGATAACGATGAATAAGAATGGGGTATACGTACCTGCAATAAAGAAATAGATAGAAGAGTGATCAAGTATTTCGAAAAAGTCTTTGGCTTTACCTTTGGGAAAACTATGAACAAGCGTAGAAGCTGTGTAGAGTAAGAGCATCGTTGCTCCAAATAACGTAAAGCTAACAGTATGCCATGCCGTTCCGTATAAAGATGCATATACAATTAAGATGACTAAGGCTGCAAGACTAATCAAGGCACCAATTCCATGAGTAATATAGTTTGCGCGCTCTTCACCAACAGTAAACGTATGAGTCGCCATGTCTCGCATCATTCCTTTAAATGAATTACTAGAAGTATACTACAACAAGACCCATACGTCATTTCTAGAAGAGCCGTTATTTCTTGCTGTCTCTAAGTTTTTCTGCTTCCTTCAGAAGATGGTAGGTGTAGAAATCCTTTTCTTCAATTTGCTCTGTAACGGCTTCCATGACAAAGAATTCTTCTGCAATCTCTTCTCGCATTGCAGTTAAGAGCTTCTCGGTATCGGGGGTAACTAATTTGTTTTTTGAGTTCATAGTGGACACGCTCCTTCAGCATTCATTAGATAGTATCATTGTGCCAAAGGAGGTAGGATTTATTCGGGAAATGTCATATTTTTTAAGAGGTTGCTATGGTAGACATGGTTGCGATAAGAGTAGTGGGTGATTTCCGCTCATTCAACTAGGAAGTGTGTGTTAAAAAACCTCTTTCAAAAACAACAATCTTTTAGAAAAGAGACTTTAAAGAAGTCTTTCTTAAATAGTGAAATGAAAATCGAGGTAAAATCACGGCTATTTCACCTTTTCCTTAGAAATTGAGCGGTATACATGATAGCCACTCGTCGATACACCGATTGTTCCTGCACCTGGAAAGACGCTATCGCCACAAAGCCAGAGCCCATCAAGGCCAGTACGATGAGATAGGCTGTTAAACAGACTATATTCGTTTGTTTGCGGAAATCCTCCTACCATTCCTTTAGGTCGGTTCGTAAATCTTTCCCACGCTCGGGGTGCTCCAGTCATTTGTAATTCAATACCGCTTCTTACATTCGGAATGACTCGTTCAATGCCTGACAGGACTTTTTCTGTTAGTTCTTCTTTGTAGTTGTCATATTTTTCTTTGGTGTCCCAGTGGTGTAGCTCTGTATGAGTACTTACTGTTAACGTTCGAAATCCTTCTGGCGCTCGATGCAAGTCATTTGATCTTGAAAGAGACAGAAAAAGGTGATTGCCTTCAGTCATTGCCTCTTGAGGAGATAGGACTTGGCTAAAAAGAGCGGTGTAATCTGGAATGACCTTCTCATCTAAAGCAAGGTACATTGTAAACGCTCCCCACTGAGAAATTTTACTTCTGTTCATTAATTTTTCTGGAAGCATCTTTTGGAGGGGTTCGGGTAGAAGCGGGACAAATCCCTGAACGGGTATGTTGTTAACGAGATGTTCAGCTTTCCAGCTCTCTCCTTTTTGATCGATGGCTACCCAGCGTTTGTTTTCACGTCGAATCGTTTGAATTTGTTTTCTTCGATATGTTCTTCCACCGTTGGACTCGATATATTGTTGAAGCGTTTCAGCAATTCGGTAAAGACCGCCTTCAGTATAATAAGCTCCTTCATGATAAATATCGAGAGCAAGGGCACCCATTAGTGCGGAACAGTCTTCACTTGTTGTTTGCATACTGTCAATTAATTGACCATCTATAAAATGACGAAAAGAAGTGGCTTCACTCAGTTTGTGCTTTTTAAGAAGATCTCCAACTGTTTTCCTTAAATATAGAAGGAGACCAGGCGTTCCCGGTCTGAGAGAGAGGAATAGTCTTTTCCATTCGGAAAGTGTAACTGGAGGAACGACAGGAAGTGGATCAATCAATTTACGCACTTCAGCTCCTATTTTCCATACTTCTTGGTAGAACGATAGGATTTCTTTCGAATAGGGAGCGAATCGAGTAGAACACTCTGATAAATGCCGATTTCGATCTGTATAAAAGGGCATCATAAGATCGCCATCATATACTCTCATAATTTCGTCCATTGGAACAACGGGAAACGATAAACCTAGCTCTTCAAAAATACGATGATGGAGACCGCCTTTCTCGAATCCCATTCCCATTGTTGCGCCTACTGGGAAAAGAAATTTACCTCTTCTGAATTTACCAGCTGAACCTCCCCATTCATTTGAAGCTTCCAGTATAGTCACGTTGTAGCCTTCCTTCGTTAGTAATGCACCAGCCGTTAAGCCGCCGATGCCTCCCCCGATCACAATGATATCCACAATAACCCCTCCAAGATGTTCCGAACTCGATCTTTCTTCTATTATAATTGCTCAGCTGTTTAGAAGCATGTATGGGTGTGTACAAGGAGAAGAATTGCAATAGTGAGAAGAAATTCCATGTTTGTACCGTGATACTTGTCCAGCCATACTGAAGAAAAGAGCATAAGATAAAGTAAAGAGTGAGAACAGGTCCCCCCCTTTGAAAACTCACTCTTTGTGACCCATAGTTGAGGCAGAGTTCCTTCTGCCTTTTTTTTTTGATTTGAGTGGTTTATGATTCCGGCCCTCTATCAGAGAGGTTTCCTTTCGAATCTTGTAAAGAAGGAGGAATCAACCTTGCTTGAAATTATCGAAATAGGAACCAATGAACATGGACGAGAGCTAACGATTCGCGAATTGATAAAGACCCTTGAACAGCATCCTCTTGATCCAGCATTTGAACAGAGTGGGAATTTTATTTTTCCTTATCAGCCTGTACGAGATGCGAAAAGATACGCTGGGTGCAAGGCATTTTTTGGAGATTTCGCTATGATCTCATGTCGTTTTTTTATCGTGACAGATGAAAAAGTACTTATAGAAGAACTAATCAAAGCTATCAAAGAAAATCAGGAACGGATTGATTATGGAAGATTAAGAGATGTCCAGGTGAATGGACGGGTATCCCATTAAATATGCTATAATCAGGATATTCTGCTAGTGATTGGAGTGATTACAATGAGTCTTGAAACACTTCAGGAACAAGTCGATGGATTAATGGATAAATATACCGAACTTCTCCTTGGAGATACGAACCCTGAGCTGAAGGAAAAAGTAAAGCTTTGGGCGATGTATACGCATCTCTCGAAAACGATGCCTCCGCTAGCGAAACATTGGAACCAAACGTATCCAGAAGCAAAAGATGCGATGAAAGAGCTAGTGGCTGAAATTAAGATAATGAATGAAGAGCATCGGAAAGCACAACAGGATAACCATACAGAAAAAGATGAATGAAATCAGGGTGGTACCCTGGTTTCTTTTTTTATTAGGCTAATTCGAGGAATCGTTATGATTCACTTCCAGAACATTTTTATAGACTACCAGAAACGAATCGGATCCAATTCTGATAATTTGAAATATACTATCTTATGTAGACGTTTTTGCTTTTTATAAAAATGGGTATAGTATGGAAAGAATAGTTAATATTTAGAAAAAATAAATTCGGGAGAAAATCAATTTAATATAGACTAATCGACAGGATATCATGGTAAAATAGCATTAAAGGCGAAATATGGCGGTTTTTGAGATGATATGCCGGTTTTCTCCACTATATATTTTTTGAGGCGCTTTGTATGCGCTTTCATGGAGGGGTTATGATGGAACAAGTAATGCGTAATTTCTTTTTATACATGGGGAAGAACAGAGTAGCAACGAAAGTAGCAAAGCGCTATGGCTTGCGCTTTGGAGCAAGTCGCTTTGTCGCGGGTGCATCTCTTGATAGCTCAGTACTTGCGATTAAGAAGTTAAATCAAAAGGGGCTATCTGTTACAATCGATCATCTTGGTGAATTTGTTGATCATGCAGCAGAAGCTGACGAGATGACGAAGCATTGTATCGAGGCGATCGAACGAATTGCCGCAGAAAACCTGGATTCTCAGCTTTCTCTTAAACTAACATCCATGGGTCTTGATGTGGATTACGATATAACAATTAAAAACATGCGTAGAATCTTAGAAGCCGCTGATAAACATAATGTCTTCGTTACCATTGATATGGAAGATTTCGAGAGATGTGGGAAGACCATTGAAATTTTCGCAGAACTAAAGAAAGAGTTTGACAATATAGGGACCGTGCTTCAAGCCTATTTATATCGCGTAGCTGAAGATGTTGCTAATCTTAACGAATTGTCACCAAATTTGCGGCTCGTAAAAGGCGCATATAAAGAGTCATCGAAGGTGGCGTTCCCAGATAAAAGAGATGTTGATGAAAATTTCAAAAAGATAATAAAAATGCATTTGTTAAACGGAAATTATACCGCTGTCGCCACTCATGATGATCGTATGATTGAATTCACGAAGAAGCTTGTTGACGAATACAATATCCCCCGAACCCAATTTGAATTTCAAATGCTTTACGGAATTTGTGTAGAAAAGCAGGAGAATCTACTTCGAGAAGGGTACAAAGTGCGCGTCTATGTACCTTATGGAAAAGACTGGTATGGTTATTTTATGAGAAGACTAGCGGAACGACCTGCAAACGTAGCTTTTGTACTTAAAGGAATGATGAAATAAATGAAAGCGGACGTCGGTCCGCTTTCAAACAAATCGCATGGAATCAAATAAAAACTTACCAATAAAATCCGTTTATTATATTGCTAAATTTCAGAATATATTTTATAGTATAGACAGAGGAAATAATCTCGCTCTTTTTTTTGAGATAAAAATGAATGAGCATTCATTCAACAGGGGAGGTTCGCTATGACACGTAGCATTCATAAAGTAGCTGTATTAGGAGCAGGAGTAATGGGATCAGGCATTGCCGCCCACCTGGCGAATGTAGGAATTCCAAGTTTACTATTGGATATTGCACCAAAAGAACTGAATGAAAAGGAAAAAGCGAAAGGTCTTACACTTAACGACAGATCTGTTAGAAATAGACTTGCTGCTGAAGCGATCGAGAAGCTTAAGAAACAAAAGCCTGCACCACTTTCTAAGAAAGAACATGTTCAATTAATTGAAGCAGGAAACATGGAAGATGACATGGAGCGCTTGCAAGAAGTTGATTGGATCATTGAAGTAGTCGTTGAAAATCTAGAAATCAAAAAGAAAGTTTATGCAAAAGTAGACGAATTTAGACGACCAGGAACAATTGTAAGTTCAAATACCTCTGGAATTTCTGTTGAGGCAATGGCTGAAGGTCGTTCTGAGGATTTCAGAAAGAACTTTCTTGGGACTCACTTCTTTAATCCACCAAGATATTTAAAACTTCTCGAAGTCATCCCAACGAAGGACACAGATCCTGATGTTCTTTCATATATGAAAACATTTGGCGAAGATGAATTAGGTAAAGGTGTCGTAGAAACAAAAGATACGCCAAACTTCATTGCCAATCGTATCGGCACGTATGGTCTTCTCGTAACAGTAAGAGAAATGTTGAATCGCGGCTTTTCAGTAGGAGAAGTCGATTCGGTTACTGGCCCTGCGATCGGCCGTCCTAAAAGTGCAACTTTCAGAACGCTTGATGTTGTAGGACTTGATACGTTTATTCACGTCGCAAACAATGTGTTTGATCAGGTTGAAGGGGAGGAAAAAGAAGTATTTCGAATTCCAGACTTTATGCAACAAATGAAAGAAAAAGGCTGGATCGGAGCAAAAGCGGGCAAAGGATTCTTTGTTAAGCAAAAGAGTGCAAAAGGTAGTGAGATTCTTGAGCTAAATCCATCCACCCTTGAATATGAACCGAGACAGAAACTGAACACAGCTTCTGTTGAGGCGAGTAAGCAGGCAAAATCAAAAGCGGATAAACTGAAAGCGCTTGCTTATGCGAGCGACAGAGCTGGTGAATTGATTTGGAACATTATGAAGCCGGTATTGCTATATTCTGCTGAAAAGGCATATGAAATCGCTGATGACATTGATGCAATAGACCGCGCGATGAAATGGGGCTTCGGCTGGGAAATGGGTCCTTTCGAGACATGGGACGCACTTGGAGTTGAGAAGTCAGTAGCTCGAATGAAAGAAGAAGGCGAGACTATACCAGAATGGGTTGAAGAGATGCTTGCATCTGGTACGACATCTTTCTATAAACAGGAAGGAGCTAAGCAATCTTTTTACCATAAAGGCGATCGAAAAGAAGTGAAAGAAAGTAAGAAAATCATCCACCTCAAAGGATTAAAGGCACAGAATCGTGTGATTAAAAAGAATACAGGCGCTACGCTTATTGATCTTGGCGATGGTGTTGCAGGTCTAGAATTCCATTCACCAAGCAATGCAATCGGTATGGATATTCTTCAAATGATTAATGAAGCCGTTGATGAAACAGAGAAAAACTTCGAAGGGTTAGTGATTGGTAACCAGGGCAAGAACTTCTGCGTAGGTGCAAATGTTGCATATATGCTGATGGAAGCTCAGGATGATAACTTTTTTGAAATTGAGATGGTGGCGAGGAAGTTCCAGCAGTCGATGGGACGTATCCGTTACTCCAAAAAGCCAGTCGTTGCAGCACCTTTTCAAATGACGCTCGGGGGTGGAGCTGAAGTATGTATGCCAGCTGCGTCCATTCAAGCATCATTTGAGACCTATATGGGACTTGTTGAAGTTGGTGTTGGTTTAATCCCGGGTGGCGGCGGAAACAAAGAGCTCTATCTTCGCCAGCTAGAACAAACACCTCCTGGAGTGAATGTAAACCTTACGGATATTGCTGCGAATGTGTTTGAAACAATTGCAATGGCAAAAGTTTCGACATCCGCACACGAAGCAATGGAAAGAGGCTTTATTCGTCCACAGGATGGTATTAGCGCGAATGCAGACCACGTCTTGTATGATGCAAAGGAAAAAGTGCTTTTCCTAGCTGAACAGGGATATCAGCCGCCAGTTGCTAAGAAAATTCCGGTTGCAGGAGAAGCAGGTTACGCTGCGATGTTGATGGGTGCTAAAACCATGAAATGGAGCGGATACCTATCCGATCACGATTTAACGATTGCTCAAAAGCTTGCCCACGTAATTGCAGGAGGAAAAGTTAAAGAAGGAACATATGTTGATGAGCAGTATCTTCTAGATCTTGAACGCGAAGCGTTCCTCAGCCTGCTAGGAGAGCCAAAAACGCAAGCAAGAATGCAGCACATGTTACTCAAAGGAAAACCGCTGCGCAACTAGTATGGAGGAGGGAAGTTTGATGAGAGAAGCAGTTATTGTATCTGGTGCTAGAACACCTGTAGGAAAAGCAAATCGTGGAACGCTTGCTGCTATGCGTCCTGACGATCTTGGGGCTATTGCCGTTTCAGAGACGCTCAAGCGGGCCGGCGGCTATGATGGTGAAATAGATGATCTGATTATGGGGTGTGCGATTCCAGAAGCAGAACAGGGGCTAAATGTAGCCAGGATGATCGGTGCGAGGGCTGGACTTGCTGAAACAGTTCCCGCTATCACGATCAACCGCTATTGTTCTTCAGGGTTGCAGAGTATTGCTTATGCTTCGGAACGGATTATGCTCGGTCAATCTGGAGCGATACTTGCTGGCGGCGTAGAGTCTATGAGTCTCGTTCCGATGGGTGGGCATGTTATTAAGCCTAATCCGGCTCTGGTAGAAGAAAAACCTGAGTACATTATGGGAATGGGTCACACTGCTGAAGAAGTTGCTCGTCGCTTTGAGATTAGCCGAGCGGATCAGGATGCTTTTGCGCTAAGAAGTCATCAGCGTGCAGCTCAAGCGATCAAAGACGGTAAATTCCAGGATGAAATTGTCCCTGTTGAAGTGACAAAAAGATGGGTTGATGAGAAAAACAAATTGCAAGAAAAGAAGATACTATTTTCCCAGGACGAAGGAGTCCGGGCTGATACTTCTCTAGATGTTCTTGGAAAGCTACGTCCTGTATTTAACGTCCGCGGTTCAGTTACGGCAGGAAATTCATCACAAACAAGTGACGGAGCAGCGAGTGTTCTAGTGATGGATCGTGAGAAAGCGGAAAGCGAAGGGTTGGCACCGATGGCAAAATTCCGCTCGTTTGCAGTGGCTGGGGTAGCACCCGAAATCATGGGAGTCGGTCCTATTGAAGCGATACCTAAAGCACTGCGCCTTGCAGGGCTAGAGCTATCTGATATCGGATTGTTCGAATTGAATGAAGCGTTTGCCTCTCAGTCCCTCCGTGTCATTCGGAAACTTGGACTTGATGAAGACAAAGTGAATGTGAACGGAGGCGCGATTGCTTTAGGTCATCCGCTTGGCTGTACAGGAACAAAGCTAACGTTAAGCTTAATTCATGAAATGAAACGTCGTGGAGAGCAATTTGGTGTTGTAACGATGTGTATCGGTGGCGGTATGGGCGCTGCGGGTGTGTTTGAAATTCTTTAAACATAATGAGATGAAAAGGGAGGAATTAATAGCATGTCGAATACAATGAATAAAACAATCAAAGGGGCTAGTTTTCTAGTTGAGGATCAAACGGCTGAAGATATTTTCACACCGGAGGATTTCTCCGACGAGCATGTCATGATGGGGAAAACAACGGAAGACTTTGTGATTAAAGAAGTCGTTCCTCAGCTTGATAAAATCGAAAACCACGAATTCGAAATTTCTCGTAAGCTTCTAGAAAAAGCTGGTGAACTCGGTCTTCTTGGAGCTGACGTTCCAGAAGAGTACGGTGGTCTTGGACTTGATAAGATCAGTTCATCTGTTATCACAGAAAAATTTGCGCGTGCTCGTTCATTCTCGCTTAGCTATGGAGCACATGTAGGGATCGGTTCTCTTCCAATCGTCTTTTTTGGAAATGAAGATCAAAAGAAGAAATATCTTCCTGGCCTTGCTTCCGGTGCTCAAATTGCTGCCTATGCCTTAACTGAGCCTGGTTCCGGATCGGATGCACTTGGTGCAAAAACAACGGCGAAGCTTAATGCAGAAGGGACTCACTATCTTCTAAGCGGAGAGAAACAGTGGATCACAAACTCTGCGTTTGCGGATGTTTTCATTGTATACGCTAAAATTGATGGTGAGCACTTCTCGGCCTTTATCGTGGAACGTGATTCTAAAGGACTTTCAACAGGTCCAGAAGAAAAGAAAATGGGTATTAAAGGTTCTTCTACTAGAACGCTTATTCTAGATGATGTAGCAGTACCGAAAGAAAACCTCCTTGGTGAGGCTGGTAAAGGACACATTATTGCATTTAACATTCTTAACGTCGGTCGTTATAAGCTTGCAGTTGGTACAATCGGTGGCATGAAGCGTAGCATTGAACTATCGGCAAAATATGCTTTAGAACGTAAGCAATTTAATACACCGATTGCAAAGTTCTCTTTGATTCAGGAAAAATTAGCTAATATGGCAGTTGCGACTTATGCAACAGAAAGTTCAACTTATCGCACAGGTGGTCTATTCGAACAGAAATTAGGAAAGCTATCTGATGAGGAACAGAAAGACGGATCAAAAGTAGCAGAAGCAATTGCGGAATACGCCATCGAATGTTCATTAAATAAAGTGTTTGCTTCTGAATCACTTGATTATGTTGTGGATGAAGCAGTACAAATTCATGGTGGATATGGTTTTATGTCTGAATACGAAGTTGAGAAAATGTATCGTGACTCTCGTATCAATCGTATTTTTGAAGGTACGAATGAAATCAATCGTCTTCTTGTTCCAGGAACGCTTGTCCGTAAAACAATGAAAGGTGAGCTTCCATTACTTGAGAAAGCAACAGCCCTTCAAGAAGAGTTAATGATGCTAACGCCTCAAGAAATAGGCGACGCTCCACTTGAACAAGAGAAACACCTCGTGGCGATGGCGAAGAAAATGATGCTTATGGCTGCAGGTACGGCCGTACAGAAATATGGTAAGGCGCTTGATAAAGAACAGGAAATCCTATCAAACATTGCAGATATCGTAAGCGAAGTCTATTCAATGGAATCTGCTGTCTTGCGGACTGAGAAAGCATTAAACAAAACTAGTGCTGAAAAGCAACAGAATAAGCTTCTTCTCACGCAGGTTTTCTGTCAGGAAGCTTTTAATCGAATTGAAGCACATGCAAAGGAAACACTGATTGCTGTTGAAACAGGTGATTCACTAAGAATGATGATTTCTGCACTTCGTAAACTGTCACGTTATACTCCAATCAATGTGATCGCGAAGAAACGTGAAATAGCTGCAAGTATTCTTGAAAATCAGCGTTACACTATTTAATTACTTCCAAACCAGATTCTCTCTTGTCCCTCCAGAAAATGGGGGGATTTTTTTCTCATAATTAGGAAATATAAAGAGGGTAATATTTTAGAGGATTTTTCATTTAGATGACGAAAGCTACTTTTAGATGTGTATGTATTTGTTGTACTCCTCTCATGTGGTAAACTAACGTTATAATTACTTGAGCTTTTGAGGAGGAACAGATTTGCCCATTACATTTTATGCATACCCCAAGTGTGGTACATGCCGAAAAGCGAAGAAATGGTTTGAGCAAAATGATGTTGAAGTAAATGAAGTACACATTGTAGAAAATCCGCCATCAAAAGAAGAACTAGCTATTTTGATTGAGCATAGTGGATTGCCTATAAAGAAATTCTTCAATACGAGTGGTCAGAAGTATCGCGAGCTAGGTTTAAAAGATCGAGTTGCTTCTTCTACGCACGAAGAATTACTTCAAATCCTTGCCTCTGATGGTATGTTAATGAAACGTCCAATCGTAACAGATGGACAAACTGTCACGGTCGGCTTCAAAGAGGATGTATTTGAAGAAACGTGGAAACGATAAAATAGTTGCTTAATTAATAATAACTATTATACGATAGTTATTGTAAATAATATTGACTACTAACCTTAAATTAAGAGGAATTATTTCAGGGAGGAATTACAAATGAACTTACCAAAAGATTTTCGCTATTCAGAGGAACACGAATGGGTGCAAGTACAAGAAGACGGAAACATTCGCATCGGAATTACTGACTTCGCACAATCCGAACTTGGAGATATTGTGTTCGTTGAGCTTCCAGAAGTAGGCGACACTATTGAATCAGATGAGCCCTTTGGAAGCGTAGAGTCTGTTAAAACAGTTTCCGAATTGTATGCACCGATTTCAGGAAAAGTTCTTTCTGTAAATGAAGAATTAGAAGATAGCCCTGAATTCGTAAATGAATCTCCTTTTGAGAAAGCATGGATGGTTGTTGTTGAGCCAACTGAACCTTCACAAATTGAAGAACTTATGACGGCAGAAGCTTACGAAAAAATGGTAAGTGAAGACTAATCAACCCAAAGTCCATTCTGATGGTTAGATAGGATATCGAAATGACCATAGGAGATTGGATTGTATTCATCATAAACTCGTATCAGTGATTGTATTTCCCGTTATCAGTCAGCTTTTCAAGCAATGGCGGTTTTAAGGAAAAACACTATATAGAGGAGATGATCGCGATGAATGACCAATCTCGTCCTATGGAAAAGATTGATGTAACCAGCAAGGTTTATGGTAAATTTGATCGAAATGCGATGGACTTGTTTATTAATAAAGAGAAAATCGGCAGGATCTTATTTTCCAACCTGGGAAATCACTATGAATTCTCTGAGGGCTTTGAATTTGATCAAGACAAAATTTATCATTACGAACGTGTAATGGAGCAGAATACTAAGTATGTAGAAGACTGCGACCTTGGCTGGTGTTAATTAGAAAAGCGGAGGCGCTCGTTAAGTCCCGAAAAGCACTGGAACCTTGTAAGTGGAACACGGTTTTTGTGTTCCGATTAGAAGGTGAAGTGATCGAGGGACTGAGCGCAGCAGCTAGACAAGAAAAGCGAAGGCGCTCGTTAAGTCCCGAAAAGCACTGGAACCTTTTAAGGGAGCACTCAATTCTTTTCTTATGTATTACCTTAAAAAAACCGGCCAATTGGCCGGTTTTTTTTATACTTTATTTTTTCTAATGTACTTGATTGTTGTCACAAGACCGTCTGCTGAAGGTCTTCCGAATGGACTGGATTGAAGAAATTGTGCCATTAGCTTACCATTTTCATCAATTAAGAATATTGCAGGTTCCCCATGTTCGCCGTGATCTTCATAAGGAGCGTCTTCTCGATGCATCATAACTCCATAAGAATCAATTGCAGCATTCTCCTTGTCACTTAGAACCGGAAATTCGAGGTTGTGCTTTTCTTTCATCTTTCTGAGCGATTCAAGATCATCTTTTGCGATAGCAATCGGATGTACGTCTAATTTTTGGAATGCACCTAAATGTTCCTGTAGTTCTTCTAGCTGCTCATTACAAACAGGACACCATTCTCCCCTAAAGAACACAAGCATGTGCCAGCGATTATCATTCTTCTGGTGCTGTTCAAATTGAAAAAGTTCACCTTCCGTGTTGATAAGTGAGAAGTTTGGTACTTCTTGTCCAAGGTTTAACTTTACCATTATGACCACTCCATTCTTTGATCTTAATTATTTATTTCCACCAGTTGCGCATGATAAAACATAATTGCATGGTTTAACCGGTCGAGGGTTAAGGGAAAATAGATAATGGAAAAGAAAATGACCTATGGAGGGAACTACAATGGCTTTGTCGAAAGAAGAATTACAGCATTTTAAAAAACAATTACTTAATCAGAAGAAAGAATTACTTGATAGCGGTGCGGCGAATCACGATGAGAATGCTGCACTATCTGATGAAACAGGAGAATTAACATCGTACGATAATCATTTTGCTGACATGGCTTCTGAGTTGGATCAGCGTGAAAAAGATATTACGCTTGAAGATGCAGCAAGAGAGCGATTAAGTTTAATAAACACGGCTCTTGATCGAATTCGTGAAGGGAATTATGGTATATGTGTAGACACTGGTGAAGAAATTGATAAAGAACGTTTGGAAGCCATTCCCTATGCGATTCGAACAAAGAAAGCACAAGATCAATTGGAAGAAGCGAAAGAAGATAGTAGACCAGATGATGAGGCTACATTTGAAACGGCAGGTAACAGAGTTGATGATCGCCTTAGAACAGTCGATGATCTGCAAAGTGAACACGGTAATTCAACATCTGAACCGTATCTAGAAGAGGACGATCCTGACAAAGAAAGTGAATGATAAGTATCTATTCATCTGGCTCAATGAGTAGCTGTTGTATGACATGAATCATAATTATTTTCTTGCCAAATCGTAAAATTTGAAACGATATGCTTCTGCCACCATATGCTATAGTAAATGCATTGATACGACAGCTTGAAATGGAGCGTTGTGCCATGAATGATAAAGTAATTATAGTAGAAGGAAAGACCGACAAAGAGCAATTAATGAGAGTGTTAGATGAGCCGGTCAGTATTATCTGCACATATGGAACGATTAGCTTTGAGAGACTCGAGGAACTGAGTGAAGAGCTAGAGGAGAAAGAGGTCTATGTACTTGTTGATGCGGATGACGCTGGTGAGAAGCTAAGAAGGCAGCTCACACAGGAAATCCCACATGCTGAACATCTTTATATTACAATGCTTCATCGGGAAGTTGCTGAGACACCGCTTAATTATTTAAATCGCATTTTAAGAGCAGCTAAATTTAAAGTGATGACCGTCTAATGGGTTATAGTTATATGATCTGAAGGAAGCTTAGTTGAGCTTCCTTTTCGGTCTTAAAGAGATAAGGAGTATTCAGATGCAAGAACTAAAAGATGAGAAAGAGGTTAGAGCCCTTTTAAAAAAGAAAGGGACTGTTTTTTTCTTCTACACCCCTTTCTGTCAGACATGCAAAATAGCAGAAAGAATGTTACATATTGTCTCCGATACTGATGGAAGGAATATCCCCATCTATATATGCAATCTAAATTATTTTCCGTGGGTAGCAGAAAATTTGAAAATCCAAAGTGTTCCAGCACTTACGGTTATTAGGGACGAGGGAGAAAGAAGGACACTTTTTGCTTTTGAATCCGTCGTGACTGTTGATGCATTTTTAAGTGAGCATAAATTCGTTTGATTAATATTGACCATTTGCTTGATAGTTTTCAGTTTATAAAAGCGCGTCGCTCCGGGGATGAGCGAAGTGTCAATTTGCTGAAAATTAAGCGAAATTAATTATAATAAGTTCATATAACAGGAAGTAAAGAAACAGTAACATTGTCATAAAATTGTATTTTCGTTGATGCTGATTGAGTGGTATAACTGAATAGAGTCACCATTCCAATGTTCGACACGAATGGTGACGCATTTCATTTTCATAGCCAATAAATAAATTCCAAACTTACAGACATCTAAGAATTCAACCCGAAAAGCAATCAATGAGAAATTGACTGCAAGATGAGAGGTGTATAACATGACAACCATTTCAATCAGCACAAGAATGGGAAATTTCGCAAACAATAAAGAAAATCGTAAGGATAATATGACTTTAGAAGATAAAATTGACATCATACAGAACGGAAATGAAATATTAAGGAATCAATTACTAGATGATTACCAACCGTTCATAAAGAAAATTACGTCCAAAGTTTGCAATCGTTATATAAATCATTCGATGGACGAATTCAGTATTGGACTATCTGCGTTTAATGAAGCAATGGATCAATACCGAAAAGGACAAGGTAGCAGGTTCCTAACATTTGCGGATATGGTGATCAGACGAAGAGTGATCGACTACATTCGTAAAGAAGCCAGACAGAACAAATATATCTATCTGGAACCTGAGGAACTTGATGAAGAAGGTCGATTGGAAGATAGTTTCGCAGAACAAAAAGCAGCGCTTGATGTGTACGAGATGGACAAACAGAGAGAAGTAAGGATGTTTGAAATTGAAGAATACGAGCAATTGCTGAAGAAATTCAGTATTACGTTTAAAGTTCTCAGTAAAAATTGTCCGAAACACATTGATGCTAGAGAAAATGCAAAGATGATAGCGAAGTTGATTGCAGATGATCACATTCTATCGAGCTATTTGCTTGAGAAAAAGCAGCTCCCGATAAAAGATTTGCTTGCGCTCGTGACATGCAGTCGCAAAACGATTGAACGCAATCGAAAGTATATAATAGCAGTTGCATTAATTCATCTGGGTGGATTTAATGCGCTGAAATCTTATATACAGTAGTGGAAATAAGGGGGCCAGGGGATGAAAAATGGGGTCATTATGGACATTCGTGGAAGAAAGGCTGTTGTATTAACTCCTGATGGAGAATTTACAACAATCAATCTGAAGCGGAATCATACGTTAACAATCGGCTCTGAAATTAAACTTGCACCAAAACCATTGAATATGAAAAAAGGTTATTTTACCCCCTCTATGCCCACCCTGGCCGGAATGGCAGCAATATTGCTTTTAGTTGTGATAGTGACAGGAGTGATCCCTGTTAGACAGAACGATGCAGTTGCAGCCTATGTGAGCTTTGATATCAATCCAAGTATCGAGGTTGGAGTGAATTCTGATCTTGAAATTGTACATTATCAAGCGTGGAATTCAGACGGTGATGGGTTAAACTTAGAAAGGGATACAATGCACATGCCCTTTGAAGAATTTGCAGGACTTCTTGTTTCTCGTCTGGACAAAGGTGGATACCTTGCAGATGGCGGGAAGCTGTTAATCGTAGCGACAGATGTAGGAACAAAAGATCGTTACCAGGGGATTAAAAGTGATCTCAAAGATACAATACGTGGCATTGAACAAAATGAAGCGCTGACAAAGCAAGCCGTTGCCATCTCAACGGTACTAGATGCTGACTTCAATACTCGTCAAGAAGCAGTGAAAAATGGAGTATCACCAGGAAAGTATATGACATACTTAGCAGCGGTGGACCGTGGAGCTTCATTAACTATGGACGAGGCTAGAAATCTATCCGTTAAGAAGATGGATGCATTGCAATCTGAAAGTATGACCGCTGTCGAACAAGATCAGCCAGAAACGAAAGCTGAATCACCTAAATTAGAAGGTTCAGTAGTGCAGCTGAATGATAAAACCAACAGGAAACAGAATCAAACAGAAGATGATGAATTGATCATAGAAAAATCCGAACAACGGGCAAAAGAAAATCAAATAGCTCAAGTTCCGGAAGAGAAAAAACAAACGAAAAAGGCTCCTGAGCAAGAAAAAAAGGAAGCTGTTCATACCCAACAAGGAAAAACTAGTGTGAACGAAACAAAAGAAAAGAATAATAAGCAAAAAGAAGAAAAAAACGTGAAAAAAGAAAAAGACGAGAAAAAGGAAAGAAAAACGGAAGAAACAGTGACCAAGCAGCCTAAAAAAGAAAAAAAGGTGCAGAAAGCTGAAGAAAAAATAGAAAAATCTAAGGGCAAAAAAGAAAAGAAAGAAAAAAAAGAGGCCGAAAAAAAAGAGAAAAAAATGAAATCTCATAGCTCCAAGAATGATAAGAAAGATAAGAAAGATAAGAAAGACAAGGATGAAAAGAAGAATAAGAAAGCTAAGGAACATAAGAAAGCTAAGGAACATAAGAAAGACAAGTAAAGTCTTCATGCTATTATTTATTTTATTTTATTTAAATTCAAAGCCAGAGGAATTACCTCTGGCTTTTTCACATGCGGAATTTTATGATTAAATCATAATTTCAGGTAAAGATTTTGCTATTTCAAGAAAAGTGGACTGATCATCAAAAACGTTGACAATATGATGGTTTTTATCAAGTAATACAGTTGTAGGTACACCTGTACACTTGTAATTGTCGTACGTCTCCCGTCCGATATCACCAAGTACTGGAAAGGGAAGCTGGTTTTTAATCGCAAAATCTTTTCCAGCTTCTTCTGAACGTTCCCGTCCAGTGACATTGATGGTGACGAAAGCGATCGTCTTTGGGTCAGCATGCTCATAAAATTGTTCTTTCATGGGTAAATCCTTCATGCAGTCCGGACACCAAGAAACCCAAAATGTGATCATGACTGGTTTGCCAGAAAAGTCGGATAGACGAATGATTTCGCCACTTCTTACTTCCTCTAATTCGAAATTTGGTGCTTCCATACATACTCACCTCTTCATTCGTAATACAGTTACTTTATCAAAATTATCGTTCTAATCAAACGAATGTCCTCGTAGAATAATGTGAATTAATATTCAGAAAACGTTTGACACTAATACGACACCTTGCTAAAATAAACACAATTAAATGAAAACGAAATATTCTTACTTATCTAGAGAGGCGGAGGGACTGGCCCTATGAAGCCCGGCAACCGTCAAACCATTCTATGGTTTGAAAAGGTGCCAAATCCTGCAGGAGAAATCCTGAAAGATAAGCGAAGCTGATGACGAAATCAAGCCTCTCTGTCTTTCAGAGAGGCTTTTTGTATGTTAGCTACGTTCTCTTGAATGAATTATCGAGAAGGTTTCGAGAATGTGGCGGATTGAAAGGAGTGATAGGGGTTTGGAAAGACAGACGAGATACGAGGATCAAACCGTATCCATTGGACCATTGAAGCTTGAATCTGGTGAGGAACTCCCTAATGTTGAACTTGCCTACGAGCGAGTAGGGTATCGTGACGCACCGGTGATTCTGGTCTGTCACGCGTTAACGGGAAATCAATATACCGTTGGCGAACAAGGGTGGTGGTCCGGATTAATCGGTGATGGAAAATACGTTGATATTGGGGAATTTCAGGTGATTACATTCAATGTTCTGGGGGGCTGCAGCGGGTCTACCGGCCCACTGTCAGTTAACCCAGTTTCTGGTCTACCCTATCAGGCAGACTTTCCTTTTATCTCGGTTCGAGATATGGTTCATTCTCAGAAGATTGCACTGGAGAAGCTTGGGATTAATCATCTTCACGCTGTAATTGGAGGGTCACTTGGTGGGATGCAAGTACTCGAATGGGGAATTCTTTATCCAGACTGGATGGATCATCTTGTTCCACTAGCTGTCACACCTTCCCTTAGCGCTTATGGAATAGCTTACAATTCGATTTCGAGATTTGCTATAACAAACGACCCTGACTGGTGTGATGGGTATTACAATTTACAAAATCCTCCCGCTTCAGGACTTGCAACTGCCAGAATGATCGGCATGATTTCGTACCGAACAGATGAAATGTTCCAAAAGAATTTCGGTCGAAATTTGAATCGATCTCCAGGAGGGAGTCATAAAGAAACGCAGTATGATGTAGAATCTTATCTTCATTATCAAGGAAATAAGCTTGTTGGGCGTTTTGATGCGAATAGCTATTTGTATTTACTCAAAGCGATGGATATGCATGATGTAGCAAGGGGAAGGGGAGATATCGCAGAAGCGGTCCAGATGATTCAATCAAACGTTTTGGCCATTAGTTTTAAAGGCGATCTCATCTATCCATCTCAAGATCTTGAAAAAATGTTCCGTATGATGCTACCAGGACATTTCTATATGGTTGATACGAAATTCGGTCACGATGGTTTCCTAGTTGAGTTTGATAAGTGGGGACCATTAATCAAGGAAAAATTAAAAGAACCAACTAAAATCTGAAGGAGTGAATTGAAAATGGCAGAGAAACGTTATAATTTAGAAACGATTAGTATTCATGGTGGATTGAAAGCAGATCCAGTGACAGGTGCTAGGGCATTACCAATCTATCAATCGAACGCCTATCGATTTAATAATACGGATCATGCTGCAGACTTGTTCGCTTTAAAAGAAGAAGGCTATATTTATTCTCGAATCGGTAATCCAACTGTAGGTACTTTGGAGGAAAGAATTGCACAACTTGAAGGAGGAGTTGGCGCACTTGGACTTGCGAGTGGGATGGCCGCCATCACAACAGCAATTTTAAACATTGCGAATAGTGGAGACGAAATCGTCTCGGCTTCAACCTTATACGGTGGAACATACAACCTCTTTGCATCTACACTTCCTAAATACGGCATTAAAACCAACTTTGTTGATCCAGAAGATCCAGAAGCGTTCAGAGAAGCTATTACACCTAATACGAAAGCGCTGTTTGCCGAAACAATTGGAAATCCTGGCCTGCATGTATTAGATATAGAGAAAGTGGCAGAGATTGCTCATGAAGCAGGTATACCGCTTATTATTGATAATACCTTCGCAACCCCTTATCTATGCCGACCAATTGAGCATGGAGCAGATATTGTTGTCCATTCAGCAACGAAATGGCTTGGAGGAAATGGATCGACGATGGGGGGGATCATCGTCGATGGTGGTAAATTCGATTGGAATTCACCTAAGTTTCCAGGATTTACTGAGCCGGATCATACGTATCATGGAATTGTATTTGCTGAAGCTCTTCCTCAAGCGGCATATATCGTAAAAGCAAGGGTACAGCTTCTTAGAGATACAGGCGCTGCGCTTAGTCCATTTAATGCATTCCAAATTGCGCTTGGAGTCGAAACACTTCACGTGCGAATGAAAGAGCACATTGCGAACACTCGCAAAATTGTCTCTTATTTGAGAGAACACTCAGCCGTTGAGTGGGTGAGTTACCCCGAAGAAGCGAATCATCCATCGAATCAGCTAGTACACAAATATCTTCCAAAAGGGGCAGGAGCTGTTGTTGTCTTTGGCATTAAAGGCGGTCGAGAAACGGGAGCAGGTATTATCAATGCTGTTAATCTCTGGTCCCATGTTGCAAACGTTGGAGATGCTAAGAGTTTAATCATTCACCCAGCAAGTACAACTCACCAGCAGTTAAGTACTGAAGAACTAACGGCTTCAGGTGTGCGAGACGATCTTATTAGATTATCAGTAGGGATCGAACATATCGATGATTTAATTGATGATTTAGATCAGGCGATAGCAAAAGCAAAAGTCGAAGCAAGCGTGTAATGCTCGCCATAGCGAAAGAAATGTTTTGTACAAAAGAATTTCATAACTGAAGAAATGACAAAGAACGCCCTCTTCCATTAGAAGAGGGCGTTCTTAATTGAATGGTCTGTACAAATTATTGAAAACATTAGACGAAAAATGGACAAAATGGAACTGCTTCCGCTACAACTGTAAACAATTAGAGGAAGTGTTATGAATGATTCAAACGAGATTAATGATAGATCTCAACTGTAAGTTTAATACTCTATCGTCATAAATATACGATTTGAAAGTAACCACGATATAATAGGTTCGCGATTTCAAAATGGGTTTGGAGATGACGAGTGACATTCTATTGTGAACGATAACTGTTATTAAACGTTGCAATGGCTACACTATCATAAGTTATGACGTCTCTTTTGATTAGAATAAGAAAGGGATCATATCGACGCGTTTTTCATTACTCATGCTATTGTAAGAAATTATCTACATATATTTCTATATAATTATACAAGATGAAAGTGAGTTGCGAGTACTTCAGTTATTTTACGGATGTTTGTTCATAATATTGCCAGGTGTAAAGGAGTTGTATACTAATTCAAGCATTCTGGTTCATCATAGGAAATAGAACTGTAATGCGCTTGAGAGGGATTACGTATCTAAATACAGATAGGTAATAACATCGATAAAACTGTTCTTTTATTGAAAGCGCTTTTATGAAATTTACAATAAAAAATATTATGTGATTAAATCTCCCTTATACCAATGGTGTAAGCGCTTGCAAATTAATTCATAAATCTAAATTATCAAAAAACTTAACTTTAGGGTGTTGACCTTCAGTCCAAACCGGCGTAATATAATCCTCAATTAAACAAAGTATTCAAATAAATCAAACACATCAAACGAACTAGGGCCCGGGATCAAACGAAGGTCCTATCATTAAACTCAAACGCTTTACTGCGTCTAATCAGAAAATAGAAAGGAGTGAACAAGGTGAGTGAACAGTGGATCTACCTTAACGGAGAATTTGTAAAGAAAGAAGAAGCCAAAGTATCAGTATACGATCATGGCTTTCTCTATGGCGATGGGGTGTTCGAAGGGATTCGCATGTACGATGGCAATGTTTTTCGATTGGAACATCATCTGGAACGCCTATACGATTCAGCCCATTCCATCATGCTGAAAATTCAACAATCGAAGGAGGAAATGGCTGACATTATTGTACAGACATTGAAGAAAAATAATCTTCAGGATGCGTACATTCGTATAGTCGTTTCACGAGGAGTCGGTAATCTTGGTCTTGATCCATTCACATGTAAAGAACCCCAGGTGATTGTTATCGCAGAATCACTGGCCTTGTTCCCTAAGCGATTATATGAAACAGGAATTGATATTGTCACAGTAGCAAGCAGAAGAAACCGATCGGATGTTTTAAGTCCGAAGGTTAAATCATTGAACTATCTAAATAACATTCTTGTGAAAATCGAAGCGAATTTAGCTGGCGTCAGTGAAGCTCTGATGTTAAATGATCAGGGATATGTAGCTGAAGGTTCAGCTGATAATATATTTATCGTTAAAGGAAATGTCATCAAAACGCCACCTGGATATGTAGGAGCGTTAGAAGGAATCACGAGGAATGCCATTATGGAGCTAGCTAGACAAAAAGGATACGACATGCGAGAAGAAACATTCACTCGCCATGACGTCTATGTTGCTGATGAGGTGTTCCTTACGGGAACGGCAGCTGAAGTGATTGCAGTTGTGAAAGTAGATGGTCGTGAAATTGGTGAGGGCAAACCAGGTAAAACCACAAACGAACTTCTTAAAGCATTCCGAGACATTGTGACTGTAGATGGTGTAAGTGTCTATCCATCTAAACGTGACGTGCAAGCAGGGTAATGAACGAACAAGTGAATAGTAAAAATCGATGACGAGGTAAAAGACGCAGGAATTGGTAATGACCAGAGAGCCGGTAGTGGTGGAAGCCGGTATTACCCCCTGTATCGACATCCCCTCTGAGTGTTGATCTGAATAATGTAAGATAGGATCAGCCGAGTGTTCTTAAACACTTGTTATCAAAAAGAGCAGCATGAGCTGTTCATGAGGCGACAGATTTTTGTCGCAAAGTAGGGTGGTACCGTGAAGTCTTTTCGCCCCTATGGACCGTTACATGCGGCGTAGGGATGAGAAGGCTTTTTTTCTTTTAAAAGTATCGAAAACAGGCGCTTAACCAGGCCAAGACGGTGACATGCAACAAATAAAGCATTGGAGGGTATGAGTATGCGGGCGAAGGCAAAACCAGAAGCCGAAGCGGTAACAGCGGAAATGACCGGGGCAGATGTATTGATTCATTCGTTAAAAAAGGAAAATGTTGAAGTCCTCTTTGGGTATCCAGGAGGAGCAGTTCTTCCAATTTATGATGCCTTGTATCGATCACCGATAAAACATATTCTTTCAAAACATGAGCAAGGGTCGATCCATGCTGCTGAGGGATATGCAAGGGTTAGCGGGAAGCCTGGAGTTGTCATTGCAACATCTGGACCGGGAGCTACTAATCTTGTTACTGGCATTACAGACGCCATGATGGACTCGCTGCCACTTGTTATTTTTACCGGGCAAGTAGCAAGTACAGTCATAGGTACAGATGCATTTCAGGAAGCAGACATCATGGGGATTACAGCGCCAATAACCAAGCATAATTACCAGGTGCGTGATGTGCAGGATCTGCCAAGGATTATTAAAGAAGCGTTCCATATTGCGACAACCGGCCGTCCCGGTCCAGTTCTTGTTGATATCCCTAAGGATGTGGCGAATAAATCCATTTCACCCGACTATGATTCTACTATTCATTTACCGGGCTATCAGCCAACATTCTCGCCGAATATTTTGCAGATTAAGAAGCTTGCAGATGCTGTTGGCTCAGCAAAGAAACCAGTTATTCTCGCTGGTGCCGGTATCCTCCATGCCAATGCGGGCAAAGAGCTAGTTGCCTTTTCAGAGAAGCATCGTATACCAGTAGTCAACACGCTTCTTGGGTTAGGAAGTTATCCTGGTCAGCACCCCTTATTCTTAGGAATGGGAGGGATGCACGGGACGTATACAGCGAACATGGCGATCTATGAGTGTGATTTACTCATTAGTATTGGAGCTAGGTTCGACGATCGGTTGACAGGAAATCTTGACCATTTTGCAAAACATGCAACAGTTGCCCATATCGATGTTGATCCAGCGGAGATTGGCAAAAATGTACCAACGCAAATCCCGATCGTATCTGATGCAAGAGAGGCGCTTAAAAAGCTTCTAACCGTTGATTCCACTTCTCCAGATTCGGAAGAATGGCTGAAAAAACTTACAGAAAACAGCAAAGAATATCCGCTTTGGAAAAAAACAAACACGGAGGAGTTTCTTCCACAGCGAGTTGTTGAACTTGTTCACGAACATACAAAAGGCGATGCGATTATTACTACTGATGTTGGACAGCATCAGATGTGGGCTGCTCAATATTATGCCTTCGCAGATGCGAATCGATGGGTAACTTCCGGAGGACTAGGCACGATGGGGTTCGGCTTCCCAGCAGCGATTGGAGCGCAGCTTGCTTTCCCTGATCAGACAGTTGTTTCGCTAACCGGTGACGGTGGATTCCAGATGACGCTACAGGAATTATCTATTCTTCAGGAGCTCAACCTTCCTGTCAAAGTCATCATCATGAACAACCAGACACTTGGAATGGTAAGGCAGTGGCAGGAAGCATTTTATGAAGAACGCTACTCTCAGTCATTGATTCCAGTTCAGCCAGATTTCGTGAAGCTTGGTGAAGCATATGGAATTAAGTCATATAAGGTGACAACAGAAGAAGAAGCGGAATCCGTTTTTCAAGAAGCTTTTTCACATCGTGATCCAGTTCTGATCGACTGCAGAGTGAGTGGGAAGGAAAATGTCTATCCAATGATTGCGCCTGGTAAAGGGCTTCATCAGATGATTGGGGTGAAACCATGAAACGAATTGTAACGGCAACAGTCATTAACCAAAGTGGTGTTCTAAATCGCATCACAGGTCTAATGACAAAGCGACAATTTAATATTGAAAGCATTACGGTCGGTCACACCGAAACGGATGGTGTTTCCAAAATGACATTTGTAGTGAATGTGGACGGCGATGGAAAGATTGAACAGCTGATTAAACAGCTTAACAAACAAATTGATGTTTTGAAGGTCACCGATATAACTGACCAGGCGATCGTGGTACGAGAGCTAGCATTAATCAAAGTGATTAGCAATGCGCAAATAAGAAGTGAAATTTCAGGAATCATTGAGCCATTCAGGGCTTCCATCATCGATGTAAGTCGCGAAAGTATTACGGTTCAAGTCACAGGCAATTCCGATAAAATTGAAGCGATTCTTGACCTCCTCCGGCCATATGGCATTAAGGAAATGGTTCGAACGGGGATCACAGCTTTCCCAAGGGGAAGTCAGAAATCAGTTACTGATCTCAAACAATACTCCATATTAAATTAAGTGATAAACCAAAATGAGAAGGGATGAATGAAAATGGCAAAAGTATATTATAACGGTGATATCAATGAGGCAGCTCTAAAAGGAAAGAAAATCGCGGTAGTTGGATATGGTTCACAGGGTCATGCCCATGCTCTCAACCTTCGTGAAAGTGGGTTTGATGTAACAGTAGGATTACGTAAAGGGCGTTCATGGGATCAGGCTGAACAAGATGGCTTTAATGTGAAGACAGTGAAAGAGGCGAGTGACGAGGCAGACGTTATCATGATTCTTCTTCCAGATGAATATCAGCCAGAGGTTTACAAAGAAGAAATTGAACCAGGTCTCCGTGCTGGGAATGCGCTTGTATTCGCCCATGGATTTAACATCCATTTCAATCAAGTCGTACCCCCATCAAATGTTGATGTGTTCCTTGTAGCTCCTAAGGGTCCTGGACATCTTGTAAGAAGAACGTTCGAAGATGGCGCTGGTGTTCCTGCCCTATTCGGTGTTTATCAAGACGTCTCAGGAAATGCAAAAGAGTTGGCACTTGCTTACGCAAAAGGAATCGGCGGTGCACGTGCAGGTGTTCTTGAAACATCGTTTAAAGAAGAAACTGAAACGGATCTATTTGGTGAACAGGCGGTCCTATGCGGGGGACTTTCCTCTCTAGTAAAGGCAGGGTTTGAAACACTAACGGAAGCAGGCTATCAGCCAGAAGTTGCCTACTTTGAATGTTTACATGAGCTCAAGCTGATCGTTGATTTGATGTATGAAGATGGGATCGCTGGTATGCGCTATTCCATCTCTGACACAGCACAGTGGGGCGATTTCGTATCTGGACCACGTGTTGTCGATGCTGATACGAAGGCACGCATGAAAGACATTCTTGAAGACATCCAAACCGGTAAGTTCGCTAAAGGATGGATCTTAGAAAATAAATTAAATCGTCCAGAATTCCACGCGATCAATGAAAAAGAAAAGCAGCATCCGATCGAGCAGGTAGGGAAAGAACTTCGAGCTATGATGCCGTTTGTTAAACCAAAATCGAAGAAGGAAGTGGTTGCCAGTGCGAAAGATTAATGTATTCGATACAACGCTTCGAGACGGAGAACAGTCAGCCGGAGTCAACCTGAATGCATTAGAGAAACTGGAAATCGCGAAACAGCTTGAAAGACTTGGAGTCGATATCATGGAAGCAGGCTTTCCAGCCGCTTCCAAAGGTGACTTTCAGGGTGTGAAAAACATTGCGGATACCATTCGAAATGTATCCGTCACAGGACTTGCAAGAGCAAACGTGAAAGATATTGATGCAGCTTGGGAGGCACTGAAAGGCGGTGCGGATCCAAGGCTTCATGTTTTCCTAGCCACATCACCGATTCATATGACTCATAAGCTGAAAAAGACTCCGGATCAAGTGGTAGAAACAGCGGTTGAAGCTGTAAAATATGCAAAGAAATTTTTTCCGAAAGTGCAGTGGTCAGCAGAAGATGCCTGCCGTTCAGATCGCTCATTCCTAGCAAAAATCATTAAAGAAGTCATCGATGCTGGAGCATCTGTTATTAACATTCCAGATACAGTCGGATACAGAAGCCCACAAGAATATGGAGAATTGTTCACTTACTTGAAGAGCAACGTGCCGAATATCGAGGGTGTCGATCTTTCTGCTCATTGCCATAATGATCTCGGGATGGCTGTTGCCAATTCCCTTGCAGCAATTGAATGTGGTGCAACTCAAATCGAAGGGACCATTAACGGAATCGGAGAGCGAGCAGGTAACGCGGCCATTGAAGAAGTCGCTGTAGCCCTTCGCATTAGAAATGACTTCTATCAAGCAGAAACTGGTTTGAAGCTTGATGAAATTAAACGAACTAGTAACCTTGTGAGCAAACTTACTGGTATGGCTGTACCAGGTAATAAAGCCGTAGTCGGTGCAAATGCTTTTGCTCATGAGTCTGGCATTCATCAGGATGGTGTGCTTAAAGAAAAAACAACCTATGAAATTATTAGTCCACAGCTTATCGGGGTTCAGTCGAACAGCCTGGTGCTTGGGAAACACTCTGGAAGACACGCTTTCAGAGACAAAGTGAAGGAACTTGGTTTCGTTTTTGATGAAGCGAAAATCAATGAAGCATTTGCGGATTTTAAGGATCTTGCAGATAAAAAGAAACAAGTGACGGAAGACGATCTATTCGTACTACTAACCGACATTCAAACAGATGTATTTATTGATAAATATGAGATTCATAGTATACAAGTTCAGTATGGTACAGCTAACATACCAACGGCAACCATTTCGATTGAACAACCGGATGGCAGCATGATCCAGCAGGCTGGAACCGGATCGGGGAGTGTTGAAGCGATCTACAACACACTTGAAGAAATGATCCCAGGTACACTTCAGCTTCAAGATTATCGCATTAATTCTGTTGGTGGCGGAAGAGATGCACTTGCAGAAGTTCATGTACGCGTTACGTATAACGGAGTGGAATCAAACGGACGAGGAACAGCACAGGATGTACTAGAATCTTCCGCCATTGCATACTTGAATGCGGTGAATCGTATCCTTGCCCGTGAAAGTTATCAAGTGAAAAAACAAGCGCACGTCTAACAAGGAGGTTAGAAGGATGAAGAGAAAAGTTGCGGTATTACCCGGTGATGGAATTGGTAAAGAAGTAATGGAGGGAACGATGAAAGTTCTCAATGCCGTGGCAGATCGATTTGGCCATTCATTTGAATTTCACCAAGGAAGGATCGGAGGGGCTGCGATCGATGCTGATGGTGTGCCACTACCAGATGAAACGCTTCGCATTTGTAAACAAAGCGATGCTGTCCTTCTAGGTGCAGTAGGCGGTCCTAAGTGGGAAAGTCTACCTGGCCATCTTCGTCCTGAAAGAGGTCTTCTTGGTATTCGAAAAGAGCTAGGATTATTCGCAAATCTTCGCCCGGTTACAGCGTTTGATAGTCTTTTAGATGCATCACCATTAAAGCCGGACCGGATCAAAGGTGTAGATATGTTAATTGTTCGAGAATTAACAGGTGGTTTGTACTTTGGTACTCCTAGTGAGCGACGTAACAATGGGGAGGAAGTTGTTGATACGCTCCATTATACAAGGGCAGAAATCGAACGGATTGTCGAGCAAGGATTTGAAGCCGCAAGTAAGCGGAATAAGAAATTAACAAGTGTCGACAAAGCGAATGTTCTTGAATCAAGCCGAATGTGGAGAGAAATCGTCGAGGAGAAAGCAAAAGCTTATCCTGAAGTAGAAGTTGAGCATATGCTTGTGGATGCGGCAGCGATGAAAATGGTTCAAAAACCTTCTCATTTTGATGTGATCGTAACCGAGAATTTATTTGGAGATATTCTAAGTGACGAAGCATCAATGATTACAGGATCGCTCGGTATGCTTCCATCTGCGAGTCTTCGCAGTGATGGTTTTGGAATGTATGAACCTGTTCACGGTTCTGCACCAGATATCGCGGGTAAAAACCTTGCTAATCCACTAGCGATGATTTTATCAGGAGCGATGATGCTGAAATATTCTTTCCAAATGAATGAAGAAGCTGATGCGGTCGAGAAGGCTGTTAAGGAAGTGCTTGATGCAGGTTATTACACGAGTGATCTTGCGAATGGCGGTAGCAAAGCACTTGGTACTGATGCCATGATTAAGAAAGTCATTTATCAATTAGAAGAAGCTGATGCGACTGCTGGGATCATGGAAGCATACGCTTGATGACAAAAGGTAAGAGGAGGATGGGTGTGGAACCGAAAACGATTATTGAAAAGATCTGGGATAAACACGTTGTTCATGAAGAAGAAGGTAGTCCAGATCTCTTATATATAGATTTACATCTTGTCCATGAAGTTACTTCTCCGCAGGCTTTTGAGGGCCTGCGGATGAACAATAGACACGTACGAAGACCAGATTTAACATTTGCTACAATGGATCACAACGTTCCTACCGTTGCACGTCACATTATTAATGATCCCGTATCAAAAGTGCAAATGGAAAAGCTTGAAGAGAACTGCAACGAGTTTGGTGTAGAAATTGCTGACATCAATCATCCGGACCAGGGAATCGTTCACGTCATTGGTCCTGAGCTTGGCTTGACTCAGCCTGGAAAAACGATCGTTTGTGGTGACAGCCATACCTCAACACACGGCGCTTTTGGTGCCCTTGCCTTTGGGATTGGAACGAGCGAAGTGGAACATGTCCTTTCAACTCAAACGCTATGGCAATCAAGACCAAAAACAATCGAAGTACGTGTGAATGGTCGACTTGGTTCTGGGGTTACCGCAAAGGACTTAATTTTGGCAGTCATTGCGAAGTTCGGCGTGAATGCGGGTACCGGAGCAATAGTGGAATATACAGGTGAAGCGATTCGTAACATGACAATGGAAGAACGGATGACCGTTTGTAACATGTCAATTGAAGCTGGCGCTAAAGCAGGGCTCATTAGCCCCGATGAGACGACATTTGCCTACTTGAAAGGAAAGCGTCATGTTCCGTCAGATGAAGCCTTTGATCAAGCCGTTTCCGAATGGAAAGGTCTTGCTACTGATGCGGGAGCAATCTATGATGAAGTACTTGAGATTGGTGCTGAAGAAATAGAGCCACAAGTAACATGGGGAACGAATCCATCAATGGGCTCTTCCGTCTATTCAAGAGTTCCTTTTCCGGAGGATTATGAGGATCCAGGTGACCAGAAAGCAATCAAACAGGCTCTTGCTTATATGGATCTTAAACCAGGCACTCCGATCCAGAACATTGACATCCAATATGTCTTCATCGGATCGTGTACAAATTCAAGGTTAAGTGATTTACGCTCAGCCGCTGAAATTGTTCGTGGTCGGAAAGTCTATGAAGGTGTCACAGCTCTTGTCGTACCTGGTTCTAAATCAGTGAAAGATGCTGCTGAAGCAGAAGGAATCGATGCAATATTTAAGGAAGCAGGATTTGAGTGGCGAGAAGCAGGATGTAGCATGTGTCTCGCGATGAATGACGATATTGTACCACCAGGCGAGCGTTGTGCATCTACCTCTAACCGAAATTTTGAAGGACGTCAGGGGAATGGGGCTAGAACACACCTTGTTAGTCCAGCAATGGCTGCGGCAGCGGCCATTGAAGGAAGATTTACAGATGCTAGAAAAATAAAACCTCTTGTAGTGTAAAAAGGAGTGAGTTGCCCTGGAACCGATTAATCAATATAGGGGAATAGTATATCCTCTAGAGCAAGTTAACGTAGACACAGATCAAATTATTCCGAAACAGTTTCTGAAAAGGATTGAACGTCAGGGCTTCGGTCAGTTTCTTTTCTACAACTGGCGCTTTGATGAAGATGGTCATCCACGAGAAGATTTTAATTTAAATGAAGAGCAATATAGAGATGCTACGATTCTAGTTGCTGGAAAGAACTTTGGATGCGGTTCATCCAGAGAGCATGCCCCGTGGGCACTATTGGATTATGGCTTTAGAGTTGTAATAGCACCAAGTTTTGCGGATATCTTCTACAATAATTGCGTGAAGAACGGGATATTACCGATTGCCCTTGATCAAGAAACTGTATCTGTGCTTTTTGGAAAGGCAGAAAATGGCTACCAGCTTCGAGTTAATTTGGAAAATCAGCAAGTAAGTGATGGTGAAGGATTTGTCGCTTCATTTGATATCGATCCATACTGGAAGGAAATGCTATTGAACGGTTGGGATGAAGTATCTCGCACGCTTTCACTAGAAGATAAGATCAGTTTATATGAAGAAAAACAATTTGTAGGAGAGTGAATGACGTTGGGAATTACCAGGAGAAATATGGCGTTCATGTCGTAAGAGCGATGGAAAATTTGTTGCAGGCGGTTCATCGGACACCGCTACAGCATTCATCGACTTTAAACGAAATGACAGAGAAAAATGTCTTTTTGAAGATGGAGAACCTACAGCGTACCGGTTCATTTAAACTTCGAGGTGCTTATAATAAAGTGGCATCGTTAACTGATATTGAGTCTGCACGTGGTATAGTGGCCGCTTCAGCAGGAAATCATGCACAGGGAGTCGCCCTATCTGCAAGTGAACGGGGGATAAAGGCTAAGATTTATATGCCGATCCATACTCCCACAAGCAAAATAGAGGCTACGCGTTCGTATGGCGCGGAAATTGTACTTGAAGGTGAATCATATAATGAGGCTTTCAATGGCGCTGAACGAGAACGTCAGGAGCGAGGGGCTACTTTTGTTCATGCTTTTGATGATCCAGAAGTAATGGCGGGACAAGGAACAGTCGCTCTTGAGATGATGCAACAATGTCCGGATCTCGATACGATCCTTGTTCCAGTCGGTGGTGGCGGTTTACTAGCTGGAATGGCAATGGCGATTAAATCATACTTTCCACACGTGAAAATCATCGGTGTGCAAGCCTCAGAAGCATCAGCCACTTGTAATCGATTTAAAGGGACAGGTCCAGTCGTTCTTCAATCTGTTAAGTCTATTGCAGATGGCATCTCTGTCAAAGAACCGGGTAAATTAACATTTCCAATTATTGAAGAACTTGTTGATGATATGCTGACCGTTTCGGAAGAAGAAATAGCTACAGCAATCATATTTATGCTCGAAAGACATAAAACGCTTGTAGAAGGAGCGGGTGCAGCTTCATTAGCTGCCGTATTATGTAAATCGAACCTTATGAAAGGCAAAAGGATTGGCGTTGTCGTTAGTGGAGGCAATGCCGATATCGACAAGCTTTCCCTTTATAAAAAGCTATCACAGCGCGCAAAAACCATCAGAAAAATAAGCTGATGGTTTTCTATTTGTTTATATTGGTTATTTATTAGATTATTGTGACTTTTTGCTCAGTAATTGACACTCACAAAGGTCCATGCTAGAATTCATTTAGCACTTAACCACAGTAAAGTAATAATAACTATATATCTCTTATTCAGAGAGGTGGAGGGACTGGCCCTATGAAGCCCGGCAACCGTCAAACAAATCCGTTTGAAAAGGTGCCAATTCCTGCAAAGCGTAAGCTTTGAGAAATGAGAGGAAGACATCGTTTATCAAATGCCTTTCTGCTCAAAGCAGGAGGGCATTTTTATGTTTTGTTTAGTCAGACTTATCAAATAAGTCAGGTCTTTTTGTAAGTAGTGTGTGCTGAGTTTAAGCATGTGACTGAAGTCCTTTCTTCAGGAACCTATTACGATATGCAAATGAATAAAGGATGTGAGACATGTGATTGAGCTAAAAGGGATTTATAAGACCTTCTTTTCTAAATCAGGTAAGGTGGAAGCTGTGAAAGACGTTAACCTTTCAATCAAAAAAGGCGAAATATTCGGGGTAATCGGTTATAGCGGAGCTGGAAAAAGTACCCTTATTCGGATGCTTAACCTCCTCGAAAGACCAACTGAGGGTACTGTCACAGTGGCTGGCAATAATTTATCCTCTCTAAAAGAAAAAGAGCTTCGATCCGCGAGGCAGGAAATCGGAATGATCTTTCAGCACTTTAATATTCTTTGGTCACGGACTGTCCGTGAGAACATCGCATTTCCACTTGAAATATCTGGTGTCCCGAAAGAAAAGCGTATGAAGCGTGTTGAAGAACTCATTAGCCTAGTTGGACTTGAAGGTAGAGAAGGCGCTTATCCTTCTCAGTTGAGTGGAGGACAAAAACAGCGGGTAGGCATCGCAAGGGCACTTGCAAATAATCCGAAAGTGCTTTTGTGCGATGAGGCTACTTCTGCGTTGGATCCAAAAACAACTGACAGTATTCTTGAGCTGTTGACAGAAATCAATAAAAAACTGGGATTAACGATTGTCTTAATCACTCATGAAATGCACGTCATTCGTAAAATATGTCATCGAGTGGCGGTGATGGAGAATGGACGAGTAGTTGAGAAAGGTTCCGTCCTTGAAGTGTTCCACCATCCCCAGGAGTCCATAACAAAGGACTTCGTCAATCAGCTGAGTGAGCCAGAAGAGATGAAGGAATCGATTACGCATCTGGCAGAAAGTAATGATGGTAAGCTCGTTCAGTTTACCTTCTTAAAAGGAAAAACTGGTTCGCCGCTTGTAACTGAATTGATTCGAAAGTTTGAAGTTGAAGTGAACATCATTCAGGGGAAAATTTCACATACTCAGGATGGCCCATATGGTAAGCTCTCCGTTTTTCTTAAAGGTGAACCATCAGTTACTGAGAATGCATTGAAGTATGTTCGTGAACAAGGCGTTGAAGTTGAGGTGATTACAAATGATTGAATCGTTATTTCCTAACGTTTTATGGGAAAACATGTGGGAAGCTACCCTCCAGACTGCTTATATGACAGCGATCTCTGTGCTCGCCACGTTTATACTGGGAATCGCTTTAGGTCTGTTGTTGTTCTTAACAGCGAGAGGGAACATTTGGGAAAATAAATTTGTGAATGGCATTATCGCTGGAATAGTCAATTTGTTTCGATCGATTCCATTTATCATTCTCATCATCTTACTGATTCCATTATCTGTCTATATTATCGGTACGATGCTCGGAGCAAATGCTGCACTGCCTGCCCTTATTGCAGGAGCTGCACCGTTCTATGCACGAATGGTAGAAATTGCATTAAGAGAAGTTGATAAAGGTGTTATTGAAGCTTCCCAATCGATGGGCGCATCAAATGGAGAGATCGTTTTTAAAGTGTTGCTTCCGGAAGCTATGCCAGCGCTTATTTCAGGAATTACTGTTACGGCTATCGCGCTCGTAAGTTACACTGCAATGGCTGGTGTAGTTGGAGCGGGTGGGCTTGGAAACCTGGCGTATCTTGAAGGTTTCCAACGAAATAATCCGGACGTCACTCTAGTAGCAACTGTTCTCATATTAGTTGTTGTTGCGATACTTCAAATTAGTGGAGACCTTGCAACAAGAGTAATAGATAAAAGATAACTAGGAGAAAAGGAGAGATAATTATGAAGAAAATTTTATCACTATTTGCTGTTCTTGCATTAGCAGTACTTGCTGCGTGTGGCGCTAACAACGGAGGGAACAGTGAAGGATCAGGCGATGGTGAGGATTCGAAGAAACTTGTAGTGGGTGCCTCAAATATCCCTCACGCTGAAATCCTCGAAAAAGCACAGCCGATTCTTAAAGAAAAAGGCATTGATCTTGAAATCAAAACGTTCCAGGATTATATTCTTCCGAATAAGACGCTTGCTAATGGAGAATTGGATGCTAACTACTTCCAGACAATTCCTTACATGGAATTGCAAATGGAAGAAAACGATAATTATGACTTTGTAAATGCTGGTGGTATTCATATTGAACCAATCGGTGTTTACTCTCAAGATTACAAAAGTTTAGAAGATCTTCCAGACGGTGCACAGATTATTATGAGTAACTCGGTTTCAGATCATGGTCGCATGCTGTCTCTCCTAGAATCAAAAGGGCTGATTAAGTTAAAAGATGGTGTGAAGCCTTCGGATGCAACTGTTGAAGATATTTCTGAAAACCCTAAAAACATCGAATTCAAAACAGATGTAGAAGCATCACTACTTCCACAAATTTATCAACAAGGTGAAGGCGATGCTGTTATGATTAACACAAACTACGCGATCGATGCAGGGTTAAATCCTCAAGAAGATGCGATTGCTCTTGAAGACTCAGACTCCCCATATGTGAACGTCATTGCCGTTAACAAAGGTGACGAAGACAATGAAGCGATCAAAACGCTAGTTGATGTTCTTCATTCTGATGAAATTCAGGACTTTATTAAAGATGAATATGATGGTGCAGTTGTACCAGTTGACGAATAAAGTAGAAAGGTTCTCCGTTTTCGGAGAACCTTTTTTTATTAGTCTCTTTTCGTAAACATTTGTTGCTATTCGAGTTGGTGGATTTCCGCTCTGCCCGCTTTCCGCGGGGCGGGCGCTTGAGTCTCCTCGGCGCACAAAAGCATTGCGCCTGTGGTGTCTACCTGTCCCACTAGTCCCGCAGGAGTCGAGCACCTTCCGCACCAATCAGCTAAGTGTGGTTCTGTATTCAATAATTCTTTCAAAAACAACAATCTTTGAGAAAAGAGCCATTTATTAAGAAAGATAGATTTCTATTCGTGTTGAAAAACTGGTTCCATCGCCTGTTTCAGTGTTTTGGCAGAGTAATGTAGCTTTTCCATTTCACTGCGATCAAGATCAAGTTCAATAATCTCTCTTATTCCGTTGTTGTTCACAATAGCAGGTACACCAATGTAAAGGTCATTTAGTCCATATTCGCCTTCTAGTAATGTTGAAATAGTTAGGATGGAGTTCTCATTACGAATAATGGCTTTTGTCAATCGCACAAGTCCCATCGCGATTCCATAGTACGTAGCACCTTTTCGGTTAATGATGTGATAAGCAGCATCTCTTACATTAACGAACAATGCGTCAAGCTCTTTCATAACTTCAGGAGTATCTTTGATAAGTGACATGATCGGTCTGCTGCCAATAGTAGCATGGCTCCAAATAGGAAGTTCAGTATCGCCATGCTCTCCTAGAATATAGCCGTGTACGTTTCTAGAATCGACGTTGAAATAATCACTTAATAAATAACGGAAGCGTGCTGTATCAAGTATCGTACCGGACCCAATCACCCGTTCTTTGGGCAAACCAGAGAACTTCCATGTCGCATAGGTTAGTACGTCAACTGGATTAGTCGCAACAATAAAAATGCCATCAAATTGACTCTCCATGACACTCGAAACAATCTTTTTGAAAATGGCTGTATTTTTATCAATGAGATCAAGTCTTGTTTCACCAAGAGCCTGGTTGGCACCTGCAGCAATAACCACTATGTCTGCACCTTTACAGTCTGCATAATCCCCTGCCCAGATCTTCATTGGAGCTCCAAAAGGAAGACCATGATTCAAGTCTCTTGCTTCTCCTTCAGCTTTTTCTTTATTTACATCAATTAAGACAAGCTCGTTGACAAGTTCTTGATTCAATAAGGAGAAGGCATAGCTTGTCCCTACAAAGCCAGTTCCAATAAGTGCTACACGCGTCGTTTTACCTTGATACATCATATCCACCCCTGCTTTTAGATAGTATCTTCACTATTATTTTAACGTATTACTTTGCCGATAATTGTGACACTTCTCACATGAAAACGCATTTCGTTAAAAATCTTTTTAGCCGATTTGATGGATAGCATGTGTATAGAGTTCTCATACTAACGTTGAATAACTATAAGGAGAGATGAGTCTTGAAACAAGAACAGGAATTCAATAACTTCTCAGAAGCGGCGCTTCATGATTACAAAGAAGGATTGGGCACATTCACTGAGAAAATGCCTCAGCTTGCTAAGAAATATTCTGCATTTACAGAGGCGTGTTTTAAAGAAGGAGCACTAAGTCAGAAAGATAAGCAGATGATTGCGCTGGGCATTTCTATTTTTTCTCAAGATGAGTATTGTATTATTTACCATACGAAGGGTTGTTTGGACCAGGGATGTTCTGAGCAGGAAATCCTAGAAACTGTCGGTGTTACAGCTGCTTTTGGTGGTGGTGCAGCGATGAGTCAGGCTGTTACACTCGTACAAGAATGTATACAGGATCTTGACCAGTTGAAGCAATAATTACCCGAGTTTCTTCTTATTAATATGTACTTTGTTAATTGATATGGTGGATATCTCTATTTTAGGTTCTTATGTGTGAAATCTGATGATCAGTGGGGAATCAAGACTCTTTCAGAGGAGATATAAGCACATCATTCATAAAGAATTGAAAAAAGGTGGATATGGAAGAAAAGGTAAGAAAGATAGTTTTTTGTATATTCAGAACTTGCGATATCCTTTCTTAACCCTTCTCACCGCTTAATATGCTGTTTGTGACTACTGATGCAACGTGGTAAAGTATCTTATGTAAGCTAAAAGATATCGAAAGGATTGATTCATTATTAGCCCCATGCGGTTAAACCACACACCTGAAATGGAAAAGGCGATGTACCAGTCTCACGGAGTAGGCTATGCGGAATATAGTCGTAATTTCAAGAAACGAATGGAAGTCGAACGAGAGCGTGAGATGGATCACCGTCGGAGTCTCAAAATGGTTAGTGAATTCGACCGTAAACTATCAAAATGAATCAGCATCCAGAATATACCTAAAAAAGCAGAAACCAGTCCAAAGGGCTGGTTTTTTGCATGGTGATGATCGGATTGATTTCGTTGTAGGTATGATGATTAAATGGTAGGCTTGAACAGGTATGAAGCGAAAAAATACACCTTTC
>CAWDWH010000015.1:0-580978 GCA_963805895.1 uncultured Bacillaceae bacterium
CTGTAGAATTTCGTTTCTTTCACGAAACGTAAAATTAGAAAAAAGAAGAAGAGAAGAAGGGTTAAAAAAACCGCATAGAGAACAGATGTAAAAGAGATCGTCGGGTCAATCAATGTAATGAGAAGAAAAGCTGCTTCTATGAAAAGAACGAAAGCAATCCAGCTACGGCGTTCCTTTAAAAATCGCCACATCATAGCATTTCCACGGCCATATAGCCCTGTCCTACTTTTGTTTGAATCGCGTTCCCAAGATCGATCTCCGCTAATTTTTTCCTAAGTCGATTTACGTTGACTGTGAGCGTATTATCGCTAACAAAGCGCTGGTCGTCCCAGAGGCGATTGATCAACTCATCGCGCGTGACGATTTTGTTCTTTCGCTCAATGAGCATGTGGAGAATGATCATTTCATTTTTCGTCAGCTCAATGGCTGTTTCTTCAATCGTCACGCGGTTTCGCTCAGAATCAATGGTTGCTCCTAGCCAGGTTTTAAGCGTATTCGTCTCAGTATTGTAGTTGTGAACTCGCCTTAAGATCGCCTGGATTTTTGCAACAAGGACATCGAAATGGAAAGGCTTCTGGATAAAATCATCCGCTCCAAGGTTCATCGACATGACCATGTCAGTTGGATGGTCACGTGAGGAGAGAAAGATGATCGGAACGTTCGAATGATCTCGAATCATCCTGCACCAGTGAAAGCCGTCAAACTTCGGTAGTTGAATATCGATTATCGTTAGATCAGGATTCACCGCAGAAAATTCCTGCATCACCTGACTAAACTCGCTGATCCCATAGACCTCATATGACCATTGCTCGAGGCGTTCTTTAATTTCTTGGAATAGCGAGGTATCATCTTCAATTAATAGAATCTTAAACATCACACTCACCACACTTTGCTTCGTTATCTATGTCGATTATAGCAAAAAATTGGTAAGTGGAAATATCAGAGACGGAAACTAACAATTCGACAATTTCTAACAAAAACCGGGTGGTGACAGGCACCAATCAACTCCTCCTACCGCTGCTCTAAATCCTTCGCCGTCTGGCTCATCTGTACATCCTTTTCATTTTTTAACGTGCCAAACAGCACATCGACGAACGGAGTAGAAACCCCGTACCAATAATTTTCGTTTTTATAATGATGCAAAATGTGTGTTTTCTTGATCCACTGCCCAAACCTTGTTTTGGGCTTGAACGGTCGATGCGCAACGTAATGCTTCCACTCGTAGACGAAGAACATAGCCAGAAGTCCTGTACTAAAGGCAAGTGTGAAGAGTAAAGATCCGGAAAGAAAATAGAAGATCAAACATAGGAGCAGTAAATTCGGAAAGCTATACCAGATCGGTAGGAATAATAATTTTAGATCATTCGGCATTTTGTGATGATCATAATGCAATCGTTTAATAAGCTTAAGAAGAAATGGATTCTTTGGGGTTTTAATGTGAAACAAAAAGCGGTGGGTAAGGTATTCACTGAACATGTATGTGACAATACCGATGACGATAAAAGCTGGGACAAGGGGAGAGAGCGTCATTGTCAGTAAGAAGCCAAGAACGATGAGAAACAGGATAAACATGATCAAGATATCCAGATGGAAGAAAAAATCGCGATACAATCCTTTCCCTTTCACGTTACATACCCCCATTCATTTTTGTTTTCCAAAGTTCCAAACTGGTCTCCATCATTTGTTTGGTCAGCGATTCTGCGTGGTCCAAATCTCCTTTTAGCGTAGCTTCGAGAAACTGGTCATAATAGTGCTTTGATGCTTCACGATGAGAAGGTTCTAGAAAGTATTTCTCAGCCATTTCCCCATAGATGTCTTGAAAACTATTAAGGATGAGAAGGTAGATTGGGTTATGTGAAAGTTCAGCGATGCTTTTCTGTAGCTTCCAATCAAAATCAGCATATGATTTCGGATCGTCCGTTAGCTCTTGAAGTGGGATGAAAAGCGAAATGATTTGGAGCCTGTGATGGAGAAGAGCGTCTCTGACATAAGCTGGTGCTAACGTAATCCGAAGCTCTAGCATGTAGACAATAAATTCATCAGGTATGTCTTCGTGATGTTGGAGGATGTTCACGATCGTCATTAAGTTACCATGCTTCCAATAATCATTAACAATCGCTCGAGAACCTTTCCGAATCGTGATCCACCCGTCACGTTCTAAACGCTGCAGGGCTTCTCGAATAGTAGGGCGACCGACTTGATAGTGAGTTGCGAGTTCTCGTTCAGGCGGGAGGGGGTCATTTGCAGACCATTCTCGTTCTAAAATAGAGTGGATGAGTTGTTTAGTGATTTTTTCGGACGATCGTTCTTTCATTGAGTGTGATCACCTCGGTTCTGGTAAGACCAGAGTTGTTATTGGTAATACCATTATAATATAAGGGGAGGGGAATATGCGGGATTTTGTCTGAAAATTCTTTCTTTTATTTCGGAAGGATAAAATTTGGTGTTTAATATAATTTTAAATAAAGGAAAAAACTAACACCAAATATTAGATAGTGAAAGAAGTTCCATACTTTAGTGAATCGGTTTTGTGGTTCTCAAAACAACGAGCATGAAAAGTGCCTCATCATACCATCGCCCAATAAAAAAATGACAAAACCACAAGCAAATTGACAGCCTAACAGAACATAGATTGTAACAATTTCAAAAAAATTTAAAGCAACACTTAGATGGGTAATAGTTGAAAATAAAGAAATAATCATAAATTTTCATAATAAAGCCCTCCAAATATTAATTATTATTGGAGGGACTCGAATAAATCTATTAAACTTCTTTTAATACTTCTTGAAATTTCTCTTCTTCCTCATTTCGAAATCCTTCAAAAATAACTTGTGAAATGTTTTCGTGATTAAAAAGGTAAGTATGCTCTTGATCGATGAACCCTTCTGGATAAGGGACACCTATGTAGTCGTACATATCAAGATCTTGCTCGTTTTCCACTTTATCTTCATCCAGATGGAGTTGTTTTCGACCGTAAATCATGAGCTTTTTGTTGCCACCGTCTAGTAAGAGTATGGTTCCGTTTGGGAGTAATTTAATCATTATTTATATACAACTCCTTTTTTATTGTACTTTATACGTTTCTTCTTATCAGCAGGCTGACTAAAAGAAATGAGTCTTTTATTAGTTTTAATAAAGAGATACTTATGAATGAACTTTGCTGCGAAGTACACTAATAAGAATGTAAAGGAAATAGAAACACATAAAAAGATGCTATGCATTGCAGTTTCACTATCTTTTGTAGTTTGAAATAAAATATAACCAATACCAGGTCCAGAAATTAATAAGGGCACAAATCTCCCACTATTGTACCACTTTTCTGATTCATTTCTTTTATAATCAATTTCTGAGTATTTAGCAATCTGGTATTGAATCAACACAGTAGTTATAATAATGTGTACAACTAAAAAAATGATATAATACCATATACTTGTAATCCCAATAAAATAGAAAGAAACTTTTATGCTTGTTGTAAAGTAACAAACTGCTCCAATTACTGAAAAGGTACCCATGAAAACTATAGTTTCCATTTGAGTAGTATACGGGTTTTTTATTAGTAATCTAATCATCCACACATGAATAAATACTAATAAAGGTAGGGTAATAAAATAAATTAGATTAATTTTGGGATATAGTAATGGTAAAGTACACATATCAAGTAGGACTAAGCAAAATAAACTTATTGTTGATCTGGTATTACTAGGTGCCATAAGGGTAAGATGTTCTTTCATATAATCTGGAAGATTCCGGTATTTTTTGTTTTCTGGTACCTTTAACATAATAACCTCCATAACTTATCACTACTTAAAAATCAAAGATGCTGTCGGTGGTATCTTTAAACCAACCTGCTACTGATTTCACGCCGCTTTGCACACCGTTTTTTATATGAGTTCCAATCGTTTTATTATTTATTTTAAAACCGTCTAGTAAGTATGCAGCTCCCATTGAAACTCCCAATGCAATTCCCGCACCAAGTAATACTGGAGCTCCGATCGAAACAGCTGCCGCAGAGACAGCACCTCCTAGGGCTAATGTAGCTGCTCCAATTGCAACATCAACAGCTGCATCTCCAATGATTTTTCCGGTATTTTCGTTGTTATTAATGTTTTTTCTAACATTATCTATTGCTGCAATTCCTACACCTGCAATTCCAAGTTTACTTTTTAAAGCACTAACTGCTCCAGCTTTGCTATTTAGGAATTTAGAAATACCCAATTTTTGTCCATTTCCTATTTTAACTTGCGAGGTAATATAGTTCTTTGAATAAATTTTATAATTCCTGCCGTTCTTAGGAGAGGTTTTAAATTTCGTATGTTTTGACTCAAAGACTTTATATCTTACTTCTGATCCCTTTTCTTTTATTCTTACAATTTTAAAGCCTTGTTTAACATCTCTTCCAGCAATAAATGCCCCATACCCATCTCCAACTCTTGCAGCAATAGGTCCTGGCCCTCTTACAGGTGCCCATACATCAAACTCAAAATCCATCTTGTTATTAGTAGACTTCTTCGCCTGCACAGCCTTCCCAACCGTACTTGTTCCAGCCGGATCAGATGACAACCCACTCATCACCGTCTTATAAGCCGGAATAGCACTCATCGTTCCTACTTGATAGCCACTAACCGAAATGCCCCCGCTTTTAAACTTGGTAGATACTTCTCTTATGTAATTCATAAGCGTTTGGCATTCTTGAAGGACGGTTTCTAAATTGTTTGATTGGTTTTTGTCTAGTGAGTGAAGATCTTCAAGAACTTCTGTTGTTTTCTCGCGTCCTTTGAGAATAGTAGAGTTAAAGTCGTTTTCGTGATTAAAAAGGTAAGTATGCTCTTGATCGATGAACCCTTCTGGATAAGGGACACCTATGTAGTCGTATAGATCAAGATCTTGCTCGTTTTCCACTTTATCTTCATCCAAGTGAAGTTGTTTTCGACCGTAAATCATTAGCTTTTTGTTGCCACCGTCTAGTAAGAGGATGGTTCCATTTGGGAGTAGGGAATTCATTACTTATATACAACTCCTTTATTTTCGTATGCTTTCTTTTTTTTCTTATCCGATGGTTTTTGGATAATAAGAAGATGATTGTTTACTTTCATAAACTTATATTTGTGAATATATTTTGCAGATATATATGAGAAAAGAATCGTCATTCCAATACATGCAAAAAGAAATAAAGAATGCATTAGTATTTCATTTTTTTTGGTCGCTAAAAATAATATGTAACCAAGACCCGGGCCAACCGTAATCAATGAAAGGAAATTTTTATTGTTATACCATTTTTTGCTTTCGTCAAGCGAATCATCGATTGTAGAGAATTTTTTAATTTGAAAGTGTATCAACCTTGAGATAACTGTAAAATAGATAATACTCAACACTATGAAATACCAATAATTTGAAATCCCAATAAACATATAGGATACTTTCATGCTAGTAATAAGATAGCATATAGCGCCTATAAAAGAGGTCACTCCAAGAAAAAGGACGGTTTCCATTTGAGTAGTGTATGGATTCTTAAACAATAATCTGATAGCCCATAAATTAATGAATAACAAAATAGGGATAGTAGTGAAAGAGAATATATTATTAATTGGTGTCAATAGAGGTATTATGCAAAAGTCTAGTAAAAAAAAACAATAACCAATCACCACTACTTTGGTATTTTGAGGTGAAATAAATAACAAGTGTACTTTCAAATAATCAGGCAAATGCCTGAACTTTTTATTTTCTGGTATTTTAAGCATTAAGATCCTCCTGGTTGCTGTGACTCTAATCAGGTAATTTATCAAAATCCAACTAGCCGCAGAAGCAACGCCTGATTTAATATGCGTACCAATTGTTTTATCGTTTACTTTTATTCCATCAAAAATATATGCCCCGACAATTGAGCCTATTACTACTCTCTAGCAGCTCCCGCTATAACAGGTAGACCTACGGTGCCAACTATTGCAGCAGCTATAACACCTCCTGTAGCTATAACCCCAGCTCCTATTGTTATGTCACCTACAGCGTCTCCTATAATCTTAGAAATGCTTGCATCATTTTTTAGGTTAGTTCTAATATTATAGACAGTTCCTAATCCAACACCAACCCACCCCAACCTACTTCTTAACGCACTAACTGAGCCAGCTTTCATGTTTACATTCTTGGCATAAGGTACATTATTTCCATTCCCTCTAGCAACTTCTGACTTTATATAGTTCTCGTGCAAAATTTTAAAATTCCTTCCGTATTTTGGAGGTGTATTAAATTTTATGTTTTTAGGTGGTGTTATTCTATATTTTTTCCCAGCTGCATCACTATCCATTTTAATGTCAAATCCATTTTTAACATCTTTAGCATTAGTATAAAAAGAATAAGTATCAGACGATCTAGCAACTACTGCCCCAAAATTGTTAATAATTGCTTTTGAATCAAATCCGAATTTTAATTTATTATCAACAGGCTTCTTCGCCTGCACAGCCTTCCCAACCGTACTTGTTCCAGCCGGATCAGATGACAATCCACTCATCACCGTCTTATAAGGCGGAATAGCACTCATCGTTCCTACTTGATAGCCACTAACCGAAATGTCACCGCTTTTAAACTTGGTAGATACTTCTCTTATGTAATTCATAAGCGTTTGGCATTCTTGAAAGACGGTTTCTAAGTTGTTTGCTTGGTTTTTGTCTAGTGTGTGGAGATCTTCAAGAACTTCTGTTGTTTTCTCGCGTCCTTTGAGAATAGTAGAGTTAAAGTCGATTCGTGTAGTTCAGGTATGGAGATAATATCATTGACACTTCTGATAATTGAGTTACTTTCGCCAGTTAATGGCTCGGTGACGTTTAGACCTTTTTGTAGCACATTTTATCCATCATAATAAATCCCCCTGATTATTCATTAATACAGGAGGGACTCGATTGAAACCTATTACACTTCTTTTAATACTTCTTGAAATTTCTCTTCTTCCTCATTTCGAAATCCTTCAAAAATAACTTGTGAAATGTTTTCGTGTTTAAAAAGGTAAGTATGCTCTTGATCGATGAACCCTTCTGGATAAGGGACACCTATGTAGTCGTACAGATCAAGATCTTGCTCGTTTTCCACTTTATCTTCATCCAGATGGAGTTGTTTTCGACCGTAAATCATTAGCTTTTTGTTGCCACCGTCTAGTAAGAGGATGGTTCCGTTTGGGAGTAATTTAATCATTATTTATATACAACTCCTTTTCTCTCGTACTTTTTTAGTAGGTTTTTATCAGACAGGTTTATCAAAAGAATACTAGTCTTATATTAGTTTTAATAAAGAAGTATTTATGAATGTATTTTGCGGCGAAATAGGATAGGAATAGTGGTGAAAATGACTAGTTACAGATAAAAAACACACTATGCATCCCTTTTTCAGTACCTTTGGAAGATTGGAATATAATGTAGCCAATACCTGGGGCTGCTGATAATAATGAGCGATAAATCTAGTATTGTTATACCATTTTTCTAGCTTCATTTCTTTTATAATCTATTTCAGAATATTTTTCTATTTGATACTGAACTAAGAACGGTAATAAGAATTAAGATGTACAATTGAAAACACAAGATAAAACCATATATTTGATATTTCAATGCAAATACATATGAAACCTTAATACTTGTTATAAAATAACATATTGCACCGATGATAGAAAACACACCCATAAATAAAGTGTTGTTTCCATTTGTAGTTGTGTAAGGGTTTTTGATCAATAAGCGAATTAGCCATAAATGAATAAACAATGATAAGTGGAATAGTTATAATATAAATCAAGTCATTTTTTGGATAGAGTAAAGGTAACAGCACTCATATCAAGTAATATTGAGACAAAACATATGTGATAGTTAACTTCGGTTCTTTCGGGTGAAATCATCGATGAGATGTTCTTGCATATAATCTGGTAAGATTTCTAGTATTTTTTATTATCAGGAATTTTGTAGCATAACAACCTCCATGCTATTATACTTAATCAAAAATACTTTCGGCTGTATCGCTGAACCAACCAGCTACAGATTGAACACCATTTCTTCATATGATCACCAATCGTTTCATTATTTATCTTAAACCCATCAAATACAGTATGAAACACCGATGGAGACTCCTACAATAGCAATCGCCTGTACCTACAAACACTGGAAGCACCTGCACCGACTGCTAACTGCTGCAAATGCTCCTCCTGCCGCTAAAGTAGCTGCACCGATGGCTACATCAACCGCTGCATCTCCAATGATTTTTCTTCTACTTTCATCATTATTCATGTTTTTCCTTACATTATCTACCGTAGCAATACCTACACCTAACCATCCAATTTTACTATTAATAGCACTTATTGCTCCAGCTTTTCCATTAACGAATTTAGAAACATCTAATTTTTGACCATTCCCTGTCTTCACTTGGGCTTCAATGTAGTTCTTTGAGAGAAATACTTTATAATTTCTTCCATTTTTAGGAGTGGTTTTAAATTTTTGATATTTTGATTCGGTATACTTTATATTTTATCTTTTCTCATCTCTTTCCAATTTATCTTATCTTAAAACCTTGTTTTACGTCTCTACCTGCTGAATAAAAATGCCCCATACCCATCAGTCCAACTCTTGAAGCAATAGGTCCTGGCCCTCTTACAGGTGCCCATACATCAAACTCAAAATCCATCTTGTTATTAGTAGACTTCTTCGCCTGCACAGCCTTCCCAACCGTACTTGTTCCAGCAGGATCAGATGACAATCCACTCATCACCGTCTTATAAGCCGGAATAGCACTCATCGTTCCTACTTGATAGCCACTAACCGAAATGCCCCCGCTTTTAAACTTGGTAGATACTTCTCTTATGTAATTCATAAGCGTTTGGCATTCTTGAAGGACGGTTTCTAAGTTGTTTGATTGGTTTTTGTCTAGTGAGTGAAGATCTTCAAGAACTTCTGTTGTTTTCTCGCGTCCTCTGTGAATAGTAGAGTTAAAGTCATTTTGCTGTAGTTCAGGTATGTAGATAATATCATTGACATTTCTGATAATTGAGTTACTTTCGGCAGTTAATTGCTCCGTAACATTTTGCGCTTTTTGTAATCCATTATCTACATCATTCGCAAGAAAATCCTCACGTAAAAACCCGGATTCTTGGGGTTCATAGGATTTAATGGAGGACGTCAAATTGACTAGATTTTCTTCAAAATGCGTGATGACATTTTCCATATAGGTCAGAAAGGGGAGATGACATTCTTGGTAGAATGAACGAACAGCTTTCCCACCTTGACCATTAAAGGAAGTTCCCGATGAGATGAAGCTTTCAATCGCTGAACGCAGTTCTGTTGTTTGCGAACGAATGTTGGCTACGGCAGAACGCGTATGCTCCACTCCTTGGTGAAGCGATTGGGCATCTAGCGTTTTCATTATAGCATTCATCTCCTAACGTAATTGGATAGAGGAGGAGAGCTTTTTGTCCGCGTTCTCTAATTGTTGAACAGATTCTCGTACGGTCTGGTTGTTCTCGGTAAGAATCTGTTTGTAGGCATTTCCGACCTCTGTTAGCATGTGATTTAACTCATTTAATCGATTCACGACGTCTAGCGTATTCCCTTCTCCGGTGTTCTTTGGTAGCTCTGCGTTAAAGGCGCTCAAGCTTTTCTCAATGCGACTGATCGATTGTTCGACTTCACTGAACTTTACTAGCAATTCGTTACTCAATTCGCATTTCTCCTTTCTCTCGCTTCCTCTTCCAAGCGATGTCTTTCCTGAGTTATGTTTAATTCCAATGCCTGTATTTCACGCCGAAGATAATCTGCTTTATTTTCCATTGTCGTAATTGCGAAGTTTAACTGATTGATGGATAAATCTTGATAAGCCATCTTTATATCTTCGCGTATATTTTGGAAGGAGTTTGCTAAATCCCCGGCCCATGTAGCGGGGGAGAGCTCTGGTTGATCGACAAGCTGTTTATTTTGGATGAATTCACTCTGCAATCCATCTAGTTTCGTTAAACTAGCTTGAAGGCGGATGAGCTGAGCCCGTTTTTCAGCTACTCCTGATTGTAAATAAGATAAATAGGACATTTGCGCTATCCCCTTTGTATGGTTGATAAGAAAAGTCATACTCAAGTAGTAATATATGGTACCAAATGGAAGAGATCTGGTATATAGGTTGTTTTACCTGTTCGTGAGACTGACGTACGGGGTCTTCGTACCTATACCCAGTTATTGGTTGTGTTTAACCATTTATTTGTAAAATTGGTATTTGAGGTTAGGGGGATTTTAGATTAATAGGATTCAAGAAAATGAGAACGAGGAGCTTGGTGGTTGCGATAATAATTAAGTGGCACATCTTATTCTATTTGGATTAATCCTTTTTTTCCTCATTATATCTAAAGAGGAGAATTTATTACTTTACGGTAATATGGAATTTGGCATGATTAACTTACTTGTTGGAATCCGAACCTGATCCAAGGTTAGCAGCGTTCTGGTATATTTTACACCATCCTGGGAGTTGTGCTGTTTGCGAATGATGCTAGCATGTTACTGTTTTAATCAATTCCTATAGGAAGCAGACCTATTCTCATGAGAGAGTACGTCTGTTTTTGTATTCGTTTAAATGTCTTCACTCAGTGTATAATTTACTCGCGCCATGGGGTAGAGCGTTTCTTTTCTTATCTGATAGTAAAGCTGTTCAAATTCAGTGCGATTCGCATTAGGATCTTCAAATTGTCCGAGTTGCCCCCACATCCCTTGAACAGCTTTCATGTTTTCAAAAATTTGGAGGTCTAAGCCCGTTTGAGGAGCGGGAGGAAGGACGTTTGGTGAACCGAGGCTTTCTAATTCTTCTAGTAGGATAGGTAGAGCATCATGATCATAGGCCTATGATTTAATAATATAGTCGAGATCATTGAGTGTTGGAGCTACTAGAAACATCAGTTTTGTAATGCCTCTTTCTAAATTCGTCGCTTCTTCATATGAACGATACGTAAGCTCTTGACCTTGTAATTGTGCTGGAGTGGCACTAAGAATTAACTGGTACGCATCATCGATTTGCGCTTGATCGGTAAGTTCATAGGCTTCTTTCGTTAATAGTTCAATAAAGGCATCTCCGTAATTTGTGATGTTATGGATATTTCCATTTTCTCCGGTAATAATGGTTCGAACCGGTTTTTCGTCTAAAGCAAAATAAATTCGGCCATCCTCGTCCATATAGTCATCAACAATTTCCTTTTCTGTATGCTCATACCTGATATCGCCATCTTCTCCATAAGGTGTTTCAATTGGAATGGTGGGGATTCTAAGGAGTTTTTTTTCTGTATCGGTTAGGGTAGATGAGGGTGATGATGAATTAGTGTTAGTGGTATCAGCTTCGGTTTCGTTTACCCAATTCCCCTCTAAATTATTGCCCTTCGCAGCTGAGGTTGCTTCCTCTGTTTGATCCTTATTGCGAAGCGTTTCAGTTTCTGCAGGAGATGCAGCTTTTGTATCATTGTTTTGATTTGCCTCGTGGTTACCACTACAGCCTGCTAGTAAACTACAAGTAAACAGAATAAACAAAATGGTTTTCATTGGACTAACCTCACATTCGATTAATTTTTCCTTTTATACCCATAAAATCCAATGTTAAACAGGTGATGTTTGTTTCGACAGAAAATTACAAAATACGGGGAGTGACAGGCACTATGTGCAATACCTCATCTACATTGAATGAAGGCAGATCAAATCATCACAGAAGAAGATTACCATAAAAAGAAAGCGGAACTATCGACTCGAAAGTGTTAGAATGGAGGTAGCGCATTAAAAGGGATTGCATACGTAAGCATGATAACAAGATTTGTCATGTTGAAAGGAGCAACACGTGAAGACAGAGATCATTAAATTAACGAAACCAACAGCACAGTTTGTTGAAGTCCTGAATCGCTGGGAAAATGATCAGGCATTGATTCCACTTATTCGCCCGAATAAAAATAGAGAAGAATTAGAGCGACGCGAGACAATCACGCTTGAGGGTGTGAGAGATCGTCTGGAATATCAGCAGATTTTCCAGATTTTTGTGAACCACCAGATGATCGGAGAAATGAATTATATGATCGATCCCCCACACCTTTTTAAGCAAGAACCAGGGAGCGCTTGGATCGGGATTACGATCGGAGAACCTGATGGCAGGGGCAAAGGGATCGGATCCGAAGCGATTCAATACTTGGAAGAACATATTTACCAGCAGGGATTTTCCCGAATTGAACTTGGTGTATTTGAATTTAATACCCATGCGCAAAAGCTCTATCAAAAGCTTGGCTATGAAGAAATTGGTAGGCTAGAAGATTTCACCTACTGGCAAGGGAAAATGTGGTCGGATATTAGAATGGAAAAGTATTTGTAAAAGTTTTTACTCTGGGGAAAAAACACCGATCAATCGAGGTTAGGTTGATCGGTGTTTTTTGTTGTTTGATGGAATCTAGGATGTGCATCTAGAAACAAGAGTGATTGGTTCTTGAACGCTTCTGTATTTCATAATAAGTGTGTGGATTTCAAGGAAGTAGATTACATAAGGGATGGCAGGATGTTAGGATTCTACTATTCCGGGAATAGATTTGAAAGGAATAAGAACGTTTCAGAGATAAATGTTCATACTTTTGCCATAACAAAATACTGCTCACGCTGTTATAATTAGGTGAGAAGTCACGAATCAGACTACCTAGAAAATGGAGAGAAGGAAAATGATGAGCACAGAATCGGAATCTAAAGTATTGTTTTCATTGAGTGTCGTTCAGTTTATCCTTGCTGCTTTAATACTCTTTTTGCCAATCATGTATCTTATTACTCCTTATGATGAGGATTTACTATTATATGGAATTATGGGCTTTGGTGTAATTAATATTCTTGCTGGAATTTCTAATAGAATCAAAGGAGAGCAACGTTCTGGAATGTTCTACTCCATCTCAGGCGTGGTTTTGTTTGCGATCGGTGTCAGTATGCTCATGTTTTAAGTGAATTATATAAAAAACAGACCGATTCTCATTGGAGAATCGGTCTGTTTTTTATATATGCGAAAAGTGCTAGAGAAGAGAGTGTACCCCAATGCGCTAATCGACAAGGATTTACAAAAATCGGGTGGTGCCAGGCACTTTTAAATAAACTGGTTCAATTATACTAAAAACTATTTGAAAAGTTCGGAAAATTAACTATAATCAAGAAAGGGGGATGGGAATATTTAGAAGTGTGTTGAACGACGTGTATCGAAGCATAGGGAAATGTGAGGTGATCGGTAGGAGGTCTTGTCGTTGAGGAGGTGATGATAAAAGTGAAATGCATACATAAAAGCCCCAGAATGCTATGTCCTGGTCGACACATTCTGGGGCAGTTGTCGGCATAGAAACCAACAGTAACCCTAGTATACCGTGTTATGGATTAAAGGGGAACCTTAATGAAAGACAATGAGTGACAATTTACCCGCTATTGGGAGAGAAGGGAAATTGAAGAATGGCTGAGTATGAAGCTGAAGTCATGAATGACTATGAAATTAGCAAAACGACACAGGCGATCGAAGTTGCTAAGGAGATCGGATATTGTTCAAGAATCTTTGATAGGAGCGGTATTTATTTATCGAAGGCAACCCCGGTTGATTTGATCAGGCAGGCGTGTCTCGAGGCGGGCGTAACGTATGAAGGGCGACGAAAAGCGGTTATCTACCACTTGAAATATGAGCAGCAAACGCCAATCATCGTGTCAACGTGGAATGCGATCTCTGCTTTTCCGACAGAGTCTCCAGAAAGCATCGATTGTTGCTGGGTCTTCTACCAGCATGTGAAAGAAATGTATGCACTTTCAAAAAGCTCCACGATGATTCTTTTTCATGATGGATTCGAGTTAATCGTTCCTATTTCGAAAGGCAGACTGCAAAAGCAGATGGAGCGGATGGGACGTTGGATTAGTCATTATTCGAATAACCCTGTTTATTGTTAAATGAGCGGAGGAGGGGGTCAGGCACGTGCCTGACCCCCTCTTTTTTTTGTAGGCATATTTACTATTTTCATTAAGTTTAGACAAGCTCCTATACCGATTTTTCACAAAAACATATAGTGATTATGTAAAGTATTCCTATTTAGATAGAAGGGAGGTCAAAACTTTATGTCACGCCGAAACTGTTGTCGCGACAGCAGTACTAGTGGTTCAATATGTAAACGCTGTGTTTCGCCAATGCGAGATGTTCTAGCCCAATTACCTGTAGGAACCAGAATCACATTAGGAACGTTGGATGCCAGTTCAGGAAACTTACAGAATGTTGATCTACAATCTGTCGCTGATTTCATGATCTTTGTTAAGAAAGGGAATAAGGAAATCGCGGTGCCGATTTGTAAAGTAACGGGTGTAGCAGGCAAAGGGAGTCCAAACGTGATTGGTACGCCTGCCTACTTGCTTAAAACTGTGCTTCTTTCATATCCTAAGGATGATTTAGGAGAAGGTGCCTGCTGCGAAGACCCGGTTAGAAGGTTTCTTCAAGGAATTAATAAAGCAGACATCGACGTTCTTGGACCAGCGTTTAATAATATACAGAATGCTTCCATCTTACAAGTTGGTGAAGGAATCGTTAAAATTCAAGCGCAAGACCTAAATGTCGCGACTATTTCAATAAGCCAGATTTCGCTTATTACTAAGTTCAACTAGACAATGAATGATTGGAAAATGGATTTCTTGAACGTGTATAAAACTATTTGTAGAGAAGTAACCATGCTCGTTCTATTTCAAAGAGACTAATCGATTGAACTCGATTAGTCATTAGATACTATTCGGTTGTTCGTTGAACTATTTTTTAGAAATTAGATTGAATGATTAGGACATGTTATGAAGGGATTTCATTTAATATAGTATAGCTTGTAATTAATGAAGCAAGCTGAAATGAATAAAAGGAGATGATGTATTGGGTAACTGTAGCGCTTGTTGTCCGGATACAACAATATTAGGTGATCTGGCAACGGATAACTTTTGTGGTAATATCCTGATACCTTGTGGAACTAAAAACGAGGTAATCTGGCAATTGGATAATAGTTTTTTCATCGCAGGGGCTCAAACGGCAGGAACCGTTAGTGTATTCTACGATGTGGGATGTAGTGACTTCTTGACTGTAACGATCACAGATCGTCTGGGAGGCACTCGTGTAGTTAAAATCCGACCAGGTAATACGAGATCATATAGTCTTCTTAACATTGTGAAAGTTGACATTACTTGTGGTGGTGAGAAAGGAACCGTTTGTAGAGCGAAATATTGTATTGATCTACATTATGATGTGCTAGTTGCTCCGGGTAACAATTAATCATTCGTTTCCGGACAAGCTACTTACAAGGCTGAAGATGACTCGTACTAGTTCAATCTTTTATAGTTGAATTTGAGAAGCATAGGATTTCAACTGTTAAGGAGTGTGAGTTAGGAGATTATAATCAATAGGTCATTCGAGTTGTAGGATTATGGCAATAAAGAAAATCACCAACAACCTTCCTGGAAAATTATTAAGGAGCATCCTTCATTTGTAAGGGTGCTTTTTTAGTCTGAACTAACTCTTTCATCCGTTTATCATCCGTATAAATAAAGGAAATTCCCCATTAAGCGAATCTAATCTTCTAATAGATACAAATAGTATGGAGGTAGATCTAACTCTACAAATGACCGTCAATGCGGGGCTGGAAGTGTAGAGACTAGTTAGGTAGAGGTGAATTGCTCTTTGGTTGATCTAACACGAAACTATCCATTTTCCATTCTCATTTAGTATCATTTCATTTTTACAAATACACATGAAGAAGAGCAATGCAGTTCGATCGGGTGTATAAAGATGTTATGCGTGTTCTCACACCTCTCCTTGGTAATCAGCTTATCAGCCTGATTCGTTTATAAGACAATGTAGTAGTTCGTTTCACCATTTCATGCAATTTAGGCAAAACGATTATGACATGTTAGGAAGAGTTTTCATTTTATAAAGTATGGCTTGTAAATGATGAAACAAGTTTAAACGAAAAAAGGGAGATGATATATTGGGTAATTGTAGCGCATGTTGTCCGGATACAACGATATTAGGTGATCTGGCAACGGATAATTTTTGCGGTAATATCTTGCTACCTTGTGGAACTCAAAATGAGGTAATCTGGCAATTGGATAATAGTTTCTTTACGGCAGGGGCACAGACTGCTGGAACTGTTAGTGTCTTCTATGATGTCGGTTGTGATGACCTGTTAACTGTTACAATCACAGATCGACTTGGAGGAGTTCGAACTATTGAAATTCCACCGGGCAACACGAGATCTTACAGTCTCTTAAACATTGTGAAAGTAGATATTTCTTGTAACGGTGAAACTGGAACGATTTGTAGAGCGAAATATTGTATTGATCTACATTATGATGTTCTAGTAGCTCCTGGCAACAATTAATGATCCGTTCTTTGGCTAGTTTATCGACTACTAGTTTTTTTAAAAGATGTTTTTCTAAATATATTTAGAACAGCCTAGCATTTCAAAGGTTAAAGAGTTTGTGAGAGGAGATAAAAAGTGGCTAAGAAATCATCAAAAGGTAATTCAGGTTGTAATTGTGGCAATAAGGGTACGTTGAAAGTCCCCTCTTCGCTTACGGAAAAGATGAAAGGAAACGCTCCCTTTAAATCCGTGTTTCCTCCACTCAATCTTCCAAATAAAAAAGATCTTAAATAGGTATAAAAACGCCCACCCTGGGTGTTTTTATTTTCTTCTGATTGAACTATTTCATCAATTATCGTTACTTATCAATAAAGGGCGAACCACATTAATCAGATCTAATATTTTATTATATAGAACATATATAAAAGGTGGGGACATGGGTGGGTATCACTAAATCAAGTTGCACGGATAAATTTGAAATTGTATGTCATGAACTGTGTGGGAATATTTTATTATCAGATCAAGTTCAAAGTTTGGAGATTTGGAAAGAGAGGATTGAAAAAAGTGCTACTGTCACGATTTCCGTATTTAATAATGCCGTTAGTAGTGCTTTTATTCAAATCGTAATCCATACAAAAGCATCTGAATGTGTCGATTTTACTGTTCCACCTGGTAATACCCTCTCAGCCACCGTAGAAGATGCTAAATCGATTATGGTTTACCGATTAGGTGAAGGGAGTGTCAATGGGAAATATTGTATCGATGCTTGCTTCCCGGTGTTTTGTAGGTCACACCATACACCCAAACGGAAATGTGGAGGGTGCTCATATCAAAAGTCATTAGGGAATAGAAAATCACTTTTTTGCTAAGGTCATTCATCTACAACGAACTATACTTACTATTGAGGGGGTCAGGTCCGCACCTGACCCCCTCTCTCAACTGTGCATCCTTCCCACCAACCAACTTTTGGGCCGATGAAAGCCGACTGGGATTTGAATGAGCGTGGTTTTTTGAGAAGCTGCTAGTTCGTAAATGTCATCACATTTATTCACATCAAATCCGAGTAGGGGATGACCGTTCATTCCAAGTGCGCTAGCTGTTAACAATAGTCGCTGAAGCAGGATCCCCGCTTCCATATGTTGAATGCGATATCCTCTATATCCAAGTTCAGCTTTGTAGTGTGTCCGGTCCCCTACGATATGAAGGCAGATTGGGACCTGATGCAGATTGACGTTGTGAAGGGACATTCCAGCTTGCAGGTTATAACGAAAGTCCCCCTCCTTGATTGCGATGATGGAGTGAGAGGTGGGGTCATACCGATAAGCACCATTCGGAATTCCTTCAACCTGATAAAAGCACCCATAAATAGAGACGCGGGAAATGTGATTCTTTTCTTTATCCAAATCGTTCTGATACGCATAGGAATGGAAGGTTCCCTTAAGAAGGGAAGCGAGCTGAACCTGATCGATTTGTTTTGTGGTGAAATCCATGTCTGGAGAATAGCGACTCTCACAAACATGAGCAAACTCTCTATTTAGCTCTTTTGCTTCAGGTAAAACGATCTTTGACTTGGCTACTATATTTTCTTCACTTTCTTTGAAATACTGGAACAACTCAGTTGCTTCAAGCATCGTGTCGTGATGAAGCTGAGCGATTTCAGGAAAGGATAGCACGTTTTGCGAACGTTGGTCATGCGTTGTGCTGATCTTGGGAATTTCTTTCACTAATTCTGTGGCAGAGCATTCTATTGCCGTATCCGCATGGAGGACTTTTTGCTCTGATAAAGGAACCACCGCGTAGGTGCTCTCTTCCTTACCGTCTAGCCCGAGTAAGTGATTGATTGCTCGATCAAGAAATTGAAAATGGATCCTTGGTGAAAAGCGAAACCTCTTACTAACCTCCAGTAGCTGACCAATGAGTGCGCCCCCATCCAATCCTTGAAGGCGATAGGAAAAGTTGTTGTATTTAAAAAAGTTTTTCCAAAACATTGTTGTGATGATCACTGCCCCAAAGCAGTTCGAAAGATCAGAGCGACTTCCTAGTGCCCTGGTGAAATAGGAATCAAAATTGCCTGCACGCAGCAAGAGAAGGCGATGATGAGCAACGTCATAATGATAGATCCCGTTCGGCAGTTCTTCTCGCTTTAGGTAAAGATACAGTTCATTTGGATATAAGCCACCCCCTGAAGGAGGGAAGCGGCGGAATGATTGAATCGTCTCAACTGATTCTCCACTCATGACAGAAGGAAAAGCGGTCTGGCTAAACTGAGACAGCCCATACACATACCAGAGAAAATACCCAATTGTCTTAAGATTAAGTGGTGGATTAAACGACTGATCTTGAATAGCAAGCGGAATATCATAGGCAAGTGGATACGCTGGCAAATGACGGTAAATCTTGAATGGAAGGGGGGCATCGTCCCAATCCACTTCCCAGTTCGGTGGCGTTATAAGATCATTTTGGAAATGCAGATGGTGTAAGAACAGGTCACGATCCATCACTAACCTCCTTGCCAGGTTAAGGAAACGGATGCGGATAAGGGTTGAGCTCCCCTACCGTTAATTCTCGTTTGGTGTATCCGAGTTCTTTCGGAACGGTCAATACCCTGTTCAAGCCGGTTACACGCGTAAGGTGATGGCCGAATGTCATCGGCAGCATGCCTGGAATTATGACCTTTGCGCAATGGAGTCCATTCCGTTTAATTTCGGACGTTGTTTGGTCGACAACGATGACATCTAATTTTAATCGGCGAAAGACTTTTAACATCGCATTCAAATCATCCGTTAGATCTGAATGACGTTTTTCCAAGTGGAAAGCTTCAGCAAATGTCTGCAAAGGTCGATCCTGGTTTAGTAAAAACTGAAGGCGTTCTTCCGCTTCGAGAAGTCCGTACACCATCCCATGATCATCCATTTTCTGGACAAGAGACGGATCGTGGAACATTTTCATATATTCGGCTTTCTTCGTTTTAAACTCCTTATTCAATGGAGTGATCATTCCAACACTCTCAAAGAGCGCACTTTTCACAGCTCTAACTGGGTCCAGATGCGCGCCAGCTGCACACATGAGATTTAAACGGTCTGAGTCAGGGCTTCGGTTCTTGGTTATCGTTAGGATGCATGGAATGCCATGTTCCATCGTTGCATTGTATAAATACAGATCATAGTCCGATACCTCCCGCATGCGATCGATCATCAAATGGAGCTCTTCGTCATTTGATGAATATGGATCAATCCGAGGAAGAGAGAGCTGTGCATACCAGGTCATCAGAAATGAATCGCGTTCAAGGACTTCCATCATTCCGTAGAAAATAGCTTCTTCAAGACTGCCTCCGATCGCACACCCGTTGGACGTTTCAAAAACAAAACCGTCCCCACACCCCATGCTGTAATAAGCAAGCCGTTCCGGCACTAGAATAGGTTCGTTTTCTATGAGTGAATACCCCCACACCCAATTCATTTTTCGATCAGGATGAAACGGGGTAAACGGATAGTCCTTTTTTGCATACTGTTCTTTTGTATGAACACCGACTTGAAGGGGATTCAAAGCGCGATCAAGGTTGCGATAGCAATCGTGAACAACGGTTCTTTTCCCTTTCGGATCAATGCCACAAGAGCGTTCTAGCCCTTCCAAAATGGCTGTCATTTCACTCGTGGCATACGAATTTGTCCGCCCGGCCGATCCTTCATTTCCATTGAATAGAGGAAGGTTGACGATCGCATCGGCATACGGTGTTTCAAAATCAATCATGAGACTATTTAACATACCTGTTCGTGGATCGAGATAATCCCTTGAAAGAACCGTGCTCAAGTCGTTCATCGATCGACAGCGATAGCTATCTTCGCTAATTTTCAAGCTTGGTTTGAGCGTAATGACTGCATCCGTTCGGGAGTCTTCAGGAAGATGACTACAAACGGAACAATAGGCGTCAGGCAATATACGATGGTGGGAGCTCTCGAGGGACCCCATATTAATAAGGTGAATCGCTCTTTCTAATTGAGATGACTGGAAGTCCACTAGATTTTGCACTTCATTTTTGATCAGTTGAGCCATTTGGTGAATTCCAGTTTGAGAGAGCCATTCATCACGAATGCCGTCATCAGACTTGTTCAAAACTTGTTGGATTTTCCAAATATCCTCACGATCGTTCGCTGCCATCATCTTTCTTGTATCGGCACATCGTGAACAGCCGTCACGACCAGGGCGAACCAATGGACCGATCACCCCTTCACCAAAAGATATGAATCCTCGGAGCCAGTATATACCGAGCTCCCTGGCCACTTCTTCCGCTTTATGGTAGAGCAATGGATTCCAACGATCATGGATGACGAGTAGCACTGTCGTACTTTTAGGTATCGTCCCCTCGAGATCAGGAAGGAGAGTGAGCTCATACAGGGGAGTCAGCTCTTCCGATACGCATTCTTGTAACATTCCTTTTCCTACTAGTGTAATGCTAGCACTCACATTGTCGCCTCCTCTCCGGTCAACGCTCCGAAGATGCTTATATATCCATCTTTTTCAAAAGGTTCGAGAATGACTTTTACAAAGGAAAGCTTCTTGTTTTGTTGGTCGAAAAGGTTCATCACTGAACGTAAAACGTCAACCTGATCGCTCGGATTGTAGGTAGGAACAACAATGGGTGGGTTCGCTTCTTCTTCCAACTGAATTGATGGAAAGGAGGGAGGTTTTTCAACTGACGATATTGTTTTGTTTTGTGCCTCCACCACGGCATCGAGTAGCGCTCCGCGCAAAGCGAGTGTGAGATTAAATCCGACGCTTCCATACCAGCGATTATCTTCAGCTTTCCTCCACACGACAGGAAGACCATGGTGATCCTTTCCTAATCCAAGCTCCGGTCCTTTTTTCATCGTGGTTAAAGCCTGCAAATAATAGCGGCAGTGAGTGTCCTCAACCTTATGGCATGCAAGCTTCGATATGTGTGCAGTGCATTGAACCGCTTTCTTACGCCACTCGTCATCTAGCATTTTCTGAAGTGCTCGGCTGATCCCTTCTACGAAAGTCTCCCCGGCTCCAATATGGAGGTCGGATTGCATGTCATTAGATCTATCCAACTGGGAGGGTAGTGAGGAGATGATGGTATCTTTTAAAGGTTGTACGTACTGCTCAATTCCGGTCAAACCAGCTTCCCGCCTTGCTTCTTTGTGGGTCATTGCAGCACACACGATGCTCGTGTTCGTGTCTAAGGAAGACGAACCAATTGGCTTTACGTTAACTGTTTGAACCTCACATTGAGATAAAGGTAATTGACTAAGCGCACCTTCTTCCCAACGCCGGAAAATGCCTACTTGGCTTGATGTCAATTTACTGAAGTAGTAGAGCAGTTCGTTTTGATCTTTTTTCTCGTTATTTAAACTCATCTCGTCTAATCCATTTTCAACTTCTATGGCGTTGATCTTTCCTGTTGAAAGAGGATGCGGCTTAAATGGATGCCATTTGCCCTCAAGGGTTTTAAGATTAAGGAGGAACATCTGGTTGTTCGAAAGCGCGGGCACCCCTGTTATCTTTTTGAACAATTCAAAGACGATGACGTTCGCTAGCATCGCACCCGCGGGTGATGAAAAAGAGCTAGTTTGATTGGCGACCTGCGCATTCAGGTTGAAGATTTGCCATGCAGACTCCCAGTCGCCCTCTGAATCAGGGCTTACATACGGGCCACCCATACCAACTTCTTCAGTACAGATGGCGGGGATAAACAGTTTTTTCTTTTCTTTGCAGGCATGAAGGATCCTTCGTAGTTTCGCTACGTTTCCTTGTTGTGATACATATAAAATGGCATCGAACGGTTCAATCAACTCGCCCCAGGAGATCGGGTCTTTCTCCTTTTTAAACACGATTTCAATGGAGACATCAGGATCTGTTTTTCTTGCAGCTGTCTCTAATTCTAGTATTCTTTGGTGACAGGTATTCGTCTCTGTTAGTAACGTATGGAACCTGGCCATACCGGATGTAAGCAAAGATGAAACCAATCCGGTCAACAGGGAGTCGTCACCAATGGCTAAAACGTTTTTCTGACGGTATTGCTGGAACCGATAGGCACCAGAGTCACAGAAACTCTCGATATATTCAATCTGTGAGGCGAATTTCTCCACGACATGTTGTTTCAACTTGTGGGGGCGGTCTCCACTAACGTCACGCAGGAATCCATTGGTAAATAAGGTATCAGTAATTTCATAAACCCGATTACGATAGGGTTCGGATAAGCCATCTGTTAGGTTTGCTAGCGAATACTCTCCGTTAAACATAGGGATAAGCTTTTCAATCCATTGATGAATCGTACTACCTTCCATACGAAATGAACCTGAATTGTTTCTGAAATAAACGCTGCTCGGTTCCGGCATGAAGAAAGTACCCTTCTTCAACTTGAAACGCATAGAAGGATCGACATTCGTCATGACACACCTCCTTACCAACTGTTTGACTTCATACTAGGATTCTATGTCATACACTTCGTCTCATATGTCTCAACACAAAACAAGATCCCCTTCAGGAGAATTCTTCAAGGGATCTTGTTACATCAAATTATTTACCCCACCTTTAAAGGGGTACCCAACCTGAAAACGTAGGTGAAACAAAACCAATAGGACAGCTTCACCTAAGCGACAGAGGAAAGATTCATTTTAACGAAAAGTCAGGATTCAAACCGATTCAGCGTCCACCGCAACGACCGCCGCAGCCTCCACATCTTGCGCAGCCACCGCCGCATCCTGCACATCGAGCGCAGCCCGCACATCCGCCACAACCAGCACAACCACCGCAGCCCGCACAGCCTACACAACCACCACAACGGAAACAGCCAAAGCAAACAAATCCAATTAAGCGAGAATCATTTGGGTCTATATTTGTATTTGTATAATTGGCTTGCTCACATGGAACTAAATTCTGGGCGTGGTATTCTCCGACATCTAAGTGTTGAAGATCATTTTGAAATTGATTCATTTATGTCACCTCCATCAACGTTCATACATCCTGATCTGGATTTCAATACGCTTTCGAATGAAACACTTTCCCCAACAAAATATGTAGATTGACTAGGTAATGTTACTAATTAAATGATGAAATCCTCTAGTACAAACTGATCGGAGTAGGAATCGTTATGAATACAGAGGTGGGGTGAACGGATCAGTTTCCATTGCTAATTACACTTACAATGATGAATGTCGGCTATGAGTTTAGTAGGTTGTACAAGTTACGAGTTTTTTAGAAGGGGGGGAGGTATATGTGCTAAAATTGGAATAAATTATGAAAGTATTCACGCTATAAGCTGACAATTCAATGGGGTGGGATTTAAAAATAGGAGGATTCTTTCGTAATTTGGGAAGAGCTTATGTAGAACTGAAGCTGAATGGAATATCAAATATACCCACGCTAAGTCCGAGCTGAATGGTTGAGGAAGATAAGATGAAAAGCTAGAATTATAAATGATAAGGGAGATGATAACATGAATGAAGAACAGATTTTTCAACAGGTTAATCTTGTAAGAAAAGCAACATTGAAGGTGATGGACAGTGTCACAGAAGAACAGGCGGATCAACAGCCGGAAGGGTTTAATAACACCATCCGCTGGAACTTTGGCCACATTTACGTGGTTCAAAACGCATTGATTGCGAAGTACGGTGGCAAATCGATCGAAACCCCTTCCCACTACTTTAAACTGTTTGGACCAGGAACAAAACCGGCCGATTGGCAAGACGACATCCCGTCACTTGATGAGCTGAAGCAAAAGCTTGAGGAGCAGCCGAATAGACTGAAGGAAGTGTTGACCGGACAGTTGAATGATGAAGCGGCAGAAGCCTTCTTATCTTTGCCAACGGTTGGAGAAATTCTTAATTTCACTTTGTACCATGAAGGGGTACATACCGGTATGATTAAAGCATTGAAAGCAAATACAGCAGAATAAAAGGGGAATGCTGGCTAGTGTGTTAGCCGGCTTTTTCTTTTGGTTGTAAGTATCATTAGTTCCTCTTGTACGATTTCGTTCTAGAGGGAGGGAGTCCTTCCCCCTACATTCTCTTTCGATGGCTGTTTTAGCATTGTTTTTGAATAGTTTAATAAAAAGATCATCGTCGCTTATGTTGAAATTGAGTTTTCCAGGGTCGAGGAGCTTTAATAGAATAAGTCTGGTATTCAGTAAAACGATACTTCGGTCCCTCATGGATTGAAGTGTCGTTTTTTGAACAAAGATCGCTACAACTACTTCTACCATTTTCTTATACAAGTTATGGTATTTCTATAGGTAACGAAGCTCGTAAATGAGTATAGGCTCCTAACGGATCAATTATTCTTATATAGTAATGAGGGAAGACTAGATTTTGTTTGTCTATTGGCTCGAGTTGATGATGGTTTTGGAATATGGTGGATCATGTTCCCGATTAGGTTGGTCGATGACTAAAACAGAAGAAGGGAAAATTCGAGTCTCTCTAAATGCAGAATAATGGATAATGAGTTTCATCCATATTATAATTATACTGATATATCTGATTGTACATTGTATGATTCGGCTTGTTAAGATGGGTTATTTTATTAGAAAGCCTATAGGTGATTCGTTATCAGAGGCCGATATGAGAAGCATCGAATCGTAGATTTCCATTCAGACGTTTAATCGCATAGAACCTTTTCAACAACACTTAAGCATTAACATCTAAACTCCAGGATAAAATAAGCTCATTGTACTTAGAAAGGAAGAGGAAATTGGCATTATCGGTTAAAAAATCAATTTATAAGAAACTATTGGAAAATTTGTCGGCGGAACCTTTCAACGTAATATTTTGGGATGGGTCAACCAAGCAATATAATGAAGGGGAGCCTAAATTTACGATTACGTTCAATCGTTCGTTAGATACGAAGAAGCTTTCCGATGACGCTATGCTTACGTTTGCGGAAGCGTATATGGATAAAGATATTGAGCTTGACGGCGATTTGGAATCTGTCATTGAGAGTATTTTTAATCAAAAAGAGAGTATGTTGCATCGTCCGAAAGCCTTACAAGCGCTGTCTAAATTCAAATCAACGAATAAGAAAGAATCGAAGGATAACGTTGCGCATCATTATGATTTAGGAAATGACTTTTATCGGCTGTGGCTTGATGAAACGATGAGTTATTCTTGTGCTTATTTCAAAAATCCAGAAAACACGTTATATGAAGCCCAAATGAATAAAATCCATCACATCTTGAAGAAGTTGTCTCTGCAACCAGGTCAAACCCTACTTGATATTGGGAGCGGATGGGGTCACCTTATTATAGAAGCAGCCAAGCATTACGGCGTGCACGCCCTGGGAGTTACCCTAAGTGAAGAACAATTTAAACAAACGAAGTTATCCATTGAAGCGGAGGGACTTCAAGATCAAGTTGACGTTAAGCTTGTTGATTATCGAGAATTGATTAAAGAAAATACGACATTCGATCGGATCGTTAGTGTTGGCATGTTGGAACATGTTGGGCATGCGAACATCCCAACATTTATGGAGCATGCCAATCAACTGCTTGAAAGTGAAGGAATCGCATTACTTCATTGTATTACAGGACTAACTGAAGTTGAGGGAAACCCCTTTTTAGATAAATATATTTTCCCGGGCGGTGAAATTCCTTCTGTACGTGAACTCGTCCATGCGATGTCTGAGAATGATCTTCGTTTAGTTGATATGGAGAGCTTACGCAGACATTACAACTTAACGTTGCGTCATTGGGTGAGAAATTTCGAAAATCATCTTGATGAGGTAAGAGAATCGTTTGATGAACGTTTCGTCAGAATGTGGCGTTTGTATTTGAATGCTTGCGCTGCGAATTTCACTTCCGGCATTTCAGACTTGCATCAATTTTTAGTTACAAAAGGTCCGAATAACAAGCTTCCAATGACAAGAGATTATTTATATGAATAGAGAAGACAGGAGATCACTTACCTAAGTGATCTCCTTTTTTGGTGAGAAAAAGGACTTGTGGATGTTTGTCTCCTCTCTATCTATTAAAAACAGCATATAAGATAGGGTGATTTGAGTAGGACTAGGCGAAATAGAGAAGATGATTACTTAAGGGGGAGACTTTTATGTGAATACTTTGCATCAATCCATGATGGGATAGGTGTAATGAAGGGGTTATGTTGAATAGATAGGAAGTCATGTGATTTAACGATCAAGGTAAGCTAGTTTGAACTAGTTTCGAATAAGAAAAGGAAGTTATCTATTTTATTTATGTCGTGTGCGTGTACGTCCATTTATTTCAAATGGGGGTCAGGCACGTGCCTGACCCCTATCAACTATAGACCTATAAAATCACGACGCCGATGATAATTAGGGTGATGGAGAGGAATTTTCTTTTTGTAGCTTTTTCGTTGAATAATATGATTCCTGCGACTGTGGTTCCTGCGATAGAACCGCCGGACCAGATTGCATAGGCAAATCCAATTTCGATGGTTTGAACAGATAAGGTGAGAAAGTAGATACATAACCCAAAGAGGAAAAAAGCTGAAATGCTAGGGAACCTCCGTTTGAATCCTGCAGATTGTTTGACCGCGATACTTCCTATAATTGAAAATATAAGTGACAGTGAGAGGTAGATCATTTCGAGTTGCCTCCTTGTTCTAAATGGCGTTTACTTTTTGTATTTAAGCCCACTATTCCAATGACGATTAGTGCAATTGCTAGTAATTTTAATAGTGAAGTTGACTCATGAAAAAAAATAATGCCCGCAACAGCGATAATTACTGTACCGCCACCTGACCATAAGGCGTTGATCATACCTAATTCGTGATCCTTGGTTAGAAGAATGTAGAAGGTGAGGGCGATCGTATAACTGAAGATGACAATCATACTTGCTCCGAATTGACTGAATCCATTCGTATATTTCATAAATGTAGCCCCGATAACTTCGAAACCTACCGCTAGCCCTAATAATATATAAATGTTTTTCATCTTAATTCCTCCTGCTTATCGTTCATTATCACGTCAGTACTACTGATTAGTTATATAATAACGTCTTAGAATGACCTACAGGTAATAGAGGAAAATCATGTTGCTATAACTTCAGGTTATAATAGAACTGATAATGGATTAAAAACTTGTATAGCGAGGAGGAGAAAATTTTGCTTCATAAGTTAAAGTATTTTATTGAAATTGCTGAACAACGAAGCTTTACAAGCGCAGCCAGGACTTTTTTTGTATCACAGCCTGCACTGAGTAAACAGATGAGAAGATTGGAGGAGGAGTTGGGATTTGATCTCTTTAATCGTTCGGTGAAAGGAGTCGAACTCTCGCAGAAGGGAAAGTCTTTATATGAGGATTTGAAGCCACTTTTCACTCAAATTGATAAAACCATTGGACGTTATCAGCGGTATGACCAAATACGATTTGGATCTACTCCAATTTTAAGTACCTATTTTCTCCCGAGCTTTTATAATAGTCTTACCTATTCGAACGTTCATATTGTTGCCATTAAAGAAGATAGTCAAGAGTTAGTGCCTTTGTTATTGACACAAGAAATTGATGCCGCGATCGTGCAAGATGTGTCTTCGGTCGATGGTTTGTTTTCATCATTTCTTTTTAGCGAAAATTTCGTTGCAGCGATTCCAGTTTCTTTAGCACTGGCTTCAAAAAAAGAGGTAACATTGGCAGAATGCTTTGATTACACACAAATTATTCCTCCAACTGGAGGGCTTTCTGAGCAGGTTAGAGCATTGATGCAACAACACCATTTCAAAGGTAATGTGCTCGAAACACACTATCTAGGTATGGGAGGACTTGTTTCGCTCGGCATAGGAATTGCGTACCTTCCGAAAATGATGGCCGATGCCATCGAACAAAGAGGGGTAATCTTTCTACCAATAAAGGATGCACCACTAAAGAGAGAGATGTACCTCTATGCTCAGAAATCTTCTGTTTTCGAGATTCTTTCTGATTCGTTTCGCAGTAAATAAAACAGTGGGGTCAGGCACGTGCCTGACCCCACTGTTTTAATTATGAAAATAAATTTCGTCTTGTTTTATATAAAAGACTGTATTACTATGAACATCAAAGTAAATTGTTAGCGAGGATTCATTAAGGAAAGGGGTGGAAATGTTAGGAAACTATTGTCGCTGCTATCCCGTTAGAACAAGGGTATTCGAGAGAAGGTCTTGGTTTTTCTTTACTTCTTAGAATAATATTTCTAATTTTTATAAATTTGAATAAATATTTTTTCTTAAAAAGTATTGTAATAAAAATAAATTCTTGTATAATCAGAATAGTAGAAGAAATATTTCACAGAGTATTCCTAACAGGGGGGAATGAAAAGGGAGCCTGGTACAGCAAAGCGTTGAAACCGCTGTTTTTTTTACTGGATATGTGAAAGCGGTTACTGAGTGTTGCTGCATTACATGGAATTTGCAACTTGTCGCAGGGGTCTTGTGAAAATGAGAGAGACGAAAAATTTCTCATCGTTCTAATTCGGTCTTCAATGAAGTTGATGACCGAGGGGATAACCAAAAATAAACTACATAAAGGGGAATGAGTATTTTGAAAAAATTAGCAATGGTACTATCGACTATTCTATTAATTGCCATGCTTGCAGCTTGTGGTAACAATGGGGACAAAGCAAGTAATAATGGTGGAAATGAAAGCGCTTCAGGTGATGGCGACGCAAAAGTCATCAAAGCAGGTATCGGACTAAATGAAGATCACCCACAATACAAAGGGTTGTTGAAGTTTAAAGAAATCGTTGAAGAGAAAACAGACGGCGCGATTAAAGTTGAAACGTATCACAGTGGTCAGCTAGGCGATGACCGTTCGATGACGGAAGCACTTCAGCTTGGTACTCAGGAAGTAACAATCCCATCAACGGCACCACTTGCAAACTTTGTTCCAGAATTTAGCGTATTCGATATTCCGTTCCTTTTCCCGAATGAAGAAGTTGCAGATACAGTACTTGATGGTGAAGTTGGACAAGATTTGCTTAAGAAGCTAGATAGCCAGAACCTTGTTGGTCTATCTTACTGGGAGAACGGTTTCCGTGATCTAACAAACAGTGAACATCCTGTTGCGACAATGGATGATTTTGATGGCCTTAAGATTCGTACGATGGAAAATGATCTTCACCTTGATGCATTTAAAGCACTAGGAGCAAACCCGACACCAATGGCATTTACTGAGCTTTTCACTGCATTGCAACAAGGTACAGTGGATGGACAAGAAAATCCTTACGCAACAATCTACCTTCAAAAGTTCTATGAAGTACAAGATTATGTTTCAAACACGCACCATATCTACAGCCCGTTCGTATTCTTGATGAGCAAGACATTCTATGACGGATTGACTGAAGATCAACAGAAGATCATGAAAGATGCTGCTGTTGAAGCTGGGAAGTATGAGCGTAAATTGAACCGTGAAGCAAACGATAAATATCTTCAATCTCTTCAAGATGAAGGCATGGAATACACAGAAATCACACCTGAAGCACGTGAAGAAATGGTGAAAGCTGTGGCACCAGTGATCGATGATTATAAGAGCCAGATCGGTGAAGAAACAGTCGATAAAGTATACAAAGCAATTGATGAAGCACAAAAGTAATCCAATAGGATAGGAGTATACGTTGCAGAGTGATCTGCAACGTATACTCTTTCTATCTTATTTCTTTCATTAAATTCAACTGAGGTGAACGTATGAATATCATTCGAGCGATAGATCGTAGACTGGAAGAATTCCTGCTCGTAGTGTTTTCAACGATGATGGTGAGTGTTATTTTCCTGCAAGTTGTAATGCGGGTGACAGGAAACTCCCTATCATGGTCAGAAGAGCTCGGGCGGTACAGTTTCATATGGTTAGTGTACATAGGAATTAGCTACGGTGTGAAGAAACAGCGTCATATTAAAGTAGAAGTCATGCTTCTTTTACTTAAGGAAAAAGGTAAGTTGATCGTGGCAATGATTGCGAACTTATTATTCTTTGTTTTTTGTCTTTACGTTATTTTCTATGGATACGACATCGCGAACCAATTGCTAAGCTTCGGTCAGAAGTCGCCAGCCTTACATATCCCCATGGGAGCTGTGTATATGGCAACGCCGATTGGTTTTGGGTTATCTGCGATTCGATTATTACAAAATCTTTATGGCCAGTTCAAAATGCTTACAGGTAAGAAAGAAGTTCAGGTTGAGGACGAACGGGATCGTATTATGAAGCAGGAAGGGGACGATGAGTCATGACAACATTGATACTATTTGGTTCATTTGCACTTCTCCTGTTTTTAAGTGTACCGATCGGAATTTCGCTTGGACTTTCAACACTCGTTACGATTTTATATACAGGAGCGATACCGATTCCTTTTCTAATGAAGGAACTTGTTACGTCGGTTGATTCATTTCCACTGATGGCTGTACCGTTTTTCATCTTAGCAGGTGAAATTATGGGGAAAGGCGGTATATCCGAACGACTCTTTAACTTTGCGAATGCTCTAGTGGGGAATAAAACAGGTGGATTTGCGATGGCGACGATCGTAACGTGTATGTTCTTCGCTGCCATCTCTGGGTCAGGTCCAGCAACGGTTGCAGCAATCGGAGGAATCATGATTCCTGCCATGGTGAAACAGGGGTATGATAAGAAGTTCGCGACAGCGACTGTAGCAGCCGCTGGTTCGATTGGAGTTATTATCCCACCAAGTATTCCGATGGTTATCTACGGTGTCGTAGGTGGCGCGTCTATTGGTGATATGTTCATTGCTGGAATCATTCCAGGACTTCTAGTTGGGATCTCTCTTATGGTTTGGGCATATGTGTATTCAAAGAAAAACAATTACCGCGGCTCAGATCAAAAGACAACGCTAGCAAACATTTGGAAAACGTTCTGGGAAGCCAAATGGGCGCTCGTTATTCCAGTGATCATTCTTGGTGGTATTTACGGTGGTATCTTCACACCAACAGAAGCCGCTGTTATCGCAGTTGTCTACGGTATTATTGCAGGATTGTTCTTATACCGTGAGCTAGCGCTGAAAGACTTACCTAAGTTATTAGCGGATGCATCTTTAACAACAGCGACAGTGTTAATCATCGTAGGATCTGCAACAGCATTTGGACGTTTGCTTACGATTGAGCAAATTCCAACGCAAGTTGCGAATTTCTTACTCTCAATCTCTGATAGCGAAATCGTAATTATTCTATTGATTACTGTTTTGCTTCTATTAGTCGGTTGTTTCATGGATACGCTAGCAGCAATCATCATTCTAACGCCTATTCTTTTACCGATTGCCGTTAATATTGGGTTTGATCCAATTCACTTCGGTATCATTATGGTCGTTAACTTAGCAATCGGATTTATCACACCTCCACTTGGAGTGAACCTCTTCGTTGGTTCAGGTATTTCAGGACTATCCATTGAACAGTTATCAAAGGCAATCATTCCATATTTCTTCGCGATGGTATTCTCGCTCTTAATGATTACGTTTATACCGGAGTTATCTCTATGGTTGATTAGCTTTGGAGAGTAGCGGGGCGTAGCTCTCGTGTATTTCATAGATCCCTTGCTTTCGCGCAAGGGGTTTTTATTACATAGTGAAGTAGAAATTTAATGAAGAGAGTAGGGATCGTCTTGAAGTCACTCGATGTTGTGACGCTAGGTGAAACAATGGTGTTATTTAGTACTCCGGATCAGCTCTCACTTGAATATGCTCATCAGGTCACGAAACAAATCGCTGGGGCAGAATCCAATGTCGCGATCGCTTTGGCTCGCTTAGGCGTACAAGCTGGCTGGATTAGCAAGCTGGGAGAAGATCCTTTTGGTCGATATATTCATAAGTTTATTCGTGGCGAAGGAGTGGACACGAGTGAAGTTCTCTTCACCGGTGAAGCACCTACCGCTGTCTTTTTTAAAGAAAAGGTTTCTGCTGAGAATGTGAATGTGTATTATTATCGAAAAAATTCCGCGGCAAGCCTTCTTATGGAATCTGATTTGAATGAAGAATATCTGACATCTGCTCGATTTTTACATGTGACAGGGATTACACCGGCTCTTAGTGAGACCTGTAAGGGAGCGGTTCTGCGTGCGATTCGTTTGGCGAAATCAAATGGGGTAACGATTGTGTTTGATCCGAACATCCGCTTTAAGCTTTGGGAAAATCATGAGGAAGCTCGTGATGTTCTCCTCGAGATTGCCTCTCTTTCAGACTATCTCCTACCGGGAATAGATGAGGCAACATTTCTTACTGGTGAAAATGACTACGTGAAGGCGGCAGAAGCTCTCTTAACAAGGGATGATCAAACCGTAATCATGAAGCTTGGAGCCGAGGGAGCGTATTATACGTCAAAACTTGAATCAGGGGAAGTCTCAGGGAACCCTGTTAAGCAGGTTGTTGATCCTATTGGAGCGGGAGATGGCTTCGCCGCAGGTGTGATCAGTGGTTTAGTAGAAGGGTGCCCAGTTCGAGAAGCTGTGGAGCGAGGCAATGCGGTCGGCTCGTTCGTCGTTCAGATGAACGGAGATGTGGAAGGGCTACCAACCAGGGAACAGCTTGAACAATTTATCCATTCGGGAAAACGTCAAACCGACGTTGAACGATAGTAAAGGTGGCGTGCAAATTGGAAAAAGCGAAGAAACTGATGCAGATCAACTCTTCAGGAGTTGTCGCTGTGATCAGACGACAGCGTTCGGAAGATGTCTTGCCTTTAGCTGAAGCACTCGTTAAAGGTGGGGTGACGACACTAGAGATCACGGTCGATAGTGATCGGTCTTACCAATTGATTGGAGAGGTGAAAAAACATCTGGGAACAACGGCACTCGTAGGAGCTGGAACAGTCCTTGATGCAGAAACAGCGCATACCGCTATTCAGGCGGGTGCCGATTTTATTTTCTCTCCAACGTTTAACACTGATCTTATTGAAATGACAAAACGATATGGTGTGATCTCGATCCCTGGGGTTTTAACGCCAAGTGAAATGGTGGAAGCCTATCAAGCAGGTGCTGATCTTGTCAAAATATTTCCTGCTTCAGCATTTGGTCCATCCTATATTAAAGATCTACAAGGACCACTTGGTCATATCCCGATGATTCCGACTGGTGGGGTCAATGTTGAAAATATCGGAACCTACATTGCGAATGGGGCAGTAGCGGCTGGTGTTGGTGGATCGTTAGTGAAGCAACAGTTCATCGACGATCAGGATTTTGAAAGCATTACAATGTTAGCTGAACAATTTACGGAAGCTGTTAAACAAGCTAGAACGGAGAGTGAATCATGAGAATCATTAACATTGAAACATTTGTCGTACCACCGAGATGGTTGTTTCTAAAAATCACTACAGACGAAGGTATCGTAGGGTGGGGAGAGCCTGTCATTGAAGGACGTGCCGCAACGGTTGAAGCTGCTGTTCATGAACTGAAAGATTATCTTATCGGCAAAGATCCTCTGCCGATTGAAGATCATTGGAATGTGATGTACCGCTCTGGTTTCTACCGTGGTGGTCCGATTCATATGAGTGCCATCGCTGGAATTGATCAAGCGCTCTGGGACATTAAGGGTAAATTTTACAATGCGCCGGTTTCAGAGTTAATGGGTGGCAAGTGTCGTGATTCGATCGACGTGTATTCCTGGATTGGGGGAGATCGTCCATCCGACGTTGGGAGTGCAGCAAAGGAGGCAGCTGAGAAAGGCTTTCGCGCAATTAAGATGAACGGTACGGAAGAGTTGCAGTACATTGATTCTTATAAAAAGGTCGATGAAACGCTTGAGAGAGTGGACGCCGTACGAAAAGCTGTCGGGAAAGATGTAGGAATCGGCATTGATTTCCACGGGCGAGTTCATAAGCCGATGGCGAAGATTCTCGCGAAGGAGCTTGAAGCGTATCGCCCGATGTTTATTGAGGAACCCGTTTTACCTGAAAATAATGAAGCACTGAAGGAAATTGCTTCCCATACGTCTATTCCGATTGCGACCGGGGAGCGGATGTATTCACGCTGGGATTTCAAGAAGGTGCTAGCTGATGGATATGTTGACATCATTCAGCCGGATTTATCTCATGCTGGCGGGATTACGGAGTGCAAGAAGATCGCAACGATGGCTGAAGCTTACGATGTAGGACTTGCCCCACACTGTCCGCTTGGTCCGATTGCTTTAGCAGCTTGTTTGCAAGTGGATGCAACGTGTCATAATGCGTTTATCCAAGAACAAAGTCTTGGCATTCATTACAATCAGGGAAGCGATCTGCTCGATTATATTACGGATTCGTCTGTTTTTTCTTATGAGAACGGAAAAGTTTCGATGTTGACTGGACCTGGTCTTGGCATCGAGATCAATGAAGAGAAAGTCGTTGAGATGGCTCGTGAAGGCCATCGCTGGCGCAATCCTGTCTGGAGACATTCAGATGGTAGCGTTGCTGAGTGGTAAACGGCGATGACGGTATTTATACAAGTAGTATTACCTGTTCTACTCGTGTTTGGAGCAGGTTATTTACTTCAGAAATTAGCTAAGTTAGATCTTAAATCCGTTTCGACGGTAGCTCTCTATATTATGCTTCCCTGTCTTGTGTTCAAGACGTTCTATAACGCCGATTTAAACGGTGAATATGTGATGATGCTCGTGTTTTCTGTCCTTCTTCTTGTTAGTATTCTAGTGATCAATAAAGTTGTGGCAAAAGTAAAGGGCTATGATGCCTCGATGGAAAGTGGCCTAATCTTGTCAACGGCTTTTATGAACTCGGGCAACTACGGGGCACCGATTATCTTATTCGCTTTCGGTGAAGCAGGATTCGTTTATTCCGTTTCCTTTCTCGTTCTGCAAGCGATCATCATGAATTTCTTTGGGGTCTATTATGCGGCTAGAGGAAAATCGGGACTCCGGATGGCGATTGTATCCGTATTGAAGATGCCGCCAACCTATGCGGTGATCGTGGCACTGATTATGAACCTTGGTTCTTTCGCAATGCCAGGTAACCTGATGTCGAGCGTCGAACTATTAGCCAACGCTTCGATTCCAATGGTCATGGTCGTTCTAGGGATGCAGCTTGCCGGGATTTCGATCACGAATATGGACTGGTCAAAGGTAACCTATGCTTCAATCGTACGGTTGATCGCATCACCGGTGATCGCGTTTGGGTTAACACTCTTCTTACCGATGAGCGATTTGATGGCGAGTGTGCTGATTGTCTCAGCCGCCATGCCATCTGCTGCGACGACAACCATCTATGCCGTGCAGTTTGATTCGAAGCCTGAGCTTGTATCAAGTATTACGTTAATGACGACGTTGTTGAGTGTGATCACGATTCCAATTATATTGATGATTTACATGTAGCAAAGAGTTTGAGAGAGCAAGTTCGATCTGATAGGAATTGGGATAAGATGATGAAGTAGCTTGTCTTGATCTAAGCATAAACGAAAGGGTGAAGGAACATGGAGAACAAAGTAGAAAAGAAGATTCCTGTCTACATGAAAGAATCACAAACAATCATCGAATTAAGCCAGATTATTCAGCAATACGATGCTGAAATAATCCTTAAGAAAAATGTAAATGGTAGCTTAATTGAAGCCAACTTAAAGAGCTTTCTAGGATTAATCAATCTTCGATTACATGACGGGGACGAAATCGTCGTCGAATGTGTCGGAGAAGATGCTGAAGAAGCATTGCGTGAAGTGGAAACGTTTTTGGGGGTCTGACCCCCACTCGTTTAATGCGTTATCGCGCTATTACAGTAAAAAAGGAGCGGAGGAAAATGGGAATGAATTTATTTGACTTAAGCGGTAAGGTGGCAGCTATTTCAGGTGCTACAAGAGGGATTGGTAAATCGATGGCTCTAGCTTTAGCGGAAGCGGGGGCAGATATTGCATTGCTTCAGCGGAACACAGAACAAACCGATATCAAAGAAGAAATTGAGAAACTGGGAAGAACCTGCGAGATTATTCCATGTGATCTAGAACAAACAGATCAGGTGAAAGCGGCGATTCCAAATGTGGTGTCTCGTTTCGGAACAATCGATATTCTAGTAAACAATGCAGGGATCCAGCGAAGATCACCTTCAGTTGATTTTCCGGAAACAGATTGGGACGATGTTCTGGATATTAACTTAAAAACTGTCTGGTTGCTATGTCAAGAAGCGGGTCGCCATATGGTTCCGAAAGGCGAGGGGAAAATCATTAATGTCGCTTCGTTGCTTTCTTATCAGGGAGGCATTAACGTTCCAGCCTATGCAGCTGCAAAAGGCGGAGTCGCTCAACTAACAAAAGCACTTTCGAATGAATGGGCGAAGCATCATGTGAATGTCAATGCGATCGTACCTGGCTATATTGCGACAGATATGAATACTGCGATACTTGAAGATGAGAAGCGAAATGCTCAAATTCTTGACCGTATTCCTGCTGATCGATGGGGAAATCCAGATGATTTCAAAGGGACGGCCGTTTACTTATCCTCAGCTGCATCGAATTATGTACATGGACATCTTGTGGCTGTTGATGGTGGATGGCTTGGAAGATAATAATAAGAAAAAGGGATGGGGGTCAGGCACGTGCCTGACCCCCCATCCCTTTTTTTGCTTTTATCACCCTATAGTGGCAAAGAAATGGTCACGACGGTTCCATTTCCTACTGAGCTATCAAAGTGGATGGTACCTTTATGCTCGTGAATAATTTTATAACTGACGACGAGTCCAAGTCCTGTACCCATATCTTTATTTGAAAAGAATGGCTCACCGAGGTGTTGGAGGCGTTCTTCTGGAATCCCTACACCTTTATCAGCGATCTCGATAAAAAGGTGCGTATCAGAGTGGCAGGTTGTAATGGAAAGTGGGCCACCTTCTGGCATGGATTCAATTCCGTTTTTAATAATATTCATCAGCACTTGCGTCATCTGATTTTTCTCAACGAACATGTTTAATGACGGGGTATGGAAATCGGTAAAGACATCTACGTTATTTAATACAGATTCCGGCTCCATCAGCGATGCGATGTTCCGAATGAGTGCCATCATATCTAGCTCCTGATACGTCACCGCCTGTGGTCTTGCGAGTGATAGAAACTCATTCACGATCGATTCGATCCGATCCATTTCAGATAACATCAAATGAAGAATTTCTTCGTCAATGCGATCTTTGTATAGCTGGATGAATCCTTTCACTGACGTTAACGGGTTCCGAACTTCATGAGCGACTGCTGCAGCAAGTTGACCGATTGCGGAAAGCTTCTCAGAACGAAGCAATAACTCATCTGTTTTTTTACGGTCACGAATATCACGTGTGATGGCAGACATCGCTGTGATGTTGCCTTCATGGTCTTTAATAGGGGAGTAGGTAATGCTAACATCGATAAGAGAACCATCTTTCCTTTTACGCACCGTCTCAAAATCGACAACACCTTCTCCTTTTATGACGGAATCAATGATCCGGGAGGCTTCATCTTTATTATCATCAGGATAGACGTCGATCAGGTGCTCAATCATGTTATCTTCGTTGTACCCATAGAGCCGCTGGAAAGCAGGATTCACCTTGATAATCTTCTTTTCCAAATCACTAACGGAAATCGCATCAGCGTTATTCGTGAAAATTGATTCGATCAGTTCCTGCGTTTCAATCAGCTCTTTTTCCACTTTTTTTCGCTTTGAAATATCCCTTCCAATCGCAATCAAATACTTCCGGTTACCATCAGGTAGAAAAGTAGGTGCTTTAATAATTTCATATGTTGCCGTTTCACCGTTCGCCTGGTCCAACTGATACTCATAATCAATTTTTGATTTGTGTTCCCATGCAACCTGATCTGTTGTCACGTTGTTCATAATTAACTGTTGTGCATCAAGATTACCGCAATTTAATTCTACGCACGTTTTTCCTTTGTATTCGCCCTCGTCGACCCCAAAAATGTATTTCGCATAGTCATTCATTTCAATAATACGGTTATTTTCATCCTTGAAAATAATAAATTCTGGTATTGAATCGATCAGTGAACGTAATTGAGCGGCCTGTTCGATCGTGTCGAGCTGAGCTTTTTTATAAGCAGTGATGTCTTTAATGATCTTGTATGCCCCTTTGAATCGGTTGTGAATTTTAACGGGGATCGTTTTGATTTGAAGATTCAACTTATCGCCCATTTTGTTGAAGGCATCGATTTCATAAGTTTGGTGGTTACCTGCTAGAGCCAAATGGAACTGCTGTTGAATAATAGCTAATGTTTCTTCTGTTATGAGCTCATGACGATTGAGCTTAAGTTCTTGTGTGGAATAACCTAACATTCTCTCAAGTGCATTATTTGTATTCAAAATAGTTAAGTTCTCGTCTAGATAAATAATGCCATCAGGATTCTCATTGATCAGTGAATGATACCGCTGTTGAAGTTCTTCAAATATGGTGTCTTCTTCTATGATTTCTTCTGATAGTGGATCATCGTGAGTGGAATTTTCTTCTAACTTAATAACCATAAAGGCAGCGTATTGGGAATCGATATGAGAGAGACGGATTTTTTCATCTGAAAGCGTAAGTGGCCATTCTATGAAATCACCAGGCACAAGAGTGAAGACCTGATGAAGGTACTCTAGGAGTTGGTTGCGCTCGATCGATAGTTCTTCTTCAATAAAATGGTGTATTTCGGTTCGTCCATCCGTAGAAAAATGTGAAATTGCTTGCTCGTTGCTATGAACAATTTCACCCTTCCGATCTAGAACAACGATTGGCATAGGTATAGCGTCATAATGAGCAAAGAATGAAGCAGTATTCATGTATTTGACCCTCCAAATATCGTAAACTCCAATTCTATTATAACAAAAGAAGAAGAGGAGAGAGCTTTCTTAGGGGGTCAGGTGCGAACCTGACCCCCTCGCCTATCACATTATATTGTGAAATGTTTATTGCTGTTTATCACATAACACTGTATGATACATAGTATATATAGTGTACGACACACAGTAAGGAAGTTGGTGATGAGATGACGTTATTGCATTCGTTGATTACAGAACTTAGAAGGGGGACGTTAACGCTGGCTGTACTCAGTCAGCTGCGCACTCCCCAGTACGGTTACTCTCTTGTGCAGTCGCTTGATAAGTCAGGAATTTCGATTGAGCAGAGCACGCTCTATCCTCTTCTTCGGCGGTTGGAGAAACAGGAGTTAGTGACGAGCAGCTGGGATACGACAGAGAGTCGCCCGCGGAAGTATTACGTGCTAAGTGAGTATGGGAGAGAAATTTTTGAGCAATTGAAGACCGAGTGGGAGAAGACGTCTAGCGAGTTAACTTCTTTATTGAAAGGGGAGGAAGAGAATGAATCTGATTGAGGTTTATATTGGGGAAGTGACGAGACGACTTCCTGAATCCAATCGCGAGGATATTGCACTGGAACTAAGGTCAACAATTGGAGATATGCTACCAGATGATCCGTCAGAAGAAGATATCAAGGCGACGCTGAACGAACTAGGCAATCCTGTCCAAATGGCAAACGGCTTTCGAGATTGGCCGATGCATCTCATCGGACCTCAGTATTTTGAACTTTATTTGAAACTGATCAAGTTTATTCTGCCAATTTCTCTTGTTGGAACGTTTATCGCATTCATGACAGTGAACATCATTGATTACAATGGAACAGGATCAATTGTGGAAGTTTTTATCCAATTGATCGTTGATGCAATTGGAGGTTTATTGAATACAGCGACTCATGTTTTATTCTGGTTGACACTAATCTTCGTAATCTTGGAGCGATCGAATGTAAAGATAAATCCGGATCTTAAGAAGTGGTCAGCAGATGACTTGAAGAAAGTGACCTATCCTCCTAAAAAGAAGCGAGTCTCACGTACAGAGTTATTCGGCGACTTACTGACTTCAGCCGTATTTGCCATGCTTTATTTCAACGCTGAGAACTTACTAGGCATTATTAAAAATGGTGAGGTTGTTGTGCCGTTCGTTCATAACGATGTTCTTCTCGCGTATTGGCCACTTGTTAGTCTCACGCTTTTGACTGCAGTTCTGTTGGCTCTCTATAAAGTAATTGTTGGATTCTGGACGAAACGTCTTGCACTCGCCAATGCCATTCATCAAACGCTCGCGACTGGCGTTCTTCTTCTGATCCTTATGAACGATCAGCTCATTCATCCTGACTTTATTCATTTTCTCTCTATCTCAGGTACCTATATGAATGTAACAGTAGCAGCGATCGGCTTGTTCTTTATCTGGAATGCCATCTCAGACAGTGTAAAAGGATTTCGAAAAGCGAAGTTGTAAGAACGAGGGGGGAGAACCGCACCTGACGTGTTCTGATTCTAACTATCTTCATTTACATTAAGAAACGCTGCTAAATGAACAACAGCGTTTCTTAGCTTTAAGTGGAATTTCTCTTTTCATTCAATTTTTCATTGAGTTCGTTAAAGTTTTCGACTACTTCTGGCATCGAAAGTTCCTTAGCTAAAGCAACGCCTCTTTTTATTGAATTAGTCGCCTCATTGAATAAATTTGCTTTAATTTGAGCATCTGCAAGTGTATACCAGTAGAACCACGCATCCATTTTTGATAGTTTATTCTTATAAAATTGTTCTATTTCTGGATAGTATGCAGAGTATAATTCTTCATCAAAAACCATCCTTTTTCCATTCCATTTAAGGACATCTACAAAATAAGTATCCGCAATGTACCTTCTCCATACCGCTATACCGACATTCTTATTAATGAAAACATCCATCATATGATAAGGAACATCTGCTATCAGCTTTATAGAATGATTGCACCATTTAAAAATCTCTAGCTTATTGCCTGCTAATGCCCCGATTGTGACGCCAAAGAGATATTCTTTCACACCATCACCAGTAAGATCCACAAGACCAGAATAATTTAATCCTACTCCAAGAGTCTGAGTCTCCCAAATCTTTGACCATCTTTCATTTTCTTTTCTTAATACAATGACGCCGTATTGAGAAGGGTTAGGTTGTTCTTTTGCTTTTATTTCATATGTTATTATGATTTCTTCTTGTCCATCTTGATCAAAGTCATAAAATTGATATGGTTTAATCGATTTAGGCTCTTCAGGACTAACTAATACTGCGTTCTTCGGTATAAACCTATTGATAGTCGTTATAATGTATTCATTTGAATTTTCTTTAGCTTCTATAGAACTTAAAGAGAGGTTGAAACTCACGAGTACAGTTAGGATTATTAAAACGATTCTTTTCACTAAATGGCCCTCATTTCTTTTTGCATTAGGGAGTATTATTTCCGAACTTGAATGACATCAATCATTCTTTCCTTACATAGATGCAAATTCTCTGTTTACCAATTCGCAAGCTATTTCGTACAAGCTTTTGCACATATTTTCTCGCTACAAAACAAGTATTATCACACCAACAAAGGAAAGGCATGTGAATTCACGGTAAAGCCTTTATGTAATTTTAGAGGAACCTGTTAGTCCGCAACTGGGCTCACTAGAGATTTGTTGCATAGCTACTAAACAAGAAAGACTGCCAAAACGGGCGGTCTTTTTCATTTCTAGAAAACTGTTGAATAACGACACCCATGTCGTTATAATGAGTTTAACAAAACGACATTAATGTCGATAAAGGGAGTTGACGGTATGAAAACGTTATTTCAGAACAGAGGATACGTGACATTAATGACCGCTCAGGTGATTTCAAGTATTGGTGATTGGTTGAGCATCGTGGCAATCATTACGCTAGTAGGACTGAAATGGAATGCGTCACCTATCGAAGTTTCCTTCGTTATTTTATGTTTGGCGCTACCGATGGCATTGTTTGGCCCGGTTGCAGGAACAGTGGCAGACAGATTTAGCAGAAAAGCGCTCATGATCACGTCTGACCTTGTTCGAGCTGGATTGATTCTTGTTTTGACGGTAGCGGATACGCTTTGGGTCGTGTACGTATGTTTATTTATCGTTGGAGTATTTTCAGCTGTTTTCATCCCAGCGAAAAATGGCAAGCTGAAGGAGCTCGTTGCGGATTCAGATATGAAAAGCGCGATGGCCGTCACATCCATGATCGACTCGAGTACAAAAGTGATTGGCCCGTTACTTAGCGGGATCCTTGTTGCGTCGCTGGGGGCACATCTTGTTTTTTTGATCGATTCGGGAACATTTCTAGTATCTTCGCTCTTTATCATTCTCCTTCCAAATGCACGTTCACAGACTGTTGAAATAATCAATGAAGTGGATGAGGCATCGTTCAAAAAGGAATTTATCGCAGGTGTTTCTTACATGAAAACGAATCGTCAACTGCTCGTCGGATTGTTTTTTCTCGGAATTAGTTTGATGATTTTACAGCTTTCGGATTCACAAATTATTGTGTTGTTGCGGGAATTGTCGGATGCTTCTCCAGATTTATTTGGCTATCTTGTGGCATCTTCTGGGATCGGGATGTTCGTCTGCGGGATGTATTTGGCGAAAAAAACAGAATATCACTCTTTTCCTCTTATGATGTTGGGAGTTTGTGGAATCGGACTGAGCTTTGGTATGATGGCAGTATTCACACATATCGATCTAGGGTTTTCTCTTGTTTGGGGACCGACCCTTGGCGTACTAGCAGGTTTTGCTGCGAGCCTTGTGTTTGTTCCATTTCAGGCAACCGTTCAGGTCGACACCCCTGTCCATATGACTGGAAGAGTCTTTGGCGTTATCAATAGTGTGACGACAACGGCCACGATTATCGGCCCGTTACTCGGAGGATGGCTGTCTACGATCATCGGGGTTATTCCAACTTTTATCATCACGGCATCACTGCTTGTCTTACTATCAGTGACCGGATTTTTCACGAAAAGCAAACGAGAGTGGGGGAAGAGAAATGTCTCCAAAAGTCAGCAAGGAACACATGGAAAAACGACGAGCGAACATACTTGAAGCAGCGAAACAAGTTTTTATAAAGAACGGGTATGAGCGGACGACGATGAAACACGTCATGGAAGAAGCTGGTGTAAGTAGAGGCGGATTATATCACTATTTTTCGAACAAAGAAGATCTTTATGAAGCCATTCTAGAAGAGAATTTAGCGCACGCTGTGAATGATAATGAACAGTTGTTGCAGCAGGACATAGGTGCTTACTGGCCATTACTTATGAAGCGGATGTTTGGTGAGAATATGGAACCAGACAATCGAATGGATCCATTAGCACCGAGTAATATCGAGTTTTTTATTACTGGGCGCAATGATCCGCGAAGGAGGCAGTATGGTCTGGAACGTTATCATATAGGGTTAAAAATATATGAAGATGTGATTCAGGCAGGACAAGATCATGGTGAATTCAGCAAAAAATATCATAGTAAGACGATTGCTCGGTCGATTGTATCGTTTATCGATGGTCTAGCACTAGACTATGCGATTGTATCTGAAAATGAGATACAATTGAAAGAACAGTCGCTATTATTTGTAGAATATTTGAAAATGACCCTGGGAATGGAAGAGGGATAATTAACTGAAAAAAATAAATTTTAATGAGATCACGATTTTTACGGATTCTTATTTCATACTATGAAAGCGGTATTATCAAGGGTTCAGAGAACTTTGAGGTTATAAATAAGAGATGAGTCATTTTGTTTCGGAAAAATTTTTTAAACGTTTCCATTGATTTATGAAATAAAAATTCCTATAATAAAAGAAGTTGGAAGGGTTTTCAAACAAAATTAATGAAAGATCCTTAATTATTGAAGAGGTGGGAAACAGTATGGATATCTATTTATTAATTGTTACGCTCGTATCAATCGGAATTGTTATTGTCGGCGTATCAGTATTTCAATGGCACGCATTCATCGGTTTAACAGTTGCTGCCTTATTTCTAGCAGTTATGTCAGGAATGTCCTGGTTAGATATAGTCGGTTCTTACGAAACAGGCGTTGGTGGAGTACTTGGTCATTTAGTCGGTATTCTAGCGTTGGGTACGATTCTAGGGAAATTACTTTCTGAATCCGGAGCTGGTTTACAGATTGCTAATTTCTTTATTCGAGTCTTTGGAGAAAAGAAATTGCCATGGGCGATGTTCTTCTCAGGATTCATTATCGGTATTCCAGTTTTCTTCGAAGTAGGAATTCTGATTCTATTACCACTTGTTATTTCGATTCAAAAAGCAACGAAGAAAAATATCCTACTGATCGCGTTGCCAGCGGTAGCTGGTCTATCGATCGTTCATGGATTGATTCCACCGCATCCAGGTGCTGTGGCGGCAATCGGAATTTACGAAGCAGATCTTGGTAAAGTTCTCTTGTATTCCCTTATCATTGCACTACCAGCTGGTATCATTGGTGGACCGATATTCGCGAAGTGGATTAACAAACGCGTTATCCCAGTAGGCGAACCAGATTTGATTAAAGTAGAAGATCAGCAAGATCCTTCTACACTTCCTGGAACAGGTATTTCATTTACAACGATCGTTATGCCAGTTCTTCTATTGGTTTTAGGTACTTTTGCACCGTTCTTATCGTTACCTTCGGGCATTGAAGGCTTTCTCACCTTTATCGGAAGTCCGCTTGTAGCATTGTTGATTTCTTGTTTCTTCGCGTTCTATTTCCTTGGATTCCGTCAGGGTCTAGATAAGAAAGAAATCAAAAAATACGTAGATGAATGTATCCTTCCAGTAGGCTCGATCATCTTGATCATCGGTGCTGGTGGCGGATTTAAGCAAATCCTGATCGATAGTGGTATCGGTACGATCATCGGAAATTACGCTCAAGATTTCTCATTATCACCACTTGTTCTAGCGTTTATCATTGCAGGTTTGATTCGTATCGCAACTGGATCTGCAACGGTTGCTTTGACGACTGCGGCAGGAATTGTATCGCCGATCATTGCGACGATGTCAGGTGTGAATCTTGAATTACTCGTTATTGTAACAGGAGCAGGTTCACTCATGTTCTCTCACGTCAATGACGCTGGTTTCTGGATGGTTAAAGAATACCTCGGACTAACTGTCAAAGAAACGTTCAAAACGTGGACAGTATTGGAAACGTTACTTTCCTTTGTAGCATTTGGCGGCGCTTTGATCGTGAACATGTTCGTATAAGGAAGAATGACAGCAAATTTAAAAGAGGAAGGGGGTCAGGCACGTGCCTGACCCCCTTCCTCTTTTTTTAATTACAATTATCCTCACTGTTTTTAACGTGAGATGTTTCGCATTCGAGTTGAATCGTTGTGTGTTCAAGTTCGAATTTCTCATGAAGGAGATGTGATGCTTGTTGAAGGAGATCATCACGATCAGTTCCTTGCTTTACGACGAGGTGACACGTAAAGGAAGGAAAGTCAGAAGTGATGTTCCAAATGTGCAGGTCATGTACATCGGTCGTTCCTTCTAAAGACAGTAAGACATCCTTCACATCAGTGAGTTCAATATTGGATGGTTTTCCTTCCATCAAGATGTGAAACGAATCTTTCGTTACCCGAATCCCACTTAGTAGAACAAGGATTGCGACGATAGAACTTGCGATTGGATCGGCATAATTCCAATCTAACGTCATGATCAGAATAGCTGCGATAATGGCTCCAACAGAACCTAATAAGTCACCAAGCACGTGAAGGAAAGCACTGCGTAAATTTAAATTCTCAGAAGTGTCGCCTTTCATAAGGATCCATGCAACTAAGACATTTACTAAGAAGCCAATGATGGCAATAATCAGCATTCCAGTACTTGCAACGTCAGGTGGGTCAATAAATCGATTCACTGATTCCCATAGGATATAGAATGAAATTGCGATGAGAGCAATCCCGTTTAAGAATGCTGCAAGAATTTCAAATCGTTTGTATCCATAGGTTTTTTCTGCATCAGATTTTTTCTCTCCAAGCTTAAATGCAACTAGACTCATTCCTAGTGCAACGGTGTCGCTAAGCATGTGTCCCGCATCAGACAGTAACGCGAGACTATTTGTAATAAAACCTCCAACGACTTCGATGATCATGAATGAAGCTATAAGTAGAAAGCTAATGAAAAGAGCTTTCTTATTCGCTGAATGAGTATGTCCGTGATCATGAGAATGGTTGTGTCCCAAAGTTATTCCTCCCGAATAGAATCGACTTAAATTTAATACATGAGCATGTGTTCATATAAAGATTATACCACTTTTACGTCCTGTTTTAAACGTGAATTCTAGGAAGGGGGTCAGGTTCGTACCTGACCCCCTTCAAGCTATTCCGTTACATTTATACATCAATTGTGAATTAAAAGTGGAAGCGAGACACATTTTTTTGCCAAATAACAGGCTTATAATTGCACCAATATATATGGTATCTTTCTTATTATCAAAGAGAATTCAGTGAAGGGTGTTTGGATGAGTAAAAAAGTAAAAATTGAGGTTCCTAAAATTCCGTCCGTACTAGAAGAGGGAAGCTTTCGTGCCATTTATAATGATGAAGATCTCACTTTAATGAATTGTGAGGTTATCGGTGAAGCAGTGGACGATGTTGAGCTTGATCAGGTCATCCTTTCAAAAGTGGTATTCAGAAATGTGACATTTACAAACACGACGCTACCTCGTATCGATATGATCGATGTGGTTTTTGATAATTGCAATCTTTCGAATGTGACTTTCAGTGAAGGGATCATCCATCGTGTAACGTTCACTAATTGTAAACTAATGGGTGCAGATTTCTCAGAAGTGAATTTAGGGAATGTGACATTTGAAAATTGTATGGCGAATTTAAGTAGCTATGCAGATTCTCGCTTAAAACAGGTTCGATTTGAAGATACCTCGTTACAAAGTGCAAACTATCACGGCTGTCAATTCACAAAAACTGTTTTCTCCAAGTGTGACCTAAATGATGTGAATTTTGCTCAGACGCTTTTAAAAGGTATCGATCTAAGCACATGTACATTCGAGCGCATTCACGTTGATTTTGAAGGTCTAGAAGGCTGTGAAGTTTCTCCTGATCAGGCGATTGGATTTGCGAAGTTGTTAGGACTAAACGTTGTTGAGTAATACAAAAGAGAGGAGGGGGTCAGGTACGTACCTGACCCCCTCCTCTCTTTTTTTAGGCTCGATCATCAAGAAAATCGCTTTTACGTATAAGGAAAAAGCTCAGAATCGCGCCAACGGCAAGAATGATGCCCGCGGCGATAAACACTTGATCAAGGCTGTTCACAAATGCTGTCTTCGCGATGTTCTGAATTTCAGAAAAGCCCGGCATGTTTTGGTACTGCTCAGAACCAGCTCCATTGAGTCCTTGACTTCCCGCGATAGGACCAGCTGATGCTACGCCGTCGATGATATCCTTTTTCGCGTTATCTGGTATCGCATCCATGCTATTGATGTTATTTTCGATTTTACTGACATATTGATTCGATAGAATCGCACCGAGGAAGGCTGTCCCAAAAGCGATACCGATTTGTCGTGAGACGTTGTTAACACCTGATGCCATCCCAACGATACGATTTGGAACGGTATCAACAGCCGTTGTCGAGATCGGTGGATTGACAAGGCCGTTCCCGATACCAGCTAATAAGAAAGCAGCGATTAAGGCTGTCCATGTGCTTTGCTCGCTGGAAACTACAGTCATCATAAAGACGGCGGTGGAAAGTATGGCGAGAGCGCCGGTGATGAGTGGTTTTGTTCCAATTTTATTGGAAAGAATGCCCGATACAGGACCGAGAATAAGCGCAAATCCACTGATCGTAATAAACCGAACTCCTGTCTCGAGAGCTGTATACTCAAAGTAATTTTGAAGAAGAAGCGTTAAGTAGAAAAAGAGAGCATAGACCCCAGCACTCAAGGAGAATGCAGCAATACATGCGCCTGAATAACTAAGGTTTTTGAAAATCCGTGGATTCACCATCGGAGACTTCAACCGAAGTTCAACAAGAATGAAGACGATAAAGCTAACGAGAGAACCGCCAAGTAGGGCTAGAATACTCGGTGATGTCCAATCGAGATCAGGTTGGTTTACTTCGATGAGTCCAAATACTAAACAAAAAACTGCTGAAGTGATGAGAATTACTCCAATGAAATCGATCGATTTGGATGCCTGATGGTCCTTCGATTCTTTAATAAAAAAGAACGCCATACCGAGTGCGATTAGTCCGATCGGTAAGTTGATGTAGAAAATCGATTCCCAATTGATTTTCTCAACGAGTATGCCGCCTACAAGAGGTCCGATCGCCGTTGCGAGACCACTGACGCTTCCCCACACACCAAACGCGATGCCTCTTTCTTTACCAGAGAAAGTGGTGGAGATGATGGCCATGGATAAGGACATCATAGCGGAAGCACCAAGTCCCTGAATCCCCCGGAAAATATTAAGAGACATAATGTCAGGTGCAAGCGCGCATAAAAGGGAGCCAATACTAAAGACAAGAAGGCCAAACATGAAGAAGAGCTTTCTTCCATAGATGTCCCCAAGTCTAGCTACGGTAATAAGCGCTACTGCAAAAACAAGCGTATAGGCGTTTAGCACCCACTCAAGTTCGCTAAAACCTGTTTGGAATTCTTCCTGAATTGTAGGTAGTGCGACGTTGACGATCGTCACATCGAGTAACGCCATGAATAGCCCGAAGCAAACGGCTGCGAGCGCAAACCAGCGTTTCGGATCTGGACTTGTTTGAGATTGTGCGTTAGTCATTGTTCATTTCCCCTTTGATATGTTCGATTTCTGTCGTTAACCAGTTCAACTCAGCATCGAGCTTTTCTTTACGCCGATCTAGTACGCGTTCAATGCTTTGTTTTTCGTGTGTAGAGATGGCATCCTGCTGTGTGATGACGGTGTGATTATCGTCTAGATGCTTCATCAAATACTCTAAGTATCCTTCGAACTGCTCCAGAATTAATAGCTGGATATCGTTCGAGATGTGATGAAAGTTGCTGAGCTTAATATCGAAGTAATCTTCCGTTGTTTGGTCGTAGGGAATTAATTCTTCCATCAGTTCATGGAAACGCCTTTGTCCTTTGGGAGTTAGGCTAACGATTTTCTTCGGCCGACCACGCCCACCGTCTTCCTCGATCGTTTGTTCAAGATATCCCTCTTCTGTCATGCGCTGAATGAGAGGGTAGAGAACGCCCCAACTTATCTTGCGGTTTGGCCCGATGACTTTGTCGAGAACATATTGCAAGAGATAGCCATGCATCGGCTTGTCCATGAGTTCCCCGAGTATAAATAGTTCGTACATCATTTCCTCCTAAAAGTGAAATCACGTATTATATCTTAAAGATATAATAAGCTCCAGACTTCATCTTATAGATAGAAAATAGTATAGTCAACATTGAACGTGCTCAAAATCGAGTATTACTAGAGAAATCGATCCCTTTTAAGGAAATTGGCTATTTTATCGGTTAAACATCAATTCTGCTAAAATAGGGAATGATGAACGATAGGATTCGTTACATACAACCGAATAACGTCATCAAATGCATTTACACAATAAGAAAGGCGGAGATGCAGAATGAAAGCAGTACAAGTTTCAGGGTACGGTGGCTTAGATCAGCTAGAGGTAGTGGAGAGGGAGATTCCAAAGCCGAAGGGGAATGAAGTACTTGTTCAGGTTAAGGCCTGTGCGATCAACAATACGGAAATTTGGATGCGTGAAGGAGCTTATGGGACGGGAGGAAAGTCCGGTTGGCGTCCAGAGGGAGTCCAGTTTCCGCGAATTCCAGGATCCGATATTACGGGACAAATTGTTGAGGTCGGCGCAGAAGTTAACTCGGATCGCAAGGGAGAAGATGTTGTCTTATTTCCTTTTACATCAAGTGGAGAACCCGGTAGTGAACATATTTCGGATGATATGTCCTTTATTGGCTCTGAATACGACGGTGGTTACGCAGAGTATGTCGTATGGCCAGCGGAGCTTTGTCTACCGATGGCGCTATCTGACTACGAAGAAAGTGCGGTTTTTTCTGTTAGTGGGATGACCGGCTGGCACATGGTGGAAGAGTCTGATATTCAACGAGGAGAAACAGTCTTGGTCACCGGGGCGAACGGTGGCGTTGGCTCATTGAACGTGCAAATCGCTGCGAACGTATTTGGAGCGAAGGTCATTGCGATTGTCGGTGATCTTGCTCTTGAAGAGAAAATGAAAGAGCTCGGCGCGACGCATGTACTCTCTTATCGTTCAGAGCGACTAGCGGAAGAAATCATCGAGGCGAACGGTGGTCCGATTGATGCTGTGCTTGATGTGGTAGGAGACGCTTTGTTCCACACATCCCTTCAAGTACTGAAAAAAGGTGGTCGATTCTGTACGTCAGGCTCTGCCGGTGGTCAAAAGACGGAGCTGGATTTTAGGACGATGTATTTAAAGCATATTACGTTGATCGGTTCCGTTCTCGGAACGAGAGAAAACTTTAAACACCTCATGAAAGCTGTCTCTGAAGGGAAGGTTAAGCCGATCATCGACCGTACATTTCCTCTTGAAGAAGCGAGAGAAGCGCAAAGCTATTTCAAGAAATCAGGCAAGGTCGGCAAGATTGTCTTAGTACCGTAAAAGAATGGAGAAGGGGGTCAGGTCCGTACCTGACCCCCCTTTTTTGTATAAATTCCCCCTTACTGGAGACCGTAACAGTAACAAATGGATACGGTTTGTGATGAAGGTATGAATGACGAGGTGAAGAAATGGATCGATAAGTCGGCAGTGGATGATGGATTTCCATATAAATATGTTTCCATCCATTCATTCTTATTTCATGCCAAGGGACTTAAGCGCTTTCTCTGTGATGGGGATGCCCCTGATTTAAATGTCTTAACCTTTGCCGTTGGAAGTGCGTTTCTATTCGAACCCCCTTTTTATAGGTACAAGGTCATAGGGGGTCAGGTACGTGCCTGACCCCCTTTAGTGAGGTGAAAGAGATGAGGAATTGGAGAAAGAGGACGAAGGAAAAGTCAGCAGATCACGATAAGAAAATTAGTGTGAAAATCGATGCCAATAAAGTGCACTTTGAGAAAAATAACGATATCCTTCCAGGATTAGTCGTTCGAGAAATAACGCTGTATGACGGTAGAAAAGGACTGATTTCTTACGTTGAGAATATCAGTGATACGCTCTTTATTAGTCAACAAATTCTTAAGCCTCTTTTTTCTGATCACCCTAGTGAAAAATCAATACAGAACGTGTTAACTGTTCCAAAAATCGAAGAGCTTGATTTGTGGGAAGAAGTGCATGCAAAATTACTTCTAGGGTTTTGTCTCATTTTTATAGATGGAGAAACCCATGTCTATAGCATTAATTCACAAAATGTGCAAAAAAGAACCCCGAGTGAACCTGCAAATGAACGCACCATTCGAGGATCTCATCAAGGATTCATCGAATACTTGGATGACAACTTGGCTATGTTAAGAAGGTATTTACCTAATGACCAATTTCGTGTTCAAAAGCTAGTTATAGGAAGTGAAACTAGAACGAAAACAGCTATTGTTTATCTTGAAGAACTTGCAAATCCGGAAGTTATCAAGGAATTAACGAGTCGGATCGATAAAGTGAAGGATAAATCGATTCTAGATGTTGGAGAGTTGGAGCAGAGGATTGAAGATAATCCCTATACTGTATTTCCTCAATTTCTATCTACAGAGAGACCAGACAGTGTGGTATCTGATCTTCTCCAAGGAAGAATCGCGATCCTCGTCGACAAATCGCCAAACGTGTTAGTAGGTCCAAGTAATTTTAACTCGTTTTTTCAAAGTATCGATGATTATAGCTCACGATGGATTGCTTCCTCTTTCATTCGCCTCTTACGGTTTATTTGCTTTATTATTGCTGTCTTTTTGCCTGCATTATATATCGCGGTCATCTCCTATCATTATGAAATTCTACCTTTAGAAATGTTGTTATCTATTGGGCAATCACGACGTGAAGTTCCTTTTCCGCCGATTATTGAAGCTCTACTGATGGAATTCATTCTTGAAATGCTGCGTGAGGCTGGATTACGTCTACCCAAATCGATCGGGCAGACAGTAGGTATCGTAGGAGGAATTATTATTGGGCAGTCTGCTGTAGAAGCTGGTCTCGTTAGTAATATTATGGTGATTGTGGTAGCGATGACTGCCATTGCTTCGTTTGTCATGCCGAATCCGGAAATGGCATTTGGAATCCGGTTTATTCGTTTTCCTATGATGGCCATCTCTTCATTATTTGGAATGGTGGGCATTATTATCGGGTTTATGATTCTCATTATGCACTTGCTCAGTCTAGAGTCTTTAGGTACAGCATATGGAGCTCCATATGCCCCGTTATCATTAAAAGGTTTAAAGGATAGCATCATCCGTTTTCCAATATCGAGTCTCAATAAAATTCGAAAATCGCCTCGAGCATAATAAATGTATTCTTAGTGGAGTTGATGAAAGGTGCCCAAATACGCGTATAACAATATTACTCTCCTTCAGTTTGTTATGCTCATGTATGGAACTCAGTCAGGGGTGGGCATTTTAACTCTACCAAGAGATCTAGCAAAGACAGCGGATACAAGTGGATGGATCTCGTTATTCTTAGGTTGGGGCTTAGCTGTGTTGGCGTCCGTCATCATAATCAAACTAATGGAGAAGTACCCAGAAGATACACTCATCCAATTGTTAAGACGTTTTTTTGGTAAATGGATCGGTGGAGGACTAACGATTTTATTTATTGCCTATGTTGCGCTAGGATCATTCCTAATCACTGTAACAGCCGTCTATATTATCAGTACGTGGATCCTTCCTCAAACACCACCTTTTTATCTTCTCATTCTCTTTAGCGTTCCGGGGTTTTATCTTGGTAGAAGCGGTATTCGCCTTATTGCTCGGTATAGCGTCGTTGTTTTTATCCTTACGTCATGGATGGCGATTCTTTTCGTGTACCCGATCGTAAACGGAGATGTTGTCAATTTGTTGCCTATTCTTAAGGGTGGATGGAAACCGATCTTTCAAGCCGTTCCTAATACAACATTTTCGTTTTTAGGTATTGAGCTCCTTTTCGTGGTATATCCTTTTTTGGAAGATAAAAAGAAAGCGATTCGAGGAGTGATCATGGCAAATAGTTTATCGTTGCTCAGTTATTTGATTGTAACCTTTAGTTCATTTATTTATTTTGGGCCATATGAAATATTGGAATATATTTGGCCAACCTTAAACCTCGTAAAACCGATTGAATTCCCGTTCTTGGAACGGTTCGAAATTATATTCTTATCACTCTATTTATTCGTTCTATCAACGACGGGAATACCTTTCTACTTTATGACATCGTTTAGCATCGCTCAACTTATCGGAAAAAAAGATCATCAAAAGATTCTAGCTTGCCTCCTCGTACTGTTTTTCGTTATCTTTCTATTCTTTACTCTTTCGGTTGATAACTTGAGTCGTTTAGGAAGCCTATTTAATAAAGTTGGGGTATCGATTGCGTTTATTTCCCCATTTATTTTACTTGTGTATGGCATGATCTATCGGTCAATAAGAAGGAGACGATCAGGATGAAGGAGAGACGTACAATAGTGAAGTGGATAAAGCGGATACTTATAGTACTGCCACTCCTCACATTACTTGGTTGCCGGTCGGATCAACTGTCATTGGAACAAGCGACTATTTCTCTCGTGCTAGGCATTGATAAGGGGCAAGAGGAGGGGGAAGTCAAGGTATTTGAAACGAATCCTGTTTTCAGTAGGGAAGCAAAGGAGCAGGTTTCTACGCTTTCCACTTCCGCTCACTCTCTGGTTGAGGCTAGGGGCAATTTAGATTCTCAAAGTTCTGGGACCGTTGTTGGAGGAAAGCTCCAAGTGGTGTTGATTGGAAAAGAACTCATAGCAGAAGAATCCATTTTCCCATTTATGGATGTCCTTTATCGAAATCCAAAAAATACGCCGAACGCCAGAATCGCGATTGTTAATGGAAGTGTTTCAGACATCATTGAAGCAAGACCAGTCGATAAACCGAGAATTGCTGTGTATTTATCCGACTTAATTGACACGACTCACCTCCGAGAGAATACTGTTAAAACGACGTTAAATGAGTGGCATCACGCCCACTTTGAGAAAGGAATGACTCCTTCCTTCACAGAGATTGAGAGAAAAGATGAGGTTATCACTGTTACAGGAACAGCGTTATTTAATAATGAGGATACGTATGAATACTCATTGGGTTACGTGGATAGTGCGTTGTTATTAATGATGAAAGAGGATATCCAGGAACCTGTTCCCATCTCATTAATGGTCGATGACTCTCCGCTTCAGATGATTAGTTTTAGAGTGGAGAGGGTTAATCACCACTTAGAGGTTACAAACAAGGATGACGGTTTACACTTCAAAGCTGATCTAAATATGACGATTAATCTTACAGAGAACAACTCAACGTACGATCCTGAAACAGAGATGCCGAAGATCACAAGTCTCATACAAAAGCAGATGCAACATAAATTTCAAACGTTGATACAGAACATGCAAGAACATCAAGTGGACCCAATGGGATACGGTGTCTATGTGCGAGCGTATGAATACGAAAAGTGGAAGTCGGTTGCAGACGAATGGCCAAAGGCATTTTCCGATGCGCATATTCAAGTCAATACCAAGGTTAAAGTATTGGGATATGGTGTAGTTGATTGATTTTATAGGAGGGGGGTCAGGCACGTACCTGACCCCCTCCTAAAATAAGTGATTGAGGAACGTACGGAAATTTGAAATAATTACTAATATAGGAAGCGGATAAAAAATGAAGCTCTCTATCGGGCGTTTAAAAAGTAGAGACGCGATTGGAGGGTTTATATGGAGATTCGTAACATTAAACAGTCTGATTACTATGTGATATCACCTTTACTTAATGAGTGGTGGAATGGGAGACAGATGATCGATAAGCTACCTAAGTTATTTTTTGATCATTTTTCGAACACGAGTTTTATTGCAGAAAAGGATGGCGAAATCATCGGGTTTCTGATTGGTTTTTTATCACAGTCACACATTGATGAGGGCTATATTCATCTTGTTGGCGTTCATCCAGCCCATAGAGGATGTAGCATCGGGAAGCAGCTGTATCATACATTTTTCGAAACAATTAAACGCTACGGGCGTAGCGTCGTTCGTTGCATCACCTCTCCTGTTAACAAAACATCGATCGCCTATCACATCAGGATGGGCTTTGAAATCGAAGGAGGAAATCGGTTGGTGAATGGAATTGCCGTTCACTCGAACTATGATGGACCAGAGCGGGAGCGCGTGTTATTTGTAAAGCGATTAACTAGTTCACTATATGGCTGAAAGTTTGTAAGAAATGATTGAATGGATCGGTCTAGTCTTGATTCAATTTACTAGGTACATAGGTTAGAAGAGGGAGAGGACTTATTAGAAGGAAGAACGAGATTCAGGGGGTCAGGTACGTACCTGACCCCCAACTGAAGATAAGAGGTGAAATATGAACGTCACTGAATTTGATAAAACGTTGCTTTTACCCCATTTTCATCTGAAGGAACCGTATATTATCGGAATAGACGGTTTAAGTCGTTCAGGGAAATCGACGTTTGTAAGGGAACTGCGAAGGTATTTTGAAGATCAGGGCTCCGTCTGTTTCACGTTTCATATCGATGACTATATTGTTCGACGAAACCGACGATACGAGACGGGTTTTGAAGAGTGGTATGAGTATTATTTCTTACAATGGGATGTTGAGTGGTTGAAGGATCACTTCTTTAGCAGAATAGATAGGTGCAGAAAAGTTGAACTTTCATTCTATGAGGAGTCAACGGACACTCATGTCTTGCAAGAAGTGAACCTGGAGAAGGTTCAAATCATTTTAGTAGAGGGAGTTTTTCTTCAAAGAAAAGAATGGAGACACTACTTTAATCGCATGTTGTTTCTCGACTGTCCGAAAGAGGAGCGGTTTGCCAGGGAAAATGAAGAGACGAGAAAGAACTTACGTAAATTTCAGAATAGGTATTGGGCAGCAGAAGAGTATTATATGAAACACATAAAGCCTATTGAGAGTGCTGATTTTGTTATTGAAAGTTAAGAAATACAGAAGTTTGCCCACCGTTTCCTAGTTCCTTTATTTGAGAATACTAGTCGACAAGGTTCCAATCCTGGACGTACACACTAAATTTTAGTGTGTTTTTTTATTTCCATAAAGTGGTTGTATAGTATATCGTTTAGTGATATATTACATTTAATGATATATCATTAAACGATATAGAAGTGGAGGAAAAAAATGCCAAGAAATGATTCTCTCGATGTCGGAGAGCTTACCGACACGTCCTACTACATCCTTTTATCTTTAATGGAGCCAAAGCATGGTTATTTGATCATGAAAACGATTGAGGAAATGACGAACAATATGGTCGTCATTGGTCCAGCTTCGATGTACACGACGATTAAGAAACTTTTGGGTGCCGAATTAATTCAACTTCATGACAAAGGAGACAAGAAGAAGGTATATGTTATTACCGACAAAGGGATCGAAGTAGTGAAGAAGGAACTTGAACGAAAACGAATCATGATTCAGCTCGGCGAAGATATTCTCACAAATAAAGGAGAGCTTTAGCGATGGAGAATAAGAAATACGTGATGAATAGAGGGTTAGCCTTTTCTGAAGAAAAAGAAATGAAGAAATTAAGTACGTATGCGAGAGAAGGGTGGTTTCTTAAAAAATTTGCGTTTTTCGGCTTTACTTTACAGAAAGGGGAACCACAAGAACTCGATTATTCGATCGATCATCAAGCAGAAGCGGATGAAGAATACTTCAGCTACTTTGACGAAGCTGGATGGACTTATGTCTGCTCAACAGGTAACGTCATTCATGTTTTCTGTGCACCTAAAGGAACAACACCTATCTATTCGGATCAAGAAACGAAGAAACAGAGGTACATCAGAGAAAGTGAAATGATGAAGAAAGTAGCGCTTCCTACTTTGGCTATTTCTTTGATGTTATTAATGGTTACGATTAGCAGTGCGAACGGATTATTGCCGGAGCTTTCTGGACAAATAAGTGAGTATTTAGGATACGTTGCGTACATCGTTCTTGTTTTTAGTGGCATGCCTTATGTAGCTTATAAATTGAAAATAAGGAAGTTAGATAGAGGTAATTTCTAATGATTTAAAAGGAGGGGGTCAGGCCCGAGCCTGACCCCCTAAGAGGATATACACTATAGAAGAACGAAATGATATAGCAAAGAAAGTGTGTTAGATGTATTGGTTTGGATTTAACTTTGAAGGAGGAGAATGAGATGGGCAGCAATCACCGTCCACATGGATATCAGTCTGTCACCCCATATTTTACGGTAAGCGGTGCTGAGGAATTTATTAGCTTTCTAAAAAATGTGTTTGAAGCAGAAGAATTACAGAGAGGGGTAGATGACGCCAACTCCATTCAGCATGCTGAAGTTAAGATTGGAGACACGATTGTTGAAATCTCAGAAGCGAATAATGAGTTTTCGCCAAGAACCAATGCGCTTCATCTTTTCGTGAGCGACGTGGATGCCAGTTATAAGCGTGCGCTTGAAGCGGGTTGTACGTTGCTTTATGAAGTAGCGGATATGCCTTACGGGGAACGAAGCGGAGGTGTTGTGGATCCTCAAGGTAACCATTGGTATATCGCGACGTTTACTGGGGGAGAGGGTCAAGGATACGGAGGGGGTCAGGTACGTACCTGACCCCCTCCAAGTAAATAACAAAGGCGTTCAGAGAATATTCTCTGAACGCCTTTGTTCGTAAATTAAGCTTCCTGAACCTGTTTCTTCCTTCTAAAACGATAGAAAACAAGGTAGAGCATCGGTACCATGATCAGTGTTAACACAGCTGAGAAGAGGATACCGGAAATGATTGTAACAGCAAGTGGTGTGAAGAGTGCATCGCCACTTACGGCCACTGGAATCAAGGCAACGATCGATGTGATCGCTGTAAGGAGAATTGGGCGCAGTCGAACGCGACCAGATTCGATCACAGCTTCTTTGACGTCCATGCCTTTTTTCAGGGCCTGTTCAATGAATTCAATCAATACAACTGAGTTCCGGACAACGATACCGGTGAGCGAGACCATCCCCATGACACCAAGGAAACTGATCGGTGTTTGAGTTACGAATAGTCCAAGAATAGCTCCAGCGATCGCTAAGTACACGGCGACGAGTACTAGGAACGGTAGTGATAATGAGTTGAATTGCAACGCAATGAGCAAGTACACAAGGAAGAGCACGATGATAAAGAGGACCGTAATTTCTGCGAAGAAATCATTTTGTGCTTCATTCTCCCCGCCGAGTGTAATGCTGTAATCTGCATCAAGGACATCGCGCTTTTTCTCTACGATTTCTTTGACATTGGCTTCATAATTCTCTTCATTCTCAGGGAAGGCGCGAAGCGTAATTGCGCGTTCTCCATCGATGTGAGGGATTTTTTGAAGCTTTTCTTTTCGTTCTGTCGTCACTAGTTCATCTAATGAGATGAGCTCAGGTGGACCGCCGGTGGAAGTGGCAGCAGGAAGTTCGAGATTTGAAAGATCGACTTCGTCTTCGTTTCCTTCAAGAACGATATTCATATCGCGTTTCACGATTCCATTGTCAAATGCTTTTAGCGGAATACCTTCCGTAGCGAGACGAATTTGTTGGCTGATCTGGTTAACGGTAATGCCGTTTTCTTCTAGCGCATCACGGTTCGGTACATAATCAAGTGTTGGTTGGAAATGACCAACATTATCGACAACAAGATCGGTATCGAGAGCTTCGATGTCTGTCGTGAGCTCATCTCTTAAATTGATTAATTGATCGATTTCAGGACCAGAAATGGTCACCGTGACAGGAGCGCCGACTGGAGGACCCTGCTGAATGGTTTCCATAAAGATTTCTGCGTCCGGATATTCGTTGCGTAGTTTGTCGGTCCAGTCGTCAATCAATCCTTGCGTCGTCTGGTTTTCACGATCGACCCGAGCGACGATCTGACCCGTATTTTCTCCGGTGCTCGTAAGCGTGCTATTAAAAAGTCCTGGGGTTCCTGTTCCAGTAAACACGCTTGTTTCATACACACCATCATCGGTCTTTAATCTTTTTTCAATATCCTCAAGCGTTGCATGAGTTTCTTCGATCGGTGTGCCGATTGGAAGGGTGATATCGACAGTCACTTCTTCTTTATCAGCCGCCGGGAAAAATTCGAAAGGTGTTAAGACAACTAATCCGAAAATGGCTGTCGTAAAGACGAGACCAATGATGGAAACGAGAATCGGTTTTTTAGAAAACTTCTTCAGTAACTTATCTGCATACACATCTGCAAGTTTGTTAAGGGGTTTTCCAAGAAGTCCTGGTGCATCTGACATTGGTTTTTTCGATCGTTTGCTAATGAAGTAGCGTAGAATCGGAACAAACACTAATGCCACTAAGGTTGATGCAATAATGGTTGTGATAAGAACAGTCGGCAAGGCGCGAATGAAAGCTCCGTTACCACCTGATAGGAAAATAAGCGGAAGGAACGTAAAGACGATGGCTAGAGATGACGTGACAATCGATACCCAGATCTCTTTCACACCGTTAACGGCTCCTGTTAATCCTTTATCTCCAAGTTTGTACCTTCGCTGAATATTGTCGTTGATCACGATCGAGTCATCGACGATAATACCGAGTGCGATGATTAATCCGATCACAGAAATCTGGTTGAGGTCAACATCTGCGAAAGGTAATGGAATAAAGCCCATCAGGACGGAAATTGGAACAGCCAGTGCCACTACGAGTGCACCAGATCCAGATAGTCCGAGTGATGTTGCGACGATAACTGCTAATACAGAAATCGCAAGTGATAGAAACAGTCCATCAAAAATATCGTTTACGATGGAAGCCTGTGAGTAGTAGGGTACGAGTTCAACATCAGAAGGCAGTTCATTCGACAGCTCGTCTATTTTATCGCTCACACGCTCATCAACTGTCGGGATGTCTTCTCCTGGCTTGACGTAAGCTGTGAAAGAGACGGAAGGCTTCCCTTCAAATGTGATGATATCTTTCAGCTCTTTGGGACTTACTTCAACGCTTGCGATGTCTTTAAGAAAAACGGAATCGCCAGCAGGGTTTTTCCCTACAAAAAGATCTTCCATTTTATCGAGTGAATCGTAATTTTCTACCGAAAGCTGAACGAGTTCATCGTCCATTTCTTGTTTTCCGAGTGGCGTAGGGTAATACTCGCTATTGATCGCATTCTGAACGTCCATTACATTCAGTCCAGAATCTTTCAGTTCATCTTGCTTTAATTCAATTAATATCTGTTCTTCAGGTAGCCCTTTGATCGTTACTCCCGAAACTCCTGATAAATCTTCTACTTCTGACTTCCAACGGTTCATTTCTTCTTGCATGGAAAGGAGGTTGTCGCGATTATCGCTTGTGAGTTGGTACGAAACGATCGGCATTTTTGCCGTTGATTCATTTACTTCCGGTTCAAATGCACCGTCCGGGAATGAGGTGGAGGCATCTGAAACCGCTTGACGTACATCACCGAAAACGTCTTTCTTGCTTTCACCTTCTGCAACTTCAACGACAATGGTCGAGAAGCCAGCTGCGGATGAAGACGTTACTTCTGCTATTCCATCGATCGAACTAAGCGATGATTCGATCGGGTTTGTAATCGATCTTTCAACGTTATCGAACGTAGCGCCGGGATATACCGTATTGATCGTTCCGATATTCACGGTTGTTTCCGGAATTTCGCGCTGGGGAAGTTGAATAAATGTAAATGCTCCAACGATAACAAATAATAAGATGAAAATGATGAACAGTTTGGAGCGTTCAAGAATCCACTTGAGCATGTTTGGGCCTCCTCTGATGGTTTTCGACTGATTGGTCATTCTGACATTAGTTATACCTCATATATGCTGAAATATAAAGTTATAATGTGTTTGACTCATTAGTCATTTTACCGAGATAATAGAAGATGTCAAGAAATGAGTGTGCCGTGAAACTTATTTAAAAAGGAAAAGGGATTGCAAGTGTGGTAAAGTGAAAATTCTATGTGAGGCTTTTACTTCTATACGTGAATGTGAACTAGACTCTTGATGGGCATAGCCACTTTCATTTGTTTCATAAAGTAGTGTATTCTGATGAAAGAAGACATCGAGGTGAACAGGATGAATAAAAGGAAAGCAATATTAGAAGCCGCTGTAGAACTCATTGCCGAGAAGGGTTACACCCATACATCGATGCAACAAATTGCTGATAGCGTTGGGATATCAAAAGGGTCACTCTATTCATTTTTCCCATCGAAGGAAGATTTGATCATATCCATTTATGAACACTATCAACAGCTCGTATTTGAACGTGCTTTTGTTGTTGGGTTGGACGGCAACCTTCCAGCTTATGATCGTTTTGCCAAGCAGTTTCAAGTGCAGTTCGAAGGGATTCTAGAATACAAATCTTATATGAAAATGCATATGCGTGGTGAATCAGCACAGAGTGGTGAAAAGTTGGAGGCAATGGGTCATCGCATGAGGGGGAGGCTCTTTAGCTGGCTTGAGCGGAACCTACTTGAGTTATATGGAGAAAAAATTACTCCTTACAAATGGGATTTGATGTGGATGACGCAGTCAATTTATACGTCGTATACGGGACTGATGATTTCTTCAGAAAGTGAACTTTCTCCTGAAGAGCTAGGGAAGCACATTGTGCGGCAGATCGATATTCTAGCAGATGACTATCTCGCTGGGAAAAGCAAACCGCTACTTGATGATGAGATGATGCGTCCTTTCTCAGTAGGCATGGACCGTGAAGGGGCTTTTACTTCTTTCGAGAAAAGAAAAAATGCATGGAAAGCGCTCTATGATAGAATTAATGAACAGGACAAAGCGCAGTATTACCTTGAAGTGACGGAGCGGATCTCAGAAGAATCGAGGAAATCGAAACCGGATGAAATCGTGATGAGAGGACTGTTTCATTTATTAAAGGAAGATGAGACGCTGAATTCAGAAGCAGTAGAATTAGAAAACGAACTTCTTCCAGCAATAGCGCATTAGAAAGGAGATCTACGAGATGTAATGGTAGATAAAGATGGAACTATAGAGCAAGCATCTAAGAAAAAGACATGAAAATGGAACCTTCCTCATGGTGGAATTGTAGAAAAGTGAAAAAGAGACTCTCGTCGTGAGAGTCTCTTTTTCGTGGGGTCAGGTACGTACCTGACCCCACCTTTTACAAAATGAACTGAAAAGGGTGTTTTTTTGGAGGGAAGGGGTAAAGTAAATGGAACCGTATCGGCTCTAAAAATGCATTGATGCAGTTTTTTGGTGCAGAACTGTTCTTATGAGCTTACTAAAAAACCAGAGAAGATGCGTTAAAGATTTTGATATGTATAGAAGGAAAGGACGTATTCATATGTCAGGATCCAGGAATAGGTTGATCAGGAGATTCGTTTATATTCTCCTCTTTCTCGTTTTTATTCTAGGTGTATTCTATTTTTTAGTAGACGATCAAGAGGCAAAAGCTCCAGAGCCAGTGAAAGATGATGCTTCAAGTACAGAGGAGGTAGTGAAAGAAATTGTCTCCCTATCTAAGAAAGGGAAAGTGATCCAAGTTCCATTTATAGCTGGCCAGTCTGATAGAGAAGAAGTTACTAGTCAATGGGGAGAGGCGAAAGAAACAACTAAAACTGATAGTGGTGATTATATGAGATTCCCTGATCATCACGTTACGGTTGGCTCTCTGGACGATGGTGTTTTTGATATCCGATCGTTTGATTCGAAGGTCCAGGGTATTCGATTGAACGATATTAAGAAGTATAGCGGAGAGCCCGATGAAACGAAATACTACAAAGATGAGTCGCATAATCAGGCTATTCTGATCTATCACGTTAATGCGTCATACCAGTTAAAATGGATTTTACCGAAATCGACAGATGAAAATCCGAATCCTGCCGTTGATCATGTTTCTGTGGTTTCTCTAGCAAAAAATGAAGCCAGTGAAAATCGTATGACGGAGCTTTTATCCAAGATGAGTTTAGATGAAAAGATCGGGCAGATGATGTTAGCGGGGATAAATGGGACCGAAGTTAATGAAAATACAAAACGGTTAATTCATCAGTATCATGTAGGAGGATTCATTTTCTTCTCGAATAATTTAACTGATCCGGAACAGACTGTTCAGTTGTTAAATCAAATAAAATCTGAGAATGACGCTAATCCGTTACCATTACTCTTAAGCGTTGATCAGGAAGGAGGAAGGGTTACCAGGTTGCCCGGGAACCTTGTTAACTTTCCAACGAACAAAGAAATTGGAGCGATAAATAGTCCTGATTTCTCTTACAAGGTTGGAACCCTTCTTGGTAAAGAGCTCAACGAATTTGGATTTAATCTTGATTTTGCGCCAGTATTAGATATCAACAGTAATCCGAATAATCCAGTTATTGGAGATCGATCATTTGGAGAAGATCCAGACATCGTGAGCCATTTAGGAATCAGTACAATGAAGGGCATTCAATCTCAACATATCATCTCAACCATTAAGCATTTCCCTGGCCATGGAGACACATCAGTTGATTCTCATTTGGAGCTCCCCGTCGTGAATAAAGGGCTTGATGAACTTGAATCTCTTGAATTAATTCCATTTGAGCAGGCGATAAAAAAGGGTGCTGATGTTGTGATGGTCGCTCACATTCTACTACCAGCATTAGATTCCACTTATCCGGCATCCTTGTCTAAAAAAGTAGTTACCGACATCCTAAGAAAGCAGCTTGATTTCAATGGGGTGATCATGACGGATGATATGACGATGGAAGCGATAACCGACAATTACCAGACGGGTCCTGCTGCAGTGCAAGCCGTTAAAGCTGGTAGTGATATCATTCTGGTCGCTCACCGTTATGATCAAATCGTAAATGCGATTGAGGCTGTAAAGGCTGCTGTCCAAAATGGGGAAATTTCAGAAGATCGGATTGATGAAAGCGTTGAGCGAATCATGAAATTGAAACAGGAATACAACATTGAAGATGTTAATGTGAAACAAGCCAATGTAGAAAATCTAAATCAAATGATTAATGACGTATTGAATAGCAAAGCGAATTAAATCCATAAAATCCGTTTCGAGAATACTTAGAGAGTGTAACTTTTCTTAATCTGATACCGTCTAATAAATGAATAAGCGATCAATAGAATGGAGGGCATTCTATGATACTGGAAAAAATCTTGCCAATGCTCCTGGGAACGATCGTCGCCATGAGTCTAAGCGGTTGCACAGGAGAACAGAATACAAACGCTACTGTTACAGAGATGGATTCAACTTTAGAAGAAGAGACAGTGAAAGAAAATGATCCTGCATCTACAACGAACGATCCTGTTTCAGAGGAAGTAAACGTTTTGGCGAACGATGAAAAAATCATTGAAATGTTGAAAAAATCAGGAGTTATTGAAGAAGATGCGAGCCCAGAGGAAATCAATCAAGCCTTGGAGAAGTACTTGAAAAGAAAAGCAGAGGATAATCGATTAAAAGAGAAATCAAGTGAAAAATATATCGAGGAATTAAAGAAACAAATTCAGAAAGACCTTTCAAACGAAAACTAATCACTTTCATACAATAATTTTTTATCTTAAAAAACTCAGGAGTCATCCTGAGTTTTTTTGTTTTGATTTAACGTGTTGGCGCATAGTGGCGAAAAATTAATGGAAAATGGGTTCTGTTAGTACATTTGGTCATGAGACTTTTAGTTGGTTTATGTCAAATTAATAGGTAAATACAACTATTATTAGTATTTTTTACAAATGTTGTGACTTTTGCATCATTCTAATTTTTCAGAAAACAATTTATAGTATGATTATTGTAAAACTATTGTGAAAACTATTTTTAGGGGGAATGAGAGTTTGAAAGGGAAAAATGTATTATCGATGGCGATGGTTGCTGCTTTAACGTTAGGTGCATTCGCTGCACCTGGGACAAGCATAGCTAGCGCGGACACAGCTCCAGCAAAGCAGGAAGTAAAGAAAGAAACAGTACATAAGCAAGGGCCGTTTGACCTGGCTGTCGCAAATGAAGAGAAACTGATTGAAATGCTGAAAGAAAGCGGGAAGATTTCCAAAAATGCTTCTGCTAAAGAAGCGGAGCAAGCACTGGAAGTATTCTTGAAAGAGAAGTCTGAATCTCTTAAGGAAAAAGATTCTAGCGGGGAACTAGAGGACGAGAAGCTGGAGCTTGAAGCTAACATCAAAGATAAGCTAAAAAATGATTATAGTAAGAAGGCAAAGGATAAAGGGAAAAAAGGCGGCAAGAAGCTTGATAAAGTCGTAGAGGAAGACTATCACGGGAATGTACGTTCCGATAACGTACTTGTTCTTCTCGTTGAATTCCCTGATTTTCCTCACAACAGCATTCAGCCTGAGGAATCAGATATGTATTATCAGGATTACGTGAAAGAACACTATCAAAATATGATTTTTGGTGAAAATGGATACAAAGGTCCAAATGGTGAAAATCTTATCTCGATGAAGCAATTTTATGAAGAGCAATCCGACGGTGCTTACACTGTTAACGGTAAAGTGGCTGGATGGTATATGGCTTCCAAAAATGCAGCGGAATACGGTGGGAATTATCCTACTGAAGATGATAGTGACGTGAATGCTCGTGGCCTGGTGAAAGAAGCACTTACGGCTGCAGCTGCAGATCCTTCTGTGAATCTTGCAGAATACGACCAGGAAGATCGCTATGATCTTGATGGGGACGGCAATTTCCGTGAAGCAGATGGACTTGTTGATCACTTGATGGTCGTTCACTCAGCTGTTGGGGAAGAAGCGGGTGGTGGACAACTCGGTTCTGATGCGATTTGGTCTCACCGCTGGAATTTGGGTAGCATTTTTCCAATCAAAGGATCTCCTAAACCTGAAAAAGATTACTTTGGCGCAGGATCTATGTATGCTTACGACTATACAATTGAGCCGGCTGACGGTGCAGCAGGCGTTTTCTCACACGAATATGGTCATGATTTAGGTCTGCCGGATGAGTATGACACGCAATATTCTGGTGCTGGTGAAGCTGTATCGTACTGGTCGATTATGGCAAGCGGAAGCTGGGCTGGGAAGATTCCAGGAACTGAGCCAACTGGTTTCAGCGCATGGTCGAAAGAATTTCTTCAAGCCGCACACGGTGGTAACTGGTTAAGATACAATGAAGTCGATTTGGAAGACATTGATAAAAAAGGTCTAGAAGTTTATCTGGATCAAGCGAATACAAAAGGAACGAATCTTGATGCTCTTCGTATCAATCTTCCTGATAAAGAAACAGTCATAAACAAGCCATTCAGTGGAGATTATGAGTATTTCAGTGGAAGTGCAAATGATTTAGATAATTCTGCAGTATTTGATGTTGACCTTTCGAATGCTAGTTCAGGAGAGCTAACTTTTAAAACGTGGTACGACATTGAAGTGGACTATGATTATGGTTCTGTTCAAGTAAGTGAAGATGGAGAGAACTGGACGTCTATTCCTGGGAATATCACTACGGATTCCGATCCAAATGAAAGTAATCCAGGTCACGGTATCACTGGGAAATCTGATGGCTGGGTTGATGGAAAGTTCGACTTGAGTGCTTATGCTGGTAAAGATGTTCAGGTGAAAATCAATTACTGGACAGACGGTGGGGCAATCAACCCTGGTTTCTACGTCGATGATATTCAAGTGAATGCAGACGGCAATGAGCTTTTCTTTGATGATGCAGAAGGAGAGCCGAAAGTTGAACTACAAGGATTCACAAAAGAAAACGGTGTAAAAGTATCTGAACACTACTATTTACTTGAATGGAGAAATCATCAAGGTGTCGATAAAGGGTTGGATCACATTCGCAGAGGTGATAGCCTCATGTCATATGATCCAGGCTTAGTCGTTTGGTATGCAGATAACAAGTACTCGGATAACTGGACAGGAATCCACCCAGGTGAAGGTTATCTCGGCGTTGTCGACGCTGATCAGCATGAACTATTCTGGAGTGACGGCACTGTTGCTCAAACGCGTTATCAGATTCATGATGCAGCGTTTAGTCTTCGTAAAGACGAGAAAATGTTTATCGATTACCGTGAGCTATTAGGACGCACATTAACGGATAAGAAGAATCAATTTGTAAAGCGGTTTGACGATAAGAAGAGTTACTTGAACGAAGCTATTCCAGATGCAGGACGTAATGTACCGCAATATGGATTGAAGTTTAAAGTAACAGGTGAGGCGTCAGATCGCTCGGTGGGACGCGTTTCGATTACGAAGAAATAAGAAAGGGAAGGAGCGCAAAGTGATAAGCGTTCTTTCTTTTTGTTGATAGGTCATTAGAAAAATGAGACATTCACCGAATCGGGATCTCATCTTTTGTTACAGGAAGAAGGTCGTCCACATTGACTGCAGGATGATCTTTTTCTTTGGCACTTTTTGTTGTTAATCGAACAACTGCGCTACTCTGGTTATGGACCAATGCAGAGGAAGCATCAATGTTGGTAATATCCCACCCCTGTCTGCCTGCGATGATATTAGTTGCTGTGAATGGATCTGAGTTACGATCACCAAAAGTTCCTGAAGTGTCTAAATTTCCAGTATCATTATTGATTTGTGATCCGAAAAAGTTGTTAACCGGGTTATTTGGTCCAGAGATCGTGGTTAGCATCGGTACGGTTGGTCCAAATAATAGCTGGTCACCTGTGATCGTGGCATCACCTTCACCTGCGCTCACTAGCAATCTTCCGCTAATTGGACCTGCCACTGGAGTGTTAAATCCGGTGATGGTAAAGTCAACTGGTGTTCCAGTAGAGATAATCGCTTCAAGTCCAACGAAAAGAGTCATAAATCTTGGCGGCTGTGTAGGATCTTGATAAATAACAGCAAGCGTCCATCCAGCATGATTCGAGTTGGAAGCTGGATCTAATAATGCGGGCACTGCTCCAGCTGAATAAGTGCCTTCTAATTGCGCTGACACTATACTCGTTACATCACGAGATCTTACATAGTATCCAACGGTTTCAGAGCCGTTATTGAAGACTTGTTCAAAAGAAGTAGCTGGGTCAGGTGGGATACTATAAACATTGCCAGAAGGATCAATAAATTGGATTGGGTTATCAATTAATCCTGAGATGTCCTGATCGTTTGTTAGATACTGTCCTTCCCAAATTAATTCTGCGTAGAGAACTTTACTTAAACCACCCAAATTGTTTATATGCAGAATGGCAGATGATAAACTCTCGGTATAATTTTGAGTCGTACCAGGGGGAGGTGTGGGATAAGTCGGTACACCAGTATTTTGAAGTGTGATAAATGAACCGATTGAACCTTGTGTCCCCGCAGCCAATGTATCTGTCTCCTTACTTAACCCTAACGTATTTCCAGTAAAGGTGATAGTTCCGTCGGTTGTTGTCGTAAAACGCTGTACATAGGGCATATTAATTTCCTTTCTTTTATTTTTTTATATAGTAAGCTTGGACAAAATTTCTCCATAAGCTTCTTTTGTTACTAATCTATTCATCTACGCAGTTCAACGTGAAAGAAACAAGAAAGATGGGGGTCAGGTGCGTACCTGACCCCCTCTTAAAACATCGTTACGTTTTATACTAAAACACACGGGTATACATGTGGATGTGAAAAAGTTTTTAGTTGAGGTGAGACATATGGAGAAACGAAAAATTAGTAATACAAACATAGAAACGTCTGTCATTGGTCTTGGTACATGGGCGATTGGCGGAGACATGTGGGGTGGAACGGATGAGGAACAATCCATCGATACGATCCATGCAGCTCTAGATAAAGGCATTACGCTGATTGATACAGCTCCGGGATACGGCTTTGGTCGATCTGAGGAGATCATTGGGAAAGCACTGAAGCAATACAATGGAAAGCGTGAAGATGTTGTTCTCGCTACAAAAGTTGGTCTGAACTGGAAAGATGGACAAGTGTACAGAGATGCTTCCAAAAAAAGAATTCTTAAGGAAATTGAAGATTCGTTAGAGCGTCTGCAAACAGATTATATTGATATCTATCAAGTTCACTGGCCAGATCCAACGGTTCCGATTCAAGAAACGGCAGAAGCGCTCAATGAACTTTATGAACAAGGTAAAATAAGAGCGATCGGAGTAAGTAATTTCTCAACCGATCAGCTGAACACGTTCCGGGAATATGCACCATTACACGTTGTTCAGCCGCCTTATAATTTATTCGAACGAGATATTGAAGAGGATATTTTACCTTACGTTCAGAAACATGAGATCCATACGCTTCTCTATGGCAGTCTATGCAGAGGTCTTCTATCAGGAAAAATGTCTGTAGATAAAGAATTTGAAGGCGATGATTTAAGAAATAACGATCCGAAATTTCAAGAGCCACGCTTTGAGCAATACTTAAAAGCGGTGGAGGAACTTGATGAATTAGCAAAAAACAAATTCGATAAAAGTGTCCTGCATCTTGCCCTACGATTTAATATTGATCAACCAGGAGCTGGTACGGCACTATGGGGTGGTCGACGTCCTGATCAGATGGATCCAGTCGATCAGATTTCAGACTTTTCAATTGATGAAGAGACGCAACGAGAAATTGACGATATTCTTAAGCGAAATATCAAAGATCCAGTTGGTCCCGAATTCATGGCGCCACCTGATCGTACAGAAATTAAGTAAGTAGACAAGCTAGCATAATGGATTCCACTTCTGATCGGAACCAATGAAAATGCACACAACGATAAGCGACGTATCGATATACCGATACGTCGCTTATTTTTAGGCTCTTTTCGTAAACATTATTGCTATACGAGTGGGGTCTCACCTGTCCGACTAGTCCCGCAGGAGTCGAGCACCTTCCGCTCCAATCAGCTAAGTGCTGTACTTTATACAATAATTCTTTCAAAAACAACAATCTTTGAGAAAAGAGCTTTTTTTATTTTCGATTTTTTGCTCAGGGCATTGTGGAATTTCCTCGAAATAATATAACTTAATATGTTAAAATTGTATGTAATTACTAATTCAGAATTATTTGTAATTTCTTTAAAACTTTCGGAGGTGAGGGTATGGACGATGCTGTATTTTGGGTAACCAGCATTGGTGGCTTATTGAGTTTAGGCTCGTTCGTTTGGTATTACGCCTCATTAGGAAAGAGGATTTCAAAAGAAGAAAAGGAAGCTGGAAGAGATCTAACCTTTGAGACAAATCCTTTTACAGGAACTTCTAAAAACTCTAAACTGAAAAAGTAACCCGTTCTAGCGATTTTCCCATCATGCCACTCTTTACTGATTCATTGAGGAGCAGATGATAAAAGAGTCATGTGACACACTCGTTGCGCCTTATTCGTCTCATTGATGACGTTCCCATCATCGGTGGTATGGAAATATCATTGTTAAAGTTGAATCGGAATCGATGATGACATCAGGCTAGTGTACCGATAAAGTGGAGAAAGGAATGGTGAAATGGCTATTGGTGTATGGTATTGCTCTGATGGTGCCGATTTCGCCAGCCTTGTCTTTTGCGATGAGGTTAACTTATGCTGTTATGGTTCAAAAAGGGTGGGCTGGATTAATCATGTGGTATATTTCCCCGTTTCTCTTTCTAATAGGACTTTCGATGTTCTTGGTTGGGGTTTTTAGAAAAAAAGAAATAGTATAACGGAGAAGTGAGAAACTCGATCACTCGTTTGGGAATGAGTGGTTCATCTGATTTCCGTATCGAATGTCTTTGGAATTGTGAGGGTGTTCATTTTGCTTAAATTTCTAATCTGCAGTTACACCATTCTTACAACGATTGTTTGTGTATTAGGTATGATCGCCATTTTTTCTCCGAAAATGACAATCTTTTTATTGGTTATCCTTGCTATATCGTTAATAGTCCTGATAGAAGTATTGGATGGAAAGGGCAACCTTCATGACTTAAGGAAATGAAGGGCTTAGCTATTTCATCAGTCATCCAGGAGTTAAAACGAGCCCCACCTTCATCCAATAGGGGAAGGTGGGGCTCGTTTTTTCTATCACACATGTCGATAAAACATATTGCGAACTCCTCTGCATTTCTTATGGTCATTCAGATTTTGACGAAGATCGGATGACATTCTTTGTGCTCACGCCTGCAAGATGAAACCTCGATATACTCAGAAATCGTCATAAGCCTACTGCTAGGAGGTCAACCTTGCTTTTGTTTAAAATCCTCACACGCTTCAGCCACTCTTGTAAAATAGTCCGATACTAATTCATCGAGTACAGCCACAGTTTTTTGATCAAGCATCTGATCACTTCTCAATGAACAGAGGACGCTTTCGACGAGGAATTCTCGTGACTTTTTGGAATGCAGTAACTCATCCTGTACGAAGTCCAATAGTTCAATTGATTTCGTATGGTTCTGTTTCTGATCCAGGCTGTTTTTCAAAGCTGAGATTGTTTTGTGGATCTTTTCCTTGAAAATCTGGTCGCTCTGCGTCGAGTTGGGTAGCCAGCTATTCATCTGTTCCGGTTTGTTAAGCTGTTCGCCCGTAGCGGCTGCATCATCGACGACGGTGACCATTCGCTTCACGCTATAGTGTACAACGGGAGAGATGTCCGCGCTTGCGCCGTTCGCAATCGAATAGTACTTCACATTATGATGAAGAATACCGAGGAACATGATCGCGCCATCAAGGAGATAAGAGCGCTTTTCCTCTCCGAAGAGCTCAAGGAACCGGTTGAATACCCATTGAATCATCCTTTTCTGTCCTTCTTTAAGAAAATGCTTCAAATCTTCGTCATTTGAGACGAATACTTCCTCGAACAACGTAATCAACTTGTTTTTCTTATTCGTATTCATTTGAAGTTCAATTTGCTTGATGAAGATGGCGAGATCGGCAGGATCCTGACCGATCAACAGTTCATCTCTACTTGCTTCCATTGAACCGTATAACGCTTTAAAAAGAGCGATCAATAGCTCGTTTTTTGATGAAAAGTAATTGTAGAAAGTTCCTTTGGAAATGCCACTATAGTCCAAGATGTCCTGGATTGAAGTCGCTTGAAAGCCTCGATCGATGAAAAGCTGGTGGGCCATCTTAATGACATGTTGTTTTCGATCATTCATCGTATCACCATTTCACTCGTATTAAAAAATAACACAATTGGACGTGTGTGTCTCAATTTGTACTACCTGTATAAAAGTGATCATACATCATTTTATTAGAAGAAACAAACCCTTTCATGACAGTGATAAATAATGATTGCTTTTATTATACTCATGGTATATGATATGAGAGGTTTGAAACGGTGGTATAAATTATTGAACTAAAGGTATATGGGGGAATCACGATGAGTCAAACAAGTAATGAGACGCCTCGTCCGAAATACGGTATTCTGGCTGTGCTCATCATTGGAGCTTTTATTGCATTTCTAAATAACACGTTACTGAACATTGCTTTGCCGTCTATTATGAAAGATTTAGAAATAGAAACGGCTACGGTTCAGTGGCTCACAACTGGATTTATGCTGGTGAACGGAATTATGATTCCGGCCACGGCGTTCTTGATTGAAAAGTATTCTGTGCGTCGTTTGTTCCTAGTGGCGATGGGGCTATTTACAATCGGTACAGTAGTAGCGGGGATGGCAGATGTTTTCCCGGTTTTACTTGGTGGAAGAATGCTTCAAGCCTCAGGGTCCGCGATTATGATGCCACTTCTCATGAACGTGATGTTGATCAGTTTTCCAATCGAAAAAAGGGGAGCGGCGATGGGGGTTTTTGGTTTAATTCTTATGGCTGCACCTGCAATCGGTCCAACGTTATCAGGGTGGATTATTGAGAATTATGATTGGAGAATGCTTTTCCATTTCGTGACGCCGATCGCGATCACGATTTTCTTACTCGGTTTCTTCTTACTTAAGGATAAGAAAGAAAAGGTTCATATTCGCCTAGATGTGTTTTCACTAATTCTATCGAGCGCTGGTTTTGGTGGAATTCTTTACGGATTTAGTTCCGCTGGTAATAAGGGATGGGATAGCCCACAGGTGTACTTAACGATTGGAATCGGAGTTGTTTCATTAACGACATTTATCATTCGTCAATCGAAATTAGATCGACCGATGCTGAATTTCACGATTTTCAGGTACCCGATGTTTGCTCTTTCTTCATCTATTTCAATGGTGCTTAACATGGCAATGTTCTCAGGAATGCTGCTTCTTCCGATCTATGTCCAGACGATCCGAGGCATTTCGCCACTTGATGCAGGATTGATGATGCTTCCAGGTGCCCTTGTGATGGCATTTATGTCTCCTATAACTGGTCGCTTGTTTGATAAATTTGGAGGCCGTATTCTAGCGATGACTGGTCTCGGGATTACGGTTGTCACAACATACCTTTTCAGTACTCTGTCATTGGACACGACGTACAACTATATTATGATTCTCCACGCTGTTCGCATGTTTGGCATTTCGATGGTGATGATGCCTGTTTCAACGAATGGATTGAACCAATTGCCAGTACGGTTTTACCCACACGGTACGGCTATGAACAATACCTTGAACCAGGTAGCTGGTGCGATCGGTACGGCATTGCTCGTCACGATCATGTCCAATCGCACTGAATCAACGGCTGCGGACTTAATGGCTGATGCTGCTGGAAGTACAAATGCAGCAGATCCTGCTGCACTTGCGACAATGCAACAGCAGATCGCAATGAAAGCAATGCTTGAAGGAATTAACTTTGCCTTCTTTATTGCGACGTTTCTTGCGGGTGCTGCGTTCGTGCTTGCCTTCTTCATCAAACGCTCCCGCCAGTCAGAAGATCCGATTAAGGATAATCCGGCTGTGGAAGCAAATCCAACGAAACTTGTTGCGAATTAAAAGTGAATGACAGCTGATTTAAAAAGGAAGAGCGAAGTGTGCTCTTCCTTTTTTGCGTTAATTAATATCCTGCGTCCCATATCCGGTTAAGGTGAAATTCACATCAACGGTTACAGGTAATTCAGGGAACGTTCTTCTTCCAATCTTTTTCATGCTCATTCCAATAAATTGGCTGCTTAATCCGGACCCAGTTTCCAAACTCCAGGTAATCAAGCTGTTGGTCTTGCGCCAAGGCTATCACGTGTTCGATGTTTTTCTTAACGACCTGTTGTCCTTCCCTTTGAAGCTTAGCCCCCCATCCGTCTTTGAAGACGTCTCGCTCAATATCCCAGTCTTCCCCAAGGCGGAGAGAGGAGTCTACGCTCACATGAATGCTGAGCTGTCCATTGGATCGAACGGGTTCAATGGATGTTTTGGATTTCATGATTTCTAATACTGCTTGATCTTCACGGTGAGTCTTCTTCTTTGATTCGATCCTCAAGAATTGATGAAGGTCGTTGGATTCGTCTTTTTCTCATAGCTCACCACTCCGAATGTCTTCTAAGCTTAGTATCTGCTAGAGAAATGAAACGATCCGCTAGACGGGTAGGCAACTGAAAACTCTGTTAGGATATATCACGAAATTATTATTTTGAATTTTCAAACGTGTTACGATTTTGACTAATAGGAGCAGCATAGAAAGAAGGGATAACATGAAAAAGCGATTGGTAGTGGTGGGGAACGGGCTTGCTGCAATCCGCTTTCTTGAACGCTTATTTACGCTTCAGCCATCCCGATTTGAAGTAACGGTCATAGGGAAGGAGCCAGCCTATAACCGTCATTTTTTATCTCGAATTCTTCAAAATGGAGTCGCTTTAGAGAAAGCGAACGTCGATCTTGATGACTGGTATAAAGAGCATGGCGTTCGAGTAATCACAAGAGAAATCGTCAACACGATTGATCCACTCGTACGTCTTGTGAAAACGGATCGTGGTCGAAAGTTCACTTATGACAAGCTCGTCCTAGCAACTGGCTCCACTCCGCATATCCTCCCAATAAGAGGAGCAGGAAAGCCAGGCGTCATGACTTTCCGTACATTAGAGGATTGCGTTGCATTAATGGATGCACCGAATCATTATAAGAAAGCGGCTGTTATTGGAGCGGGTCTCCTGGGTTTAGAGACAGCAATGGGACTTGTTGAGAGAGGGATCCAAACGACCGTAGTTCATCATCAGCCGAATGTGATGAATCGCCAGCTTGATCGGCTTGCTTCGGAAATGCTTCAAGAAGAATTGGAAGAGAAAGGTATTCGCTTCGCTCTTAGTAAACGAACGAAAGAAATCATTGGTGATCGTCGTGCGGAAGGTATTCGCTTCTCTGATGGAAGTATACTTGAAGCGGATCTTGTTCTCATGACTGTAGGAGTAAAGCCAACTATTGAACTCGCTAAAAGGGCAGGATTTGCGTTTCATCGAGGCATACTTATTGATGATTATCTCCAAACAAGTGATCCTAATGTTTACGCTATTGGTGAATGTGCCGAGCATCGGAGTGTGACGTATGGCGTTGTTGATCCGATTCAAGATCAGGCAGAGTGCCTTGCGAAAATCCTGGCTGGGGTCCCTGTGCGTTATACTGGATCCGTTATGTCTACTACGTTAAATATCGCAAATGTGAAAGCATTTTCTACCGGTCAAGTCCTTGAAACGGAAGAAACAAGGACGTATCAATGGATTGATCCAATCCGACTTATTTACAAAAAAATTGTCACGCTCCATGGATACATTATCGGAGCCATTCTATATGGCGATACATCTGAATCAGCAAAACTATCTCATCTAGTGAATAACCTCTCTCCCGTTTCGGAAATTCCTGCTCATCAGCTCTTCCCAAGCGAAAAAACAAGAACAAGCAATCTGGCGCTTGTTCCTCCAAAAATGCACACAACTAAAGCAGCCCAGAGCTAAAAATCGTGTAGACATAGATAGTCAAGAAACTATGATGACTTCGGGAGGAACATTATATGCCAGTTCAGGCTGTCAAAATTAATGTTGGTAGATCACGTGATTACAAGATAGGATCTGGTCGTACAATCAACCTCCTAAAACTATCCATCGCCATCTTCCATTTATCTGACGGATCTTTCCGAGCCGTTCATAACCGCTGTCCGAAAGGCGGTGATCTAGTGAATAGCGCAATCCATGGTGATTACATTTTTTGTCCTCACCATGATTGCAAAATTCATACGATAAGCGGTGAATTGAAGGCGCCTCCTCATGGAAGAGTAGAAACTTTCCCGACAGAAGTGGAGGACGGATTTGTCTATCTAACGTTAGCGTAATCGTTGTGATAGAAAGAAAGGTGATTGAAGGAACATGAATTATCCTGTACGATCGGTACCATAACGAAGAGAACCACACACGCGTTGTGGGAGTGGATAAAAGGGTATGGGAGGAGATTGATCGTGCAGGCGTTAACGAATAAAACCATTGCAGTAACAGGTGGAAGAAAAGGCGAAGAAATTACGGCGCTTATAGAGAAGCAAGGAGGAAGAGCTCTGATTCGTCCAGCTCAGGGGACGGTTTTTACGAATCAAGAAAAGGTGATTGAGACATTACGCGAAATAATCGCACATCCGCCAGATCTTCTCATTTTTACGACAGGAATGGGCGAACGACGAATGGCTGATCTTGCAGCAGAGGCAGGTCTTCTAGAGCACTATGAAAAGCTTCTTCATGATGTACCGATTGCGGTGAGGGGAACGAAAACATTCCAGCATTTTAAACAAAAAGGGATAACGCCAGCAACAGTAGCGGATCGTGGCACGATGAAACAGCTTGAGAAGACGTTAACGATTGAAAACAATACTGTCCTTCTTCAGATGCATGGTGAAAATGTGCCAGAGTTCATTGAAACACTAGAACAAGCGAACAATGCTGTCGTAACGATCTATCCTTATGAGCATACGCCACCAGACGAAGCGGTGCTCATTCAGCTGATCGAGGAGATAGAAGAGAAGCAACTTGATGCGGTGGCATTTACAAGCGCCATCCAGGTTCGGTATTTTTTCGAATATGTTGAAAAGGTCAAGAAGAAAGGTGAGATTCTCACGTTGTTTTCTAAGGATGTTCTTCCAGTTGCGATTGGTGAAGTAACGGCGGAGCATCTTGAGAATAATGGAGTGGAACGCATATTAATGCCTGCTACACCTCGTATGGGCGCGATGGTGATGGAGATGGCGAAGTATTATAAACCTAATGACTGATAAAACACCTTACTTTACTTAATTAAAATTCAAAAAAAGGCGGAATGCACCTTCAAACATAGATGCATTCCGCCTTTTTTGTGTTTCTTTATGATTCTAATACGTTGGTAGGGTGGTTCTTCTAAGTCTGAGTGAGTCATGGTGCTATTCGTCGTCACTATATTCGAGTAGATCTCCTGGCTGGCAATCCAGTGCCCGACAGAGCGCATCAAGAGTCGTGAAACGAATTGCTTTTCCTTTTTCATTCTTCAATACGGATAAATTAGCAGGAGTGATGCCGACCAGTTCAGACAATCGATTAAGTGACATTTTCCGTTCTGCCATCATGACATCAAGTTTAATTCGAATCATAGTAGCTCGCCTGCTTTGTCATTAGATTGTGTGCTTGTTCTCTTCCACGGCGCTGACCGCATGTTTTAAAGCGGCTCCGATGAGGAGAAGTACGACGCCGCCTATGAAGGCGTCGAGATACGCATAGTTTGAAAATTGAACGTTCGCGTTTGTGATGGTTAATGTTTGAAGCATCCTGGATGATAACAATTGATCAGTATAGTTTGTTGCCGTTCCAAAAACTAGAATGGTTACCCCTAGCTTGTAGATAATCGAAACATTTTCATACATAAACAGACTATCTTTATAAATGTTTTTTAAGAGCTTACGCATGAACCAAAGAAACAGGAGACATAGCACCATAAGTGAGGTAGTAAATACAAACGATAGAATGAGAAAAGATTGCTCGCTATATAGAGATGGTTGAGCATCAAATTCAATTACGAAATTACCGAATATCGGATCGAATTCTCCCAATGACTTGGTTAAGTCACTATTCGGAAACCAGATTCTTGGTATGTAATCAATCAGTTCAAAAATGGTTGTTAGAGCAATGAGAAAAAACAGTATGAAGCAGACGTTCGCTAAAAGGTTAAAACCGTATTTCCATTTCATCGGTAAGCTCCTTCTTTTGGGGAAGATTCCTTTGTATATTTAACTTTATTTTACTATAAAACTACGTAATTATCGATATTTTTTTATCGAAAAACAATAAAAATCTATTGAATTCCTTTATTTTCCCTGCTATCTTTAGATATAGGAAATATAAGGAAGTGAGTTTCCGTTCCTTCGTTTTTCTGTTTTGATAGGTTGCTGCATGAAAGTCGAAAAGTGTAACGACATACCGTGCACGACCAGATGAAAGTATGAGGAGGATGAGAATGTCTTCAGGAATTAACGTCCCTCACCAACAGCTGTCGAGGGACGTTGTAAAAGTGTGGACTATTAATGAAACGATTGGGAACGTGATTGGATTTAGTGTACTAGGAGTTCTTTTCTATCTGGATTCAATCTATTCGTGGTACGAGTGGATTGGGTTGATTTTGGGTCTGGTGACAGTGATTTCCGCTGGATCAGCGATTTGGGAAATCTTCTTTCATCCGAAATTAAAGTATAAACATTGGCGGTATGAAGCGGATGATGAATTTCTGAAGCTCAAATTCGGAGCAATCAAAGAAGAACATCTCCTAATACCGATGAGCAAAATTCAATCCGTTGCTACAAGACAGGGACCAGTACTAAGAAGATACGGGTTGTACGCCCTGACGATCGAAACAATAGGTTCGTCTCATACGATTCCTGCCCTGCCTGAAAAAAAGGCTTTTCTTCTACGCGATGAAATTGCCATCTATGCAAAAGTGAAAGAGGTGACCGAGTGAAGTGAAAAGACATCATCCGATGCTCATGTTGTTGGATATATGGAAGATGGGAAGGAACGTGCTGTTCTTTGTCATTACTTTCTTTATCATTAAACATCAGTCTGGAGAGACGTTCTTTACATATGGTAGATTGGTTGTTTTGCTTGCAATCGTTGCTTCTCTCATTCTAACCGTACTCAAGTGGGCATCGAAAAAGTATGAGGTGGATGATCGCTCATTCCATCTTTATGAAGGGATTTTTACAAAGACGAATCGAACGATCCCGTTCTCGAAGGTTGAAAATACGAACCAACACACGTCTCTCTTTCATCGTTTAACCGGAATGACTTCGCTGACGTTCGAAACAGGTATGAGCGGGGATGAAGCGGCAGTTGAGTTTGAAGTGATTTCAACGAAAGAGGCAGATCGACTAAAACAAAAGGTGACGGAAAATACAGAACTTGAAGAAGTGGAGCGAGTAGTAGAAGCGCAAGAAGAATCTGATCGGAAAGATGAAGGCAGAAGGGTGCATTTTAAAGCACAAAAAAAGGATCTGTTCAAAGCTTCCTTCACGTCATTAAGTATCTTTGTACTCGCACCAATTATCGGTTCACTTTATTTTAAAATGAACGAGATTTTTGAAGTTAAAAAACAAGCGAAAGGATTTCTTCATCTGATTATAGACTCATGGTGGAAGGTTTCTCTAGCTTTGATCGCGTTGATTGTCCTATCGATCTGTTTCGGGATTGTCAGAACTTTTTTGAAGTATGGAAATTATGAGATCACGTCTGATCAAAATCGAATTTATATTCGCAAAGGCGTTCTGGATGAAACGGATTTTGTTATTTCTAAAAAGAACGTGCAGGCGGTTCAACTTCACCAGACGCTGATGAAGCGCATTCTCGGTCTTGCGGAAGTGAAATTAACGAGCGTTGGTGAACTACGAGAAGATGAGGAACGATTCGAAATCAACTCGCTATATCCATTTTTGCCGATTCGAAATGCCTACGAAATGGTTGAAGAGCTTCTTCCTTCTTATCGGATGACAGATCAGATGAAATCGCTCCCGGTCAAATCATTTTGGATAAGAATGATGAGACCTAGTTGGATCTGGATGATTGCAACCGGAGTGCTATGGTATTTCAAACCATCGATCCTTGATGCGATTGATATCAGCTGGTGGCTGGTAGCGATTGTTCTACTAGTGATGATTGGGTGTGCGAGAGTATTCAATTACCTTAATACGAAATATGTGATCCATGATCAGTTCATCCAATTTAAGTCTGGAAGTTTGAAAACAACATTGTTCCTATCCAAAAGAGATAAGATCATCGAAGTGAACGTGTCTCAAGGGCTAATTCAAAAGAAACTTGGTCTGGCTACCGTTGGGACGATGAATCGTGCGAAACCAATTCACAACGCTAGCATCCATGACATCCCTGTGGAGCTTGCGAATACGTTCTACCACTGGTATGTCGAGAGAAGTCGGGAAGTTAAATTGGAAAAAGAGAAAGGAGAGCACAAATGCTCACGATTAGTTTAAGAGAATTTAGAAGTTTGTTTAAAAGTGTGCGGTCAATTATCATTATTCTATTTATTTTCGGTGTGACCCTTGGCGCTGCTAGATTAATCAGTCAGTTTAATATGGAGATGAAAGAGGCTGGATTAAGCGGAAATGCCTATATGGGAGGTCTAGCGCTCATTATTCTCACCTTTGGCCCGTTGTTTGTGACGAGTCTATCTCACCAGGTAGTGAATGGCGAGGTCCATTCAAGGACCATTCGTTTTCTTGCTACCAAAACATCTAGAGAAAACATCGTCCTTGGTAAATTTCTAGGAACGGCTATGTACTGGATCGTCTGTATTTTGATCGCATCCTTATTAGTCATTCCATTCGCAAAAGCTTTCTTCATTGTTGAATTTGTTCAAGCGATTATTTTCGTGCTGTACTTTATTGGGTTAACAACGCTTTTGTCTACTTCCATTCAGAAACCTTCAATGACGATGTTTCTCGGAATTGTGATCTCGATTGCTATGCCAGTTCTCGGGACATGGGGTACCTTTTCGAACAATGTCTTTTTGAAGGTGTTCAGCTATCTCACCCCTTACTTTTATTATTTCCAGGAGGAGACATGGACTGCTTATTTCGTTATCGGCTTCCCTATCCTCTTTTTGCTTGGTAGTTTACTGATGATTCGAAGGAGGGATTTTTAATGTATGCGATTGAGACAGAAGGATTAACGAAAACATACGGCAATCAGAAGGTTGTGAACGATATTCATTTAAAGGTGAATCAAGGGAGTGTGTTTGGATTTCTTGGTAAAAATGGTGCGGGAAAGTCGACTTTTATCAATATGCTTGCTGGATTGATCCATCCTACAGACGGCTCTTATTCCATCCTTGGAAAATCAAATAAAGAACGCAGCGAAATCCAACGCAGAATCGGCGTGTTACCTGATTATTCAACTTTCTACGATGATTTAACGGCAATGGATCATCTTAAGTACTTTAGTCGTATTCTAAATGTGAAGTTGTCTAAAGCTGAAATGCTCGATCTATTACAGCGGGTGGAATTAAGTGATGCTGCAGATGTGAAAGCAAAGAAGTTTTCCTTTGGAATGAAGAAGAAATTAGGGATTGCTCAGGCGCTTGTCAATAAACCTGACCTGCTTTTCTTGGACGAACCAACCTCTGGTGTTGATGCAAATGCCGTTTTGACGATTCATTCCTTAATCCGAACCATCGCAGAAGAAGGTACGACGATTTTCTTAACGTCACACAATCTAGATGAAGTCGAAAAACTATGTGACGATATCGCGATCATGGATAAGGGAATCATCACAACGCAAGGAAGCATGGAGCAGTTAAGGGCTAAATATCAGAACAAGGTAACGGTCTTTGTGAAACATACTCAAATAGATGAAAAACAAAAGGCGTCTCTCAAGTCGCAACTAGAGCAGCTCGGGAGTGGGATCGAGTGGAAAACAAAAGCAACGAGTATCGTAGTGGACGGAGAATGGCTTATTCCCGAAATCAATCGAAGTTTTCTACATGCTGGTGTAGATGTCTATCGGTTAGAAGTCGATGAGCCTTCGTTAGAAGAGATTTTCATCAAAATGGGTCGCGAAAAACATTCTGCTTAGGGTCTAGGCGACAGTCATCGAAGTCCATCCAGGTTTGATTGTTGTGGAGCGTTTTCATTACTAATAATAATCGTTAATGGTAGGATAGAATCATCAACTGAAAGAGGTGTTTTCTTTGAAGAAGATCAAGCTAGGCAATAGCGATTTAGAAGTTGGCGAAATTTCTTTAGGTTGTATGAGAATGAGTGAGTTAAGCACAAAGGATGCAGCATACGTGATTGAAAATGCGATGGACTGCGGCGTTGATTTATTCGATCATGCAGATATTTATGGTGGTGGGAAGTCTGAAGAAGTATTCGCTGATGCGATTTCAAAGAACGATGACGTTCGAGAGAAAATGAAACTTCAAACGAAGTGTGGGATTCGTGAAGGCTTCTTTGATTTCTCAAGAGATCATATTCTTGAATCGGTCGAAGGGAGTCTCAGCCGTTTAAAGACTGATTATGTGGATACGTTATTACTTCATCGTCCTGATGCATTAGTTGAGCCGGAGGAAGTGGCGGAAGCTTTTTCGCGTTTGAAAGAAAGCGGTAAAGTGCGTCACTTTGGCGTGAGCAACCAGAATCCGATGCAAATCGAGCTGTTGAAAAAGTATTTGAAAGATGATTTAATCATCAATCAACTTCAATTAAGCATCGTACATACCCCGATGTTTGATGCAGGTTTTAATGTGAACATGCAGAATGATCCGGCTATCGTTCGGGATAGTAATATTCTTGACTACTGCCGTTTGAATGATATTTCTATCCAGGCATGGTCACCGTTCCAACACGGTATGATCGAAGGTCCATTTGTTGGAAATGACGCGTTCCCTGAAGTAAATGCGAAGCTTCAAGAGCTTGCAGAGAAATATAGCGTAACGGATTCGACAATCGCGATCGCCTGGATTCTTCGTCATCCGGCAAACATCCAGCCGGTGGTAGGTACAATGAACCCTGAGCGTCTAAAGGATATTTCCAAAGCCTCTGATATGACACTTACAAGACAGGAATGGTATGAACTATATCGTGCGGCAGGTAACGATCTGCCATAAGTGAGATGGAATAGATAGGAGGGGGTCAGGCACGTGCCTGACCCCCTCCTTCTTTTGAACTAGATAAATTTTCCATAAATGAGTATTTGGTTTCAAGGGAAGAGACTTACATAACAAGAACTCCTTATATGATCATAAAAAGGAGGGATTCGTTTGAGTGGAAAAAGAATGATGAAGCGACTTGTACAAGGAGTAGCTGCAAGCAGTTTGTTGATAGGGCTCGCTCTACCTGCTTCAGCTGCTGAGCCTGATGCGAAGCAGTTAACACAAGATGGAAAGGGGGCTTACGTACCATCTGAAATTCCTAGTTTGAAAGTGCCGAAGCAGCCATTTGCGCTTAAGAAACCATCGAAGCAAGAGGGAGTACTTGGGCCATCCAAGCCTTCATATGTGATGGATGTTGACTACAATGCTACGACTCACGAAGTAAAAGGAACGCTGGAAGTTACGTTTAAGAACAACATAAAAAACAATTTAAGCGAGTTGTATTTTAATCTCTGGGGAAATGCCGAGACTTTCGAGGAGAACGGCGGCGGAATGAACGTATCTAAAATAAAAGTGAACGGTAAAAAAGAGAAGTATGAGGTGAATGAAACAGCTCTACATATTAAGGGTCTTTCGCTACAGAAGAATAAAAAAACAACGGTTTCGATGAATTTCAATGTAAATCTACCTGAACAACAGGATCGTTTTGGTTGGTATGGCGATACTGTATCGATGGGGAACTGGTTTCCAATCTTAAGCGTCTATGACGATGAAGGATGGAATGTGGATCCTTACTATCCTTATGGGGAAGCATTCTATTCCCTATCCGGAAAGTATGATGTGACGATGACAACGGATAAGGCACAGGTAATCGCTGCGACTGGTAAAGAAGTAGGGAAGCCAGTAATCAAAGGAAATAAGGCAACACATCACTATAAAGCAAAGGATGTTCGAGATTTCGCGATGGAGATGAACCCGAATTACCGTGTGATTTCTTCTAAAGTGAACGGAACAAAAGTGAACGTCTATTATTCCGCTGAGCATGCAAAATATGCGGCTTCTCTTCTAGAGTCGGGGGTCGATAGCTTGGAGTTATTCAGTGAGAAATTCGGCAAGTATCCGTGGCCGGAGCTTGACGTTGTCACGATGGAAGGTTGGTTTGGTGGAATGGAATATCCACAGCTTGTCATGATCAGTCTTGCAGGTGATCGTCCGCTTGATTGGGCAAAGTCAGTGAATGCCCATGAAATTGGACATCAGTGGTTCTATGGCATTATCGGAAACAACGAATACGATGAGCCATGGCTTGATGAGTCTTTCGCAAGCTTTGCTGCAGCACTCTATGATGGCGACCTTGATCAACTCGACGTTGCCCCGCATCCAGACGAAGGCTATCATGTATCGAGTCAGATCGCTGACTTTACTGCCCGAGCCGATGAAGGTGGCATCAACGCCTATTATTATATGATTTATGACTATGGTTCAAGTACGATTAACGATCTTCGTCAAGAAGTTGGTGACGAAGCATTCTACGACGCCATGCACCGCTATTTCAAGCAACAGAAGTTTGGTATTTCCACAACGAGAGATTTTATTTCGTCCATGGAGAAATCGACGGATCGGGATTTGATGCCATTTTTCCGAGATCATCGGGTGTATTTGTCAGATCAAGAATAGTAGACATTATCAGAAACCCTCTCATCCAAATATGAGAGGGTTTTCCTTATAAACCGTTTATGCAGCAAAACAAGAGTCCTCTTTAGATTTGATCAGGACTACTATTTTACTAGTGAAACCCGAATGAGCTGACTTCGACCCTACATTTTTTCTCTTCCTATTCAATTTGAAGTGAGGAAGAAGAACAAAAGAGTTAATCCGTTCTGCAAAGAGGAAAGTGAGTTCTGTGGGGAACATCTAGGAGTCACTGAGTACGACAGTCCACTTCTGGTAAACAACTTGATAAGAGGCTTGACTAAAATAGCAAACTGTCATGAAGGTTGGATTCACCGTGTTTGTCTTTATAATGATAGGATAAGAATAGTGAAAAATCCAAAAGGTTCAACGTTGAAGGAGGACAAGATATGCAGCAGATCAAACAGATCGGGGAACGTTTCTACTATCAAACACCAGTATCCGAAACGGATCGTCCAATCCTGGGTATGGTGGTTGGCGATCATAAATCGCTCATGATCGATGCGGGTAACTCAGAGGCGCATGCTCATTATTTTCTAAAAGAACTTTCCGAAAGAGGTATTCAAAAGCCGGATTTGGTCGCGTTAACCCACTGGCACTGGGATCATATATTTGGTTTACCGGCTCTTCGGGATGCGGTATCACTATCCTTACAACAGACAAAAGAAGAGATGGCTAAGCTGCTTCCTTTATCTTGGTCTGACGAAGCTTTAGACGAACGAGTAAAAGAAGGGACTGAAATTGAATTTTGTGCAACGGCGATCAAGAAGGAATTTGTAGATCACCGGAATATCGCCATTCAACTTCCGGATGTGACGTTTAATGAGAAGTTGGAAATCGATCTTGGCGGCGTTACATGCATTCTTCAGCATGTTGGTGGCAATCACTCCGCTGATTCAGTAGTCGTTTATATCAAAGAAGAAAAAATTCTTTTCTTAGGGGACTGTTTCTATCCTGATATTTTCTCTAGCAAAACCAATTATACGGTGAACACAACAAAGCGACTGCTCGATCAGCTAGAAAGCTTTGATGCAAAGTGGGTCATTTTGTCTCATGGTGAGGCGATCAAAATTGATGCGTTCAAAAAGGAAGTGGAACTTCTACGGAACATTGCTGTTATAACTGAGAAGTGTATCGGCGATCTTAAACGGATGCAGGAGTCCTATCGTCGAATGGTGGGAAGAGAGTTAAAAGAAGACGAAGTTGAAGTGATTCAAGAATTTGTGAACGGGTACGATATGTAAAAAAATCATGAAAATGAATGAAGGATAAGGCGAGATTGGAGGGATCAAATGCCCGAATGTATTCGATGTCATTATCGCTTTAGATGGGTGGAGTGGTTTATGCGCTTGTTAAGACTTAAGCTAGATTCTCAGGTGACATGTCCGAAATGTGAAAAGAAGCAATTTGTTTCGAGTAGGATCGGGAGATTAGCTCCATTAAACTTCATATTCATCTTTACTGTTTTTATGGTTCCACGAATTTTTCAACTTAGTGTGACTATTCCGCTCGTTTTGATTGCTTTTGTATTATTTTTGTATGTCTATCCTTTTACTATGAAACTCACACATGAAAAGCAAACGATTTTTTGAAATGTCTCCTATTGCATCTTGATGATAGCATTGTTATTTCGTTTGGTTGTTAACAGAAAAAAACTGTTCCTTTGCTAAGTGAAATAAGTGAATCATGATAATTTTCTAATAATATATTGACATTTGTTTCTTCAGAAGATAACATTTGAAACAATCATTGTATTTCAAAAATTTAATAGCAACATTTCTTATCAAGAGAGGTGGAGGGACTGGCCCTTTGAAGCCTCGGCAACCGATATGATGCTGTTACATCATGTACTGTGCCAAATCCAGCAGGTTTATCGGACCTGAAAGATAAGGAGAATGGCTGAACTCGATCACACAAACCTTTCTTCTTATTTTAAAAGAAGAGAGGTTTTTTACATGTGCTGAAAAAGTAGGAAGGGAGTATGTATAAGGAAACGCGCGGGTTTAAATCCGAGTAAACAGCTTGTACTACATTGAATTTAAGAGAGACATTATTGATGTGAGGTGGAACATAGTGCAGTTTCAGGTAATGAATAGCCCTTTTAACAAGGAACAAACCGAACTTTTGAATCGTCTTTTGCCAACCCTTACTGATACCCAAAAGATTTGGCTTAGTGGGTATCTGTCTGTACCCAGCGAAGCTGCGGCAGCTACTGAGACTGTCGATCAAGGTGCAACAGTAACTGAATCGGTAGGAGATAACGAAGGTAAAACGCGTGAAATCACTATACTTTATGGTTCTCATACCGGCAATTGTCAGTCGCTCGCGGAATCATTCTTTCAGCGGTTAGAGAGTGAAGAGTATCACGTCACGCTCTCTTCACTTGATGATTTTAAACCAAAGGCCATTAAGAAAGTACAGGATTTACTCCTGATCACTAGCACACATGGTGATGGAGATCCTCCAGATAATGCGCTTAGCTTCTATGACTTTCTTCAAAGCAGCAGAGCACCTGAGTTAGAGGGTCTTAGATTTTCAGTTCTCTCGCTCGGTGATAGTTCTTATGAATTCTTCTGCCAAACCGGAAAAGATTTCGACAATCGTCTTGAAGAATTAGGTGGTACGAGGATTTATCCACGGGTCGATTGTGATCTTGATTTTGATGAGCTTGCTGAAGAATGGTTTGATGGTGTAACCAATTTATTGAATGATATAAAGTCAGCAGGAAGCAATTCTCCAACGGCAAAAGAATCTCAGGATGTCGAGAAGAGCTACTCTCGAACGAATCCATTTAAAGCTGAAATTCTAGAAAATGTAAACCTGAATGGTCGTGGTTCAAATAAGGAAACACGTCATCTTGAATTAGATCTTGAAGGGTCAAATCTAACCTATGAACCAGGTGACAGCCTTGGTATTTATCCGGAGAATGATCGTGTACTTGTCGAGCAGGTTATTGAAGAAATGGGATGGGATCCAAACGAACAGGTGGCGATCAATAAACAGGGAGAGGTACAGTCAATTCGAGAGGCGTTAACGAAAACATATGAAATAACAAGCTTAACCAAACCGTTGCTTCAAAAAATAGCAGCACTTACACCGAATGAAGAGCTAAACAACGTACTGGATGCTGAAGGAGAAGAACTGAAAACCTATCTCTACGGGCGAGATCTAGTTGACTTAGTGCGCGATTTTGGTCCCTGGCCAGTCCCTGCAATAGACTTTATAAGTGTACTTCGGAAAATCCCTGTGCGACTTTATTCGATCGCAAGCAGTTCGAAGGCCAATACAGATGAAGTTCATCTGACAATTGGTGCCCTCCGTTACGATGCGCATGGAAGAGATCGAAAAGGCGTCTGTTCAGGGCAGTGTGCGGAGCGCTCTCAGCCGGGTGACGTCCTTCCGGTATTTGTGCAGCGTAATCAAAATTTCCGTCTCCCAGAACATCCGGATACACCGGTGATCATGATCGGTGCAGGTACTGGCGTTGCGCCATATCGTGCTTTCCTGCAAGAACGAGAGGAAACGGGTGCTCGTGGAGAATCGTGGTTATTCTTTGGTGAGCAGCATTTCGTCACGGATTTTCTCTATCAAGTCGAATGGCAGAAGTGGTTGAAAGAAGGCGTTCTTTCTCGCATGGATGTCGCTTTTTCTCGTGATACGGATGAAAAAATTTATGTGCAGCATCGGATGCTTGAGCGAAGTAAAGAGCTTTATGAATGGCTCGATCAGGGAGCCCATGTGTATGTGTGTGGCGATGAGAAGTACATGGCAAAGGATGTCCATGCGGCGCTTGTCACAATTCTTGAACAAGAAGGTAACTTAAGTGAATCAGAAGCAGAAGCCTATCTAGCCGATCTACGAAACGAGAAGCGCTACCAGCGCGATGTGTACTAAGGATCAGGGAAGGAGTTTGGTTATGTCGAAAAAATCGTTGTCTAAAGACGGAAAACGGAGTGAAATGGAGGAAATAAAAGAAGGAAGCCGTTATTTACGGGGGTCGCTTGTAGAAAGCTTCGCAGATCCGATCACAGCATCCATCCCTGATGCTGATACGAAACTACTAAAGTTTCACGGAAGTTATATGCAGGACGATAGAGACATTCGACAAGAGAGGAAGCAGCAGAAGCTGGAACCTGCTTATCAATTCATGGTTCGCGTACGTCTTCCTGGTGGAGTCGCCACCCCCGAGCAGTGGCTTGTGATGGATGATCTGGCGAATAAGTATGGGAATGGTACGTTAAAGTTAACGACGCGTCAAACGTTTCAGATGCACGGGATTTTAAAATGGAACATGAAAAAGAGCATTCAGGCGATGGATCGGGTGCTCATGGACTCCCTTGCAGCATGTGGTGATGTAAATCGAAACGTCATGTGTAACGCTAATCCGTATCAATCTGACATTCACGCTGAAGTTCACGGGTGGGCACGAAAATTAAGTGATGATCTGTTGCCGAGAACGAGGGCGTACCATGAAATCTGGTTGGATGAAGAAAAAGTTCTTGATCGGAAAGAAGAAGAAATCGAACCAATGTATGGACCGCAATACCTGCCGAGAAAGTTTAAAATTGGCGTCGCAGTACCGCCATCTAATGATGTGGACATCTTTTCGCAAGATCTTGGATTTATCGCCATTCTTGAGGATGGCAAGCTGAAGGGGTTTAACGTTGCGGTCGGCGGCGGAATGGGTATGACGCATGGTGATACGAGCACATATCCTCAGTTGTCTCGCATCATCGGTTTCTGCTCACCCGATCAGATCGTTGATGTAGCGGAGAAGGTCATTACGATTCAGCGCGATTATGGAAATCGATCAGAGCGGAAGAATGCGCGGTTTAAATATACAATCGATCGCAAAGGACTGGACTGGGTTCGTAACGAATTGAATAAGAGACTAGGCTTTGAGCTAGAAGAAGCACGTTCTTATCATTTTGATCATAATGGGGATCGCTATGGCTGGGTGAAGGGTGACGGGAAGTGGCATTTAACGCTCTTTATCCAAAATGGCAGAATTAATGATTTAGAAGATTATAAGATTATGACTGGACTGAGAGAGATCGCAAAGGTTCATACAGGCGATTTCAGATTAACGCCGAACCAAAATTTAATCATCGCGAACGTCTCAGAAGAGAACAAATCTGATATCGATGACCTTGTGGCCACATACGGTCTAACGGATGGAAAACAGAATTCTGCCCTACGCCGCAATTCCATGGCGTGTGTTGCATTTCCAACATGCGGTCTTGCGATGGCGGAAGCAGAACGTTACCTGCCTTCTCTTATCGATAAGATCGAGGAAATCGTTGATGAAGCTGGACTAAGAGAAGAAGAAATCGTGATTCGAATGTCAGGATGTCCGAATAGCTGCTCAAGACCAACCTTGGGAGAGATTGCCTTCATTGGGAAGGCGCCAGGGAAATACAATATGTACCTCGGTGCAGGATTCGTTGGTGATCGGCTAAGTAAAATGTATAAAGAGAACATAGGGGAAGAAGAGATTCTAGCATCTCTGAAACCGATTCTTTTTAACTATGCTAAGGAAAAAGAAGAGAACGAACATTTTGGTGATTATGTTATTCGAGCTGGATATGTTAAAGAAGTTCATTCTGGACTTGATTTTCATAGTTAAGTGGTCAATAAATGAAACCCGAAGCTCGCCTGTGTGTGATCTTTGGGTTTCATTCTGTTTGGTATTCATTCAATGGAGGTGCTTATTTGACATTTAGTATGATTTCTCATTTGTCCTGTCCGAAATGCAATGAAACGTACTCGGCTGATACGATACAACAGCTTTGTGTATGTGGGTCACCGTTACTTGTAGACTATCAGCTTGACGAAGTAGAAAAGAGTGTTACGAAAGCAATGGTGAATGAACGTGCGCCGTCTCTCTGGCGTTATCATGAGGTATTACCGGTTCGACATGAAGAAAATGTCGTTACCTTTGAAGAAGGCATGACGCCATTGTTGCCCATGCAAGCTTATGGAAAAGGAGTAGATATTCCGAACCTATACATAAAAGATGAAGGGATGGTGCCAACTGGATCCTTTAAAGCAAGGGGAGCGGCAGTAGGAATTTCGAAAGCAAAAGAACTGGGTGTGAGGCATCTTGCCATGCCTACGAATGGAAATGCCGGCGCAGCGTGGGCGTTGTATGCAGCGAAAGCAGGAGTGGAATCTCATATTGTGATGCCGAAGGATGCACCGGAAATTACAAGAAAAGAAGTGAGTATTTCAGGTGCCAACCTCTATCTCGTAAATGGGTTAATTAGTGATGCGGGGAAGATGGTGGGCGATCTCGTGAAAGAACATCGATTCTATGACGCTTCGACACTAAAAGAACCTTATCGAATTGAAGGGAAAAAGACGATGGGGTATGAAATCGCTGAACAGCTGAATTGGAATCTGCCCGATGTCATCCTTTATCCGACAGGTGGGGGAGTTGGTTTAATCGGAATCTATAAAGCATTCCTTGAACTTCAGAAGCTTGGTTGGATCCGTAAACAAAAGCTCCCAAGATTAGTTGCGGTTCAATCAGAAGGCTGTGCTCCGATTGTCAAAGCGTTTGAGGAAGGTAAGACTGAATCGGAGTTTTGGCCGAATTCCGTGACACATGCGTTTGGCATTAATGTTCCAAAAGCCATCGGTGATTTCCTAGTACTCGACGCGATCTATCAAACGAGCGGCTGCGCAGTTGCGGTTTCAGAAGATGAAATTAGGAAAGCGCAGCGAGAAGTCGCAAGGCAGGAGGGGCAGTTTATTTGTCCTGAAGGTGCGGCTACATTTGCGGCAGCAAAACAGTTAAGAAGTGTAAATTGGATAAAGGGCGATGAACAGGTGGTTTGTTTGAATACTGGGCTTGGTATTAAATACCCGGATGCTTTCGATGTGACTGCTCCATGTCTAGAACCTTATGAGCGAATAACGTTTTCGAACAAAGGGTAAGTTGTAGAACTGAATGCATTGAGATATGATTAAAATCACTACCAAAACCAAGGTAGCCTTATTGGGTGAGTGATGAAGTGAAATGATAACGAATTGAGAAGGTGATCGAAATTGAATGATGCGATTCAAAAGCATTTTGAGGACTTAGAAGCGAAAGATCGAGATGTCCAATACAATGCCTTTCTTGCTCTCCTTGAAGCTATGAACGAGGAAGTAGAATGGTCGTATGAAGTATGGGATGATCTCGTGGAAGGGTTAACTTCTTCTAATAATCACACGCGATCAAGGTATGCTCAGTTTATATCCAGACTTGCGATAAGTGATCCAGAAAAGCGCATTCTAACTGATTTTCCAGCACTATGGGAAGTGACGAAGGATCCGAAATTCGTGACTGCACGTCATAGTCTTCAATCGATCTGGAGAGTGGGACTTGCGGGTACAGCTCAAAAAGAAATGGTCATCGTGCACCTGGTTGATCGTTTTCATGCGTGTTCAGATGAGAAAAATTACACATTGATTCGTTCTGATATTCTTCAATCTATGCGGAACCTCTATGATGCGATCGGGGATGAAGAAATCAAGCGACAGGCTTTGGATTTGATCGATGGCATCGAGGATTCGAAGTATCAGAAGAAGTATCGCACGATTTGGAAGTAACCTTACAAAAGACCCTGTCATAGTCGACAGGGTCTTTCGCATGAATCATTCATCAAACGAATCGTTCCTAATCAATCGGATCGACGGATTTCCCGTAACGGAGAACATCGAATACAGCCATTCCGTCACTAGGTCGGCCATTATCGTTTCTGAAAGGCATGAGAGAAAAGAAAATGAAATAGATAGAGAAGTACGTAAACTGATAGAAGAACAAAGTAACTGGCATGATGTTAGAAGTGATCAAATAGTTAATAGCTAGAATCAAGATGAGGTTAAAAAGACTACCTCCTAAATAGATGGCGATATGAGCCCAAGTTTTGTTGTATTTCAATTCTTCATATTGACACCACCCCTCCATAAAATACTTTTTTTTGATTTCTAATGATCCTATATGAAACAGGGTTCTTCCTGTGCCGATACAAAATTTCACTTTTCCTCCAAACAATCTCGCTATGAGTACGTGACCTGCTTCATGTACAAGCGTCACAATCGGTAAAATAATGAAAAAGTTCACAAAAAACATGGGAATATCATTTAGGGTAAACATAGTTGAACCTCCGTGATGTGTAGAGCTTTTTTTGATTGTCTATTTTCGAATACTTTGTTGCTATTGGAGCATGGAGTGATTTCCGCTCCAATCACCTCTGAAGTTTTGAAGTAAGGTTTTTTATACAAGATCCCTTTAAAAACCAACAATATTTTAGATAAGAGTCATCGAGTTTGACGACTCTTGAACAGAACGTTCCCGATTCACAGCGGTCATAACTCGTTTTGCGAAAGAATCATGAAATGGTAATAAAAGAAATATACTAGATATATTTTTAGCAATTTATTTGTAATTGTAGTGAATGTTGGGGTTAGAATACAAAAACAAGTCAAAATCAGATAAAGTAGTCCTATTTTACCCATAATAAGAAGGGAATCATGGCGTAATGGAGTAGTTGTTATAGTAAGTGAACTGAATAAGGGGGCGATGAGAAAGTGTATGAACTTAAGACGAAAGAAACCGATGATAGTGTCATTGACTTTCTTGAGAGTGTCGACCACTCTAAAAAGCGAGAAGATGGATATCGTTTGGTAGATATTTTCACTGAAGTAACAGGGTATGAAGGGAAGATGTGGGGATCGAGTATTATTGGATTTGGATCGTATCATTACAAGTATGCATCTGGACATGAAGGGGACGCGCCTCTAGTAGGATTCTCACCTCGGAAAGCGAAAATCAGTTTGTATCTCGCTCAAGGTGATCCTGAGAGGCAGGCTGGGTTAAAGGAGCTTGGAAAACACACAACTGGGAAGTCGTGTGTTTATGTGAATAAATTAGAAGATATTGATATTGAAGTATTAAAAGAGCTTATTCAAAAGTCAGTATCATTTTTGCAAAGGCAATATCCTATGAAATAAGAAAGAAGCGGTTTCCACCACTTGGTGAACCGCTTCTTTCTATTGTGGACAGATCTAGATTGAATTTAGTCCTGAATTGGGTTGATTTTCAACTTATCTTCCTTGGATTCTAGCTCGACCGCTTTAATGGCTCCTTCTTTCGTATCCGAAACGAAAGATAGTTTGTTTTCACCGGCATTATATACATGAAAATATTCACTATTTAATTCATTGAACACCACTTCATCAGGTTCACCGAATTGGCAAACGACATCTTGATAAGGAACAGCACTTCCTTCTGATAGGGCATTGTAACGGAGATTAAACACTTCATGATTGGCTGTTAAATACGTGTACATGTCATCATAGTAACCTGGTATACCTTCGTAAAGGACATCATCGTATGTCATCGCCGGCTTCGTTTGTTTTAGCGCATCTTCTGACATCCCGAGGAAAATAGACGCATCTTTCAAGTGTCCTTCTTCCGCAAATTTAAGAAGTTCAACATGAAAAGGTGACGTCTCACAAGAAGTTTTGCTGTCGTCATTTTCTGTTGCAACAGGTGCTTGGTCTGTTAACGTATATTCCCCATTGAAACCAACCTCCGCGTCATGATAGTTAAGGCAAGAATCTTCTGTGAAGGTAATGACATTATCTTTATTCATGAACGTTCCTTTGCATGTAGGGTCTTCTGTATCCTCAAAGGTTGCTTCATCTCCATTTATTGTCGCTGTGCCTTTAAGTTCACCACCTTGTCCGCTTTTACTTACGTCAATTACAAATTGAAATGAATCAGTTGAGACCTCTGAGATACTTAAGTTGCCACGATCATAAGACGGATCAATATAAACTGCCTCTTGCCAGGTGGATTCTGCTTTTCCATTTTCTTGTTCGGAAGAAGTGGAAGACGTGCCAACAGGGATCAATGTGTAGATGCCAGTAAAAGAAACGTCAGTTCCATTAAGACTTTGGCATGCCTCACTCGTGTCGATTGCCAATTGATTATCTTTCCACCCGAATGTTGCTTTGCAATCAGCATTTTCAGGGTTTGTGTATGTGGCAACATCTCCGTCAACCTCTGCTTTACCTGATAGTTCTCCAACGTTCTGCCCATCGTAAGCTTGAACCATGAATGTAAAGGAATTAGCTTGAGGATCTGTAAGATCCAGTCCTCCCATAATCACCCCGTCTTTTTCCCATTTGTATGTTCCTGCTTGAAAGACGGATTCAGTCGCCTCAGATGTATCTGCCATTTTGTCCACTGTTTCTTTCTCTGCATCTACCGTCTTACTAGAATCAGAAGACGTCAAGAAGTTACATGATGTTAAGATAAATAAGAGGGAAAATAAGAACACAAAACGAAACGTTTTCATACGATTCCTCCCCTAGTCAATAGTTGATGTCATCATTATACACAAGCTCTTGTAAAAGAAAGGACTATTGGTGTCGATGGGGAAAAATTTGCTTTGTCTACTTTCAGAGAATGGTTCTGTAATCTGGTAGTTGATTTCCGGGGAAATGATTGGAAGAAGTCGAAACTCAAACCTCTCTAGAGAGAAAAGCGATGATAAAGATCGAAATGGATGGAAGTGTCATCGCCATTCATGACGTCGGGACTAAATTAAATCCTCTCAAAGGTTTTTTATATGTTATCCTTTCCTTATTCCAATTAAAACGTAAATGAAAGGTAGATGTGTCACAGTGGATTTTCTCTCAGATAATATTGTTGTCATACTAGGCGTTGTTTTGCTGATATTTGCTCTTTTATTAGCGAAATTCACGAAGAAAAAATAACAAAACTGACTATGAAAGATGTCTGAATAAGAAGTACTTCAAACGGAGAGGTGTGCTAATCTATGGGGAAATGTTCAATCGATCACTCTTATGGTGATGTTTTAAATAAGCTTGAAAACCAGGCTGAGTATTTGCCTGATTCGTTGGTACAGGATATTTATAAGTATTTACAGCGAAATTTGTCTCAGGAAACGCTAAATGAGTTGTTTCATCTATTGAAAAAGTATGATCTTGCTTCAGATGAAGAAAAAGTTGAACGGAAAGCAGGACTAGAGCATCTGATGATCCAAAAGTAGCAAGAAAAAGGGCGAGCGCTTCATTATGAAGCGTTCGCCCTTTTCATTTTTGATCTTCATTTTTAAGGCACTTTTCGTAAACATTAGTGCTATAAGAATGGGGGATTTCCGCTCTGCCCGCTTTCTTCGGGGCTGGCGCACAAAAGCACTGCACCTTTCTGTCCCGCTAGTTTCGCAGGAGTCGAGCACCTTCCGCTCCAATCAGTTAAATGTGGTTCTTTATACAATAATTCTTTCAAAAACAACACTCTTTGAGAAAAGAGCCTTTTTAAAAATTACTAGTTATTTGCGTGGAAGGGGAAGCCTGATGGTCATATACGATCTTTCCACCATAATGACCAGTTAGTGTTAGTGTGATCAATCCACCGAGGCAAAGGACGAGAACAATGGGCTTAATCCACTTAAATGGCATGAATAATCGTAGGAGCTTCAAAGCTACAACGCCACCAAATATAAATAAAGTGATCAGGGCATAGGTTTCGTGAGTGTGTATAATCGATTCTACCTGTCGACCCCAGTGGTCGAACGCATATCCTTCAGCACCGTCACCTGTGATGTAAGATACAACGCCAAATACAAATCCTGTAGGTAGAAGGAATAAAGCAATTTTTTCGAAATAATCCTCTTTCCATAAAGCTAAATATTGCGCGATAACGCCGATAATCAGTAAAGCAATTGGGAAGTGAACAAGTAACGGGTGTAAAGGTGATGATAGCATGGTTCATGCTCCTTTCAAATTCTACTTAACATTACCATCATAGAAGAGCTTTCTGAAATTAGACTGAAAAACATTATTTCTAACCAGGCTACTTTCGGAGATATTGTTGTGATACAGCTGTTGATTCCAGCTCCAATCAACTGTGAAGTGGAGCAGAAGTAGGATGTTCTGTTTAAAAAATGGTAGGATAAACATGAAGAAGTCATTTTTACTATAGAAAGAAGTGTTTCCTATGACAGCCAAATTATTCTATCAAGACCCATACATAACAACCTTCATTGCTCAAAAGTTGATGCAATCCACTGATGATGTGGGACAATATATCGTATTGGATCAAACGGCATTTTACCCAACTGGCGGAGGACAGCCACATGATACTGGAACGTTAAACGGTGTGAACGTGATTGATGTTATAGAGATCGATGGTGAAATTCGTCATTACGTTGATACAACTCTACCTGAAAGTGAAGAGGTAAGAGGGAAAATCGACTGGGAACGTCGATATGACCATATGCAGCAACACGCTGGTCAGCATATTCTGTCAGCGGCATTTGAAGATCAGGTTGGTTATCAAACGGTCAGCTTCCATCTTGGACAGGAAATCTGCACGATTGATTTGGATGTCCTGTCGCTTGAGGGTGAGGAAGTAGAAAAAGCAGAAGCGTTCGCAAATGGTGTGATTCAACACAATCATCCCATTGAAACAAAGTGGGTACAGGAAGAGGCATTGATTCAATATCCCCTTCGAAAACAAGTAGCCGTGTCGGATCACATACGCCTTGTTATGATACCAGGAGTTGACTATAGCGGCTGTGGTGGAACTCATCCTTCCACTACAGGACAAGTAAGTGCGATTAGTATTTTGAAATGGGAGAAACAGAAGAAACTAACTCGTGTTCACTTTGTGTGCGGGAATCGCGTACTAGACCAACTTCGAGATAAACAAACCATTGTTCAAGGTCTAACGAATGTTCTCAATGTCCCACAATCAGATCTCGTAGAAGCATCAAACCGGGTTGTGGTACAAGCGAAAGAGTACGAAAAAACAATTGAAGAGCTGAAGGATCACCTCCTTGATTTCAAAGCGAAAGAACTGCTTGACTCGGCGGATACGATTCATAACCAAAAGGTTGTTCAGATGATTTCTAAGGAGTATGGAATGAAAGAGCTTCAGAAGCTCGCTAAAACGATTCTCAAAGAAGCGCCGTCGGTCGTTGTGTTCCTTCTTAGTGAAATGGAAAACAAATTACAAATCGTTTGCGGAACAGGAGCAGAATTGAATCTCGATATGAATGTGACATTGAAAGAAGTTCTGCCGTTAATCAACGGAAAAGGCGGTGGAAAGAAAGATTTTGCGCAAGGCGGAGGAGAGGCGATTCGTTCAGCAGAAGAAGTCCTAATCGAGTTAGTAAAAGTAGGCTTAAACTAGTGTGATGGAAGCGAGATGATGGACTTCATCTCGCTTTTTTTTTGTTTTAAATGGAAAAAAAGAGAAAATTACTCTTGCCATACAAGATAGCAAAATGTATACTTTACTCATACCTTGTTTTACAAGGTAGTGAAAATTCAATATTATACCTTGTATTACAAGAGTTAAAGAAATTATGAAAATAGGTGAGACAGATGCAAACAACTCAAATGTTAAAAGGCATCATAGATGGCTGTATCCTAGCTATTATTAAGGAGGGAGAAGTGTATGGCTATGAACTGGCAGCGAAATTAGATACGTATGGGTTTGAATCATTTAGTGAAGGAACGATCTATCCAATTTTAATCAGGTTGCAGAAAGATAAGCTGATTCAATCGACACTGAAAAAATCAACTGCTGGTCCGAAACGGAAATATTATTCACTAACGGAAGCAGGTGAGGAAGAATTAGTAAGTTTTAAGAAGCGATGGTGTGATTTAAGTATGGCAGTGAATCAAATTCTGAACAAAGGAGAGTGAACGGAGCGATGACGAAAGAAGGGGAAAAGTTCATTCAGGAGACGCGTGTATACTTGCTCACACGAGGGGTGAACGAAGAAGAAATCGATAGTTTCCTCATGGAGGCAGAAGATCACATTACAGAAGGCGAGAAAGAAGGGAAGACTGTTAAGCAGATCTTTGGTCAATCTCCGAAGGCATATGCTAATGAGTTGATCGATTCCATGGACATTTCTACAAAAGAAAACATTAACTTGATCGCACGGTTGATGGCAGGGATTTTTGGAATATTCATTGTTTCACAGCTAATTGATGGGAACAATTCCTTTTCGCTAATTGAAATCATTGGTTATCCAGTCTCTCTTGTTCTATGGGTGGTGGCACTCATAGGCGGATTACGTATTACTTCCTTTAGAAGCGGGGTGAAGAGCTTTCTCATTATTTATGGCATCGTGATATTACCGATGTTTAGCACAGCAGGTGTTGCATTGCTTCATATAAAATATGGGAATGACATACTTTTTTTAAGTGAACCCGTCGCTTTTATGATCGGAGGAGTAATTGTTCTGGCACTCATTACTAATTTCACATCCCTTATCGGTGTTCTTTCAAGTATTTTGTTTCTGATTGTTATCTTTGGGGCACAGCTTTTAGTCCGGTTGCTTCAGTTAGAAGGATTCGCGTGGGAGATGGGCGCGTATGGTGTTAGTATGGTTGGACTCCTTGTTTTGATGACTTTTCGGGAGCGTTTGCCTAAAAGATTCTCTAGAGGATAAAAGATCGATTCCAAAGCGTTTTTAATTCATATATCAAATGATACGACCAATCGAGAAGGAATGGATTGGTCGTTTTACATGGAGTAGGTATGCGAGCTACATCATGTTTTTATTTGCTAAATGTCCAGGAGTTTTAGCCTTCTTCCCGTTCATTTTCTTAACATTAACACTATGAAGAACGATTCCAAAAGCGATCAGAGTAATTCCAAGCCATGCGATGCTCTCTGGGAATGGACTGGATAGGAGAAGACCTTCACCACCAACAACGAATAAGACTTGTGTAGACTGAGTTGATTCTACAGCTGCAAGATTACCGGGTTGAAGTCTCACTCGATCTGTTGCAATAAAGAAGAGTGTTGTTGCAATAACGCCAGAGCAAATGGCTACGATCAATGATTGAATGACCTGATCTTGGGAAGGGAATCCAACGTCACGAACAGCGAACGCACAAAGGATTAACCAGAACGGGAGACTTGCAAGCGTCATACCTAATACTCTCTGAAATGTATCGAGGCGCCCTTCGCAAAGCGCCATCATTTTACGATTACCTAGCGGATATGCGAAGGAGGCAAGTAAAACGGGAAGAATCCCGAACAAAACTTCGCTGAAGGATAGATCATTTGCCTTTTGCAATTGTATGAGCATGACGCCAGCTAGTATTATCATCGAAATGAGAAGAGCCTTTGTTTGAATGCGTTGTCGCTGTTTCATAGGTCCGTTTTTCGTTTGTACTGTGGAGTAGAAGAGTGGCGCAACTAGTATCCCTCCTACAATCGTAATTTGCCACGTTCCTGCGACAAGCCAACCGGGTCCATAAGATGCCGCATATGTTAAAGGGGCATAAAATAAGACGAATCCTACAAAACTCCATGCCAGCCACTGAAAAGGTTTTTTTCTTATCTCACGGAAAACTTGTTGCAAATTGTGTCTTACTAGTACAATTAAAAGTAAAAAAGGGACCATGAAAAGGAATCTCAGGGATGAGCTCCACATCCAGCTACCGCCTGATAGCTCCATAGAGCGGTTTAATATAAACGTAACAGCAAAAAACATGGAAGCAAGTATACCGAGGGCAATTTCTTTCATAGCTTGTACATCCCTTTCATGATCATATTGGTATATTATAATTTACTTTTTGGTATACTATATTATAATAAATGATTTGATGGATAAGAACAATAGTAAAGTGATGGAGAGGATTCAAGCGTGAGTGATCGTAAAGTAACGGAAGCAGAAAAGCTGGCTCAGCAAGTTGGTGTCATCTTAAAACGGATTAGGAAAGAGCGGGACTTGAGCTTACAGGAATTAGCTAAGCGAACCGATGTAAGTAAACTAACTTTAGGGAAAATCGAGAGAGGTGAAGCGAATCCATCGTTAACTGTGATATGGAAAATAGCGAATGGCCTCTCAATCCCTATCTCGATGCTTCTTGTTGAACCGCAAGAAGTAGTCATTTCAAGGAAGAATGAAGGAAATAAAGTGTTGAGTGCAAATGAAGCTCTTACACTTGAACCTATGTTTACAAATAGCGGTTATGGTTCATTGGAAACTCATCGTGCTTTTCTAAAACCTGGAGGAGAGTACTATGCGGACCCCCATCAAGCTGGTGTTATTGAACTTGTAACCGTGATGGAGGGGAGAAGTACAGTTCAGGTTCAGGAACAAATTTACGAATTGAATACGTATGATTCCATTAAGTTTCATGCGGATCAAAAACACGGATATTTAAACCATCATTCAGTACCAGCGGTCTTACACTTTGTTATGATTTACACTAATTCTTGATAATAGAACAAACAAAAAAAGCCACAATAACTTGTGGCTTTTTTCGCGTTCTTATTTATTATAAGCGGCTAATCGATCGATTAATTGAGAACTATCCTGGTTGACTCCAGTTAGCTTCACATCAATCTCATTCTGTCTAAATTTCATCACGACTTTATCAACGGCGCCGACTGCTGAATCGTCCCAGACGTGGGCGTGTGATAAATCTATTTCTACGGCTTTGATTTCTTCGTCTTTGTAATCGAAGCTATTTACAAAGTCTGTAACGGAAGCGAAGAATAATTGACCGTGTACATGGTAGATTTTCTTTTGCGTGTATTCATCGATTTTTTCTTCAATACGCACTTTTGAGATTTTTGATGCGAAGAAGAGAGCACTAAGAATAACACCAGCAATGACCCCTTTGGACAAGTCATGTGTCGTGACGACCGTAATCACTGTGACGACCATAACCGCAGCATCAGATCGCGGCATTTTGTGAAGGTTTGTCAGGGATGACCAGTCGAATGTACCGATCGACACCATAATCATCACGCCTACGAGAGCGGCCATTGGAATTTTGACGAGCAGGTCGTTCAAGACGAGGATTAAGATCATTAAGAAAACACCAGCAACTAATGTGGATAAGCGTCCACGTCCACCAGATTTCACATTGATGACAGATTGTCCGATCATGGCACAACCAGCCATTCCTCCGAAGAAACCTGCAATAACGTTAGCCATTCCCTGTCCTTTTGCTTCTCTATTCTTATTGCTGTCAGTATCGGTTAAATCATCTACGATTTGCGCAGTTAAGAAAGTCTCCAATAGTCCTACAACGGCGAGTGCCATTGAATAAGGAAAGATAATGGCAAGCGTTTCAAAGTTTAGCGGGATGCTAGGAATAAGAAACAACGGTAAAGCCTGCGTTAATTCTCCCATATCACCGACTGTTCGAACGCCACTACCTGTCATGATTGCTACGATCGTAATCACAACAATGGCAATCAAAGGTGATGGAATAGCTTTAGTAAAGCGCGGAACGATATAAATAATCGCAAGTGCACCAGCCACCATTGCGTACATTGGCCATGATTCACCGGCAAAGTGTGGTAACTGTGATGTGAAGATGAGAATACCTAGAGCATTCACAAATCCGATCATTACAGAACGCGGCACGAATTTCATAAATCGCGCGAGTTTGAATACACCAAGAAAGAACTGAATGATACCCGTTAAGATTGTAGCAGCAAGCAGATATTGCAAGCCATGGTCAGCAACGAGTGTCACCATCAAGAGCGCCATCGCTCCTGTAGCAGCGGAGATCATTCCGGGTCTACCTCCGAGGAATGAAATGACGACCGCAATACAGAAACTCGCGTAAAGTCCTACCATCGGATCGACTCCAGCAATAATGGAAAAAGCAATCGCTTCTGGGATTAAGGCAAGTGCTACGACCATCCCTGCGAGGACGTCATTTTTCACATTACCAAACCAATCTTGTTTTATAGAAGTTAAGTTCAATGTTGCACCTCTTTCTAAATATAATAGTGTGTTGACTTCTAACTCTCATAGAAGTCGGGTCCGTTTACAACAAAATGTAGTTTAGCATAGAATCTATTAAAATGAAACTATGAATGTAAGCGAATTTCATATCGTTTTTTCTCCTGATTACGACTATTTACTAATGAATACTACCCTATATGATTTAAGTAAAAAGTTAGTACTAAACTAAAAGGTTACCAATTTTATTGTTTTTGATCATTTTTATTACAATTTGATATAACCTGTTATAATGAGTTATCTTATTCATAGAGTTTTGTCCGTAGAGAGATGAACTTTGTTAGAATAAGGAGATAGACAGATAAGGAGCGATAAGATGAGTCAGGATAGTGAACATCATGATATTATGACGATCTCTCAAGTTGCAAAGTACTTTCAAATTAGTGAGATGACCACATATAAATTAGTTCAGGATGGGAAAATACCTGCTTTCAAGATTGGTAGTCACTGGCGTATCCAGAAGTCTGATCTCACTGAATTAATTAAGAAGCTAAAGAACGGTGAACGGATATAGGTGAAAGTAGAAATGGCGACAGATAAAAGAACCCCCGACTATCCATGTGATAGTCGGGGGTTCTCCAGGTTCATGTTATTAGGCAGAAACGTTGTTTCTTAGGTCGTTCTCGATATCTTCGAGACTTCTTCCTTTTGTTTCAGGTACAAATTTCAGAACGAACAAGAAGGCAAAGACTCCGACAATGGCAAAGATCACAAAGACCCAGGCTGTTCCGAAAGAGCTGAGCAAGACAGGAAAGAACAATGACACCACAAGGTTTGCTGCAGACAAGAGGAGCGTAGTGAAGCCAGTTGCTGCACCTCTTGCTTTCATAGGGAAAAGCTCAGGTAACATGACCCAGACGACCGGTCCCCATGTCGCCGAAAAGAAGATAATAAATAGTCCGAGGAAGACCACCGTAAGCCAGGCAATCGTCGTTGTAAGCTCTGCTGTAAATAAAATGGTTGCTAGAACTGCCAAACTTAAGACCATTCCGATATTTCCAAGAAGTAAGAGTTTTTTTCTTCCTAATTTATCGATTGTCGCAATGGCAACTAGCGTCATAAGAACATTCATTATACCGATTCCAAGGGTCCCAAGTATGGAAGCTGAGTTACCTAACCCGGCTTTTGTAAAGATCGTAGGTGCATAATAAATAACGGCATTGATACCGATCAGCTGCTGAAAAATAGCGATGCCGCTACCAATCAATAGCATCGGACGCACCCATTTGGATTTCAATACATCCCATGTGCTTTCTTCGACTTCTTCGATTTTCTTCATCTGTTCCATTTCATCATCGATTTCACTTTGTTTTCTTGTTAAAGCCATAATCCGACGAGCTTCATCTTCTCGATTCCTTTTAATTAACCAGCGTGGACTTTCAGGCATAAAGAGAACGCCGATCATCAGAATCAGAGCTGGTACTGATGCTAATCCAAGCATCCAGCGCCATCCTTCAATCGGAGCGAAAGCATAGTTGATCAGATAAGCAAGTACAATTCCAATCGTAATCATTAATTGGTTTAATGAAGCAAGTGCTCCGCGTGATCGTGTTGGCGCCATCTCGGATAAATACACGGGTACGATTGCCGTTGAACCACCGACAGATAGACCAAGGATAATCCTTCCTATAATGAGAATGGTCGCGTTTGGAGAAAAGGCGAGAACAAGCGAACCGATCAAGTAGATCAGAGCGATTGCAAAAACTACGCGCCGCCGACCAAACCGATCGGATACATATCCACTCATTCCAGCCCCAACGATCGCACCACCGAGAAGTGCGCTAACGACGACCCCCTCTAAGAAATCAGTTAAAGGAATATCCTGATGGATGAACAATAAAGCGCCTGAAATAACGCCTGTATCGTATCCATAGAGTAACCCCCCTAATGCCCCAAAGAAAAAGATCCAACCTTTGCTTATATTTTTTTTCATTTTTCTAACCACCTTTTCTTCCAATTTCTTCTGAAGAATATTTTCCACTCTTTAAGAAAAAGCAAACATCATAGCTAGTTATCCATTGAGAGAAAAGACAAATGTAAGATAGAGCTCATCTCTTGACATATGACACGGTGTCACATATAGTAGGTTTGGTGAATGTGACGTTGTGTCATAATTTTTTAGAAAGGTGAGGTTGAATGCCAAAAGCAACGTTTTTTAATTTGAAAGATGAAAAAAAGCAAATATTAATTGATGCGGCGAAAAAGGAATTTTCGCGAGTTTCGCTTTATGATGCATCGATTTCAAATATCTTAAAAACAGCTGGAATTCCAAGAGGAAGTTTTTATCAATATTTTGAGGATAAAGAAGATGCTTTTTTCTATTTATTGAATGAACATGCGAAAGAGCGTCATGAGAATTTGATTGCAAATTTAAAGCAGTTTAATGGGGATCTTTTCAAAGCCATTAGTGAGATTTTTCGTTCTACTTTGGAACACTCTGAGGATACTGGTCAACGAGACTTTATCCGAAATGTTTTACTTAACATGAATTATAAGATTGAGAACACGTTTTCTAAGTATTTAGCAGAGGAAGTATCAAATAATCGTTATGATGACATTTATGATTTAGTTGATGCTAAGCAATTAAACGTTTCAAGTAGAAAAGAAATGTTCCACGTTATGCAAATCTTAACAGCTGTCACATTTCATAACCTCGTTCATAGCATTTCGAACGATTTAACGGTTGAAGATGCGATGGGAAAGTATCGAATAGAGCTTCAGCTTTTACAATCTGGTCTCATTCGATCATCTTCCTGACGGGCTTCAAGAATGTAATGACAATCATAGAGAAAGAAGGGAGAACATGAACGAAAACAATCAAACAGCAGGAGGAATTGGTTCAATTAATAAAGTTCCACTTCTCATTGTTTTATTATCTGGGGCGTTTGCTGCTATATTAAATCAAACGTTACTCGCAACAGCTTTGCCACACATCATGGTAGATCTTAATCTAGAGGCAAGTACGGCACAATGGTTGACGTCCATCTTTATGTTAGTCAATGGTGTCATGATTCCAATTACCGCATTTCTAATTGGGAAATTCACAACGAGGACACTGTTTCTTACGGCGATGGGGCTATTTGCGGTAGGAACATTAATCTGTTCGATTGCCCCGAACTTTCCAATTCTGATGGTCGGACGAATCGTTCAAGCATCTGGAGCCGGTATTATCATTCCATTAATGCAGACGATTCTATTTCTGATTTTTCCAGTTGAAAAACGAGGGCAAGCGATGGGGATGTTTGGTCTAGTGATTTCCTTTGCTCCTGCAATCGGACCAACGCTATCTGGTTGGCTCGTTGAGCAATATCCATGGAGAAGCCTCTTCTATGTAATCTTGCCAATCGTCATCATCGATTTCATTATTGCTTATTTTATCTTGAAAAATATCACAGAAAAGACGAATCCGAAGCTGGATATCTTTTCAATCGTCTTATCCTCTCTAGGATTCGGTGGACTACTGTATGGATTTAGTAGTGCAGGTACGAATGGATGGGATAGCGCCCAAGTAATTGTTGCGATGCTCATCGGTGGTATTTCATTAGTCTGGTTCATCTTGAGACAGTTAAAATTATCACAGCCTATCCTTCAGTTCAGAGTTTTTCAATATAAATTATTTACGTTAACGACAGTGCTAGGCATGGTCGTGTTTATCGCGATGATTGGTGCTGCAACGGTTCTACCTCTTCTTATGCAGAACATGCTTGGATTCACTGCATTCGAGTCAGGACTCATGTTGTTACCTGGTGCGCTTGTCATGGGCTTTATGAATCCTATCACTGGGCGGATTTTCGATAAGTTTGGTGCGAAGTGGCTCGCGATCGTTGGTCTCGTGATTGTAACGGCAACAACATTTATGTTCACGAATTTAACCGCTCAAACAACGTTCACTTATTTAGCAATCGTCAATGCAGTCAGAATGTTTGGGGTAGCGATGGTCATGATGCCTGTCACGACGGCGGGTCTAAATCAACTGCCAGCGCATCTTATACCGCACGGAACAGCGATGAATAATACGATGCGTCAAGTATCTGGCGCAGTGGGTACAGCATTGCTTGTTACGGTGATGTCTCAAGCTGCAGAGCCAGCTCGAGGAGTTGAAGGGTTAGTCCATGGTGTAAATGTATCCTTTATTGTAGCTGGTATTACGGGTATTATTGGGCTCATCCTGGCTTTCTTTATTCGAAAACCTAAGCCTGTTGAAGAAGATGTTCAGGAAAGAAAAGTGGCTACAGAAAATTAAAAAATGTCTTTTCTACATGTTCACATGAGAATCGAACGAAGCTCCTCCTAAAATTTAGGGGGAGCTTTTTTAGCAATTTTAGGCACAGTAGAAAGTTACTTCACCACCTGATTCTGCTTATCGAAGGAAGAATGAAACTTTCACAACAGCAATACGTACATACTGATACTAGCGAAAATTAAGAAAGGAGCCGAAGTGAAATGAAAAAGGTGAGGAACAATGACAATAAGATGGGTTTGGGAATTGGCGTTGGAGTTGGAATGGGAGCAGCAATAGGTGTCGCACTTGATAACATACCAATGGGTGTATCCATCGGTCTTGCAATAGGAATCATTTTCGGTTCAGTCGGAAAAAGTAATAAATAATAGCAAAATGGAGCTAAAGTTTAAATACTTTAGTTCCATTTCTTTTGTATGCATGCTTTACTTGTTTCGATCGGCATATATGGCCATCGCGTCGCGCATAAAGATCGAGAGTCCTTCTCCGTATTGATCAATGTTTTTCGTGAATCGTGTATCATCCACATACATTTGACCGAGTCCTTTAAAAGCATCAAATGAATAGTGATATCCAACATTTTTGTTTAGAAACTGATACCACTCATCGATCGCTTCTTGGGCCACAACGCTGTCCGGTTGATCATATCTGAGATCTGCTAGCTTCTTGTAGATACCATCAAACGAGTGACTAAGCTCTTTCTTATCCTCTTTAGAGAGATTTTTCATTTTTTGTTTTGAGCGATCGACTGCGTCATCACCATAGCGTTCACGTGCTTCTTGTTCATAAGGGTTGTGACTGAAATTAAATCCTTCAAATTTTTCTTCAGCTGTCATCGTTATTTCTCCTTTCACATTTTGAATCGTTTTATCGATGGTCGTGATCATTTGGTTTAATCGTCTCTGCTTTTCACTTAAAATTTGCTTTTGGAATTCCAGCGCTTCCAGTCGATTGAAATCCGGCTGTGCTAGGATGTTTTTGATTTTCTTAAGTGGAAAGTCGAGTGATTTGAAGAAGAGAATCTGTTGGAGCTTTTCTAAGTCTTCGGCTGTATACAAACGATATCCCGCTTCTGATGTAGCTGGAGATAATAGTCCGATTTCATCGTAATAATGGAGTGTACGAACACTGATACTAGTTAACTCCGCAACTTCTTTTACTCGTTTCATCATGGGAGCCTCCTTTCAAGATTAATGTTAGTAGATGACGTTGCGTGAGAGTCAAGGGAAAACGTTAAGGTGAAATTATTTTTTTGGAATAATAATTAAAGCTTTGGTTCCTATCGATTTTTGTCATAGGGCTGTGTTATTGTAATTATTTCACCCATTAATAAATGTGGGTTTTAAGTATAAATCCTTGCACCTCTAAACTAGTTACGAAGGAGTACCAGAAAAGTCATTGACTCTATCTAGTATAATAAATTGAAATAGGTTAGAAACATCAAGATTGGTGGATATTTATGGAAGTTGATAAAGTTAGAGAGTTAGGCACCTTTTCAACATGGTTATTGTTCAAATTCATTCAACAAGGCGACGGATTTCTCCATACCTATTGTAAAGGAAGTTTGCTAGTACAAATGGGTTTAACGCCCGAGAACGTAGAAGGGAAGTCGTTATACGATTTCTTACCACTAGATTTGGCGAAGAAGAAGCAAGAACTTTATGAAAAGGCGTGGGCAGGTCAGACGATTGAATTTGAAGGCAACTTCAAGGGAGTTAATTATATTACTGTGTTGAGGCCAATAGTTGAAGATGGTAAGGTCCAGGAAGTAATTGGAACATGCAAAGAGTATTTTTATCGAAGCAGTGTACAAAAGGAAAAATCGTTTAAAAAACCTACTAAGAAATTGATTGTGAAACGTGGGAAGGATCTACTCTTCCTAGCTCTTGATGAGATAATATTGATTGAAAGAAAAGATAGAAAAACTTACATCTATACTAATTCCCATATTTACACTGTTAATGCTGCATTGGCAAAATTATACTCAGATGTAGACGAACGATTCATAGATGCCCATCGTTCCTATATAATAAATATAGATTTTGTTCAAAAGATAAAACAAGAGGGAAAAATGAATATTGTGCATTTTAAGAATTGTAGCTATTTAGCAAAGATCTCAAAGCAAAAGCTAGAACAACTTCAATTCAATTTTTAAAATTATAGTCGGCTATAGGCTGGCTTTTTTTTATTTGAAGAGCTACGTAGAATTTATTTTGAATTTATAGAAATTTATGGTTTTTATGTCTAAAAGGGTAGAAAAAGTAAATGAATTGTCGCATTTTTGGTTTGAAAGGGTGGAATTAATTGATTGGAAGGTAGTGGACGAAATGGTTATTTAGTCCTAATATCAAATGAAGAATATAGGGAGAATTAACTAATTAAATAGGCTTTGTACGTTGAGCTGTCTAAAATTAATAACTTTAAACCATGAACACCTGTTAGTCAGAAGTCTATCCCTTATTCGGTTTAAACAATTAGGAGGTGTACACCATGAATAAGAAGCTATGTGAACTTCAAATTGGTGACGTATTAAAAAATGACATTTGGAAAGGCAACACCCTTTTATTAAAGAAGGGTAGTAAACTGAGCAACTTAAAGTTAGAAAAGTTAAGGCAATGGGGCTATAACAAAGTAACTACTACAAATGAATCGTATTCAGAAAGTGATGAAAAAGGAGCAAGATTTCAGAAAAAGAGTCTATCACCTGTTTTTGGGAAAAATCAATTAATAGGTTACGAAGTGAAAATGAGAAAGCTTTTTTTTGAAACTATTGCATTATTTGCTCACGATTATCGCTATGGGAGTGCACTCCATGATTTTTCGAAAATGGTTTGGATAGAAGAATTATTTGTAGAAACGATGTCGATTACGGAAGTGGATAAATTGATGCAAAGCTTAAAGAATTATGATTTGTATAGCTATCATCACTCGGTTGATGTTTTCATTCTTAGTTCTTTACTTGCTAAAAAGATGGGGTTTATCGAATTAGAAAAATTTTCATTGGGTAGCATGCTCCATGATATTGGAAAGACAGTTATTCCATTATCAATTTTAACAAAAGAAGCTACAATATCAGAAATTGAATATCACGTTATTAAGTCGCATGCTAAGGAAGGATATAAGATCGTTAAAAGTTCGGGGTTTACAGATGATATTGCGAGATGTTGTATCATTCATCATGAACGGTTAGATGGCTCTGGGTACCCAGCTGGTTTGCGATCTAAAGAACTATTTCAGTTAGATCGGATCTTAATGATTGTGGATACCTACGCAGCGCTAACATCTGATCGTCCTTACAGGAAGATGTTTACGGCACATGAAGCGATGAAGATCATTTTGAATAACCCTGAACAATATGATCTTGACTTATTGAAAGAATTTATGATGTTACTTTCTATTTATCCAAAAAACACGATACTTAAATTTTCAGATGGGTTTTTAGGTAGAGTTATCGATGTGAATGATGATGACCCATTGAATGTAAAAGTAGAATATATAAATCATATTAAACCAACATTCAAATTAGCTGACGTCACAAGTGAAGTTATTGGTATTGAGTCATTTAGCAATGTGGAATTAAATTCGATTTGATGCCATATTTACAAAACAGAAAAAGGGGTGCGAAGTGATCACTTCGATCCCTTTTTCTGCTTTGTACTGTTGAGGTTTAATAAACGTGCGGATTTAACATCCGAAGTAAATAAGGTTATGTTCTTAGACAATAAATGTTATTATTTAGGTGGCTAAGATTGGTGAAGAAAGTTTACTATGCTCTGCCATTTTTAAAAATAAGGTAACGATATCAAGACATAAGGGAGGATCTTATGCAGGAAAAGTCGATGACCTTACTTGATGGACGAAAGCTTGGATACTGGGAATACGGTGATAAAACCGGAACACCTGTCTTGCTTTTCCATGGTACACCCGGTTCGCGTATCTGGTTTATGAATGATGATCAACCAGCAAAAACGATGGGGGTTTATTTGATCACAACCGATCGACCTGGTTATGGAATGTCAGACTTTCAAAAAAACAGGACGATCCTCGATTGGGCAGTTGATATTGAGGAGCTTGCTACCTATCTTGGGTTATCGAGATTTTCCGTGTTAGGCGTTTCTGGTGGCGGAGCATTTGCAGCGGCATGCGCAATGGCATTGCAAGACCGTGTTCAAAATACGGCTCTTGTTTCCTCAGCTACGCCATTTCTGAAAGGGAAGGCGCCAAAAGAAATGGCAAAAGAAAATCGAATGGCCTTTTTCTTAACGAAGCATTTTCCTTGGCTCATTAGGCGAGCAAATTTAGCACAGAAAAGGCTGCTAGAGAAGCAGCCAAATAAATATATGAAAGGTATTCTTTCAGGGACTCATCTTCACCTCTCTGAATGGGATCGTGAAATTCTTAAAGACGATGAAATGGTAGAAACAAGTCTTTATCATGCGAAAGAGGCATATCGCCAGGGTGTGGAAGGAGTGATCTACGAAACGAACCTTTTGTCTAAAGAATGGGGTTTTGATGTAAGTAAAATAACAAGTCCGCTGCGATTTTGGCATGGAGAAAAGGATACGTTATCACCAGTTGGCGAGATTAGGAAACTAGCAGAACGTATTCCTTCATGCGAGATGTCATTGATTCCAGAAGGTGGTCATTTTTTAACAGAGAATGAAAATTTATGGTGCGAAATGTTAAACTATCTCAAGAACTGGCAAGCAGAGAAGACAGTCAGAACTTAAGGGGATTTAGGGTTTTATTAATCGGTTGGGAGTGTGTAAACGAATGAAAGAAAAAGAAAAGATGATTCGAGGAGAGCTATATGAACCAGCAGATCCTGAATTAATGAGCGATCGCCTTCATGCTCGTAAAATCACCAGGTTATTTAATCAGACAACGGAAGCAGATATAGAGGAACGGACGAGACTACTGAAAGGCTTCTTTGGATCAACGAAAGAAAACGTCTACATCGAGCCAAGCTTCAAATGCGATTACGGTTATAACATCCATGTAGGGGAGAACTTCTTTGCGAATTTTGACTGCGTGATGCTCGATATATGCGAGATTCGCTTTGGGGATAACTGCATGTTGGCTCCTGGAGTACATATTTATGCGGCAACACATCCGCTTCATCCAGTCGAACGAAATTCAGGGAAGGAATTAGGAAAGCCAGTTACGATCGGTGACAATGTATGGATCGGTGGTGGAGCAATCATAAACCCTGGTGTGGCAATTGGCGACAACGCTGTTATTGCTTCAGGTGCTGTGGTAACGAAGGATGTGCCAGCTAGTGTTGTTGTAGGCGGGAATCCGGCGAGAGTGATAAAGGAGATCCAAGTTTGATATTTCAAATAACAATCAATCAGGTATTGTAAACGCTTAATTGTTACTGTATACTAACAATTAATCAAGTATCCAAAACGTTTCGGAAATGATGAGGATTGTGAGAGAAGCTAATGGCAACGATTAAAGATATTGCAAAAGCAGCAGGCGTTTCAGTCACGACAGTATCGAGAGCACTAAATGGGTATTCAGATGTGAGTGAACGGACAAGAAAGAAAATTAAGCAGATTGCAGATGACCTTTCTTATAGCCCTAATGCGTTAGCGAGAAGTCTTGTGATGAATAAAACGAAGACGATCGGCTTACTCGTTTCAGGGATCTCAAGAGAAGGTGCGAAGGATAACATTGTTTTTGAAGTGTTAACTGGCGTCAATGAATACTGCGGTCAAGTTGATTACGATATCGTGTTATTCAATACATCAAGCAGTCAACAGAAACAGAAAACCTATACTCAACTTTGTCGAGAACGACGCGTCGACGGAGTGGTGATTCAAGGAATTAAAAACGATGATCCTTACTTAATGGAAGTCGTCGAAAGTGATATTCCGTGTGTACTCGTCGATATTCCGATTCAAGGTGATACGGTTGGATATGTCGCCACTGATAATGTTGCAGGTGCAAAAGAGGCAGTTCAACATCTTATTAATCTTGGTCACAAGCAAATTGGCATGATCAATGGTCATGACCGTGCTTTTGTTAGTCAAGAACGGATTCAAGGATATAAAGATGGTTTAGAAAGAAATCATCTTCCATATAATCAGAATCTCGTTTATAACGGTGGGTTTTCTGAAAAACAAGCCGAAGAATCAGCGATTTCATTATTAAAAAAATTTCCTGAAACGACAGCAATTTTTTGCGCTAGTGATCTGATGGCATTTGGTGTTATGAGAGCAGCGAAGCGCGTAGGAAGAGAAGTACCTAAAGAGTTGTCTATCATTGGATATGACAATATTAATCTCTCAAGTTATGTCACTCCTTCTCTGACTACAATATCACAGGATATGTTTCAAATTGGCTACTCCGCTGCCGGGTTGTTAATTGAATTATTGGAAGGTGGAAACCCGCCGAGAAGCAAAATCGTTTCACATGAACTTGTTGTTAGAGAATCAACATGTCAGCACAAAAAGAAATTTTGAAAAACCTGAGCGTTCAGGTTTCTTTTTAAAAGAAAATCCGAAACGTTTAGGATTTTTCTTCACCCCATTTCCAAAACGTTTAAGTAGGAGGACAAGATGGATTATAGAGTAGTGAAAGAAAATGACTTATTTCTATTAACAGATGAGAAAGGCAATATTCCCAGTGATCACCCTTATGGACCAGGTCTTTACAAACAGGACACAAGATTTCTAAGTAGTTTTGAAATGAAAATTAACGGAGAAGAACCGATTTTGTTGTCAGCAGAAGCGAAAGAAAGCTATGAAAATGAGATGGTACTGACTAATCCCCATATGGAGGAGAATGGTAGCCTGATTTTATGGAGAGAATCCATTGAACTAAAACGTAAGCGTTTTATTTATGAAGATGTTCTTTATGAACAGGTGGTTGTGAAAAATTATTATCCAAAACCTCTCTCGTTTCGGATCAGTCTCCATATCGATGTTGATTTTGCAGATATGTTTCTCGTGAGAGGTTTTCAAAGTGGGGAGGTTGGATCACTTAAGGGTGTTGAAATGAGTACTCATTCAATGACTTACGTCTACCAAGGTGCTGACAACGTCATTCGTTCATCAGTCGTGAGCTGGGATCGTGATGCAGTAGAAGTGAAGGAAGGGTTTGTAGATTTTGAGTTCAACCTTCCTCACGGTGAGGAACAGAAGCTTACTTTTAAAGTGAACCCTGAGATCGGTGGAGAGCGAGGCACAGATTATGATGCTGATGTTGCTTACAGTAAGCTTGTCGACTCCTATCGATCTTGGAATGACAGGACGACGAAAGTGAAAACTGACTATCTACCTTTACAACGTATGGTTGATCGAGGTGTTAGTGATTTAAGGTTGCTGTTAACCGATCTTGGCTATGGGCCGTTTCCGGTCGCTGGATTACCGTGGTTTGGTGTTCCGTTTGGTCGGGATAGTCTGATTGCTGCTTTGCAAATGCTTTCGTTCAATCCGGATATTGCTAAAGGTACACTAAGGACAATGGGGCATTACCAGGGAAAAAACAATGATCCATGGAGAGATGAACAGCCAGGTAAAATCATGCATGAAATTCGCTATGGTGAATTAGCGAATACCAACCAAATTCCATTTACTCCATACTATGGATCGGTTGATTCGACACCCTTGTTTCTCGTGTTACTCGTTGAATATGTGAAATGGACGAAGGATCTGGCACTTGCTGAAGAACTCATGCCGAACATTCTTGCTGCACTCGACTGGATTGATCAATTTGGAGATCGAGACGGAGATGGGCTTGTGGAGTATCACCAGGAATCGAGTAAGGGCATTGCAAATCAGGGATGGAAAGATTCAGGTGATTCCATTGTCCATCGCAATGGAGATTACGCAGAGACTCCAATTGCATTAGTAGAAGTACAGGCATATGTCTATCAAGCCAAAACAGGTCTTGCTGATTTATTTGAAAACCTGCATAACCCGAAAATGGCAAAAGAATTAAGACAACAAGCCGCAAGTCTAAAAGTAACTTTTCACGATGCTTTCTGGATGAAGGAACACGGTTTTTATGCCATTGCTCTTGATAAAGATAAAAATCAAGTCGGAACGCTCACATCAAATCCAGGACATGTGCTGTATTCAGGCATTATGAATGAAGATTGTATTGAGTCAGTTTCGCGCGTCCTCACTTCAGAGAAAATGTTTTCAGGGTTTGGAGTTCGAACAATGGCCGAAGGAGAAGCAGGCTACAACCCAATGAGCTATCACGATGGAAGTGTATGGCCGCATGATAACAGTATGATCTTGCTTGGAATGGGAAAAAACGATCGAGCAAAGGAATCATCTCTTATTATGAATGGCCTTATAGAAGCAGCCGGGCATTTTGAATACGATCGCCTTGCTGAATTATTTTGTGGCTATCATCATGGTTCAGGCAAATTGATCAAATATCCTGTTGCCTGTTCGCCACAGGCATGGGCAGCGGGGACCCCGCTCACCTTTATCCAGACGATTCTCGGGTGTTACCCGGATAGTTTGAAGGGTGAATTACAATTAAAGCCACATTTGCTTGACGGGATGAACGAACTACATGTCGATGATCTCCGTATCGCTGGTGGGATGCTTTCGTTATCACTTGAACGAAAGAAGAATGGAGCGACTGAGCTAATCGTTCACAAAAATACAACTGATTTAAGGATTGTTGCATTAGAAACTTCCCTGACCTAGTTATTAGACTGTTCAGGGTCATTTATAACAATTTTTGAAAGGGGATTCATTATAATGAAAACAAAAAAATGGTTGTCTGCTACTGTTGTCTCTTCCTTCTTAATCGGCTCTGTACTAACTGGTTGTAGTAGTGGGGAGGAGTCAGGAAATGAAAGCTCAGATGGACAGACAGTTGTTGAGATGAGCGGTTGGGGAGCAAGTCCTGAAGAACAAGAATTGCTTGAAGAGACGCTTGCTTCTTTTGAGGAAGAGCATCCAGACATCGATGTTAAGTTCCAAACGATTTCTGATCAGTACATGGACGTGATGAAAACGCGTTTGATCGGAGGAGAAGCTGCGGATGTGTTTTATCTTGATGCGTCTGAAGCACCAGGTCTTATGAGCAAGGGAGTGCTTGAGCCATTAGATGAGTATGTGACAGATGATTTTGATGTGGATGACTTTGAGAAACCGCTGGTCGATGCATTTAAACAAGGTGGCAAAACGTACGGTTTTCCAAAAGACTTCTCTACGTTAGCGCTTTTCTATAATAAGAAAGCATTTGAAGAAGCTGGATTGACGGAACCACCGAAAACAATGGATGAGATTAGAGAGTATGCAAAGAAATTGACGGTTGATGAAGATGGTGACGGCAAACCGGAACAATACGGTTTAGGTCTTGCGAAAGAACTTGCTCGACAATTCTACAAACTTGATTCATATGGAGCAAATTTGGTTGATAAGGATGGAAATGCTGCATTTGCAAGTAAGGAAGCGATTGAAGCGCTTCAACCAGTTGTGGATCAATATCGTAAAGATAAGACATCAGCTCTACCAAGTGATGTCGGTGCTGGATGGGGCGGAGAGATGTTTGGTCAGGGCGAAGCAGCCATGGTCGTTGAAGGAAACTGGGCAGTTCCATTTCTTGAAAATAACTTCCCAGATCTTGAGTTTGGAACGGCAGAAGTTCCGACGATTAATGGCGAAAAGGCCACTGCGGCGTTCCCAGTTGCGTATGTGATGAACAAAGAGTCTAAGAAGAAAGACGCTGCATGGGAGCTGATTTCCTACCTCACCGGTAAGGAAGGAATGAAGATTTGGACAAGTAAAGGTTTTGCACTTCCAACAAGAAAATCAGTGGCAGAGGAATTAGGTTATGCGGATGATGAAATTCGAGGTGCTCTTGTGGATGGCGCTTCCTATGCACAACCATGGCAAGCAGGGGAAAACCTTCCGACGATCTCCAATAACTTTGACAATCAATTTACGAGTGCTTTACTAGGCGAACAACCTCTCGATAAAGCTCTGAAGAAAGCAGAAGATACAGCTAACCAAGAAATTAGTGCTGGAAATTAAGTGAGCGTGGGGGAGAGTTCCCCCCTTCTTAGTTCGAACGTATCTTTTGAAAGGAAGTGTCACAATTGAGTAAGGGTCATTCTTCTAATCAACCTTTAGAAAATCATGACATAAATACAAATTACACGAAACGAAAGCCGATCGGGAAAGCATTGAAAGAAACATTGACAGGCTATTTTTTCATGGGGCCGGCGATCTTTGTGATTGGGATATTCATTTTAATTCCGATTTTTTACGCTATTTTTCTCTCGTTTAATAAAGTAGAACTTCTTGGCGGTACAAGCTATCAATTTACTGGACTCGACAATTTTATGAGAATGGAAGTTGACAGCAGGGCTTTGATTTCACTTAAAAATACAGCGGAATACGTGGCAATCGTAGTACCGATTCAAACATTTCTAGCGCTTATCCTTGCAGCAGTATTAAATTCTGATATTAAAGGCAAGAATTTGTTTCGAATTATTTTCTTTCTGCCTACCGTTACATCATCAGCCGTATTAACGCTTATATTCATGTGGATGTACAATCCGGATGGGTTAATCAATCATGTGCTAGCTTTTGTGAATCTACCAACGTATAACTGGCTAGCAGATCCAGCCATCGCATTGAAATCCATTATGATCATGAACATCTGGTCGACAGCACCATTTTTTATGATTATTTATTTAGCAGCCATGCAAGACATTTCGGACTCAATCTATGAAGCTGCAACGATTGATGGGGCAAATTGGTGGCAGAAATTCTTCAAAATTACGATCCCTATGTTAAAACCAGTCACGTTCTTCGTCGTAGTCATGTCTGTTATCGGGACATTCCAATTGTTCGATCAATCGTATATTTTCTCAGGTGGATCTGGTGGTCCAAATAATTCCACTCTGACGATTGTGCTATTAATCTATCAATATGCCTTTAAGTTATTAGATATGGGGTATGCATCTGCGCTTGCGGTTGTGCTAGCAATCATCATTTTGGTGGTAACAGTCATACAGCGTAAATTCTTTGCGGAAGAAAAACTACATGATTAGGGGGTGCTCACTTTGAAGAAAAAAGTATTTTCGAAACCTCTTTTATATACGGTCTTAATTATCTATGCAGTCATCACATTTATTCCATTCATTTGGGCAATCTCATCATCCTTTAAACCACTTCCAGAAATTGTTTCTGGAGAGCTTTCACTTATTCCGAAAGACTTCACTATCAATAATTACACCGAACTATTTAAACAGGAACCGCTGTTTTTTAGGTGGATGTTGAACAGTTTGTTTGTCACTGGATCCATGGTTATATTGAATCTCATCTTTAATTCCATGGCTGGATATGCATTAGCTCGTATTAAATTCACTGGGCAGAAAGTTTGGTTCTTTCTTATCCTTGCAGTCCTCATGATTCCTGGTCAGGTTACAATGATTCCGAGCTATTTAATCCTTAAATCTTTTGGATGGCTTAATACATATCAGGGACTGATTGTTCCTGGGATGGTCAACGCCACTTTTATCTTCATGATGCGGCAGTTCTTTATTAACTTCCCTAAGGAGCTTGAAGAAGCTGCACAAATGGATGGGTTGAGCAGAATTGGAACGTTTTTCAGAATTGTACTTCCACTTGCAAAGCCTGCTCTCGCAGCTCAAGCAGTGTTTACCTTTATGGCTGGATGGAATGATTTTATGCGTCCACTCATCGTCATGTCAGATAAAGAAATGTTTACGCTAACACTTGGTTTGAATGCATTTAAAGGACAATACATTAGCTTCTGGAATTACATTATGGCCGCGTCTACCTTAATGACAATCCCATCTTTATTAATATATGCGTTCTTTAACCGTTTCTTTATTAAAGGTGTTACGTTTACCGGAGGGAAATAGAAAACATAAACGATAAAAGAATTACGTTTATTTGAAATGTATTTAAGAGAGTAGCCCTTATAGAAGTGGTTGCTCTTTTTCAATTGGAAAAAAACAGTGAAATTTTCACCATTTCGTTTCGTAATAGGAAGGAAGGGAATGGTTTTATGAGCGATTTAAGAAGTGAAGGAGGAAATCATGAAGAAAAATAATATAGATAGTCATATCTCAAACCCCGCAGGCATGCTTCCGAGGTTTTTTGGCAATCTTTTAGACGGATTGCTTCTTCTTGGCATTGCCTTGATTTTTAGTCTTAATTTTAATCAATCTAAGCCGAGTATAATGGATGCAGTGAATTTACTGTATTATATTCTTCTACCACTGCTGTGGGTCGGATTTACGGTTGGGAAAAGAATAGTCGGGGTTCAAATTCAGCGTGTGAATGGGGACAGAATTTCATTGTGGACAATGGTAAAGCGGTATTTAATTCCACTCTTTATCTACCTATCTCCTATGATCATTGCGGTCCTATGTCTCATGCTGTTCATCGATGCTCCGTGGGGGACGATCTTATCGGAAAAGCTCTATACATTAAATCAGGTTACGGAACTTGAAGGGAGAAGTGAATGGGTTAGCACCGTTATCACCCTTGCTGTTGTTTCATCACTCTTAATCCAGGTTTGTAATTTTTTTATGGTGCTGGCAAGAAAAGATCATCGAGGCATTCATGATTTTATTGCAGGTACTTACGTTCGTTATATCAAGTGATCGTGTACAAATTGGAATCGGCGGCGTATGTCAAAAACAGGGTATATTGAACTAGATGAATTGGGAAAACTTTGAGGGATAATCGATTGATGTAACTATAAAAATCTCTTAAATACCTGTTATACTAATGGAAGAAACCTAACAATCACCCAAACTTCTCCAAAAATTGCGAAAGGGGTGAATGACTTGTGGCTGTACAAGAGCAATTGCTAACATATCTTGATCAAAATCTTGATCGCTATCTAAGAAATTGGAAGAAGAAGATTCGTATATCTGAATCTGATATTCATCGTGATAAGGTAGAAGCTAATGGAGTCATGATGTATCGACTCGTTCAAAAAAACATCGAGCAACCAATCAGCAGTGAGAAGTTGATGGCACTCGCTAAAAAAGTAGCAATTGAGCGTGCAGAAGCGAATGTGAATATTGGTGATTTCATTTATAACGTGAATGCTGGTCGAAGCGTGCTGATGAAGCATATGACGTATGCTGGTGTGAAGGTAGAGGATCTTCAAAATAGCCTGGATTCAATTAACGAATTGTTTGATCAGTTTTCTTACCATGCTGTAACGGAATATACCAAACTTAAACATAATGAACTTCAAGAAAAAATTTCGTTTATTGATGAGACGCATCAAGAGAAGCTCTCTATACTGGGCCAGATGTCTTCAAGTTTTGTACACGAGTTCAGGAATCCCTTGACAGCAATTATGGGGTTTGTAAAACTCCTTCAAAAAGAGTATCCAGATATGGTCTATATTGATGTTATTGATCATGAACTACAGCAGTTGAATTTTCGAATATCGCAATTTCTTCACGTTTCCAAAAAGGAAATCGATAGTGGTGGAGAGGAATGGGTAGAGGTAAGAGAACTTTTAGCTAGCATAACAGAATTTATTTATCCTAGTATCGTTGATAATGATGTAGCGATTGAAAATGACTTCCCTGAAAAGGTCCTTATTTTTGGACAGCAGGATAAACTCAGGCAAGTTTTCTTAAACATTATTATGAACTCCCTCGATGCGTTAAAAGAAAAATCTTCTCCGAGGTGTATCAAGCTACATGGAGAAGTGAGTGATCGTATGATTCGAATTTATATTACAAATAATGGGCCGATGATTCCACAAGAAACGCTTAAAACGATTTTTGAACCTTTTTATACAACAAAGGAACTAGGAACAGGGATTGGACTGTATGTATGTCAAAAGATCATTCAGAACCATCTCGGCAATATTAGCTGTCGATCAGATGATCACGAGACAACGTTCACGGTTCATTTACCCGTTAGAGAGCAAAGTCAAGCTGTGAATTAAACTCACTACTCCAGTAAAACTAGCATCCTTAGATGAAGGAGCGGTCTTTCTTCTGAAACCTGATTCTACTAGGGAGCCTCTTCATGTTTGCATGGTCGTGATGATGAGATTTACAATGAAAGAATCAACGATCGGAGGGTTCCTATGATTACAAAAAATGCAGGGAAATTGACCAAATCTTATTTCAAGTCATATATGCAGCTTGCGATGAGTGCAAGGGAATTTTCTTTGGATGAAGCGCGAGCATTCGCCTTCGAAGAATTGTTTCAAAGTGATAAGAAGAAAAACGGTTCCGCTTCATATGAAAATTTCGAGGAAGCTTATAACGAAATGGCAGAAGAGCAGGGTTCGTCTTCTGATTGATAATAAAATATGAATGTTAGAGACTTTTGAAAGTCTCTTTTTCTTTGAGCTAATTTATGACTGTAAGTTTTGGAATGAGCATCGAATTTCTTTCCTTGTATGCATTGTGTAGAAGGGAATTTTCGGCTGAGAGTATGTCCGCGATTGGTTTAGTGGGGTTAACAGCTTTGGTTATGATCTGTTTATTGGGATATGTGAGTGATTTCTTAGAAAGTAGTAAATAGAAGAAACTAAAATAAAAAGGACAGGGGCTCCTGTCCTTTTGTGCTAAAGCATTCTATATTCTTCGTGCCTCACAACTACACGCTTTGCTTCTTCTTCTGAGTATTCTTCCCATTCTGCTACAATCGTATTGTTTAACAAGCTAACCACTTTAGCTCTTCTATTGTCGATTTCAACAACACTACCGATTTCAGGGAGAATGATTTCCTGTTCTTCCTCCATGTAAATCCCTCTTTTCCATTTAAACTGATTTATATAATAACATACTTAAATTCGGTTGCCCAACAATCCGGGGCTTTCTTGTGACATTTTTTATGATGAAGCTGTTTTCTACTTTATGTCAGCAAAATAAGATGAAGGCTGTCCTCATAAAATATAAAATGGCAGAGAGATAATTATTCGAAGCATATACAGAAGACGACTGACATAAAGTGAAGTATAGCCTATTCTCTCCCCCCTCTTTTTGAGGGGAATTTTTGTTTTTGTGGCATGAGAAGGTTTTTGTGGTTTTCGTGTGTAATAGAGAATGAATAGGTAATAAACATCTCCATGAAGATAATCACAGAGAAGTGAGAGGGATCGACAAATGCGTGAAAATCTTTTTTTGATCAATGCGTTTACAAATGAAACATTTAAAGGGAACCCGGCGATGGTCGTTATTGTAGAGGGAGAGTTAAGTGATAAAAGGATGAAGAGACTTGCAGCTGAGTTCAATCAACCCATTACAACGTTCGTTCAGTTGATTGGACAAACTGTGAATCTTAGATGGTTTACACCAGTCCAGGAACTCTCTTTGTGTGGGCACGGGACTCTATCCGCTGCACATGTACTATGGAATGAAGGGTACATAAGTATGACTAAACCGATTACCTTTGTAACGAAGGGTGGGGAATTGAAGGCTGAGCACACGAGTGATCACATCCAATTGACTTTCAAAGTGATTGATTCTGAACATATCGACGTCACAGAAGAACTACAAAATCTGTTAGACGTCAAGGTGAAAGCTGCTGCATGGGCACAAGATCGCTACATATTAGAGCTTGAGAGTGAGATTGATGTGGTTCGTAGTAAACCTGATTTTGCAAAAATAAAGAAGATGAATAGCGCTGGGGTTGTCATAACGAGCAAAGGGAATGAACGATATGATATCGTTTCAAGATATTTTGCACCTAACATTGGTGTGCAGGAGGATTCGGTGACCGGTTCCGCACATTGTGCACTTGCTTCATACTGGCATCAAAAGACAGGTGATTCAGAATGGCTAGCTTACCAGGCATCTGAACGTGGTGGAGAAATAATGATGGCTCTTAACGGTGTGAAGGTAACGTTAGGTGGAGAATGCGTTGTACTAATGAGAGGGAATCTTTCCTATTAAGTGCTTCTTGCGAGAGGAGTGCCTTTATTGGGTCATTTCGCTCTTTCAATCCCTGGTAACTCTAAGTAAACTTAAAAGTGAAACTATATTTAGGAGGTTATAAAATGTTTCGTTCATTAGACGATTTCGTAAAAACATGGCAGCAGGAGACGGCTCAAACTGGTAGGCTTCTTGACCAACTAACGGATGACGCACTTTCACAACAAGTTGTGCCAGAACATTTCACACTTGGCAAACTCGGTATTCACATCTCACAGGCGATTACGTTCATGATGTCTAACGCAGGACTCGATCTTGGTTCTTTCCCTGAGAAAGAATCCTATAATGCAGCTGAGATCGCTGCATTGTACAAGCAAACTGCTGACGATTTTGTTAGCAATCTACAGAAACAGTGGAATGACGAAAAACTTTCTGAAACGACGATTTTTTTTGGTCGTGAGAGCACTTATGGCAGTATTCTCTTTCTCTTGCTGCAACATCAGACACACCATAGAGGACAAATGACCGTTCTGATGCGTCAGGCAGGATTAACGGTTCCAGGAATGGTAGGTCCTTCTCGTGAAGAATGGGAAGCGATGCAAGGGTGATCGATTATAATCGAAGGAACTTCTTGTTAACAAGAAGTTCCTTTTTTCATTAGTTGAAGAAAAAAGACAAATGGACAACTTCTGTTACATATACTGCCTTTGAAAAGAGGTGGAACAGTGGAGAGAGAACATACAGAACCCTGCAAACTTCCGAACTGTGCGCAAACAACAGATCCTGCTCCTTCGTTTCGTGCTGAAGCATATGATCCTTCTGAAAAGGAAATTAAGAAAATAAGTCTCGAAGACTATAGAGGTAAATGGGTGATCCTCTTTTTCTATTCGAGTGATTTCACGTTTGTTTGACCGACTGAATTGGCAGCGGTCGCTGCTATTTATCCGGAACTAAGAGCAATGAATACTGTCGTACTCGGCATTAGCACAGATAGCGTATACGCACATAAGGTTTTCACTGAGGTGTCTCCAGCTGCGTCGAAAGTGAACTTTCCGCTTGTAAGTGATCGAAATCATATGATCAGTAGGGACTATCGTGTGTTGAATGAAAAAGCTGGCGCGACTTATCGCGGCACGGTGATCATCAATCCTGATGGGATCATAGTTTCAAAAATGGTTTATCCAAGTGAAGTTGGTCGAAATGCATATGAAATCTTAAGGTTGATGCAGGGGTTACAGTACAATAAGAATACGGGAGAAGGTGTACCGGCAAACTGGATGCCCGGTCAACCAGGAATTATTCGAAACACGATGTACATTGGGAGAATCTGAAGGAAAGCTGCGGTGGGTTTTCCGTAGCTTTCTTTCAGTTAATCGAAAATCACACTAGGGGTTGCAAACGTCTAGTGTACAAAACGTCCATATTGCTGGTAATGAACTCACCTGGCATTTAGTATAGAGGCGTGTGATCAACGATGCAGATAGACATGCAAATGATAAGTTCTACTCAACGTGTATGAACTAAGAAAAGAGGTTGTGACCATGAACCCATCCAAACAATCAAAGATCTTCGATAAACATGCAAGAATGTATGAGAAGAGAAGAAACAAAACGACTATCGATACGAAGTTAAGGAAGAAGCTTCTTGCTGATGCATGTGGAGATATACTGGAATTATCGGCTGGGACAGGAACGAATTTTCCACTTTATCAAAAAGCTACATCTGTAACAGCGGTAGATTTTAGTCAGGAAATGATTCGTTATGCTAAAGCTGCAGCGGAAGAGGTCTCGTACAAGTGTACGATCATACAAGAGGACGTCGAAAAACTAGCTTTCGAGACCAATCAGTTCGATACCGTTGTCTCAACCTTATCAATGTGTTCCTATCCTCATCCTGAATTTGTTCTGGAGCAGATGGCACGATGGTGTAAACCTGGAGGTCAAATTCTCTTGTTCGAGCATGGAATTAGTTCGAACAAGGTAGCAGCACGATTGCAGAAAAAGCTTGATCCCATTTTATCTGAAAAAATTGGCTGTCATGTTGATCGTGATATTATCCAATTGGTAACGAACTCAAGTCTACATATCAACCGTATCGAACATCATCTGTTAGGGACATTTCATCTGATTTGGGCAAGTAAGGATCACTAAGCAAAAACCATTTCACTCACGTGTCTGACAGATCGTGAGTGGAATGGTTTTTTGTTTGAAATTTGGTGACTCTATGAGGAGATGCAATTAAATTCGTTACTAATAATGTCGAATTCTGTCTTGTTTTAGGAAGCGGTTACCATTTAGGTAGGAATGTGATTTAATAAAAGAGATTGATATGAAGAGGGAAAGGTCAATTCATCCCTAATAAATTAAACAATCAATTAGACAATTTTTTTCATTTCCCATTTCACCATATACCTCACTTTGAAGCGAAAATAATGAATTTCTCTAAACTGAAGCAGAAGATATACCAATTGAAGAATGATAACGTTTAGTTGAAACAATGCTTTAACAACTATCGTAAAAAATATGATCGCATTCAATGAAAAGGAAGTATGGATTGACAAATCACTACGTGTTGTACCATTAAAGTTACAAAATGATTACATTAATGTTACAATTGTTTTATTACTTCAAGTGAAAGCGTGGCTATAATTATGTGTGGTTTTGTTGGCGTGTTACGTACAGAACCAGAGGCTTATGATCATTCTGATCATTCTGATTTTGTGAAAGGAAATCAAATCATCACTCATAGAGGTCCTGATGATGAGGGCTATTATACAGATGAATTTGTTTCTTTAGGGTTTCGAAGGTTGAGCATCATTGATCTTGAAAGTGGTCATCAGCCTTATCATTATGAAGATAATCGCTATTGGATGGTCTTTAATGGTGAAGTATACAACTATGTAGAACTTCGTGAGCGACTTATGAAGGAAGGCTATACGTTTAAGACGGAGTCTGACACGGAAGTAGTGCTCACACTTTTTGCTCATAAAGGCGAGAAAGCATTCAGAGAGTTACGAGGGATGTTCTCAATCCTCATTTGGGACAAGCAGGAGAAGAAATTAACAGGAGCTCGTGATCCCTTTGGAATTAAGCCGCTTTATTACAAACAGAATGAGAATGGGGTTATTTTTGCTTCTGAGAAGAAAAGCATTACACTTATAGATCGAGATTCGACAGTTAATACAGCATCTTTACAGCACTATTTGAGTTTTCAATATGTACCCGAACCACAAACGATGACGGAAGGAATCAAAAAGGTAGAACCGGGTTATTATTTTGTGAAAAAGGAAAAGGAACCACTAACATTTAAGCGCTATTTTCATGCAACGTTTCTGCCCAATGTTACTGAAAGCAATTGGGTTAAGAAGATACAAGACGTCCTCTTTGATTCCGTAAATGTCCACATGCGAAGTGATGTCCCTGTTGGGTCTTTCTTATCTGGAGGGATTGATTCATCGATTATCGTGTCGATGGCAAAAGAATTTAATCCTCAGATCAAAACGTTCTCAGTGGGCTTTGAACGTGAAGGATATTCGGAAGTCGATGTAGCAAAGGAAACGGCAGATAAGCTTGATGTACCCAATTACTCCTATATGATTTCAGCAAAGGAGTACGTACAAAAGCTTCCGAAAATCATGTGGCATATGGATGATCCACTAGCAGATCCAGCTTGTGTTCCGCTGTATTTCGTAGCGAGAGAAGCGAGGAAACATGTCACGGTTGTTCTTTCCGGTGAGGGGGCTGATGAACTATTTGGAGGATATAATATCTATCGTGAGCCTCAAGCTCTTCGCCTCTTCAAACCTATCCCTCCTCTCATGAAGAAGATGGTAAGCCGAGTAGCAGGGGTATTTCCAGAAGGTATGAGAGGAAAGAGTTTTCTTGAGAGAGGCTCTACGCCGCTTTCTGATCGCTATATTGGAAATGCGAAAATGTATGAAGAGAGCGAGAAGAGAGAGATCCTGAAGACCTATTACGAGAATGAGTATTATCAAAAGATAACAAAACCGTATTTTCAAAATGTGAAACGTGAGCATCCTGTTAATCAGATGCAGTATATTGATATTCAAACGTGGTTGCGTGGTGATATTTTATTAAAAGCTGATAAAATGACGATGGCCAACGCTCTTGAACTGCGAGTCCCTTTCCTGGATAAAGAAGTTTTCCGTATTGCGCGTGAAATTCCTGTCCACGAAAAAATAGCAGATGGTACAACAAAGTCGATCCTTCGAAAAGCGGCGCGAGGCATTGTACCTGATCATGTACTCGACCGTAAAAAACTTGGGTTTCCCGTTCCAATCCGACATTGGTTAAGCAATGAATTGTACGATTGGGCAAAGCAGCTTATTCATGTGAGTGAAACAGATTATTTGATCGATAAGTCTCTCGTGATGAAACTACTTGATTCCCATCGATCTGGAAAAGGAGATTACTCTCGCAAAATTTGGACAGTGCTTATCTTTATGCTATGGCATCAAATTTTTGTGGAAGAGGTTTATTCCTTTGAGGAGTTACAAAAAGAAGATGAGGTAGAAAGCAAAGTAGCTGCTTTTCGCTAAATGAAAAAGGTGACCGTCGTGGTCACCTTTTTTAAATTTGTTAAGAGTGCTCTTCTTCAATTTTGAGAAGTCTCCGCTCAATTGGATCGTAATCTTCCTGATGACCAGTAAACTCGGCAAGGTCATACAGTTTTTTCAAAAGATAATCTCTGTCCAAGTCGTAGATAAACTCTTTCGGAATATGATCTGTTGAGTTTTTTGCGAAGTCCCAGACGGTATCTAGCTTGTCTTTAGTTATGGATTGAGCCACCATGCTTAGAGCGATAATAATTTCAGTAATGATTGGGTAATTATCGCCTGCGTAATGTCGCAAGTAACCAAAGCCCCTATATAGATAGTAGTTGAAATCTTCTGCATCCATGACGACACGGACCTGATCTTGATGGTCTGCTAGGTAGGGAGTGAATGTAATATCTCTTTCGACTTCCAGTAGGAGATCAGCCATTTGGTGGATGACAGTAATCGTCGTTTGGGGGTCATCATTGCCAAGTGATTTGACGCCAATTTCTGATAGCTTTGTCATCCCCATTTTGAGATCTTGAATTTCGGTTTCTTTGTAACCTAACTGAATATATTCGCAGTATTTATCAGGGTTTACTCGCTCTGCACCAGGTCCCCAATAAGAGAAGAAGCGGTTGTCTTTAAGGACATAATCTCCAACTTTGCTGTGTAGCTTGACGATGATTTGATCGTTCAGCGCTGCATCGATCATCGCTTTGAAATCGATTAATTGGATATACCCGGAATCAGGAGCAGTAATGAGCGTCTCGGTTTCACGTTCTTTCTCCATTAAGTCACCTGGTTCTTCACTTCGATACTGTTCAAGATCATTTCGAAGTGTCTTCCTGACGATCGCAATAGATTCTTCTTTCATATTCGTTGCAATATTATGAACTTGCATCCAGCTTACTGCATGGTTGATAAAGAAAATAAAGGTAATAACAGTAACAAATGCAAGGAGAACAGTAATTGCAGGAATCGCAACAAAATATTCGTCTTCCTTACTTGTTAGAAATAGGAAAATTACTAATACGTATACAAAGCTACCGTGGAAAATTCCGATAAAATGCTGGGTGGTGCGGTCTGCTACGAAATTAATTAACATCCTGGGTGAGAACTGGCCACTGAATGTCGTGAGCACGACCAGTAAGGAGTTGAGCGTGAAGGCGCTGAGTGTCAGGATACCTCCGATCAACGCGCTGATTAGCAGTCGAGTAGGCTGTGCCGTCGTTCGCATCAGTTCAGGTGTATAGTTGGAAAGCTCGAGTACTAAGTCTAAATAAAGTGTGATGGCTACGAATACGAATGCTCCGAGTATGTAGAGGCCAGGCATATACCATAGCGTTGACTGGAGTTCATGTTTGCGGATGCGGCGGGACATCTCAAAATATTTTCGTAGCTGCCACGGTAAAAATTTCTTGAACATGGCTGTTTCTCCCTTCAGGTTCGATCTGTACCACTTTTGAATTACCCTTGAACTGGTTAGCTAAACCGTGAGAAATCACGATTTAGCAATTTTTTCAGGAACTTCTCCTCATTTTGAACGTATATCTTAGGGAAGGTAGGTGAAAAGGATGAGATTGAAACCATTATGGCCAGTTATGCTAATTATTATATTCTTTCTTTTCCCCATTTCAGCATTAGCAGTAGACTATACGATATCGAATACAGCTATTGACGTTCACTTACATAAAGATGGCACTGCAAATATAACAGAACACCATACATACGCGTTCGAAGGAGAATTTAATGGCATAACGAGAACGTTGATTCCAAATAAAGATGCTAAGATAACAGATTTTACAGCGAGCGAATCTGGAAAGGACTTAAAGGTAGAGAAACAGGATGGATTTTATAAAATCTATCGTGGTGGAGAAGACGAGAAGGTAACGGTGGATCTGTCTTATATGATCGAGAATGCTGTGGTTGTTTATGAAGATGTTGCGAAGTTTCATTGGTCTTTTTTTGATAGCGGGAATGAATCTGATTATCAGAATTTCAAAGTAACGATTTTCCCCCCTAAAGTGACCCCGGATGTCATAGCTTATGGTTTAGATGAAGCTTACGGGAAAGAAGAGGATATGAAAGATGGAACGGTTGTCTTTCGTTTTGGTGAAGTACCAGCGAATGAGAACGGGGACGTTATCGTAGGATACGCTCCAGAGGAATTTGCAGAGGCTCCTACTGTCAGAAAAATGAAAAAGGAAGAAATGATCGCTGAGAAAGAAGCTTTGAAAGAAAAGGCTGCAAATCGAATGGCGAGGCAAGAGCAACTATCGACTTTTGCTACTGTAACGATTCCTGCTCTTAGTACTATCGTTATTGGCTTCACATTATTCTTATTTGTTAAATCGCGCCAAGTGAAAGTCGAGATCGAAAAAAGATCTCACTATAACGGGGTGCCTGAACAAGACATGAGCCTACCGGCAACGATTTATTTTGCAAACTATCGGATTCTCTATCCAGAAGCGATAGCTGCTGCCTTACTCGATCTCGTTAGAAAAGGTGTTGTGAAGGAGCAGGATGCTGAAACATACGTGGTCGAAAGTCGCAGAGACTTGGAGCGACATGAAGAAATTTTAGTGGAATGGCTTTTCGATGAAATAGGAGAAGATAATGTATTTACGTTTGAGCAATTAAAAGAGTATACAGAAGATCAATCCAATCATAAGAAGTATCAGTTGTATCAAACGAGGTGGCAATCGGCCGTAGCGAAGGAGGTTCGCGATCGACGTTTGTATCAAGATCAATCAAAACTAAGGATTGTGATTGGATTGTTGAGCGTCCTAATTGTTCCTCTCATCGTCGTCTTTTTTAATTATGAACTGTACCTTTGGGCTGTTCTTAGCATCGGTCTCTTTCTGTTCCTTCTATCATTTGCGTCTCTCTATAAACCTAGAACGTGGGAGGGGGCAAAGTTATATCATGATTGGAAAATGTTCAAATTGCGCAGTAGAAGCGTGAACGTGGAACAGTGGAAGGGATGGTCTGATGACGATCGAATGCGCGCTTTTCTGTTTGGTCTTGGTGTGAACAATAAAGCGATACGCAAGCATTATGAACAACTTATGAGCCAATTCACCATCTCAGGTGGTCGTTCTGATCCATCTAACGACATGACATCCATGCTAATGGTCGCAGCACTCGCTTCATCAGGCTTTCAATCAGCAAATGCCTCGGCGGCACCATATAGTGGAACGGCTCCAGGCTCAGGTACAGGAGGTGCTGGAGGCGGTGGCGGATCTGGTGCTTTTTAGATAAATTCACGAGTTGCCTCATCAGTTGTCGCTGTGGGGCGACTTTTTTTGTGTATTCAGTTTGAAAGAAGAGGTTAAGACAGATACTAAGGAAAGGATTGATATGAATCAGTGAATAAGAGTGGGTGATCGGAAATGTTAGTAGAAAAATCACTATTGTGGGGACTGGTCCTAGTTGGGTTATGTTTATTCATCTATAGTCTCAGAAAGCCACCGATTAAAGAGTGGTTGCTATTCTTTTTCTTAACTGGTTATTTGTCTTCGATTATAGGAGTCTTCGTTGTTGAAGAAAAGCTGCTTAGCTATCCTGTAAACTTGTTTAATCGTCATTTTGACTCAAGTCTTACGTATGAATATTTACTATTTCCTGTGCTTGGAATTTATTATTACCAGAGCACTTATAATATGAATTGGGTATCGTGGCTTTGGAAATCGGTAGTTTTCTCAGGAATTATCACCTTAATTGAATTTTTTCTAGAGCGGTACACCGATCTGATTCACTATGAGAAATGGACATGGGGCTACACATTTGTGAGTACATGTCTTGTTCTTTTTATCATACGCCTGATTATGAACTACCTTAGTAAGGTGAAGGATCAATAGGGTTTTGCTTGTAATCCATGAAGTAGGCGTCCATGTATGTTTTCTGAGGGATTAAAGAATACTATCTTCAGAGTAACGTAATTGGAGGTAGTTGACTTGATGAAAAACGTCATCATTAGTATATGTCTGTTCGTTTGTATGCTCATCCCTTTGTCGCATGTTGAAGCTCAAGTACCATCTTACGCGAAATGGGGAAAGACAGCGATTGAAGAAACAACAAAGAAGTATCCAGACCAAAAAGTGACAGATTATCGATATGATGGAAAAGTATTCATATCTGACGTGCGCGAACAATATGATTTTGAATTCACACTAAAAACCAATGGACAGTCGAGAGAAATCAGGGTGTATGTTCTCGTGAATCCGAAAAACGATCAGCTGATCGATGTGCTTTTTGATGAAATTGAAGAGTTTCAATAAGTGTAGCAATAATTATTAAAAAGGTCAGTCCAATGCGGCTGGCCTTCTTTAACGTGTCAAAGAAAAAGAAGGATTTTATTGTTCGAAATCGAATTAAATATGTCATAGATAGATACCACGCCTAGGAGGAGAGAAGATCCATGAAGATGATTAGAAGAAAGCGAGATATTGAGGCGCTGCTGTCGAATTTCGAAGCGGTTGCCCTTTACGACGGTAATGGAAGCAAACACTATATTGTTGTCTCGGATTTCCATAGAGACGGTAAGTGTACGGTAATGAAGTACAACGATGGTTCTTTTTCGATTCATGGAAAAGGAGAGTCGTATTGTGATGAAATGGAAGAGTTTCTTTCCAGAGAAGCTTTGACGTCATTTCTGTGGAACCATCGGAAGGGCTTGAATCTGGTCTTGAAAAGCTTTCAAAAAGAAGGGGTTAAGTGAGAGGTAGTCAACCTAACTTTTGGAATCTTTCTGATTTCGTGCGTTAAAGCTGAAGACGTCCTATATTTCGTGTAGACTGTAAAGGGTAGCGAAATGCAGTTAAGATTTGAGGGACGCTTGTGTTTGGTGTATTTGTAGATATTATTGTGCCGGTGTTTATTTTGATTGGACTTGGAGTTGTGCTTCATCGAGTCTTTCAATTTGATCTCTATACTCTGGCGAAAGTGAATATTTATTTTATCGTACCTGGATTTATTTTTCTGAAATTGTATGAAACGGCTTTTTCATTATCATTATTCCTATCGGTGCTATTATTTTTCTCGATTCTGATCGTGTTGCTTTATCTCATTTCGAATCTTGTTAGTCGCCTTTTTGGTTATAGCAGGAGTGTAAGGGCATCTTTTACGAACAGCATCCTTTTCTATAATTCGGGGAATTACGGAGTGCCAGTGAATGATCTCGTTTTTAAGCATGATCCGTTTGCAATGTCGATTCAAGTCATTATCCTTACATTCCAAAATATCCTAACGTTTTCGTGGGGGATTTTCACCTTGAAGACGGTAGAAGGGAACAAGTTAAGTGCCATTCTAGGATATTTCAAGATGCCAGTGCTTTATGCGATGGTGATTGGCATTGGCTTAAATCTTCTTGATGTGGATGTTCCTGAATTCGTTCTGATCCCAGCAAATTATATCGCTGACGCAATGGTTGCAATCGCACTTGTGACGCTTGGAGCACAGGTTGCACAGCTTCGCTTTGCAAAAAATTTGTCTGTCGTATATGTCAGTTTGATTCTTCGCCTACTGCTTGGTCCTGCGATTGCGCTCGGCATTATTTATGTTCTTGGAATCGATGGGGTGACCGCTCAGGCGCTACTCATTTCATCAGCCATGCCGACAGCGGTTAATAGCGCGATCATTGCTCAGGAATACGAGAATGAACCTGAACTTTCTGCGCAAATTGTGCTAGCTTCAACAGTTTTTAGTATGGTCACTGTGACGATAGTGATTTCAATCAGTCGGATGATATTTTAAGTCGTGCGTTTCTTGAAACACGGATAATGTCAAAGAAAGAAAAATGCTTAATTGGAAATCCAAACCATTGATTTTAATGGAGGTAAGGTGTAAAGTATACTCATAAGCAATACCCATTTCCTGCAACGCACGTTAACAACGGTTGTCTCAAACCGATGCTAGTTTTCCGGGAACTCTACATCCAGTTGCTGATAACAAGCCGGCCTTCTGAGCGGGACGTTAAAGGTAGCTGTGCGGGTACCCACCTGCTTTTACGCGGGCTTTGAGACACTTATAGTGACGACGAAGCGGGTTTGGGTTTAAATTTGCTTATTTGATGAAAACGAAAAGGTACATAATATAATAAATGAACAAAAGGCATGGAGGCTTCTTAGCTTCCGTGCCTTTTTTAGTTTGTAACGAATGATGAGTTAAGGGACTATCGACATCATTCGAGCTAAAGCGGGTGGTGCCAGGCACCACCCGCTTTACGTGAAGTATTCGAGCTTTGCATCTGGAAAGAACTTATCAATATAGCCGCCAAATGTGTCTTTCATGTCCTGCTGTTGATCTTTTTGATAGACGTATTTTCCTATTCCGTACTTCCCCCATTTGTACATTCGATCTTCTTCTTCCATTTCGAGCTTGGTCATTGGGTAGTTTTTCTGAATAACTCGTTTGGCAGGTTTTGTGAAGCGATGCTGGATAAGTTCGAACGTTAAGTCTCTCGTTGCGCTTTTGGGAAGAGTGGCTTCCAATTTCTCGAAAAGTGTTAAATAGCCCTGCTTCCAATCATCGTATAAATAGATTGGTGCTACGATAAAACCAAGTGGATAGCCAGCTTCTGCGACTTTTGCTGCTGCTTCAATTCGTTCATCGAGTCTTGAGGTTCCAGGTTCAAGGAACTTAATGACATAGTCAGCATTCATGCTAAAACGAAATCGTGTACGGCCCTGGTGATCAGCATCGAGAAGGTGATCGACGTGTGCAAACTTTGTTACGAAACGAAGTCTTCCATAGTCTGATTTTCCGAAATATTCAATAGCATGTTTTAATGTATGCGTAAGGTGATCGATTCCGACGATGTCAGATGTACAAGAAGCTTCAAATCGAGTCGGTTCTGGTGCTCGTTCCTTCATATAGTTATCTGCGGCTTCAAAAATATCATCTGTGTTAACATACGTGCGTATATAAGGTTTGCTCCCCATCGTGGTTTGTAAGTAGCAATAATGACAGTGCCCCATGCATCCTGTTGCGAAAGGAATCGCATATTCAGCAGATGGTTTGGAAGTATCAAATTTTAACGTTTTCCTTACACCAACGACTAATGTAGACTTTGCGACACGGTATTGTTGAAAGTGATTATCTCCTGGGAGATTACGCACCTGATTATGTGAGGTAGTTTCTCGGATTTCAATGCCCATCTTGGTGAATTTCTCATGCAGTTCTTTGCCGAGTGGATAATCTAGTGCTTTAGGTTCCATGTAGACAAGCTGCGGAACAAATGGTTTAACCAACAGAGCTCCTCCTATTCAGCTGAGCCAAAGTATGTGGCATAAGCCTGTTCAGCTTCAGCTTCCGAATGATAAATCGCAATATCCGAGTCTAGCGGGTAATACGTTTCATAGAGAAATAAAGCGAGCTGACCTGGGTGATCTGGGTTGTTCACCACCGCAGCTTCCTGTATATTCGCAACATTATAAGTATGCGGATTTCGATACATCACATAAACCACGTCACCTGCTTGATAACCCTGCGACGTTTGATCGATCGAATCATTAATGTCCATGGCATATCACTCCTTTATAATCTTCTATCTCATTGTTCCACAAGGAGGAATATTCCTTGCTGGTAAATCACACCTGTTTTTCTCATATATCATAAGAAAGCGACATAAGATGTTCTGTTGACTCAAAATCAAGGGAGGTGCGTGAAGGCGTGCTAAAACATTTGTTGAATCTTTTGCCTTCACTTCATTTAAGTGACAGAATTTTCTCTCGATTCAAGGTGTACAGGAAAATGAGAGGGGGAGTATGGTATAAAGTATCAGATCGTATTGCTCCCAAAGAAAGTGAATGGGTGAGGGAAGTTGTGAATACAGAGGCATACTATGTTTGGAAACGAGAAATGCACTGAGCAATTTAATAAGAAAGAAGAAAAAGCATGAGCAAATCATTAAACGCTCATGCTTTTTCTTCTTTCTTTCGACAAATTGTGAGTGGTGCCTGTCACCTTCTAAGGTTTATGTGTATAAAATTAACCGAAATTCATACACTATTTACAGTATAAATATGTAAAATGAGGGAGATGGATATGATAAGCAAACCAAAATTGAGTTCCACTGAAATCGGTGCTTAATGGGTGACTTATTAAAAAAACAGTTATTCTGCGAGTTCTCGAGTATTTTATAGAAAAGTCAGATGAAAAACCCCAAAACAACTAATGGAAGGGCTCCGTAAAAAGCTCACTTCGAAAAAAAAGAAATCGAGATTATGTTTCAGAACGAAGGTGCTGCCGTATCAATAGGTTACACGGATCAGGATGTACATACGAATGCACCTAAGCTTATTCGACCATAGTTTTGATATCATGTTTCTACGTGTACTAAAAGAACTCAGCATGGGGCTGTATGCGCTCCATCTAAGCATGGCTTACAGAAATAATATTATACAATTGTACAAAGAGCTGACTCAAATAACTCAATCTAATTACAAAGAATTTACACGATACATACTCGAAGAAGGGATCCTGGCAAGACCGACTTATGTCCCTGTTCCTAAGACAGTTGATTTATCACAGACAAAAGTTATATGAAAAAATCGAGGAGGCAGGTAAAATACTTCTTGAGAATGATATACAAGCCCTAGCCACTTCAGGTGGTAATGTAACTAGCTCAAGAAATGCCTCATTTTTGGACAAACTATTTATGAATTGTACGTATCTATTGAGTAATTTTGGGATTGGTGGTCAGAGCTTTGGTGCTGCTTTCAGTATGCGAAGAGATTCACTATTCAATCGGGCATATTACAAAAGAAGTCTATGAATATACACGTATAGGAATTAAAATCATGATTTTGAATGGTTGGATGGAGGAACCACCTAAAATGGAGAATCGAGAAGAACTCATAAACTAATAATGCCTTCCTTTATTCGAAATGGAAAAAGAGGACTGTTCAATATAGTCTGGATAGCTACCTTACTAAATAGGAACCGGCTAGAATTAGGAGAAAACGATGAATTTAATCCTTGCAATTTTGGTCCTCCTGCTTGCCCTTTGGAAAGGAGATTGGCGCAATTGGGAAGCGTATTATCCAAGCATGCTCTATATTGCATTTGCTGCATTTTTGTATGAATTTATTTCATATGATCAGTTTCAATTATGGGAACTTGAAAAAGGACCGTTTTTAAATAATATGAGTGCTCACTTTGTTCATAATTTGATCATTAATCCATTTACAATCTTTGTGTATTTATCTAATTATCCATCAAAAGGAAAGAAGCTTTGGTATAATTTCAGATGGGTCATCTCATTTTGGCTAGTTGAATGTTTGGCTTCATGGACGCAAATTATCACCTATCATAATGGGTGGAATTTGTGGTGGTCCTTATTATTTACCACTATGATGTTTCCGATGGTTCGTCTTCACCATGTCAACATACGCTTGGCACTTCCATTGTCCGTTTTTTTTACGGTGCTGCTTCTGATTATGTTTGATTACTTATAAGGTCATTAAGATTGAAGTCAAAAGCTGATCAGGTAAGGAAGCTATGTCGCAGATGGAAACATGGAATTCAGTTCTTAGACACAGGGAAAAAATCTCGTGAATTCACGATGATAGGAACGTTGTAGATTATTGGGAGTTCAATATTGTTCATAATTAATAAATTTACAGTTATCACACTTAATAAAGCGAATAAGAAAGTTCTAAGAAAGTGTGTTGGAGAAATTGTATCACTTTCGTATTGCAGCTTTCTTTTTCTTCTTATCGCAAATAATCAACAAACTGATCGGAACGTAATAGAATGCAAACTCTTTCAATAGACCTTTAAAAGGATATACATAATGATTCGACATAAATCGGGTGGTGCCTATGGCATCATCTTTTTTCTTATCCTACTAAATTTGATTCATACCATTCATTACAAGGGGGACGGTATGAAGTTAGTACTAAGAATATTTAGCGGGCAGGAATCATTCCCGCATCGTCTTAGTGATATTTGGTACCGTTGCTTCAAGTGTTGGAAAGAAGGAAGGCAGTGGCATTGGATTATGATTGGGTAGGGGCAATATAAAAACGTTGGCAGATCATTTATAGAAAACCAGATGAAAGAGGGGACGAAAGCAAGTAGTATGACATATAAAGAACATAAAGCTTCATCTCTCAGTGACGCTTAGATGAATCAATCGGCACGTTAGTGACTTCAGGTCGCAGTTCCTTCGCTCAGAACGACCTATGATTCAATTTAGGCGATAACCTTTCACCATAAAGGTAAAATAAATACGATTGAAAAGGAGTCTCGAAATCATGGATGCAAAAAAAGTCATTACTTTCATTAAAGATCTTGAACGATTAAAAGAGACGACACGAACGGCTTACATGAGAAGTGGTAGAAGAGAGAGCGTGGCGGAGCATTCCTGGAGGTTAGCGATGTTTGCGCTCACTCTCAGTGATGATTTTCCAGAACTGGATTTGAAAAGGATTCTTTCTCTGTGCCTCGTTCATGATCTTGGTGAGGCGTATGAGGGAGACATTTCAGCGACCATTCAAGTCGATCAGAAAGAAAAGGTGAGAAAAGAAGAAAAAGCCGTAAAGCGACTCACATCGAACTTACCAGGTTATGTAGGTGATTCGATTCTCGAACTTTGCAAGGAGTATAACTGTGGCGAATCAAAAGAAGCGAAGTTTGTGAAGGCGCTGGATAAGATGGAAACCATTATTCAACATACGCAGGGGACTAATCCTCCTGGATTTGATTACGCGTTTAACCTTACTTACGGAAAGGAATATGCTAGTTACAACGCTGTTATGAAGGCCATTCGTCAAGAAATAGACGAGGAAACGAAGAGGAAAATGAACGAGAATGCATGAATTGTTCTTCAACACCCTTATGCGTCTTTCAACCATAAGGGTTATATTCGTTTCATTGACTCAAAAACAGATGAAATGCTCTTATCATGTTTTTTCTTTGTGATAAAAATAGATTAGTTGAAAAATTAATCCTCTACTCCCTACATTATGCTGCAATACTTTCGAGCGCGATTCACCCCTTCCTTGTCTGTACCATTGTGCTTGAAATGGACAAGGAATGATTCCCATACCCGATACCAACTTCTATACGAATAATCGGTATACCTGATTAACGGCAATTTAATTAGATAATAAAAGATCACGAAAGCAGAATTGGTGAAAGTACGGAGACTTGTTCAAGTATAGAATAAGTCGAATGTTATTGTAGTAAAGCGATAAAGCGAGCGCTCGAAATGAGGGAAGCGTTTCCTGCTTTTTGTATGGAAAAATAGGGGTTGTCAAATGAAGAATACGAGGTAGAATGAACGAAAGGTTTATTATTCATGTGTTTAACATCATAGAAAAATATGTGAGACATATCATATAAAATAGATAGACTTGTCATCTGTTCCCTTGAGGAACCATTACATGCTAGAAAGGGGAAAGCATTCATGAATCGTTCGGTGGTCTGTCCATGTGAGGGAGTCATTGAAAAGATTTTCATCAATCATGCGTCCCGTGTTTATGAGTGGGAACCTATGTTTGTTATTCGCAATGGACAGGGCAATCAGGAGAAAGTAACGCTTGGTGTAAGTGGGGAAATTTCTGAACTTCTTGTGCAAGAGAATGACCATGTTAAAGATGGCTTCATTCTTGCGTCACTGAAAGAAGATGATTTTGTTACAGGAAGCGATTAAGGTCATGGATACGCTTAACCATCTGGTTGGTATGCATATAGGGAAACAATGACTGGTGCAACCGCTAACGGTTTACCGTAGCGGTTGCAGCTTTTTTCTTTTCGTACATATTGAATGAGCTTCTTCTTTGAATGTAATTTGTTAGAGTGGTCAGAAAAAGTATCTAATCTAGAGAACTCGCTCCACCAATTCACTGGTGTAAGTTAATCAAGTGGTTAGGTTGGGATTAACCGTCATAAAGGTTCGATTGATTCAATCAACAAAAAGAAGCAGATGAACCATATCATCTTTACTGGTAGAAACACTTTATTTTGCTTTTATAACGAAAATATCTTGCAGGATGAAATGATTTTTAGTAAAGTACACATATATTACATCTGAGATGGACAAATGTTTTTGTATGGAGGACACAATGAAGAAAATTGGACTGCTGCCACGTATCTTGATTGCCATTGCCTTAGGAATTGTTATTGGAGCTTATTTCCCTGATTGGGTCGTACGTATTTTAGCTACGTTCAACGGAATATTTGGGAATTTTCTTGGATTTGCGATCCCCCTTATTATCATTGGATTCATTGCACCTGGAATTGGTGAGATTGGGAAAGGGGCCGGTAAATTAATCGGCATTACAACTTCTGTTGCGTATTTATCAACGTTTTGTGCCGGGCTTCTCGCTTTTTTTGCTGCTCGCAATCTCTATCCTTTCTTTCTAGAAGCTGGAGGCGCTTCGTCCCAAATGGCGAATCCGGAAGAATCCTTACTGAAACCTTTCTTTGAAGTTGAAATTTCTCCAATCATGGGGGTTATGACTGCGCTGGTCCTGGCCTTTACACTTGGTCTGGGTATGGCAGCGATGAAAGGAAACATGCTTAAAGGTGTCATGAGTGAGTTTAGAACGATTGTAGAAAAAGTGATTAGCTACGTCATTATCCCGTTGCTACCCATCCATATACTAGGGATTTTCGCGAATATGACAAGCGCTGGTCAGGTGCAAACGATCCTGAGTGTGTTTGCAAAAGTGTTCGTCATGATCATCTTACTTCATATGACGATGCTGTTGATTCAATATAGTATAACGGGAGCAGCTACTTCCCGTAATCCATTCAAACTTCTTAAAGGGATGATGCCAGCCTATTTTACGGCGCTCGGTACTCAGTCTTCTGCGTCAACGATTCCGATTACGCTAAGACAGACTAAGAAGAACGGCGTCCGTGAGAAAATTGCTGACTTCAGTGTTCCGCTTCTGGCGACAATTCATCTATCCGGAAGTACGATTACGATCGTCTCGTGTGCTATGGCGGTCATGCTTCTGAATGGCCATGACCCGACGTTCACAGCAATCGTTCCATTCATTCTGATGCTTGGCGTGACGATGATCGCAGCTCCAGGCGTTCCCGGTGGAGCAGTAATGGCTGCAATCGGGTTGCTTGAAAGCATGCTTGGATTCGATTCAACGATGATTTCCCTTATGATTGCACTCTATCTTGCTCAAGATAGCTTCGGTACAGCATGTAACGTGACAGGCGACGGGGCTCTCTCAGGGCTCGTTGACCGACTCACTGCTAAAAAGCCAACGCTTAAAAGCGCTTCGAAAGCAGGATAATCGTTTTAGGGACAGGCTTACAATGAGCCTGTTCTTTTTTGTGTCATTCAATCGAATCGCTAGCTAGACACATTAAATCGTAACCAAGCAGACGTATCTGGCCATTATTATTCACTTTAAAAGCGCGAAAGTTTCCAACAATAATGATTATTAAAGCAGCAAAGTGATGTGGAAAAAGATAAAGTAACTAGGGGAAGAGAGGTGAATCCATTCATCCTCTTTTTTGTTTATTTTGTAATATTGTGGAACTTTTTTGTGGTGAGAACGTAGCAAAAGGTATGTAATGTACTCCTATCCTTAAAGGAAGATCCCCTTCTAATGGAAGGATCTCATTAGAGAGATGTTTATCAATCTGCTACGAGTGAGGTGATCGAGATGATATTGAAATTTCTTGGAGGACTAGTCTTTCTTGCTACAGCACTTGTTCTCGCTTTCTCGTTAAGTGCATTATCCTCTTTTTTTGAAAAAAGACTATTGAGCAAAGTGCACCCTACTTTTCGGTATAGCATACTCATTGCCTTAACGGTTGTGTTTGAAGCAGGACTGATTGAGATATTGGCGCAAAGCAGCAAGTGGAGTTTAATCGATTCGTGGTTTACAGGAAGCATATTGCTCGTTGCGATGATCTGGCTACCTGCTTACTTCAGACCATTTCAAGAGAATGCAAGTCGAACCATTGGAAAGTTTCATAGAGGGAGTGATGCGGGAAGAATTACAATTCATAGAGCCCAATCACGTCATCCTTTCATCATAGGAACATTGATCTTCAGCACGATTGGGATGATTGTTTCAATTAGTTATTATTTACCGTATTTTATTTGATGGAAAAAAGGAGATTTATCTATACGGATTAATTTTTGCAGAAAAAAGGTCAATCACATCAAGCTGATTGACCTTTTTTTGTCTGATTTCATTTACAAGACTTAAGGGTTTAGTCGTCTCAAACCATAAAGGTCGAGCAATCCAAAACCAACTTTTGAGAAAATCGGTAAAATAATAAAAGCCAGAGTATCGATTGTTCCTTGTGTCATGCCAATACCAGAAGATCCTAGGATCCACGCAGTTGGATAAAGCACCCAGAATGCAGTTAAATACATGGCGACTCGCTTGTAGTGAACGGCTAGCTGTTCATTCGCTGAGTCAGCTAATTTCTTTAATGGAACCCAGACGATGAATAGAATGATCACGAGTGCAACAAGACCAAGAAGGTACCAGATGTATTTAAGTGAATCAGGCGAGAAATCGGCAATCAAGCCTGTCAAAATCATGAAAACATCTGCCGCAATTAATGATCCGATAAGCGTTTTGTCTATTTTCTTTTCATAGAACATTGCGGTTAAAGCAAGTGACAGAAGTAAAAGAGGGGTAGAGACAACCCAGTCTAAATATCGTGCAAAATAGATGGTCTTGTCCGGTCTTTCTAATAGTCCTTGACCTAATGCAATAGATAGATAGGCAACTCCGGACCAGCCAGTGATCATCATTGCAATCACGTATTCATATAGCGGCACGCCCGCGGGCTTTCGACTCAAAATGAAAAAGTAGATCGCTGCTGCAATCATCACAAAAAAATAAAATACGTGCAACAAACTATCAAATGAACTCATGATACCACCTCATTTATAAAACATGTTACTCATTATGGGCAATCGATAAAAAATTATTCAAACGGGCAAATATGTAAATTCTAAATTTACAAACTATTTAAACGAAATCCATATGCAAAAATGGTCGAATTATGTAAGATTAGAAAGTACGCATTTGAGTAAATGGGGAGGACAACATGAGGAAAATCGTGAAATTACTTGCGTCTGCGAGTCTTGCTGTGACAATTGTGGCACCTACTTTGGTGCCAGCAGAAAGAGCTGAAGCGGCTACATCGGGTGAAGTGGTGATCAATGAAATCGCATGGATGGGAACAACAGTCAGCTATAACGATGAATGGATCGAACTCTATAACAATTCGAGTTCATCAGTTTCATTGAATGGATGGAACTTAACCGCGACAGATGGTAGTCCATCAATTTCGCTCAGCGGGACGATTCCTGCAAAAGGTTACTATTTAGTTGAAAGAACTGATGACAGTACGGTTACAGGAGTTACAGCTAACGAGATTTATAGTGGCGCGTTGGGGAATACAGGTGAAGTGCTGGAATTACGAGATTCAAGCGGTACATTGATTGATAACGTTGATGCCTGGCATAGCGGTGACAACGCCTCTAAAGCATCGATGGAGCGAATCGATTCGAATGGAAGTGGCACAGATTCGACCAACTGGGGCACCTCGACTGGTACATATGAAGAAGGGACGGGAACACCGGGGGAAAAGAACTCACAAACTGGAGATTCTTCTTCAACAGGATCCTGTGCGGATACGACCGAGCATTTGAATCAAGTATCTGAAGCGCCTGATGCGATCAACATCTATTTCAATAAGTGTGCGCTTGATCAATATGCATCTTCTGGAAATGAAGCCAATTATAATGTGAACTTGGAAGACCGTCTGCTGCATCGTATTAATGGCGCGCAAACGAGTATTGATTTGGCTACATATGAAATCAATCTACCGAAAGTAGTGGATGCGCTCATTAACAAAGCAGCTGAAGGTGTTGATGTTCGCGTTATTGCAGATGCAAAAGACGCAACAGACCCACATTATGTGGAGCGATTTGAACTCATGCGATTGTACGTGGAAGAGATGGTAAGAGGGAAAGATATGATCGTTGGAACTGATGATGATATTACCATTTTGTCTGATTCTCCGATGCTTGCAGTGGAAGATCAAGTGAAGCGAAGTGAGCATGGACTTCCGTCAACACCAGATGATTTTCCACAAAAGACGATCATGGTTGGAAATACAGAGATGACAGGTTATCTCTTTGTTAATGCGGAACAGCAAAGCGATGGAACGTATTATGCGCCAGGAAATCAGATGCATAATAAATTCGCAGTGATCGATGGCAAGTGGGTGTTTACCGGCAGCTGGAATTTCACCGTAACGGGCTTATATGGATCGGATGAAAACATGAAGAACGGTATACTTGATGGGAATCAGCAGCACGTTGTTGAGGTGAATTCTACTGAACTAGCGAATATCTATCAGACAGAATTTAACGAAATGTGGGGCAGCGATACGCAATCACCGAATGTGTTGAATGCAGATTTTAGTTCACGTAAAACGGATAATACGGTCCATGAGCTAACGATCGGTGGTAAGAAGATGGAGGTTTATTTCTCTCCTGGTGATGACGCCGTTGAACATATGGCTGACGTTGTAAAGATGGAAGCTGATCTTAACACGTATTTCACGATTTTTGCTTGGAGTGACCAGGCTCTTGTCGATGAGTTGAAGAACAAGTGGGAAGGTTCGTATGTGGATCAGCAGGGGACACGAACAGGATTCGATGTTAAAGGTGTATTCGATAGTAGTTTCTGGAATCAATATTGGTCAGCGAGTATTGAAATGACGAGCAGAACCGTAACGGGGAGCACAAATAATCCCAATACACGCTGGGCAAACGCAGCGCCAGTCTTCAAAGATGCAGAATCCAGAAAACTTCATAGTAAAACGATGATCATTGATGCAGACACGAATAGCGATCCAACCGTAATCGTTGGTTCTACAAATTGGAGTACGAACGGAAATGATTATAACGATGAGAATATGCTGATCATTCACGATACAGCTATAACAAATCAGTTTGTACAGGAGTTTAACGCTCGCTATACGCAGGCTGGAGGAACAGTGACGACGCAATAAAATAATTGTTTTCTTGGAGAATAGCTGATGAGTATGGCTATTCTCTTTTTGTTTGTTTTCGTCTTATAGAAAAATAGTAATCATTCAAATGAGTGGACGATTTGCATGGAACCATCTAAGATAGACCTAACAATAAAAAAAGGAGTTTCTAAATGAATTTCATCGCACTCGATTTTGAAACGGCAAATTCTTCGAGAGGCAGTGTTTGTTCGATTGGTCTCGTAGAATATGAGAATGGACAGCTGGTTCGAGAGTATTATCGATTGATCAAACCGAAACAAAATTATTTTGCGGGAATCAATATAAGCATCCATGGCATTACAGCGGAAGATGTTGCAGATGAACCTGAGTTCGACGTGCTTTGGAAAGAAGAGATTCGAGAGTTAGTCGAAGGCAAGTTTCTAGTTGCGCATAATGCACAATTTGATATGAGCGTCTTGCGTGCGGTTCTTGATCAATATAATCTACCTTATCCGATGCTTGCTTATAATTGTACTGTGAACATTTCGAAGAAGACGTGGTCGTTGCCTCGTTATAAATTAAACGTGGTATCTGACTATCTCGGCATTGAACTTGATCATCACCATGCACTTGATGATGCTCGTGCTTCTGCTCTCATTCTACTAAAAGCAGCGGAAGAATTACGTGCTGTCGATGTGAAAGATCTTGTTACGAAAACGGGAACAACGAACGGAATGCTTTTTGACACAGGGTATGAACCGGCTAAATTAAATAAAAGACGGCAGAAATCCTCATAAGGAAAGCCCCTGTATAAACGTGGTCGACACGTTTTACAGGGGCTTTTTGTTAAATAACGGTGTTTTAACCCTTATAAGAAATTAATAAGAAACGCAAGTGTATCAAGCTCTCTTGCTAAATCTATCTGCTGTAGATGGATATTGCTAGGGAGCTGTAAATAAGCTGATGAAAAATTCATAATACCTAAAATGCCGGTTTCAGAAATTTTTTCGGAAATCAACTGAGCTGAAGCGGCTGGTATAGCTAGAATGGCAACCGTAACGCCTGGCGTCATTCTTTTGGTCATTTCATCTATATGATAGACAGGGACACCAGCAATGGTTTTACCAACAACTTTAGGGTTATTATCGAAGGCCATTTTTATTTTAGGTGATGACTTTCGTAAGTGATTGTAATGAAGAAGAGCAGTCCCAAGACGTCCGGCACCGATGAGAGCAGCTTCCGGTTCTGTATTCTCATTGACGATATGATGCAGGTGGTTGATGAGCTTCTTTACTTCATATCCGGCTCCTTTCCGTCCTGGAGCCTTTAGAATAGAAAAATCTCTTCTCACTAAATCTGATTTAAGATTAAGGGCATTTCCAAGCTCTACAGAAGAAATCGATTTTTGTCCTGATTTCTTCACACTTTTTAAATAAGAGAGGTAGAGTGGGAGACGCTTAATCGTCGCATTTGGAAGTTTATTCTCTTCCTTTTTCATAACATTACCTCCGTCAAACTAATACTGCTTCTCTTCTATTATAATCTTAATCTAGCAAAGTGCAATTTGGAAAATACTCCAAATGAACTAGATGGGATGCATGGCAATTGAGTGGTCAGCATCATTCGCAGGTAACGTAAAAAAAAGAACCGGATGAATGATCCGGTTCTTGAGGATAATTAATCTAAGTCTTTTTTACATAGATACCAATCAATACATTCGAGTCCATCTTCGTTTTCGCGTTCCTTCATAGCTTCTTGTGTTTTAGGTGGTGAAACTAAGACTTTATCTCCTGGTTCCCAGTTAGCAGGAGTCGGTGCACCATGGTTATCTGTTGTTTTTAACGCTTTGACTAATCTCATAATCTCATTCATATTTCGTCCTGTAGTAAGAGGATAATAGATCACAGCCCGAACGACCTGCTTATCGTCAACTACGAAGACGGCGCGGCTCGTCTCGGTTTGACTTTCATCTGGCATAATCATACCGTAGCGCGTTGCTACGTTCCGATCAAGGTCTGCAATAACCGGGAATTCAATCTCTGTATGAAAATTTTTCTCGATGTTTCTTATCCAGGCAAGGTGTGAAGACACGCTGTCAACACTTAGGCCAATCAGCTCAACGTCTAGCTTCCGTAGCTCAGGATAGATTTCTTGGAACGCAACGAATTCCGTTGTACAAACAGGTGTGAAGTCAGCAGGATGTGAAAATAGAACGAACCATTTGCCTTTGTAATCCTCAAGAGAAAGCTGACCTTGTGTTGTGTTCGCAGTAAAGTCCGGTGCGGGTGATCCGATTCTTGGTAGTTGGTAGGTTGTTTCAGTTTGTTGTTCAGACATATCTAAAACATCTCCTTGTAATAGAATCTAATTAGTTGTTTTCCCTTACATTTTCTAACTAAACTGTCTATTTTGTGACAGAGGGTGTTTCAGTGAAACGCGATAAAAGATAGAATAGAGGAGAGGTAAATCATTCCATATTAGAAAAGGAAGGAGTACTTGAATGCAAATCGAATTCCTGGGAACGGGTGGAGCGATGGCGATTCCGCGTCCACTGTGTCAATGTGACGTTTGTACTGAAGCGAGAGAAAAAGGGGTCCCGTATAGTAGGTCAGGTCCGAGCGTGTTCGTTCATGGACCCAATGTATTGATCGATACGCCTGAAGACAGTTACATGCAGCTTAATCGCTCTCGCATCACTAAGATTGATGGGGTCCTCTACTCTCACTGGCATCCCGATCATGTGATGGGGAGGCGAGTTCTTGAGTCTGTGAATGCGGATTGGATCAACCTACCTGCCAAAGGCACGACAACGGATGTTTTCTTGCCAGAACAAGTTTCGACCGATTTCAATTCAAGGTTAGGAACAGGAGACCATCTTGCTTTTTTTGAAAGTCAGGGTTACATAGCGCAACATCATCTCAACGATGGCGATCAGATTACGTTAAATGGTGTGACCATTACACCTTTTCGCCTGTCGGAAGATTATGTCTATGCGTTTCTTTTCGAAGGGGAGGGGAAACGCATATTAATCGCACCTGATGAACTTTTTGGTTGGGACCCACCAGATCTAGGGGAACTAGATTTGGCTATTTTACCAACGGGTGTATGTGAATTTCATCCTGTAACAGGGGAACGTCAAATCAATGCCAATCATACGGTATTAAAAGAAGAAGCAACGTTTATTCAAACGCTTGATATGATTGAAAAGCTCAACGTGAAAGAAGTGTACTTAACGCATATTGAAGAGCCCGATCATGTGAGCTTTGACGATTTTAAGCAAATTGAGAGCAACCTTCAACAGAGAGGTAAACAGATTTCATTTGCTTTTGATACATTGATCTTAGATATCATTTGACGTCTGGGGTTAAGGTAGAATGCTGTTTAGAACATGATACTTTAGGGAAACATTTTTCTAGAAACGAGGTGAGTGTATGGATCCGTCATTTGGCTTTATTATTAACGTCGTTATTGCGATTTACTTGTTTATAGATGCAAGAAAACGTGACAAAAACGCATTTTTCTGGGCAATCATTGGATTGATTATCGGTCCGATCGTTCTTGGTATTTACTTTATACAAACAGGGCGTAAAGGCATCGGTTGGCTGATCGTGATTCTTGCTATTATTTGGTATATTATCGCCATTGTATTCGGCATTCTGGCTGCGATTTTTGGCCTGATTCTATAGTGGAAAACCTGGAGCAGACATGCTTCAGGTTTTTTTAAACGTTTTAAAAAAAGCATCAAATCATAGCTAAGTGTAAGCTTTTAAAAATAAAACCGATCCGACTTGTGTTTGATTACCACTTGAAAGAGGAAAGGGGGGTTACATACGATAATAAACGAGTGAGAGCGTTAGAGTGTGGGTGATCATTATTTTACTTTTATAATTAAGCTTTAATGAACGATAGAAGAGTAATAGTCACACAGTATTGATGCTCAGGGGGGAAGTAATGGATGAGGAAGCTAAAGTGATTGATTGGATCACTTCCGAACTCGAATTAGAATCATGCATCACACAGGATTATCCGGTCTATCAGTCGGGTAAACGAGTCATCGATCGAAGCGGGGATTATCTGATTGTTTACTTTCATCCGTTGCTTAAAGAAGTTGTTTACACTTTTAAAGGGGTAGAAGATTTTTATTTTGTAGCACGCCCCTTGAGTTGAGTCCTTGCTGAACCCAACGATAGTGACGGTTTTTATTAGAAAAGGAGCGTGGTTGTTTTAAAAACCACGCTCCTTTTCTAATGTAGGGAAAGCATTTTCTATATGATAGATAAGATACATAATCGGTTCAAATGGTGTTCCGTTAGTTGAGTCGAATGTTTTTTTCGATTTGTTCAGGAGTAAGGAGAGCGAGTTGATTCAGGAGTTCGATTTGGAAGCTTCCTGGGCGGTTTCCGACAATTTCAGCAGCAGTTTCGCTTGCTACGCCATAGAATGCTAGGGTCCCAAATGCGGCAAGGAGAGAGTCAGATTCGACTGCCGCAAATGCACCGAGCAAGGAAGAAAGAAGACAGCCAGTACCAGTGACTTTCGTTTGAATATGATGACCATTCCCAAGTTGTATGGTTCTCGTACCATCTGATATCGCATCCACTTCGCCTGTCACAACGACAGTGCAGCCAAACATCGTTGCGGTTTTCATGGCGAGTGACTTTCTATCGCCGGGTTCTTGTGTCGAATCTACTCCTTTAATTGTCCATCTCTTTCCTGCAACATTAGCGATTTCAGCTGCGTTTCCCCGAAGGAACTGGACATCTACTTCTTTTAAAATTTTTCTAGCTGTATTCGTTCGATATGTCGTAGCACCTGCTCCAACTGGATCGAGAATAACTGGGATTTCCATCTCGTTTGCTGCTTTCCCGGCGAGTATCATTGCATCGACTACATCTTCTGTAAGTGTTCCAATGTTAAGAACGAGCGCGCCAGCAAGTTGAACCATATCTGCCACTTCCTCACGTGCGTAAGCCATAACCGGACTTGCACCAGCGGCAAGTAAGCCATTCGCCGTAAAGTTTGTTACAACGGTGTTCGTAATATTATGAACGAGAGGAGAAACCTCTCTGACTTTTGTAATAAGAGCTGCAGCTTGTGTTTTTTCCATGATAAACATCCTTTCTATATGGGGGGGCAGGTCCGAACCTGACCCCGTCAGGGTCTGGAATATCGATTCCAAAATCGTAGGATCCATGAGAATGGAAATGGAAGGCGGTACCCGGATTTTTCCGATTGTTTTAGAAGATTAATAAAGGCTCCTCCTATGCGTCGATTTTTCTTAAGTTCTTCCTCGTTTCCTTTCACCGTTATCCGATATCCATCCTGAAGTCCTTCAATTTTCACTTCTGAACGGCCGAACTTTTCGGTTGTTTCTTTCATCACTTTGTCTTCCGTCATTTCGAATTCTCCTTTCTCGACCACGTTCTTTTTTCCGCGATGTTTGAAACGAGTATTAGAATCAAGCTAATACTACCAGTAATAGAGACAGGAAGATACAGATTTTCAAGTTCAAATGTAAGACTTGTGAACATACCAACAACGCTCACTAATAAGAGAATAAAACTATAGTGTTTATTCCACAGCATGCTTTTTGATCTTGCTATCCGTCTCTTCACAGATTCTTCCCAAACACGGTGGTGATCGAGTTCTTCGGATAACCGGTCGAGTGGATTCTCAAGTGTTATTAGTTTCGTATAAAGTTTTCGCAACCATTTTGTTGGGTCAATTTTGTGATCAGATGAATCCTCGTGATTAATCCACTCTTGTACGATTGGCTTGCCTTCTTCAATTAAATCAATTTCAGGATCTAGTGTGTAAAGGATCCCAACGATGGTTGAAATCGCACGACCTAGAAAAGCGAACTCACTGGGAAGCTGAATCGGCTGTTTATTGACGAGAGTTTGAACTTCTCTTAATACTTGATCAGCAGTGTCTCCATCCATCATGGTCAGGTCTTGCTCAACAAATAGTGTGACGAGCGTTTGAATGGCTTTCTCAATTTGTTTTTTGTCGGAATCTGGCAAGAGGAATCGTAGTTCTTCTAGTGCATCCGTAACATCCCGGTAGCGGCTGAGGACAACCCCCGTTATAAGCTTTCGAATCGAAAGGGCATCATGCGCTTCAATGTGACCAACCATTCCAAAGTCAATAAAGACAATTGTCCCATTTTCTTGAATCAAGATGTTACCCGAATGGGGATCCGCGTGGAACTGTCCTTCCTGTAAAAGCTGTTCAAGGAATCCTCTCAACAGCTGACGAGCCAGTTCGTGGCGATCGATTCCTTTCTCTTCAATATAAGAGAGGTCCGTAATCCGAGCTCCTTCCATCCATTCCATGACAAGTACTTTTTTCGTTGACCATTCGGAAACATAGTTCGGAACTCGATAACCTGGACTTTCTTTGTATCTTTCTTGGAAGTGCAGACCGTTCTTTAGTTCTTTCTTGAAATCAAGTTCGTCCTCAATGACGCTGCGAACTTCTTCATATAATCTGCCAAGATCTAACTGGTTTCCGTAAGACGTAAACTTATCGATCAACCAGAATACGATTCGTAAAGCTTGAAAATCTGCTTTAATGATCTTACGAATATTCGGGCGACGAATTTTGATCGCTACTTCTTCACCGGATAAAAGGTTTGCTTTGTATACTTGTCCGATTGAAGCAGATGCCACAGGACGATCGGAAAGTTCTTTAATGACATCTTCATAATCAGAAGACCATTCTTCTTCAAGTATCTTTTTCGCTTTCTCCACTGGAAAGGAAGGAACGCGATCCACAAGATCTTCAATTTCTTCTAGAAATACTTTTGGCAGAATATCAGCACGAGTAGAGAGGAATTGACCGAGTTTTACAAGCAGTCCTTCCAGTCGAATGGCTTTTTCTTTGTATTCTTTAGCCTGCTTTTTTAATAGCTTTTGCCATCGTTCCTGATTCCATGAGTGTTTGCTTTTTCTTCTAAAATGGTCAAGTTGAATAAAAAATTTAACGGACATCCAAACAATAACGACGATTCGATACAATGATTGATATTTCATAAGCTACTCCTACTCCTGAATAAAACCGTTTAGTGTTTAACATAGCCTATTTTACGCGGAAAGAAACAATTTTTACGCTCTCACGGAACATCCGAACGATAGAAATGCCCCGGCTCGTTTAGAACCGGGGCATGATCAGTGGAGAGAGGTTACACGCTCATACTTTCAGAAGGTTGTTGATCATTTTCTTTTCGAAGTCTACGAATATCTTTTCTTATGATAATCGAGATAATGAGGGCAACGACAAACATTCCTGCAAAGAAAGTTAAGCTTGCTGCATAGCTCCCGGTTGTATCTTTCATCCAGGCAGCGAACATTGGACCGACTAATCCAGCAGCAGCCCAGGCTGTTAAGATGTAGCCGTGAATAGCTCCGAGCTGCTTCGTACCGAACATGTCTCCAATATAGGCAGGGATCGAGGCAAAGCCTCCACCATAGCACGTGTAAACGATCGCAAGCATGACTTGAAATAGGATTGCAGTTGTCGTATGTGGGAGAAGCGCGAATAACCCAATTTGTAAGACAAAGAAAGTGGTATACGTATTCGGACGCCCGATGTAATCAGAGACTGTTGCCCAACCGATGCGGCCGAGTCCGTTAAAGATACCGAGCACTCCGACTAGAGCAGCTGCTTCTGTTGTCGTTAAACCGATGCTTTCCTGTGCAAGTGGTTTGGCAGCAGATAGGATGGCGATCCCACACGTGACATTGATAAAAAGCATCAGCCATAAATAATAAAAGCGGGATGTCTTAATCGCCTTGTTCGCAGTTAGTTGAGAAAGATCCGCTGTCGTTTTCGACTGTTTCTGCTTTTCTTTGAATCCTTCTGGCAACCAGCCTTCAGGCGGTTTTTCTAAATAGAGAGAGGAAGCGACCATGATTATAAAGTAACTTACTCCAAGAATATAGAACGTGTTAGCAGTGCCTACTGATTTAATGAGACTATCCATCACAGGACTAGCGATGGCAGCCGCAAATCCAAATCCCATAATGGCAAGCCCGGTTGCTAATCCGCGACGATCTGGAAACCATTTAACAAGTGTCGATACGGGAGCAATGTACCCAACGCCAAGTCCAATTCCCCCAAGAGCGCCATAAAACAAGTAGAGAAGTGGCAATGAGCCCATACTAACAGCGACTCCTGAACCAAAGATTCCGATACCAAAGAAGCTAGCAGCAAGCAGTCCTGCTTTGCGTGGCCCGTATTTTTCAACGAAATGACCTAAGAACGCAGCGGATAATCCCAAAAATAAGATAGCGAGACTGAACGTAAACTGAACTTGCTTAGCAGACCAACCAAACTCGTTAATCAATGGATCGGTAAAATTACTCCATGCATAGACCGACCCAATCGATATATGTATTCCTACTGCAGATGCTGCTATGAGCCACCTGTTTTTTTCCTTCTTCATCCACATCATCTCCTTTAATTCATTAGCATCCATTTCCTGCAACCAAAATAAAAAACTGTCTATCAACCAGTTAAGAGAATGAAGTATTCTCTTGAGGATGATCGACAGTTAGTCGTTAGCAGGTTACGCTACTATGCAAACCAACAGTAAATCGTTTTCAAAACGATAACCCATTTAAACCGATGATAGGATCGCTACCTCGAGCCAAAATGTTATATAATGATTAACTTTTCTAAATAATAGCACAAATTACAAAATTTGTTCAATAGGAGATTACAGTTTCATCAGTAATTTGTTAGAAATATAAACTTATGTTTGATTTCGTTTTCCTTGCCACCGCTGGAAGAAGTAAGCGAGGATAGCTGAAACCGCTATAACAATCATTGTGGTCAGAACAGAATTCTCTGCAGCGGTATAATTGCCATAATTTGAGGAAGATTGTTTGTCGAGTATAAAAGTGAAAAATATTCCTGATAGAAGTTGCAAACAAAAGAATAGAATGATAAAACTGATTGCAAAATACATGTAATTCTTCAACATTAATAATCCTTTCCATCGGCTAAGCTTGATTTTCACCTATATCTATTCGTGTGAACGAGATAATTATAGGGTAGCGATAGCGATTGTCACTCCTTTATCAGAAGATAAGGGAATGATCCTTGGATTTTCATGCTGTCACTTTCGTTTCAAGGAAGATAATCAAGGGAATGAATAAGTAGATTTGACATATTTTATCTGTTTTTAGGGAGGACGATTCTTTGAAGCGAGCGATGTTAATAATTAACCCATCTTCCGGTAAAGAGAAAGCGATGGATTTTGAGGAAGAAGCAGTAGCGATTCTTGAACAAAATCATGTTGACGTAACGGTCAAATATACTGAGAAAGAGGGAGATGCCATTCGATTCGCTGGGGCTGCGTGTGAAAATCATTTTGACACGGTAGTAGCGATGGGTGGCGATGGTACCATCAATGAAGCTGTGAATGGAATTACAATGAAAACAGAGCGACCAGACTTTGGATTTATTCCACTTGGTACGGTGAATGATTTTGCGCGAGCGCTCGGTATTCCGATGCAACCGAAGAAAGCGCTACAAGTTCTTGGAGAACGATTCACGAAGCCAGTTGATATTGGTCAAATTAACGATCAATATTTTATGAATGTCCTTGCAGTTGGGGCTATTGCGGAAGCCGTCTATGACGTTACTCCAGAACAAAAGTCAACGTTTGGTCCTCTTGCCTATTTAATTGAGGGCGGAAAGGCATTGAAAGATAAATCCCCATTTGAATTATCGATCTCTTACGATGGAAAAGAGTGGTGTGGAAAGGCTTATTTAATGTTGGTGGCATTGACAAATTCTGTTGGTGGGATTCAGTCATTCGCAAAACACGCTGAGGTGAATGATGGATATTTTCATGTATTCATTTTAAGAGAGCTTTCTCTCCCGAAAGTGTTTAAAATTATACCGGATCTCTTTAGCGGAAAGCTAAAGAATAATGCGCAGGTCGAGTACTTTCCAGCTTCGCAATTGAAGGTTGAATCCAATCAAAATCTTGTGGTGAACATCGATGGAGATGAAGGGATTCATCTTCCATTTGAAGCAAAAGTTCTACATAATGAATTAAATATCTTTGTTCCGAAAGAGTAGGGTGAGAAGCCTGCTCTTTTTTTTGTACCTTCTTATTTCTCTCTTTGATGAATAGGTTAGTACGTAAGAAATTGAGCGGGGGTGGGAGAGTGGGACAAAAGATACTATTCTTCGGAGATGTTGGGATCGATGATGCGATTGCTTTAATTTTTGCGAATCTTTCTCAAACGATTGATGTTATCGGAATCGTCGCAAGTTATGGAAATGTATCCAAAAAGAAAACAACCCGGAACGTTCGTTTTCTGCTGAAGGAATTAGGAAGAGCTGACATCCCAATAATGGGTGGTGCTGAAAGACCAATGACAGGGGAAGTTCCTATTTACTACCCAGATGTGCATGGTCCTGAGGGATTAGGACCAATTAAACCTCCGTCTTTTGATGCAGCACCGTTAGAGAATTTCTTTAATGTGATTGATATGATCGAGCGATACGAGGGTGAATTGATAATCGTAAATGTTGGTCGAATGACGTCCCTTGCCACGTTATTCCTTCTCTATCCTGATACAATGAAATCGATAAAATCTTTTTATATCATGGGGGGAGCATTCAATGTTCCCGGCAATGTAACCCCTAGTGCGGAAGCGAATTTCTATGGAGATCCTATTGCCGCTAATATCGTCATGAAATATGCGAAACATGTTTTTCTTTTTCCTTTGAATGTTACTCAGAAAGCGATTGTCACACCTGAAATGGTCAATTATATCGATTCGCGAGGAAAGGCTCCGTTAATAAAAAAGTTGCTTGATTACTATTATGAGGAGTTCTATCAGAAAATGGTGCCTGGAATAGAGGGGTGTCCCGTTCATGATGCTTTAACATTGATTAGTCTCGTCGAGAAGGAAATGATTACTTTTTACCAAACCCCTATAGCAGTCGAGAGTAATGGGACAGCTCGTGGTTTGAGTATTGGTGACTTCAGAAGAACATTTGAACAATCCGAATTTGATGGGCGTCCGGTTCATTCTGTTGCTATTCATTTAAATTATCTTATCTTTTATAAGAGCCTAATGAATGTACTAACCGGTGAATTTTTTTGAAAGGCTTTTGTTGAAACTTTCATCTGCAAAGGTACGTAGAAGTAAGGGACGATAGCATTTTTCATTTGATAGCACATAACACTTTGCGACTGGCTAGAATCTTGATGAAATATAAGGAGGAAATGAACGGGGATATCATAAAAATGGGTGTTTCTATACGAAAGATGAGAAGTATAGGATAATAGCAGGAACGATAATCGGTAACCTAATTGAGTCTAGCTTTCGGAGAGGGGGCACTCCAATCGACATTCCGGAGATCATCAATCATATTGTTATGAAAGGATCTACTGTTATTAGTAAGCCTGACTGTCTTGTTCAAATCGGAAAAGGAAGAAGTGCAGTCGTTTATAAACTCCCTGACGAAAATAAGGTACTAAAAGTCTTCTTTCCCGACTATTTACACCTAGCAGAGTGTGAAGCTACGATATATAAAGAGTTGAAGAACAACCACTATTTTCCTGTTTTTTATGAAGTAGGAGAAGGATACTTGATTTTGGAATATCTGGATGGCATGACGTTCTACGATTGTTTGATTAAAGGAGTGTTTCTTACCAAAGATCACCTATTGCAAGTGGATGATGCACTCGCTTATGCGCGGGCAAAAGGATTGAATCCATCTGATACACACCTTCAGAATGTCATGCTCCTAAGGAATGGAGAGGTGCGCGTGATCGATGTTGTTCGCTTCAAACAATTCAAATTATGTACGCACTGGGATGATTTGAAGTATGCTTATGATATGTATTATCAAAGACGATTTTTCCCAAAACAATATCCAATTTGGTTTGTAGAGTTCATCATTCGCCTCTACCGCCATGGGTTCATTAAATTTAAGAAAAGGAAGTGAGGTCTTTTCATGCAACAATCACGCTTGTTTCGTTTTTTTATATGGCTACTACTCATTTTTACTGTCATATGGATTGGTAGCAAAATTGAATTTCTATTTCGACCGCTCGTGATTCTAGTCACAACACTAGCATTTCCAATCATTGCAGCTGGCGTTTTCTATTATATTCTAAGACCAGTCATTGCCCTTCTTGAAAAATGGAAAATTCCACGTCCGCTCGGTATATTACTCGTCTATCTTGCCCTTGGTGGTGGAGTCACAGGGCTTGTTCTAAGCATTGGCCCAGTTCTGGTGGAACAATTTAATAGTCTTGTAAAAGGTGCACCATCACTCATCACAGATCTTCAAACAGCACTCGATGATTGGGGAAGCAATCCATACATAGCAAAGATTCTTCAGAGTGATATGATCGATATTCAAGGTTGGACCGACCGAATATCTGGATCGATTGGGGAAATCAGCTCATCCTTTGGTAATTATCTTTTCTCTATTTTAAATGTCATAACAAATGTCTTAATTGGAATCGTACTTTTACCATTCATTTTGTTCTTTATGCTGAAAGATGGAAAAAAATTAATGCCTTCCTTGCTTCGAGTAGTACCGCGTGAACATCGGAAGGAAGGGGCGAAGATTCTAGAGGATATGGACGATGCACTCAGTGGGTTCATCCAGGGTCAGCTAATTGTTAGTGTTTTTATCGGTACGTTCGTGTACATCTGGTATGCGATCATTGATCTTGATTATGCATTGATTCTCGCGTTAATCGCTCTCTTCCTCAACGTTGTTCCTTTCATAGGACCAATTATTGGAACGGCGCCAGGGGTCATAGTAGGTTTGATTCAATCACCACTTACAGCACTTTGGGTTGTACTTGGTGTGATCGTGATTCAGCAAATAGAAAGTAATCTCGTATCACCGCTCGTAATGGGACGACGTCTTGATATCCACCCGCTTACGATTATCCTATTGTTACTTGTAGCGAGTAGTCTAGCTGGATTCCTTGGGCTTATTTTAGCCATACCTACGTATGCGGTTCTCAAAGTGATCTTCACTCATACGTATCGATTAATTAAACTCCAACAGCGTGGGAAACATTCTACACCTAACTAACAAAACGAAGGACAGGATCTCCACGTTGGAAATCCTGTCCTTTTTTATTCGATCACTTTTACCGTAACATCTTTCCTGCCCCAACTGAGTGCATCCTGTTGTCCTGGGATGAATACATCGATCCGATTTCCGTCGATGTCGCCACCGATATCAGCAGCAATGGCAGTACCATACCCTTCAACTTCAACAATGGATCCAAGTGGAATAACGTCTGGGTCAACGGCAACGACTTTTGCATCAGGATACTTTTCTAAATCGATGCCCATATTCGTTACACCGGAACATCCAGTGCAATCCGCCGTATATGCAGTGCTCTCCAATGTTAGTTTTTCCCCAGCTGCTGCTGACTCAGGATTAGCGTTTTGATTTAATATCCGTCGAGTAGATGGGCCAGAAATGCCATCAGCAGTTAAGTCTTTGTCTCGTTGAAACTGTTTAACGGTATTTTCTGTACCTGAACCATAGATGCCATCGACTTTGCTGTCGTAGCCAGCTTGATCAAGCTGACTTTGAATATGTATAACTTGCTTGCCTCTATCACCTCGTCGTAATACTTGAATCGCCCGCTTTGTTTCAGGACCTGCGATACCATCGACTTCAAGATTTCTTGCTTTCTGAAAATCTTTCACGGCACTCTCTGTGATTGTTTTATAATATCCAGTGGATGTATGGTAAGGAAATACACCCTTTGTCATGAGATAATCCTGTAATTCTGCAACGTCAGCTCCCTGATCACCTTCAACAAGTGTTGCATTTCCGATAGCCGCAAACGCAAAAGATGGCGATCCGACAAAAATAACACCTGATAAGAGCAGCGCAGCCACTAGTTTCATTTTTTGAATCATATTGAGTCCTCCCCGAATTGTTGTACTATACTCGTGAAATCATTCGGGGAAAATCGAGGATATGCGTCGAGAAGACTTGAATTCACAACCATTTCATTAGAAATCAACCAGATAATGGAGGGAAAAGATGCCTTTTTCAAAGATGTGATGAATTAACATAGAGGATTGACTCTTACTCAAAGGACTTGGAAAATATGAACAAGGTACATACGAAAGTAAAAGACTTGAGAAAGGGGTTGTTGTATTTGAAAGTACTTGATAAAAAGTGGATTCATCTTATTAATATCATCCTTGGTGTCATCATCGTTCCATACTCCATTTTGGAATTTGTTGGTGTTTTTAAGTTAGGGGAAGATACTATTTATTCTGTTATCCCGATTGGGTTATTCTTATTGTGGTTCGTCATGTACATCATACAAGTTAAGAAAAGACATACACTGATCGTGATGAGTGCAGTTTTCCTAAATGTTTTTTATCTGTTTTTTGTTATCCCAAGAATGTTATATTAGAAAATCTTCTCGATTTATAATTCGATGAATACTTTTTTGTGCATCGGGTATTGTACTAAAGTGGTCATAACGACTAACAAGTACTTAGAAGATAAAGGAGAGGAATTCAATTGACTAAAGTATTAATGGTTGTAACAAATCATACAGAAATCGATTCAGAGCACAAAACAGGTTTATGGCTTGAAGAGTTCGCTGTCCCTTATAACATCTTCAAGGAAAAAGGGTATGATATCAAAGTAACTTCGGTCAAAGGCGGCGAAGTTGAACTTGATCCAAATAGTATTCCAGAAGAAGATCCAAAAGAGTGGGAAGAAGCTCAACGACAGCTTAAGAACACAACGAAAGTAACGAAAGAAGATGCAAATAAATTCGACGTTGTTTTCCTACCTGGTGGACACGGTACAATGTTTGATTTCCCTGATAGCGAAGTCATTCAGCACATCCTACAGGAACAAGCTGAAGCTAATAAGATTATTGGATCCGTATGTCACGGTCCTGCAGGACTTGTGAACGTAACTTATAAAGATGGTACGCCACTTGTAAAAGGTAAGAAAGTAAGTGCATTTACAGATTCCGAAGAGCATGAAATGGGTCTTGTAGAACAAATGCCGTTCTTACTTGAAACAAAGCTTCGTGAAAAAGGTGCGAACTTTGAATCTGGCGAAAACTGGTCTGTTTATTCCGTACAAGACGGGAACTTGATTACCGGGCAAAACCCACAATCAAGTGAAAGTGCAGCAAAGAGAATTGTTGAAGCAATCGAAGGTAAATAAAAAAAGGAGTAGACCCACTGAGGTCTGCTCTTTTTCTATAAAGTAAAACTTTCATGAGTAGGAGTTTGACTGCTCCTTAAGGTTGGGATAAATTAAGTTTAGAAGGAACTTAGTAACTTAATCTAGAAATGAATAAGTGATAATGGGTTTGATAGAGGGTGATTTTTGTGAAGGTTATTTTGTCTCAGCCGTTTGTTAAGGTGGAGCGTACGATTGATATAGATGGACAGAGGTCGATTGAAGAGGAGTATGATTTGACCTTGTATGAGGATGGAATTCGTGCAGGGAAGGAACATTTTGCGATTCAGGATATTTTTGATATTTCTTATCGCTTTACTTCTGCGTTATATGGATTCCTTTATCTTCATACGAAGAGTGGTGTGTTTTCTTTTATAATTAAAGAAAGCCCAACCGTATTTATTACGGAATACAGGAAATTGGTGTGATGAATGAAAAATCATTTTTGATAATAAGTTGGTAAAAACGTTTGTAGTTTGATATCGGAGTATTTGGAAGAGCTGATAAGGAGGCGGAACAGTATGAGAATGGATCAACGGGTGACGCTATCGAATGGTGTGAAAATGCCTTATATTGGTTTTGGTGTGTTTAAGCTTGGAGATGGTGATGAGACTACAAATGCTGTTAAAGTTGCGCTTCAAACTGGTTATCGTGCGATCGATACGGCGTCTTATTATGGCAATGAGGTGTCTGTCGGACGTGCGATCAAGGAATCCGGACTTCCAAGAGAGGATCTGTTTATTACGTCGAAAGTTTGGAATGATGAACAGGGATATAATGCCACTTTGACGGCATTTGAGCGATCTTTAGAGAGACTTGAGACGGATTATTTGGATCTGTATTTAATTCATTGGCCAGTACCGGGGAAATATACAGAAACGTGGCAAGCGCTAGAGAAGCTTTATCATGAAGGCAAGGTATGTGCGATTGGAGTAAGTAATTTTGAGCCCCATCATCTTGAAGCCATTTCACGCGTCTCAACTGTTAAGCCGGTCATTAACCAAGTCGAATTTCATCCTGAATTAATACAGGGAGAAATTAGGGACTATTGTCGCTCCAAGGGAATACAAGTGGAAGCATGGTCTCCGTTGAAGCGAGGCCAGGTGCTGAGTAATCCTGACATAAAGAAAATCAGTGAGCGATATGGCAAAACCCCTGCTCAAGTGGTACTGAGATGGTGTCTTCAACATGACATTGTTCTTAATGTGAAGTCATCACATGAGGAACGCATTCGGGAAAATGCCGATTTGTTTGATTTTGAATTGACAAAAGAGGAGATGATAGCGATTGACTCTCTTCATGCAGATAACCGCATTGCTCATCATCCAGATAATCTCGATTTCTATGAAAAAACGGTTCCGGGATTTAAGAAATCCGAATACTCCTCCTCATGAAAAAGACGCCGACCTGGCGTCTTTTAGTTGTTTTTAAGTCCATTTGACCAAATTTCAATCAATGGGCCATTACTACCTTGAAGAGGATCTGTTGTAGGAAGAGAAACGTTCTTGATCGTTGCTTGAGCTACAGGTCGCTCGTCAGCTTTACCAGTTTTAAGATCTGGCGTCATGCGGTTTGGATACGCCCCGATTACCTGGAAATCTTCAGAACTGCTTTCTTTTTTATGAGCAACACCAGCAGGTATCACTACGACATCCCCTTTATTAACTTCAATCTTCCTTCCGTTCTCACCTCCAAATAAGATGCAAGCAGTTCCACTAACGATCCCGAGGACTTCGTGTGTGTTGCTGTGAAAATGATGATAATCAAACACATCGTTTTTCCATGCGTTCGTCCAACCGTTTTCCTTGAATACATCTGTACATGAAGCAAGCATCTTACGTATTCCACCATGATAGAAAAGAAGCGGTAACGTTGGGTTGTTTGGAATTTTATCATCGCTGAGTAGATAAACCTTTTCCACATCGTTTGTTTTCATGATTGAATGCCTCCTATTCTCTTACCTTAGTTAACGATTTTGCTATTGATTAAACCTCCTTCAGAGACTTTAAGAGTGAATAGCCTAGTAGATGGAAGGTCCCCTTTTTTTGTTTAGGTACTGATCAATCGGGAAAACCAAAACTGTTTACTCTAAGCCAGCCTTCCCCCTATAAAAATTAATGAGATTGTGAACTTGGCAGTTGACTAACTTGTATATACAAGTTAGACTACAAGTGCGGAAGAAACATGTATAGACAAGTTATGAAATAAAATGTAAGCGGTTGAAAGGAGAAGATTATATGTTGAAAAAACTGTTTGGTAAAAAAGAAAAGCCTTTAGAAGAGGTAATTTATTCTCCATTAAACGGTAAAGTTGTCGAGCTGGAAACAGTTCCAGACCCAACATTCTCTCAGAAAATGATGGGCGATGGTGTCGCGATTGAACCGACTGACGGTAAAGTAGTTTCACCTGTTAATGGAAAAGTGATTCAGTTCTTCCACACGAAGCATGCGGTAGGTATCGAATCAGAATCCGGACTTGAACTTCTCATTCATGTTGGACTTGAAACAGTTGGTATGGGAGGCGAAGGTTTTGAAGGGCACGTTCAAGAAGGTGACAAAGTGAAAGTCGGTGATCCACTTATTACGGTAGATCTTGATCTTGTTAAAGAAAAAGCCGCCAGTACGATTACACCAGTAATTATCACGAACGCTGATGCACTAGAAACGGTTGATAAAAAGTATTCTTCAGGCGCTTCGCACGCTGAAACAGCAATTATGTCAACTAAAGTCAAAGGGTAAGCAATGCTAAAGCATTTGAAAATCTAGTGATCATATCATTTAAGGCAAGTTTTCAAAATGCTTATCATAGTTCTTTCTAAGGGGGAAGGCAACATGGCGATAAATCGTCAATCAGTCGAACAAATTATTGAAGCAATTGGCGGGAAAGATAATATATCTACTGCGACACATTGTGTCACCCGTCTGCGTCTCGTTTTACATGATGAAAGCAAGGTCGATACGAAAGCACTTGAAGATAATGAGCTTGTCAAAGGTTCTTTCTCTGCGAATGGTCAGTTTCAGGTTGTGATCGGTCAAGGAACGGTTGATAAAGTGTACAAAATGTTTGTAGAAATTGCAGATATTGAAAGCGCCTCCAAGCAAGATGTGAAAGATGCAGCAGCGAGCAAGCAGAACTTCTTGCAGCGTGGTGTGAAAACGTTGGCAGATATCTTTATTCCAATCCTACCAGCTATCGTTACGGCAGGTTTGTTGCTCGGGATTAATAATATTCTCACAGCACATGATATTTTCTTCAGTGATCCCCTCGTAGAAGTCTATCCACAGTGGGCAGCTCTTGCGAGTATTATTAACCTGATTGCGAGCACTGCTTTTGTGTTTCTTCCAGCGTTGATTGGGTGGTCAGCGGCCAAGCAGTTTGGCGGAAGTCCATTGCTTGGTATTGTCCTTGGTTTAATACTAGTTCACCCGGATTTACTTAATGCATGGGCATATGGTGAAGCAGAAGATATCCCAACTTGGAATTTATTCGGGCTAGAAATTGAGAAGATTGGTTATCAGGGTCAAGTACTACCGGTGCTGGTATCAGCTTATATTCTCGCCAAAATTGAAACCTTTCTTAATAAAAGAATCCCTGATTCAATTCAAATGCTTATCGTTGCGCCAGTGGCTCTTCTTGTTACAGGAATCCTTGCTTTTACATTAATTGGTCCTGTGACATTTTGGATTGCGAATTTGTTAACTGATGGATTTATTGGACTGTTTGACTTTGCACCTGCTATTGGTGGACTTGTGTATGGGGCTCTATATGCACCGCTTGTTATTACGGGAATGCACCATACATTCCTTGCTGTTGATCTACAGTTAATCGGTAGTACAGGAAGCACGTTCTTATGGCCGATGCTTGCCCTATCGAATATCGCTCAAGGTGCAGCTGCACTTGCCATGATGCTGATTACTCGTAATGAGAAAACAAAAGGTCTTGCCGGAACGTCTGCAGTATCTGCTTTTCTAGGAGTTACGGAACCTGCCTTGTTCGGTGTAAACTTACGTTTTAAATTCCCGTTTTTTGCAGCGATTATTGGCTCAGCTATTGCTGGACTTGTCATTACAGTAAGTGGAGTAGAAGCGACATCCATTGGTGTCGGTGGTATTCCTGGATTCCTTTCGATCTATAAAGAGTACTGGGGTGCTTTCTTTACAGGAATGGGCATTGTGCTTGTCGTCCCATTTGGTTTAACATACCTATATGGCAAAATTAGAAAAGTAAGCGAATAATGAGAGGAGCGATATCATCAGAAAAATAGCCGCAGTGTGGCATTGATGGTATCGCCTTTGTTTTTGTTTGATTAAGTATACAATTAGGAGTTGAATAAGATGCAGCAACCATGGTGGAAAAAATCAGTCGTTTATCAGATTTACCCAAAGAGTTTTAATGATACAACTGGTAGCGGAACAGGAGATATTCAGGGAATAATTGAAAAATTGGACTACTTAAATCATCTTGGTGTAGATGTTGTGTGGTTAACACCGATCTATGACTCACCACAAAATGACAACGGGTATGATATACGGGATTATTTCAGCATTTATGAAGAATATGGAACGATGGATGATTTTGATCGCCTCCTTGATGAAGCACACGTGAGAGGAATCAAAATCATCATGGACATTGTTGTAAACCATACGTCAACTGAGCATCAGTGGTTCGTAGAATCGCGTAAGTCAAAGGATAACCCTTACCGAGATTATTACATTTGGAAAGATGGGGTAGATGGAGAAGAGCCAACAAATTGGCAGTCGAAGTTTGGTGGAAATGCATGGCAGTTTGACAAGGAGACTGGCCAGTACTACTTGCATCTATTTGATGTAACCCAGGCTGATTTAAACTGGGAGAATGAAAAAGTACGTGATGAAGTGTACGATATGATGACATTCTGGTTTGAAAAAGGAGTCGATGGATTCCGTCTCGATGTCATTAACCTCATTTCAAAAAGCCAGAACTTTCCTAACGATGATGGATCTGTTGCGCCAGGAGATGGCAGGAAGTTCTATACAGATGGACCACGTGCGCATGAATTTATGAACGAAATGAATCACAACGTATTCATGAAATACAATAGTATGACTGTTGGAGAGATGTCTTCTACAACGATTGATGACTGCATTAAGTACTCGAATCCTGAGCGGAATGAACTAAGTATGACGTTCAACTTTCATCATTTAAAGGTGGATTATCCGAATGGAGAAAAGTGGTCAGTCGCTAATTTCGATTTTATTAAACTTAAAAATATTCTATCTGCCTGGCAAAAAGAGATGTTCGAGGGTGGTGGGTGGAATGCGCTATTCTGGTGTAACCATGATCAACCACGAATCGTTTCTCGGTATGGGAATGATGGAGAATTTAGACGCGAGTCGGCAAAGATGCTCGCCACAACGATGCATATGATGCAGGGAACTCCTTATATTTATCAAGGTGAGGAAATAGGTATGACAAATCCTAAATTCGATGCGATTTCCTCTTATCGTGATGTGGAATCTCTTAACATATTCTCTATACTTAAGGAAGAAAAGGGGTATAGTGAAGAAGAGGTTCTTGAAATTCTACGTCATAAATCAAGAGATAACTCAAGAACGCCAGTCCAGTGGAATTCAAAAGATCAGGCTGGCTTTACGACTGGAGACCCGTGGATTCCGGTAGCCAAAAATTATCAAGACATTAATGTAGAAGACACGCTGAAAGAAAGGAATTCCGTATTTGAACACTACCAAAATCTCATTTCATTAAGGAAAGAGATCGATTTAATCACGTATGGAGACTATGAGTTACTTCTCCCTGAAGATCCTCAACTATTCGTTTATTTACGAAATGGAGAGGGGGAAAAGCTGCTGGTCGTAAATAACTTCTATAGTTCAGAGACAACGTTTGAACTCCCGTCACATGTGGAAGTAAATGGGTATGATGCGAAGGTTCTTATTTCTAACTATAGTGATAGCGAAGAATCAATTAAGGAAGTAAACTTACGACCGTATGAATCCATCGTATATCATCTAACACAGGCAAGGTGAGTCTATGAAGCAAACCAAATATCAGCAAATTTATAATGAGCTATCAACTAGTATCAGGAACGGTACGTATAAACCAAACAGCAAGCTTCCATCAGAGCATGAACTCGCTGAGACTTATGGGACTTCCCGTGAAACAATTCGTAAAGCATTGAATCTTCTATCTCAGAACGGCATGATTCAGAAGATTAAAGCTCGAGGTTCTGTCGTACTTGATCTCAACAGGTATGAGTTTCCGGTATCTGGTCTTGTTAGCTTCAAAGAAATATCAGAGAATATGAATCAATCTTCCCGAACCATTGTGCATGAATTAGAGAAGAGGGTTCCAACGAGTTGGGTGAAAGAGCAACTCGAATTGAATGAAGGTGCTTCTGTCTGGCATGTGGTTCGAGCACGAGAAATCGATGGGGAGAAAATTATTTTAGATCGTGATTATTTCCCTGTGAAATATGTGCCAGAGCTTACAAAGTCCATTTGTGAGAACTCGATATATGATTTTCTCGAGAACGATATGGGTATGAACGTAAGTTATGCGAAGAAAGAAATTATCGTTGAAGAAGCTGATGAAGACGACCGAAAATATTTAGATCTAAAGAATTATGATCATGTAGTTGTCGTACGAAATTATGTGTATTTGGATGATACCACACTTATCGAATACACAGAATCACGCCATCGCCTTGATAAATTCCGGTTTGTGGATTTTGCGAGACGTGAGAAAAAGTAAGCAAGAGCGCTGCCTATCGCAGCGTTTTTTTGCGCGCTAGGGTAATGAACGGTGTGGGTTTTGAATGATTTCAACCTTTTGATGAAAAATTCACTTGATAGAGTAAGGAAGGACATGAAATGCGAGCATCGAATCATAGTGTGGTAGAACTTTTTACATAAAGCCTAAAGGAGTTGGTTATATGGCGACAATGAACCAGAGAGTCTATCTAACAGAGGCAAACGAGCAACATCTCGAGGCGTTGAAAGGGTTCAGTCTCGAAGAAAATCAGTTGCAATATACGTCGATGCCGATTCCAGCTTATGAAAAATGCTTGATCGATCGCAATCGTCTTCCTGTCGTTATTATGGGAAATGGACGAGTAGTCGGTTTTTTTGTGCTTGATCAAGGCGAAGATGTCGCTTCATATAGCGCTAATCCATACGCAATATTATTACGAGCCTTTTCGGTTAATTTGTCTGAACAAGGCATGGGATATGGGCGTGCGTCGATCGGTCAATTGAAACCAATTGTTCGTGATCGTTTTACGGAATGTAATGAAATTGTTCTGGGGGTCAATGAGGATAATGAAGCTGCAAGGCAATTGTATCTTAAAGCTGGCTTTGTTGATTCAAATGAAAAGAAATTAGGAAGGTCTGGTTACCAAGCGATCCTTCGATATAAGATTTGAACAACGTGATCGAAAGGATCGACTCACTATAGCTATCATTTTTAAAGAAAGGATGAGTATGATGTGGAATGAAACACCTATTACGACTCTATTGGAAATCGACTATCCAATCATTCAAGCGGGAATGGCAGGTGGGGTGACGACGCCTGAGTTAATCGCCGAAGTATCAAATGCGGGTGGACTTGGAAGTCTTGGTGCCGGTTATATGAAACCGGAGCAGATGAGAGAAGCGATTCAAGGAGTGAAGCGACTGACGAACAAACCCTTTGCCGTAAATATCTTTATTCCTGAGTTTGACGAGTCTTCAAAAGAAACGATTGAAAAAGCGAATGATCAGCTTAGAAGTTATAGAAGTGAACTTGGATTGAATGAGCAGGAATCAGCAGATATTACGAGCTATTCTGTTTCTAAGAAGCAATACAAAGAAAAGCTTCAAATAGTAGTGGAAGAAAACGTATCGGTTTGTAGTTTCACGTTTGGATTACCTTCTCATGAGGATATTGAGCATCTTAAAAATAACGGTATGGTTTTGATTGGAACGGCTACGACCGTTAAGGAAGCAAAATTGAATGAAGAGATTGGAATGGATGTCGTGGTTATGCAGGGGATGGAAGCAGGTGGGCATCGCGGCACATTTGCAGGTGCTTTTCACTCGTCGCAGATTGGTTTAGTGTCACTCATTCCTCAAGCGGTAGATCATGTTAACATACCGATTATTGCGGCAGGGGGGATTATGGATGGAAGAGGTATCCTCTCGATGCTAGTCCTTGGAGCAGCAGGTGTTCAGATGGGGACTGCTTTTGTAACATGCTTGGAAAGTGGAGCTAATCCTCTGCATAAGTTGGCCATCCTAAATAGCGCTGAAGATCAAACCGTGGTGACTTCTGTATTTAGTGGAAAGCCTGCACGTGGGATTGAGAATGAATTTATTGCGAACATGACGGATTTATTTGACGATGGCCACCCTGGATATCCAACATTAAACTCGTTAACCAGGTCGATTCGTAAAGAAGCAGCAGAGCAAAAACGTCCTGAGTTGATGTCACTCTGGTCGGGGCAGAGTCCACGCTTAAGCGTCACGAAAACAGCTCGTGAGTTGATCGTCACTAGTGTCAAACAAGTGGAAACGATAGTGAAGCAGTAGTGAAAAGAAAAATTTTCTATAGAAACTGAAAGAGCCTTTCTCATCATAATGCGAAAGGCTCTTTCATTGACTTGCATTGGTACGGCCGGTCACCTGACAGCATCTTTTGTAATGAAAAGATAATGACCGGCTGTATCAAGAAGTGTAGTCATAAAAAGGAGATGCAATACCTGTTTGTTTGAAAAGATATGAGGGAAGATGTAGGATGAGGCAAAACCATCATTATAAATAGCGTTTAATGGAAAGGATGAACAAAATGAAAGCAATGGTAATTCGAGAATTTGGTTCACCAAATAACTTTAGCATGGATGATATCCCTTCTCGTGACTTAAAAGCCGGAGAAATTAGAATCAATGTCAAAGCAACGAGCGTAAACCCAGTCGATATGAAAATTCGTTCAGGTCAGGCTGAAGGTTTTGCGCCAGAGTTTCCGGCGGTTTTGCACGGAGATGTAGCTGGTATTGTGGAAGAAACATACGAAGGTAGTTCTTTCGCTGTAGGTGATGAAGTCTATGCTTGTGCTGGTGGTGTGAAGGGTCTTAGTGGAGCACTTTGCGAAAGTATGATTGTTGATCAGAAGCTTGTAGCAAAAAAGCCAGACACCTTGTCGATGAAGGATGCAGCCGCTCTTCCGCTTGTCTCGATCACAGCGTGGGAAGCTCTTGTAGACCGTATGAATGTACAGGCCGGTCAAACCGTCTTAATTCATGGTGCAACTGGCGGTGTCGGGCATATTGCGATTCAGCTTGCCAAAGCTCTAGGTGCCATCGTGTACACGACGGCTTCAACTTCTGAAAAAATGAAAATAGGTAAGGAACTCGGCGCTGATTATGCGATCAATTATAAAGAAACTTCTGTTGAGGACTACGTTACTCAATATACGGACGGAAAAGGTTTCGATGCCGTGTTTGATACTGTCGGTGGAGACAACATGGAAAAATCATTTCAGGCAGTAAGGAACGGTGGACAGGTTGCCTGTATTGTTGGGAACGGGGAACATGATATCACACCGCTTTATGTGAAAAGCGCAACGTACCATGGTGTGCTTATGCTCGTTCCGATGTTAACTGATGAAGGAAGAGAACACCATGGAGAAATTCTATCACGCGTGGCTCGCATGACTGATCACAGTATACTTAAGCCATTGCTAGATGAAGAACAATTTCTTTTTAGCACAATTGGCAAAGCTCATGCTCGATTGGAATCAGGTAAAACGATTGGAAAAGTTGTTGCGGAAAACGATTTAGCAAACTCTTAAGATTCACTTATCAACTTTTTAAAGGCTGTTTCCGCAGACAGTGTGCGATAGCGAGTTAATTTCCGCTCCAATCAAAAAGTTTAGTTTTTTTAAATCATTTCAAAAGCAACAATCTTTTAGAAAAGTGCCTTTAGAAAAGAGCTTTTTAAAACAATAAAATCTGAACATACAAAAAGGAACCCTTCAAAACAAAGGGTTCCTTTTCTACGTTAGATAAAAAATTCGAAGATGATCGTATGGACTTATTTCGTCCATTCAGATACTAAATCTTGATTCTCTTCAACCCATTGCTTGGCACCTGATTCGGCGTCATCCGCTTCTTTAATGGTGGCCATCAAGCTACCTAGAGAGTCATCGTCCATCTTCCACTTATTCATCCACTCAACAACTTCAGGATGATCGTCACTGAAATCGGTTCTTGTCATGAAGTAGATATCATCCGCTTCACCGTATACTTTCTTAGGATCTTTTAAATATTTTAAGTCATATTCAGCAAAAGCCCAGTGTGGGTTCCAAAGCGTTACAACAATTGGTTCTTCGTCTTCATACGCTTTTTTGAGCTCACTCATCATAGCCGGTCCAGAGCTATCAACAAGGTCATAGTTAAGATCATACTCATCCACTGCTGTTCTGCTCATCTCCATTAAGCTTGCACCGGGGTCAATTCCTACAATTTGTTCTAAACCAAGCTCGTCCTTCTTATCGTTAAGCTCATCGATACTGTTAATGTCCATATAAGCTGGGACGACAAGGCCAAGTCCAGTTCCTTCATACCAGGTTTCTTGTAAGTCAACGTCTTCTTTGTATTCTTCATAAAGGGGTTTGTCGGTCGAAGGCAGCCATACTTCAGCAGCCACGTCCAAATCACCCTGAGAAATTCCTGCCCATACGGGAGCTTTTTCCATTGATTTCAATTCGATGTCATATCCCTTGTCCTCAAGGATCACTTTCCACATATTCGAAACCGCGATGTTTTCAGCCCAGTTGTTTAAACCCAACGTAACTGTTCCTTTTGATTCTTCGTCTCCAGCACTGTCTTCTGAACCACCACAAGCAGCCAGAATCGATAGTGCGGCAATCACCATTAGTAAGATAACTCTCCTCATAGAAACACTCCTCTTTCTCTATTTTATAAGGTGCTAAAATGCACATGCTTTTTAGCATAACAAATGTTTCACAATTTTGCAGGTTTCTTACGATTTGAAGACGTTGTATGATAAAGAGGTGGGGAGGGAAAGAAATGATAGCGATCGCAACGACTCTTATTATTATTTTTCTTGTCATTATTATGATCGGTACCTTGATGGTTGCTGGGAAGAGTGATCCTGGGTATGGAAAGAAAGCGCAAAGCACAACGGTGACAATCTCTGCTATCTATCTCTTTGTAGGCATTCTCGCGGTGGCAGGAATAGCGGCTTACGTGTATTTTAATTGAGGGCTTCCTTTTCTTAAAGGAGGCTTTTTTTAGAGATAGAAGTAGAGCGGAGTTTAAGATGGATTCAGTGATGATGCTATTTTGAAGAGACAAAGATCATCTCTGCTGCAAGATATCCGAAACGTAATCCAAAGAAGAGTAACACAAGACTCGCCGTTACGCTGATCGCACGAAGTGTGCGGGGTTTAATAAGAAATTTACCAAAGTGCACAGTCATGCAGAGGTTTACATTCCATAAGCCTATTCCGATAAAGACAAGGGCGGAAAGAAAGAAAGCCTGCCATTTATCAGGCTGCTGTAAGGATACGCTAAGCACTGAGCCATAGATGCCGAGCCAAAAGAGCAGGTTCATCGGGTTAAACGCAGCGATCATAAAGCCGGCAGCATAAGAGTGAAAAAGCCCAGACTTTTCTTTGTCTCGTACTTCCTCAAGACTAACGGTCGATAAGCATCCTTGAATCCCTGAAAGTGTTAAAATGATTGCGCCAAGGATCAATAGGGAAACCTGTACATAAGATAATTTTACAAAGGCAGCCATACCGAAATACATGAAATACATAAGCACTAGATCAGCGCTCATTCCTCCTGCTCCTACAAAGAGGGATGACCAGAATCCTTTGTGAATGCCTCGCTTCATTATTTCAATATTAATGGGACCAAGTGGGGCAGCAATGGATAATCCAAGAACAATGTGAGCAATCGCAATTTCAAGCATGAATGGCATTCTCCTTTTCTGTTTGCCTGTTATTATTGGTTACCTCCTTGGAAAGGTGACCTATAGTGGAGGGATTTGTGTGTCAATTTGATTGGAAGCCTTCACTACTAAATACATGTCCAACAGGATAGAATTAGAAGTCTAATTTTGAATTTGTGAGAAATTATGCTATTATGCGTTTTTGGGTCGTTCAATATTTTGAAGAAGATGTGGAAAATTGTATAATGAAGGTTACTACTACCATTGGAATTGAAGTGATGTGGATATGAACCATTTTTCTATGTTTACTAAAAGCGAAATAAAAGAACGTTTTCCAGTAAGCTTCTATCAAAGAGGACTCACTTATTATCAAGATGGGCGGGTATCTGAGCTTACATATGATGAAGACGATCAGTCCTATCGAGCTACTGTTAGCGGAAGTTCGGAATACGGTGTGTTAATTGAATTACTTGGTGATAATTGGTTTGGCTCTTGTGAATGCCAGGCATTTGAGACATATGGCACGTGCAAACATCTGGCAGCCGTTCTCATTGCGATCAGTGAAGAAGGTCCTCCTAAAGAGAAGGAAAGTAAAAAACCAACACCTGTCGTCCAATCACCACGAAGTTACCATGAAACAAATCAGCTCATTCAAGCATTGAGTGATTTTCAACCCGAGTCGAATCATTCTAGAATGAGATCTGATGAGCTTAAGGTAGAATTTACAATTAAGGCAAGTTCTTACCCAACTCTTCGAAAATCTCGTGGAGATTCCCCTTGGACTTTGGAATTAAAAGTTGGGGTTAATCGTTTGTATGTTGTCAAAGATATACGTGCGTTTTTAGATGCTGTTCTTGAAGAAGAATCTTACATGTTTACGAAGAAATTTAGCTACGAGCCTGATGAACATCGGTTTAATGAGTTTGATCAACCTCTCATGAGCACGCTTCTCTCCATTAGGCGGAATGAGAAGGTCTATTTGGATCTTCCTGATAATTGGGGACGGTTCACTGAGAATCGAGAACTTATTTTACCTCCTCTGACAGCGAATGAATTTCTCATGGAACACCTTCGTCAAGAGCGGGCAATCCGGTTTGAGTATAATCGTACCTTGTATGAGGAAGCGGCACTTTATGACAGTTCGCTACCATTTACATTCGAGATCGAACAACGGGAAAACGACTATGTTTTGCATCTGAATGGGTTTCAAAGCGCTGCCTATTTTCCGACATACGGCTGGGTATTTCATGACGAAAAGCTCTTTAAACTGAGTAAGAAGCAGCATACGCTGTTAAAAGACCTTTCTTATTTCCGTAATGCAGCAAAAAAAAGTGATCTTTCCATTTCCCAGACGCAAATCGAGCCTTTCTTATCTCAAGTTGTTCCGAGCTTACGGAAACTTGGAGACGTTACGATATCTGAAGAGATTCATGAGAAAATCGAAAACCCAGATTTACGTGCAAGAGTTTATGTCAATGCGGATGGAGAGCGTCTTCTTGTTAATGTGGAGTACGAGTATGGCGATCAAGTCATTAATCCATTCAAAGATGACACGAGAATTGTGAGTGAAAATGGCGGTATCATTCTTCGCGATAGTGAGAAAGAACAAACCATTATGTCACTAATCGAACAAGCATCTCTTAAATTTAATGGTCGTGAACTTTATATAGAAGATGAAGCTCTTATTTTTGATTTCCTCTACTGGACTATACCGGAGCTTAATGACTTAGCGGATGTGTTTCTCACAGAATCAGCACGAGGCTGGTTGCTTGATGAGTCCTCACTACCTGTGACTTCCGTTGACATGGATAATAGTGGAAATTGGCTTGATGTGAGTTTTGATATGAAGGGATTAGATGAAGAAGAAATTTCAAATATCCTAAAAGCCGTGATTGAGAAAGACCGGTACTATCGTCTTTCAAATGGTGCTTTTGTTTCAATAGAAAATGAAGATTTTCAACATGTCAGTCAACTGTTAGATGACTTAAACATCAAAGAAAATGACATTGACCGAGGAGAGCTTCATCTTCCTCTATACCGGGGACTGCAATTAGATGAGAGAATTAGCGGAGGCAAACATGCTTCCCGTTATAGTAAAGCATTCCGTGATCTCGTTTCTCGATTGAAACATCCTGAAGATCTTCAGTTTGATTTACCTGATGAATTAGATGCCGAACTGAGATCTTATCAAATGACTGGATTCCAATGGCTAAAAGCGCTGGCTCACTATCAGCTCGGAGGTATTCTTGCCGATGACATGGGACTTGGTAAGACGCTGCAAAGCATTGCCTATTTGTTATCTGAGAAAAAGGAAAACCCCGATGCTTCAGCGCTTGTTGTGGCGCCGGCTTCGCTTATTTACAATTGGCAAAAAGAGTTTGAAAAGTTTGCTCCTGGTCTTCAAATCGAAGTCAATACAGGCACGCCAGTTGAGCGAAAGGAATTGTTAAATCAGGGACTTCAACCTGACGTATGGATTACGTCATATCCTACGCTAAGACAGGACATCGCTCACTATGAAACGATTCAGTTCGATTCAGTTATTCTTGATGAAGCACAGGCAATCAAAAACCCTGCCACTAAAACATCTCAAGCGGTTCGACAGCTGCATGCAAAGAAACGTTTTGCACTCAGTGGCACACCGATTGAGAACTCACTCGATGAATTATGGGCGCTATTCCATTCGATTATGCCAGGCTTCTTTCCAGACCAATCGACGTTTCGAAATTTACCACACGAGCGTATTTCTAAGATGGTTCGACCATTTATCCTTAGACGTGTGAAAAAAGATGTCTTGAAGGAGCTACCTGATAAAATCGAAACTGTACAGGTATCTGAATTAACGAAGCAGCAGAAAGAACTGTATATTGGGTATTTGCATCGAATTCAACAGGAGACAAAAGAGAATCTATCTGGAGACGGCGGCTTTCAGAAAAACCGTATGAAGATCTTGGCTGGACTTACACGACTTCGTCAGCTTTGTTGCCATCCATCTCTCTTTGTTGAGAATTATCAAGGACAATCAGGCAAACTAGAACAATTATTAGATATTGTCACGACATCAATCGAAAATAAAAAAAGACTCCTGATTTTCTCTCAATTTTCTAGTATGTTAAAAATCATTCATCAAAAGTTAGCTGATCTTGGCTATTCCGTTTTCTACTTAGATGGTCAAACACCATCGAAAGAACGAGTGGAAATGACGGAACGCTTTAACAATGGGGAAAAAGAAATTTTCCTTATTTCCTTAAAAGCTGGTGGTACTGGACTTAATTTAACTGGTGCAGATACCGTGATTCTCTACGACCTCTGGTGGAATCCAGCGGTTGAAGAGCAAGCTGCCGGTCGTGCTCATCGCATCGGACAAAAGAAGGTTGTCCAGGTTATGAGACTTATTACCCAGGGAACGATTGAGGAAAAAATTTATGAGCTTCAACAAAAGAAAAAAGAATTAATTGAAAAGGTCATTCAGCCGGGAGAAACGATGATATCGAGTTTATCAGAAGATGAAATCAAAGATATTCTTAGTATTTAAGAGTCTAGCCTTCCTAATCGGAAGGCTTCATTTTTTTCTGGTGATGTTGCATACTGCTTTCCTAACATACAAACAATAAGTAATGGGGGAGGATGAAAGCATGGGGATGTGTGAATTATGTGGCAGGAGTGATGTCAAATGCACGGTTCACCATTTGACCCCAAAAGAACAAGGGGGGACTTTCGAACCAACAGCCGTTTTATGCGTGGCATGTCACAAGCAAATTCATGCCATATATAGTAATCATGAACTTGCGAGTAGACTCGACTCGATCCAAAAGCTTAAAGAAGACGACAAAATCCGTCGCTTTTTGAAGTGGATTAGGAAGCAACCAGGCACTAAAATCGTGAAAACGAGAAAATCAACTGATCGAAAGCGGAGAAAATAAAGAATTTTTATAAAAAAATCATGGTAAAAACCCTTATTCCATGCAGGGTTTACCATATTGGACTAAGATACAGTTAGTTTGAACTAGAAATTCCGCGTTTCGACATCTTCTGTGGTGGTATAGATACATAGAGGTAAAAAGGTACTAATTTTATACTGTATAGGATTACAGAAATTATTCTAAGTAGGGGTGAAGTGTATGAGGGAAAAAGTATCCTCCGTGTTTTGGAGCACGTTGGTAATTAGTTTGATTATGGTCATCTGGGGAGCAATTTCTCCAGATACGTTAGGATCAATGTCAGCTAGTGCCCAGTCATTTATTTCGAACAAGTTAGGTTGGTATTACCTAATTCTAGTTACGCTATTAGTTGTATTTTGTATTTTTATCATTTTTACGCCATATGGCAAAATTAAGTTAGGTAAGCCGGATGAAAAACCAGAATTCACAAGGTTAAGCTGGTTCGCCATGCTATTTAGTGCTGGTATGGGAATTGGGCTTGTGTTTTGGGGAACAGCTGAGCCGATGTCACACTATGCGGTGAACGCGCCAACTGCTGAAACAGGAACACCAGCCGCGATTAAAGAAGCGCTTCAGTATTCTTACTTTCACTGGGGAGTTCACGCATGGGCAATTTATGCAATCGTCGCTTTAGTTCTAGCATACTTTAAGTTTAGACATGATCGTCCTGGTTTGATCAGTGCAACACTTTATCCAATCTTTGGTGACCGTGTGAATGGCCTTCTTGGTAAAGTCATTGATACACTCGCTGTTTTTGCAACGATTGTTGGGGTTGCTACGACGCTTGGATTTGGTGCAGTTCAAATCAACGGTGGTCTTTCGTTTTTAACAGATATACCAAATAGTTTTGGTTCGCAGCTCGTTATTATTGGAGTCGTTACAGTTTTATTTATGATTTCAGCTTGGTCTGGAATCGGTAAAGGAATTAAGTACTTAAGTAATGCCAATCTTGGATTAGCAGGAATCCTTTTCCTAGCAATGTTTATTCTTGGTCCAACGATTTACATCCTTAATATGTTTACAGATACCATTGGTGCTTATATCACAAACTTTATGGCGATGAGCTTCCGCATTGCACCATTGAATCCAGAGAACCGAGAATGGATCAATAACTGGACTATTTTCTACTGGGCATGGTGGATTTCATGGTCACCGTTCGTCGGTATCTTCATCGCTCGTGTATCACGAGGAAGAACGATCAGAGAATTTCTTGTTGGCGTGTTACTAGTACCTTCCGTCGTTGGATTCCTATGGTTCTCAACATTTGGTATTTCAGGTATCAATCTTCAGCAGAATGGCATTGCAGATATCGCATCTCTTGCAACTGAAGAGTCTCTGTTCGGTACGTTACAGAACTACCCATTAGGTACGGTACTATCGATTGTAGCCATTACGTTAATTGGAACATTCTTTATCACATCTGCTGACTCTGCTACATTTGTTCTTGGGATGCAGACCACATACGGTTCGTTAAATCCTGGTGCAAATGTTAAGTTAACTTGGGGGATTATACAATCTGCAATGGCCGCTGTACTTCTTTATACAGGTGGATTGCAGGCGTTGCAAAATGTACTGATTTTAGCGGCGTTGCCTTTCTCAATTATAATGATTCTCATGACCGTCTCGTTCTATAAGGCGATTCAGAAAGAGAAGTATTTAGTTGCGAAAGATCCAAAGCCGAAGAAAGAGAAACGCAAGGAAAAGAAAGCTGGAGTGGATCAAAACGATAATCCTTCACCAGCAACGAAATAATAGAAAAAGACAATGAGGATCTCCTCATTGTCTTTTTTTTGGTCTTTTCTAAAGCCTTTTTTCTAAAAGATTGTTGTATTTGAAAGCATTTTTTAAACAAACACATTTCATAGTTGATTAGAGTGGAAATCACCCCCTACTCTTATCCCTGAAACGACTCTAAAAGCTGTCTTTTTTATGAATAGATTGTTAATTAGATTAAAATGAATTAACAGAATATAGTGCAAGTGGTTTAGAAATGCTGAAATATGTGAATTGTACACTATTCATGTAGATGAAAGCTGGTGATAAAATGCTTACAGAAATGTTTAGAGAATCCAGGCATACTGTCGTCTTAACAGGTGCAGGGATGAGTACTGAAAGTGGTTTACCTGACTTTCGATCTGCGCTTGATGGAATGTGGAATGATGTTGATCCCTTGCAATTAGCAAGTAGAGAAGCGATGCAATACGAACGAGAGTTATTTGTTCGTTTCTATAAAAAGCGCATACAAAAATTGAGGGAAGCCCGTCCTCACGATGGATATTATCATTTGGCAGAATGGGAACGAAGTGGTAAAGTAGCGAGTATTTTAACCCAAAATGTGGATGGTTTTCATCTGGAGGCTGGTAGTGAGAACGTAGCAGAAATGCACGGATCATTATGTGAAGCCTATTGTGATGAGTGTGGGGACAGCGGTTCAAACGAATGTTATCTAACGGGAGAACTGAGCTGCAAATGTGGAGGGTTCAAACGACCTGGAGTTGTACTCTTTGGAGAGCCCCTTCCGTTGAAAGCCATTCACCAAGCAAAGTTGGAATCAAAAAAAGCTGATCTGTTCATTGTTCTTGGGTCTTCATTGCAAGTGTCTCCTGCCAATGTTTTCCCTGTAGAAGCGAAGAGAAATGGCGCAAAGCTAGTGATTGTTAATGAAGAGGAAACAGGATATGATGATCTCGCTGATCTCGTTATTAATAAGAAAATAAGTAGTGTTCTGAGTGAGCTAGCTAAAGCGTAAACGCGATTATGAAATGCTACTTAAGAAGAAGCGTTTCTTGCAAGGGAATTACCTTCAAATTATTAAAGAAAATACCGATGCAAATCGGTATTTTTTCATAGGTTGATTTGCTCTATTTTTCTGACAGATTTAATAGTAAGATAGCGATAGATGGAAAAGAGGGGGAAACGCAGTGGTTAAATTAGAGCTGATGAATGATTTTGATTTTCAACGGTTTTTAGATTCTTCGATCGATAGCTATGCTGAAGAGAAAGCTAAGGCTGGAAATTGGAAGGAAAGTGAAGCGTACGAAAAATCGAAGCAAGAGTTTAACCGACTCCTTCCTGATGGTAGAAGTACGCAAGATCATCTCCTGTACACAATTTTTAACAAAGCAACAGATGAGAAGGTAGGAAGCCTTTGGATCTATATCCAAACAGAAGTGAGCAGAGCTTTTATTTATGAAATTACGATTCAGGAAGAGCTTCAGGGGAAGGGCTTTGGTACGAAGGCTATAGAAGAACTCGAAAAAGTTCTTCAGGATAAAGGGATTGATGAACTAGCCTTACACGTGTTTGGTCATAATAAAAAAGCGATTCGTCTATACGAAAGACTTGGCTTCGAAACAACAAATGTAAATATGAAAAAGTCACTAACTTCAAATTAGCAGAGACATAAAAACAAAAAGGGGGTAACGTACGTTGCCAGAAATAAAACGAATAACCGTTTTTTGTGGTTCGAGTGAATCGGTAGATAAGGAATACTTTGAAGCCGTTGAGGAGCTTGGAAAAACGCTTGCTGAGATGAAGATTGAAGTTATTTATGGGGGTGGCAATGTCGGCTTAATGGGAGCACTTGCAAGAACGGTGTTAAACCATGATGGCAAAGTAACAGGTATTATTCCACGAAAAATTTACGACAATGTCTCTCATATTGAACTGTCTGACTTAGTCATTGTTGATACGATGCACGAACGGAAAGCGAAGATGTATGAATCCGGAGATGCGTTCATTGCACTTCCTGGAGGAATTGGAACTCTTGAAGAACTAACAGAAATTTTCACCTGGTATCAGTTAGAATACCATAATAAACCGATTGGCCTTCTGAATACGAAGAACTATTACGCTCCATTTTATACGATGCTTGAACACATGGTAAGTGAAGGGTTCCTGCATCAACAATATATGGAGCCGCTTCTTACAGAGGAAAAACCGCGCTTGCTTGTTGAGGAAATTAAAAAACATTCGGTTCCGTTGATGAATAAATGGAATCAGGGTGACATAGGAGAACGTATTTAAATACCGGGAAAAACCGGTATTTTTTTGTTCCTTATTCAATCATTCGGAAAATTCAGACAAAAAAGAGGGTTATGATGTGAAAGAATGGAACTATACATACGCTAGCTTAATTGGATGAGGAGGGAAATACATGTACGTAACAATTGGTTCGTTATTTCTACAAACAGTCAAAAAGTACGGAAAAGAAGAAGCTCTTGTCGATCCGACTCGAAATATAAGGTGGACGTACGATGAGTGGAATGTCGAAGTGAATCGGCTTGCCAATGCATTGCTTGATGCAGGCATTAAAAAAGGAGACCGGGTATCAACTTTTCTATTTAATACGGTCGAACTGGCAACGTTATTCTTCTCATGTGCAAAGATTGGTGCTGTTTTGAATCCCATCAATTTTAGATTGAAAAGAAATGAGATCGCTTACATTATAGAAGATGCGAAACCGTCAATCTTTGTATTTGAGCGCGCATTAGAGCCTGTAGTTTCGGAAATATATGGAGATTATTCAGATGTTTCATTTTGGTCAATTGATGATAACGTTCCATCATATGCAGAGAGCTATAGCGAACAGGTCCGACTCTCAAGTGAACAGGAGCCACAGATAGAGGTAGATGAGTCCGATACGTACGCCATTATGTATACAAGTGGAACGACTGGAAGACCAAAAGGAGTCATGCATCGCCATCGAAATATGTTGGAGCAGAGTATTTTGTGTGGCGCCTCTCTTCATTTAAAGCAGGCAGATCGAGGTCTTGTCGCAGCGCCTATGTTCCATTGCGCTGAATTACACTGCAATTTTCTACCTAGGGTTCATTTTGGGGCAACCAATGTGATTATTCATCATTTTGAACCGAGAAAAGTGCTTGAAATCATACAGAATGAGAAGATTTCAGTATTGTTTGCGGCACCTACCATGTGGAATATGATTCTTCAGGAAGATCTTACTCTGTATAATCGCAGTAGCTTACGAGTTGGTTTATACGGCGCAGCACCGATGGCTCCTTCACTCGTTGTCGCTGTGAAGGAGAAGCTTGGAATAAATTTAATACAAGCATATGGAATGACAGAAATGGGACCTGCCGTTACGTTTCTTGATGAACATGAACAACTCTCAAAAGTAGGCTCTGCAGGCAGAGCAGCACTTAACCATGAAGTACGGGTTGTTCGACCTAATGAACATGGACCATCAGATCCGGATGACATTCTTCCACCTAGAGAAGTTGGTGAAATCATTGTAAAAGGGCCGTGCATGATGATTGGTTATTTCAATCGACCAGATGCATCAAAGGATGCGTTGCATAAGGGGTGGTATCATTCAGGTGATCTTGGCTATATGGATGAAGAGAGTTACCTCTATGTCTCTGACCGTGTAGATGACATGATCATTTCTGGTGGTGAAAATGTTTATCCAAGAGAAGTAGAAGATATCATCCATGGCCACGAAGGTGTTCTTGACGTCGCAGTACTCGGTCAACCTGATGAGAAATGGGGAGAGGTTGTAACGGCTATAATCGTGAAGAAGGCAGCCAGCGTTACTGCAGAAGAGCTTGATCGATATTGTAAAGAAAGCCCTGACCTGGCAGATTACAAACGACCAAGGAACTATCTTTTCTTGGATGAACTTCCTAGGAATGCAAGTGGTAAAATACAGAAGTTTCGTCTTCGTGAACAATTCAGAATAGAATCAAATTCCTAAGGGAGTCAATGGACCTTAAGCTCAAATGGCCACAGATGTATTGTAACTTTCTTTAATGGATGCTGTTTTCTTACAGAGGAGTTTGATTGTATTGAAAGGCAACGGTATCTTTGAATGATTTTTTATTGGACACGAGAGGATAACGGCCTGTATAATTGAAAAATTGTGAGGAAGAAGCGGGCAGAGGCTCGCTTTTTTAAATTGTAAGTGTATTCATGAATTTGCTCACGACGTACATACTAACATGGAGGAGGAAAGCTGATGATTAAAATGTTTACTGACAGTGACTTGGATGGCACAGCCTGCGCACTTATTGCAGAGTTAGCTTTTGACCGAGATGCTGATATCACACATTGTACATATCGAAATTTAGATGATAGGGTTGAAGCGTTTTTAGAACAAAACGAAGGTGATCCAGTGTTCATTACGGACCTATCTGTTAATCAACATGTCGAGAAACTTCTAGATCTGCGATATCGTGAAGGAAGTCATGTTCAAATGATCGATCACCATGCGACAGCCATGCATTTTAATGACTATGAATGGGGCTTTGTCGACCCTGGTAAGGAAAGAAAGACATGCGCTGCGACGCTTCTTTACCACTTTCTTCTAGGCAAAGAGAAGATTGAACGGATGGAAGGGTTGGAACAGTTTCTCGAACTTGTGCGTCTTTATGATACATGGGAGTGGGAAACGGAGAATGAAGTTGATGCCAAGCGTCTAAATGATTTGTTTTCGATTATGGGAAGAGAGACGTTTAAATCAGAAATGATTCGGCGTTTAACAAGAGAACCAGATACCTTTTCGTTCAATGAATCAGAGGAAATGATTCTTGATCTTGAAGAACGTAAAATTGAGCGTTACATTCACCAAAAGAATAGACAGCTTGTTCAATTGTTCATTGATGAGTATTGTGTGGGGATTATTCATGCAGAATCGTATCACTCCGAACTCGGAAATGAATTGAATAAGCGAAATCCACACTTGGACTTCATTACAATCATCAATGCTGGAAGCAGACGACTTGGTTTCCGGACCATACACGATGAAGCGAATGTATCCGAATTTGCTTCTCGCTTTGGGGGAGGGGGTCATCCTAAAGCGTCGGGATGTGAATTAAATGAAGAAACATTTCCTGTATTCGTAGGACCCTCATTGTCAGTAAAGCCATTGCGGAAAGATCCGGAGCGTAATAGACTAAATCAACGTAATAGTGAAAGCGGCTCTTTCTATGAGAATCATGATGGTAAAATTATTTATATTCGTCCTGGCCGAGAAGGCGAATATGAAGTGATGTGCCGTGGTGAAGTCGATGACATTGTTTTTCATCGCTTTGAGGATGCAGAACGCCACGTGAAACGAAATTATCACGCATGGCTTCGTTCAGATAAAGCTGTCGTTGAGGATTTTGTCAGCATTCTCCCACTAACAAGAGATCAAATTATGGACCGATACCATACGATGATCAAAACTATGCTTCATCAAGAAGAAGACGCTCTTAGTTGAGCGTCTTCTTCATTCATGCTAAAGAAATGAAGGTTTGGTTAGATTGAGCTGAAAAGCGGAAAATACCATAGGCAAATATCCCCTCAAACAACTTAATTTCACACACATTGGTTAAGGGTAGTTGCTTATTTTCTCTAGAATTGAAGCATAGAAAGAACCACATTCTTCATGTGGTAGTTGAAGGAAAAGTTGTTGAAGATGGTTAAAAGGCTACTATTGAACTTGCTTGTATCCTGTTATATACATGAGGTTCGAAAATATGACAAGATCTTAGAGAACGCACTTTATGAGAAATAATAGGTGGTATTTCTTCATAACTAACTGTTTCTAAATTCGTTGAAAAGGGTATAGGAAAAGGCATGCCCATGGTACTCAACCAGAGCGTTGTGAGATTGCATTATGGGTGTGAAAGGAGATACAGTGAAGCGACTAATGTTTAACAATCGCTATTCGCAAGTCCTTTACCAGACACAGAAAGCCAGGGCACGATGCATGAAATTGGAGAAAAAACCGTACATCAGGACGATCGCGACTATAACTGGATTCTCAGAAGAAGAGATCTTAGAATCTCTCGAATTTGGTGATGTCGATTACATCATGAAGCTGCGTTTGCACTTTAGTTAGAAGCAACGTTGTGCGATGAGTTGCAGGGCCAATCGGGCATGCCTCCTCTTCTTAGGAATCATTTTGGAAGGGAGCAGCTATTCATCAATAGAATTGGTAGCCGATTATTTCATTTTGAAATAGTCGGCTCTTTTTGTGCTTTAATCATGTTATTTTTAACTAAGAATCAATGATCTGTGGTCGTAAATTTTTTAACTGGGGTCAATAAAAAAGTTCGTTTTGTTTGAAAATATGTAAAATCATGACTTTTTTTCAAAAAGAAGAAACCTTTTACTAGGTTAAGTCGTAGAGAGAGGAGAGTCAATTTTTGAAAGGTTGTGTACATAATGATCGAAAAAACAGTGCAAGAAGAACAATCAGAACAAACTTCAAAACCATCATTACTTGGAATGATCTGGAGTCCTGGAGAACAATTTGAGAAGGTTCGCCACCATCCAAAGGTTTGGATTCCTCTATTGGTAGTGACCGTGCTCTCTCTACTTAGTGGATGGCTCATGACCATTGGACCAGGCTTTGAAGAGCAATTAACAGGTCCAGGAATAGACCAAGAAAACATCGATGGCGTTAAACTCTTTGCGAAAATTACCACTGTGGTTGGAGCAGGTCTGTCACCTGCATTTGGCGTATTGATCTCGAGTTTTATTTTCTGGTTAATTACGAAAGCGACTAGCTCTGAAGTTACCTTTAAAAAACTTTTTTCCATGAACACCTATATTACGTTCATATCTATTTTAGGATTACTATTAAATGGTGTTTTGTTAGCTATTTTAGGAGGTTCTATCGTTTCATATACGAGTATCGGGAGTTTGATAGATGCGGATGGAGGATTTGGAGCATTCCTTAATAGCATCGAAATCTTTAGTATATGGACAATGATTTTAACAGGAATCGGTCTTCAAATTACAGCAAGATGGTCTAAAGTGCTTGCGTGGACCATTACGATCATATTCTTCCTGCTATCTGTCGGTTTTGCGGTAATAGGAGGCATGGCGAGCACCATGACTGGAATGTAGTCCATGAAAAAGAAAATATGGATCACAGTTGCCGTTGTAGCGATACTAGCGATTGTCATAGGTGTTAATATTTATCGTAATTACGGTGATAGCTCAGCGAATGTTAAGACAGAGTCAGTGAAAAGTGAAGAAATCAATTCGACAGTCATGACACCAGGGACGCTTACGATGGCAGACGAGAGTCTTCTTTATCCCGATCCAGCAAATGGAGAGCTGAAGGAAGTGCTAGTGAAAGAAGGGGATACCGTTAAAAAGGGAGACCCGGTGTTAACGTATGAAAATTCTGATCTTGAAATGGAAAAAGAACAGAATGATATTAACATTGAATCACTGTATTTGCGTATTAACTCACTTCAAAAGCAGGAAACGCGTTTGAATGAAAAAAAGAGTGACCTTGCTGATGACGTCGGTAAGAAGGAAGCTGACGAAACGATGGCAGCAGAGCTTGAGCAGGTGGAAATGGATAAACGTATGGCTAATCTTGACTTACGTCAGGCATTGCTTCAACAAGATCGCCTTAAGGAAAAAATAAATGATCTTGAAGTCAAAAGTGAGATTGATGGCGTCGTCATTGATGTGAACGAATCTGGAATGGCACAGTCAACACAGGTAGAAAAGCCCATTCTACGAATTGGAAGCATGGACAATCTTATTGTAGAAGGCATGCTATCAGAATACGACACATTGAGTATAGAAAAAGGTCAGAAGGTAACGGTGACTTCCGATGCACTGCCAGACGAAAAATGGGAGGCGGAAGTTATGGATGTTGGGTATTTGCCTGAAGCCCCTTCTGGAGAGGCAGGAACAGGAGCATCAGCAGTACAATATCCTGTGACCGTAAAGCTGAACGAACCTAAAGAGCTGAAATTAAAGCCAGGCTTTCAAATGATTCTTGAAATCGAAACTGAGTCTCACAAAGCTCTTACGCTACCTTTCGAAGCCGTAAAACAAGACGGTGATGACCAGTTCGTATATGTCGTTGAAGAGGGAAAAGCTGTTAAGCGTAAGATTGAGACCGGTTCGTCTACAGCGAAGCGGATTGAAGTTACGAAGGGATTGAAGAAAAAAGATGCAGTTGTTGTCAATCCACCTGAAAAGCTGAAGGACAACATGGAAGTGACAGTAAAATGATCGAACTCGAGCAGATTACAAAAAGCTATAAACTTGGTAAAGAGACCGTTAACGTGTTAAGAGGGATTACTCTCGATATTCTTGATGGAGAATTTGTGGCGATTATGGGACCTTCTGGTTCAGGGAAATCAACTTTAATGAATATTATCGGATGTTTGGATCGCCCTACTTCTGGCTCCTATTTCTTGAATAAGGAAGATGTTTCACAACATAAAGATCAGGAGCTTGCGAAAGTCCGGAATCAATCGATTGGATTTGTATTTCAGCAGTTTCAACTTCTGCCGAGATTAAATGCCTTAAAGAATGTAGAACTCCCGATGGTGTATGCGGGAGCATCTAAGAAAGTGCGGGAAGAACGTGCGAGAGATGCTTTGACTAAGGTTGAGTTGCAGGATCGAATGGGGCACTTGCCTAATGAGCTCTCAGGGGGTCAAAAGCAGCGGGTAGCCATTGCAAGAGCGCTCGTTAATAATCCTTCCCTTATTCTAGCTGATGAGCCAACAGGTGCGCTTGATACAACAACAAGCGTGGCGATAATGGATCTGTTTGTTGAACTGAACAAAGAAGGAACAACCATTGTGGTCGTCACGCACGAACCTGAAGTAGCGGCTTATGCCAATCGCGTCATTTATGTACGTGATGGTCTTCTTGGACATGAGCCACTTTCAAACGGGAGGCGACCTCTATGAGCCTCTGGGAAAATATTAAAATGGCATTAATGTCTGTCAAATCTCATAAAATGCGTTCCATTCTTACAATGCTTGGCATTATTATTGGCGTAGCCGCAGTTATTGTAGTGGTTGCGATCGGGCAGGGCGGTGAGGCGATGTTGAAATCGCAAATCGCTGGTGATGGAAATACGATTGAAGTATTTTATCAACCGTCTGAAGAAGAAATGCAGCAAGGAAAATGGGAAGACAATCCGTTTACACAAGAAGATATCCGACAACTTGAAACGATTGAAGAAGTGAACAACGTCGTTGCTTCTTCCTCAGAATTTTCTACTGTTCGTCTCCGAGAGGAGGAAACAGATACGTCCATAACTGGAATTAATCAGGCATATTTAGATGTGAATAAGCTAAAGGTTGTAGAAGGACGATCGTTTACAAGTGCTGATTTCCTTGGGGGTAGGAGAGTGGCAGTCGTTAGTGCTGCGATGCAGGAAGAGCTTTTTGAAGGGAAATCACCAGTTGGTGAAATTATACGAATCGGTGTTCAACCAGTAGAAGTGATCGGAGTACTGGAAAAACCAACGGGACTCTTTGCATTTGGTTCTGTTGAAACGTATATCCCCTGGTCTGCAATGCGGAACATGTTTGGGACAAGCAATTATAGTCAGGTGACGCTTCAAGTCGAAGATACAGATGCCATTAGTGCGACTGGTGAGAAAGCCACTACGTTATTGAACAGACTCCATGAAATGGATGATGCCTATCAAGTGGTTAACATGGAAGAAATTGCTCAAGGAATTGGACAAGTCACTACAATTATGACCACCATTATTGGCAGTATCGCTGGAATATCGCTCCTCGTCGGGGGGATCGGCGTAATGAATATAATGCTCGTCTCGGTAACGGAACGAACTCGTGAGATTGGAATTAGAAAATCGTTGGGTGCGACGAGACAGCAAATTCTTCTTCAGTTTCTAGTTGAATCGATCATTCTAACATTAATCGGCGGAATAATTGGTATTTTGCTAGGAGCAGGAACAGCCTATCTCGTTTCATTCTTTGCAGACTGGCCATCCTTGATCTCCTGGCAGGTCGTAGTAGGAGCGGTTGTGTTTTCGATGTTGATCGGAATTGTTTTTGGTCTTTTACCTGCGAATAAAGCATCCAGGCTGGATCCAATCGACTCATTGCGATATGAATAAACAGAAAGAGGGTGAGCACTGCTCACCCTCTTTCTGTTTATATACGTTCTTAACTTTTAGTAGTTTGGCGATGTTTCGTTAAAGTTACTTTCAATTGAAAGTAACTAATGGAATCAGGAAGAGCATCTTTTAGTGGTTTTAATTTATCATAACCAATTGAAGAAGCTTGATTGAGTATGGCTATTTCAGTATCCTGATCTACAAAACCGCTGATATCTTCAATCCTATTTTCTTCGATAGCCTTTAAGAGATGCCCTTCTATCGTAGAGGGACTTAGAGAACGAGTAGCGGCAATGGCTTGTATATCTTTTCCTTCTTCAAAAAGTTTAAATGAAGCCATATGGCTAGCATCATCAGAAGAAGTAGGTTTTGCGTTAGCAGATGAAAGTAATTCCAGAAATGCGTCTCCGTATTTTTCATACTTCATATCCCCTACACCTTTAATTTCAAGCATCTCTTCTCTGGACGAGGGAGCTTTCGCACTCATTTCACGCAGTGTGCTATCTGCAAATACGACATATGGAGGAACATTATCTCGATCTGCAATTTGTTTACGAAGGGTACGAAGCTGAGTGAAAAGCTCATCGTCTTCTTCGATGGCTACAGGTTTCCTTGCTACTTTTTTCGAGATGGTTTCCTCGCTTTTTAGAACAGGCAACGTTTTCTCCTGGAGAACGAGAGTTGGGTATTTACTTTCTGTTAATAAAATATATTGTTCAGCTGTAAGGAAATCAATCATATCGACAATTTCCTGTTGCGTATGACTCTTTAACAAACCGAATGTAGATACTTGATCAAGGTGAAGTTCTTTGATGCGCTTTGATTTCGAGCCTTTAAGGATCTGAGCGATCATCGTTTTTCCAAATCGTTCGTTCACGCGTTTAATAGTGGAAAAAATCATTTGTGATTCGCGTGTAATATCAACTGCTTCTCGTTCATCGATACAATTGCTACACTTACCACAGCTGTAGCCTGGTCGATCATCACCAAAGTAATGAAGGATGGTACCTTGAAGACATTTTTCAGTATGACAATAGTCAACCATAGCTTTTAATTTCGCGAGGTCAGCTGATTTTCTGTCGGAGTCCAATTGGTTTTGATCTATCAAGAATTTTTGTACATGAATATCACCAGGAGAGAAGAGGAGGAAGCAGTCACTTTCTTCTCCATCTCTTCCGGCTCTTCCAGCTTCTTGATAGTAGGACTCCATATTCTTTGGAAGGTTATTGTGTATGACGAACCGAACATTTGATTTATCGATCCCCATACCGAACGCATTCGTTGCTACCATGACAGAAATGTTATCAAATATAAACTCTTCCTGAGCCTTCTTGCGCTGTTGCTCTGTCATACCCGCATGGTATTTTCCAGCTTTAATCCCCTGCTTCACAAGTGAACTATAGAGCTGATCGGCTTCCTTACGTGTTGCTGTATAAATAATACCGGATTCAGTCGGATTTTGACTAATATACTTATCGATAAATGATTTTTTCTTTTCGCCTTTTACAACTGAGAAATGCAGATTTTCACGTGCAAAACCGGAAATAAAAGTTTGTTCTGAACTGATATTTAGAATGCGTTGGATATCTCCAATAACTTCAGGAGTAGCAGTGGCAGTTAGCGCTATGACTGGGGGGTGTACATGAAAATTGTTCATCATACTGCTGATTTTCATGTAGCTAGGTCTGAAATCATGTCCCCATTGTGAAATGCAGTGTGCTTCATCAATTGCAATGAGAGAAATTGTTGTGTTTTGGAGTAATCGCTGGAAAGTAGGTGCCTCAAGCCTTTCCGGTGCGATATAAAGCAGTTTCACTTCGCCTTTCTCTGCCTCTTGCATCCGGTCCCTGATTTCAGTTTCAGTAAGAGAGCTGTTAATATAAGCGGCATCAATTCCATAACTTTCGAGTGCATCTACCTGATCCTTCATTAAAGAAATAAGCGGTGAAATGACGATTGTTAGTCCATCAGAAAGTAATGCAGGGATTTGATAACAGATCGATTTCCCTCCACCTGTGGGCATAATGCCCAGTGTGTTATGGTTTGTCAGTATACTTGAAATGATATCCTCTTGACCACCCCTGAAGTGATCATATCCGAAATAATGTTTAAGTTGATCTCTTGCTTCCTGAAGCATCGTATCTTCCTTTCTACGTCATCAGAAGTTCATTTGCATACCTCATCTTACCGTATCGAGTCTTATGTGTATAGAGAATGTCCTCTACATAGAAACGGCCAGAAAACGATGGTCATTTTGAAAGGCATTCTACCACTAGTTACGGGAAGTGAAGCGGGATAAGTCATAGAAAAATGGGTAAGCTACTGAAATATGATTATAATTAATGGTTTTTAAAGTTAAATAAAGGGGTATAAATCGATGGTGGAATGGATAGAAGTCATAATCAGGTCACTATTGCTTCTGGCAGGATTATTTGCTATCACCAAATTTCTTGGTAAAAAACAGCTATCAAAGTTATCTTATTTTGAATATATAGTGGGAATTATTATTGGTGATATTGCAGGCACCTTATCGATGGATGTGGAGGTCAGTTTACTTCACGGTGTTACGAGTATTTTAATCTGGACACTTGTTTCAGTCTTTCTAAGTTACATTTCACTTAAAAATAAAAAAGTAAGAGATTTTGTTGAAGGAAAAGCGAGAGTGTTCATTAAGGATGGGAAGATACTTGAAGATAACTTAAGAAAAGAACGCTTTACATCTGATGAACTACTCGAGATGTTACGAAAAAAAAGTGTCTTCTCAGCTCAGGAAGTGGAATTTGCCCTTCTAGAAGCTGATGGAGAGCTCAGTATCTTACTAAAAAGAGATTATCGAGCTGTAAAGCCCTCAGAACTATGGCTTCATCTTCCCGAAGAGAAAGAACCAAAAACAATAATAATGGATGGTGAAATCATGCATGACATATTAGTTGAGGTAGGGAAAAATGAAGAGTGGCTAAAAGATGTTCTTTCAGATAAACATGTGAATATAGATGAAGTTTTTCTTGCGCAGCTTCATTCTGATGGTAAACTTTCGTTAGATTATTATGAGGATGGCCTTACGCAGGTGGAATAGATTGGTGGAGGCAAAAATATGGAGAAAGAAGTAACCGTTCAATCGAAAGAAGAACTGATTGTTCAACTACTCGAAAAAGGAATTTATAAGGTTCAGGAAAAGCAGTTGTATGAATGCTCAAGAACTGAATTATTCTATTATTATCTCTCAATTACGAGAGATTCACTTAAAGTACTCACATCTAGAATTAGTTCCTAACAGTTTCTTCATTGAAACTGTTATTTTTTATGAGGGAAAGGACTTATATTAAGAACCTTTACGAATAGTGTATCGAACGAACACTTAGAAGATATAAGGTAATTTTGTCTAGTTTTGGCGAAACCCTTCACAAGTCATATAAAAATTTGGATAATAGTTCTTGTACTTAAGAATAGGAAGGAGGAGGAACCTTGTTATATGTAAAACAGGATGCAAAAGAAGAATTGCTTCACTGGATTAGAAGTAAGCAAGAAGAAATGATTGAGATAGGAACTGAAAAGGGCATCTCGCATAAAGAGACTTTACAGTGTAGTCAGGAGTTAGATTTCCTATTGACCTCTTATCAACGTCTCACCTCCGTCAACCAATTTGGAAGTTAGTCGTTGGATCGAGAAAAAAATAGCTTCCTTCACGATTGGCGGATAATCATTCTGAAATTCTTTAATACAATCTCGAATTTGTTGAATAAGTATGTTCTCCTCATGAATCGCATCGTTCATTTCAACACCCCCCATATCGATCGGTATTTAACCCAATCATGACAAATGAGACACACAATCGTCAATGCTTTTAGTAGAAATTCGTTCAATAGATCGGATAATTTTCGTTATTTTCTGTTAAATAAGGTCTTTAGAACTAGTTACTTGGCTTCGTATACATAACATTTTTTAAATTTCTTCAAAAACTTTCATACAATGTTTGAACATATTGATTAAAAATTATATACTAGAAAGGACGGGTTTTGGTGCCCAAAGAAATTCGGGTCCAAACCTCTGTTTATTTCTATACCATTCATTTAATGTAAATGATGATTTGATTGATAAAGGAGGTCTAGCAATGAAGGAAGGAATCCATCCAAAATACCAGGAAGTTGTATTTTTAGACGTGAGTACTGGTTTTAAGTTTCTGACTGGTTCTACAATGGGATCTAACGAAACAATTGAGTGGGAAGACGGTAGCGAATATCCACTAATCAAAGTTGATATCAGTTCTGAATCTCACCCATTCTACACTGGTCAGCAACGCTTTAACGATGCTGGTGGTCGTGTTGAGAAGTTCAAGAAGAAATACAACCGCTAATAAACATAAAAAACACTCCGCAGTGCGGAGTGTTTTTTTATTTAAGAAAATATAAATCTAAGTGAAGTCTAGTTCCAGTGCTTGTCGGAACAAACCGAGCGCTTGCGCTTTTCGTGTCTAGCTCCAGCGCCTACCCCCTCGAGGTCTTAAGCCTAGCCTCATTGTGGCAAAAAGGGCGCCACAGTGAGACTCGTCTTAAGCTTGTCGGGGGTGACAAGGCGCTTGCGCTTTTCATGTCCAGCTCCAGCGCTCAGTCCCTCGAGACACTTCACCATTCAATCAGAACATAAAGAACATGTTCCGAATGAAAGGTTCCAGTGCTTGTCGGGACAACCCGAGCGCTTGCGCTTTTCATGTTAATTCAATTCTTTTTTCAATTTTAATAGTGCGCTTTTTCGCCAGGATTTAACTGCTTCTAACGTTACTCCTTCTTCACTGGCTACTTCCTTCATCGTCATTCCTCCTACAATGACGTGTTCTACCCACTTTCTCTGGTTTTCTGTAAGTAAGATCATATAATTTTCAAGTTCATTTTCGAATTGAGGAACGAAGTGAGATTCTTCGTGTTTCTCCCACTGATTTTGTACCTCGAGCTGTTTGTAGAGCCGCATTTCTTTACGAAATTCATCTATCAATTTCCCGCGCACTTTCAAATAAGCGTATGCTGAGAAACTTCCTTTCGTTTCATCATAATTTTTCACACATTCCCATAGAGCAATCAGTCCGGCCTGTTCGTATGTTTTGTATTCATTTGTTAGATGAAGCTTTTTGATTTGATTTCTAATGAGTGGGAAGTAGCTTGAAGCTAGTTCCTGAAATAAGTAATCCTCCAATACTGTTTCTCCTATGAGTAGGTGCACCTATTCAGAATTCCGTCGGTGAATATAGGATAAATGATAGTAGCGAATTCTTCCTGTGAGCTAACTACTAGTTAGGAGGTTTTGTTTGATAGATAACGTCTTATTCCCCTAGAAGAAGTTTAGTGTTTGCTTGAGATGGGACCTCATGAATTAGAAGTTATCCCACGTTTGGTCAGTTGAACCCAAAAGCCCTTTTTGCGTATAAAAAAAACGACCTGGATTCAGATCGTTTAGAGGAGGGGCTATGCTTTTCTATAGCAAAGTTGTACGTTAATTCCTTTTAATTGGAGTTCGCGGACAATGCGTCTTAGTTCTTCTTTTGTAAGGAGCGGCTCTTTCATCATTTTCCACCTCCACTAATTTGTCGTTACTGTTTCAGGTTAAGTGCATCTATCAAAGAAGCTGTATCTAAATCAAGTTCAGAAAAACCTTCAAACTGGTGAAGCATTCCTTTGAAGATAAACCGGCGTGGATGCGCTTCTTTCACTTCTTTCATAAGAAATTGAACAGTTTCGAGCAGCTCATTTTTTTGAGAATTTTCTATATTCATTTTCTGAATCGTTGTTTTCATATCGGTAAGAATAACCCATGGAGACTTTTGTTCACAGACACTAGATCGACTGGTTTCATGAAAGATCGATTGCGCTCGTTCTAATGAAAGGAAAGGCTCTGCATTATTTGTCAGCATGCCTTCAACAACGTCATTCATTCGATTCATAATGAATTTCGGAAGTTGTTCCAAATTTAAATCGACGCCTTGCAAAACGAGTAGCTTGATGTAAGAAGAATACATACCGTCAAGAAGCAAGACACAGTCTGGAAGTATTGGTAAAACCCGCTCACCATATAGGTCCTTAATGCCATTGGCTAATGTTTGAAGAGATTCTAATCGAATCTTCATAATTAACTCATCAATTTCTTTGTTCATCGAAATAGCTTGTTCCCTGAATTGCATGATAATAAACTCTTTATGTTGCAGAATTTCATGGGCTTGTACATAGAGAAGTTTTTCTAACCGTTCTTCTGGTGTAAAGGAATCTAATTTTGCTTCTGAAATTTTCTTTTTTAATTTTTCGTAATAATAAGAAAAGATCGAGTAAAGGACGTCGTCTTTAGATTGAAAATGAAGGTAGACAGCTCCTTTAGAGATTCCACTTTCATTAGCGATTTCCTGTATGGAAGTTGAATGGAATCCTTTTCTGGCAAAAAGCTGCATGGCTGCTTCAAGGATGACTTTCTTTTTCTCGTTCATGTTACACCTCTGTTCGTCAGTGGTCATATTGACTCGAATATAATGACCAATTGGTCAAAATAATTATATCACGGGATAAGTCTTTTTACTATTGCATTTGTTAATGATTTATTAATAATAGTTTAGTATATTAAATCACTTGAATTTTGATAGATGTTTCAGTATAGTAATTGTGTAATGACCAGTCAGTCATAAGAAGAGGTAAAGGAAAAGGAGTGGAAGTTGCTTGAGAAAGCTGATTCAATTTTCGTTAAATAATAAGTTTGCGGTCTGGTTGCTGACGATTATCGTGACAGCCGCAGGTTTGTATTCAGGTTTTAATATGAAGATGGAGACCATACCGAATATCAATACACCGCTAGTGTCGGTCACAACGGTATATCCCGGAGCTACACCAGAGGAAGTCTCTGATAAAGTATCAGAGCCCATCGAGAACAAAGTAGAAAGTCTTTCAGGTGTGAAAGTGGTTAGTTCTTCGTCATTCGAAAATGCTTCGAATGTGCAAATTGAATATAACTTTAGTAAGAACATGGACGATGCTGAGGATGAGGTGAGAGAAACTTTACAAACGCTTCAATTACCGGATGAGGTTCAAGATCCAGATGTTTCTCGTTTGAGCTTTAACGCGTTTCCTGTTATGTCTCTAAGTGTTTCCGAAGAAGACAGTTCATTAACAGAGCTTACGCAACGAGTAGAGGATGATGTACTACCTGCTATTGAAGGTGTGGAAGGCGTATCTTCCGTATCGATTGCAGGTCAGGAAATTGAAGAAGTTTCGTTCTCGTTTAAAGACGATAAGATGGAAGAGTATGGTCTGGACGAAGAGACTGTTAAGAATATGATCAAGGGTGCCGCTGTAACGATGCCTCTTGGATTATACGAATTTGAGGATAACCAGAAAGCTGTCGTTGTAGATGGGAATGTTTCATCCCTCGAAGATCTACAGAATCTAGAAATTCCAGTTATCCCATCCCAACAGAGTCCTGGCGGGAATGCGACAGGTCAAGGAGCGCAACCTCAAGCACAGGGGACGCCACCAAATACTCAACAGCAGCCTTCCGATTCAGCACAGGCTACTGAAGGTGCGACGAAAGCCTCAATTCCTACTGTGAAGCTTAAGGAATTGGCGAATATCGAGTTAACAGGAGAAGCTGAGTCGATTTCACGCACAAACGGGAAAGAATCAATTGGCATGCAGGTTACAAAGTCGGCGGATGCAAATACTGTTGATGTTGTAAATGGTGTAAAAGATCAGATCGCTTCACTTGAAAAGGCGAATGAGGATATAAGCCTCGTTACCATTTTCGACCAGGGTGAACCAATTGAAGACTCTGTCAGTACAATGCTGAACAAAGCAATTATTGGAGCTATATTTGCTGTTCTGATCATACTTCTTTTCTTACGTAACATACGTTCAACATTAATTTCAGTCATTTCAATCCCACTTAGCTTGTTAATTGCACTTTTAGTCCTTAACCAGCTAGATATTACATTAAATATCATGACGCTAGGTGCCATGACTGTGGCAATTGGTCGGGTTGTTGATGATTCGATTGTCGTCATTGAGAACATTTATAGACGAATGGCGATACAGGGAGAAGAATTAAAGGGGAAAGAACTCATCACCGCTGCAACAAAAGAGATGTTCATTCCGATCATGTCATCAACAATTGTGACGATTGCTGTATTTCTTCCGCTTGGATTGGTACAGGGACCAGTAGGAGAACTGTTCTTACCCTTTGCCTTAACAATTGTGTTTGCGCTTCTTGCTTCACTCCTTGTAGCAATTACAATTGTTCCAGCTATGGCTCATTCTTTATTTAAGAAAGGGCTGAGTAAGAACGGGAAAGTACCAGAACATAAAGAGGGTGGAAACAGTCGTCTTGCGAATGGATACAAGAGGGCATTGAATTGGACGCTAAACCATAAGCTCATTACGTTTGGAGCGAGTATTTTACTTCTAGTTGGTAGTCTTTTCCTTGCACCGATTGTAGGGGTAAGTTTCCTACCATCAGATCAGCAAAAAATGATTGTCGCAACGTATAATCCTGAACCAGGACAAACAACCGATGAAATCAATGATCTTGCCCTTGAGGCAGAAGACTATTTCCTTGATAAGAAAGATGTAGACACGATTCAGTATTCAGTTGGTGGAGAAAACCCAATGAATCCTGGAGCAAGCAATCAAGTTCTTTTCTTCGTTAGCTATGATGAAGATGCAGAAGGATTTGAAGAAGAGCGCAAATCTGTTCTCGAAGATCTAAAACAGATGAGTGAGACTGGAGAATGGGGATATCAAGATGTTTCGGCTTCTGGTGGAAGTAATCAAATCACACTTGTCGTTAATGGCGAGTCAATGAGTGATCTTGGTCCAGTTGTTGATGATGTCACCTCTGTTCTTGAAGAAGAGAAAGACCTTACAAACATAAGTTCAAGTATTTCTGAATCATACGATCAGTTCACGATTGTAGCTGACCCAGAAAAATTAAGTGAACTTGGTTTAACTGCAGGACAAATTGGAATGGAGCTTCGTAATACAGGAGAGGCACCAGTTCTAACGACGATTGAAAAAGATGGGGAAGAAATCAATGTCGTTCTTGAAGTAGATAAAAAGTCTTTCAAAGATCAGTCTGATCTTGAAGAGACGACAATCTCGTCACCACTTGGTATGGATGTACCACTTAGCGACGTGACATCGATCGAGGAAGGCGAATCATCGAATACAATTACCCGCCGTGATGGCAAAGTGTATGCGAATGTAACGGCAGAAGTATTGGATGATAATGTCGGAAAAGTATCTAGCGATGTTCAGAGTGCAATTGATGAAATGGATCTACCAGATTCATCTGACGTAACGCTTGGAGGCGTCACGCAAGATATCAACGAATCCTTTACACAGCTTGGCCTTGCGATGTTAGCTGCCATTGCAATCGTCTACCTTGTACTTGTGATCACTTTTGGAGGGGGACTTGCACCACTTGCGATCCTATTCTCTCTTCCATTTACGGTTATCGGTGGACTCGTAGGTCTTCTGATTGCTGGTGAAACGATCAGTATCTCTTCTCTCATTGGAATGCTCATGTTGATTGGTATTGTTGTCACCAATGCGATTGTATTAGTCGATCGAGTTATTCATAAGGAGAAAGCCGGACATACGACTAGAGAAGCACTTCTTGAAGCAGGGGGCACGCGTCTTCGTCCGATCTTAATGACAGCTCTTGCGACAATTGGGGCACTTGCACCTCTGGCGTTCGGTTTAGAAGGAGGAGCACTCATTTCGAAAGGTCTAGGTGTAACGGTAATAGGCGGGCTAACAAGCTCGACCTTACTTACATTAATTATCGTACCTGTCGTATATGAGTTCTTTATGAAATTTAAAAAGAAACCAAGAAACGAATAGTCTCATTCACTAATTAAAAGCGATGCCCGTAAGTGGGCATCGCTTTATTGTGTTGTTGCTATTTAAATGAGTACACCTGCAGGCAAGATCAATTAGGAAGTGTACAACCCCTCACTTTAGGGAAACAATGAATTATCAATATGTAATGGGAGAGACATGACAATGGAAAAAGTTGAAACGATGTATGTCGAATATTTTCATGAACGTCTTGAAGAGATCGGTGAGAAATGGACAAAGCGACTTCAACTTCTAGCCGACGAAAATGAAGCGACGGATACTGCGATCATCCAAGTATCTGAATTAAAAAAAGAAATTAAGTTGTTTTGTTCCGATTTTGTAAAGCAAATGATCTTTTTGGAGTCAAATAGTCGTGATGTCCAGGAGTGGGCTGGAAGAATTGTTGAAATTTTTGCTACTCATAGTTTTTCGCTTCAGCAATCGGTCGCAAGTCTCACATATCTCAGACAAATTTTGTGGGATGTTATGGTCGAATTCAGTGCTCAGGAAGATCAATTGATTGAAGCTAACCGTCTTGCCGAATGGGGTAGTTACATGAATAAATCCTTTGATCTACTGCTTCATAAAGTTACGGTTTATACAAATCAGCTCAATGAAGAACAAATTGCTGCACAACAAACAAAAATAACCGAATTAAGTGTTCCAATTATTCCAATTTCACAAACGATCGGGGTTCTGCCGTTGATTGGTACAATCGATACCTACAGGGCTTCTCTTATTCAAAAGAAAGGAATTGAACGTAGTTCTGAATTGCAGTTATCCCATCTTGTCATTGACTTATCTGGCGTACCTATCATGGATACGATGGTAGCGAATGAAATCTTTCAATTAATAAAGATGCTTGAGCTCTCAGGAGTGGAATCCATCTTAACGGGAATTCGTCCTGAAATTGCCCAAACGGCCGTTCAACTTGGCATTGATTTTACCAATGTTCATACTTATGCTCACCTGCATCAGGCACTTGAAGCCGTACTATAAGATACAGGTGAGGTGATTGTGAAGGTGATGGTAGTCTCCATGTTTGAGTAAAAACAATGCTAGAATGTACTTGCTATTTCGTTTAAGAGAGCTGATTTTGAAGAGAAATTGTTTTGAAAGTTCTCGATAGGGAAGTTTTCGAGCTTTGAATACTTGATCGACAAGCCTGTGCGTCTCTGCTAGTTTCCAAGCAACTTCTCTACACCAAGTCCGAGTTGTATCATCAGATGGTGTGTTCAAAGGAAGCTTTTGAAGGGAGATACGGAAGAAACGCAGCTGTTCCTGATAACGAATGATTTCCTTCTGAATCGTAGGGTTTACCTTCATCATAGATTGAATACCTGGCTACTTTCTATCAGATTTTAATTAGGTGGACTTTGTAATGTGTAGATTATACGGCTAAGTTGTCCGAGGGTCAATGGGTATAAAAATGGAAGTTTACCGAATGAGAGCAGGACTAAAGTAATGTTCTTGTTGAAGAACGAAAAAATAGTGCTACCGTACTAGCCTAAGTGCTTCTTTATCTGATAGGAAGACAGCAAAAACCTGAACGTTTACTCGTTCAGGTTTTTATCTCGTACTACAGCCATTTTTTAATACCTTTCAGATCGGAATAGATGTTGTCGGGTTCAAGAGCAAGGTGTTCAACTGGCTTTTCATTCCGATTAATCCATGCAGTCTTAAATCCGAAATTCTTAGCACCAGAAATGTCCCATCCATTTGAAGACATGAAGAGGATCTCTTCTCTTTTTAATTCCAGGGAGTCAAGTGCATGTGTATAGGAAGCAGGAGTCGGTTTAAACTGTTTAATATCGTCCGCACTAATAATGTGATCAAGGTATTCAGCTAGTGGAGAGTGCTCGACGAGAGGGTCTAACATATCATGTGAACCATTAGAGAAGATCGCTAGTGTCATTCCCTCATCCTTAAGATCCTTTAGGACTTGAGGTACTTCATCATAAACAGTAAGCTTTTTATAAGCTGCTAATAACTGTTCTTCATTTGAATAATTTAGCTTAGCTCCTGCATCTTCAACTGCATAGCGAAGAGCATCTTGGGTAACATCTGAAAATGGTCGGTACTTTCCCATCATCTGTCTTAAATAACTGTATTCAAGCTGTTTCTGACGCCATGTTTGACTGATTTGATCACCTTTACTTGGAAAAAGTTCTTCACATTTTTCTTTAACTGAGAATACATCAAAAAGTGTACCATATGCATCAAATACAAATGATTTTATGTGACTCATGATTTTCCTCCTTCATTTTGTAAGCTGAAGTCATTTTTTCATAAATCACCGCTAGTATAAAATTTATTGCTCAAAATAGGCAGAATGGCTGTGGTGTTTTAATAGGAGGATATAGGAAAATTATGCTAGACTAGTAGAAAGAAGTTTCACTGAACTTGAGGAGGGCAAAATGAAAACAGAAGCACAAACAAATTGGCTTAAAGAATGGGGAACTCCTCTTTTATTTGCAATTATTCTGGCATTCATCCTAAAAATGTTCTTTGTCGCTCCTTATATTGTAGAGGGTGCATCGATGGATCCGACCTTGCACGATGGAGACCGTCTTCTTGTTAATAAATTTATATCTTATGTTCAAGAAGAACCGACCAGAGGAGATATCATTATTATTAAGGATGTTGAAGCGGAAAAGCATTATGTCAAAAGGGTGATCGGCTTGCCAGGAGATATTGTTGAGATGAAGCAAGATAAATTGCTGGTGAACGGTAAAGAGCTAACTGAACCTTATTTATCGAGCAATAAGGATGATGCAGAGACAATGGGGATGCACTTAACGGAAGATTTCGGTCCAGTTGAGGTTCCGAAGGATCAATTGTTTGTTATGGGTGATAACCGATTAAGAAGTATGGACAGTCGAAATGGACTAGGAAAGATTGAATTAGATGAAGTTGTTGGGAAAGCAGAAGTTGTGTGGTATCCATTCAAAGACGTTCGTTCAACGAAATAGACTGACTTAAGAAGGGCGTGTAACGCTCTTCTTTTTTTTGTTATCGTTCTGAAACAGTTGAAATAAAACATTAATCCACCTGAATACCCTATAAAATGGATCTATTACCAGTTGGTTAAGGTGTGATTTGAAAAGGTTTTTTTGCGAAATCCTTTGATGGAACAGGGTTTTCTTGTATGTAGAATAGAAAATGTAAGGTAGATAGGTTGGCATAAATTTCCCATAAAGGAAGGGATTACGCTCTTTCAAACTACCATTCTTGTGATAATCTCGTGTTGTAAGAAATTTCACTAATCAAGGAGGAATTACATTGAAAAAGTCATTAATTCTAGGTGTCACAGCGGCAGCAGCCCTACTGGCAGCAAATCCATCTACAAGTTCTGCGAATACAGGTGATCATCAATTCACTCACGCAGAAGTGAAAGCTCATACGTTCCAAGTCAAGAATATGGACGAACTTCAATCGATTATTGATCGATTTGAGAAACAATATAACGTATCTATTCAAGATTCGATCAATCTAGGTAAGTTGAAACAGCAGAAGGCACAGGCTGAACAGCCTCAACCAGAAAAAAATGCAGAAGAAGCTCCGGCTCAAGAGCAGGCGAATGCTCAACCAGAGGAACAAGCAAAGTCTGATGAACAGGCACAGTCTAATAAAGGAGACACACAGCAAGAATCAGGTCTTTCAGAGTTCGAACAGCAAGTAGTGAATCTAACAAATGAAGAACGTGCGAAAGCGGGATTACCAGCTCTTGAAGTTGATACTGAATTAAGTAAGGTTGCACAGGCGAAATCGGAAGATATGAGAGATAATAACTACTTTGCACACAATAGTCCAACTTACGGCTCACCATTTGATATGATGAATCAGTTTGGTGTTGACTATCAATCCGCTGGTGAGAACATTGCCAAAGGCCAGCAAACACCTGAAGAGGTTGTAAATGCTTGGATGAATAGTGAAGGTCACCGCAAAAACATTATGAATGGTAGCTTTACTCATATCGGAGTTGGCTATGTTGAAGAAGGAAACATCTGGACACAACAATTTATCGGTAAATAATAGCGAGACAAAAGCCCATCCAGCTAGGATGGGCTTTTTTTGTCAATTTTGGCGAGTAGTCTCCTGCATTAATCATGACTAATGGGGAGGAGTTCATAGCTTGTTGATTACTTTACTCCCTTCACGTTTACTTAGAGGAGCAAGGTCGGTTTGTTGGATAAATTGTTGAACCGCTTCGGGAGAGGTTTTAGAGTACTCTCTTAGCGCCCAGCCAATCGCTTTCTGAAGAAAGAATTCTTTGGATCCGGCATGAAGTCGAATGTATCGTTTCAATAATTCAAAGTCTGTTTCACGTTTATAAGAGAGCTGAAATAACAGGGCGCTCCGATTTAACCACATATTATCACTTTTGATCCATCTCTCGGTGATAGGGATGAGCTTGTCCGGGTGCTGCTTAAAATATGTACCTGAGCTATGAGTGGCAAGTGGATCAACTGTATCCCACCATGACTTCGTAATGATAAGTGTCTCGATCAGATCAAGAAAATCAACAGGAAAGGTTTTAATTCGATCTAATAAATCTAGTGCCACATTTTGATATTCTCTTTCTGGAAGCTCCCAGAGGTTGTATACAAGCTCTTTTAAGCTTTGGAAGTCTGGGAATCCTTCTGATTTTATCAGCGTCTGTGTGGCCTTTCTGCGTTCCGGAGTTTTAATTCCGAGAAAAGGGAATTGGTTTCTCATGTACTTTTCCATTTTTTTAGCTTGATCCAGATTTCTTTGAGGGACAAGCTCATCTTGAATGTCTTCGAGTGTTATCAATTGAATTAGCCTCCTTGAATAAGTAACGAAATCATACTCTCCTCAAAATAAAGAATACTCAATACATTAAGGTTCGAGTCTTTGACTTTATTTTACATGAAAATAGGAAAAGGCGCGTCCATATGGACGCGCCTTTTCTACTAAAATAAGGAGGTTTTCCCGGGGGAGGGAAAGGGATGCACTACTTAAATTTACGTTGGATGTCCAGAAAAGCAATCCGGGTTGGTAGAAAGCTTTTCTGGATTGATTATAGTATAGCAGGCTTATTTGCTAATGTGAGAAATATGGGATGTTTTTGATAAGAATGACAGATTAGTGAACAAATCGCACAAAATGTTACGTTGATGAATTTGATAGAATAGCGTAATCGGAAAGTGCCATATGAAGACTGGATTTAATCGTGAGCTTATGTAAGTCAATTCCTAATTGCACAGCTGAAATCGAGATAGCAGGACTAATTCCAGTAAGCGTCACTTGAACGCCCATTAGACTGAGAGCTTCTGTAATATCAAAGAGATGTTTCGCGACCATTGTATCCATTGTCACAACGCCTGATAAATCAATGATCATGTGATTCAACTGTAGCTTTCGACTTTGCTGCAATGTTTTCTCCATGATGAGTGTAGCTCTGTACGTGTCAATATTTCCTACAAGAGGGAGAATCGCAAGGTTATTGATTATCGGAATAATTGGTGTTGAAAGCTCTTCAAGAGTTGAATCATACTTATTGATAAGCTGATTGTTGCTTGCTATATAAGAAGTACCGTAGCTATATACGAATTGATCAAGCAGTGGATCGATCATACCAGGTAATTTAATAACGTCCTTGGGCTTCATCTTCAAGTCTTCAACGATGGGTTCGATTGCTTCCCAGATTGCCTCACGGATAAGGGGAACTGTAACGATAAGAGCGATAATCATTTCGTTTTCATCTTGAACAAGTTCTCCTGACTCTTCCCCGAATTCCTCTATTGCTGAGATAGCATTTCGAGAGTCATTCAATAGACTTTTCCCGATCAATTTAATAAGATAGCTCGTGTTCGTAATAGAAAGCTTTGGTTGATTTTTAAAATCAGCGTCATTCAGGTCTTGCCTCTGTCGTTCATATGTACTATGTGCAATGGTTGAAGCGTGGTCAAGTATAAATGCGCCGATTTCTTGTGCTTGTTTAACTAACATTTCAATTACCTCCTTATGAATTTAATTATACATGAAGAATAAAGTCTATTATAAGAAAAAGCTGGTTTTTTAAAAACCAGCTTTTTCTAACATTCCCTATCGCGCACTTTAGATGAAAGTTTGCCCAATATGAGTCCAAAATCGAGACATCAAAACGATTAGCTAATAGAGCTCATTAAAATGTTCGATTTAGTGAGTAGGGATAAACCGCTCATGAAAGGCTTTATACTTCGCAGAAATACTGGAAGGTGATGTGCCGTACTTTTTAGCCAAAGCGCTTTGGCTAATAGAAGAACCATATGTTTTAGAGGCCAAATATTCGAGTGATGCAGCAAATATTGAAGGCTTTCGAACCACTGGTTTTTCTTCGTTAGAATAGTGTTTCCAGAAAGTAAGAACTTCGTTAAGCTGTTCATTGGAAAAGTCATTATCGGCATTTTCGGTGAACAGAGAAGCTACTTCTGCATCTTCTTTACGAGTCCATATCATTTCAATCGAGTCTTTGGATTCGTTTGAGCCGTTGCCGTGCTTAACAATTTCACTCAATATTTCAGGGAAATCATTCAGCATCATCGCACGAACGCCTGTAGAATCGTTCGCAAGTTTCTCGTGGACGGTTTCCATTGCATCTGGTGCAATTTTTAAAAGCTCAATAAATGGCATGGCACCATTTTTGACAGGAAGGAGTATGCCTGCTAGACTTTCTCCTCTAGAAACGATCACTTCTTCGTGAAGTAGAATACTAATTGGTAGATCTGAGCTAAGTTCTTTTACTACTGCTGTCTGTCCTGAGACTTCTTCAACTGTGTAAATGGACATGTAAGCTTCGCGCCAGTTGTTGACAGTTTCTTTTACTTTCTCAGTTGAGAAAGTATGTGAATAGAGTTGGATGTATTCTTTCACGATGGTTTTGTTCCACTGATTGACGGCCTGGTGGAAGATTGCCCATGGAAAGATTCCGTGCATATAGGCTTCTTCGAGATTTTTCGGTATCTCATAACGGTTGAATAAATCATTTGCCAATGACACCATTTTCTCGTCATGTTGACTCATGGCATATTCCACGAGCTGAGCTTGAATGGTGTAAAGCTCTTGTGTGTAAAGCTGTTCTTCTAATTGATCCTGTGCATTTTCCGATTTCATACAGCATTTTTTATATTTTTTGCCGCTGCCACATGGACAGGGATCATTTCTCTTTGTTTTTTGCAATGTTGCTTCCTCCTTCAGGTCAAGCTTATTCGAGAATAAGAGACGAATGATATTTTAGCATATAAAGGGAGAGAAGCACAAAAAAAGTGCGAAAACACCTCATCAGGACACATCTGATTCCTGGAGTTATTCTATTTTCTCTCCTCTTGGATAGGGAACCGAACCGTCACTTTAGTACCTATCCCAACAGTACTATCAAAATGAATTGAACCATTGTGGTTCTCAACAATTTTGAAGCTCGATAAGAGTCCAAGCCCCGTTCCTTCTTCTTTGGTTGTGTAGAATGGTTCACCTAGCGTTTTGATTTTATGAGGGGGAATGCCAACACCTTCATCTGTAATTGTAACAATAATTTCCCGTTGGGTATGGATTGTTTTCAATCTCACGCAACCGCCCTCAGGCATCGCTTCAATGGCATTCTTAATAAGGTTAATAAAAACTTGCTTTAATTGGTTTTCTTCTCCGAATAAATTCCCATCCTGAATAGTAAAATCTTTTGTAAATGAAATGTTATACAGCGAGGCTTGTGTACTCAATAACTGCGTGACATACGAAAGCAGTGTATTAACATTGAAAAAAGTGAATCGCACGGCTTGCGGTTTTGCTAGAACGAGTAGATCTTTAATAATCGCATCCATGCGGTCGATTTCGGACAACATGATGGAAAGAAATGGCGTCTTTGTAGAAAAGTTCTCATCCTTCTCAAGAAGTTGAATAAATCCTTTCACGGATGTCAATGGATTGCGAATTTCATGAGCTACACTCGCAGCGAGCTGACCAACGGCTGATAATTTTTCGGTTTTTACTAAAGCTTCTTCGGTTTTCTTCTTATCCGTTATGTCTAGAAAAGCGGCCATGATACCGTTGATGTTCCCGTGTTCATCTTGAATAGGCGCTGTCGATAAAGCGGTAAAGACGATTGATCCGTCTTTACGCTTTCTTCTAACTTCTTTATTGATAATATGACCGTGCTCAATAATTTCTGGGATGGTAATATCTTTTTCCCCTTCTGGAACGATTGGGCTTTTCTTTCCAACGATTTCCTCACTACGCCAACCGAATATTTTCTCTGCTGCTGGGTTCCATAGACGAATCACAGAGTCCATGTCAAGAGTCAGCGTAGCGATTGGTGAGGCACTAATAATCGCCTGAATCATTTGTTTCGCTTCCCACAGTTCTTTCACTGCATTGTTTCGTTCTGTAATGTCATTCGTTTGGATAATGATAGCATCCTTTTCTTTAAAAGTGATCGGAATAAAAGTAGATTCCACATCGATTACCTCACCGTTTGATCGAAGTAGCTTATATTCTAATGTTTTTGGTCTTGAATTCCGTGCTTCCTTCATGTTAGTGAGCAAAGACTTTATTCGATTTGTATCCACTAGATTAGCGACGAGTGACAGGTGGTCATTGTAGAGATCTTTAATGTTTTCAATACCGATCATATCTAGCCCGGTTTGGTTCGTATAATTAATTTCTCCGTTTTGCATTAAACATATGGCATAAGGCGATGATTCTACAAGACGTCTATAACGTTCTTCGCTTTCAAGGAGCCTCTTCTCTGTCTCATAGTTCCTCTGGAGAAGATGCTTAAGAAGGAAATATAGAAACCCGCATGTTAGTAGAATGAAAAACCATCCTTTATACATTCCGATTTGTTTATTTGATATGAAATCGGAGGAAAAATTATAGAGGATTGTATCTGAAAGCAAGATCCACAATGATCCGAACAGAAAATAGCATCCTATGATAATCCATGGAATTGAGCCTGTTTTGATTTGCAAGAGATTTGGTCCTTTCTATATGGCCTCTTCAAATATTCTACATATGATGACGTGGATTTACAAAGTATCCCCAACTAATTGGAAAAAGATTTAAGTAGTAAGCAATATCAAACAATGGTACATTTATAGCTAGAATTGCTTACGAAGAACGTTCTTCGGGCTAATTCTATCGAATGCTTGACCGTCTATTCTTCCTTATGAACTACGAATTGTCTGGATATGTAGTCATTGAAGTGATGATAAAGTCAAAGGAGATTATATGAAATGAAAGAAGAACATACTGAACGAAAAAGCCGGTATAAACCAAAGAAAAAACGAAGTGCACTACGGATCACATTATCCGTTCTACTATTAATTATAGTCGGTATTGCCGGTTATGGGGGATATCTATACTACAAAGTGTCGAATGTATCTGATCAGTCTGTGATGGAGCCTGGGAGAGGAGATCAGTCAGATCTCAGAAATAGTACAGTAGACATGGGGAAGGATCATTTTTCTGTTTTGTTATTGGGTGTAGATGATGAGCAAGATACGTCGAATGGTCGAAGTGATTCGATTATGGTTGCGACTTTTAACCAGGATGATAAATCCATGAAACTACTAAGCATTCCGAGAGATTCGTATGTAGAAATCCCAGGTAGAGGAATGGATAAAATCACGCATGCACATGCATACGGCGGAATTGATTTAACAATCGATACAGTCGAAGGATTACTAGGTATCCCAATTGATGAAGTCGTACGAGTGAACTTTGAAGCGTTTAAGACAGTTATCGATGAACTTGGTGGTATCGATGTTACGATTGAATCCCAGTTAATTGCCGATCAACTTTATAAAGAGTCCAAAGGGAAGATTGATCTTGAAGTTGGCGAGCAAACGTTAAATGGAAAACAAGCACTTGCCTTTGCAAGAACACGTAAAGCGGATTCTGATTTAAAACGTGGGCAAAGACAAATGGAAGTCATTAAAGCTGCGATCGATAAGGTGAGTTCACTTTCTTCTATCCCGAAATACGGGGATGTTGTTGATCGAATTGGTGAAAATCTAACAATGAGCTTTACGTTTAAAGAAGCACTCGGACTTTATCCGTTCATTTCAAATTTAGATTCCATTGAAGAGCTTCAACTTACAGGTTACGATTACCAGCCTGGATCAACTTATTATTTTAAGGTAGATGATGAGTCATTGTCGACAGCTAAGGCAGAGCTGAAGTCCCATCTTAATCTTACGGATCAAATCGATGATCCAAACGATAATATGAACGCGTTGGATGGTGAAGAAAGCGGAACAACGCCTTAACCCTCACATATCAAAATGATAAGATTGCAAAAGAGAGCAGACAGAAAGTCTGCTCTCTTTTTGTAGTTGGCTGTTTTCATTGAGAGTTTGCTTTAAGGGGGGATTGATTTCAGCTCCATTCACCTTGAAATGGTTTAAAAAAAACTACACTTTGTGATTGGAGCGGAAGGAGGCTCACCGTCCGCCCCGCGGAAAGCGAGCATCCTGGAGGGGAAATTAATTCACTATAGCAACAATGTTTACGAAAAGAGCCTTTAGAAAAGAGCCTTGTGGTTTGAAAATGATTACAGACTCGAAATAGAGGGAAAGGACTTCAAGAAAAGCAAAGGGGGAACATAGTTTATGGCCGCGATTTCATTTGTGAAAAAACTTGGCAAGGAAATGGGAGCAGATCGTGTCACGAGTCTAGCTGCAGAACTTGCCTACTATTTCATGCTTTCCATTTTTCCATTACTTATTTTGATTCTTTCGATTCTTCCATACTTGTCAATTGATAAAGGGCAAGCGGTTGATTTCCTCACCAACTATGCACCTGGAGAAACAGGGAGTATTCTTAAAGATAACGTGCTGTCTATTATTAGCGAGCCACAAGGCGGCTTATTAACGATTGGTGTTCTTGGTACGCTTTGGTCTGCTTCAAATGGAATGATGGCTCTAATAAGAGCACTGAATCTTGCTTACGATGTAGAAGAAACAAGGTCGTTTATTAAAGCTCGACTTCTTTCAATTTTGTTAACGATTGGATTAGTGATTGTTTTTCTAGTTACACTTGTGTTGCCTGTTTTTGGAGATATTATTATTGATACTATGACGTCAGCGCTTAGTCTTCCGGATTCGACTGAATTCTTGTTTCGCATCCTTCGATGGGTGATTGCAGTAGCCATTATGGCATGTATACTGGCAACGCTATACCGCTATGCACCGAATAAACAATTTCCATTCAAAGAAGTTCTGCTTGGAGCGGTTGTAGCTACAATTGGTTGGCAGGTTATTTCCCTGGCTTTCTCTTTCTATGTAAGCAATTTCGGAAATTATTCTGCAACCTACGGTAGCCTGGGGGGTGTGATCATCTTAATGCTGTGGTTCTACTTAACGGGTATCATTCTTCTTGTTGGTGGAGAGGTCAATGCCCTGCTTCACAAAACAAAACGAAAAGTAGAGGTAGAACAAGAGCAAATTGGATTCTAATTCACACTGATGATAGGGAGCTGAACGATAAACGTTGTTCCCATTGATGGCGCACTACTCACTTGAATCGTACCTCTGTGATTTTGAATGATTTGTTTGCAAAGGAATAGGCCAAGCCCTGTTCCTTTTTTCTTTGTAGTATAAAATGGTTGAAACAATTTGGAGAGGGTCATTGTATCCATTCCGATTCCGTTATCTTGAATATGGATATCTACTGTTCGAAGGCGTTTGTAGACGGATAGACATATCGAGCCTTTCTCATGATCAGCATGTCGAATCGCTTCAATGCTGTTTTTAATAAGGTTCAGAAAGACTTGCTTTAATTGTCCTGAGTCGATCATGACATCGAGAGGTTGAGTAAGCTCATTCAAGTTACTAGTTAGGGAGCAGCGATTGATAATCGCTTCACTCTGGAATAGTAGGAGTATGTTTCTAAGAAAAGGAATAAGGTTCATTTTATTAAGAATGTGTTCTGTTGGACGTGCTGAATCAAGAAATTCTTCAATCAACTCATTGGTTCGGTGAATTTCTGATAAAAGCAGGTCAGCAATGTCACTCTTTTGGATTCTATCGAGATCAGGTTTAATAATTTGAAGAAAGCCTTTCATGATGGTAAGAGGATTCCTAATTTCGTGAGCTAATCCGGCAACAAGATGGTTCACCATATTGAGTCTTTTATTTTCATAAGAAAGGGATTCGAGTTTGTCTACCATTTGTTTATAATCCACGATTGAGGACGGTTCCATGAGGTGGTCGCGAATGAGAGGAAGGGTATCATCGATATTCAGATTGGACTGATCCAAGTACAGCATCCCCCTTTTACATACTTTTCACTAGCGCATAGTTATACCTTACCACCATGAATTTGCGAAGATTGAATCTTTATCGGAAAATTCTCGTGTTTTTTTGTAGAAAAATGCTTCATTTTGTAGTAAAAAGAAGACCCTGCAAGGCTGCAGGCTCTTATAATTTAAACTGTCTGATATCCAGCATCTTCAATTGTTTGCATCATTGCTGATACTTCGATTGCTTCTTCGTCGTATACGACGGTTACCAATTCTTCGTTTAAATCGGCAAGGGCACGTTCAACACCATTTAAGGAGAGTAGGGCTGACTCGATCCGCTGAATACAGTCTTCGCCCTTCATCCCTGATACAGAAACCGTTATTTCATTCATTGTATTAATCTCCTTTCAAACTTTCTAAAAGGCACATTACCCTTATTCGGAGGAGTTTAAGCAGGACGCTGTCTATTCTGTTTTGGTGGTGGTTCGTTCGATGGTTTCTCCAACTATTTCATCTTTCCATTAGGATTTTGTGCTTCTTTTCGTTTGAGAAATTGTCTTTCGCATTGTCCTTTGATTGACTCACTTATGATGATCCCTTAAAATTTGTTCAAATTTAAGGTGACCACAATTTGAAATTGTAATCATTGCAAATTCTGGTTATGAAGTTGAACAAAAGAGTAACCCCTTTGTTTTAGAGCTGGTATCGCCATGATTACGCCTTCTGCAGTACCACTAGTCGGCTGGTTCATATGTAAGAGTGCGATGTCACCTGGCTTAGCATCAAGCAGAGCTTGTTTCACCTGATCGCTTGTATAAGTGGCCCCAGCATCTCCAAGAATCGTAAAATTCACGAACCGAATACCAAGGCGTTTACCGATTTTAACGGCAACATCATCATAATAGGCAGTACCTGAACGGAATAGCGCTGGTTCTTTACCTGTAAGGTCAAAAATCTTATGTTGATTCACTTTTATTTCATCAATGACATCTTCCACTGATGTTGTCCCCTGTATCCCCCATGCAGATTTCCCATTAACAGAAAGGGGGCGATGGTTTGTTCCGTGATTCTCGATCTCAAACAAAGGATTTGCGGCTAGCTTTCGGAATAGAGACGTGTTCTCATCGATCCATCTTCCGTTCACAAATAGGGTAGAAGGGATATCGTGCTCGATTAAGTAGGTGAGTAGATCATCATCTACATCGCTCCCATGCGGTCCTCCGCACGCATCAAAGGTTAGGGCAACTTCTTTCTGATCTGTTTCAAACCTTGTTTTTACCCCTGGAACATTTTCACCCCAATCTGTTGGGGAGAGGTTTTCGAATGCGGTGGTTACCTGTTTGATATGATTGTTGAATGGAGCAGACGTGCTGGGAATCGATCTGATAATTGATTTATCGTGGGATAAAGGGAGCGAAGAAGCAGAATTAGTCTGGCACCCGCTGATTAGAAGGATAGACAGCATCATCCAATTTTTTTTATACATTTGCATCACCATTGTAAGCATAACATACAAAATATGGGTTTGAAGAAAAGCAACAAAAAACCTCCACGAATGGATCGGGGAGGTTTCTAATGGTTTAATCGACTACTTTTTAGATTAAATTAAATGGTGTGCAAAAAGAAGTTAACGAAGAATAAACTCGCTATGATGTACATCGGTACAGGGACTTCTTTTGCTTTTCCAAGAGCAATTTTCAGAAATGGGTAGGCGATGAAGCCGAATGCAATACCATCCACGATGCTGTAGGTTAGAGGAATCATCACGATGATTAAGAATGCAGGAAATCCTTCTGAGAAGTCCTGAAGTGAAATATTCTGAATCGAAGTGATCATAAGTCCGCCTATGATGATGAGGATTGGTGCAATGGCAGTGTCTGGAATGACTTTAAAGATTGGTATGAAGAACAGAGACGTTAAAAATAATAGTCCTGTTGTAATGGACGTTAAACCTGTTCGACCGCCTGCAGAAATTCCAGATGCACTTTCGACTGTCGAGACTGTTGGACTCGTTCCCAAAAGTCCTGATGAAATCGCTGAAAGCGCATTTGCCTTATAGGATTTATTGAATTTGGATTGATCAGGGAGCAGACCATGAAGTAGCCCCATGTTTTCAAATACGAGAATCATTGCCATGGAGAAGGTTGCAATCCAGAACGGCACCATTAGAATGTCATCGAACGACATCGCTCCAAATACAGAGCCATAAGATGAGAATGAGAAGCTCTGACTTTGTGCTGTTTCGATTAATCCAAGAGACCATGCAAGCGCGGTACCAAGCAGCATGCTGATCAAGAAGTGGCCTTTAACGTTCCGAATAAAGAGAATCGCAGCTAATGCGAGTGTGAGTAGTGTTGCGATCACATGAGCAGAACCTAAATTTCCTAATTCAACAAACGTTGAGTCACTGGAAACAACGATGCCACCTTTTTGAAGTCCAATGAACGTAAGAAACAAGCCGATGCCGACAGTAATGGCCTCCTTCAACGAACGTGGGATTGATTTTGATAAAACATCAGAGAGCCGTGTAAAAGCTGTGATCGCAAATAAGATACCTGCAACAAAAACAGCAGCCAATGCAACCTCCCAGCTCAGACCCATTGATTCAACCATTGTATACGTAAAGAACGCGTTAACACCCATCCCTGGTACGAGAATAATCGGTGCATTCGCGTAAAAACCGATTAACAGGCAGCCGAACACTGACGTCAGGACTGTTGCAATCATTCCTGCTTCGAAAGGAATTCCTGCATCAGCAAGGATTGACGCGTTAACAGCTGCAATATAAACAATTGTAAAAAATGATGTGATGCCTGCAAGAATTTCTTTCTTCAGTGAAGTATCGTGAGCCTGAAAATCAAAATTAATTTTCGTTTTCACTTAATTCCCTTCTTACTTTTGTTTCCCTCTCCCACCCGTGACTTTGATCGAAATCAATTCACCAATATCAAATTATAACAGAGCATGAAACCTTTTCACAGTGGAAAAAAACGTAATGACCGCACGTAACCGCTTTGGTAAAATAAATACAGATACATAATTTGTTAAGATGAAAGAAGGATTTTTATGCGCAATACGTTGTCTGCCCTTCAATGGGCAGTATTTATGATTGCTGGTTCGATTGTCGCGCCGGTTGCTATCGCAAGCTTATTCCACTTGGATCCTGTGATGGCTGCAGGATTTGTCCAGAGAACGATGTTTGTGCTAGGAGTAGCAGGTATTCTTCAGGTTACGCTTGGGCATCGCTTGCCGATTAACGAAGGTCCTGCAGGGCTATGGTGGGGCGTATTTGTCCTCTACGCAGGTTTAAGTTCTGCGCTATTTGGGTCCAAAATGGAGACCTTACAGGCGCTTGAACTGGCTATGATTGCAAGTGGGATTATTTTCATCCTATTAAGCGCATTCGGATTAGTTGAGAGACTATCACGCTTGTTTACGCCCGTTGTTACAGGAATTTACCTTCTTCTTCTCGTGGCACAGCTGAGTGGATCATTTCTCAACGGCATGATGGGAGTGGATTACCTAAAAGAAGGGATCGACCTGCGAATAGCCGGGTTATCACTGTTGCTTGTAATCATTTCGATTTGGTTCTCACGATCGATGCCAGCAATGATTCAGCAGTACTCCATCTTAATCGTTCTGATCATTGGATGGGTAGTCTTTGCAGTTCTCGGACTTGCTAAGCCTGTTTCCATCCCTGAAGGAGGTTTCATACAGCTTCCTAAGATATTTGCTTTTGGTTATCCTACATGGGATTCCGGTATGATCATAACCGCTGCACTTGTTACACTCCTCCTTTTAACGAACATGATTGCAAGTATTCGCGTGGTGGAAGAAGTCCTGAATAAACTGTCGAACACGAAACCGATGGGGCGTTACAGACAGGCTGGATTTGTGTCTGGTATAAACCAGCTGCTAGGAGGCGTTTTTTCTGCGGTAGGGAGTGTGCCAATTTCTGGAGCTGCCGGTTTTATCTTAACGACAGGGCTGAAACGGAAGCTGCCTTTCATTATTGGAAGTGGATTCATCATTATCATCAGTCTGTTTCCAGCACTTATGGCTTTTTTTGCAGCGCTTCCTGAACCTGTGGGTTATGCAGTGATTTTCATTGTATTCGTAAATATGGTGGGCATCGCATTTAATGAGTTTAAAAAGGACCAATCAGAGGGTAAACCATTTGTAATAGGGATTTCCTTTATGGTTGGAATTGGGACGATGTTTATTCCGCCTGAAGCATTCCAGAATGCGCCACCAATTACAGCTTCACTTCTAAATAACGGTTTAATTCTTGGTTCGATTACCGCAATACTTACTGAACAGTTGCTTTTTAGAAAGAAGCCTGAGGAAATGCCTATGCGTGATTAATATCACAGTTTGTGTCCTTTCATCGTGATAGGATGAAAGCAGATCAGGGAAGGAGAATGTAGTTATGAAGAAATACAGTAAAGTCCTGGTTGCTTTTGATGGATCCGATTTAAGTGTAAAGGCACTTAATGAAGCAATAGCAATGGCGAAAGAAAATTCCTCACTTCAAATTGATGTTGTCACCGCATTGAATCCAACGGCTCAAATCAGTTCTGCAGTTGTGTATGCAAGTATACTGAGTGAATTACGAAAAGAAGCCGTCGATATGTTGAAAGGGATTAGTGAGAAGCTTGAAGTACAACTTCCCGACCATACCGTGAAAACGATGGTGCTCGAAGGAAATCCTGGAAATGAAATCGTGAAATATGCAGACGAACATAATCGTGACTTAATTATTATGGGGAGCAGAGGGCTGAATGGTTTAAGAGAATGGTTTCTCGGAAGCGTCAGTCACACCGTACTCCAACGGTCACATTGTCCCGTCTTAATTATTAAATAGCGTATGTGAAAGCCCGGCTTTTGCCGGGCTTTTCTATTTCTCAATATAAGTAATTGATTTCCCTTGACCTATTAGTGCTTTTTGAGCATAACCGATGAATAGTCCATTATCGACGACGCCTGGGATGTGATTAATCGAATCGTGCAATGTAGAAGGGAAGTGGATTTTTCCAAATGAGCAGTCGACAATGTAATTTCCGTTATCCGTTACAAACAACGAATCATTTTCTTTTCTAATCGCTGCTTGACACCCCAGTTCTTTCAAAGTATCGATCGTTTTGGTAGAACCAAACGGAACAATTTCTACCGGTAACGGAAACTTGCCAATTTCCTGAACATACTTACTAGAGTCAGCTACAACGATCATGTGTGTTGAATGATAAGCGATGATTTTTTCTCGAAGTAAAGCGCCGCCACCACCCTTAATGAGTGTGAGATCTTCGTTCAATTCATCAGCCCCATCTATCGTTAAATCAATTGCCGTAACATCCTCTAAAGAAATAAGCGGTATGCCGTTTTCTTTTGCAAGCATTTCAGTGGTTTTAGAAGTTGGTATTCCTTTAATCGACATTCCCGACTTTACCATGTTGGCTATTTCAAGAATTGTCCAGTACACCGTACTACCAGTACCAAGTCCGACAGTCATGCCATCCTGGACGTAGGAGGCTGCCTTTTCACCGGCAAGTTTTTTTTCGTTCAATGTATACTCACTCCTTTTTGGATTTTTCACCCCATCTAGTATAATCGTTATGAACGATGTTTCCCAATGCTGAAATTCGAAAACGTTATTTTTCATGTAGTAAAAATGATCATACTGCGTGCTAGTCCTGTATTTTACGATAAAAAGGTAAGGTGATCTACCCTTTTTTAGATGCTAACCTTTGCACGGTAACCGCGAAAGACGTATAATGCATACTGTCAGACTGTTCACGTGACTAGCTTGATAGTAGGTGTACACACTATGAAAATGTGGATGACCTTCAAGATAGCTTACGATTGATGAGTGGCAGTGATCAAATGAAATTCAGAAAAAGAGCTGGAGGGAAAATGATGTCAAAACAACAAATTGGTGTGATCGGCTTAGCCGTTATGGGGAAGAACCTTGCCATGAATATCGAGAGCCGTGGCTATTCTGTATCCGTCTATAACCGATCTGAAGAGAAAACGAAAGAAATGATGTCTGAAGTTGAAGGACGTAACTTTCAGGATACATATAGCATTGAAGAGTTCGTTCAATCACTTGAAGCGCCTAGAAAGATTCTTCTTATGGTGAAAGCGGGTATGCCGACTGATGCAACCATTGATCAGCTTCTTCCGCATCTTGATAAAGATGATATTATCATCGATGGTGGTAATGCATTCTTTAAAGACACTCAGAAGCGTAGTGACGACTTGAAAGAAAAAGGTATTCGCTTCATCGGTACGGGAGTATCTGGTGGAGAAGAAGGTGCGCTTAATGGACCTTCTATTATGCCTGGTGGTCAACCGGATGCATTCAGCGAAGTGGAAGATATCTTTAAAGCGATCGCTGCAAATGTAGATGGCGATCCATGTACAACATACATCGGTCCAGATGGCGCTGGTCACTATGTGAAAATGGTACATAACGGTATCGAGTATGGTGATATGCAACTGATTGGTGAAGCGTATTACATGATGAAAAATGTACTTGGACTATCAACTGACGAACTTCATGAAGTATTTAAAGAGTGGAATAAAGGCGAGCTTGATAGCTATCTTATCGAAATTACAGCTGATATCTTTACAAAGAAGGACCCTGAAACAGGTAAAGCGCTTGTTGATGTGATTCTTGATACAGCTGGCCAAAAAGGAACTGGTAAATGGACGAGCCAGAGTGCGCTTGATCTCGGTGTACCACTTTCTATTATCACAGAGTCTGTATTCTCCCGCTTTATTTCCGCAATGAAAGAAGAGCGTGTGAAAGCAAGTAAACTTCTTACTGGACCTAACGTACCAGCATTCGATGGTGACAAAGATGAACTGATCGAGAAGATTCGCAAGGCTCTTTATTTGAGCAAAATTTGTTCTTATGCTCAAGGGTTTGCTCAAATGCGTTCTGCTTCTGATGAGTATGACTGGAACCTGGATTACGGTTCGATTGCGATGATCTTCCGCGGTGGTTGTATCATCCGTGCAGGCTTCCTACAAAACATCAAAGAAGCTTACGACCGTGAACCAAACCTAACAAACCTTCTTCTTGACCCTTATTTCAAGGAGATCGTTGAATCTTATCAAGGTGCTGCGCGTGATATCGTATCCCTTGCTGTACAGCGTGGAATCCCTGTTCCTGGTCTTGCAAGCGCAATTGCTTATTATGACAGCTATCGTAGCGAAACACTTCCTGCGAACCTTCTACAAGCACAGCGTGACTACTTTGGTGCCCATACGTATCAGCGTATTGATCGCGAAGGTGTGTTCCATACAGAATGGCTTGAAGATTAAGAGTAAACTAGAAACCGCTCATCACTTCCTAAACATGGAAGCGATGAGCGGTTTTTTAAATTGATAAAGACGATTTTCTGTTTGGTTATGCTAAAGAATAAGAGAACGAATCCTACTTAGAGTATTGTCGGTTATATAGAGAAGGGGGAGGCACTCATAAAAATGCCTGTGTACTTGAATGTTCATCACATGTCATGTCACATATTTTCTAAGGAATCAAATAATGCATCGGAAAAAGTAGAATAAGTCCACTAATATCCAGTGAATGAAGAGGAAAGATATAGCAAAAGCCAGGGAATTCCCTGGCTTTTAAATTAATTTTCTTTTAATCCTTCAAACAATAGAACGCGAGCAGGTGATGCATCCGTTCCTTGTAGTTTTAGAGGTGCGGCCACCATAAAGTATTCTCCGGCATCAACATCTTTAAGACGTAAGCCTTCCATAATGATGACGTTTTTTTCGAATAGAGAGCGGTGCGTAGGGTGTTCTGGCTGGCTGCGCTCAATTCCAAGCCCATCCACACCAACACCACGGATGTTTCGCTCAGCAAGATAGCGTGCTGCATCTTCACCGACAAACACGAAATCGAAATTAAATTCTTCCTCGAAAGAGTTTTGCGACTTAAAAAGGATGAAATCTCCTTCTTGAATGTCTTCAGATGCAATATCTTTATCAGATATTGCTCCTTGTACCTTCGTTACATCGATGACCTTTGCTTGTCCAACAAGATCTTCTTGCTTAATTGACTCAATTGTTGCGCCATCATTCACCATGTGGAGAGGGGCGTCGACGTGAGTACCTGTATGTACATCCAGTGAAAGACGTGACTCTGTCACATGTCCATTCGTTTTTGTGTTAATCTCTGGTTGCTTCTCTTCTTTGTTCTTGTACACGGCCATTCCATTAAAAATCGGTGCGCTTACATCATACATTTTCATAGAGATGCACTTCCTTTCAAATTTAATGAATATGTGAAAGAAAGATACGAGATGACCGTATCTTTCTTTCACTAATTTAGACATTCGAGGCTAGTAGAGTAAAAAATTTCGTTGATTGCTTATTCTTTCGGTAGTGGCCACCAGTGCAAGTTATCCTTCTCTAGCAGTTGATCCGCAGCTTTTGGACCCATGGATCCGGCAGGATAGTTCGGGAAGTCGACTTCTTTCTCATTAGCCCACGAGACAGAGATTGGATCGATGAACTGCCATGAGAGAGCAACTTCATCCCAGCGAGCGAAGTTTGTAGCATCGCCTCGCATCACGTCGTGAAGCAGTCGTTCATAAGCTTCTGGAGAGTTCATATTGTTTTCTTGATTATTGTTGAAGTTTAATTGGATCGGCGTGGTTTTACGCATGTCCCCAGTATCTTTTGCGTTCAAGTGAAGCGTAATTCCTTCTTCAGGTTGAATATGGATAACAAGGATGTTCGGTCCAAGTTTACCACTTTCATTCTTATAAAGATTCATAGGCATATCTTTAAACTCAATAAGAATTTTAGTGGATTTATTCGTAAGCCGTTTTCCGGTACGGATATAGAAAGGAACGCCGGCCCAGCGGAAGTTATCGATCATAAGCTTTGCCGCTACAAACGTTTCGGTATTTGATTCTTCATCGACATTGTCTTCTTCACGATAACCAGGAAGGGTTTCTCCATCCACTTCACCTTGTTTGTACTGTCCACGTACAAAGTATTCGTTGACTTCATCTGTTGAAACAGCACGAAGAGCGCGAAGTACTTTAACTTTCTCTCCACGAATTTCCTCAGTTGTTAGACTTCCAGGTGGTTCCATCGCAAGGAGGGACACCATCTGAAGGATGTGGTTTTGAACCATATCACGCAAGGCACCGGACTTCTCATAGTACCCACCGCGTGTTTCTACCCCAACAGTTTCGCTTGAAGTAACCTGGATATTCGAAATGTAACGATTGTTCCAAAGTGGTTCAAATAAAGAGTTTGCGAAACGAATTGCTTCGATGTTCTGTACCATTTCTTTACCAAGGTAGTGGTCAATACGGTAAATTTCGTCTTCAGAGAAAACCTGACGAATTTCGTCGTTCAGTTTTTGAGCTGATGGGAAGTCGTGTCCGAACGGCTTCTCGATCACAAGGCGATTGAAACCATCACCTTCAATTAATCCTTCAGAATCAAGATTAAGCGCAATTGTTCCGAAGAATTCAGGAGCCATTGCCATATAGAAAACGCGGTTTCCTGGAATGTCAAATTTCTCATCAAGTGATTCTGTTATTTCTTTTAATTCTTGATAGGATTCTTTCTTCGTTACATCAAATGACTGATAGAAAAAATGGCTGCTAAATTCCTCATGCTTGTCATCTTTATCCATGCATGCTGTATGAATAATAGAATCATGAACATTTGAACGGAATTCTTCATTTGTCAGCTGTTTTCTTGCTACTCCAACAACAGCGAAATCCTCTGCAAGTACACCTTTGCAATAAAGGTTATACAGTGATGGGAATAGCTTGCGTTTGGCGAGATCTCCTGTTGCACCGAAAATCACGATAACAGAAGACTGGTTTGATGGTTGATTCATCTTTGTGACCTCACTTTTTCATTATTGCTGTTCCAGAGGGAACGTATTGGAAGGAACAGTAAGTCGATTCCCTTTACTTCAGAAATGCTTGATCATTAATTGATCATAATTAAGTCGATCCCGTAACATTATAAGTTACCGGGTTCCCAAGTAAAAATTTTATAGCTTTTTCGTGTTAAAATCAAATTGTGAGATTGGAAATGACTGTATAACAAACAATGTGAAAGCATTTGATGCTCCCTGTAAGCGATGCCATAGTTATCGTATCGGTGAACGTTAGTCAGGAAGAAAAAATAGAATTATTTTCGTGTTTTTCGATGTGTTTGGAATGGTTGACTTAAGAAATGGCGAATATATTGAAACAAGCATAAATAAGGGGGACAAGAACAATGATCAGGCAAACTGCGGTCGGATTCTTGCTTCTTAGTCTATTAACAGCATGTGTTTCTGAAGGAAGCGAACCACAGATTCAAGGGGAAGTGAAAGCAGACAGCCTGAAGTCTGTCCAAAGCAGAGTCGTGAATAGAGCATATCAAGTAGTAAACGTTATGAAAGATAAGGATATGGGAAAGCTTGCTGATTATGTTCACCCAAAGAAAGGGGTTCTTTTCTCTCCCTATGGAACAATAGATAAAAAACGAGCACAAGTATTAATGCCACCTCTGATTATAGATTTTCTTGCTCATTCGAGGCAACTAGAATGGGGAGTCGACCCAGGAGGAGAGCCAATTCGTCTTAATTCTCAATCTTATTTCAATAACTATGTCTATGACGCTGAATATGGTGAAACCAACTTCGTAACATTTGATGGCATCCATGACGAAACAAATAGAATACAGAACTTAGAAGAAATTTTCCCGCAGGCTCACTATGTAGAATTTTTTGTTTCAGGAACAGAAGAATTTCAGGGGTTGGATTGGAAGAGTCTTGTTCTTGTCTTCAGGGAATATGGTGGCGAACCTTATCTTGTAGGTATTATTCATGATCAGAGAATACCTTAATGTGAACAAAACGTGTCACACATTTGAATTTTAATGGAGAGATGTGCCTCTTAGGTTGCTCAAACAGGTAAACTTTCTTATCCTTAGAAGGTAGATTATTGTGATAAGGAGAAAAAACTAATGAATGATGTGAAACAACGAAATTATACACCCTGGATTGTCAGTCTTTCGATAGCTGTAAATGTGCTGGTCGTCATCCTATTCTTCTTGCCGGAGTACGGAGGAGATGTAGGATTTGATATTACGCTGCTTCCACTACTGAATGCTGTTTTTAACAGTTTTACATTTGTATTCCTTGTAGCAGCTCTTATCTTTATTTTACAAAAAAATATTAAACTCCATAAGCGTTTTATTTTCGCAGCATTTACTACAACTGCATTATTTCTTGTTTCTTATGTTACGTATCATGGTTTATCAGAAGCAACTTCATTTGGAGGGGAAGGCATCATTCGCCCAATCTATTTCTTTATTCTGATCACCCATATCATTCTTGCTGCTGCAATCGTACCTCTTGCGTTAATCACAGTCACACGAGGGCTTAACATGCAAGTGGCAAAGCACCGTAAAATAGCGAGATGGACAATGCCCCTCTGGCTGTATGTCAGTATCACTGGTGTTGTCGTGTACTTAATGATTTCACCTTACTATTAAGATAAACATCGAAAAGATCGTGGCGGTTGCCGCGGTCTTTTTTATTAGCTCTTTCAAAAAAATACTGATTTTGAAAGAGAATTTGTATTAAAATCCACACTTCAATGGTGATCGGAGTGGAAATCCCCATCCTCTTATAACAACGATTTAAATGACTTAGTCGTTGATTGTCCATTCGTATAGTGTGTTTTGAGGTAGGAAAAGATACGTGTAAATGATTGGTTGTGGTAAGTGATCGCATCTTATGCTACTTTTGATAGTGAACGTATTTACTATAGGAGGTTATAAAATGAGCGTACATATTGGAGCAAAACAAGGAGATATCGCTGAAACAATTCTATTGCCGGGTGATCCACTTCGTGCAAAATACATCGCAGAGACATTTCTAGAAGATGTTATCTGTTATAACGAAGTCAGAGGAATGCTTGGGTATACGGGTACATATAAAGGAGAAAGAATTTCTGTTCAGGGAACTGGAATGGGCGTTCCGTCCATTTCGATTTATGTGAATGAACTGATTCAAAGCTATGGAGTAAAGAATCTTATTCGTGTTGGAACGTGTGGGGCATTAAAGAAAGAAGTAAAGGTAAGAGATGTCGTAATTGCAATGAGTGCTACATCCGACTCTGGTGTAAATCGTCTACAGTTTAACGGAATGGATTTTGCACCGACGGCTGACTTTAATTTACTTAAAAATGCGTATGATGCAGCAACTGAGAAGGAAATGAGCGTTCATGTGGGAAATGTCTTTACGAGTGACTCGTTCTATCGCGATAATCCTGAAATTTTCCAACAGCTTGCAGACTATCAAGTACTTGGTGTGGAGATGGAAACGTCAGCACTTTATACGATTGCAGCGAAATATGGCGTCAACGCTTTAACTGTCCTAACCGTTAGTGATCACATTGTAACAGGTGAAGAAACAACTTCAGAAGAGCGTCAAACGACATTTAAGGACATGATGATTATTGCTTTAGAAGCCGCATTAAAGCAAAAATAAGAGACATGAAAAAAACGAGTGCAAACTCGTTTTTTTCATGTCTCTTTTTGCATATCGTAATAGAGATTAATACCTTAAAGTATCATGATGAAAGATACTGTTTAGGTTTAATCAGTCAATAAGCAAGTCCAACTCGTTTATAGAGATGATTGCTTTCTTTGAGCTCTTGATAGACAAAATGCGCCGTATCACCAACCGAAATTTCACGTCCATCTTCTGGAAGGAATTCTTCGTTTGTGCGATATTGTCCACTAGCAGGACCATCAGGCAAATAAGTTGGACAAACAATTGTCCAATCAAGACCAGACTCTGTAAGCATTTCATACATTTTCCGATGCTCTTCTGCGGCTCGAGTTGTTTTACGGCGAGATTCAGAAGACTCATACCTGAAGAGAGAAGGTTCGGTTCGACTTCTTAATATGCCAGCCGTTCCGACAGTGACAATGCGTTTTACATTGTTTTTCTTCATCGCGTTGATGATGAGTGGTGTGCTCTCTGAAAGGACAGTACTTTTATCTGTTCCAAGAGCACTTACGACAACATCAACTCCTTCAGTCGCTTGATTCAATCTTTCCTGGTCAAGTACATTTCCATCTACTATAGAAATGCCTTCTTTTATCTCGAGTTTGTTAGGCGACCTGACAAGAACTGTGACGTCATGATGATCTGCCACAGAAAGTCTTAGAACGTCACTTCCAACCCTTCCTGTCGCACCTAATAATAAAATACGCATCATTTTCCCTCCTAATGGACCTGATCAATCTCCATCCATTTTAGAAAACAGGTAGACGATTTGCAACTAGCAATGTTCATCTCTCCTACTCATCACGAAAAATCATGGAATACTAATCGCTACGAAACTCGTGGTTTTTAATGGATTTTGCAGATTTTCACAACGGATTTAGAAAATCTGCATATAAAAGTCAGAATTTTTGTTAAAATACACGTAACGCTTTTTGATAAGTAGGATTTTAATCAAATAGAGATAGAAGAGAGAGGGAGATTTACTATGAGAAATACACTTTTTAGTAGATTAGAAGAGTTGTACCCTGAAATGGTTGACTTGAGGAGAGAATTGCACCGGAATCCCGAGCTTTCGTTCCAGGAAGTACGGACTCCAAAATTAATAGCTGAATTCTATGAGCAACTTGGCATGGAAATTAAAACAGAAGTTGGTGGAAGGGGTGTAGTTGCTTTCCTAGAAGGTGCGAACCCTGGGAAAACAGTCGGATTACGTGCGGATTTTGATGCCCTTCCAATTGAGGATGAAAAAGATGTCCCTTATAAATCAACGGTTCCAGGTGTCATGCACGCCTGTGGGCACGATGGGCACACATCAACGCTTCTCCATTTAGCAAAGGCTTTACATGAACAGAGAGAAAACTTGCACGGACGGGTCGTATTTATCCATCAGTTTGCTGAAGAAATTACACCTGGTGGTGCAAAGCCAATGATTGAGGATGGTTGCCTTGAGGGGGTCGATGTACTTTTTGGCACGCATTTATGGTCAGGTTTCCCCACCGGTACAGTTGCCTACAAAGCAGGGGAAATTATGGCAGCCGCAGATTCATTTGAGATCGTGATCAAAGGGCAAGGCGGTCATGGTGGCATACCACATGAAGCCATTGATTCGGTTGTAATCGCAAGCCAGCTTGTTGGAAATCTTCAACAAATCGTGAGTCGATTTATTAATCCAGCTAGTACAGCTGTATTATCTATTGGATCGTTCCATGCGGGATCAGCTTTTAATGTTATTTCAGAAAAGGCAACTCTTAAAGGTACAGTTAGGACATTCGATATGGAAGTTCGAGAGAAAATTGTTTCTTTAATGGAACAAATCATTAGGGGCACGTGTGAAAGTACTGGGGCGGACTATACATTTACTTATGACCGAGGCTATCCTCCAGTTGTAAACCATGAGAAAGAAACAAACTTATTAAAGAAAGCGGCAGAAAGCGTAGATGCTGTTATGTCCGTTGTGGAAACAGAAGCGTTAATGGTCGGAGAAGATGTTGCTTATTATCTTCAAGAAATTCCGGGAACTTTCTTCCTGACCGGGGCTGGTAATGAAGATAACCATTCAACTTACCCGCATCATCATCCGATGTTTGATATTGATGAAAAAGCCATGTTGATTGCAGCCAAGACTCTCGGAGAAACGACATTGGCATATTTGGAACAACATAGCACGGAAGCCCAGCAGATAAAGAGATGAAGTGAATCTTTCATTATGGGGAACAGTTTGTATCTGATGTTTAGTTAAAGTAATCGAAGTATAGTGTGGGATAAATAGAGAAGGAGTGGATGGAATGGTCACAGGGCTACTTGAGAATGAAGCAGAACTGAGCAAACGTCAGCTGCACCTACTTATGCGGGTTTCAACGATATTTAACTCGTCGTTAGACTTTTACGCTGTGATTCAGTCTGTCGTTGAAGAGGCAATATCAGCTATTGAAGCGGCAGATGGGGGTGTGCTCTTTTTGTACGATGCTAATAAGAATGGACTTAGCGTCGCTGCTTCATCTGGGTTTCGCAAAAAGCCAGTCAATGAAGTGGTGCTCCGTTCTGGTGAATCAATGACGGGGCTAGCGTTTGAAAAAGGAAAAACCATTCATTTCCAGACGAAAAATGAAGTGTCAAAAGCGATGGAAACGATGAGTGCTAAGAATACCGAATTGTATCATCGATCCGCACATGAGCTACCGATGAGTACGATTTGTATTCCGATAAAGAAGGAGAGGTCTTGTACAGGTGTGATTGTACTTGATAGCTTTAATAAGGACAAATCTTTTTCAGAGAATGATATTCGTCTTGTCGAAGCTATCTCATCTCATGCGGCTATTGCCCTTGAAAATGCTGAACTATATCGGAATAAAGAAGCTTCACTCGAGAAGTTAAAACAGTTTAATCAAACAGTGATTAGCCAAAACGAAAGCCTTTCAAAATCCGTTCAAACCCATCAGGAACTTTCTGATATTGGGATGGATGAAGATTCATTCCAGGATATTTGCAACTATCTGGCTAAATCAATCGGAAAGTCAGCTGCTGTGTTTGATTCATTTGGTGCCGTTAAAGCTTCCGCAAAAGGTGGTGTAGCTAACATCACATCCGCGAAAAACGCAATACTCCATCACCTGAACTCGATGAAGTATACGAATAACGATCAGAAGATAGTAGCAACCGAAAGTGACTTTCTTCTATTCCCGCTTGGAAAATTATCGTTTCCCCTCGGTTATCTTGCTATCTTATCTGAACACTTACCGCTGACAAGGTTTGAACATTCTGCCGTGTTTCATGCATGTACAGTTGTAGGACTTCAATTAATGAAAAAGGAAGCCGAACATAAAGAGAAGCAGCGCCTTACTGGCGAACTCTTTGTCAATTTGCTTTCTGCTCAAGAAGAGGAATCAGACCTTAGTTATGTTGCTTCCCGATTGAAAACGAGTATGAAAGGTTACTTTACTGTTGCCGTACTAGATGTGCCCCAAGAATTAGATAGAGAGCAGGAGGAGTGGCTAAGAAGGTGTATTCATTCAGCGATCGTTCATTTAATAGACCAAAAAGGTCAAGGGTATGAAAAAGTGCTTGTAACAGAATGGGGAAGGCAGCTCGTCTTGCTTTTCCATAACGAAAATGAAAATGGAATTGAATCCTCAATTCTTTCTGTTAATCAATTTGTTTCTGATTTCTATAAATTGCTTGAAACGATTACGGAAGAAAAAGTTTGCCGTATTGGAATTGGTAAACCAGTTAGAGGTATGGATGTTCTTGATCAATCCTTTGAAGAAGCGAAGAAAACAGTTAAATTCTTGAAGAGATTTGCGTTTGCAGGATATTCTTCATGGTATGGTGAAATTGGGGCGCTCCGTCTTCTTTTAAATAATAAAGAGGACGAACTCGCAAACTTTGCACTAGAGTATCTTTCTCCTTTGTTAGCCTATGAGAAACGTCGTAAAGGAGAATTATTCCAAACGCTCTTTGTTTATTTATCCACAGGGCAAGATTTGAAAAAAGCGTCCGAGCAATTGCATGTACATGTCAATACGATGAATTACCGCATCCAGCGAATACAGGAAATTCTTACGATCGACTTCAATGAGCCTTCTGATTTACTAAACATTCAGGTGGCGTGTAACATCTATACCTATTTGTTTGAAGCTTAGTTACTCGTCGTCTGGTTGCAGGTAGGGACGCAGTTTTCTAACGTATCTTCTGATATCGAATAGAAGTTTCGTCTGAACTTTTTTCTCTTCCGCGAAGCTCTTAATATGAGGAATAGAAGGGAATGAACCATGTTCATTAAACTGAACGGGAATGATTCCTTGATTGAGAAGTGTTCCATCATTCCGATTGACCATCTCAACTTCCACTTCTGCTTCTAACGTATTAGGAATATGGTGATTTTCAAGCCTGTTAACTTTTAGTACTTTAAATAGAATTTGTGCCATTTAGCATCCTCCTTAAGCATCCTTTACCCGAAAGAAAGGATTCTTAGGCCATATAAGTGTCATTTACAGCCTGTTTCAATCAGGCTGTATTACACGTACTCTTTCATTCACAAAAAATACTACACGATATTCAAAAATGTGGAAGGAATTTCAAGAATTTTGTCAAATAGTATAGTATATAGTGTGATATTTAGAAACGTTTACAATGAAGCAGGTATAAACGGAGTGGATAAAAATGGTAGAGTTCACATATACATTTCATTTTTTTCTTATTTTTATCTCCATTTTAATGGTCGTGAGCTATGCCTATACAGCATTTGACTTTCATGAAAAAGCGTTAAGCATGGCTCATTCTTATAAAAAGTTATGGATCTTTGGAAGTGCTTTAGCACTTGGGTCAGGTATTTGGATTCTTCAATACATCGTTTTACTTGGACTTTCAACTACTTCTCAGACCTTTTATGAGACCTGGTTCGTGGTGATATCATTACTAATTCCAGTATGTGGTTCCTATATAGCTTTTTTTACACTTTCATCCGTGTGGAAAATAAAAAATGGTATCGTTGCTAGTGCATGTATAGCTGTCTCGCTACTTATTTTGCAAATGCTGTGTTCTTTATACTTGTTAAATGTTAATTATCAGCTCAATGATTGGTGGAGGATAGCTATTCCCACTTTTCTCGCTTTTTTTACATCGATCAGTAGTTTGTGGTTAGTATATGGTTTATCGAATGAAAAACGAAACTCCTGGGGGAAGATGTCAGGAGCGATTACATTTGGTTTAGGAACATCCGCCATTAATTACTTTACGATGACAACTTCATCGGTGGATTCAACCTTTGTAGTGGAGAATTATTCTCACAATGCCATTCTTCAATATGTTGTCTTAACAGGCATTTTCATTATATCTGTTCTTATTTTAATTAGTGTTATTCGAGATCGTAAACTTGATAAACAAGCGTCTCAACTTCAGGAAAGTGAGCGTAGATACAACTCTCTTGTTGAAAATAGTCCTGATGGCATCATGCTACTGGATTTGGATGGTCATATATTAAATAGTAATCCTTCATTAGAAAAAATGAGTGGTTACACTTCCAAAGAAGCAACGAATACGACAAGTTTTCAAATCGTTGAGAAACAATTTCTTAAGCGAACATTGAATTGTTTTGAAGAAACAAAGAAAGGGATTCCACAGAAATGTGAATCCGCTATTATTCATAAGCAGGGGCATTCGGTGCGGGTGAAATTAATATCTATTCCTCATATGATTGATGGAATGATACAAGGAGTTATCGTGATCGTCGAAGACATCACGGAATTGAAAGAAACTGAAGATTTATTAAGGCGTTCAGAAAAGCTAACGGCAGTTGGAGAACTTGCAGCTGGAGTTGCTCACGAAATTCGTAACCCATTGACTTCGTTGAAAGGGTTTGGGAACCTGCTATATAGTACTTCTGAGGATGAGAAGTCACGAGAATTTCTTCAAATCATGTTATCTGAAATTGATCGAATTAATTTTATCGTTAGTGAATTCATGCTTCTTGCACGGCCACAAGAGAAGGAATTTGCTGAGAGCGATCTTATTTCTCTGCTCAGACACGTCGTTTCCCTTCTTAAAACACAAGCGATATTGAAAGATATTGTGATACGAACACAGTATGAGTTTGACCAATTTAATATCATTTGCGAAGAAAACCAACTCAAACAGGTTTTTGTCAATGTTCTGAAAAATGCGATTGAAGCAATGCCTTCTGGAGGAATCATCACATTAAAAGTGACGAAAAACGAAGCTTCAGAAGCAGTCATTTCCATTAAAGATCAAGGTATAGGTATTCCTGACCATCAACTAACTAGAATTGGTGAGCCATTCTATACACTAAAAGAGAATGGAACTGGTCTTGGCTTGATGGTGAGCTTTAATATTATTGAGAACCATAATGGGAGAATGCATCTAACGAGCAAAGAGGGAGAAGGGACAACTGTGGAAGTCTGTCTTCCGGTTCATAAGAAAACGTTAGTTTCTGCTCAATAGAAAACGCCGGCATTCGCCAGCGCATGTTAACTTGAAATAATCTTAGCTGCTCCTATCCGCTTTTTCAAGCGCTTCTATGGTTTCTTTTTCAAGAAACTCGGAAGCTGGGATATCAAGGGCAGTAGATATTTTAAGTAACGTTTGTCCATCTGGATGATAACTCCCTTCCTCAATTCGTTTCATTAATCCAGAGCCGATTCTGACTCTAACAGCAAGCTCCTGAATGGTCATGTCTGCTTCCAATCGATGTTTACGTATTTTCTCTCCCACTTTCATTATGAATCCCCTCCTGTACTGGTACTTTTGTGCCTCTTACCACAAGAACGTCACATGTAGCGTTACGCGTAATATGTTCCGAAACACTACCCATCAGAAGTCTTTCAACACGATTCATACCCGTTGCACCGCATACAATAAGGTCAATGTGATGTTGTGGTGCGATCTTTCTAGCAATCTTTGTTTTTGGAGAACCATATTCAACCACGGTTTTAACATCAGTAAGACCTGCAATTGCTGCTTTTTCTTCATATTCCTTCAAGAGACGTTTGCCAAAGTCTTCCGCTCGTTCAGTGGCAATATCATACAGCTCAAAAGTAGAAAAATTTCTCGTGTCAATCACATGTGCGATCAAAAGTGAGGCATGATCCTGAATAGCTAGTTCAACTGCTTTTGAAAAAGCCACTTCAGCTGAATCAGATCCATCAATAGCAACCAGTATGTTTGCATGCTTTGTACCCATTTCATATCCCCTCCAAAAAATATATTGTATTCTTGTCATCATTGTAAGGCTAATGTGTATGGAATACTGTGACATTCATCACAGGAAGTTGGGAATATTATCGTACCTTATAGTCGATTTGATTATTGAAAATGTAATGCTTCCGTATTAGGTTATGTTAGCTTATCCTGTTATTTTCATTATTTGACTCATCACATCGCGTAAATGTGTCAAAAAAATACCACTGTTGAGTATGAACACTATTTAGTATAACCGCAAGAATTTTCCTATAAATGGCAGGTTGTGAATGGATAAGAAGAACTACTTTTCGATTTAACGCGATGAATCGAAAAAGAAATAATTCGAAACTATATGAAAATTATGAGATCTATAGTATAGTTAAGAAACGCGATAGCTTGTGCCCACAAGTCTATCTCCTCAATTAGCAGCCCTGTAAGCGAATGCTGGATTCGCTTATAGGGCTATTTTTTTTGAGTACTTAATGTTATTTTTTTCCTTAAAAATTTGAGGTTCAAAGTATGTGTAACTGGGAATATAATTTAAGGTGTAATTATTCGAAAGTTGGAAGGGGACTTATACATGGATACAGGTACTGCGGCCAAGCAAAAAGCAAGGCAGGCAACAAATGATGTTAAACCTTGGATTAGAGGTTTTGCAAGAATGGGATATGTGGCCAAAGGGATTGTCTATCTCATTATCGGAATCTTGGCTGTTCAAGCAGCTTTCGGCCCAGGAGGGAAAACAACTGACTCAAAAGGGGCATTCGAGACGATTGCTGGAAAACCCTTTGGTGAAGCATTACTTTGGTTGCTTGCCCTTGGCCTTATAGGATATGCGGCATGGAAAATTCTTCAGGCTTTTAAAGATCCAGATAACAAAGGAACGGATACAAAAGCAATGGCATCAAGAATAGGTTACTTTGGAAGTGGGATTGTTCACATATTCCTTGCATACAGTGCAGTTTCAATTATTATGCGAGCTGGAAGCTCTTCTTCAAGCAGTAAACAATCATGGTCTGCCAAGCTTTTAGGCCAGCCTTTTGGTCAATGGGTACTTGGTTTTGTTGGTCTTTGTTTCATTGCATTTGGTATTTATCAAGCGGTTCGAGCGTATAAGAAATCATTTATGAAACAACTTAAACAATATGAGATGCACAATCAAGAAGAATGGTGGGGTAAACGAGTAGGGCAATTCGGCTTTACTGCACGTGGAGTTGTATTTGGATTGATGGGTGTGTTTCTTATTCAGACGGCCATTACAGCAGATCCAGATAAAACGCGAGGAATTGATGGAGCTCTTTCTGAACTATCACAGCAGCCATATGGTGCCTTTCTACTGGCAATTGTAGCGATCGGACTAATCGCATATGGACTATTTATGTTCGTGATCGCAAAAAATAGACGTATGAACATTTCTTAACATGTAGACCCTATCAAGAAGGTGAATCGAATGAAAGATGTGACGGTGGAAGTAGCAAGGCAGAATCGTGAACAACAACCGCTTTATTTTCTCTACCTACATGGTACGAATTGTTCCGTTTGTCACGCACTGCTTCCGCAAGTAGAAGAAGTTCTAGCAGACTATCCGCAAATTGTAAGCGAAAAGCTCAACGTGCAGGAAGTCCCGGAATCTGCGGGAGAATTCTCTGTTTTTACTATTCCAGTCCTTTTATTATTCGTGGATGGGAAGGAGTATATCAGAGAGGCACGGTTTGTGAACATCGAATCATTTCGTTCTTCTATCGATCGAATCATCAAGATGATGGAATAACACAAAACACCCCGCGGGGTGTTTTTTTATATAAAAATAAAAAGATAGATGGAAATAGTAGCATCATTGAGCTAAAAGCCATTGGAATAAATGTGTTAATCAAATATGTCACCATCATTTCTGCTTAGTAGGGAAGTTGAAACAGGAATCAAATCATTAAGAAATATACTTTCTGGCGACACTGAATAATTCAATCGGGTTTAACAGTTAGAAGGTCATCTAAATGAGTCATTAACTAGTGAATTATCCATTATGACCTATTTGACACTTGGGACAATAGGTAAACTGCTTCCATTTTTAATGAATTCCGAGAACCTGCACCTTGGAGCCATAACTGGTATTAAAAGAACAATTTGTATAAAAGAACTCTTGTCAAAAGAAACTGTTTGATACAGCTAATACGCTTGCTTAGTACGCTTTTTTTTATTTAATTAGTTAAAATTATACAAAATAGCGTCTGTATAAACCTGTGATTTGTGCAAATCACAGGTTTTTTTAATTTTCCGAAAAAAGGTTGAACCTTTTTAAAGTGTTGTTATATAATACTAACAAATAATAATAATTGTATTATAACAGATGGAGGGAAGTAAAAATGGATTGTTATACGTGTTATGGAAATGGAGAGCTTGAATGTCCACATTGTCATGGTAAGGAAAGAAAAACAGAAGGGTGCCATCATTGTGAGGGAGAGGGTTCTGTAGGCTGCCATCGCTGTAATAGTAGCGGTAGGCTGGAATAGGGGGGAGAGCTTATGCTAAAAGCGAAAGATGAGAATGACTTAGAAAAGGAGCTACTAACAAATGAGGCAATGGCGTTTCTTATGAAGCTCCATCGCAGATTTGAAAAAGGGATGAGAGCCCTACATGAAAAGCAGGAATGGAGGGCTTCTATTGAAAGGAAGCATTTTCTACAGGAAACGAAACACATCCGTGAGGGTAGGTGGAACATAAAGCCCGTTCGAGCAGACCTTCAAGATCGAAGAGTAGTAGTGAGTCATTCAGCGATTGATCAAGAGAAGGTTTTATCGGTTATCAAGGAAGGTGCAAGCCTGTTCACTGCGGATTTCACAAGCAATGAAGTACAACTTTTTGAAAATCGAATATGTTCACAATACAACTTAAAACAATTGATTAAGAGAGATAGCGGCGTACTAACTAGTTATAAAACAGCTTTCATGATTATTCCGCGTAGGTGGAACGAGCAAGAAGAAAATATTCAAGTCGGTGGAGAAACAATGTCAGCTGGACTTTTTGACTTTGGATTATATGTGTTTCATAACACTACCTCATTAATGCAACAACGATCTGCTCCATACGTATGTTTAAAGGGGCTAAAGACTTATCAAGAAGCTATGTTCTGGAACAGCGTTTTCTCTTTTGTGGAGAAGGAGATGAAGTTAATAGAAGGAACGATAAAAGCCTCTGTACTTATACGAGATATTAACAGCATCTACGAACTAGAAGAAGTTCTCTATGAGTTGCGAACTCATTGTGCGGGCATTCATTTCGATCCTGAACAGAATGGCATTATGACAGATACTGCACGATTTGTGATTAGCATTGGACATAAACGAAATACACATGTGATTGCTCATTCTTCAATAGAAAACAAACGACAAAAGAGAGAATCACTTTTTGAACTTGGGAAATTAAAGGCGATGGAAGGTTTTGATGGTACATGTGTCACTGATGCCAATCTGGTTGGTGTTATGAAAGGAATCTGGAACCACTATATGCCTGAACCAAACCAGATTTGGAAGAAGCGGCATGAGTTCTCAACGCCTCTCGTCATAGTAAATTAATCAAATCGCATTACAGGAAACATTAAATCCAAATTTTAAGATACTCAGGGGGAAATAATAATGACAAACCAAAAAGCAGCATCCATTCAGGAAAATTGGAAACAGAATCGTTTTAAAGGGATCGATCGACCATATTCACCTGAAGAAGTAATTAGACTTCAAGGTTCCATGCAGATTGAATATACCCTAGCGAAAAGAGGGGCTGAGCGTCTATGGAAGCTTGTGAATGAAGAGAACTTTGTGAATGCACTTGGTGCGCTAACAGGTAACCAGGCGGTTCAACAGGTGAAAGCAGGTTTAAAAGCCATATACTTAAGCGGATGGCAGGTTGCCGCAGATGCGAATATGTCAGGACAAATGTATCCAGATCAAAGTTTGTATCCTGTTAATAGTGTTCCCCAAGTTGTGAAGAGGATCAACCAGGCCCTTCAACGAGCAGATCAAATCGAGCATTCTGAAGGCATTCATGAAAGAGACTGGTTTGTGCCGATTGTTGCAGACGCTGAGGCTGGATTCGGTGGAGCATTGAATGTATTTGAGTTAATGAAATCAATGATCGAAGCAGGGGCAGCAGCCGTACATTTTGAAGATCAATTATCTTCTGAAAAGAAATGCGGACATCTTGGTGGAAAAGTTCTTCTTCCTACTCAGCAAGCAGTGAAAAATTTAATTTCAGCACGTCTAGCGGCAGATGTAATGGGTGTACCGACCTTGATCATCGCTCGGACGGATGCAAATGCAGCGAACTTAATTACAAGTGATGTGGATAAGTATGATGGAGAATTTCTAACAGGAGAGCGCACTCCAGAAGGATTTTTCTACACAAAACCAGGTCTTGATCAAGCAATTGCTCGTGGACTTGCATATGCACCATATGCCGATCTCATTTGGTGTGAAACATCTGAACCAAATCTTGAAGAAGCTCAGCGATTTGCAAATGCAATTCACGAAAGGTTTCCTGGTAAGTTGCTTGCTTACAACTGCTCACCATCATTTAATTGGAAAAAGAAACTGGATGACGATACGATTGCGAAGTTTCAACGTGAGCTTGGGAAGATGGGGTATAAATTCCAATTCGTTACACTTGCTGGGTTCCATGCGCTAAATCACAGTATGTTTGAGCTAGCAAGAGATTATAAAGATAATGGCATGGCCGCTTATTCAAGACTACAACAGGCAGAGTTTGCAAGTGAAGCGGACGGATATTCTGCAACAAGGCATCAACGAGAGGTTGGTACAGGGTATTTCGACGCAGTGTCACAAGTTATTACAGGTGGCACATCTTCAACCACAGCTTTGAAGGGTTCTACAGAGGAAGAGCAATTTACGGGGGCTAAATAAAGTGTTGTGGTAGGCAACTTTTATCACCCTTGATGGTGATTAGATGCAATTGACCATCTAATAGTGAGATAAAATGAAAAAAACCGGCTGAATTTCAGCCGGTTTTTGTGTGGACTGAGCGGTGGAATATATATATCCGCGATTTTTCTAATTTATCCGCGAAAAACTCAATTTATCCGCGATAATTGAGGTATATCCGCGAAAATCAAATTAAATCCGCGAATTCGTGTTTTTTGCAAGATTCCAGCGCTTGTCGGACCTGAACGCCCACTTCCGCTTTTCATAGATCCAGCTGCGACTCGCAGAAACTGAGATATTTCACTCTTTCACCAGAACACAAAGGACGTGTTCTAGTTCAAGAGTTCCAATATCCCCGTTTCTTAACGCTCGTCTCCGCTTTTCATAGATCCAGCTGCAGTGGGCAGGTCCTCGAGTCGCTTCAGGATTTCATCCGAACACAAAGAACGTGTTCAAATGAAATCCTTCCAGCGCTTGTCGGACCTGAACGCCCACTTCCGCTTTTCATAGATCCAGCTGCGACTCGCAGAAACTGAGATATTTCACTCTTTCACCAGAACACAAAGGACGTGTTCTAGTTCAAGAGTCCTTCCCCGTTCAGCTCGTCTCCGTTCATTGTTCATGAACCTTGCGCTTCCTCTCCGCTTTTCATTACTTAAACTTAATTCCTGATTCTTCTATTTTTCCGGGTTCGGTTGCTTCGATTAGGACATCTAGGGCTTTGTTTAGAACTTGTTTTTGTTGATCTTTGTTGTCTGGTTGTCCTACGGCGCTACCGAATGGGAAGCGATTGTAGAGGGAGCGTGGTACGTTTACTTGTTCACTGATTTCTTTTGACATGGTTAGGGCAACGGTTGGGATGCCGTGTTCTTCTAGTATGCGTGCGACCAGACCGGCCGACTGTTGGCACACTGGTCAGGAAGGCACCAACAAAGCGAAGTCTACGTTTTCCTTAAGAAGTTTCTGAGCCACCTCTTTGGCAGTTACATTTTTTAATGGGTGAGGCGTTGGGATATAGCCCATGAAGCTATAATGGGCTTCTGACAGTTCGCCGATTCTTCCGTTTGCTTGAAGATCTTTCATAACATCAAGTGGGAAAAGAACGTTTGGGTCCTGTCTCGCATTTGTTTGATCATAGTGTTCGTGAGAGATGGATAGATCTTTAAGACGAGTTGAAACCGAGATTTCACGATAGGATGGATCACCCAGTCCATAGTTATCATTAAATGGTGTTTGACCTTTTACATAAAAACCACCAGTTGAAATGATTGTACCTTTTGCTTTTGTTAGGTCTTTTGTAAATGGAGTGAAGGGAGTTGTTTCATTTTTTTCATAGTGAAAGGAAGGTACCCAGTTTTGTTGAACGGCTTGTTCTACTTTCTCGATCATTCATTTTCCTCCTTCCAATTATAATCATTGCTCCTTTTTGTTTTAGCATGAATGGGAAAAAAACAGAAGTAATTCGTCCTTGGAAGACATATTTATGAAGCTTGTTCAATAGGATGTGTAGTAAACGAAAGGGGAGGGACAGGCAGATATGAAACAGCGAGGAGGGGCCATGCGCCCATGATCATCCGCTTTTTCATCTTTCTCATCGGCTTTGGTCTCTCTGTTGCGGGCGGTGTTACGTTAATTCTTGAACTGAATTTAATCATAATTGGCCATAGTCTCTTAGAATATTTTGTTTATATTTCTCAAACACCTGAGTTATATTTATTTGCTTCAGGTATTATCGTTGTATGGGTAAGTGTCTATTGGCCACGGTTCTAGTTCTGGGAGAATTACGCTTTCTCCGCTAATGTCCCTTCCCAAAATTCAATGTCGCCATACCTTATACTGTAGGCAACTATCATGACAGCCAGCAGGAAAGGGAGGAGACACATGAACAATTACGTTCCCGAAGAAGGGAGCTTTCATCATAGTGGTTATCCAGTGACGAAAATGCACCATGAGATGAGACAATATGCACATCAACGGCCGTATCCTTTTATCGGCGGCTTTGCAGGGGGCCTTGCAGGAGGGCTATTAGGAACATTGTTAATACCAGGTATCTATGGCGGGTATGGAGGCGGGTATGGTGCACCAGGTTTTGGAGCTCCAGGGGGTGGCTATGGTGGCTATCCTGGTCCAGGTTATCAGGGTTATGGAGGCTATCAGGGCTATGGGTACCCGGGCTCTTACGGTGGTCGTCCTCCGTATGGGTATGGTCCATATCGTTAAATAGATGGAAAAGCAAAGGCAAAAGTGCCTTTGCTTTTGTTTTGAGTTAAAAAGGTTTCCATATAACTGTACGTGCTTTTTCAAATCGTCTGTTTACTTCATTCCAGTTAACAAGTTTCCACCACTGATCAATATAATCTTTTCGTTTGTTTTCATATTGGAGATAGTAAGCGTGTTCCCATACATCTAGCGCCAATAGTGGAATAACGTCCCACTGACTTAAATTTTGATGCTTTTCAGCTTGAAGAATTTCAAGTCTTCTAGAAACAGGAGACCAGACGAGGATGCCCCATCCAGAACCTTCCACTTTGTTAGCGGCATTTGTGAATTGCTGTTTAAATTGATCGAAACTCCCAAAACTTCGTTCGATCTCCTTCAAAATACTTCCCTCTGGTTTTCCACCATCAGGAGACATTATTTCCCAGAAGAGGGTGTGGAGATAGTGGCCAGCACCATTAAAGGCAAGCTCCCGTTCCCAGTGCTTGATTAGGTCAAAGTTTGAATTTTTTCTTGCTTTCTGTAATTCCAACTCTGCTTTGTTCAAACCATCCACGTAACTTTGATGATGAATGTCGTGGTGTAGTCTCATGATGCGTTCGTTGATGGAAGGTTCAAGTGCATCGTAATCGTAAGGCAACGGGGGAAGTGTATGACCACCTATCGGTACGGATTGTCTTAAAGCTGGAGTTTTCTGCCAATGCTCATATAATTCTTTAGCTTTTTCATACAGATGATGATGTTGATGGAGTGTTCGATCTTTAAGACATTGTTCGATTTCTTCCAACCAGTCTTGTGTACGAGTCAGTAATACGTTTTTTTGTGAGTTGTCGATGGAACTTTTAATCAAACTACTTTGAAAAGTTTTACCCCATGTCAGCAAAGCGTGTGTCGGATTCGTTTCCATTTATGAGCCCTCCCTATTAAACGTAATTACTATATGTTACTGGTTAATAAATTGTTTCGTTTTTTTAATAAATGTTTTTAATATGAAACATTTGGGTAATCACTCTCTATGGTATTTGACTTGAGGGGGATAATAATGGGGAAAAAAATAAATGATCAGAAACGTCAAGATAACCAAAAGAGCAATAAGAAAAAGCATTTTGTGCGCAATCTACTATTGACCGTTGCGCTTCTCATGCTGTTTGTTCTTTCATTTGGTGGTTATAAGACGTATGCCTATATTAATGAAGCACCTGAACTTGAAGACAAAGAATTGAGTTTACCGCAATCATCCACAATTTATGACGCTGAGGGGAATAAGATTACAGATATCGTTGGCAAAGAGCATCGTAAGGTTGTCTCCTATGATGAGATTCCAGAAAACGTTGTGAACGCATTTATCGCAGTAGAGGACGTTAGATACTGGGAGCACAACGGTGTTGATTTGAAGAGAATTGGAGGCGCAGTTGTAGCGAACATCCAGGATGGATTTGGAGCAGAAGGAGCAAGTACAATTACGCAACAAGTTGTGAAAAATATGATGCTTGAACCACAGAAAACGTTAAAGCGTAAAGTACAGGAAGCTTATCTTGCAATTCAGTTAGAAAAAAACTACACCAAAGAAGAAATTCTAGAGATGTATTTAAATAAAATTTATTTCGGTCAAGGGGCATATGGCATTGCAACCGCAGCACATACATATTTCAATAAGTCACTTGATGAATTATCAACAGCTGAAGCAGCACTTTTAGCTGGTCTACCACAGCGTCCCTCGGGATATGACCCGTACAAGCATCCTGATCTCGCGACTGATCGCAGGGCGACCGTATTGAATTTAATGGAGAAAAATGGATTTATCTCTAAAGAAGAACATAAAAAAGCAGAATCTGTCGCGGTTAAGGATATGATCGTAGAACAAAAAAGTCAGCCGACAACAAACGATGCTTTCATAGATCAAGTGATCGACGACCTTGAGAAAGCTGGTATTCCAGAAAATGCGTTATACTCTGGAGGGCTTGAAATATATACCACACTGGACCAGAAGGCACAGGGAATCGTGGATAAAGCCCTTACAACGAATGATGTAGTGAACTATCCAGATGAGAAGTTTAGAGCGGGTGTATCATTGATTGACACTCAGTCAGGAGCGATAAGAGCAATAGGTGGGAATCGTCAGTCTGGTGAAGATGATGTTCAAAAAGGGTTTAATTATGCGACGCAATTAAAGCGATCACCTGGTTCTACGATTAAACCAATCCTTGATTATGGACCAGCAATCGAAAAATTTAAATGGTCAACAAATAAACAATTAGTCGATGAAAAACTCACGCTCAATGGTAAGCTATTCAGCAATTGGAATAATGAGTTTCAGGGTAGTGTTTCAATACGCGAAGCGCTAAAGTGGTCTTATAATATTCCTGCGATCAAAACATTTATGAAGGTCGGAGGGGAAGAAGCTCAGGCTTTTGCTAAGAAATTAGGGATTTCAATTGAGGAAACCTATCCTTCTTATGCGATTGGAGGTTTTTCGAAAGGAATTTCACCACTTCAACTGTCAGGTGCATATGCTGCATTTGGAGCAGGCGGGAACTTTCATCAGCCTTACAGTGTCGAAAAAGTAGTGTATCCAAATGGAAAAGAAATGAAGCTTGCTTCTGAACCTGAGCGCGCAATGAGTGAAGGAACGGCTTATATGATAACGGATATGCTTCGTACGGTTGTCGATGAAGGTACTGGAATGCAAGCAGCGATAGATGGTTTAGACGTAGCTGGGAAAACTGGCACAACAAGCTTAGATGAAAGCATCAATGGTGAAGGTACACCTGATGAGTGGTTCTCTGGTTATACAACGAACTATACGGCAGCCATTTGGACTGGATATGATCAAACAACCCAGAGTACGTACGTTCATAAAAAAGATGATGACATTGCAAAACTTCTTTTCCATCACATCATGAGTAAAGTATCTGAAGGAAAAGAAACGTCTACATTTAAAAAGCCCGATTCGGTTGTCGAGCTAAAAATTGATGAACAGACAGGTTTGCGTGCCAATAAAGCAACGCCATCTTCTCAAATTGTGAAAGAATTGTTCTTTAAAGGCGAAGAACCGGAAAAATCCGCTATACCAGAACCAAAGAAAAAAGAACCAGTTAAGCAACAGGAAGATCAGTCTGATAAGGCAAAAGACAACGAAAAGAAATCTTCTAACCAACCAGCTGATAAAACAGAAAAGGAAGAAGACCAGAAACCTAGCAATCGATCAAAACAGACTGAAACAAAAGAAGAAAAAACAAAATCAGAGCCGGCAAATAAGGAAGTTAAGAAGGATCCAGTAGAAGAGACAAACAAGGAGCCAGCACAAGAGCCTGCAAATGATGAGGCCGATAAGCAAGCAGAAAAGCAGGAGACTCAAGATCCAGTTAATGATAATACAAGTACAGGAGACACTTCTGAAGAGCCTGTAGATGATGAGGACACCGGTAATGATCCAACAAATGAATCTTCATCAGATACGAATAACACAGATGACGGTAACACTGAAGAAAGTGATAACTCAGGTGCTCCATCTGAAGATAATGGAGAAGCAACATCGGGTGATAATAATGAAGGAAGTAACTCTGACAACGGCGGAGAAAGTACGAGTGGATCAAATGAAAGCAGTGGTTCCAGCGATCAAGATCAAAGCAGTGGCTCCAGTGATCAAGGTCAAAGTGGTGGTTCCAGCGGTCAAGATCAAAGCAGTGGCTCAAGCGATCAAAATCAAAGTAGCGGTTCCGCAGAAGAAAGTCAAAATGATTCAACTAGTAAAAAAGAACCTGTAAAAGATTCTAAAACTAGCGGAGACCCTTCTGCACAGGAAGAACCTACAAATGCACCTGATAAGAAAAAGAAGCAAGATACACCAGCAGATTAAAATGCTGAGATAAATGTTATAGCAAGTATAAGAAACCTCCATTATGATGAAGTAATAAATTCAACTCATCTACTAATGGAGGTTTTATATGGATAAATTACCATTTGATTGAAAAAAACCGCCAGTGGCGGCTTTTTATGTTGGGGGTGCAAGTGGAACAAAAGGTGTAATCTCAGCAGCTTGAGATGGTTTAAGTTCAGGGGCAGGTTTAGTGTATACACCTGTATTATAAATGTTTGATAGTGGTTTAATAATACCGGCACTACCAATTTGCAGGACTGAAGAATTCGTAATTCCTTCGACTCTTAGCTGATGAATAACGATGTTTTGATTTACAAAGAAATTCACGAATCTTCAGCTCCCTAATTATTTGCAGTGATGTTTTCATCAGAAACATCAGGATCAAGTGAATTAGTCATACTGAATCCATTGTTTACTACATGAAAGTCTCCTGTGTTGAAAGCCCCTGAACCAACGTATGTCTTTGAAGTAGATTTAGGTGTGGTGTTAAAACTATCCCCGAAGTTTACAACGCCACCTGCACTGTTGATTTTAACTGGTCCTACGATTGAAGGCATGATTGAACATCCTTTACGTCGTTATATCGTATTGTATTGTATGTTCATTTAGGTCAGACGTTCACCTTATTCATCCTGCACATACGGATCATAAAAATACTGTCGGTTGTGCTTAATTCTCGATTCTGCTTTTATGGTCCTTGTCGATCCGATATGAAGCACAGAAGAAGCGGCAACACCTAGCACCCGAATCCCTCCGACTTTAATAACTGGATTCTCATGAATGGTTGTTTGCCGAAGTGATTCTGTTAACAAAGGTAATGGGATACTTTGTGAATAGATTGGATATTGAGAAAGGTCTTCTAATTCATTATCATTGAAAGTAGGCAGTTGGCGCTGTAGGGCATAAATTTTTGTTGTCGGTGTGATTTGATTACTATCCCCGATTTGAATGACTGCAGAACTATCTTGTGATGAAACGTAGATCCAATTTACAAGCGAAGATCGGCTATACATCTTACCCCTACTTTACGATGTTGATAACGGTACAAAAGGACGAGAAATAGCAAGCGATTCTGGTGGAGTATCAAAAATCGAGGAGCATGCGATCGATTCTGTGTCTCCAACTAGCAAAACTGAAGAACTTGCGACAGCTGTTATGGAAATATGCCCCACTGTTAACCCCCTGTTTAGGACGGTGTAATTCACGGTGTATCAGTCCTTTCTGGTAAATTCTTAAGAAAAGCTTCCATTCCATTTACGATGTCTCGTTTGATTTTTGTCGTGACTTCTTCTATAAGTTGTTCCACGGTTGCATCAGGAGAGCGTGTAGATTGTTGATTGATGTAGTAATTAATGCGCTGATCAAGTTGTTTTTGAATATCACTGAGGATAAATTGACGATAAGGGTCATCGAGAGGATAGTGGTATTTGTTTTCTAATTCTCCAAGTTCTTTTAGTGCTCCATTCTGCATATAGGATTGAACATTTTGCTGAATGGACTGAATACCTTCTGATGGAAATGAATTTGGGTTCATTCCATTATTTCCATTAACAGTGAAATCTTCAAGCATATCAGCGCCACCGTTAGGAGTTAGACCAATGTTTAGGGTTCCATCAAGTCTTTCTATTTTTAATTGATCAAATTTATATTCAATTTTCTCAATGTTGGTTTTGGGTGCTTTCATTAGTTCATTGTAGTCGTCTGTTAAATCATCGATCATATCTTCAAGCATTTTGATGCGATGGTTTTGTTGTTCAATGCTTTGTTGCATCCGTTGCAGGATCGCATAGAAATTATCGTTTGGATACATTGACAATCAACTCCCGTATCAAAATGGTTAGGATACTGTATGCGGAAGATAGAAATTAGGTGAATGCCCCTTATAGGAAATTCAAAAAGTCCGGTGAAAATAGCTGGCGGATTTCTACGTCAGCTTGCTTTTGCGCTCCTCACGTATCCAAACCATACGCTGCGGTGCTCAAAGCTACGCTTCCTTGAAATACTTGGTCTTTCATTCTTTCTTTACGCGCATTACTAAATATTCGCAACCACATTTTGATCAGCTACATCGCTATCATTTACGCTTGTTACACTATAGGAACTGCTTACATCGAGACCGTCTCCTGTATTGAAGGAACCAGCTCCTGCAAATGTTCGAAGTACGCTTGTTGGAGACACGATAAATACATCACCGACGTGAAAGACAGAGCTGCTTCCCATCGTATTCACTTTTATTGCTCCAACTAATGCCGGCAAGTTATCACATCCTTTATAACTGTTTTCATTTCACCTTAAAGGGAAGTAGTGCCCACTGATGAATGTTTCTCTTTATTACTGTATGCGTGACAATAGCGTATGTTCGTGAGATTGAATTATGGTAAACGATCAAAGTGAGCTAGGTGTGAAAATGAATGAAGTAAGTCGGTTACTATACATCTCGCAAACATAATTAAGAGTGATCGGGGATGACACTGAAGCAGCAAACGTTGTTCAACTTGTTCATAATTTAAAGTGGTTTATAAAAATCACCTTGAGGGGTTCAGTGTATTTATCAGTTTTCTTATGAAGAAATGATTCCTTTTTCCTTGTAAAAGGAAATGGCCAATAAGATCCTTCTAATGAAGAATAATTCTTCTTGTGAGTATAAGCACGTAACAGATCCAAAATGGATCTGTTTTTTTATTGGCTATTTTCTAAAAGAGTGGTGCTTTTACAGAGAAATGGTAAACACACATTTCATTGTTGATTGGAGCAGAAGGGGGTGATCACCTGTCTCGCGTAATGTGAGCATTCTGGAGTGCGAATTAACGACTACCCTTCGCAACATTGCCTATGAAAAATGCCTCTAAAAAAGGAGTGTAGTGAATAATATACTGTTCTCAGTGAAAAATAGGCAGGTCCATAAATTTAGAAAGGTAGTGATTGAATGAAGTGGATCGTTAGCTTTTTGATGATTGCATTATTTTTCGTAACTATTTCAACGCAAAGTAACGCTGCTGAAAAGAACAATGAAGCGAATGTTAGAGTCATTCACGCCTCACCAGATGCTCCGTCAGTTGATATCTATATTGATGGTAAAGCGGCTTTCAAAGGAGCAGAATACAAAGATGTCACGAACTACGCACCGCTATCACCGGGGGAGAAGAAGGTGCAGGTTTTTGCTTCTTCAGCGAAAGGAGAAGGTAAACCAGTACTAGAACAGAAAGTAACTGTTGAGGCAGGGAAAAGCTATTCAATCGTTGCAATCGGTAAACTTAATAACGTATCTTTGCTTGTTCTTGAGGATCAGAAGGGATCGGGAGACAAAGCAAGCTTAAGGGCTATTCACGCTTCTCCAGATGCACCTCCGGTTGACATTGCAGTGAAAGATGGAGATGTTCTTCTCAAGAACCTCGCTTTCACACAAGCTTCAGAGTATCAATCCTTAAGCCCAGGATCCTATAATCTTGAAGTGAGAGCGACTGGTAGTGATCAAGCTGTTCTCGATCTTCCAAATCTCCCGATAGAGTCAGGAGTTAATTACACAGCAATCGCTATAGGGTTTCTTGAAGGTGACCCTTCGTTAAATGTCATTCTTCTTAAAGACGGTAAATAGTGACTACACCGCAGTGGCCATCCACTGTGGTTATTTTTTGGATTGAATTGTAAATACTAATATTATTAAGAAAAGGAGAGAGACTAGTGCATACGAAACACACTGTTCGATACATTTGTGAATGTTATCCAAGTGGAAATCACTATTATTTTAAGCAAGAATTAATCACACATGATTCATGGCAAAATCCACAATCCATTCAATGGTCAGCTAGACGGCCAATATCAGGCAGAACTTTTTATCAGAAAGAAAAAGAAGGATTTAAAACCATTCAGTCTTATATAAACAAAAAGCCTGCTGATATCTTAGTATTTTCAACAACAGAATAATTTTTTATGCCATGAACGTAGGAGGAATGCTCTATGAAAAGGAGGAATAGTAATGAAAGCAATCTATCATCTACAAAGTGGTTCTAGAGATACATGGGAGATTAAGAAGGAAGGTGCTGCTCAGGCAACTAGAACGTTTGATACGAAAGAAGATGCCTATCAATTTGGAAGAAACTTGTGCGATTCGAATAGACCATCAGAATTAATTATTCATCAGTTAAATGGCCAGATTGAAGACCGTAGTGTTTACAATAGTTAGAGATTCTCTGTTCTCTTTGTACATATTTTTCAGCTAGTGAATAAACATAGTACTAACTACTATCCTGATGAAAGAAGGGAACCTTCATGGATTTCATTAGTCCTACTGTTGGAAAAGTATCAGTTGAACAGGTAACACAATTAATCGAGAATTATACGAAAGATGATCCAAAAGGGAAGTATCGGATTGTAATAGGAACTGATTCACAGACGAGTCGGAAAGCAACGCAGTTTGTCACTGCCCTCATTATTCACCGTGTTGGTAAGGGGGCACGAATTTTCTATCGAAAGGTGAAGCATAAACCGATCCATGAGCTCAGGCATCGTATTTACAAAGAAACGGAAATGAGTCTTGAGCTCATGGAGTCGTTGAAGAATGAAGGGTTCTCGAATTTGCTGGAAGCTTGGCCGATTGAGATTCACCTGGACGTGGGAAAGCAAGGAGAAACCCGTAAAATCATTCAGGAAGTTGTAGGATGGGTGACATCAGTCGGGTATATTGCGCGAATAAAACCAGATTCGTATGGAGCGAGCAGTGTAGCGGATCGGTACACGAAATCAATTAGCTGAACTGGCTGAAGGTGCCAGTTTTTTGCATTTTCTGAAACCTCTTGCCCATTCACTCGTATTAGTAGTAGACACATAACTACAAAAGGAGTGATGAGGTGAAGTTTCGAATAATCGCTATTCTAGGAGCACTTATGTTGATCCTTTCAGCGTGTAGTGAAACAACTGAGTCTGGTGGAGAAATTAAAGTCGATGAAGGCGTTGATGCTCAGGAAGTCTTTGAAAAATCAATTGAAGCACAAGAAGATGTGAAAAGTTTTAAGATGAATGCTGAAGTGAATCAAACGATTGGCTCAGGTGAAGATAAGATAGATATGAAGAGTGAGATTGAAGCCGACATGGTGATGGACCCGATGGCGTTTCATCAAATGATAGACATGACAGCAAATGGAGAGGCCATGCAGATGGAATCTTATTTTACAGAAGATGGCTTTTTCACAAAACAAGGTGATCAATGGATGAAGTTTCCTGATGAAATGACGGATACGCTGCTTTCGATGCAGGAATCTCAAGTTGATCCTGTTAAGCAAATGAAAATGCTGAAAGAGTATGTGGACGAGTTCACACTTACAGAAGAGAACGGTACTTACGTCATGACTCTGAAAGCGTCCGGAGATAAGTTCCAGCAATTAATGGATAAAACAGTTGAAGAAATGGGCACACAAAGTGAAGTCATGCAACAATCTATGGACCAGATGAAAGTGAATGAAGTAGCTTATACTTACTCCCTCGATAAAGAAAGTTACCTTCCTGTTCAGTTTGAGATGGTTATGGACAGTGAAATGACCATGGACAGTGAAACGATGTCAATGGTGATGAATTTGGACTCAACTTATGATCAGTATAATGAAATCGGGGATGTGACCGTGCCAGAAGAAGTCATTGAGAATGCTCAAAAAATGCCTGGTATGGAACAATAGTAGGGAAGAGTGCTGCGGGAGCAGTGCTCTTTTTTGTTGTGTGCCCGGCATGGGTGATAACTTGGCGGTGAAAGTCCGCTACAGGCTTGGCAGTAGGAACTGTTAGCCAAAGGCAAGGGTGTCCATTGCGAAGTGGAATCTGAAGGAAGCCGGCGGCAAAATCCCGAACTGACGAATAGAAATTGTATACCAAGGCTGAATTGGAATGGACGAGTTTGCAACACAAAATAAAGTCCAATACTGCCCGAAATCCATACAGTAAATACAACAGTTACATGGGAGGAAGGTTATCACCCTTACCCGGGGAGATCTCATGAGGGTTACGTACGTAACAATCTACTTAGGGATAAGTGGATGAATCATGAGAAGTCAGCATAAGCCATAGTAGTTTCTATGAAACGAAGGGCTGAACAATCTTAAATCTTGGAAAACAAGGAGGTGTAGGCATCGCCGCCTAAGCACAGAAAACATCGTGGTAATGACCAAAGAGATGACTACTTATGGAGAAATAGGTTGGAAACTGAAAGGTACATAAGAGTGTGTAGGGATGCCGACATGGAGATGAAAGCACAAGATGGTAACGAACTAATCAAACAGGTGATTAGCGATGAAAACTTATGGAATGCATATGAGAAGGTCAGGAAAAACAAAGGTAATCCGGGCATTGATGGGATCACCGTTTATGAACTTAAAGCACATATGCAGACATACTACCGATCGCTGAAATCAAAGCTTTTAAATGGAACTTATCAACCACAACCAGTGAAAAGAGTCGCCATCCCGAAAAAGGATGGTTCCAAACGATATCTCGGAATCCCATGTGTACTGGATCGAGTCGTACAGCAGGCTATCCTGCAGGTTATTGAACCAAAAATAGATCCTTACTTTTCTGACAACAGTTTCGGATTCAGAAAAGGACGAAACGGTCATCAGGCAATCAAGGTTGCGCAACAATACTATAAGGACGGATATCGCACCGCAGTAGATTGTGATCTGAAAAGCTACTTCGACACCATCCACCATCAGAGGATGCATGCCTACTTAGAGGAGTTTGTCTGGGATAAAGTCATTCTAAAATTGATATGGAAATTCTTGCGTTCCGGTATTCTTGATAAAGACATCTATATCGAGACGACGGAAGGGACACCACAAGGTGGTCCGCTTTCACCTCTTCTCGCAAACATCTACTTAAATAAACTGGACCGAAAATTAGAAGAACGTGGCCATCGATTTGTCCGCTACGCAGATGACTTCGTCATCTACGTAAAGAGCCCCCGGGCAGGTGAAAGAGTGATGGAAAGTATCTCGAAATACATTGAGAAAGATCTTGGGTTAACCATTAATCAAAAGAAAAGCCAGGTTTGCGGCGCTACTTCAGCCACTTTCCTTGGGTTCAATATCCAAAATCTCATGGGAAAGTTGGAAGCCGACCTAGCAGGTCGGCGAAACAACGATTCAAAAATAAACTCAAAAAGCTAACCAGTCGGAAAAGAGCTGGCACATGGGAACAGATTATCACAGATATCAATCGGGTAACGGTGGGATGGATTAACTATTACGGTATCGCGAGAATGAAGACGTTCATTAAGGATATCGAAGGATGGTTAAACCATCGACTCAGACAGATCATCTGGAAAAGGTGGAAGAAAGTTAAGACGAAATTTAAAATGCTTCGCAAATATGGCATCGATCATGAGGATGCCATGAAATTGGCTAACTCCCGGAAGGGATACTGGCGGATTACACGATCGGAAATTCTTCAACGCGCACTTACAAAAAAGAGACTAATAAAGTGGGGACTAAAAGAAATCTCTACACTTTATAAGTCACGTTACTCAAAAGGTTGAACCGCCGTATACCGAACGGTACGTACGGTGGTGTGAGAGGTCGGGGGAATTATATTTCCCCTCCTACTCGATTTGAAAAAATGAATGTATATCGCAATGAGGAGTAAGATGGTATCACTTAATACTGGAAAAAAGTGTTCACAACCGTTACCATTAGCAGTATTAGTTGTCTTTGAAAGGGGCGAGGCTGATGTCAACACAATCTCTAGTACACGATCAACTTAACCGCCCGCTGAGGGACTTACGCATATCGGTAACAGATCGGTGCAATTTTCGCTGCCGTTACTGTATGCCAGAGGAGACATTTGGTCCGGATTATAAATTTCTACCAAAAACAAGTCTTCTTCAATTCGAGGAAATTACGAGACTTGCGCGTCTGTTTGTAGGTATGGGCGTGGAGAAAATCCGCTTAACTGGTGGAGAGCCATTACTTAGAAAAGATCTAGATGTTCTTATAGGAATGTTATCTCATATAGATGGACTTGAAGATATAGCCCTTACGACGAATGCCTCATTGCTAAAAAAAAGCGCATTGAAATTAAAAAATGCTGGTTTAACAAGAGTGAACGTCAGCCTTGATGCGATTCATGATGAAACGTTTGGGAAAATGAATGGAAGAGGCACAAAAATCAAGCCTGTTCTAGACGGAATCCAGGCAGCTTCAGACGCAGGATTACAGGTGAAGATTAATATGGTTGTACAAAAAGGGATCAATGACCATGAAGTCGTTCCGATGGCGGAATATTTCCGTCATAGCGGGCATATTGTACGGTTCATTGAATATATGGACGTTGGAAATTCAAATGGATGGAAGTTCGATCACGTTATGAGTAAGAAGGATATCGTGGATCAAATTTCTGAAGTCTATCCACTTGAACCAATCGATGCTGCTTACTATGGTGAAGTAGCGAGCCGTTATCAATTTTTGGATGGTGGAGGAGAGATCGGAGTGATCTCTTCTGTTAGTGATTCATTTTGTTCAAGTTGTACAAGAGCACGTCTATCAGCTGATGGAGCTCTCTATACATGTTTGTTCGCTTCAAAAGGAAAGAGCCTTCGTAATCCATTACGTAATGGGGCAACCGATGAGGAAATGAAGCAGATGTTAACGGACTTATGGAACGGACGCCACGATCGTTATTCCGATGAACGAACAGAAGAAGGCGTTGCAAATCGTGAAAAAATCGAAATGTCATTCATTGGTGGTTAATCATGGAGAAACAACAAAATCGACATACAACCGAACGGCAAGTTATCCATTATCAAGATGGGGAATTTGTTGAGAAAGACGATATCATTGCACTTGAAAAGCCTCTTACGATTCGTATCAATCAAGTGGAGTTTGCTACGATTGTTTGTACACCAGATCATCAAGAAGATATGGTCATCGGTTTTCTAGCTTCTGAAGGTGTGATTCGATCTTATCAGGATATCGAAGAGATGTTATTCAATGAAAATCAAGGCATTGTCAATGTGAAAGCAACTGTTGTCGTTTCATTAACCTCCGAAACCTACACGAAGCGCGTTATTAGTTCTTGCTGTGGGAAGAGTAGACATTTTTATTTGCAGAGTGATTCAAGAACAGCTCGTACGATTATGCGAGCGCCAACTCTATCAGCAGAGGAATGCCTTTCTAATATGAGAGCACTTCAAGAGCAGTCAATGACGTTTAAATCAACTGGAGGCGTGCATAATGCAGCTATTTTCAAAAATGGTGAAATGATCGCTTCTCGAACAGATATCGGTCGTCATAATGCGCTTGATAAATTGTATGGTTTTGCTCTGCGTCATCACATTTCTTCTTCAGATCTTAGTGTTGCCTTTAGCGGTAGAATTTCTTCGGAAGTTGTGCTTAAACTTTCTAAAATGGGGATTGGTATTCTTTTATCAAAATCAGCTCCAACAGAACTTGCCATTCAACTAGCGGAAGATCTTGAAATTACGACTGTAGGGTTTATCCGACGCGGAGCATTTAACATCTATACAAAACCTGAAAGAATCGTTCTTTGAAACACCTTCACTACGAAGGTGTTTTTTTGAGATAACTCGTTCATACTACAGAACAAATAGGTGTTTATGGAAAGGTGTGGTATGGATGGGTTGGACGATAGCTGTGTTTTTTTGGTTGGCAGGAGTGATGATTGTGGCAAGTCCGCGTTATTTGTTTCATCGTCTCGAGGTAGTGAAATCTGAAACGACAGATCACGCTAAATCATCAGAACATTCGAATAAAAAAGAGAGCATCTTTTTTTTCATTGAAGCGAAGGCGCTAGATTCTATTCCGTGGTGGATCGTCACCATCTCTTGTGTCATGGTTGGTCTTTTATTAATCGCCTTTGGAGTGATTGCCCTTGTCTTTTCTTATTAATTTTGAAACTTTATTCCTTGTTTGTTCGTTATTATAGAAGAGGTTCAAGGATACTCGTTTGGTTATGCATAAATTGTGGTAAATAGAAAAAGAATCAATTTCGTTTGAGTGAGGGAGATATAAGGGGTGGAGGAAAAGTGAATATAGAGAAAAAGAAAAAGGCAACATGGCAGTTCTACTTTCTATTAGTGGGATTGCTTGTATTAAAGTCGTATCTTGTGTATCGCTTCGAGTTTACGTTGTCTTTGCGGGGTGTTGGAGAAGAACTATTTTTATTTATTAATTCAATCGGATCAATTGTACTACTGCTAGGTATAGGTCTTTTTCGAAAGCAATCAAAACCAGGCCTGATGCTAGCAGTTTATTTTATTTTATCTGCACTTCTTTATTGCAATATACTTTATTATCGTTTTTACATAGACTTTGTCACCGTTCCGGTTCTCTTTCAATTTGGGAATGTCGGGGGACTGAGTCAGAGTACGATTGAGCTGTTGAATGCCTATGATCCGTTTCTCCTACTTGATACGGTCGTACTATTTTGGTTGATGAAACGGAAGAAACTACACGCTATTTCTTTGTCATCAAAGTTGAAAAAAAGAACAGCTATTTCAGGAGTAGCTACGTTGATTGTTACTGCACTTATTGCTGTGTTGATCCATCCGTTGTTGTTTGAAAAGTCTTATGACAGAGAACTATTTGTTAAATCTCTCGGTGCTTATACCTATCATGCTTATGATATTGGATATAATTCATTTACATCGGTTACTAGCGTGTTTGCAGACGATACGGATATAAACAAAATTCAGAAGTATGTTGATAAGAAAAAGGTCCCCCCTTCTTCTTATGAAGGGATTGCCAAAGGAAAAAATGTGATTATTATTTCGTTAGAATCAACGCAGGCCTTCATGCTTGATGAGAAAGTAGAGGGAGAAGAAGCGACCCCGTTTCTCAATAAGTTGAAGGAGGAAAGCTTTTTCTTCCCGAATTTCTATCACCAAACAGCTCAGGGGAAAACCTCCGATGCTGAATTTATGATTGATAACAGTTTGTATCCATTATCGGGAGGGTCCGTATTTGTTAGAAAGCCAGATAATGAATTTCTATCACTACCGGAAGCGTTGAACTCGGAAGGCTATACAACGACCTCTTTTCATGGAAACGACAGAGATTTCTGGAATCGCTCAGAGATGTACGAGACATTGGGGTATGACCGCTTTTATTCTAAAAAGGATTTCGACGTAACGGAGGAAAATTCGATTAATTATGGACTGAAGGATATTCCGTTTTTTGAACAGTCGATTCCTTATCTTAAAAAATTAAAAGAGCCTTATTCAGCTAAATTCTTAACCCTCACGAATCATTTTCCTTATTTGCTGGAGGATGAGGACCGAATGATCCCAATTCCAGATACAGAGGAAGAGGTAGTGAATCGGTATTTTGCAACAGTACGCTATGAAGATGAATCGATTAAGAGGTTTTTTGAAGAAATGAAGGCAGCTGGTCTATATGAGGATTCCATTTTTGTGCTTTATGGCGATCATTACGGACTGTCAGAGACATACGATGATGCACTTGGAGGATATTTAGGAGAAGAAATCGGACCTGTTGAACACGTTAACCTTCAGAAAGTACCGCTGATTATTCACGTTCCTGGAGAAGAAGGAAAAGTAGTAGATACAGTTGGAGGACAGATTGATTTAAAGCCTACTATTCTTGAATTGCTGGGTGTAAAAGAAAACCCAAGCGTGAATTTTGGAACAAGCCTCTTCTCGAAGAAGCGTAAAGATTTAGTTATTTTTCGAGATGGAAGTTTTGTCACAGACAATTTAATCTATACGAAGAACACATGCTTTAATAAAGAAACCGGATCGAAGACAAATCGAAATAAATGCGGTCGCTATTTTGGGAAAGTGCAGGATGAACTGGACTATTCTGATAAGATCATATACGGTGATTTGTTGCGATTTGTTAAGTAGCAATAGTGTTCATTCCGAATCATTCATGATACGCTTAAAGTGGACTTTTGAAAAAAGGGATGAGCAAAGATGGACTTACAGCGGCTACAAATCTTAACCGAAGTAGTGCGGGAATACAAAACAGCCATACACATGGATCAAAAGAAAGACGAGGTCGGCAGAGAAGTACTTGATATTGTGATGAATTCTCAAGACCTTGTCCTCTATGGTCATGTCAAACGCGCGAAAGATATCGATAAATTTCCAGCAGAAGCGATTAAGCATCTTGACCAGGCTACATCGCATCTCCATGAGAAGATCGATGAGCAGTTGAAGCACTCCTGAAAATCAGGTGTGCTTTCTTTTTTGTTGCCTTTTAAAGAGTCCGAACCTGAGTAAATACTTAGAATAGTTTGTATTTGCAATAATTTATTGTAACGGTTGCAATGACCTGTAACATAATGATATGTTTTTACTGTTTACTAGATTAAAGGAGAGTGAAAAAAATGACTAATTACTTGAAGCGGCTGGCTCCTGTATTGATGATGGGGCTAGTTGTTTTTGTGATAAGCGCATGTTCGAATGGGAGCAATAATTCGAATGAAGCATCTGATAAATCATCCGAGAAGCAACCAACAGCTTGGGAAGAGATCCAAGACGAAGGTAAGCTTGTAGTCGCCACTTCTGGCACATTATATCCAACTTCCTATTATGAGGAAGGTTCTGATCATGTGACCGGATATGAAGTTGAGGTTGTAAGAGAAATGGCCAAACGTCTTGATCTTGACGTTGAATTTGAAGAAATGGGCTTTGATGGTATGCTGACGAGCATCAATTCAGGAAAAGTCGATCTTGCCGCAAATGATATTACGATTACGGATGAGAGAAAAGAAAAATTTGCATTCTCTGAACCAGTTAAGTATTCATATGGAACGGCTATCGTAAGAAAAGATGACTTATCGGGCATTAAATCACTAGATGATCTTGAAGGTAAGAAAGCTGCTGGTGCTTCTACAACGATCTATATGAAAGTCGCGAGAGAAAATGGCGCGGAAGAAGTCATTTATGATAATGCTACGAACGAACAATACTTGCGAGACGTATCGAATGGTCGTACGGACATTATTCTTAATGATTACTATTTACAAACTCTTGCACTTGCCGCGTTTCCAGACTTGAACATTACCATTCATCCTGATATTAAATACTATCCAAATAATCAAGCGATTGTCATGAAGAAAGACAGTGGTGAACTTGAAACAAAAGTGAATGAAACATTAAAAGAAATGAAAGAAGATGGAACACTTAAAGAGCTTTCTGAGAAATTTTTCAATGGTGCTAACGTGTCAGTTAAACCTGACGTAGATATCAAAGAATAAGTAGGAGTTGTCATGATTGGGTGAAATACACTGGGAATATTTGTTTGATGCAGGACTTGCTTTGAAGTCTTTTCCCTATGTCATTCAAGGACTTGGTCTGACGTTATTAATCTCAATTGTAGGGATGATTATCGGACTTGTTATGGGGCTATTTTTGGCTCTCGGAAGAATGTCAAAGTATAGAGCGCTTCGCTATCCCGCACGGTTATATATTTCTTTTATGAGAGGTACTCCGATACTCGTTTTTCTTTACATTCTATATTTTGGACTACCGGTAGTTGGTATTCAATTTACTGCTCTTACTTCCGCTCTGATTGGTTTCAGTTTGAATAGCGCAGCGTATATTGCTGAAATTCAGCGATCTGCTCTTTCTTCTGTCGAGAAAGGCCAATGGGAAGCATCTACTGCTCTTGGTATGTCCTATTGGACAACAATGAGAGAAGTTGTGCTACCTCAAGCCACTCGTATTGCGATTCCACCTTTATCAAATGTGATGCTAGATTTGATAAAAGCTTCTTCTCTTGCAGCGGTTATCACTGTCCCTGAGTTGCTGCATCATGCAAAAATAGTCGGTGGAAGAGAGTTTGATTTTATGACGATGTATATTCTTGTAGCTCTTATTTATTGGGGCGTATGTGTATGTGTGTCCTTCTTACAGGAGTTGTTAGAAAAACGCTATCATTATTTACATTAATCCCTGAGAAATCAGGGATTTTTTTAACGATAAGCATCCTAATGATCTTTATCGATTAAATAGTAACCGTTCAATGGAACTGTAATCAAGTGAGTAGAAAAAACAAAAAAATCCCATATTCCCCATCAATCATTTTTATGAATGTTATAATAAATGAAAAGTCCAACAAAGACGATTCATCATATTTGAAGGGGGTTCATCATCTGCATGAAAAAATATGTAAGCTTAGTGATGCTTATTACTGTTCTTCTGCTTGCTGCTTGTTCGAACAGCAACGCTAAGAACGATAAAGAGCAATCAACAACTACTGAAGAAGCTTCATCTGCTGAACAAGCTCAGAAAGAATTGGAAGCGATGAAAGTCGAAGAAGATAAAGTGGTTGCAACAGTGGACGGCGAGGAAATTAAAGGGAAAGACTACAACTCTATGCTGGTTCAAACCCAGCTTCGGTATACGATGAGTGGAGAGGATCCGTCTGATTCTGAAGTAGCTAAATCTATCAAGAAAGAAGTAATGGACAACTTAATTGGTCAGGAACTTTTACTTCAGAAAGCAAAGGATGAAGGCTACTCTGCTTCTGATAAAGAAGTGGAAACAGAACTAGAGCAAATCAAAGGGCAGTTTGACGGTGAGAAAGAGTTGCAAGAAGCGCTTAAATCACAAGGAATGACCTTAGATCAATTAGAAAGTCAATATGCAGATATTGTCGTAGTGGACAAATATGTTGATGAGAAGATTGGTACTCCTAAAGTAACCGAGAAAGAAATGAAAACATTCTATGAAGATCAATTTTCGAAAGACGCTGAAAATCCACCATCTTATGAGGAAATGAAAGATCGGATAAAGGATTATTTAGTCGAGACAAAAACACAAAAGAAAGTTCAAGAAATGAAAAATGATCTTAAGAAAAAAGCAGAAATCAAAGAATTGCTGTAGGTCAGCTCAAAAGCTGGCCTTTTTTTCTATGGTTAAGGATTGGTCTTCTTCCGTCGAATATGAGAATATCGTTGGTATTAGTAGGAGCAACATTGAAAAGGAGTAGAATAAAATGGACGACATACTGAAACAAATAAGTGACTATGTTAAACAAAAGTTAGAAGATGAAGGGAGCGGACATGATTGGTACCACATAGAAAGAGTCGTTCAACATGCAAAAAAGATTGCAACAGAAGAAGAAGCAAATCTTTTTATATGTGAAGCAGCGGCACTTGTGCATGACCTTGCGGATGATAAAATCGCTGCCTCAGAAGCTGAGGGGGTAAGAGAAGTAGAAGGACTTCTAACCGAAGTGAGTGAATTTGATAGAAAACATATTATTGAAATCATATCGACTATTTCGTTTAAAGGGGGAAACAGACCTCCGGTGAGAACGCTTGAAGCGCAAGTCGTGCAAGACGCAGACCGTTTAGATGCGATTGGCGCAATCGGTATTGCTCGTACGTTTGTCTATGCTGGATCAAAGGGTGATTTGATTTATGACCCTGCTATTAAACCGAGAGCAAAGTTGACTACCGATTCCTATCGAAATGAGCAATCCACAGCCATCAACCATTTTTATGAAAAACTATTGAATTTGAGAGACTTAATGAATACGAATACGGGCAAAATCCTTGCAAATCAACGACACGAATTTATGGAATCATTTCTAACTCAATTTAACAATGAATGGAACGGGGGAAGATAAATCGATGGTAATTGAACCGATGACGTTAGATGTTGCTAAAGTAATCCAACAGTGGACTTATGAAGAGCCTTATTCATTATATAGTTTTGGTGAAGAGGATAATGTGATCTCCGAGTTCATGAATGGTTCCTATTATTATGTGATGGATAAAAAGGAGAAATTAATCGGATATTTTTGTTTTGGGAAATCAGCGCAGGTACCGGCAGGATATAAGGTTAATGCTTATGAAGATCATCTACTAGATATTGGTCTTGGAATGTCACCTGATGAAACTGGTAAAGGAAAAGGAAAGATATTTCTACAAGAAGGCGTCGATTTTGGAACGAAGAAGTACAAAATGATAGGGTGTCGACTAACAGTAGCGGCTTTTAATAAACGGGCAAAAAAAGTCTATGAAAGAGAAGGTTTTGAGTATCAACAAACGTTCGTCAATGCCACAGATAGAAGCAAGATTTCTTTTGAAGTAATGGTAAGAAAGATATGAAAACGGTTTTAATGTGAAACAATGGGTTAAACCTTACAAAATGGGGAATAAGAGAATTATATAAGTAAGAAACAACCAGGGAGACGGTTTCATTGTGAATGAGCTAGTAACCTAGAAAATTGACCGGATGCAACGAAAAGGTTTGTCTGTTTATTGCTAATTCTGACATAGCATCGGAAGTTTAGTCGAAAATGTTTTGATTCCTTCTAGAATTGGGCATAATGGTTATGTGTTGGCATGAGGAGGAATGAGAGATGTATGATGCAATAGAGGAAAAGCGGAAAGAGATGTTCGATATTGCTGGACGTTACGGCTTTGCATCAGAGAGAACCATTCGTTGTAGTCAAGAGCTAGACCGGTTATTAAACGCCTTAATGCAGACGAATCATCGAAATGAAAGAGTTTTGTGAAACGTAGTTCTGATTCTTTCTTCCTGTTTGATGAAGTAAAGGAGGAAAACCAATGAAAATTGATCTTAAAGCAATTCTCACAAAAGAGTTGTTTGATTGGATAGAAGAGCATCCGAAGCGTGATCAGTTAATTGAATCGATTCAAGGCGAGATATTTCAATCTGTCGTTCATTTTAGAGAATGGAACGATTCCAATTATGATGGAAATGAAGATTGGCTCCTATTTGCAATTCGAAACGAAGAAATGTGGAGAGACGAAGTCGATCCGCTAGATCAGAGCGAAAGCCGTACATAAAACGGCTTTTTTTGTTGGATTGCGTTATTTTATGTAGAATATGCAGGATTTGACCTCTTCGAGAACGAAAACCTAATTGATATATATATAAGAGATTACGTCCTGGGGAGTGAAGAATGGTGAATCATTCAGAAAATATTCTTATCGATAAAGAGCAGCTACATCAACTTCATCGGGATTTTCAAAAATATGAGTCACTGTTTGTACATTATCCTGGAATGATGTATTCACTGGATTTAAATGGATATGTAACGGATATAAACCAATTTGGAAAAAGACTATCTAAAAATACCAATGAAGATATATTTGATAATCATTATACAAAATTCATCTTACGATCAGAACGCGATCGAGTAAGTAAGTCGTTCAGGTTGACTTGTCAGGGGCATGTGACACATCTTCAAACCACCTTTCTCAATGAAGAAGGTGTACCTTTTGATGTGGAATTGATCAATATTCCAATGTACATCGAAAAACGGGTAGAAGGTGTGTTTAGCATTGTCAGGGATATTTCTGATCAGAGAGCTACCGCTGTTGCCTTAAGGGATAGTCAGGAAAAATACAGGTTGATTGCCGAACATACATCTGAACTAATTCGGCTCGTTCATGTTGAAAAAGAAGTTGTTACATACGCTTCTCCTTCACACCAAAATACACTCGGCTTTTCGCCGGAGTACTACACTGGGAAATCAATATATGATGACGTTCACCCAGACGATAAAAATCTTGTGGTCAATATGTTGCAAAACACGAATCATTATTCTGCCGTAGCGGAATTCAGAAGGAAGCATGTCGATGGTTCGTGGGTTACACTTGAAGATCGCGCTACCCTTATTCCGTATGAAATTAGTGGTGAGCGAATGCTCGTGGTTGTATCTAGAGACATCACAGAGAAGAAAAAATCAGAAAGAGAGCTGCAAAATACTTTAAAACAGCTGAAAGATTTGAAGTATGCACTCGATGAAAGTGCACTTGTATCTGTGACAGATGAAGGTGGAAAGATTACATCAGTAAATGAGAAATTTTGTGAAATCACTGGGTATAGTGAAGCTGAGCTGATTGGCAGTGATCATCTGATTCTTGATTCAGCTTATCACCCGCCTTTATTCTTCAATGAAATGTGGAAACAAATTCAGTCAGGAGCGGTATGGAAAGGGGAAATTAATAATATAACGAAAGGCGGAGAGGATTTCTGGGTGGACACGACAGTCGTTCCATTTCTGGATGAAGAGGGAGTGCCTTATCAGTATGTCTATATTCGTAAGGATATTACTGATAGAAAACAAGCTGAAGAGCTGCTGCGCACTTCTGATAAGCTATCGGTTATCGGTGAGCTTGCTGCAGGTGTTGCCCATGAAATTCGAAATCCTTTAACTTCTCTAAAAGGTTTTACCCAGATTTTGAAGTCAAGGCTAAGTGGTGAAAGTGACCAGGAATTCATTAAAATTATGCTATCTGAACTCGACCGGATCAATATGATTGTAAATGAGTTTATGGTTCTCGCTAGACCACAAGCTGTCGAACATGAGAGGACGAATATTCTTGAGCTGGTAAAGAACGTTCTCACACTCATTGAAACTCAGGCAATTCTAAATAATGTTCAGATCTATACAAGAGTAATTGATGATATACCGGAAGTAACATGTAATGAAAATCAAATGAAGCAAGTTATGATTAATGTCCTTAAAAATGGCATAGAAGCGATGCCTCACGGAGGGGAAATAATACTATCTCTCCATACGAATAATAAGGAAGTTATCATTGAAATTAAAGATTCTGGCATTGGGATTCCTGAGCACCAGTTAGTGCACCTTGGTGAACCTTTCTATACAACGAAGGAAAAAGGGAATGGTCTTGGGTTGATGATTTGTCGAAGAATTCTCCAAAACCATCAGGGCTCCTTTTCAATTGATAGTAGAGAAGGAGAAGGTACAGTAGTAACAATGAAGCTTCCTAATGAGATTGCAAGTCGATAGCGCTGTGAGCAGCGCTTTTTTTCATGTGAAAGACCTTTACAACAATTAAGAAAGCGCTTACAATAATAGAAAGAAATAGTTAGAATAATCAAATAAAGGATGTGTTGAGGATGAAAAGCGAGACGAGTTATCGCATGCTTGCCTTTGATAAATTCAACGCTGAAACGAATTGGTCTGAAAACAATCGCCTTTTTAATTATTCCATCGCCGGTTTGGGAGCTATTTTCTATATTCTATCTATGCTGATTTAATAATAAAAAATACGTCGCTTCACATGTATGTAAGATGACATGAAAAGGAACTTATTCTATATAAGAGAAGTTCCTTTTTTGGTGATGGGTTTTCTAACGTAAGAAGGTGGAGCAAATTCAGGAGAGTTACTTATTAAGTGTGTGGATAGTCATAGGTATGATCGGGTGATCTCCTATTATGATGAGTGGAAATCCTACCTGCAAGTAAAGTTCCGATTGGTTCACCTACACCTACAATCAGACAGGGGACGAACCCCCTCTGATAGAAGTGTTACTTTATTGAAAATTAGTTCTGGAAGAAGAACGTTCGGGTTTCAAATGGTGTTGATTGATAAGCGTTGGCGATCCCCTCAGTTGAAATATCCGCTTTTGCAACCCTCTTAATTTGTACTTCAAATGATTGTTCCTTATTAAATAGCGGATGAGAAATTCGGATACGGTCTTGGTTAAGCCAGTGTGCCATCACTTTTTCATCATTTTTTAGAAAGTAAAAAGGCTGTGGGAATCCATTTCTATACCATGAGATCTCATCTTCCTTCGAAACACCAGGCTCTTGAAAACAAGCGTACAGAGAAAGGTCATCGCAAAATTGAAGGAGTTGAAAATGAAACGTAAGAAGAGATTCAGGAATTTCGAAAGTTTCACGAAGATTTATTTGACGGCTTTCTTCTGAATTATAGAATGAGATTGCTTGGTTAGAATTTGCACCATTAAAGAAAGATTGGTAATGTTTGCTGCAAAGATAAGCGCCATAGGATGTCTGACTTCCTATTTCTTCAATCCCTTTTTGATAGAACGTTAACTTCGTTGCTAGAGGAAAGTCCAGAAAGGAGTACGGAGCTTGTCTACGATCATTCCAAAAAGGCACCTCATCAAGCGGAATCCAACCCCGATCATGTTCCTTAATCGCCAAAAGAACATCTTCATGTGCCAGCAGATTCGGCCAGTATGCTTCTTTCAATTCTCTTGCGAACTGCCCCGATAGAAGAGCGTGATGATGTTGAGAAATCATCACAAACGAATCCCCATTCTCATAAACTATCACAAAATCATTCCTTTCAAGAAAAGCGTAATTGCCCGGTAGCCACGACAAGCACTGGAACCTCACAGAATGAACACGTTTGTTGTGTTCAGGTTGAGAGGTGAAGTGATCGAGAGGCTGGGCAAATGAAGCTAGCCAAAGAAAAGCGTAATTGCCCGGTAGCCACGACAAGCACTGGAACCTCACAGAATGAACACGTTTGTTGTGTTCAGGTTGAGAGGTGAAGTGATCGAGAGGCTGGGCAAATGAAGCTAGCCAAAGAAAAGCGTAATTGCCCGGTAGCCACGACAAGCACTGGAACGGGTAGAAAAGCCCTGCTACCCGAAAGGCTTATTCCTGTTCAGAATCGCTTTTTTGAATTTCTTTAAAATGAACACGTGCATTTGTTAGGTCAATGCGAGATATCGCAATTGGTTTTGTGATTGCCTGTGTGACCATATCGTCTTTTTTGGGGTCTGTATAATAATAGGACACAACCAATTCATCGTTTCCTTTCATGATACTGTCAATGGTAACGGAATAGCCACCAGTAGGCATCTCTCCTCTGGCAATAATAATATACAGATCATCTCCAGAAGGGACGGTAAATGTAGATTTTTCAAGCCATTTCTGTTGAACGGTAGCTTGAATGTCTTTTGGTGCATTTTGAATTTGAACTGTTTCAAAATTAATTTCTTCTTTCATCTCTTCTCCTCCGTTTGATTCATTTGAAGACGAACTTGAAGAATTATTTCCGCAACCCGCTAGGATGACTAGAAACAGTGATATTACGAACAAGAATGAACGCAAGATGTGTTCCCCCCTTTCAATTTGAATGGCTTTGATAGTAAATCGTGTTTATCTCTCAATTTTGATTCAACATCGTTCATTTACATCGCCATTTTAGGGTAAGTTATTTACCACTGATGTAAAAATGAATCATTGCAATTCTTCCTTAAGTTTAGCGAATTTTATTAAGGATGGAAAGGGCAGGGATTCTAATGATTATAATCGAGTGTCGAAGGGTATTAATAAATGTAGACAATTGTCGTTATTGAAAGGAGAAACGTTATGCAGAAAGAAATTTTGAATTTTTTAAGGAATATTGAAGAACCTGTGTCAACGAGAGAAATTATGGAGTATTTATCTGCGAAAGGCTTCAACCCGGATGAGGAAGAGCTTGTTCGAGTTATTAAAGAAATGCCGGTAGGATTGGTACTGCGTGAATTTGATGCTTCAGTCATTGATCCATCTCCATCGGTTGTATATAAAGCAGGTCCAAAAGCGTAACCTACTTCCTGCGAAACTGGTCAAGCAAGTATAATCCAGTGATGAGCAGGAATACAATCCCCACGCCGTATAGTAAATCTATTATTAAAGTCACATGAAGACATCCTTTCTAATTTTTATTAACAAAGATAGGCATTAACTCAAGTGTATCAAACGTTTTCATTTGAGTAATAAATTCTTATTTCGCTCTAGTAGGGAAATGATATAATAGTGGCATTGAGTTAAGGATGGAAGGATGTCTTCATGAAAAAGTTGAAATTTAACAGTTCCAAATTAATTGTTCTTTTCTTTATTGCTTTTATCATTGTTGGGGCTGCTAACGTACTATTTAGCGATCGAAAAATGAACACGAGTGAGTATCTTCTTAACGAAAACCATAGAGATGTGGTTTCACGCTCAGAAACACAGCCCAAAGTTCCAGTTGGAGCGCTAGTAAATAGCAAATTGACTGAAGAAGGAACGATTACTTTAGCTGCTAAACTTAAGTACGAAGGCGAGCAAAGAGATCGTGTAGAAGTTGTAGAGGAAGGGCTATTAGATTACCAGATTACAAAGCAAAAGACTGACGAAATCGTTATTCCTTATACTTCACCCGTGCCTTCGATAGAAAAAGAAGTTACGAAAGGTGAAATTATTGAGGGAAAGCCACAAGCTACAGAAGAACTGGAGCCTGGTGCATATCAGATCGAGGTAAAAGTTCCGATTGTGATGAATAAAAAGGACGAAATGTTCTTATTCAGAATCCCTGTTGAAATCCAACCTTGATGCAGTGCATATTCTATAATGATCATAAGACTTCCCTAAGAAGGGGAGTTTTTTTTCGTGTTGCGATTAGTATCACATTTTCGGTCAGGTCTCCCAAGCTAAGCAGAATCCACCAAAGAGAGAATGAGAGTGATCCAAGAAACATAATAAAACCTGTTCCCGTCTCCGTGAATCCAAGTTTTTCTAATTATAAACAAACTGATAGAATAGAAGGGCAATCATAATAAAGTAGGGGGGCACCTGTGAAGAAACTTAATCTCTATAAAATTATTGGAATTTTCTTATCTTTAACGTTGTTTTTTATTATTTTTAATCGCATGCAGAACGATGAGACAGACTTTAAAGTTGATGAATCAATTTTCAACGTCTATGAATCTAGTGATAAGTGGGAAGAAACGCTCTCCGATTTCATTCCACAGGCAACCCTTGCGAAGGAAATCGGTGCGATGAAACATGTCGAGCGACGAGTTCCACTTTTGGCAATAGAGCGTGATTTGGTTATCCACGATGTAATGGTATTGAATTTTGGAGCGGTTTACCTCACTTATTCGTTTCCTCTAAAAGAGGATGATGACCCTACTGATCTCCCTAGGCTGTCGATTGGTTCCATGAAGTTTCATGTTGATGGAGAAAAGGATGTTTCTTATCTTATCGATCAACAAGAAATAGCACAAGGTAATCAGTTTCAACCTAATGTTGTGAACCACAGAGTCTATCGAGCAGATATCTTAATTCCGAATGAAATTGGATATGGCTCACCGGGTGATTTTAATCTATTCTCAAATGCAAAATCCGTTATCCTTGAAAATATATACGTACAAGAGAACGAACAAAAAGTCGAAGTGAGTGATCAGAAATTATCATTGAAGAGTGATTACGATGGAAATACGTATGCAACCGCTAACCTAATGGCATCTTTAGAAACAAAAGATGGGAAGATATCTTTCACTCATTTCGAAGCCGGTTTAAACGCAAATAAACTGTATATGGAAGGTGCGACGGATTCTATTTCTGAACTCCAAATGATGAACATGCAGGAAGAGATAACTTATTCCATTCAGCAACCTGTCCAACGGGAAGATGATAGCACTTTTGTCGTTCTATCTCCTTTTACGAAGCTAGAGGATCAACTCTCCTACCAACTTAGTGGAATTGTTTATGGGTATGATGGATCGATTGAATATGACTTAGGCGAATCTGATTGGAAAGCTATGCTAGCGGGAGAAGAAGTGGAGTTAGGTGAATACAGCGGCGTTTCTTATTCTATTCTTACAAAAGACGATGGGAACGGACAGCAGTTGATCATCACTTACAACAGTAGTGATAAAAATGCAGAACAAATGTTGAATCAAGTATACATTGAAAGTGAGAAAAATTATTCTGAACGGTTGAAAGATGTTCCTGATGAAGAAAAGGAACTTTACGATTCACACAAACCAGTTACTTTTGGGATTAAAGATAAACAAAACGATTCGGTGCTAATTTATAGTACTAGGCCTACCGAAAAAGATAGAGAAATGAAAATTGATTTTGATAATGATCATTTTGTATCTGGTCTGCCGGCTACCATCACTTTATCCAATTTACCTGATTTTCAATCTGCAAACCTTGAAATCAAAAGTCCATTGAAAAAAAATACAAAGTAATCATAAAATGTAGTTTCGATTTTGTGAAACGGGGAATATTTCTTATCAAACCCCCTAAGTAAGTTTGAAATTGATTTCCCCCTTTAAACCGTGCTCATTGAGTACGGTTTTTTTTTGCCCAAATTCATAAGGGATTGAAGACTTTGTGAAACGTTTCCATTATGCGGTATTCATGGTAATCTTTTAGGAAAGAGTAATGATAAGGTAATGAGAGGATGAGGCGCTTGGGAAAGAGGGAGAAAGTGACAGAGTTAACCGATGCTCTTGAGGTATTTTTTGAAGGCGAAAAGCTAGTCATGCTTTCCACCGTTGATTATGAGAGCGATACACCGAATGTGTCAGCTATTTCATGGGTGAAATGCTTGGATAAAAGAAACATTCGTTTTTCAGTAACTTCAAATTCCAGAACAGTTCAGAATGTGCAGCATCGATCAGGAGTGGTCTTGACCGTCATCGGACTTGAGACAGTATATTCGATTCACGGGAAAGCGACCATTTTAGAAGAAGCGATGCCTGGAGTGTCATTGAAGCTTGCGAAAATTAATGTGGAAATTGATCAGGTTATGGAAACGATGTTTTGGGGAGCTAAAATTACTACTGAGCCTCAATATGAAAAAACGTATAATAAGAAGAAAGCTGAAGAACTGGATGCAGAAGTCTATCAAGCACTAATGAAATAGCGCGGCTCTTTCTAATCGGTTTCTTTTATGATTTAATTAATAGAAATAAGGATTTTGTGCTGTCACTGTTACGGAGGCACCAGAAACGAGGGTGAATCCCATATGGAATGGGAAATTATCAAAGATTTTCTGAATGAAGAAACAATACGAGAATGGCTGAGTCAATATCGAGCGCTTGGTCCATTGCCAGGTATTCTATTACCAATGCTTGAAGCCGTTATTCCTATATTGCCTCTCTTTCTATTCGTGGCAGGGAATGCAGCTGCTTATGGCTTCTGGTATGGCTCATTGTTGTCCTGGCTAGGCGCTTCCCTTGGCGCATTGATTGTTTTCGTTGTGGTTAGAAAACTTGCGAGACAGCGATTTAAGCGGGTCGTGACGCGGCATGCCAAAATTGATAAAACTCTTCGTTGGATTGAACGACACGGTTTTGGAATGGTGTTTCTTTTGCTCTGTTTTCCGTTCACTCCGTCTGCATTGATTAATGTAGTGGCCGGGTTATCAAACATGAGTACCCGAAGTTTTGTCCTTGCCGTGTTGCTTGGTAAAATGGTGATGATTTCGATTGTTTCGTTTATTGGACATGATGTTTTTGCTTTAATTCACCGTCCTCTAGAGATGGTACTGATCTTGCTTGCCATCGTTCTCTTATGGGGAGCGGGGAAGATCGTTGAAATAAAATTGAATCAGCGTCCTAGAAAGCATCGATCCGAGGATCGCGCTCGATAAATTGAACATTCCATTCGGGAGAGGTGAATGCCTCTTAAGTTTGGAAAAATGAAAGCCATGCCGTTAATGCAACGGCATGGCTTTTGAGTATGAGTTTAAGTTCGGATGTTTTTAGTTAATTCAAGAGTTCCAATATCTCCGTTTCTAAACGTTCGTCTCCGCTTTTCGTGTCCAGTTGCGACTCGCAGAAACTCCGATAATTCACTCTTTCACAGGAACACCAAAAGCGTGTTCCAGTTCAAGAGTTCCAATATCTCCGTTTCTAAACGCTCGTCTCCGCTTTTCATGTCCAGTTGCGGTGGCCAAATCCTCCGGCTGTTTCACCCAATCGAATGAGACAAAAAGCGTCTCAGTCTCATGGGCTCCAACATCCTGCGTATTTAAGCCGGCCTGCTCCGCTTTTCACGAGATCCAGCTGCAGTGGGCAGACTCTCGGTCACTTCGCCTTTCAAAATGAACACAAAGACCGTGTTCAAATGAAATGCTTCCAGCGCTTGTCGACCCTAACCGCCCACTTCCGCTTTTCGAGAGATCCAGCTGCAGTGGCCAGACCCTCGGTCACTTCAGCATCCAACTCGAACACAAAGACCGTGTTCAATTTGGATGCTTCCAGTGCCTGCCGGGTACTAACCGCCCACTTCCGCTTTTCTAATTAAAATATCCTTTTTTTATCTTTTTCTTCTTTAAGTATTTCAACGGCTTCTCTAAAGCGTTGGGAGTGGACGATTTCTCTTTCTCTTAGGAAGGCAAGGGAGTCGTTGAGGTCGGGGTCGTCGGATAGGTCTATGATCCATTGGTAGGTAGCACGGGCTTTTTCTTCGGCTGCGATGTCTTCGTAGAGGTCGGCTATTGGGTCACCTTTGGCAGCGATGTAGCTTGCTGTCCAAGGCACGCCTGATGCATTGGAGTAAAAGAGGGCGCTATCATGATTGGCATAGTGTGCTCCGAGGCCAGCTTCTTTCATTTGGTCTGCTGTGGCGTCTTTTGTAAGTTTGTAAATCATTGTTGCAATCATCTCGAGATGGGCGAATTCTTCTGTTCCGATATCTGTTAATAAGCCAACAACTTTATCAGGAATGGTGTATCGCTGGTTTAAGTAGCGAAGTGCAGCGGCTAGTTCGCCGTCTGCGCCGCCATATTGTTCCACTAGAAACTTAGCAAGCATCGGATTACATGTAGTTACTTTCACCGGATACTGCAACTTTTTCTCATAAAGCCACATGATTGCTCACCCTTTCCAAACTAGACTTGCCATGGCCACGGGGCTTCTTTCCAATCCCATGGATAGTTTGAATAACTATTTCCATATTGTTGAAGGGGGCCATACTCTTTTTCATATCGTTTTTTTAGGTGCTTTTTCATTTTTGCATACTCATTAAATTGCTGAATGGCCTCGTTGTCATTAGGATGAGTATCGAGATATAGCGTTAGTTCTACGAGAACAAAATCACAAGCTTGGAGTTCTTCAAGGAGTTCATAATACGCCTTAGGAAGCTGTTTTTGCGTCATTTTTACTCCTCCCGTTTTGATGATGGTGGGTAAGGATCATAGAATGCTTTCCATAAGGTACCCCTGTGCAATGCTTCACGAGCAGAGAACTGTTCAAGACCTGGTGGTTGGAACCCCATATAAAGGTTAGGCGGAGTGGAATAAGATTTCACTCGAATAGGTGGGCATGGATCAAATGGACCAACATATGGTTCATAATACTTCCGGTTCGTATGCATATTTGTCCTCCTTTGCAACAAATTCCTACTTTATTAGGTGTATGAGGCAATTATGAAAAACATGTTTCTACCACTACTAAAGGTCTGATTGCTTCAACTGACGGTTAGAGAGGTAGACATTCAACTCTGATAAAAGGTTCACTTGGAAAAACAGAAGAGCACTTCCAGGGGTGGAAGTGCTCTTCTGAGACTTACATTTTGTTCACTGTGTTATTCCATGTTGCAAGCATGTTTTTTAAATCATGAAGATTCGATTTAAAAGGGTAATTTTCAGCTACGCTATTCTTTTGACTATCATTAAGCTTTTCATAACTGTGGACGAACTCCGTCATGTCTCTGGTTATTCGATTTAATTCCCATTTAAACGTATCAAATTCTTTTTCCATTCTCAAAACCCCTCTCAGGTAAGTATTAATTACCATATACCCTGACTTTAAGAGCTAAAACCAGAGAACGCTTTTTTTTGACAATATTTAGTTCTATAAGAGGCGAACGTATTTTCTGCTCTGCCTACCAAAATGGTTTAAAACGTGAGATAATAGAGCTAGAATATAGGGTTCAGGAAGTAGGGGGAAAATGAAATGACGGTTCAATTTATTATCGGCAGGTCAGGGAGCGGCAAAACTGATCATTGCTTAACGGAGATTCAGAATGAATTGACCGATCGGCCACTCGGTCAGGATATGATTTACTTAGTACCAGAACAGATGACTTTTCAATCAGAATATGAGCTAGTACATAATCGTGGTTTAAAGGGAATGATTCGGGCTCAAGTATTCAGTTTTACGAGACTTGCCTGGAAAGTTCTCCAGGAAACAGGTGGAATGGCACGCCCTCATTTAACGAGTGTAGGTACGAGCATGATGCTTCGTCATATTATTGAGGAAAACAAACAAAACCTTAGGATTTATCAGCGATCATCAGAGAAGACGGGCTATGTTGAGCAACTAAATGATATGGTAACGGAATTCAAGCGTTATTGTCTGGAACCAGATGATGTCAAAAGCTACGCTGATGATTTATACACTGAAGATGAACGAAGCTTGCTAAGGGATAAGCTCTATGATCTTCATCTTGTTTATGATGCTTTTCAGCGGAAAATGATTGGGCATTATCTTGATTCAGAAGATTATCTCGCTTTACTTGCAGAGAAGATTGAGGAATCAAACTACCTGGAAGGTGCTTCAATTTGGGTTGATGGTTTTCATAGTTTTACACCTCAAGAGTTATTGGTCCTTCAAGCGTTAATGAAAAAGGGAGTAAATCTTACGTTCACGATTACGATGGATGCTGAAATGAATCCATCATCCATTCATGAACTTGATTTGTTTCATGAACCAGCAAAAACGTATCAAACACTTGTCGAAATAGCGAATGAGGAAAGAGTTGAAGTGAAGCAACCGCTCATCCTTTCATCTCAAAAGCGTTACAGAAATAGCGAGCTTTCCCATCTAGAAGCGAATTACGGTGAGCGACCGCCAATTCTATATACTGGTCAGCTTGATCATATTCAAGTACACCATGCAGTCAATATACGATCGGAAGTAGAAGCTGCAGCGAGGGAAACACTGAGACTGGTTCGGGACGAGGGGTATCGATTCAGAGATATATCGGTCATGGTACGCAATATGGCTTCGTATTATGAACTCGTTGAAACTATTTTTGGGGACCATGATATTCCTATTTTTTCTGATCAAAAACGAACGATGCTCCATCACCCATTGATTGAGCTTCTTCGATCGAGCCTGGATATTATTCAATTTAACTGGCGCTATGAAGCCGTATTTCGCTGTGTGAAGACGGAGTTGTTATTTCCTGACGATACAGGAGAGAGCGTTCAAGCGATTCGTGAGCGAATGGACGAACTCGAAAATTACGTTATTGCTAAAGGAATAAAAGGATACCGCTGGAAGACTGGTGAACGCTGGAAGGCGAATCTTTACCGTCAGCTTGAAGATAAGGAAACGATCACATCAGATGAGTTAGAGAAGATGGAATCTAGGCTCAATGAGACGAAGGATTGGATTGCGACTCCTCTTGAAAAATTTGAAAGAAGAATGAACAAAGCGCAAACCGTACGCGATATGTGTGAGGCGCTTTACTATCTACTTGAGAACAGCAATGCAGCCGAAAAGGTGGATCGTTTCAAAGAAAATGCTGAGAAAAATGGACAACTTTCAAAGGCAAGAGAACATGACCAAGTATGGGATGCTGTCATCTCGCTTCTTGATGAGACGGTTGAACTTATTGGAGAGCAAAAGCTCTCGGTAGAACAATTCTCAAAATTACTCGAAGCAGGAATCGAGAATATGAAGTTTGCATTAGTACCGGCATCGCTCGATCAGGTTGTGATCGGAAGCATTGATCGAACGAGATTTACCGACGTTAAGTGCGGATTCCTTCTCGGAGTGAATGATGGCGTACTCCCTGCTCGGATGCAGGAAGATGGGCTTTTGACCGAACAGGACCGCGAAAAGCTAGAAGAACAGGGCATTCAATTAGCTCCGGGTCTCAAACGTCGTCTTCTGGACGAAGAATTTTTGATCTATCATTCGCTAGCAACGCCATCCGATTATCTGTGGGCAAGTTGTCCGTTAGCGGATGAAGAAGGGAAGGGACTTCAGCCTTCGATCGTTATGAACCGTTTACAGGAAATGTTCACTGAACTTGAAATCGGCTTGAAGTTTGCTGAACCGGGTGAAGAAGCATTGGAAGAGCTATCTTTTATTTCGAACCCGGCCAAAACGATTGGCAGACTGACGGGACAACTTCGTCAGTGGAATAGGGGGTACCCGATCGATCCAATTTGGTGGGATGCTTATAACTGGTTCGTTGGAAACGATTCAGAGCAGGATAAGCTACGCTTAATCGATAGTCTTTTCTATCGAAACAGGGCAGAACGACTATCGGATGAGACGAGCAGGAAACTCTATGGTTCTAACATACAAGCAAGTGTGTCTAGAATGGAACGTTATAAATCATGTGCTTTTTCCCAGTTTGCTTCACACGGTTTGCGATTGAAGGAAAGAGCCACGTTTAAGCTAGAAGCCCCAGATATTGGGCAGCTCTTTCACGCAGCACTGAATATGATGGCTGAAACGATTAAACAACGGCACTGGGATTGGGCAAAGCTTTCGTCCAATCAATACTATGAACTATCAGGAGAAATTGTTGAACAGATCGCTCCGAGGCTTCAGAATGAAATTCTACTAAGTTCGAATCGCTATCACTATATTATGCGAAAGCTAACCCAGGTCGTTGGTCGTGCCTCATCTGTTCTTGGTCAACAGGCAAAGAAAAGCGGCTTCCAACCAGCGGGGCTTGAGCTTGGTTTTGGACCGAATCAGGAGCTGCCACCGATTGAGTTTACGTTAAAGAATGGCGTTAAGCTTCAACTGATTGGACGAGTGGATCGCGTGGATCAAGCGCTGAATGGGGATGAACTTCTCCTAAGAATTATTGATTATAAGTCTAGTGGAACGTCACTTGACTTATCAGAAGTTTATTTCGGACTCGCTCTTCAGATGCTCACATATCTTGATGTCGTCATTACAAATGCAAATCTATGGCTCGGTAAGAGTGCAACTGCAGCAGGAATGCTTTATTTCCATGTGCATAACCCGATGCTTCAAATGTCTTCTCCTGGACAGGCTGCAATTCAGCAAGAACTATTCAAGAAATTTAAGATGAAAGGGTTACTCCTTGCTGATAAAGATGTTGTTAGCTTAATGGATCATGATATTGAAGCTAGAAAATCGGATATCATTCCAGCTGCGTTAAAAAAGGATGGAAGTTTTTATAAAAATTCTTCTGTGCTCTCATCGGATGATTTTCAAGCTTTGCGCTCATTTACAAGAAAGACGATCCAATCGATCGGTACTGATATATCAGATGGTCGAATCGACATTGACCCATACAAAATGAAAGATCGCGTTCCGTGTACATTCTGTTCGTACCGCTCATTCTGTCAGTTTGATCAGGCGATGGAAGATAATGCATACAGGCAAATTTCAGTTGAAGATGATGAGACGATATTAAAACGTATGAGAGAGGAGGGAGACGATCATGAATCCAATCGTTAAACCAGAAGGAGCAAGGTGGACGGATGAACAATGGGAAGCCATCGCCGCTCGAGGTCAGGACGTCCTTGTGGCTGCAGCGGCGGGTTCAGGAAAAACGGCTGTGCTTGTAGAACGTATTATTAGAAGGCTAGCGGACGAGAACGATCCTGCCGAAGTAGACCGGATCCTTGTCGTTACATTTACAAACGCAGCGGCAGCTGAAATGCGTCATCGAATTGGAGAGGCGTTAGAAGGCCGATTAAAAGAAGATCCTTCTTCCCTCTATCTAAGAAGACAGCTCTCCATGCTAAACCGTGCATCAATATCGACACTTCATTCGTTTTGTACCGAAGTGATCCGTCGCTATTATTATGAAATTGACCTCGATCCTGCTTTTCGTGTAGCGGATCAAACAGAAGCTGCCCTTCTTCGTGAAGAAGCGATGGAAGAATTGTTTGAAGAACACTATAGTCAAAAGGAAAATGAAGCATTTTTTGATCTTGTCGATCGTTATAGTAGTGACCGAAGTGATGTGGATCTTCAACAGCTCGTTGAAAGACTTTATCATTTCTCTTCCAGTCACCCTTGGCCAGAACAATGGCTGCTCGATAGCGTGAAGATGTATGAGGAAGCCGATGGAAAAGAATTTGATCAATTATTTTGGGTAAAAGAGTTAACGAAGGATGTGATTCTTCAGCTTGAAGGCATGAGAGATGTTCAGGATAAAGCGATTGAACATTCTTCAGCTCCAGGAGGACCTGAACCTTATCTTGAGACGCTTGAAACGGAGCGTGAAATGGTCAATGGCCTATTAAATGCTGCTTCTCAGTCATGGCAAGCGTTAAAATCTGTATTCGATACTGTCACATTTGGTCGCTTAAAACCATGTAAAGGTGATCAGTATGATTCAGAAATGATCGATACCGTTAAAGCGATGCGTGATCGAGTAAAGAAAACAGTTCAAGGGTTGAAAGAAGATCTATTCGAACGAGATCCTGATGAGTATGTTAAGGATGTTGTGAAGCTTGCTCCTGTTTTGAGCACACTCTCTTCACTCGTAAATGAATTTAGAGAACGGTATACCATGTTGAAAAAAGAAAAAGGTCTTGTCGATTATAGTGATCTCGAGCATTATTGTCTTTCGATTCTATTAGATGATGCATCAACACCTGATCATCCAATTCCTTCTAGTGCAGCACGCGAGTATCAAACACAGTTTGCTGAAGTATTAATCGATGAGTATCAGGATACGAACTCTGTTCAAGAGACGATTCTGAATGCCATCAGTCGCAGTTCTGAAACAGGTGGAAATCGGTTTATGGTAGGAGATGTGAAGCAAAGTATCTATCGCTTCCGACTTGCTGAACCCGGACTCTTTTTATCAAAGTATAAAACATTTGGCCGAACTTCAGATGATCCGTCAAAGCGAATTGATCTTGCAAAAAATTTCCGCAGTCGTGAAGAAGTTTTAAATGGAACGAACTTCATCTTCAAACAAATAATGGACGAACGAGTTGGAGAGATCGAGTACGATGATGCAGCTGAACTAATTCCAGGTGCAGATTATCCTCCTGCAGAAACCGTCATTCCTGAGGTGCACATTATCGATCAGAGCTCGGGTTCAGAGGACGAGGATGACGTGGAGAAAGTTCAGCTAGAAGCTCGTTTCATTGCTTCTAGAATCAAATCCATGATGGGGAAAAGTGAAGAAGAGCGAACAAAAATATACGACCGTAAGGAAGACAGGATGAGACCAATTCAATATCGTGATATGGTCATCTTACTACGAGCGACAGCCAGCTGGGCACCGGTTATTTTAGAAGAGTTGAAGCAGGCAGGAGTTCCTGCCTATTCGGATCTTGCTTCCGGCTACTTTGAGGCAACAGAGGTTGCGATCATGATGAGTCTTCTGAATGTCATCGATAATCCCTATCAAGATATACCTCTTGCTTCGGTTTTACGTTCGCCAATTATTGGTTTATCAGAAGAAGAACTTGCTCTTGTTCGAATCAATGAGAAACATTCAAGTTATTATGCCGCTCTTCAAGTTTATTGCGCGAGTGAAACCAATCCGCTGTCAGAAAAGCTTTCTCGCTTTATCACGAACTTAAATCGCTGGCGTGAAGAGTCCAGGCAGACGTCGTTAAGTGAGTTGATCTGGCAGCTATATCGGGAGACGAACTATTATGAGTTCGTTGGCGGTATGCCAGCTGGTCTTCAGCGACAGGCAAACTTACGGGCACTATATGATCGAGCGAGACAATACGAAGCAACCTCATTTCGAGGCTTGTTCCGTTTTCTCCGTTTTATTGACCGGATGAAGGAAAGAGGAAGTGATCTTGGAACGGCGCGTGCTCTTGGAGAACAGGAAGATGTCGTGCGTGTGATGACCATTCATAAAAGTAAAGGTCTTGAATTTCCAGTCGTCTTCCTTGCAGGCGCAGCAAAGCAATTTAATATGAGAGACATGTCAAACCAGATGCTGATGCATAAGGAGTTCGGTCTTGCGACAAAGTTTATTGACCCAGTAAACCGAATAAGCTATCCTACCCTTCCGTATTTTACGCTGCAAAAGCGAATGAAGCTTGAAATGCTCGCAGAAGAAATGCGTGTTCTTTATGTTGCATTAACCCGTGCCAAGGAGAAACTCGTATTAATCGGCACCGTGAATGATTGGGAGAAAGAGCTTTTATCTTGGGCTAGTGCATCGGGTGATGACTGGCTGCTTTCTGACTACGAGCGGTCGAAAGGGAAGTCTTATCTCAGTTGGATTGGACCATCGTTACTTAGGCACAGAGACCTAGCGTCTACTTTGGAGGATAAAATAAGTGTTCCTCTCCATAAGGGCGTCCATGACCATCCTTCTAGGTGGTCGCTGACGATTCATCAAGCTAGCCGTTTTACAGAAATAGAAACGGAAGAAGTTGTACAGCATCAGGAGTATGAAGCCTTACTTCAAAAGAGAGAATATATCCCTGAAGTAAGCATGCATAAAGAGCAAGTAGAAGACAGATTAAATTGGACGTATGAACACCGTGCAGCTGTTGAAACGAGGTCAAAACAATCAGTAACTGAAGTGAAACGCCAGCGAGAAATCTTTCAGGATGAAAGAAGTGATGATCAGCTTGTGAAAGGCTTTAGTCAATCCCTGAAAGAAAGACCCCGTTTTCTACAGAGTAAGCAGTTAACACCTGCAGAACGAGGAACGGCTATGCATATCATGATGCAACATCTTAATCTCAAAAAAAAGCAAGATAAAGCATCGATTCGAGAATTGATTGCAGAGCTAGAAGGAAAAGAATTGTTAACTCCTGAACAAGCGAAAGCAATTGATGTCGAGCCAATATGCCAACTGATTCAATCTGATCTTGGAGAAAAAATGAGAGATGCTTCAGAAATTTACAAGGAAGTCCCGTTCAGTTTGGGCGTGGATTCGAAATGGATCTATTCGGATTTCCAAGGAGAACAAGAAACGGTTGTTTTACAAGGGGTAATCGATTGTATCCTTCGTGATGAGAATGGTGAACTTATTCTTGTTGATTACAAAACGGACGTCATTCAGAACCGCTTTTCTTCAGAAGAACAAGCGATGGAAACGATGAAACGTCGCTATTCCACTCAGCTTCAACTATATGAGAAAGCGATCAATGAGATTTGGAAAATCCCATGCAAAGAAAAAGTACTATACTTTTTTGATGGTGGACGAACTCTTGAGATCGATTAAATTGCTGGCCGGGCTCATGTCCGGCTAGTCTATTTTAAATAGGCAATGTTAGCTGATCGTATTGAATTCTTGATATATGGCTCATGACAGGTCGTAAATGAATCAGAAATCAATACTCTTCATTAAAAACGTATAAAGCATAAAGAAAAGTAGTTAAGGAGGGACTGTCATGAGATTACTTCATACCGCAGATTGGCACTTGGGGAAAACGTTGGAAGGAAGAAGTCGTCTACCAGAACAAAAGGATTTTCTTAAAGAACTAAATGAAATTGCAGATGAAGAAGAGGTGGATGCGATTCTAATGGCCGGGGATGTATTTGATACGGTTAATCCCCCTGCAGCTGCTGAAACGCTCTTCTACGAAGCAGCGGTCAATTTAACGAGCAATGGTGAGCGCCCGTTAATCATTATTTCGGGCAATCACGACAATCCAGAACGTCTGGCGGCATCTCGTCCACTAGCGAATATGAATGGCATCACGATTATTGGATTTCCAACCACCGAAGCAGTGGAGGTAACAGTAAGAAATGGACAAAAATTGGCGGTTGCAGCACTTCCTTACCCATCTGAGTCGAGGTTGAACGAATGTCTGACAGAGAGTCAAGAAGAAGATGTTCTTCAGCTTGCTTATGACGACCGCGTAAAGAAACTTTTTAGCGATCTTAGTGCAGCGGGTTCTGAAGATGCTGTACATATCGGCATGAGCCATATTTATGTAGCAGGAAGCAGAGAAAGTGATTCAGAAAGACCAATTCAAGTAGGCGGTGCTTATACAGTATCCGCGAATTCCTTACCAGAGCAAGCACAATATGTAGCGCTCGGACATCTTCACCGTCCTCAAACGATTACAAAAGGGGCGTCACTTGCTCGTTACGCAGGGTCCCCTCTCGCCTATAGCTTCTCAGAAGCCAATCAGACAAAATCAATCACGATGATCGATGTAGAACCAGATGGACTCGCGCACCTGAGTGAAATTCCTCTTCAGAGTGGTAAACCTTTAGTGCGTTGGGTTGCAGATAAAGGAATCGAGCAGGTTTATACGTGGCTTGAAGAAGAAAAAGACGCTGACGCTTGGATCGATCTTGAAATTCATTTGAATGATACACTATCGATCGAAGAAATTCATCGATTACGAAGTCAGCATGATGGCTTTATACATATTAGACCCGTATTCAACAAAGAAAAGGAAGAAAAAGTAGTGTCATATTCGAGTCTGCCGATTGAAGAACTGTTCAAGCGATTTTACGAGCAGCAGACAGATGGTGCAGAACCTGATGAAGAACTTGTTCAGCTCTTTCTTGAGCTTTCGCAGTCTGATGATGAATAAGGAAGGAGGAATGAAAAGATGAAACCCATTCGACTCTCAGTATCTGGTTTACATAGTTTTAGAGAAAAACAGGAGATTGATTTCGAAACTCTCTGCCAGGGGGGCATTTTTGGGATATTTGGTCCTACAGGGAGTGGTAAATCTTCCCTGTTAGATGCGATGACACTCGCGCTTTATGGAAAAGTAGAACGAGCTGCTAATAATACGCAAGGAATTATGAATCACGCAGAAGATACGCTATCTGTTTCGTTTACTTTTGAGCTTGGCGCTCATTTGCGTTATCGCGTCGAGCGGAGTTATAAACGATCAGGTGACATTTCAATTCGTTCTGCTAATTCACGTCTGATCGAGATCGGCGAGGAAAATACGGTTTTGGCGGATAAAGATCGCGATGTTTCTCAAAAGATCCAGGAGATTCTTGGATTGACGATCGATGATTTCACAAGGGCAGTCGTGCTTCCTCAAGGAAAATTCGCAGAGTTTCTTTCATTGAAAGGAACGGAAAGACGTCAAATGCTTCAGCGTTTATTTCAACTTGAGAAATATGGAGATCAATTCAACCGTAGACTTCGTGCAAGAGTAGATGAGAAAAAGGCTTTCCTAAATGAAGTGATTGCAGAGCAAACCGGGCTAGGAGAAGCTTCTAAAGAAAATTTGAAAGAAGCAAAAGCAGCTCTTCAGAAAGCTGACACAGCGGCAGAAGTAGCGAGAGAGAACCTTGTGAAAGCTGAGAAGCGAAAAGAAGAAGCGACAGAAATCTGGGAACTAATTCAACAGATGACTGAGCTCCATAAGAAGAAAGATGTTCTTAACAATAAGAGCGGTGAAATCGAAGGACTCCAAACAAAGATTAATGAAGCTACGGCTGCTTCTCAATTGAAACCTTATCTTGATGCAGTGGAAGCGACAGAGGATGAAGCGATCAAGGCGGAAGAGCGCTACAAAGAGACGAAACGGCAATTAAAAGAAGCCAATTCCATTTATCTTTCCAAATTAGAAGCTTATGAGAAACAGCGTTCCATTCAGCAGGAGCAAGAGCCACTACTTATCAAACGCTTGAATGAGCTCGAGCGGGGGATGGGACTTGAAAAAGAGTTATCAGAGCTTAGAAGTGAGTGGAACAGTCTAGAAAAACAGCGAATAACTCTCGATAAAGAAACAAAATCTACAGAAGAGGAAACAGAGAAGGCTCATCAGGATTTAAAGGTGGCTCGCTCTCTTCAAACTGATCTTAATCAACAGCTTACGGAGCTGCAGGTAGCACCAACAGATCGAAAGCGAATGGCTAGGGCACTCAGTCTAAAGCAAGAGTTCCAATCCCTTACGAAACAGCTTGAAGAGACAAGTGAAGAAGAGAAGAAGTCAGCGGCTGAGAGGGATCGGCTTCGCCCATATCAAGTTGAAACAACACATAAGTTGAACCAATCAAAGGAGAATTACAGCGCCTATTATCAATCGGTACAGTCGACCTATCACCTAGTGTCATCTTATAAGCTTACATTAGAGCAACAAATGGTAAATCTTCAAGATCAAATCGTTAATGCGAACAAGAAGCTTGAGGAAAGTCGAACTCACGCCATTGCGATTCGTTTGGCACAAAATCTGAATAAAGGTGAATCTTGTCCCGTTTGTGGTTCCAAGGAGCACGTTCAGTTAGCAGAAGGTGAAGATCATACATCAGGATGGCACAATCGAATTCGTCGCGATGAACAGCAACGTGAAGCGTTAAACGAGCAATTCCAAAATGCGAAGCAGCTTCAATATAAGTTGGAGCAACTTTCTGATTTGATGACTGAAGAGGAAGAGCGTTCATCTGAGTTGTTAGAAAATGATTTGCCTAATGTGAATCGTAAGTTAACGAACGATGAATTAGTCACAGAAATGAAATCTCTCGCTCAGGATGTCCAGGGACTGGAGGGGAAAATAAAGAAGGAAGGGAAATTACTTCAAGAATTAAAATCAAAAGAAACAGAGTATGCGTACCGTCTTGAACAAGTTGAGGGGTATCTTAAGGAAAGACGAGAAAAGCGAATCGAACTAACGAAACAACGTGAAGAACTTGAGAAAAAGCTGCTTGATGAAGTGTCGCTTTCTATCCATCAAATCGATTCCGAAACGAAAAGAATGGAAGAAATGGATCAGCAGGCAGATGTTGTACGTGATCGCCTTACAAAAAGTGTTCCATATATTGAAGAGAAGGAACAACGTCTCGTTGCATTACAAGAAAGTGTCCAACAGTATTCAGTTCGAAAAGCTGAGCTGACAAGCTCACAGAAACAACTTTCCGAACAAGTAGAAAAGACAGAAACGGAGTATAAAAATATTGCTGGTGATATAACTGCTGAAGCTGGCTATCATCAAATTGATGACCAGCTGAAAGCGATTCGAAATGAAGAGAAGAATGCAGCTGCTCTCATGAAAGAAGCGGAAGAACGCTACCAGCAGACTGAACGCAAAGCCGCTGCAGATCAGAATTATGACGCCGATGTTCGATTGCGGTTGAAAAAGGCTCTCGAAACATATAAAACAGCAGAAGAAGCATCCATATTTTCTGATCGTAACCGTGTTAGAGAAGCCGACGTTCCACCAGAAATGAGAAAAGAATGGGAGAAACGTGTTGAGGCGTATCGGAAAGAATGGGATCAAACGGAGCATGCCCTCCAAGAGTTGGGAGTAAAACTTTCTGATAGAAGGTTAACGGAAGAGGAATTGCTGGAAGCCATTCAAAGGGCAGAGGATGCTAAAATTGCCCGTGAAGAAGCACTCTCTGAATTCGCAGCATGTCGTCACCATCTTGAGGATGTTACGAGAAGGCATGAACGATACACAGAGCTAGAAGAGTCGCGTAAAACCGCAAGTGCTGAGTTAGAAAAACTGGGCAAATTGCAAACGGTTTTCCGGGGAAATAGTTTTGTGGAGTTTATTGCATCAGAACAGCTTGAACAGGTAAGTTTGGACGCATCGCAGAAGCTTGGCGATTTAACGTCACAGCGCTATGCGATTGAAGTTGACTCTAGTGGAGGGTTTCTAATTCGTGATGATGCAAACGGGGGAGTAAGACGACCTGTTTCTACTCTATCAGGAGGAGAAACGTTCCTCACCTCCCTTGCACTAGCCCTTGCCCTGTCGGGACAAATTCAACTTCGTGGTGCACATCCTCTTCAATTTTTCTTCTTGGATGAAGGCTTTGGAACGCTTGATGAGTCTTTATTGGATACGGTTATTACCTCGCTTGAGAAGCTTCAAAACGATAGCTTATCAGTTGGCGTGATCAGTCATGTTCCGGAGCTTAGAGCGAGATTGCCAAGAAAGGTGATCGTAACTCCTTCAGAACCATCCGGCCGTGGTAGTCGTATCGAGATGGCAACGATGTAAGAATTGAAAACATATCCATTCGGGTATGTTTTCTTCTTTTTTATGAAAGATACTGTCAAAATACGAGAGTTTATGTAAAAATATGAATAGTAGATGATGTTTTTTACATAGGAGGAACATGGATGTCGCATTCTATGAGACTAGTTTTGGGAAGCATTAAACCATTTTCGCATTTTCGTCCACTTAAGTCAGCCTATAAGTTGAAAGGTTCCTGGTGGCGTTTGGTTTTGCTTGGGATTTTTGCGTTTTTGGTCATTGGGTTAACATCTTTTTTGAACATTAAATACGCTGGAGAGGTGCCGGAATATGCAGGTATCGCTTCAGATGAAAGATTGCTCTTCGTTTTGAGTGAAGTGATCACAGACGGTCTTCTCGGACTCGTGCTCTTTGTTTTTAGTGTATTATTTGGAGCTCTGCTGTTCTGGCCATTTTTTCAAGAAGTCGGCTATAAGAGACTTGCGTATATACATAGTTACGTTGTGTTCATTTTGGTTATCGGGCTATTGTTTCAACTACCTTTTATTCCATTTCTTCACGAGCCATCGCTTATTTCACCGTACAGTCTAGGCGTATATGTGGATTTGGTGACGAATCAATCGTTCTGGCTTTATTTTAGCTATAGTCTATCGATCTTTCTGGCATGGGGGACATTTGTTCAGTATGTAGCCCTTAAGCAAAGTAGTACATTAACAAAGCGTTATATTATTTTCTGGACAATTGTATTGAATCTAGTACTAGTAGCTCTTATCGCTTACATAAGAACAGCATTTTAATGAAAAAGGTGGAGGGTCAATCTGTGAAACGTAAGTCACTCTGGATTAGCATAAGTGCCGGTCTGTTTTTTCTTCTTTTCATCACGGCGAATACACTCCTTATTCAAAGTGTTATAGCAGGAGAAAAAAAACTTGAGACAGTAACGGTTAAGGGGAAAACATATCAGGAACTTGCGTCTTTTGATGGAGCTCTTGTTCCTGAATTAAAGGAATCTTATTACTATCAGGCTTCACGTGGGACGATTTCAAGTGTGTTGGTAAATGAAGGAGATGATGTTTCTTCTGGTACAGGACTTTTTGAATATGAAGAAGTTCAAGAGGTTGACACATCAGATTTGAAAGCTCAGTTAAACAAAGCTGAGACGTCAGTCTCTGTTCTGGAGGACCAGCTTGGATCCCTTTCGTCACAGGCCACACAAATTGAATCGAACTCAGACCTTGAAGATGATCAGAAACTTCAATTACAACTTGATGTTGAAGAGCAAGTGAGAGATACAGAGTATAAGAAAAGGCTTGCTGAACTTGATGTGAAAGAACTTGAGCGTCAAATCGAAGAAGCAGATACTGAGAACGTTGATCTTTCAGTCGAATCGACGATTGAGGGTACGGTTATGAATGTTGACCGTACACCTGAAGATGGAGAGCCTGTTGTCACCATCCTTTCTAACAAATTAACGGTGCAAGGTTCAGTTTCAGAATTAGACTATCCGACGATTTCAGTCGATCAAGAAGTGACTATACGTTCTGCTGCCTATCCAGGTCAACCTGTGAAGGGGCGCATAACAATTGTCGAAAATCGCCCATACGAAGTGGATGAAAAATCTGAACTAAGTCATTATCACTTCAACGTTTTGATGGAAGAAGATACAGAGATGAGGGGCGGAACGCATGTTACGATTGATGCGGCACTTCATCAGAACAAAAATGCACCATCAATTCCGAATGAAAGCATCATTACGAAAGACTCGATAAGCTATGTTGTTGTCCTTGACGAGGAAAAACTCTATTTAAGAAAGATTGAAGTAGGTCGTGAAGAGAACGATATGGTTGAAATTCTTTCAGGTCTTGACCTGAAAGAAAAAGTTTTGACAAAGCCTAAGGAAGCGTTCACTGAATTGTTGTCAGAGAAAAAAGAGATAGAGCCTGAGAGTAAAGGATGAAAGGAAGACCTGCAGATGCAGGTCTTTTAATTTTTAGTTATTAACAGAATTTTCATTAATCATTAATGAATTTCTGTCATAATGAGAGTGGTTGATTTCATTATTTTAGAAATGGAGTGATTCAAGAATGAAGTTTGTGTCATTCAGATGGAAAGAAGAAAAACGGTTTGGACTCTTGCTTGAAGAAGAAGAGGTAGTCGTTGATTTATTTCAGTATTATCAAGACAGAGGGTTCGGTCTTCCAAACCTCTTATCGCTGATCCAGTTGGAGCAAGGAGTTAATCCAAATGAACTGAGAGAAATCGCAGACACCTATTATTTGCCGATACATGAAATTGTTCTCGAAGCCCCAATACCAAGACCATGGAAGAATGTATTCTGTGTTGGAAAAAACTATCGAGACCATGCGATCGAAATGGGAAGTGAAAAAGATGTACCTGAGCATCCTATGATTTTCACAAAAGCCCCGACAGCTGTTAGTGCACCTGGTCAGGTACTTACTTTCCCGAAAAAAGTTTCAGAAGCATTAGACTATGAGGGTGAACTTGCGATTGTGATTGGGAAGCAAGGGACTGCCATTTCGCGTGAAGAAGCGATGGACTATGTTTTCGGGTATACCATCGTGAATGATATTACGGCGAGAGATCTTCAAAAAAAGCACGGTCAGTTCTTCTTAGGAAAAAGCCTTGATGGTTCGTGTCCCATTGGACCAGCCATTCTACATGCTTCAGAAGTTACTAATCCTCATGATCTGACTCTTAAGACAACAGTTAATGGTGAGGTCAGACAGAATGGCAAAACATCGGATCTCATTTTTGATATTCCAGAATTGATCTATGTGCTTTCGAAAGGAATGACATTAGAGCCTGGAGATATTATCGCAACAGGGACCCCTTCAGGTGTTGGCAAGGGGTTTAAACCACCGAAATTTCTCAATGATGGGGATATTGTAGAAGTGCGTGTAGAAGGAATTGGCACATTAAAAAATGAAATAAGAAAAAGATAACGTTCAAAAGTTTAATTCGCGATCAAAAAAGGAATTGTTATCCAGAGAACCTACTAGGAGGGTTAGCAAATGGAAAAGTTTCATTATATTAATGGTGAGTGGACTGGCCAAGATTTAGAAAAGCTTGAAGTTAAGAATCCTGCGACTGGTGAACTGGTCGGTACAGTGCCGATCGGTGGAAAATCGGAGACGAAGAAGGCAATTGACGCCGCACATCAAGCGTTCCCAGCGTGGTCAAGCCTCACCGCTTATGAGCGGTCATCATACTTAAAGAAACTCCATAGTCTCATGATGGATCATGAGGACGAGCTAGCAGAGCTGATGACGAAAGAAATGGGAAAACCGCTCCATGAATCAAAGGGAGAAGTTGCTTATTCCGCTTCTTTCGTTGAGTGGTTTGCCGAAGAAGGAAAACGTGTATACGGCAGAACGATTCCCCCACATAAAGAAAAAAGAATGATGGAAGTTCGCAAACAACCCGTTGGTGTAGTTGGTGCAATTACCCCGTGGAACTTTCCCGCGGCAATGATCGCGAGAAAGCTCGCTCCAGCGCTTGCAGCTGGGTGTACGTTCGTCGTTAAGCCACCTTCCGCAACGCCGCTAACCGCAGTTCGTCTTGTAGAACTGTGTGAAGAAGCTGGTATACCAAAAGGGGTAGTGAATCTTGTCACAGGCAAGTCCTCAGAAGTTGCTGGTGAATTAATGAGTAACCCCCACGTTCGTAAGATCACATTTACCGGTTCAACTGAAGTTGGGAAAAAGCTGATGGAACAGGCTGCTGAAACGGTGAAAAACATTTCACTTGAGCTTGGTGGTCATGCGCCAATCATTGTTCTTGACGACGCCGATATCGATAAGGCGGTTGATGGCGTCATTGCATCGAAGTTTAGGAATGGCGGTCAGACGTGCATCTGCGGAAATCGCGTCTATGTGCAGGAGAAAATCTACGATGAGTTCATATCAAAATTTGTTAACAAGACGAAAGACCTTAAAGTTGGAAATGGACTTGAAGAAGGTACAGACATTGGTCCAATGATTGATAAGGACGGGTATGACAAAGTAGAGAAGCACGTGCAGAACGCGCTCAGTCAGGGAGCTGAATGTGCGCTAGGCGGAGAAGGATATGAAGAAAATGGATCGTATTTCTATCGCCCTACCATTTTGAAAGACGTTACTCCAGGCATGTTAATTATGAATGAGGAAACGTTCGGTCCTGTTGCTCCGATTCAGAAGGTTACGACTGATGATGAAGCCATTAAATACGCTAATCAAACACCATTCGGATTAGCTGCTTATGTCTTTAGTGAGAGTGTTCGAAGAGGGAATTACATTGTCAATGGTCTCGATTACGGCATAGTCGGTTGGAATGATGGTGTTCCATCTGCGGCCCAAGCACCGTTCGGTGGAATGAAGCAGAGTGGTATTGGTCGCGAAGGTGGCCATGAAGGAATCGAAGCATACCTTGAGACAAAATATGTTTCAATAGGATTATAAGTTAAGAGATAACAAAAACCTCGCTGGCTAACCAGCGAGGTTTTTGTTATGAGTCTATTACTTATTGAACGGACAACACGTCGGTAATCTGTTCGATCGCCCAGTTTAAATCTTCTTCACTTATAACGAGTGGAGGAGCAAATCGAATGACAGTTTCGTGCGTTTCTTTACAAAGAAGACCCTTTTCTTTCAGTTTCTCACAATAAGGGCGAGCGGATTCGTGAAGCTCGACACCAATGAAAAGGCCACGACCACGCACTTCCTTAATAAGAGGGTTATGAATCTCATTTAATTTGCTTTGGAAGTAGTTTCCTAGTTCAAGAGAGCGCTCTGCAAGCTTCTCATCTTCTAGAACTTCGAGAGATGCGACTGAGACAGCGCATGCTAAGGGGTTTCCGCCGAAGGTAGACCCGTGCGAACCAGGAGTGAACACGCCTAGTACTTCTTCATTCGCTGCAACACAAGAAATTGGGAACACGCCCCCACCAAGTGCTTTACCAAGGATGTACATGTCAGGCTCTACATTATCCCAATCACATGCAAAGCGTTTGCCCGATCGGCAAAGACCTGCCTGGATTTCATCCGCTACGAAGAGTACCTTCTGCTCTTTACAATAGTCATATGCTTCTCTTAAGAATCCTTCGGGTGGAATATTGATTCCAGCTTCACCTTGTATCGGTTCGAATAAGAAGCCAGCCGTATTTGGTGTAATCGCTTTTTTAAGCGCTTCGATGTCACCGTAAGGGATAAGCTTAATACCTGGAAGCATCGGACCGAATCCACGCTGATATTCCTGCTCCGACGAGAGAGAAACGGCTGTCATCGTTCGACCATGAAAGTTTCCTTCACAGGCGATAATTTCTGCTTTATCCTTCTCGACGCCTTTGACCTCATAAGCCCATCGACGCATCGCTTTAACGGCAGTTTCAACGGCTTCTGCACCAGTATTCATTGGCAAAATCATGTCTTTGTTTGTAAATTCTGAAACTTTACGATAAAAAGGTCCTAGTTGATCATTGTGGAAGGCACGGGAAGTCAATGTGACCCGATCGGCCTGATCTTTTAATGCTTGAATGATCTTGGGATGCCTATGCCCCTGGTTAACTGCTGAATATGCGCTAAGCATATCCATGTAGCGGTTACCCTCGGGATCTTTCACCCAAACACCCTCTGCTTCTGCAATAACGATTGGCAGTGGATGATAGTTATGTGCCCCATACTGCTCTGTCATCTGAATAATATCCTGTGTTTGAACCATGTTACTCTTCACTCCCATCAGTTTGTTAATGCCACGATTTAATTATAACAATGAAATCGTTTCCTTCCTATCATTTGAACGAAATTGTGTAAAATATAGTAAATTTTCTGTTTCTTGTTTCGTGATATGATAGGAATTGGTTTACATAGGTATAAGTAAAAGGAGAGATTGCGAATGCTTCATGCGCATTATACGGCATGGGGATTGACCCTCGTGCTATTCATCACAAGTTATTTCTTAATGAGAGCAGGTAAAAGCCCGAACATTATACATATGGTACTTCGAGTATTTTATGTGCTGACTATTATTTCTGGAATGTTCCTGGTAGTGGGTTATCATTTCTGGGGGCCATCAATCGTCAAAGCTGTCTTAGCATTATGGTTGATTTTTACAATGGAAATGATACTTGTAAGGGGGAAAAAGGGTAAAAAAATTTGGCCGTTTTGGCTTCAATTTTTATTTGCGTTTTTACTCGTTTTCTTTTATGGGTATTCTGTACTGCATCTATATCAGCTATAAGTCCCGACACCACCAAGAAATTGGTGGTTTTTTAGCAATTAAAGTTTGTTTATTTTCTGCCGATATAGGAAGTAGGGTAGATTGGCATATTTCTGGAATAGATGTATTCCTGCTACTTACTTTTTGATATTATGTACATAATAGAAAGTTTCGAATTAAAGGCTTTAATGGAGGAGGTGTGTTAGGCTTGAGGACATTTTCAGTTATGATCCGTCATGAGCAAAATCTGAAAGAGCGCATTATGCCTGATCAGGATTTACTGCAGGCTAATGCTGTACTCATACAGCTTTTCTCCCTAGATGGAGACAAAGTGCGAACGGAAGAAATTGCTTTACAATTGAAAGATCTTTTCCCCGAGGCGGTTATCGTTGGTGCAACTGCTGCCGAAGCTTATTTCAATGGTGCTACTGTGACTGATGGTCTCGTACTCTCTTTTACAACGTTTGAGAATGCTGAACTTAAACCATTTATGTTCGAAGGCTCTTCAAGAAGTGTGAATATGACCTTGAATGAAGGGACGGTTCTTCTATTTAATAGCGGGATTGATCATGAAGAAGCGCTTCTAAGAGATTTAGGCTCAATTCCAATAATGGGTGGGAGAGCTTCTAAGATAGGTCAAACATCCTTTGTTATATTCGATCATCAGATTTTATGTTCAGGAATTACTGGTGTTCAAATTATTGGTGATCACATCGATACAACTATTATCACTGAAGCATGCTGGAAGCCAGCAGGGAGAACGTTTGAAGTTACGAAAAGTCTTGGGAATCGTCTATTTGAGATTGAAGGGATGAGCCCTTTTCATTTCTATGAAAAATATCTTGGGCAAGAAGTAGCAAGTAAGCTTCCTGAAGCTGCGGCGCATACTCCTCTCCTATGGCTAGATGAGGGGAAGGCCAAACCATTGTCTGTTCTTGAGTTTCATCGTGATGGATCCGTAACGATCGATGCATTTCTTGTGCCAGGATCTTCGCTACAATTTTCTTATGGAGATATAGCACAATTACAATCAACTTATAAAAAAGTTCATAAGTTGGCAAAAGAACAGAACGCTGAGAGTGTATTCTCATATTCATCCGATTCAGTGAGAAAACTATTTGCTGACGAAATCAATGGGTATTTCAATCACACCGACCATTTTGATGTTACCTCTATTTTTCTAGCTTCAGAGTATTATTCAGTAAGAAGCAATATTCTCTATTCAAACAACAGTACGGTTATGGGACTTTTTACTGAAAAGGATACTGTAAAGGAGAATGTTCCGAGGCAACCATTATACAATCAGGAGATGAAGGACTTGGACGGTTTAATGGCATTATCACATTTAATTAAGTCTTCTACGGAAGAATTAGAGAATTTGAATATGAGCTTGCAGCAGTCAGAACAACGTTTTAAATCTCTTTTTGAACAAAATCCGAATCTCGTTTACTCTGTGGATGTATATGGTGAAATTACAAGTGTGAACCCCGCGTTAAAATCATTACTTGGATATGCTTCAGAAGAGGTGATGAGTAAAAATTCTCTTCAATTTGTTGCCAAAGAAGACGCACAGAAGACGAAAGAGAAGTTTTATGAGACCTTTCAAGGAATGGCTCAGACATATGACGCTCATCTCGTTCATAAATCAGGGATTAACGTGCTCTTTACCATTACCAATATTCCGATCATTGTGAATGGTGAGATCACTGGAGCGTATGGAATAGGTAAAAGTATAATGAATCAGCGTAAGGCAGAAGAGAAAATCGCTCACTTAGCTTATTATGATGTACTAACTGAATTGCCCAATCGTCTATTATTCGAGAACCTATTGAATGAATCGCTAAAAAGTGAAGATGAAAAGTTGGCTGTCATGTTCATTGATCTGGATCGGTTTAAATTGATTAATGATAGTCTTGGACATCAGCGCGGTGATCACATTTTAAAGCTGGTAACGAATAGAATCAAAGAAGCCATCAAGGACGATGCTGTTCTTGCAAGATTTGGTGGAGACGAATTTACGGTCCTCCTACCTGGGCTGAAATGTGAGAAAGATGCACTCATGCTTGCTAAAAGCGTAATAGAACAGTTAAAGGCACCGATTGTATTTGATGGGGTAGAGTATTTCATGACGGTTGGAATTGGTATTAGCCTATTCCCACATGATGGGGAAAATCTCGACATCTTAATGAAAAATGCCTATATTGCGCTTGATCGCGCCAAACAACAGGGTGCGAATTATATTGAATTCTATACGGATGAAATGACGGATCAAGCCTTTGAGCGTCTCGAGTTAGAAAGCTATTTAAGAAGAGCTTTAGAGAAAGAGGAACTGACTCTTTATTATCAACCACAAGTTAATCTTGATGAGCAGAAAATCTATGCGTGTGAAGCATTAATCCGTTGGAACCACCCAAAACTTGGTCTTGTCTCACCTGCGCAATTTATCCCGCTAGCTGAGGAAACAGGGTTGATTGAGGAAATTGGAATTTGGGTTCTTAATGAGGCGTGTATGCAAACGAGTAAGTGGCAGGCGTTGGGATATGAGGATTTATCGATTAGCGTAAATGTTTCTGGACGTCAGTTCCAGAGTTCGCAATTTGTTGAATCGGTTAAAGATGCGATTAAAACATCTGGCCTTTCGCCAACGTCTCTACACCTTGAGGTGACAGAGAGCACGACCCTTGTAAACACAGCCTACAGCATCTCGATGCTGAATGAGTTAAGAGATATGGGAATTAAAGTGTCCATCGATGATTTTGGGACGGGCTATTCTTCCCTTAGTTATTTAAAAGATTTTCCGCTAGATATACTCAAAATAGATCAATCGTTCATTCGGAATCTTCAGGAAAATAATGCTGATGCTGCTATTGTGAAGGCAGTTATAACAATGTGTGAAGGGTTAAATCTTTCAATTGTTGCTGAAGGAATTGAAACGAAGGAGCAGGGTGAAATCATCAGAAGCTTCGGATGTAATTTTGCTCAAGGTTTTTTCTATAGCAAACCTCTTAATAAGGATCGTTTTGAAAAGCTACTCTTATCCAAACAATTTCCACTAGCGACGTAAACCGGCCAATTTCGGCCGTTTTTTTTTTTTTTTTGGATCATAACAGATTCTCACTTTTAAAGCGCTTCCTTTCAATGTGCCCGTTCTGTTTTAACGACTGAACAGGAGGGAAAAGAAGGATATTGAAGAGGTGATGGTTATGCAATATGATGTGATGATTATCGGGGGAGGAATATCTGGCCTTACACTCGCTGTTAAGTTGGGGCGGTGTGATGTGAAAACGCTTTTAATCGAAAAGGATAAAAAAAGTGGTCTCATCTATAAAGGAGAGCTTCTTCAACCGAAGAGCTTAGAAGTGCTAGATCGTATTGAGGTATTGGATGAAGTAAAAGAAAATGGATTCCTTCTTCCAACGATTGAATTCTACGAATACAATCAAAAAGATAACGGCATGATGGAGGAACTTAGCGCGAATGAATTCCGTTACGATGTGATTGATTCACCATATAATACGTCGCTAATGATTCCACACGAACGGTTAAAAGAGCTATTGTTTTTGGAGGTATCTAAATATGAATCAGTGGATTATCTTCAGCCAGCAAAGTTCACCGGATTTACAGATGATAATCCAGAGAACAAGAAAGCGATCATACAGACGAACGAAGGCGAACGAGAAATTCATGCTTCTTTCTATGTAGGAGCTGAAGGAAGAGCTTCGCCGACAAGAACGGCGATGGAAGTAGAAATGAAAAAAACGAAGTATAACCATCACTTTTTGACAGTATCCTTTCCACGTCCAGATTCATTGACTGAATCTACGATTATTACCACTCAAAACAAATTTGTCGGATTATTCCCTCTTCCGAATAATGAAGTAAGAAGTGTGTTGTTGATTAAGCCAGGAGAATATAAGACGATGCGTGAAGAAGGACTAGAATCGTTCTATCGCGCTTACTGTGAACTTATGCCGGAGTTAGAAGGCTACGTTCATCAAATTGATACGTGGAAAAAAATTCAGCTTATGATTCCAGTGCGACATAATGTATCCAATTACGTGAAAAACAACATCATCTTAACGGGAGATGCTGCTCATAGTGTTCACCCGATGGCGGGAGAAGGAATGAATCTCGCTATTCAGGATTCAGATGTACTTGGTGAGTTGCTTTGCTGGATGTTTCAATCGAATCAAACAGAATGGAAGCGTTTGAAATGGTACGAGAAAGTGAGGAAACCTAGAGCAGAATACGTATCTAATCTCAGTCACCAGGCAGCATTGCTGTATTCCTTCCCATATCGACCATGGCAGAGACTCAGAATTAAAGGTGTGCAACAAACAGAGCACTCATCACTCTTACATTATAAGCAAATGCTAAATACTTCAGGACTTGGCATATGGAAATTTAATCTAGTCGATCGCATGAAACAGGCAGGACTTCTTCCCGCAAAGGGAGGGAATGGCCACAACTCGACTAAACGTAAAGAGAGAGTGCTTTTTACAAAGAATGATGATTATCCATGGTATCGCAATTGAGACGGGAGGAAATAAAATGAAAGAAATTAAAAAAATCTGGCGCGCACGAAAGTGGATGAAAAGCAATGAACCTTTTCTATACGCATGGCACGCACATGTAGGGTATGTACATGATCTTTTTGATGAATTCGAAAATGGTGAAACCGTCACCTCGGTTGCTGTGAAACGAGATATGAATGAGCTTCTTTTAACAAGATGGGCGGAGGTGGGAGTTGCGATCGGCCACCTTACGAACGATAAAAATGGTGAAATTCGATCTAAGAAACACCTGGTAGAATCGATTTCTAAGAATAGCGACCAGTCTGTTGGTATTCTTTTAAAAGAAATGATGGAGTTACATATTCCGATTCTTCTTTCCTATTCCGATTTATTAAATAACCATAATCATGCCTCCTATCAGGATGAAGATTTTGGGGGCACAGTAGCTGCAACATCAAGTTTTATCGAACGATTTGCTTTTCCGAAAATTTATCAGCTGATTAAACATACAAATGCGAGATCAGTCATTGACTTTGGGGCTGGCTATGCAGGCTATCTCTCACGCATTGGAGCTAAGCTTGAAAACATGAAACTCGTAGGAATTGAAAAGAATCGATCCGTTTGTCTAGAGGCCGAATCTACCATCCATTTCCCATTAAAATCACCGATTAAGCTGTATCCTGATGATATGATGACCTGGAAATGGGATGGCAAGCCTTTTGATATGGCTATGATGAACAACCTCCTTTATTATTTTGCTCCTGACGATCGCTTCCGTTTATTCCAAAAAGCGGACGAAGTAACAGGAGAACGTGGGAACTTGATTGTGATTACGCCGATGCATGAGTCCAAATATGGCCATGCCTTTTCGGCCGCTTTTAATAGTTTTATGAGCGCACATGACAACCTTTTTCCACTACCAAAGTTAGAGGAATTGGATGAACTTGCGACTCGAACTGGATTTAAACTCAAGCAAATAAAGCCGATCGTAAAAGAAGGAGCATGGTATTTCTTGCGATTTCAAAAAACATGAGGCCGATGTGTCTCATGTTTTTTTCATATACGAGGAGAAAAAGAAAATTCCGCACAAAAACTGGGCTGTGGCATAAAGTGAACAGAGAGTATCGATTGGAGGGAGAACTTTTGTGTGGAATAACGGGATGGGTTGATTGGAAGCAGAACCTGACAGGAGAAGAGAAAGTCCTCCAGCGCATGGCGAATACGTTATCAAGGCGCGGTCCAGATGCTTCGAACTGTTGGATTAATGGTCATTGTGGATTTGGTCATACACGATTAATTGTGGTGGATCCTGCTGGAGGTAGTCAGCCTATGACGCGGGAACAGAGGCAACAAAACTATACGATTTGTTATAACGGTGAATTATATAATACAGAGGATTTAAGAAAGGTCCTACTTGGTAAAGGATATACATTTCAATCACACTCTGATACAGAAGTTCTCTTAACGAGTTATATGGAGTGGGGAGAAGGGTGCGTTGATCATTTAAATGGTATTTTTGCATTTGCGATTTGGGATGGGGAACGTCTATTTCTAGCAAGAGATCGCCTGGGGGTAAAGCCCCTCTTCTACCGACAGAGTGGAAGTTCATTGCAATTTGGATCTGAACTAAAAGCGATTCTAGCTCATCCTGATGTGAAGACAGAGGTTGATCGAGGAGGGCTTCAAGAAATATTTGGTTTAGGTCCTTCAAGAACGCCAGGACACGGTGTTTTTAAAGGGATAAATGAACTTAGACCAGGTTTTGCGATGAAGTTTGAAAAAAGCGGTCTGCGCATGTGGCGGTACTGGAATGTGAAGAGTACCGAACATAGGGATAGTCTTGAAACAACTGTCGATACCGTAAGTGAACTTCTGAAGGATTCGATCAAGAGACAGCTAGTAGCAGATGTTCCAGTTTGTACATTTTTGTCTGGTGGTGTTGATTCTAGCGCAATTACGTCCGTTGCACAAAGCGCATTCAAAGAAGATGGGAAAGGGACACTGCGGTCTTTTTCAGTTGATTATGTTGATAATGATAAATACTTTAAAAGCAGCGAATTTCAGCCGAATTCTGATGCGCCATGGATAAAGAAAGTTTCTACTGAGCTTGCTACAGATCATACGAACTGTGTGATCGATACGGACCAACTTGTGCACCATTTGAAAGAAGCAATCCAGTGTAGAGATCTCCCGGGAATGGCGGATGTTGATTCTTCGTTACTCTGGTTCTCTAAAGAAATTAAAAAGCATGCAACAGTAGCTTTATCAGGGGAATGTGCAGATGAAATTTTTGGTGGGTATCCATGGTTTCATAAGCCAGAGCTTCTTGATCAAGAACAGTTCCCGTGGATGCGATCCACCCTTGAACGACAAGCGATGCTAAAAGAAGACGTAAGGAGAAAGTTGAAGCTTGAAGAATACGTGACCGAGCGATATCGTGATTCGATTAACGAAACACCAGTGCTTGATGGGGAGAGTGAAATCGAAGCGAAGAGGAGAGCACTATTTTATCTGAATTTAAATTGGTTTATGACAACTCTTCTTGAACGGAAAGACCGTATGAGTATGGGAGCAAGTCTTGAAGTCAGGGTTCCTTTCTCAGATCACAGGATTATGGAATATGTCTGGAATGTCCCATGGGAGATGAAGATGCTCGATGGAAGAGAGAAAGGATTACTCAGACGTGCGATGACGGGGACACTGTCTCATGACGTGCTGTATCGGAAGAAAAGTCCCTATCCAAAAACGTACAATCCCGCTTATACGAAAGCTGTGTCAAAGTGGCTTCAAGAAACGCTTCAAAATAAACAAGCACCTTTACTTGAGCTCATCGATCAGAAAGTTGTTGAAGATATCGTGGCTACGGAAGGAAATGCGTTTAAAGTTCCTTGGTTTGGGCAATTGATGGCTGGACCCCAACTGATTGCGCATCTTGCTCAGATTAATTATTGGATGGAGCATTATGGTGTGAACATTGTGGAGTAAAATAAAGAGGTCCGAAGCTATAGCGGCTTCGGACCTCTTGTTTAGTTTTCCGCGATCTTGGGTTCTGATATGTTCGTTTCTAAACGCTCGTCTCTGCTTTTCTTGTCTAGCTGCAGTGGGCAGACTCTCGGTCACTTCACCTTTCAATCTGAACACAAAGGGCGTGTTCATTTTGAAAGGCTCCAGTGCCTGCCGAGTCTAAACGCCCCCTTCCGCTTTTCGTGTCTTCTCTAATTTAGCTTGTTCTAATCCGTTTAGTCTATCGACTAGGCCGTGACCGAAGACGGATCCGGAGCCAGGGCTTTCGTTGTTGTTAAGAATGCCGCCTCTTAGTTCGTATGCGGTTGAACCGTGCTCGGCAAAATCAAGTCCCTGGATTTCTTCTTCACGTGATACACGGATCGATGAAAAACGTGTGTAGATGAACAGGAAAATTCCGACCGTACCGACTGTCCAGGCCATAACAGCAAGGATTCCGATTGCCTGAACGAGTAGTAGGGAAGCTCCACCACCGTAGAAAAGACCACCATCGACGGCGAACAATCCAACGGCAAGAGTTCCCCAAACACCGCATACACCGTGAACAGCAATGGCGCCAACAGGATCATCAAGCTTAACACGACGGTCAATTAATTGAACAGCTTCGATTAAGATGACACCGGAAATAAGTCCAATAAACAGTGCGCCGATTGGAGAAACGTTAGCTGTTCCTGCAGTAATACCGACAAGACCGGCTAATGCCCCGTTAAGTGTTAAGGAAGCATCGATTTGTTTGTAGCGGATATAAGAATAGAAAGCACTTCCAATCACGCCGCTTGAAGCAGAAAGAAGTGTTGTTGCTACGATCGTAGGGATGAGAGCATCACTAGCGGAAAGTGTACTACCTGCATTAAATCCGAACCATCCAAACCAGAGGATAAATACGCCTAGTGCTCCAAGTGGAATATTGTGACCCTGAATAACGTTTACTTTCCCGTTTGAATATTTGCCAATGCGCCCACCGAGAAATGTCACAGCCACAACAGCCCCGAGAGCACCTGTCAAATGAACGACGGTTGATCCTGCAAAGTCAGTAAAGCCTAGCTCTGAAAGCCAGCCGCCACCCCAGATCCAGTGGCCGACTACTGGGTAAACGAATCCAACCATCACGATCGTTACGGCAATATAGCTAATCAGTTTCATCCTTTCGGCAACCGCACCAGAGATAATCGTTGCGCAGGTTGCAGCAAAGACAGCCTGGAAAACAAAGAAGCCAATATTCTCAGATTGTCCATTTAGGAAGAATCCATCACTACCGATAAATCCACCTACGGAAGAACCGAACATAAGACCGTATCCTACGATGAAATATAGGACGGCACCGATCGACATCGTCAAAAGGTTTTTCATTAGAATGTTTAGGGCATTTTTAGAACGAGTAAATCCGGTTTCTACCATTGCAAAACCAGCATGCATGAAGAACACAAGGAAAGCAGCAATCATTACCCAAACTGTGTCCATCGACTGACTCAGTGCAGTAACAGCTGCTTCATCACCAGCTGCAAAGGCTTGCCCTCCAGAAAGAAGAAAGAGTGCGACAAAAAGACCTGTTATCTTTTTCATCTTTAGAATCATCCTTTTTCATTTTATTTAAATGCTGTAAGTCCGTGTTCACCAGAACGAATTCGAATCACATCTTCTACAGGGAATACAAATATTTTCCCATCGCCTATCTCACCTGTTGCACAAACATCTCGTATATTCTTGACAACGTGATCGAGCAGGTGATCTTCAAATACAAGCTCTACCTTAATCTTAGGCTGAAGAGAGACTTCGAAGTGACTGCCTCGGAACACGCCTGTTTGCTTTTTCTGTAGTCCACAACCCGCTACCTCGGATACTGTCATTCCTGTGATGCCTTCATCCCTTAACCGATCCCGTAAATCTTGGAACACTTCTGGACGAATAATTGCTTCTACTTTTTTCATTCAAGACCCTCCATGTCAGTTTTTCTAACATTGCCTTTTTTCTATATCCTAATGTTATGCTGAGAAAATGAGAAATTCAAGTTTATTTTTAGAATATTTAAAAAACTATGTAAGGAAATATAACGAGTGAAGGATGGGAGGGGAATGGTGAAACAAGAGAAGATAAAGTTGGTTACGCTTTCAATAAAATCTGTTTTCTTCCATATAAAAAAGAAGTTCCTGGAGTAAATTCCAGGAGCTTCTGTCTTAACGAAGAGATAAAATTGTAAATCCAAATCCTTCAAGTGTTAGAGCGCTTTGATTGAGGTTTTCTTCTCCCATAATGATTTTCGGATTTTCTGGAAGAAGTGTTTGGTCGATTGTTACTGTTTCATTTGAACTATTCAGGAGGAAGAATAGGGTTTCATCTTCCGTTTCTTTCTTATATTGAATAATGGATTCAGCTGAAGAGACGATCTCGAAGGAACCATGATGTCCAAAAGCAGGATGATTCTTTCGAAGATTGATCAGCTTCTTTAGGAATTGGAAGAGATTGGTGTCTTGCTTTTCTTTATCCCAAATCATACATGCACGGCACCCTGGATCTGCGGCACCGCTCATTCCAATCTCGTCCCCGTAGTAGATACACGGTGTACCGGGAAAAGAGAATTGCATTACGTACATGAGTTTTACAAGATCTTTCTTATCATTCGCAAGCGTGAGCATTCGGGGAGTATCATGACTTCCTAACAAATTAAATGCAACCTCGTTCACATTCTTAGGGTAGGAATGAAGTAATGATGTTAGTCGATTCGCCATCGAATCAGCAGTGATTGTTCCGTGTGCGTAATGATCTAAGAGAGCTGATGTCATTGGATAGTTCATCACAGCATCGAATTGATCTCCGAGTAACCAGGGCATGGAATCATGCCAGATTTCTCCAAGAATATAGAGGTCATTCTTAATTGACTTTACCTCTCTTCTGAAATCTCTCCAAAACTGGTGGTCGATTTCATTCGCAACATCAAGGCGCCACCCATCAATGTTAAACTCCTTCACCCAGTACTTTCCGACTTCTAGCAAATACTCTTTTACTTCAGGATTTTCGGTATTGAGCTTCGGCATCGAAGCTTCAAAGGCAAACGTATCGTAGGTCGGGAGAGGCTCTGTAGTGATAGGATAAGAGCGAACATGAAACCAGTCTTTGTAGCGGGATGATTCTCCGTTTTTTAATAAGTCCTGAAAGGGTTCAAAATAGTAACCACTGTGATTAAATACGGCATCAAGCATCACTTTAATACCACGTTCGTGGCACTCCTGAACAAGTTTCTTGAACGTCTCTTTATCTCCAAACTGCGGATCGATTTCCATATAATCAATGGTATCGTATTTATGGTTGGATTTTGCTTTGAAAATTGGAGTGAAGTAAATACCGTTTATCCCTAACTCAGTCAAGTGGTCAAGATGGTTGATCACACCCTGAAAGTCGCCACCAAAAAAATTATCTCTTTCAGGAGAATACTCGCCCCAAGGGAGTACATTGATTGGATCCGTGGCTGAATCACCATTCGCAAAGCGTTCTGGGAAAATTTGATACCAAACAGTATCTTTCACCCATTCCGGTGCTTGAAAAACATCCACTTCATTAATAAATGGAAAACTGAAGTAATCATTCGTATCAGATGGTTCTTCAGTGAAAAAACCTTTTTCCGTATAGACAACCTTTTCGTTTTTATCTTCCAATAGGAATCCATACCGCATTCGTCGATAGGGTGGCTCGACAGAAGTGGTCCAGTAATCAAACAAATGATCTGATCCGGAAAGGCTCATTTGTTTTCTATGATTTTGCCAGGTGTCGTTTTTCCAGTCATAAGGATCTCCGTAAATAACAGAGACAGAGGAAAGATCATCTTTTTTTGTTTTCAGTCTAAGGTGAAGAGTTTTTGCATCGTACGCGTAAGCGTAATTGTTCTTAGGACGATGATAGATCGCTTCTTTTTGCATGAATGTAGACCTCCAGATGCAATCGTTTGCATTTTTGTGTAAACCAGTCGTTCATAAGTTTATCCTTTCTAACTGTTACAAACTATCTTTCTTTCTATATAAATGTAGAAGATAAAAGTTCAGTAGTCAAATGGAAAAAACAAGTCGAAATTAATATTTTGATAAAATTATTAAAAAACTTTGTGCAAACGGTTGCGAAAATTTCCAGGGCATGTATAATAAGTTATAGAAAGTCAGTGCAATCGTTTTCATTAATGAATGAAAGCGCTTGTATAGCTATCGCAAAATTAAGAGGGGGTTAACACATGAAACGTTTTTTCGCCTTGTTTCTCACACTTGTTCTTTCGATTGGCGTGCTTGCAGCATGCGGACCGCAAAACAGTGAAAGTTCAACTAACAGCAACGGGGGCAGCGATTCTAAGGGTGACGATGCAAACAAACCTGAGAAACTAGTTGTCTGGGAAGATACAGATAAAGGAATTGCACTTGAACCTGCTATTGCAAGTTTCGAAGAAGAATATGGTATTAAAGTTGAATTTAAAGAACTCGGTATGGCTGACGAAATTAGAGAGCAGATTCGTCTTGATGGTCCAGCTGGTACTGGTCCTGACGTGATCACACTGCCACATGACCAAATTGGACAGGCAGCAGTTGAAGGTCTGATTTCTCCAATCGAAGTGGAGCAATCTGTAGTCGATAAATTCACTGAATCTTCTATTCAAGCAGAAAACTTTGATGGGAAGCTCTACGGTCTTCCTAAAGCAACTGAAACACCTGTCTTTATCTATAACAAGGATTTGATGGATAAAGCACCTGAGTCTATGGATGAAGTGTATGATTTCGCAAAAGACTTCACGAAAGACAAGCAGTATGGCTTCCTTGCACTGTGGGATAACTTCTATTTTGCAAACGCTGTATTAGCTGGTTATGGTGGGTATGTATTTGATCGCACTGACGACGGACTTAATCCACAAGATATTGGTCTTAACAACGACGGTGCAGTAGAGGGTACAGAGTACATCCAAAAATGGTACGATGAAGGACTATTTCCTAAAGGCTTAATTGGTGAAAACGGTGGATCAACTATGGATGGTCTCTTTAATGAAGGAAAAGCGGCTTCTGTTATGAATGGACCATGGTCTTTCCAGGGCTATAAAGATGCCGATATCAATATTGGTGTGGCTCCGATGCCTAAACTTCCAAACGGTGAAAACTTTAAAACGTTCATCGGAGTTAAAGGATGGCACGTTAGTAACTTCTCTAAAAACAAAGAATGGGCTACGAAGCTAGTTGAATGGATCACAAATGAGGAAAATGCAAAGATTCGTTACGAAAAAACGGCAGAAATTCCTCCAGTAAAATCACTTATTGAAGATCCAGTTATTGCTGATAACGAAGGAGCAAGTGCAGTAGCGGTTCAATCTCAGTATGGTGTTCCAATGCCAAACATTCCTGAAATGGCAGAAGTATGGGAGCCAGCAGCATCAGCGCTTCAGCTTGTAGCAACAAATAAGCAAAAACCAAAAGCAGCACTTGATGAAGCTACCAAAACAATCAAGTCTCAAATTGAACAGAATCATAGCAACTAGGGTTTTGAAAATTCAAAGCGGTACTCCGGAAACGGAGTACTGCTTCTCACTTTAGAGATAGAAGAGTGAGGGAAGAAAGGGGATTGCCATCACGATGGAGGCAACTGAACGTCAAACAAAGCATCGAAAAGCAGCACTAGCTTTATCACTGATACCTGGATTCGGTCAGTTCTACAATAAGCAGATTCTTAAAGGACTAATGTTTTTTATCTTAACTATTTCCTTCGCAGTCGCTTTTGCAGATCTAATCAATATTGGTTTGTGGGGAATCGTTACACTAGGAGAAGAACTCCCACGTGATCACTCGATCTTCCTTCTTACACAAGGAATTATCGCTGTACTGGTGATCCTTATCGGGCTAGTGATCTATTACTTAAATTTAAGGGATGCATACTTGAACGGAAAAAATCGTGATTTAGGCATTCCTCTTAATTCTATTAAAGAGCAGTACAAAAATGTATCGGAACAAGGTTTTCCATATTTAATGCTCACACCAGGTTTTTTCTTATTGATTTTTGTGGTTATTTTCCCGATTTTATTTGTTATCTTACTATCGTTTACGAACTATGACCTTTACCATTCTCCACCAGCGAATCTAGTGGATTGGATCGGGGTTCAAAACTATATTGATATATTTAAAATGGATATCTGGCGTAATACATTTTTAGATGTATTTTCATGGACGATCGTATGGACGTTTGTTGCGACAACAGGACAAATTGCAATTGGAATATTCTTAGCCGTATTGATGAACCAGAAAGATTTGAAATTTAAAGGGATTTTTAGAACCATTTTCATCTTGCCATGGGCCGTGCCTGCATTCGTTTCAATTCTTGTATTTGCAGGAATGTTTAATGAAACGTTCGGTGCGATAAACAACGACATCTTAGCTGCTTTCGGTATCGACCCAATTCCTTGGCTCACAGAGCCTTTCTGGTCGAAAGTTGCTTTAATACTTATACAGTTTTGGCTTGGGTTCCCATTCATTTTTGCAATGGTAACAGGGGTGCTTCAGTCTATTCCAGATGAATTATACGAAGCTGCAACAGTGGACGGTGCGAACATGTGGCAGAAATTTAAAGGCATTACGCTTCCTATGGTTCTCTTCGCAATCGCGCCGATTTTGATCACGCAATATACGTTTAACTTTAATAACTTTAACGTTATTTACCTGTTTAACGGTGGGGGACCTGCCGTTTCGGGTCAAACAGCAGGTTCAACAGATATTTTGATTTCCTGGATTTACAAATTAACCTTTACATCAGCACAATATGGTAAAGCTGCTGCTATCACGATGATTCTATCGGCTATTGTTATCGGCGTCGCTTTGTGGCAGTTCAGAAGAACGAAATCATTCCAAGAAGAGGATATGATGTAATATGAGTCCAAAAATGCAGAATACGCTACGTTTAACCTTGTCCTATATCGCTATTGCGATTGCCTGTGTCATCATTTTATATCCAGTCCTCTGGATTGTCGGATCTTCGTTTAATCCGGGAGATAGCTTATCTGGATCATCCATTATTCCAAAAGATGCCACACTTGATCACTACAAATCGTTATTTAATACAGCTGAGAGTGACTATTTACTATGGTATTGGAATACGTTAAAAATTTGTGTTATTACGATGATCTTGGCTGTAGCAATGATTTCCTGTATGGCTTATGCTTTCTCGCGCTACCGTTTTGTTGGTCGTAAAAATGGGTTGATGACATTCTTGATTCTTCAAATGATTCCGAACTTTGCAGCGTTAATCGCTATTTATGTTCTAGCTTACGTGACTGGTTTATTGGATACGCACTTTGCTCTTATTCTCGTCTATGCTGGTGGACTACTGCCGATGAACACCTGGCTTGCTAAGGGGTACTTTGATACAATCCCTAAAGAACTCGATGAGTCAGCAAGAATTGATGGAGCAGGACATTTCCGCATCTTCTGGCAAATCATCTTGCCTCTTGCCAAGCCGATTCTTGCCGTCGTTGCATTATTTAGCTTTATTACACCATTTACAGATTTTATCCTTGCACAAGTAATTCTCCGAAGTGAAGATAAATTTACACTTGCGGTTGGTTTGTATAAGATGATCTCTGATCAGTTCGGTAATGAGTTTACGACATTTGCAGCAGGATCTGTTTTGATTGCCATTCCGATTTCTATCTTATTCCTTTCACTTCAACGTTACTTCATTTCTGGCCTTACTGCTGGAGGAACGAAGGGATAAATCACTACTGGAGAAAGAAGATGAAGAGGAAAGCTACTCTTGCTGCTTCTTTCTCCTTTTTTATCGCACATTTCAGTCTACCTCAAAATGAAAGTTAATCCAGACGTTTAAGTTTGTGGTAACTGCCTTTGCAGTTCCGTTTGGTTAGGGGGATTGACCAGTATTCGGATCAAAGTCTCATCCTATGTGGATGTATTTTGTGAAGAAATCGTTTACAATGATAGTTTGTAGATGAACACCTATTAGATTCGCCTGATTTGAACATTCTAATTTAGAAGAGATAATATGTAACATCGTAAGTATGAAAAAAGTTAAGGATAGGAGGGATTCGAATGGCAGTTACCATTAAGGATGTAGCAAAGCTTGCTAATGTTGCACCTTCGACAGTATCGCGTGTCATAGCGAACAATCCGCGAATTAGTGAACAAACGAAAAGACGCGTTAGAGAAGCGATGGAATACTTGGGATATCATCCGAATTACAATGCTCGTAGTCTAGCTAATCGAACGACACAAACGATTGGACTGGTTATGCCAAGTTCAGCGGATAAAGTGTTTCAAAACCCGTTTTTCCCTGAAGTATTAAGAGGAATTAGTACGAAAGCACATGAGAAAGAATATACCATCTATATGTCAACTGGAACGACTGAAGAAGAAATATTAGAAGGTGTCATGGGGATGGTCCATGGGCGACGGGTGGATGGGATCGTTATGCTTTATTCAAGAATTGATGATAAAATTATGAGTTTTCTTGAAGAACAGAATTTCCCATTCACTGTTATTGGTAAGCCATTAGTTAACCCAGATCAGATCACACATGTCGATAACGACAATTTTCGGGCAGCTAAAGATGTAACCGATCACTTCATAACTAAAGGTCATAAGCGGATTGCTTTCGTTGGTGGTAATCTTGATCTAGTTGTTACTGTGGATCGATTGAGTGGTTATGAGAAGGCGATTCGCGAAGCCGGTCTCCCTCATAAGGACGAATACGTTGTTCATGTTGAATTCCTTAAAGAGGGTGGTCATGAAGCCGTCATGGAGCTTTTTTCACTTGAAGAGCCACCAACTGCTCTCGTTGTAGCAGATGATTTAATGGCACTAGGAATAATGAGTAAGTTAGACGAAATGGACCTTTCAGTACCAGAAGAAGTATCTATAATCAGTTTTAACAATGTTATGTTAGCTGAATACGCGAGCCCCCCGCTTACTTCTGTTGATATCAATATTTTCCAGCTTGGATATCAGGCGGTTAATTGTTTATTGGAAAAAATTGATGATCCTGAATCAGGTCATAAAAGAGTTTGTGTGCCACATAAGGTAGTCGAACGCTGGACCGTCAAAACGTTATCCGAAAATAAAACAGTAAAATAGCTAACCTATTGGTTGGCTATTTTACTGTCACATTCATTCATTCATTGTAAGAAGGAAGTATCCAATTTGCAAAGATTACGAAGTTAAATATTGGCCACCGTTAATATGAATGGTCTGTCCGGTCATATAAGAGGAACCGTCCGAGCCAAGAAGAACATAAGCAGCAGCTAATTCCTCTGGTTGCCCTGGACGTCCCATCGGTGTATTCGTCCCGAAATTCTTCACTTTTTCAGCTGAGAATGTCGAAGGAATCAGCGGCGTCCAAATCGGACCTGGCGCTACACTATTGACTCGTATTCCCTTTCCAACAAGTGATTTCGCGAGACTCCTTGTATACGATGTGATGGCCCCTTTCGTGCTGGAATAATCGATTAGCTGTTCATTCCCTTCATAAGCTGTCACGGATGATGTGTTAATAATCGCGCTGCCTTTTTTGAGGTATGGAAGGGCGGCTTTGGTTAAGAAGAACATGGAAAATACGTTCGTCCTGAAGGTCTTTTCAAGTTGTTCTGCTGTAATTTCTTCAAGCCCCTGCTTCGGATGCTGTTCTGCTGCGTTATTGATCAAAATATCAAGCTGCCCATAGTGTTCGATCACCTGGTTGATAACGCTTCCTGCAAAAGCTTCCTCACCAAGATCTCCCGCTAAAAGCAGGCACTCACTGCCTTCATCTTCTATCTTCTTTTTCGTATTTTGCGCATCCTCATGCTCATTTAGATAAACTATCGCGAGATTTGCCCCTTCTTTAGCGTAAGCAATGGCAGCAGCTTCGCCAATACCGCTATCTCCTCCAGTAATAAGGGCGACTTTGTTTGTTAACTTTCCAGATCCTCGGTAATCACGATCTTCTTCTAAGGGGTGTGGATTCATCTCCTTTTCTGATCCGGGTTGATGGTTTTGATGTTGGGCTGGTTGACCGTCCGTCTGTCTAAAATCAGGTCGCATACATAAACTCCTTTCATCATTTGTATATGCAAGGGATTACCAATAATTAGTGGTTCTAAACCTGAAGCCAAGAAGTTAATGATGACTTTCTCATTACATGATAGAATGAAGCAAACCTATTTGTAGTTTGCGAGGCGAAAGTCATGACGAGTGATCAAAATGAACCTAAATTTGAAGAACAGCTTGCGTCGTTTCTTGAAAAGAGCCAACCTAACATTGTAGAGAAATGGCTGATTGGTGCAAAAATCTCCCCGGAAGATCCTTATTATCAAGAGATCATCACTAACGGTAAGCGAACGGTTGAACTTATTTCACGCTATATTCGTGTTCAGGATGAAAACTGGATCAAAACATTAACGAAAAAAATCGCCAATGAGCGAATTGAAGCTAATGTTAATATTGGTGAGTTCGTTGCGAATATCAATTTTGGACGCTCAGTCGTAATATCGGTCTTAAATGAGTCTTCTTTCGACCGAAAAAAGCTTTCAGATGCGCTCCAAATTATTAACAACTACTTTAATGCTTACTTATATCATTCCGTTACAGAGTACACGAATTTGAAAGATAGTATCATTCAAGATAAGAATAAATTTATCCAAGAGATGCACAGTGACCGTCTGACGATTCTTGGCCAACTGGGAGCGAGTTTTGCTCACGAATTTAGAAATCCGCTCACTTCGATCAAGGGGTTTCTTAAGCTTCTAGAAGATGATTGTGAAGCAAATAACGAACTTCGGCAGCACTACTTTGAAATTCTTAACAGTGAAATGAGAAGTTTGGAAGAGAAGGTCAGTCAATTTCTATTCTTATCTAAAATGCGCGGGATCGACGATAAACCTCAGTCGCTAAATTTAAGTGGACTGTTAAGATATACGATAGAGATTCTTTACCCGCGCCTTATCGAATCCAATATAGAAGTAATAACGGTGATTGAACCTGACATTCCTTTATTCGGAGTAGAGGAACAAATCAAGCAGGTGATTCTTAATATCATGATTAACTCGATTGAAGAGCTGAATGAGAATAAAAATGAAGACAGAATGATCACGTTAAAGGCAAGCGAACAGTTTGGACGAATTCTGATTGAAGTATCAAATAACGGCAGGCAAATTTCTTCTCATCTAGTTGAAAGTATTTTTCAACCGTTCATCAGTACGAAGAAGCTTGGGACAGGGCTTGGTTTGTCAGTTTGTAAACAAATCATTGAAAAGCACGAAGGCGTTATTTCGGTTCGATCGAATCCAGAAGAGACAACTTTTGTTATGGAACTTCCAATAATGGTTGACAAAGGTGTGAAAGAAGAGTAGCTTAATAGTTATCAATTTATCATTCAAAGAGCTTTTTATATATCCACTAGGGGAGTCATATACATGACTGAGACAGGATTGCCTGGACCCTTTGAACCTGATCTGGTTAGCGCCAGCGGAGGAAAGTGGAGACGGATGCAATCGCAGCCGCTCCATTTCTGGAGCGGCTTTTATACGTTCTTTATCATTAGCGTATCAAAGCAGAGAATGTGATTTTCAACATATTCTAGTTTCAGAGATGACGGTAGACCTGCATTTTGGCTCCTTTTCCATTTCATCAGGCGGATGAAAAGCGGAGAGGAGTTTTTTTAATGTCATTTACTGAGAAGTTAAGAAAAGAGTCAGCACCAATTTTTGATGCGATTTTTGAACATCCATTTGTGAGAGGTATTGCTGAAGGGAAATTGGAGAAAGAGCAGCTGATGCATTACGTCAAACAGGACTTTGAGTATTTAAATACGTTCGTACGAATTTATGGTGTCGCTGTATCAAAATGTGAAACAAGAGAAGCGATGTCGCTTTTCAACGAGCAAATCGCATTTGTTCTTCATAGCGAGGTTCATCCCCACAATAATTTTTGCCGTGCAGCAGGAGTAACGTATGAGGAGCTGCAAGGGTATCCACTGGCTCCAACAGCGCATCACTACACAAGGCATATGCTTGATGCAGCACATTCCGGTACTCTCGGTGAAATTATCGCAGCTCTGTTACCATGTCCATGGACATATCTTGAAATCGGCCAACGCTTACTAGCAGAAGTGAACCCCGACAAAAATCATCCTTTTTACGATTGGATTACCTTCTATGGTGAGAAATCGATGGAACCCGTAACGGATCAATTGCGTAGAATTCTTGATCAGTGGGCAGAGACAGCACCTCAAAGAGAATTAGAGCGGATTAAAGATTATTTTATTCTGAGCTGTCAACTAGAACATGGATTCTGGGAAATGGCGTATCAAGTTGAAGAATGGCCTGTATCTCTAAAGAGTGGTGAAAGAGTATGAAACGCTTAAAGCTATCAGACATTCTAATCACAATTGTCATCGCGCTTGTCTTTGGGATCATCTACAAGCTATGGGGGCCGGTCTACAGTATATTTAAACCATTTGGCCTTCATCTAGGTGACGTCATTTATGGCATGTGGTTTATTGCAGGAACAGTCGCGATGCTCCTTCTTCGTAAGCCAGGTGTCGCATTACTTGCTGAGACCGCTGCAGCTTCTGGAGAATTTCTCGTCGGATCAGAGTACGGCTTGTCCGTTCTTCTGTATGGCATCGTTCAAGGACTCGGAACAGAACTCATCTTTGCACTGTTTGGGTATAAACGATATACAGCATTTGTTGCAGCGCTCGGAGGTATCGCAGCTGCGGTCGGGTCTCTCCTCATGGATGCTGCATATGGCTATGTGATGGACCTTGCACTGTGGAACTTGCTTCTACTCATCGGAGCCAGGTTAATTGGGGGATTATTGCTAGCAGGAATTCTTGCTTATTTCTTAGTTGAAGCTCTTGAGAGAACTGGTGTTACAAGCTTGATTCGACCTGCTAGTGAAGAGGATTATAAGGCGCTGGATCAGTAAGGAGTGGTTTGATGAAAGTCGGTGTAACGAACCTTAGGGTAAAGTATGCAGGGGCTAGTTCATTATTATTTAATGACCTGTCTCTTCAAATTGAAGCTGGAGAGAAAGTATTATTTCTGGGACCTAGCGGCTGTGGAAAATCAACTCTTTTACAAATATTATCAGGTTTGATTCCAAATGCTGTACCTGTTCCAATGAAAGCAGAAGAAAAGGAAATACCTCGATCATCGGGCGTTGTTTTTCAAGATCCCGATTCGCAATTTTGTATGCCATTCGTGGATGAAGAAATCGCATTTGTTCTTGAGAATCGCGCGGTTCCTCAGCATGATATGGAGAGATTGATTCACTTTTATTTAAAAGAAGTTGGCCTTTCTTTTCCTGATCCTCATGTCGAAATTAGTTCTCTTTCTCAGGGGATGAAACAGCGACTTGCTATTGCCTCCATGCTTGCGCTTGAACCTGAGGTGATTTTTCTAGATGAACCAACAGCGTTGCTTGATCCAGAAGGAACATCTGAAGTCTGGTCTACTATCAAGGAAATAGAAGCTGATCAAACGATGATTATTGTAGAACATAAAATTGATGAAGTGATCGATTTCGTTGATCGGATTATCCTATTTGATGCAGAAGGAACAATTCTAGCCGATTCAGATCCAGAAACTGTTTTTTCATTCTATAAGCATAAACTGAAAGAATACGGAATCTGGTATCCAGGCGTATGGGATGAACACATTGAGGAGATGTCCCTGCCTCTTCCATATGAGGTAGGTAAAGACGTTCTGAGATTGGAAGAAATGCATGGGTACAGAGGAAAGAGTTCGAAAATTGAAGTTCCGGCTGTCTCTGTGAAGGAAGGCGAGTGGGTTATGATTACAGGGAAGAACGGAGCAGGGAAAAGTTCCTTATTGTTAAGTTTAATGAACGTGATGAAAACAACCGGTATGAAAACCATCTATCATAACCCGTTAAAAACGATTCGCGATGCTCGTGATCAGTTAGCCTTTGTCTTTCAAAATCCAGAATTCCAATTTATAACGAATTCCGTATATGAGGAGTTAGCCTACTCTCTTGAGATGATTGGTGATGACAATGTTGATAAAAAAGTAAACCGATGGTTAGAAGCCTATCAGCTTGATCATGTTCGTTCACTTCATCCATATCAGCTTTCAACAGGTCAGAAACGACGGTTAAGTGTTGGAACAGCTATGTTCGGCGATCAACCTGCATTGCTTTTAGATGAGCCTACCTTTGGTCAGGATGCGAGAAACACGTTCAAACTCCTTCAATTATTTGAGGAATTAAGGTCAACCGGTATGCTGATTCTAATGGTTACCCATGATGAAAATATCGTAAAGTACTATGGAACAAGAGAATGGGTCATTAATGATGGACTTCTCGTAGAAGACCATCATCTTGAGCGAGTAGTGGAGGTGAAAAGCCATGCAGTGGACTCTACAATATGAAGAAACGTGGCTTCACCGTTTAAATCCAGCATTCAAACTTGTTTTCTTTCTTTCGTTGTTCATCGTAATGTTGTTTATTCACAACCCTAATTACATTGCAAATTTAACTTTTGTACCACTTTTACTCGTTTGGTTTTCAACTGGCCATCGAAAAAAATTATTACTCTTTCTTATGGTGCCGTTTTTACTGTTGTTTTTCTCGAGTGCTTCGAGCATGATTTTCTTCGGACAGGGTTCCACAACTTGGTGGAAGTGGGGGATTATTCACATAACAGAAGAGAGTTTCTATAGAGGGGTTCACATTGGTTTCAGAGCCTTGAATTTTGCGCTTCTTGGTTTATTATTTGCGCTCACTACGAGACCTGTGTACCTTTTCTACTCCCTTATTCAGCAGCTTAAAGTTCCACCAAAATTTGCTTATAGCTTCATGGCCGCGATTCGCATTTTGCCTGTTATGATAGAAGAGTTTCAGCAACTTAGAGCTGCACTATTGATCAGGGGTGTGAAAAAGAAAAAGGGTTTGGGACGAGTCATGCAATCCATTACGTTGTATGCAGTCCCTCTTTTATCACAAAGTATTAGAAAAGCTCACCGTATTGCAGTTGCGATGGAGTCGAAGCAATTTAATAATCGTGAACGCACTTATTATTACAAGCAGACTTTTTCAAAACTGGATGTTTATTTTGTGATTTATATGTGTGCAGGTTTTGTGTTGGCATACTGGTTCGGCGATACGTATCCTTATTTTGAAATAACGGATGTTAGACAATAAGAAACCGGCTCAAGTGAGCCGGTTTCTTATTGTCTTGAGTGTTTAGAGGTGATCGGTATTTTTAGAATACTGATGCTTGCCACCTTCGCGATTCGCTTCTTTAAGTTTGTTTTTTACCATGCGCTTCGCGTTTTTATCCACTGGTTTTTTGTTGTTATCTTTAGTTGATGACATAGGTAGCCCTCCTTATTTGTCAGGATCTCAAGTGCATGCTTTTAGGGTATACGGTTTTGAGACATCCTATGTAGGAGGAGCTTATTTATTTAAGAAAAACAGGGCAAGCGTTCCTGGGCCAGAATGGGAGCCGATGGTCGCCCCAACTTCATTGATTACGAAATGTTCACTTCCATATGTTTGTTGAATCTCGTTCTTAAGCTTCTCCGCGCTTTCAAGATCATCACCGTGTGAAATTCCGATAAGCTGTGATTGGAGATTGACACCACGTTCTTGCATGATTTCGACCATTCGTTTGTATACTTTGTTTTTGCCGCGGATTTTCTCAATCGGTACGAGCTTGCCATCTTCGACGTGAAGAACAGGTTTGATCTTAAGCATTCCGCCAAAGAATGCAGAAGCTCTACTAACTCTTCCGCCGCGCTGAAGAAACTCAAGGTCATCTACCGTGAAAATATGCTCCATATGAGTCAGATACCGACTGTTCAATTTCTCGAGTATATCATCAGCGGTTTGTCCTTGCTCGGCGAGCTCTGCTGCATGAATGGCCATGATCCCATAACCAAGTGATGCGGCTCTCGAATCAATGACCTCCATCTGTACGTCAGGAAATTCTTCTTGAACATCATTTTTAATCACTGCAGCCGATTGATACGTTCCGGAAATACCAGATGAAAGGGCAATATATATGAAGGGCTGTCCCTTCTCAGCATATTTAACGAACGTTTCCTTGATCCTGGACGGTGGTATTTGAGAAGTTTTTGCCATGGTGCCTTCACGTAAAGTCGTGTAAAGTTCTTTTGCTTGTATTTCTTCACGATCGTAGTATTCTTCATTTCCAATGATGACCATAAGAGGCATGATCTCAATATCGTGTTTTGTTACAAGATCCTGAGGTAAATCTGATGCGCTATCAGTTATGATTTTTACATTCACGGATAATCGTCCTTTCTTAAATATTGAGGTACTTATGTAGAAAATTGGTACTGTTTTCCTAAAGTTTATCCCGTAGCTGAATGAAAAGCAATCCTATTCACTTGTATAAGGAGAAACTAACTTCTAAAATAAGGTGAAGAGAAAACAGTTGACGTATAATCGATAGTTTGTTTAGATAAACATGGCTTAGTAGAAGGAAAGTAAACCAGAGATTAATGAACTTATATTTTGTAAACGAGTTAAAGCTCCGTTTCTTAGAAGAGGGTGTTACGATTGGAAGAAGTTAAAAAAATAATTGTGATTTTATTAGGAGCTATACTTGGAGCTGTTTCTCTAAACCTGTTCCTAATCCCGGCAAATGTTTATGCAAGTGGGTTTACGGGGATCGCACAGCTCGTTTCGAGTGTCCTTAGGGACTATACACCAATAAATATCTCAACAGGTATTCTACTTATGCTCTTGAATATACCTGTGGCGATCCTTGGTTGGAAGAAGGTAGGGAAATCTTTTACGTTGTATAGTATCATCAGCGTTGGAGCAACTACTTTTTTCCTTGAAGTCATACCGATTCAAGCTCTATCGGAAGATATCCTATTAAATGCCGTTTTCGGTGGTGTTATTGCAGCGATTGGAATAGGTTTTACATTAAAATGGGGTGCTTCAACTGGTGGAATGGATATCGTTGCAATGATTCTGTCTAGAATGAAGGATCGCCCGATAGGTACGTATTTCTTTAGCATGAATGCGCTCATTATATTAACAGCAGGTATGTTATATGGTTGGGAAAAAGCACTCTATACGCTAGTTACTCTCTACGTATCTTCACGTGTTATCGATGTCATCCATACACGTCATGAGAAGTTAACTGCCATGATCGTTACTGCCAAAGGAGACGCACTCCAAAAAGCTATCCATGATCGTCTCGTCCGAGGCATCACAAAACTCCCTGCAAAAGGAGCTTACCGTGGCGAAGAGAAAGAAATGCTCATGATTGTCGTTACACGATATGAATTATACGACCTAGAACATATCATCCAAGACATAGACCCAACCGCTTTCACAAACATCGTAAACACAACCGGCATCTTCGGATTCTTTAGAACTGAAAGTTAGTTAGAAAAGCGGAAGTGGGCGTTTAGACTCGGCAGGCACTGGAGCCTTTCAAAATGAACACGGTCTTTGTGTTCAGATTGAAAGGTGAAGTGACCGAGAGTCTGCCCACTGCAGCTGGATCACATGAAAAGCGGAGCAGGCCCGTTTAAATCCGCAGGATGTTGGAGCCCATGAGACTGAGACGCTTTTTGTCTCATTCGATTGGGCGAAACAGCCGGAGGATTTGGCCTGCGCAACTGGACACGAAAAGCGGAGACGAGCGTTAAGAAACGGAAATATTGGAACACTTGAATGGGAACATGTCTTTTATGTTCCAATGAAAGAGTGAAATATCGAAGTTTCTGCGAGTTGTAGCTAGATCAAGAAAAGCGGAAGTGGGCGTTTAGACTCGGCAGGCACTGGAATCCCTCCCAGTTTTATTCACAAAGAATCGCAAATTACCAGATTTCTCTCTAAAAAAAAGTTCCCCAATTTAATTTGGGGAACTTTTTTTATGCGTTATTTGAGATGGTGTCTTTTACTTCTGGAAGCAAGCTATCCCAGTCTGCCTCCGGAATTTTGTTGATTGTAATAAAATCCTGATAACCAAACACATTATCTACACCATCTAATTTAAGAAGTGCTGCTGCCATTTGATGATCCGGATTGTCATTTTTCTTGAATGAATGACTTGAAGATCCTTCAAATAGTTGCTGATCAGCAGTGATTTTAATTGCATTCGGGTTTGGGGTACGGTCTACACGTAATTCCATATCCTAAAACGCCTCCTTTCTCTATCCTTCTTAGTGTATCAGAAACATTCCATGCCGCAAACGATGTTTAAGATGAGAATGTGAATCCATACCGTTTTGATACGATATCATGGAAACCTAGCGAGTTATATAAATGCTTGGTTACAGCATTATTTATACCGGTCTCTAATTCTATTCCCTTTATCCCTTCGTTTTCAGCCCAATAAATCACGTGAAGCAATAACTTTCTTCCAATTCCTCTATTTCGAGCGTCAGGATCAACGAATAATTCATTTAACCAGATGTATGGGCCACCACTAGCAAGGCTCACACCCATATTAAAGAAAGCGACTCCGAGCACCTCATGATCAGATTCTGCTATCACAATTCTTGATGATGTTTGCTCATCAAGCGCAAGCTTAATTCCCTTTACAAGCTTCTCATAGCTTCCATTCTGATCAGAACGAGTAATTTGCTTCATTAATAAACACGATACCTTCTCAATCATTTCTTCATTTGTCTGGCTTGATAACTGGTACACGTTCATTACCGTTCCACCTCCGTCATACTGTTTCGACCTTATACGTCCCAATCCCTGTTAATAAGATTCGAATAAAATATTTAATTAATTTTTAGATATTTGAAACATTCAGGTATTTCCATTCGTCTATAAGAGTAGGAAGGAGCATACAAATGAATCTTCTCTTCTCATGGAGCACTGGAAAAGATAGTGCTCTTGGCTTATATGATTGTTTGAATGATTCTAACCATCATATAAATGGATTATGGACAACGATGAATGTGGAAGAGGGATTTATCCCTTTTCATGGGGTGAGCGCTGAGCTTCTGAAGTTACAAGCGGCAGCGATTGGACTTCCACTGACGATTACAAATTTACCAGATAACTGTACGAATAAGCAATACGAGAACCTTATAAGGAAAGCTTACAAAACCATCAGTCAAAATGGTGTTGAAGGGGTAGCGTTTGCAGACTTGTATTTAGAAGATATTCGTAGCTATAGAGAATCCCTTCTAGATGACATGCATCTTGATGCTTGTTTCCCTCTATGGAAACAAGACACATTACATATTGCAAATCGGTTTCTATCTCTTGGATTTAAAGCGATTATGACAACGGTAGATCAAACAAAGATTTCTCCAGAATGGATAGGAAAACCTTTTGATGAAAAATTTCTTAGATCTCTACCAGCGGATGTTGATCCAAGTGGTGAGAATGGTGAGTTTCATACTTTTGTATACGATGGGCCGATTTTTGACAACCGCGTTACTTATAACATTCAGAAGATAGTGGAAAATGGTCCTTTTATGACTGCTGTATTAACAAAATAAAGGACGGTAATGAAAGGGGAGGGAGTAAATGCCGGTACTTGTTTGTTTTGGAGATTGTTTAACAGCACGGGAAGTAGATGAAAAAGGGAATGAACGGTTAACCTCCCGAATTAGGGGAGCCCTCGATGAATGGATTGTAATCAACGCTGGTTCATCACCAACTTCAAGGGAAGGGGTTTCAAGATTTCAATCGGACGTATTAAGTTATCAGCCAGATTATGTGACGATATTTTTTGGAACCCAGGAAGCCTGCCTAGGGAACGGCTCTGACTTAATAGAGTTCGAGCGAAATATTGGATATATGGTGAATAATCTTCCTCCAGAACGAGTGATTCTCATTTCTCCTTCACCGGTGATGAATGAAGAGAATACCAATGTAACGAATCGTAAAATAGAAGGATACGCAGAAAAAATCAAGCACTTAGCAGAAAAGTTTGGCACAAGGCACATTGATCTTTGGAATCTTATTATCGACAATCGGAAAAGTAAATTATTTTATGAAAAAGACGGTGTGCAGTTAAGCGCAAAAGGCTATAAGCTTATTTCAAAGGAAATCCTACGGTCTCTAGGACGTAAGAGGAGCTTTAAACCAAGCATCAAATTGTTTTAAAAGAAAGAAACCCGGCCAATGGCAGGGTTTCTTTTCTGTAGAGATTAAAAGGGTTTGTTTGAAGTTTCATGGCTTAGTTCCTGTAGAACCTGTTGGTAAGAAGTGAGCTGTTCTTTTTCAGAACTTGTCGATTGATGAACGGCTGCAGAGAGATTATTCATGGCTTCATTGATTTGACTGCTTACATCATGTTGTCCACTAGAAGCTATTTGTTCTGCCTTTTCGTCTGCCTCTCGAGCAAGTTGAAAATCACGATTTCCCATCGTTATTCACCACCAGATAAGTTTTCTTGTTGCTTTTTTTTCCTCTGCTGTTGACTTAAACTAGTGATATCATGCTGATCCATGTTCTGAACAGCTCGATCTGCTCCTTCTTTGCCCGTTCGTTTTGTTTTACTATTCTTTGCCATGATGATGACCTCCCTTTCACCAATAGGATGACTTCTGAGGCAAGTTCTTATGCGCTGTAAATCAATGTCTAACTGTTTGATTGCATTAGAAAAAGACAGCTTACGATAGCTGTCTTTTCTCAGATAGAGTGATGTCTAGTCTTTCTTCAAGATAATTGGCAACGCCATCTTCTTCATTTGAAGCCGTCATTTCATTTGCGATATTTTTCAATTGTTCAATTGCATTGCCCATTGCGACACCTGTACCTGCGTATTCAATCATTTCTAAATCGTTATCTTCGTCTCCGAATGCGATAATTCTCTCTTGAGGAACGTTAAAGTGTTCAGCTAACCGTTTCAAACCTACGGACTTATTCAATCCTGCACGAACGATCTCGATCACATTCATCGGGGAGGACCAGACGCGATGTTCAATCATTTCAGCATGGTGCTCTCTTAGCAACGTGCGTAGATTTGCCAATTGCTCTTCGTGTGGGTGGATGAGAAGAGATGTGGGATCCTCTTTTAAATTCGAATGAATTTTCCCTGTATAAATCGAAGAGTCTGCCATGATCATATTTTGGATGATCAGCTCGTCATGCTGGTCTAAATATACATCATCGATTACTTCTGCCATCATATTCTTCACATTGATTTCGTTACAGGAAGAAATAATTGATTTAGCTGTTTCGAGTTCCATTGGCGAATGGTAGGTACCGAAAGTTGAATCAAGAGGGTGGTGAACAAAAGCCCCGTTGAAATTCACGATCGGGGTATTAAGCGCCAATTCTTTATAGTAGCGAACGCTTGCGCGGTAAGGTCTTCCAGTTGCTATCGCAACATGGTGTCCTAGTCGTTTTGCTTCATAAATTACTGCCTTCGTACGTTCTGAAATATTCTTTTCTCCATTTAACAACGTTCCATCAAGATCAATGGCGATTAGATGCGGTTTAGTTGTCATAGATGCTCCTTTGAAAAGTGTCATTTGGGTAGCTACTATACAAAGCTACACTATTATTGTACATGGCAACGATTGAGGTGTCTATTTCTCACTATTAAAAATATGACAAGAATGTTAAAAGGAAACAACGGCAGTTTGAGGAATAATTAAGAAGGGTAAACTTAAATTAACATTCTATTGGAGGTGGCAGTCGATTATGTCAAAGAAAAAAACACTTTTGCTATCAAGTATTGCAGCTGCTAGTACAATCGGCCTTTCATCCTATTTGCTTAAGGATGAAGAGAAAAGGTCTAAATTGAAAACGAAAGCCAGCGACCTTCGTAAACAAGTATCCAAGAAGTTCAGCGATGGCTTGCCTATTCAGAAAGCTGGAAATCCAACCTCACCAGATCAAGAAGAAGATAGCGGAGATAGCAAGATGGTTTACGAGGGATCACAGTTTCCAACGCAGTACTACAATAAGCTTGAGAATATGAAATCAGTTGAAGAAAGTCATGAGGAACAAGTAAAGAATTAATCGATCAGACATGCAAGCGATCCTTGCATGTTTTTTTGTTTGAAATTACGGAATCCCTGCATTCTAAATTTCTCAACGTATCGATTGAGTGATACGATAGAAGGGAAGACTCGTCTTATGGGAAAGGAGAACGTACATGATTGAGATAGAAAATGATTACGTTGAACATATACCAGTTCTACATGTGGTTGACGCTGACCTCTCAAATAGGAAATTGCCCCTTGTAATATTCCAGCATGGGTTTACAAGTGCAAAAGAACATAATCTTCATATCGCCTACCTTCTTGCTGAAGAGGGATACCGCGTCGTATTGCCTGATGCTGTTCATCATGGTGAGCGGGAGAACGATCTTTCAGGTAAGAAGCGTCAATATGTGTTCTGGGAAATCGTTATTCAAAGTTTAACCGAGCTTGAACAAATCAAGAAGCATTTTGTTGACAGAGATCTAGTTCAAGAGGATCGAATAGGGATGTCCGGTACATCCATGGGTGGAATTCTTACTTTTGGTGCACTTACGCAGTATCCATGGATTAAAGCTGCCGTTTCATTAATGGGATCTCCGTCCTATTTTAAACTGGCTAATGCCCAAATCCGTTATTTAAAAGAAGAAGGATTCAGTCTTCCGATTTCGGAAGAAGAAATGAAAAAACAAATTGAAGGATTACAATCATATGATTTGTCTCTTCAAGAAGAGAAGCTGGATGGAAGACCGCTTTTAATGTGGCACAGTACGGTGGATAAAGTTGTCCCTTATACACTTACATATGATTTCTACCACCAGATTAAACCGTTATATAAAGGTCAAGAGGATAACCTTAAATTCATTAAAGATGAAACATCAGGACATAAGGTTTCTAGAGAAGCTGTTCTTGCACTTGTGGAATGGTTTAAAACTCATTTATAATGAAAAAGCCTTTTCGGTTTAAGTTGAAACTCAGTTTGTTATAATGGAATGTGGAAGTATTAGCATGAAAGGAGAGATTTAAATGTCAGATCAAACTGATCAAGAAATGAGAGATAAATTATTTGAAGCTCTTGAGAATGTGATTGACCCTGAGCTTGGTATAGACATCGTTAACCTTGGCCTTGTGTATGAAGCTGATCTTAATGATGAAGGTGTTGCACAGGTCGTAATGACACTAACAGCAATGGGATGTCCACTTGCAGGAACAATTGTAAGTGACGTGAAACGTGCTCTTTCAGACGTAGAAGAAGTCAATGACGCTGATGTAAACATTGTTTGGAACCCACCGTGGTCCAAAGATAATATGTCTCGTTACGCAAAAATTGCACTTGGCATTACGTGATAAATGAGGGAAAGGAAGAGGGTATCCTCTTCCTTTTTCATATTTAAATAGAGCTTAAGATAATCACGATCACAAATAGGAAGATAATGAAAGTTTACTCAGTTCGTTCTACAACGATTTTTTCATTGATCATCGGCCATATGGCTGGATCCTCCATACCAAGTCGCCAAAGCGCAACTCCTTGAACCCCTAGTTCATCTGCTAAACGGATTTTTGCTTCAATGCTTTGCTGGTTTTCAAACCAAACTTCGTGCTGGTTTCCATCCCCATCTTCATATTTAAAAAATGGGGTCTTTCGCTCCTCATTAAATTGTACTTCTGCTTTGTATTTTTTCTTTAATTTCATTGCCATATCGTACGTTACATAAGTGCTTTTCCCAGTATCTAAGTTAAAATCAAAACCGAATACTGAAATGGCTGATACTAATTTTTCAGGCGGTATCCTCGTTTTTGCATAGGTCATCACCTTTTCCATCCAACCAGCTGTAACCGCAGGACCCGCTGGACTTCCTGGCCATCCGAATTCGTTGTAGAGCATAACGATGAATTGATCAACAGCTTTCCCAATTTCTGCATAGTCAAATGGATCTGAGAATGGATTCACTAATTCATCTGATGCCCTTGATGGCACGCTCGCTGAGAAGAAATACCCTTTCTTATGCAACTCTTCACCAATCGTTTTGTATAGAAGTGTTAATTTCTCTGAGTCCTCTATATAAACATCCTCAATATCAATATCGACACCATCAAAATTATACTTTTCGATCAATTTCACTAAATTCAACGCAAAGGCTCGCCGGTTTTCTTCGCTTGAAACGAGGGTTTGAACCACTTTCTTACTTGGCTCTGTATCTCCTCTTTTGTATAAAAGATTATGAACTACTGGGATAATTTTAATGTTCTGATCATGGGCAAGCTGCACAAGCTTTTCGATTTCTCTGTCAGTAAATTTACCGAACTTCTCAATAGTGGTTGGATTCGATTGACTAATGCGGAACAAGAACAGTGCAAGCTGTGATAGGGATGATCGGTTCGTTACAAAGGATTTATATGAAGAAGGAAGTGACGGACCTTCTTCAAGAGTGTAGTAGCCAATGATTCTAGAGACTGGTTTATCATCTCCATGTGGTTGAAAAGAAACAACACTGTCTGAAATCCAACCGTTCGTGCCATCATACAATTCCACTTTGTACCAGTTACCTTGAATCTCTTGTAAGGCAAGCTTTGCACCTGTTTTCATCTGAGTAATGACGTTGTATCCTTTGCCAGGACCGGTTCTGATGTTAGCACGATCTGCTTTGACAATTACTTCTGTGTAGACTGGAATATTAAGTGTTTGCCCAATTGTTAATGCATCAGATGAAAGATCATTTAATACCATAATACTTTTTACTGTCGTATTGTTATTGATTGCAATTTGATAAAGGCTATCTCCAGCTTTTACCGTATAGTCCATTCTCATAAGACGATTACGTGTAGTTGGTATATCAAGATGCTGTCCGACATATATGAGGTTGGAATGAAGTTGGTTGCTTTCTTTTACGTCTTCAACAGGGATTTGAAAGCGTTCCGAAATTGAGAGAAGGGTATCGCCCTGTTGTACGGTGTAAGTTGCAGCGGAAGAAGGGATTCGGAGCATCTGACCTACATATATAATATTGGAATTAAGCTGATTCATTTGTTTGATATGATCCACTGAACGATTGTGAGAATCAGCAATCTTTAACAGCGTATCTCCTGGCTTAACCAAGTATTGGCTTTGAGACATGATCATCACTCCTTTCCATATAAAATACATCACTAACAATCTATTCATTAGCCGCTCTAATCATTCGAACTTTCCTTTTAATGTGAAATGCTCATCTTTGTTACAATAAAGAGGAAAAATAGAACAGATGGAGTTGAAGGCATGGTAGAGAGAAGGAAACCGATCACTGTAAAGGAAGCAATTGAGAAGGTGATGAACCTCTCTTATGAAGGATCAGTTGAGATGATCCCGTTAGAACAAAGTGACGGACGTCACTTAGGGATCGATATAAAAGCAGACCACGATGTGCCGCCTTTCGACCGCTCCCCTTATGACGGCTTTGCAATTAGAGCGGAAGATACTTATGAAGCAAGCAAGGATACTCCAATTAAACTTGAAGTGATTGAGGAAATAGGAGCGGGAACGGTTGCTACAAAAATCCCAGAGAAGAATGAAGCCATTCGTATTATGACTGGTGCACCAATACCTGATGGGACAAATGCCGTTATCATGCTTGAGCTTGTTCAAGAATCAAAAGATAATGATCAATCATTCATCCAAATTAAGCGAAAAGTAAGTGCAGGTGATAACCTTTCGTTACAAGGAGAAGATACGAAAAAAGGAACCGTCTTGATTGAAAAAGGGTCACGCGTGACGCCTGGTGTTAAAGCTCTTCTAGCAACGTTTGGATATGCAAACGTTCCGGTTGCTGTGAAACCTGAAGTAGGAATTTTCGCTACAGGAACAGAGCTGTTGGACCCGAACCAACCGCTTGTGCCAGGAAAAATACGTAACAGTAATTCCCCGATGATTGAAGGTCAGGTTAAATCTGTTGGAGCAGAACCGCTTTATTTTGGCAAGCTCGATGATGATTTTGATACCTGTTTTTCATCTGTGAAGCAAGCACTAGATAAAGTCGATTTTCTTATTACAACGGGTGGCGTATCTGTAGGTGATTATGATTATTTACCAGCGATTTATGAAAAACTCGGTGCGACTGTGTTGTTTAATAAAGTAGGGATGAGACCGGGGAGTGTAACGACTGTTGCTGAATGGAATGGTAAAGTATTGTTTGGGTTGTCAGGAAATCCTTCTGCTTGTTTTGTAGGTTTTGAATTGTTCGCTAGACCGATGATGAAAAGAGCCCTCTTCTCAAAAGTCCCTTATCGAATGAAGAGTAAAGGAACATTGGTAACTGATTTTCCGAAACCAAATCCGTTCACTCGGTTTGTCCGGAGCAGAACTGAGGAAAAGGAAGGTCGTATTTATGTTCGACCAACTGGTCTTGATAAGTCAGGAAGTGTCACTTCTTTAGCTGAAGCCAACGCTTTTGCAGTATTACCAGGCGGAACACGTGGCTTTAAAGAAGGGGATCTAGTTGATTTACTTGTACTTAGAGACGAAGGTTCTGAATATTTGTGAAGACACCTATTCTTCAGGTTATTGGTTATCAGAACAGCGGCAAAACCCTTTTTCTAGAACGGTTCATTAAAGTAGCTTCATCACAGGGTTTTCAAATTGGTGTCATCAAGCATCATGGACATGGTGAACCGGATCTTTATGATGATAAGAAAGACTCCGGCCGTCATCGGAATGCAGGTGCAGTTGTTACTGGTGTTAGCGGTGGCGGCATGGTTTCCATTCAGGCAAAGCAGGCTGATGAGTGGGAACTTGAGCGGTTGTTGTCTCTTTATGATACATTTGACCTTGATCTCATACTTGTTGAGGGGTATAAAGAGAAATCCTATCCGAAAGTCGTCATGATTAGGAGTGAAGCTGATCTAGCCCTTCTTAAGATGAGTCATATTCAGGCAGTTATTACAAGAGAAAACATCGATACTAAATGGAAGAGCAGTTACCGATACAAAGAGATGGATCAATGTATCATTGATCTATGGAAAGAGCTGAGGGGAGAATGAAATGGAGTTCTATAAGATTACTTCGAACGAGATAGATGTGAATGCTGTCATAAACAGCGTGATACATCCGGAAGCAGGTGCGATCAATACGTTTGTGGGCACCGTGAGAGAATTTACAGGTGAAAAGCAAACGGTGTCTCTTCAATATGAAGCTTATCCTTCAATGGCAGAAAAACAGTTGAAACGAATAGGTGAAGAAATACAAGAGGAGTGGCCAGGCGTCATGACTTCTATCGTGCATCGGACTGGCAAACTTGCGATTAGTGATATCGCAGTCGTTATTGCCGTTGCTTCACCACATCGTGCTGAGAGCTATGAGGCAAGCCGATTTGCGATTGAACGGATTAAAGAAATTGTTCCGATTTGGAAAAAAGAATACTGGGTAAATGGGGAAGAGTGGATAGGCGATCAGCTTGAAAAAAAACCATATCCGAGCGGCAAACCAAAGGAGGAAGAGTCATGATTACTGTTTTATTTTTTGCCCACCAACAGGAGTTAATCGGTCAAGATCGTCTTGAACGGAGTGAGTCGAATATAAGTATCGGTGAGCTTAAAGGGAAACTGATGAAAGAGTTCCCGAACCTTTCTCTTCATCATACAATGACTGCTATCAATGAAGAGTACGCTGATGAAGATCGAATTGTGAAAGAAAAAGATATTGTCGCATTTATTCCTCCTGTTAGCGGAGGATGAGGAGAAACACCCTTTTGGGGTGTTTTTTTTGTGAGGTGAAAGCTGATAGAAGTATTCGAGTGCTTTTCGGATTTAAACGCTCACTTCCGCATTTCGTGTCTAGCTGCAGTGGCAGAGACTCCGATCACTTCACCTTTCACGGAACACAAAGAGCGTGTTCAGTTCAAAAGTTCCAGTGCTTGCCGTTTCTAAACGCCCACTTCCGCTTTTCGTGTTCAGCTGCAGTGGGCAGGTCCTCGAGTCGCTTCAGGATTTCATCCGAACACAAAAAGCGTGTTCAAATGAAATCCTTCCAGCGCTTGTCGGACCTAAACGCCCACTTCCGCTTTTCGTGTCTAGCTGCAGTGGGCAGACTCTCGGTCACTTCACCTTTCAATCTGAACACAAAGACCGTGTTCATTTTGAAAGGTTCCAGTCTTGCCGAGTCTAAACGCCCACTTCCGCTTTTCTTGTTCAGCTGCAGTGGGCAGGTCCTCGAGTCGCTTCAGGATTTCATCCGAACACAAAAAGCGTGTTCAAATGAAATCCTTCCAGCGCTTGTCGGACCTTAACGCCCACTTCCGCTTTTCGTGTTCAGCTGCAGTGGGCAGGTCCTCGAGTCGCTTCAGGATTTCATCCGAACACAAAAAGCGTGTTCAAATGAGATCCTTCCAGCGCTTGTCGGACCTTAACGCCCACTTCCGCATTTCGTTATAACCGACAAATAGTGATTGGGCAGTCTTCGCAGTGGATGGCGCAGCGGAGGAATTGTAGGTCGTGGATGGTGATTTTTCCGCTTTTAATTGAGACGATCTTGGCTTTTTTGAGTTCGCTAAGAATTCGGTTGACGCTTTCTCTTGTGAGTCCACAGAAGTTACCGAGTTCTTGGTTTGTAAGTGGGATGTTGATTAAGATGGTGTCGTTATTCTGGATGCCGTAGGTGTTTGATAATCGAATGAGTGTCGAGTAAAGAGCCCCTTTCTTGCCGTGCAAAAGCAAATCACGAAATTTGGATTGGTTTTTCTGGAAATTTCCGCCCATGAATTTCATGAATTCCGTTGCGAGTTGGGCATCGGTCATAAGGGCTTTTTCCAGATGACGTTGCATGATGAAAGTGGCTTTTACGTCATCAACAGCCCATGCATTTGCAGAGAAGTTTAGTTGTCCGGTATAGAGTGCGAGCTCACCAATAAGGTCACCTGGTTTACAAATTTGTAAGGTCAGTTCTCGCCCTTCAGAAGTGAGTTTGTTTAAGCGAACGTTACCAGATTGGATGAGAAGGAGCCGATCTGCTTTCGTGCCATCCATGTATAAAGGTTCATTCTTTTTGAAGGAAACGGCTTCACCTTTTTCAGTAATCCATTTTTTGAGTGCATCATCTTTGATGGTTTTCTCCTGCATGCTTGACCTCCTTATTTGGCATATATTATTAGTGTTGTAATATCCTTTCTACCTCTTCTTTATTGCAAACATGATCTCCTTTGTCATCTAGGTGAGTTGATCTCAAAAAAAGAAGAAATAAAAAAACCGGCAGTGCCGGTTAGAAAATAAGGACGAGTGCTCCTACAATAAAACAATAGATGGCGAAATAAATGAGGTTACCGCGCGCCATAATATTCATAAACCATTTTAATGAAAAATAAGAAGCCATAAGTGATAACAGAAAGGCGATTATGTAAGGAATGAGAAGATCACCTAATTGTAAATCTCCAATACTGAAGACCATAGACCCCACACTAATTGGTATAAACAAAAGGAATGAAAAGCGTAGTGCCGTTTCTTGCTTCATTCCGATTCCCATTGCGGCAACGATTGTTGCCCCTGAGCGGCTAATACCTGGAATGAGGGCAACGGCTTGAGCTAACCCTACGATAATGGCATCTCTCACGTTAAGAGAGGCATCTCCTTTTGATCCACGGAGGTTACGGATTAACCAAAGGGCGATCCCTGTAATGATAAGGGTGGCGCCAACGATTTTGATCCCTTTTAACTGTTCACCAATGAAGTCTTCAAATAGAAGGCCAAGAACAGCGGCTGGAACTGTTGCTATGACGAGGTATACGATGAACATAAAATCGCTTTTTGAACGTTCATCACGTGAAACCATGTAGTTGATGCCGTTTGAAGTAAGACGTATCAGATCGCTCCGGTATACAAGTAGGACAGCGAGCAATGAAGCGAAATTCATAAGAATTTCAAAGCTTAGTCCTTTGATTTCTAATCCAAACAACTCTTGCGCAATGACGAGATGGCCACTTGATGAAATCGGGATCGGTTCAGTAAATCCTTGAAGTAGCCCGAGTAGTGCGTACTTTACTAATTCCCACAGTTCCATGAGTATTGTTCCTCCAATAATTGTTAAAAATAAATTGACACATGTAACCATTAAACACTAAAAATTCTAATCTTGTAAAGGTTTATTTGTAGAGATGATTACATAAAAAAGGTTTCGAAGAAGAATGCTGATAAAGGGGGAGTATGTAGAAGAGAGGAAGGAGGCAGTCGAATGGGCGGAGAAAATCGTCAATTCACAGCAGGACAAAAAGCTCCAAACAATGGTGTCTATATTGAAATTGGAGAAACAAATTCAATGGTAAAAGATCCACAGCAGATCGAGCTTCGTGCAGGTGAACATTTTCCAGAATGTACGAATCAAAATCGTAAGTGGTCCCGTAAGCCAAAGCCGAATCATTAGAATATGAATCATATGCCATAAAACCCTATTGAAAAGAAAAAACAAGCGCCTGTCAAGAGGCGCTTGTTTCTATTGCTCAGCTGGGTCAGAGATTAATCCTTCTCCAACAATCATCGCTGCAGCAGCAAGTATAATTCCGAAAAGAGATGCGGAAGCAAAGTCGTAATGACCACCTTGCATGGAAGCGATCACGTAGAAAATCATATTACTCAGTAGAAAACCCCAGATAATAGCCCAAAGATAGCGCACTAAATTCACCTCATTTGTAAACGTATTCTAACAAATATCATACCACAAAACATATGAATTCAGCATCTATCAATTTTATTCATAACATAGAATAATCAAGATAAGTATGTCGTGAAACACTTGATCAACGAAGCAGTTAAAGGATAGCAGAGAGAAGTGGTTGCCATTTAGGTTTGTAGGGTGAATGATAGCTGCTTATATGGGGATGAAACCCAATTACGCTACATACACTTCGTTTGTATGCTTCGTAATAACAATCCATTTCGAATCATAGAATGGTGAAAGAGGGATGTTCAAGCTGGACCAATCGTATGGCGTGGAAGAGAAATTCTCTGGAAATAGGCACTTCACCCTTTCTTACATATGCAACTTGCATAGGTTATACAGAAAGTGTTAAAAGGGCGAGGGGAGAGTATGTGTATTCGTAAACGAGCCTATCAATTAGACGGGGAGTGGACGATCGTTCTTGTCCCTGAACGGCCTAACGGGTTTGGCGTTTTTATTATTGGTGGTCTAACTCATTTTGTTGATTCCGAAACGAGCTTCTGGCTGCAAAATCACACGCGCAGCAGAATAATAGAAGAGCTTCTTGAAGCTGGTTATACCATCTATACAAGCAATTTATACGGACGGCACTGGGGGTCACCCAAAGCAGCTAAATTAACAGAGCGAATTTATAACCTGGTGCACAAACAGGAAATATTAAATCCGAAGGTTCACATCCTCGCAGAAGGGATGGGGGTTCTTGCTTCGAATGCCTTTCTTAAAAATAGAATGAGTCAGGTCAGATCTGCTGCCCTATTAAACCCTTGTTTTGATGTGAAGAAGTTAATTCAACAGGAACAGGAAAATCGCCTGTTTTATAAACGGTTGCTGCGAGAGATCGCGAGAGGCTACGAAGTAGAAAGCGACAATATCTTACAAGAACTTGATAAACAGGAGATAGAGGTAGCAAAGTGTCCGATCAAAATCTGGCACCACTCAATAAGAAGCCCTTATTCTCTAGAGCAAATCAGAGAGTATGAACGCCTTCAGGAAGGAGACGGTTCTCCAATCGAACTTGCATTGTTGAGTGATAGCTATCAGTCATTAGGAAAAAAGATGATACGGTTCTTTCAGTTTCATGAGGAAACGCTTTGACTGATTAGCGGTCCAATTGAGTGATATTCATTGCTGGATGATGGCCATATAGGATAAGATCCTTGAGAAGTTCAGCTCCAAGCATACTGTAGACGGTGCCATTTCCCCCATAACCAAGCATGAAATAGACACCTTCATACTTTGGATGCTTTCCTATGAATGGAAGACCATCCTTTGTTGAACCGAATACCGCACTCCATGCAAAAGCGATGGAAGTTGTAATTTCGGGGAACATCATGTGAAGTTTATCTAATAGAAGCTGGCTGTTCTTCTCTAGCTGCTCTTCTTTGGTGAGTTTGGCATCCAACCCGCCAATTAGAATCCGGTTATCAGAGGTGGTTCGCAAATAATGGTAAGGTCGATCCGTTTCCCAAATAAGCGATCGGTTATGCCAGCCGGTAAAGTGATCGATTGGTTCTGTTGCAATCGTATAGGTGCGCTCAAGTAGTGCGCCTTTTGTTTTTGCAAACTCTTGTGTTCCATAGCCAGTGGCATAAATCACATGCTTGGCACGAATTTGGCCATTTTCCGTTTCGAAATATAACTCATTTTTTGAAAAATGATGAGAAAGTATTTCGGTGTTTTCATATATATGACACCCTAATTGATCAGCATGCCTTGCGAGGGAAAGAGCAAATTGATAAGGATTTACTTCTGCTTCCGATTTTGTATAGATTCCAGCCGGAGCCTGGAATGAAAAGAGGCGATCAATCCCATGGCTGTCTAAATAATCAGCTTGAAACCCATGTTTTATTAACGCACTATACTCATCTTTCAGTTTTTTGACGTGGTGATTATTCGTTGCATAATAGAGGCTTTCAGATCGCTTAAAATCGGTAGGCTCAGGTAAATAAGCATTGTATTTCTCAAGTTCATCGATGGCTTTGTAACATAGTTTGTAGAAGTAAACGGCTTTCTCTTCACCAAAACGATCGATTAGGTCGACAAGCATTGCATCATTAGAAAATTGAAGGAGCCCTGTATTCGCAGATGTACTTCCGCTTCCGATTTCTTCCTTTTCAATTAAAACGGTTTCTACATTATAATCTGCAAGCATTCTTGCCATGATCGTTCCTGACATTCCGCCTCCGATAATAAGGACATCGCACGTAATGGATGATGCTAGCTCAGGGAATGAAATTGTTTTATCTATCGTTGTTGGCCAGTAAAGTCTTCCGTGATGAAGTTCCATATGTATGCTTCCTTCCATGAATTAATCGTTACTCTTTAGAATGAACTGACGATATAGAAAGTATTCTAAAGGTTTAGGAGGTTGAAAATGAAAAAAGTGTTAGTCACAGGTGCCCTTGGATTTATTGGCTATCATTTAACAGAATTGCTTCTTAATCAGGGTGTGGAAGTCGTTGCGATCGATGGAAGGATTGAGCGAGAGAGAGCTTCTGAATATGAAATGAAAGAAATGTCATTTCTAAGGAATTCTCATTACAAGTTAGTTAATCAAAAATTACAAGAAACATCCATTGCCGATCTTGCTGATGGATGCGATGCGGTTTTTCATTTAAGCATGCCATCTTTTTTGAAAGTAGGACGTCATTCAAAGAGGGTGGAAGAGGAAATGAAGAATACGAAGAAAGTGATTCAAGCAAGTCAGGGAAAAGTGCTTGTTTATCTATCAAGCCTTGAAATTTATGGTAAGAGATACGGAAGCATTAGCGAGAAAACACCTTTAAATCCAGTTACGAAAGTTGGAAAGTTTAAGAAACAAGAGGAAAATTTACTTATTGATGCCGAATCGGAATCAGTGATAAAGATTATACGTACTCCTCTCGTCTATGGCCCCTGGCAACCAAATCAATTCGTATTTCAACATTACTTCGTTCATGAGAAGCTTCCACCTCTATATAAAATCGAGGGTGAGAAGTTCCATTATGATGCTCTTTACGTTGAGGACGTCTGTCAGGCTATGTATAAAGCTTCGGAACGAAAAGATCAATCAGAAACAATCAATCTATCGAGCGGGCGAGAAGGAGAATGGCAAAACGGGGTCGAATGGTGTATAGGAGAACAATTAGATCCAAGAGATGATAAAACAATGCAATGTACCATCTCTAATAGAGAAAGTGTGAATAAGCTAGATTTTACTAACCTTACTCCCATTAAAGAGGGTCTCGCGAAACAGCGTGAACATACAGAAAACATGATGAAGCTCGACCCTACTATTTACCGAAGACGATCCGAATGATTGAGAAGGGAAGATTGTTTATGTTGGAAAAGACGCTTGGCAACTATGATGTACATGACTCCTCGCATGGACTGCAAGCTTTGAAAGAAACGAGGGAAAAGCTGCTTTCGATGGTAAGCGATATTGAATTGCAAGAATTGCACTATGGCTATTCGAGTTTTCCGACGGTAGGAGCTTATTTGCTTCATATCGCCCAAATAGAGCTATGGTGGGTGAAAAACGCCCTCATGGGAGAAAGCGTAACAGAAGAAGAGAAGAATCACTTCTTTTTTCAGGAAGAACAAATTATTTCAGCACCAAATGACAAAGAACTTTCTTGGTTTCTTGCCAGACTTGCTGAAGTTCGTGACTTGATAAGAGACTTTTACAACAATCTTTCTGATGTAGACTATCGAAAACCAGGGCCAGAGGTAGTCGTTAATGGAGAGAGTATTCATTACTCACCTGAATGGATCATAAGTCATCTCATCGATCATGAGTCCTACCATCGAGGACAGGCGGCTATGGTATTGAAAATGGTTTCTGGCCAGCGAGAAGATTGGGAACATTTCAATACGCCCTATTTATCGCTATAATGGATGTGAGCCATAAAGGCGAAAGTGAACGAGGAGTGAATTAAATGGAACAGAACATGAAATTTATGCAAATTGCAATGAAGTATTTTCCTGAAGCAAAACAATCCTTGAGTGAACAGGATATAGAACTGGATTTAGAAAAGATGCAGCCACTTTTACAGCTTTTTCTAAAAGCGATGGAAGATGCTTATGAGCTTGGTAAGCAGGACGCACAGAAATAAGGAGAGAGAGAAATGGGCCGTAAAGCTTTCTGGATTTGGTTTGTTCCAATAGGTGGCCTTCTGATCGGGATACTGATCGGGAGCTTAAGTTTAATGGTCATATCCGGTCTTTTGCTTTTTATTAGTGCTGGTAGCATGTTATTTCTTTCAAAATAAGTAGAAAAGACGTGGTTCCACGTCTTTTCTACTATTTAATGAAAAAGTTAAGCAAGGAACCCATCTGCTTCACCATTGGAGTGAACTGCTGCACGGTGTTCATCATTTTAGGTAGATCATATTGGCCGTTTTGGTTTTTGAATTGATTCATAAAAGGATGCCCGGCTGGATACCCCTGGTACGGAGGGTATGGTTGCTGATAATAAGGGTGTGAATAGTATGGTTGTTGCATGGGTTGCTGGTAAGGATGTTGTAGAGGTTGTTGTATAGGTTGCTGGTAAGGATGTTGCTGGTATGGCGGGTAGTGTGGGAAATTTTGTTGCTGCTGATAATTGGGTGGATAGCCAGGCTGTTGAAAGAAATTCGGCTGCTGTTGATTATAAGGAAACATCCATATGTCCTCCTTCACACGTTGATTAATTACAATTAGTTTATGAATGGAATAGATGAAACGTGTGGGTCACCTCAAGCTGGTTAGGTAGACAAACAGATTTATTTGGATTAAAATTAGTACCAGATACTAAAGTTTGGTTTTAAGTTAGAAAATATCCTACAAAGGGGAAATTTAAAGATGAACGCAGGTTTATTAGGTGTTGGCCATTATGTTCCGGAACGTGTATTAACAAATCATGACTTAGAGAAAATGGTTGATACATCAGATGAATGGATCCGCACAAGAACTGGTATTGAAGAGCGTCGAATTGCAGATGATGATATGAATACGTCTGATATGGCATATTTAGCTTCAAAAAAAGCCCTGGATGATGCTAATATTAAAGCGGAAGACTTAGATCTTATTCTCGTTGCAACAGTTACGCCAGATTTTCCATTTCCGTCTGTAGGATGCTTGCTTCAAGATAAGTTAGGCGCAAAAAATGCGGCTGCCATGGATGTGAGTGCAGCATGTGCTGGATTCATGTATGGCATGATAACTGCAAGTCAATACATCAAAAATGACACATATACAAATATTCTTGTAGTTGGTGTTGAGAAGCTTTCAAAAATTACTGACTGGGAAGATCGGAATACCGCCGTTTTATTTGGAGATGGCGCCGGAGCTGCTGTTGTAGGACCTGTTTCTGAAGGAAGAGGAATTCTTTCGTTCGAACTTGGTTCTGATGGCACGGGTGCTAAACACCTTTATCAAGAACCTAATGGCTTCATGGCCATGAACGGCAGAGAAGTATTCAAGTTCGCTGTCAGACAAATGGGACAGTCTGCTATTAATGTCATTGATAAAGCAGGTCTTACAAAAGAAGATGTCGATTTCCTAATTCCACATCAGGCGAATATTCGAATCATGGAGGCTTCAAGACAACGTCTTGAATTACCGATTGAAAAAATGGCGACAACGGTCAAGAAATACGGTAATACTTCTTCTTCGACTATTCCAATTGCGCTATCAGAATCAATTGAAGAAGGACGTGTGAAAGAAGATGATGTCGTTATTCTTGTTGGCTTCGGCGGAGGTTTAACTTGGGGAGCGGTTGCTCTTAAAATAGGACGTTAATAAAAGAAAATTGTAGTTGTGAGAAAAGGAGCGCTGATAGAAATGAAGAGAAGAGTAGTCATTACAGGGCTGGGAACGGTTTCCCCGCTAGGAAATTCTGTGAATGAAACATGGACGAATATTTTAAATGGTGTTTCAGGAATTAATCCATTAACACGACTTGATAAAGATCAATTCGCAGCAAAAGTTTCAGGTGAAGCACTTGAATTTGATCCAGAACAATTTATGGATCGCAAGGATGTTCGAAAGATGGATCGTTTCACTCAATTTGCAGTTGCAGCATCTCAAATGGCTGTAGATGATGCTGGATTGAAAATTACAGATGATAATGCTGAAAGAGTCGGTGTGTGGATCGGTTCTGGAATTGGTGGAATGGAAACGTACGAGTCCCAATTCCGAACGTTCTTGGATAAAGGGGCACGACGAGTTAGCCCATTCTTTGTACCGATGATGATTCCAGATATGGCGTCGGGTCAAGTATCCATTATGCTTGGTGCTAAAGGAATTAACTCTTGTACAGTTACGGCTTGTGCTTCAGGAACGAACTCGATTGGTGATTCGTTCAAAGTGATTCAACGCGGTGATGCTGATGTAATGATCACCGGAGGATCAGAAGCACCCATTACTAGCATGAGCGTAGCTGGATTTGGTTCGATGAAAGCTCTATCTACAAATCCGGATCCGGCAACAGCGAGCCGTCCTTTTGATGCAAATCGCGATGGATTTGTCATCGGTGAAGGAGCTGGTATTCTGGTTATAGAAAGTCTTGAATCTGCCGAGAAACGAGGAGCCAAAATTTACGGTGAAATCGTCGGGTATGGTTCAACAGGTGATGCTTACCATGTGACGCAGCCAGCGCCAGAAGGTGAGGGTGGTGCAAGAGCGATGCAACAAGCGATCGATGATGCTGAACTTTCTCCCACTGATATCGGTTATATCAATGCACATGGGACAAGCACGGATTACAATGATAAGTATGAAACTGCTGCGATCAAATCTGTTTTTGGTGAGCATGCTTATCATCTTGCAGTTAGCTCAACAAAGTCCATGACTGGTCACTTGCTGGGTGCAGCTGGAGCAGTTGAGGGGATTTTCTGTGCTAAAGTGTTAGAAGAAGGAATTCTTCCTCCAACCATTAACTATGAAAACCCAGATCCGAACTGTGACCTTGATTACGTGCCAAATAAAGCACGTCAAGCTGAAGTAACTGCTGTGATGAACAATTCACTTGGTTTTGGCGGTCACAATGCAACACTCGTCTTTAAGAAATTTACGAAATAAGAGCAAATAACCCCCGACATTCGGGGGTTATTTTTTAATTGAGGGGGCTGTTTTACAGATATACTATCATTGTTTTGAATGGTAACGGTGCCCACCGAGTCTAAACGCCCGCTTTCGCATTTCATGTCTAGCTGCAGTGGGCAGACTCTCGGTCACTTCACCATTCAATCTGAACACAAAGACCGTGTTCATTTTGAATGGCTCCAGTGCCTGTCGAGTCTAAGCGCCCACTTTCGCATTTCATGAGATCCAGCTGCAGTGGGCAGGTCCTCGAGTCGCTTCAGGATTTCATCCGAACACAAAAAGCGTGTTCAAATGAAATCCTTCCAGCGCTTGTCGGACCTTAACGCCCACTTCCGCTTTTCGTGTCTAGCTGCAGTGGGCAGACTCTCGGTCACTTCACCATTCAATCTGAACACAAAGACCGTGTTCATTTTGAATGGCTCCAGTGCTTGTCGAGTCTAACCGCCCACTTTCGCATTTCATGAGATCCAGGCTACGACTCGCAGAAACTCCGATATTTCACTCTTTCACAGGAACACAAAAAGCGTGTTCCAGTTCAAGAGTTCCAATATCTCCGTTTCTAATCGCTCGTCTTCGCTTTTCATGTCCAGCTGCAGTGGGCAGGTCCTCGAGTCGCTTCAGGATTTCATCCGAACACAAAAAACGTGTTCAATTGAAATCCTTCCAGCGCTTGTCGGACCTAACCGCCCACTTTCGCATTTCACAGTTCTATTAATCTTTTCTTAATAATATACTTATCATGGAATATTTTGACTTGGTCCTGACTATACTGTTTTTACAAACAGTAGCGAAGTGAGGGGTAGCCAGATGTTGTATTTGCGAGATGTTTGGGTGAACTGGTTTGAAGGTGAGGAAAATGGATATAACGTTTGTGATTTTCACGAATGGAGAAAAGATGATTTTATAGAGCTTTTGGACCAGGTGCCCGTTATTAAGGTTGATTCGCTTTTGTATCACTATCTTGAGAATGATCTTTCAGAGCTTCCGGAAAGTTTACTTGGTGATGTTTTCCAACAGAGCTACATTCGTAAAAATAATGAACGGTCACCTTTAGAGTATTGCTTCCTGGCTACGGATGGCAGAGGGGTGATTGTGATTGATACGTTAGGTTATAAAATCCCGATCCGTAAGAGTAGAGTGATTCCTAGGCAGGAAAAGGCTGTGTATGAAATGGTTGCTGACGTAAAAACTGTTGAGTATCCATTTGAAGAAGATCAACCTATAAAAGAACATCATATTCTTTCTCCGGGACCTGAAATTATGATGGGTCTCACTAGGAAAGAAAGGCAGTTGAAACAGCTGCTTTTCATGGCGCTCGATCATTTATATTCAAGTGGTAATTCTGCTGAGATTAGATACTGGTTTACGGAGTGCCAACCAAAGAAATACGTGCAAATTCAAAGTATGGAAATGGACGAGGCTTGGGAAGGGCTTTATAGAGAAGTTAAAGCAGGATGGTCAATGAAGCATGAGCAAATATGTGAACGAATTATTAAAGGGCAGCCATATTTTGAGAAGATATGGGAGCTTGAAAAGGGGACACACGTAAATTAGAAAAAAGGCTGCCAATCGGCAGCCTTCTTTTTGTGTTATCTTCTTTTTCTTTCAAGCCCCATAGCGCGTTCAGCTTTAGTGAGCATTTTTGATGCTTTACGGTTTGCTTTTTCAGCGCCGAGGTCGAGGATATCATCTAACTCTGAAGAAGAAATAAGCTCTTTATATCGCTCTTGTATTGGTCTAAGTGTTTCAGCGATTACTTCTCCTAATTCAGCTTTGAAATCACCATATCCGCGACCTTCATAGAGCGCTTCAATGTCTTTAACACTTTTACCTGAACAAAGTGAATAGATGGTTAACAGGTTTGAAATCGCAGGTTTGTTTTCTTTATCAAACTTTACAATGCCATCCGAGTCAGTTACAGCTTTTTTCACCTTCTTAATAATCGTAGAAGGTTCATCAAGCATGGAGATATAAGCATTTTGGTTGGCATCGGATTTGCTCATTTTTCTCGTTGGATCTTGAAGAGACATAATGCGGGCACCCACTTTAGGGATCCGTGCATCAGGCATAGTGAAAATATCATTAAATTTACGGTTAAATCGTTCTGCAAGGTTACGTGTGAGTTCAATATGCTGTTTCTGATCATCACCAACAGGAACAATTTCAGTTCCATATAGAAGGATATCAGCAGCCATTAATGGTGGATAAGTAAGTAGTCCTGCGCTAACAGCATCTTTCCCTGTTGATTTGTCTTTAAATTGGGTCATCCTTTCTAGTTCTCCTATATAGGAGACACATTGTAGCATCCAAGCAAGCTGTGCATGTGCTGGCACTTCAGATTGAATGAATAATGTCGATTTCTCAGGATCAATGCCAGAAGCAAGGTATAAAGCAGCAAGGCTTCTTGAATTTTGTTTGAGAGCCTGTTTTTCTTGAGGTACTGTTATGGCATGTTGGTTCACAACGCAGAAGAAACATTCATTATCATCTTGCAAATCTGTGAAATGTTTCATGGCGCCAAGATAGTTACCAATTGTTAACGTTCCACTCGGCTGAATACCGGAAAATATTACGCTCATTATGTGTTGCCCCTTTCAATTTCGATAAAATAGAATACAAAAAGGTCCATTCGTCTCTATTGCTAGGGACGAATGGACCGTGGTGCCACCCTGCTTATCCAGTTAGACCGGATCACTTATGGTTACAAGAACCTGTGGTGATAACGTGAATGCTCACGCCTTTGCCTACTAACTGGTTCAGCAAAGGGGCTCTGAAGTCCATTCCAACATGTGTCATACCTGTTTTCAGCAACCACAGGCTCTCTAAAATCACAGCAAGTTGTACTACTCTTCGTCTTAGCCGTTCTATATCCTATTAATACTATAAGTATAGCGTATTTGAAACAATCGATGCAACTTCAGCTACTTGTTATGATGATTGCATTAATAATGGTTATAAGTGTCCAGAACCCTCCAGCAATCAAAAGCGGGTAAGTGATGGGGTTATCATAATTGAGTTGATAACGAAGTTCCGTTTGATCTTCTTCAATCATTTGATGTTTTGTACTGCTTTTAAAGTACCGTTTAAACGAGTAGACAATTCCATCAAAGAAACCAGTTTGCACAACATGAAGGGCTGCGCCTATGAGTAACATAGCTAATGCAATCATGAATAGAACATCTGCAAGAGTTTGCAAACTAATCCCTTCATCGGATGTAACAGAAATAATTATTGCAGCAATGAGTGCCAGGATAACGAGTACACCTGACTTAATTGTAAGTGATTTCATACATGCCCCCATTTTTCTTTATCTCACTTAGTATAAAAAAAGAATGAGCTAAGAACAATACAAAAGTAATAAAAATTGTATTGGTGATTTACATCTCCTTTACATGTCAGAATATTTCGCGATATGAATATGGTATGCAGTTACATGTACTACATACTTTCAGGTAGGGAGGCTAGATATATTTTCATACATTTTTATGTAAAAACAAAAAATTACCCAAAAAACAGAGAATTCATACTAGGACTAAAGACCTATCTTTTGTTACTCAAACGTAATTCTGGTGCGGTTTTTGTAAATTCACGTAAAAAAACCGTATGCAAAATAGTTAGAAAACTTGTATAATACGAGTTGTGGGTGAAACAAGTCGAATTAATTATTAGAGAATTTGATTAATTCGCCTCACACATAGCTACATATTTTAAGGGAGGTCACACAGCATGAAGAAATCAAGATGGACACTTGTCCTATCTCTTGTGCTTGTATTGAGCGTATTCCTGTCGGCTTGCGGCGGCGGCTCAAACAACGGGGGGAACAGTAGTGGAGAAGGCGACGGAGATTCGGCTTCTAAACAAGTACTGAATTTAATTGAAACTGCGGAAATTCCTTCAATGGATACTACGCAGGCAACAGATGCAACTTCATTTAAAGCAATGAACCAGGTTTTCGAAGGTCTTTATCGCCTTGACGAAAACAATGAGCCAACACTAGGTATGGCCGCTGATGATCCTAAAGAAGAAGAAAAAGACGGTGAAACAGTTTATACATTCACAATTCGTGATGACGCTAAATGGTCAGACGGTTCTGATGTAAAGGCAGAAGATTTCATCTATGCTTGGCACAAAGCACTTAACCCAGATACACTTTCACAATATGCTTCAATGTTTGGTACTGCTGGAATCAAAAACGGTAATGCGATCATTACTGAAGGCGATCCACTTTACGGTAAAGTAGATGAGCTTGGAGCTAAAGCAGTGGATGACAAAACACTTGAAATCACTGTAGAAAAGAAAGTTCCTTACTTTAAATCATTGCTAACTTTCGCAACATTCTATCCACAACCAAAAGCATTTGCTGAAGAGCAAGGCGATAAATTTGCTCTTGAAGCAGATACAATGATTTATAATGGACCATTCGTATTTGCTGAATGGAATCATGGTGAGGGTTGGACTTATGAGAAAAACACAGAATATTGGGATGCAGATGCTGTAAATCTTGAGAAAATCACAACTAAGATCGTTCAAGATGTAGCCACTTCGGTTAACCTTTATGATACTGGGAAAATCGATCGTGCTCGACTTTCTGCTGACTTTGTAGACCAATACCAAGATAGTGAAGATTTCTCAACATTACTTGAACCAACAATGTACTTCTTCCGTTTAAACCAAAAGAACGAAGCACTAGCTAACAAAAACATTCGTAAAGCACTTTATCTTGCATTTGACAGAGAAGACCTAGCTAATGTTCTTCTAAACAACGGTTCTGTTGCTGCAAAATATTTCGTGCCAAAAGACTTTGTAAAAGGTCCAGATGGTGCTGATTTCCGTGAATTCGCTCCAGACGGATTCTATGCTGACCAGAGTGATGCAGAAGCAAAAGAAGCATGGGAAGCGGGTCTTAAAGAAATCGGAAAAGATTCTGTTGAATTGGAATTCTTAACATCGGACACTGAACTTTCTTCCAAAATTGCAGAGTATGCAAAAGATCAGTTTGAATCCAAACTTGATGGTATTACTCTAACAATCAACAAACAACCATGGAAACAGTTCCTTGATTTGGAAACTTCCGGAGACTTTGATATCTCAACTGGTGGTTGGGGACCTGACTATCCAGATCCAATGACGTTCCTTTATATGTTTGAAACAGGCGCTGATTATAACCGTATGAATTATTCAAGCGACAAGTATGATCAACTCGTTTCTGATGCAAGAAAAGAAACAGATCAAGCTAAACGCTGGAGTATGATGCAAGATGCTGAAAAAGTACTGTTGGAAGAGGACGCTGCAATCGTTCCTACTTACCAACGTGGTGCTGCAGTCGTACAAAAAGGTTATGTTAAAAATCTTTATGTACACACATTTGGTGCAGACGAATCTTACAAATGGGTTAAGATCGAAGGTAAATAAAATTAGATTTTCAGGAGAGTATATGTCATCCTGACATATGCTCTCTTTTTTACCTGTAATAAGAAAAATGTCGAAACGGATACTAGTTATGAAATAAATAGAAAATTATAACTAGTGCTTTTCCATTATTCGACTTATAATAAATAAGCAGGTATCTTTTGAGGAGGTTGGTTGTAGTGGGACGTTATATTGGCGGAAGGGTAGTATCAATGATTGTTACCTTTCTTATCATTGCTTCGCTAACATTTTTTCTAATGAAGCTTTTGCCTGGTACACCTTTTAATAACCAGGAAAAAATGTCAGATACACAAATTGTCCAGTTAAATGAAAAGTATGGCTTAAATAACCCGGTTCCCGTTCAGTATTTTAATTACATGAAAAATTTATTAAGTGGTGACCTCGGGGTTTCTTTCCAGCAGGATGGCCGTGAAGTGTCAACAATTATTGGGGAACGTATTGGACCATCAGCTTATTTAGGGCTCCAGTCATTAGTTGTTGGATCAATTATAGGGCTATTCCTCGGAATCATTGCAGCACTAAGGCACAATTCATTCCTTGACTATGGCACGATGGTAATTGCTGTACTCGGGATTTCAATTCCAAACTTTGTTATCGCTGGCTTGATGCAATATTGGTTGGGAGTTAAATGGGAGTTATTACCGGTGGCGTACTGGGATGGCTTTGCTTATACGATTATGCCAACGATTGCAATTGCATCCATTGTTGTTGCTACAATAGCCCGTTTTATGAGAACTGAAATGTTAGAAGTTCTTGGGCAGGACTATATTACAACAGCGAAGGCAAAAGGCTTAAGCAGCACAGCGGTTGTTATTAGACATACAATCCGTAATGCTTCTATACCTATCATTACTATTATGGGACCACTGGTTGTAGGTCTAATGACAGGTACTCTTGTAATTGAGCAAATTTTCGTTATTCCAGGACTTGGAGAAAAATTTGTTAACTCAATTTTGACAAACGATTTTCCGATTATAATGGGCACAACGCTTTTCTTTAGTTTATTATTTATTCTCGTTATTTTATTTGTAGACATTATGTACGGGGTTATTGATCCTAGAATTCGTTTAGCGGGAGGTAAAGATTAATGAGTATGAAACAAGAGAAACTAGATGATCTTTCAAACGACATGTTTCAGCCCGCTGAACTCGATTCTACTGAGAATGAGCAGATAGCCCGTGAAAGTACTGGCTTCTGGAAAGATGCTTGGAGAAGATTGAAGAAAAACCCTGGTGCTATAACAGGGCTGATTATTATTGTAGCTATCATTATCCTGGCAATATTCGGGCCAGGAATGAATGACTACGCTTATGATAAGCAGGAGCTAACGAGAGCAAAATTGCCTGCTAAAGTTCCAGTACTCGAAAATATCGACTTTCTTGGGTTAAATGGTGTCGATATTCGTGGAACAGATCAGTATGAAGCAAAAGGGTATGAAGATGAGTACTTTTGGTTTGGTACGGATGAATTTGGTCGTGACCAGTGGACACGAGTATGGAAAGGTACTCGTATTTCGCTATTCATTGCAGCAGCTGCAGCCTTCATTGACTTTGTTATCGGAGTTGCTTATGGAGGTATTTCAGCCTATTATGGTGGTCGCGTAGATAACATTCTTCAGCGTATTATTGAGGTTCTTATTGGTATTCCAAATCTAATTCTTATTATTTTGTTTATCTTAATCTTTGAACCGGGGATATTCTCTATTATCCTTGCCCTATCAGTTACCGGGTGGATAGGAATGTCACGGATTGTCCGTGGACAAGTCTTGAAACTTAAAACTCAAGAATTTGTTTTAGCATCTCGGACATTGGGTGCAACAAGCGGTCGTGTTATCGGGAAGCACTTAATTCCTAACGTACTTGGCCAAATTATCATTACAACAATGTTTACAATTCCAAACGCGATTTTCTTCGAGGCGTTTCTTAGCTTTATCGGTCTTGGTATTCGTCCTCCAGAAGCATCGCTTGGTTCAATTATTAACGTTGGGTTTAAAAGTTTACAAATTTATCCACATCTCGTGTTATGGCCATCGATTATTATTTCATTAATCATGATTGCATTTAACTTGCTTGGTGACGGACTTCGAGACGCATTTGATCCAAAGCTACGTAAATAGGGGGGAATTAGAATGGAAAAGATTCTAGAAGTGAACGATTTGCATGTCTCCTTTGATACGTTTGCTGGAGAAGTCAAAGCGGTTCGCGGAGTAAACTTCCATTTAAATAAAGGTGAAACATTAGCAATTGTAGGAGAGTCAGGATCAGGTAAATCCGTAACATCAAAAGCTGTTATGGGCTTAATTCCAAATCCTCCTGGACGCATCAAAGAGGGAGAAATTAAGTTTGGCGATCGGGATCTAGCACAATTGTCCGAAAGAGAATTGCAAAAGATTCGCGGATCAGAAATTTCAATGATTTTCCAGGACCCTATGACATCTCTTAATCCGACCATGACCATTGGGAAGCAAATCATGGAAGGTCTAGTGAAACATCAAAATATGAGTAAGTCTGAAGCGAAGGAAAGGGCGATCGAGCTGTTAAAACTCGTTGGTATTCCTAATGCTGAAGGAAGAGTTAATGAGTTTCCGCACCAATTCTCTGGAGGTATGAGACAGCGTGTTGTTATAGCAATCGCTCTTGCCTGTAACCCGCGTGTTCTTATTGCAGATGAACCTACAACTGCACTTGATGTAACGATTCAAGCACAGATTCTTGAACTTTTGAATGACTTGCAGGAGAAAATGGGAACATCGATTATCTTTATTACACATGATCTTGGTGTTGTAGCTAACATTGCTGACCGAGTTGCAGTTATGTATGCAGGTAAGATCGTAGAAACGGGTACTGTAGATGAAATTTTCTACAATCCTCAACACCCGTATACATGGGGGCTTCTTGGTTCCATGCCTAGTCTAGATTCATCGGATGAAGAGCTAATCGCGATTCCAGGATCACCACCGGATCTACTCGATCCGCCAAAAGGTGATGCTTTTGCACCGCGTAATCCATATGCGATGAAAATTGATACAGAAATGGAACCTCCATTATTTAAGGTTTCTGACACACACTATGCTGCAACATGGTTGTTGCATGAAAAAGCTCCGAAGGTAGAACCGCCTTCAGCAATTAAAAAACGCATGCAAGGAATGGCTCCAGATGAGCCGATCATTGGCGCGAAAGATGGTGGAACTAATGTCTAGTACAGAAAAATTACTTGAAATAAAAAACCTGAAACAGCATTTTAAAGTAGGTAAAGGAACTGTAAAAGCTGTGGATGGGTTAACGTTTGATATTTATAAAGGTGAAACATTTGGTTTAGTTGGTGAGTCTGGTTGTGGGAAATCCACAACTGGGCGTACGATTATTCGTCTCTACGATGCAACAGATGGCGAAGTTATTTTTAACGGAGAAGATGTACATGGGAAAAAATCTGCGAAAGAACTAAAGAAATTCAATCGTAAAATGCAGATGATCTTTCAGGATCCCTATGCATCTCTTAACCCGCGTATGACGGTTTCTGATATTATTGCTGAAGGTATTGATATTCATGGCCTTTCTAGTTCTAAAAAAGCTCGTATGGACAAAGTACATGAGCTTCTGGAGACAGTAGGGTTAAACAAAGAGCATGCAAACCGTTATCCCCATGAATTCAGTGGTGGACAAAGACAGCGTATCGGAATTGCGCGTGCACTTGCGGTAGACCCTGAGTTCATTATCGCTGACGAGCCCATTTCTGCACTAGACGTTTCGATTCAAGCACAGGTTGTTAACCTGCTGAAGAAGCTTCAACGTGAAAAAGGCTTAACGTATTTATTTATTGCGCATGATCTTTCCATGGTTAAATACATCAGCGATCGAATTGGTGTTATGTTCCGTGGACAAATTGTTGAGCTTGCAGAGAGTGAAGAACTTTATCGCAATCCTCTTCATCCATATACGCAATCCCTACTTTCAGCGATTCCTTTACCGGATCCTGAGTATGAGCGTTCAAGAAGAAGAAAAGTTTACGATCCTGAAAAACACCTTCCTGAAAACGGAGAAGAGCGCGTACTTCGTGAAGTAACAGAAGGACACTGGATCGCTTGCACGGAAGAAGAGTATAATAAATATCAGGTTACCGTATAAACATCAGAAGGCCGCATTTCAATTGAAATGCGGCCTTCTATTATTTTTGTTCGTCTTGCTTTCTCTTAAATTTCATAAAAAGATAGGGTATGTAGAGACAAATGGATAGGAGAAGCATTCCTTTGACATAGAGGGATAAGGAAAGAGACATCGAATAATCTAATAAAATGAGTGCGCAAAGAATAAGGGTAGAGATGAGTAAACTTGCTCGTAGAATCGTCATGTTAGCTCCTTGATTACAAAAATTTAGAGGAGGAATACGATGATTTACTATATGTACAACCCAGAATTTGATCAAGAGATTCTTGATTTTATGAGGGGGGAGAATACAAGTAAAAGTCAGGATCATCCTTCCATTACTTCTACAGTATACCTATTTGATGTAAAGAATCAAACAACTGGCTATATGTGGCTAGAAATTCGAGAAAAGTATGTTGAATTAGTAGAGTTTTTTTTCAAAGGGTCCGTGAAAGAAATGTGGGGATTGTATGAGTTTATCGTTGGTTTTTCATGTAGGCAAAGCAAACCGTTTTTACGAATGAAACTACCTGATCATGAAAAGGGGAATGATTTGATTAAGAGATGGGGTGGGGAAGTTGTGGAAAGGGATGAAAAGGAGCTACTCATTGAGATCCCTTTCCTAAGCTATCAGGAATAGTGGTCATTTTATACACTTTGCTGCCACTCATTCTGATTGTTTAAGCAATGTTCGATGAGCTTATCCAATTCACTTAGTTCAGTCTTAGCTTCATCTTCAGAGATAACTTTGTAGTGATGCTTTCCACCTGGTTCTTCATCTGCTTCATCTGCCATAGCAACAACTTCTTGAAGGGCGCTTCGCTTTACCGTGCCCATAAAGTACGAGTCCGTATGGAATAAGATCGCGACTGCAATTTCTTTGGCTGACACCGGATTTTCGCCAAGGCGGATTAGCATTTTGTGTGCTCGTTCAGCCCCCTTAATCGCGTGAATGTCATTTTGTTTATATAAGTTGTAATCCCATTGTCCATTCCGATACCATGTATAGTGACCTATATCGTGAAGAAGCGCTGCTTTTGTAGCAAGATCAGGGTTTACATCGTATTGATTCGCGAAATGATAGGCTTGTTTTGTCACGGAAATCGCATGAGCTAGTCCTGCTCGTTTCAAGTATTTACGTGCAAAAGGAAGTTGATATATGTCTGTTAACGTTACGTTTCTCATGATGATAGCCTCCTTAACCCAAATTTATTTTTCTAATAATCATACCACTAGATGAAAAATAAATCAATTTAATTCATTCACGAAAAAGACATGAGGAATTTTACTGGAAGTTCTTTCAAAGAATGTCTATTCATCTTATAATAGAGAAGGCAAACTAATAAAGGGGAGAGAGAAGCTGTGCGTATTTTAAATGTGGGGTTAAAGAGTCTGCTTGCTACAGTGTTGTTATTTTCTGTGTTCGGACAGACAGTACTAGCAGATGAAGCTTTATCAGCGTCAAATCACCAAGGCATTGAATTAGAAAACAAAAAGCTGACACTACCAGATCGGCTACCGAGGTTCGTGTATGATTCTGGCCTTAATTTCGAGTATCCAGATGCAGTAAGAGGGATATATGTTACTGGGAATTCGGCTGGAGGAAGCAGATTTAGTAAATTAACAAAATTCATTGATTCAACGGACTTAAATGCAATGGTCATCGATTTAAAAGATGATTTTGGTAATCTTACATACGTACCAAAGGAAGATTCACCATTAGCTGAATATGACATTGGTAAGCCTTACATGAAGGACCCTCGTAAGGTGTTAGAAGAATTAGAGAAGCACCAAATTTATCCGATTGCGAGAGTCGTAGTGTTCAAGGACACTGTGCTTGCGGAGGCAAGACCAGAGCTTTCTTACAAAGAAGGCGGATCATTATGGAAGAACGGTCGTGGAGAAGCGTTTGTGAATCCTTTTAAAGAAGAAGTATGGGATTATAACGTACAGATTGCAATTGAAGCTGCAAAAATGGGCTTTAAAGAGATTCAATTTGACTATGTTCGATTTCCTGAAGGATTTGAAACACGTGAAGATACTTTAGAGTATACGATGGGTAAATATGCTGATATGGACAAAGACAATGTTCAAAAGCGTGTGCAGGCAGTTACAGATTTTGTAGCGTATGCAAATTCGAAATTAGAACAATATGATGTAGATGTGTCTGTTGATATCTTTGGTTATTCAGCGACAATTCCAGAAGCGCCAGGCATTGGTCAAAATTTCTCTAAAATTTCAAGCAACGTGGATGTGATTTCATCTATGATCTATCCAAGTCATTGGGGATCTTATTTTGGGATTGCTAAGCCTGATTTAGAACCGTACAATCTTATAAACGAATATGCCAAAGTAGAGAATAAAGTATTAGGAAAACTCGATGACGCACCAACTAGTCGTCCCTGGATTCAAGACTTTACTGCTAGCTATCTTGGCAGTGGGAATTACTTGAATTACGGAAAACCTGAGGTTGAAGCGCAAATCAAAGCTCTTAAGGACAATGGAATCAATGAATTCCTTCTCTGGGATGCAAGTAATCGTTACACAAAGAATGTTGACTATACGCCTTAATTGTTAATGAAAAGACCGCCGAGGCGGTCTTTTTTTAAATTGATTGTATAGTCTATTGTCTAAGAACTCTCTCTAATAAGTATAAACCGTCATTTAATGACATTATTCATTTGAAAAGGTTTTCCAATTTTTAGTTATTTTGTAATGGAGTAGTAAATGCCTTTTTTCTTTGTTGGAGAAAAGGTTTGTGGCTGCATTTACAACTGCTGCAATAAAAGCTGTAAAAGCGATAAGTAAGACTGCAAGCAATGAAAAGTCGAAATTAAAATGCATTGCTTTCCTCCTTATTTTATAATTTCCCTCATTGTACTCAATGTTTACAAGATTAAAAAGAGGGGAAAATATATTGTGGTGTTACAAGCATAGAACTTTTTTACTGGATAAATGTGTTATACTATTAGTGATGAATTCAATAAAAGGAGTAGATCAATGAACTGGTATGAGAAGCTGAAGCAATATTTCCCCATTGAAGAGATGAAATCAAAAGAGCATATGGACTTGCTGTTGGAAGAGAAAGGTCACATTTACACGAAAGATGAAGGACCTAACCATGTGCTAATGTATGCAAATCTTCCTGATTTTATTTTCGTGGACTATATTTTCGTTTCAAGGGATGCCAGAGGTCAAGGTCTAGGGAAGAAATTGATTGAGCAACTAAAAGAAATGAATAAACCCATCATCCTTGAAGTAGAGCCTGTCGATTACGATGAGTCGGATACTGAAAAAAGACAGCGCTTTTATTTGAGAGAAGGTTTCAAACATGCAAAGTCAATCGGATACCGTAGAAGATCTTTAGCGACGAATGAAATCAATGAAATGGAAATTCTTTACTGGTCACCGAGTGAAGCTGGTGAAAAAGAAATTTATGAAGCGATGAAACATACGTATCAGGAAATTCACACTTATAAAGATTTGCAGTTGTATGGTGAGTCTTATCAGCCTGTTGAAGAAGTATTGAGCCTTAAAGAAGATCAGGAACTTGTAGAAGAATAAAAGAATTGTTTTCGATCAGGAGGGAACCTTCTTATGAAGAATCGTGAGAAGAAAAAGAAAAAGAAGCGTGAATGGTTGAAGGATCTACTGAGGAAACGATGGAAAACCTGGAAACCGCAGTCTTCGAAAGAGCCCGCCTCAAATACGAAAACATCAGCATAAAAAAGAAAGCCAAATCTAATTTGGCTTTCTTTTTTTTATGCTTCAATTTCTTCCTTTTTGTCAGTACGTTTTTTTCGACGGTTATCGATTAAGTAATAAACAACAGGAATGAAAACAAGTGTAATAAACGTCGCAACACTAAGCCCAAATACAATAACAATAGCCATCGGTTGCTGAATTTCTGTTCCTTCACCAAACCCGAGTGAGAGAGGAACTAGCCCAAGAATTGTGGTTAGAGCTGTCATAAGGATCGGTCTCAATCGAACTGGTCCAGCTTCTAATATCGCAGAGCGTGTATCCATTCCTGTGGCTCTTAGTTTGTTAATGTAATCCACTAGCACGATTGCATTATTAACTACTATGCCTGTTAGTATCAGCATTCCTACTAGCGAGCCTACTCCAAGCGGCTGGAATGAAACTAGAAGGCCGAAGATAATACCAATGGCGGTCAAAGGTACTGAGAACATAATGATGAACGGATACAGAAAGGATTCAAATTGTCCAGCCATGACCATATACACAAGAACGATGGCTAGGGCAAGTGCCCCAGAGAGTTTAAAGAATGCATCATTCATTTGTTCGTCTTGTCCACCAAAAGTGATTTTGTAGGCACTTCCAGGTAGTGGAACATCCTTGACAAGCTTCTCTCTCACTTCATCTGTCACGGTACCAAGATCTCGATCAAGGAGGCTTGCTGTAACTTCTACTTGTCTGAGGCGATCTGTCCTCGTAATTTCAGATGGGCCTAGTCCGCGCTTGATTTCAGCAACAGCGGATAGAGGAACTTTCTGACCTGTTTGTGTTTCGATAAGTAAATTAGAAAGTGAATCAAGAGATTCTGTATATTTATCTTCAACAGCTAGCCGTATATCAAGTTGGTTCCCATCTCGAGCGAGATTACTCGCAACAAGGCCTCTTGTGGCATTTGAGATAGCAGTTGAAATTTGTGAGCTGCCGATTCCATAGCTTGCAGCTTTCTCACGGTCAATGAGAATCTGCACTTCTGGATTATTTGATTCAATGCTTGAAGTTGGTTCTCGAACACCGTCGACTTCTGAAATGCTTTCCTTCACATCATCAGACAGTTCCTTCAATACATCAAGATCAGGACCTATAATATTGATCGAAATGGGATCAGCGCTAAATCCCGAATCACTTGCAGAGACGGAGATGTCCGCATTAGGTATATCTATCAACTTCGTACGGATTTCTTCAGCTACTTCAAGGTCAGATTGCTCACGATCTCCAATCGGTACGAGTAGAACGCTATAAGTCGCCTGGTTCGTTTGACTTCCGGCACCTACGCTGAAGTTATCTGACCCACCCGCAGTTAAATAAGAAAGATCGACTTCAGGTACTGAGTCCAAAACTTTATTTATTTCTTCGGTGACATTTTCAGTGGCGTCCAGAGAGCTTCCAGCCGGCAGGTTGGCACTAATATTAACGAAGCTTTGGTCCTGTGCAGGAAGAAATTCTGTTCCAATAAAAGGTGCTCCTGCTGCGGATATACATAGAAGTAAGACGGTAATCCCTACCGTTTTTTTAGGATGCGTTAGTGTTTTATCTAACACACGTCTGTACCAATTGTTCATCCGGTCGAACTTAAGCTGAAAAATCGATTTTGATTCATTTCTATTCATCAATAGTGATGATAATAGAGGTACGATGATTAAAGCTGTAAATAGAGAAGCGATTAACGAATAGGTAACTGCAAGAGCAAGAGGCTTAAACAGCTGTGCTGCAAGTCCAGATACAAATACGATCGGTAAAAAGACGACAACAGTCGTTAAAGTAGAGGCTATAATCGCACTGCCTACTTCTTTTGTCCCATCTACTGCAGCATCTTTTAGGGATTTACCTTCCTGTCTAAGGCGGTATATATTCTCGAGTATGACGATGGAATTATCGACCATCATACCTACTCCCAGGGCAAGACCTCCGAGAGTGAGCAGGTTAATCGTCTGTCCTGAGAAGTACATCAAAATGAAGGCACCAACGATGGAAATTGGAATAGACAGTCCGATGATAAGTGTACTGCGTAAATTTCTTAAAAAGAGATAGAGTACTGCTGCTGCTAGTAAGCTTCCGATAATGATGTTCCAAACGACAGCTCTTATGGATTGATTAATGAATTTCGCCTGGTCAAATACTGTCTTTATTTCCATATCTGAAGGAAGCGATGGCTGAATTTCTTCAAGTTTTTCATTAATTTGTTTGACCACTTGAACCGTATTTGAGCCAGATTGTTTCTGAATAGAGAATCCGATGGCAGGTTCACCATTTAAATAGCTTTCTTGCACAGCGGGCTTCATCATTTCTTCAATTTCTACAAGTTGACTTAGTTTCACAGTACCATTCTTAGTAGGTACTGAAAGATTTTTTAAGTCGTCTACAGATTCAAATTCACCTGTAACTCTGAGTGGAAGATTCTTATTTTCAGTTTCGATTGACCCGCTAGGAAGATTAAGGTTTTCGGATCCGATCAGCTGTTGCAAATTCGTTAATGTTACACCATACTGGCTCAGTTTATCGGGTTCCGCTGTTAATTTAATTTCCTTCTCTAATTGACCTTCAATTGTTACTGCTGCAACGCCTGGGACAGAATCAAGAGAAGGCTTAATCTGCTCTTCGATGATTTGCTTTACCTCTGTGAGATCTTCCTCAGATCCTGCTACTCCAAGTTGCATAATCGGAATATCACTAGGATTAAACCTGAGCACTTTTGGAATTGGAACTTCAGATGGAAGCGAGTCCCTAACAGCATCGATTTGTTCTCTCATATTTAATGTGGCGAAATCCATGTCCGTTCCCCATTCAAATGAGACAAGAATCAAGGCACCGCCGTTTTGAGAAACGGATGAAATGCTTTCAACGTTAGGGAGTGTTCCCATTACATTCTCAAGAGGGGAAGCGAGTAAATTCTCAACTTCTTCAGGTCCAGCTCCATCATAAGTAACGGTAACCGCAGCAACGGGAAACGTTAAATCTGGAAAAAGGTCAACTGGCATATTCCGGAGCGATACGGTACCGATGATGAGAATGAAAATAATCACCATGCCCATCGCTATCGGGCGAAAGACGGAAAGCTTAGCAATGTTCATTTAGAATCAACTCACTTCTGTACCTTGATTTCGGATGTATCATTCAAGCGATCTTTTCCTTTTGTAATGACCACATCACCTTTTGAGAGACCTTTTGTGATTTGAATGTTATCGTCAGACTCTGCTCCAAGTTCTACTTTTACTTTCTTCACCTTCTTCCCTTGAGGGGCATAAACATACGTTTCTTTTTCGCCATAAATAATTGAGTCTTTCGGTATAACAATCGCATTTTTGATCACATCTGTTTGAATAACGGCAGTGGCTTTCATGCCACCTTTAATTTTTAAATCTTTGTTTTTAATTGGAATTTCAATTAGAAATGAGCCGGTTTGTTCATTTGCGGTAGGCGGTACAGCATTAAGTTTTCCGTCAAACGTACCGTCTACTCCATCAAAAGTAACAGCAACTTCCTGATCTTTCTTTAGTTGCGTTATTTGAAAGCTATTCACTTGAAAGGCAGCTTTAATAGGGTTGAGATTAACAACAACTGCAAGAGGTGTATTTGGAACTGCAGCTGCATTTTCCTCAGCATTAATTTGAGAGATGATTCCATTGATCGGAGACTCAATCGTCGTAGCGTTCAATACATCCCTAGCCTGATTCAAACTTGCTCTTGTTTCTGAAAGCTGTGTTTCTAGCTGAGTGACATTTCCACTTGACATCGAAGGGGTCTGAGCTGCTGCCTGTGACAATTGAGCCTGCTTTATGGTGACTTCAAGGCTTTCTTTAAGGACATCAGCTGCCGTTACTTCTTCTGAATCAAGCTGATTGAGAAGCTCTTTGGAACGTTCTAACGATGCATTCAAATCTTGTTGTAGATCTTTTAGCTCCTTTGCGCTTTTCTCAGCCTGACTCGAAAGTTCTTTGGCTCCGTCTACGGCTTTCTCGAGTTCAGTTACTGCGTTTGTAAGCTGGTTTACATTTTCTCGAGCTGTTGTATCATCGAGAGTTGCGATAAGATCTCCCTTTTCAACTGAGCTTCCAACTTCAACGTTAATTTCTTTTACTTCGAGTGGAGATGGAGCTGCGAGAGGAATAGTGACACCGGGAGTGGCTTGTCCTGATAATTCGAGCTCGTCGGTTACATTCATTTGTTTTGCATTGGCTATTTCAACTGGAATCGGTTCATTGGCTGTTTCTTCATTTGTAATTTCCTTTGTTGTACAAGCGCTCGCAAAGACAAGTATGACGGTAAGCATGATGGCTTTTTTCATTTTTTCACCTCAGAATTAGTGTCTCTCTTACGAATCGTATCATGTGAAACAATCTTTTTTGAAACAAAAATTCAAACATTTTTAAACAAAATAGGTTTGGAAGGAAGAAGAAGGGGTAAATAGGAGTTAGACTTAACATTAAATGATTGTATAGGTATTGTATAGCTTTTATGTAATTTTTGTCATCCTCTATTTATTTTATAGGAATTGTAGTATAATACAGATTGTGAGAAGATAATTTTTCTAATGTAATAATGACGTTTATTCATAGAAAGGAGCAATTCCTTATGGTAACACTCTATACATCACCAAGTTGTACGTCTTGTCGTAAAGCGAAAGCATGGTTGCAGGAGCATGAAATTCCATTTACTGAGCGTAATATTTTCTCAGAGCCTCTTACAATTGAAGAAGTTAAAGAAATTCTTCGTATGACTGAGGACGGAACAGATGAAATTATATCAACTCGCTCAAAAACATTCCAGGAATTGAACTTGAATTTAGATACGGTTTCTCTACAAGAATTATTTGAACTTATCAGTGAGCATCCTGGATTACTTCGACGCCCAATTATTTTAGATGAAAAGCGTCTTCAGGTCGGATATAACGAGGACGAAATTCGTCGTTTCCTTCCTCGCAAAGTTCGTACTTTTCAACTTCAAGAGGCGCAGCGTCTCGTTAATTAATTAAAAACTTCTACAGGAAATCCTGTAGAAGTTTTTTTGCTTTATTCTTTAGCATTAGAAGAGGCAGGCACATTGATCAGTGAATATAAATAATACTTCCTTTCAATTTTCTCACGATCCATCCTCCAATCACGACTAGGATCAGGAATATAATTTGTGTGACAAGTTCCATGGAGGGGTACATATAGAAAAAAGGTTTCAGTTCTGCTGCGCTCGTCAACATTTTTCCAGAAGTTAGTGCTAGAATACTTGCTCCAATATAAATTAAAAAAGGAAAATGGTCCAGTGCATGCATGATCATTCGACTACCCCATACGATAATAGGAATAGAAATTAATAATCCAAAGACAACAAGTGGCAATTTACCTTCTGATGCACCAGCAATGGCAAGTACATTATCTAGTCCCATTATAAGATCGGCTAGTACAATCGTTCTGATTGCACCCCAAAAAGAAAATTTGGGGTTAATGGAATCGCTACTTTCGCTGTCGATCACCAGCTTGAAGGAAATGTACAATAGAAAAAGACTACCTGCAATTAATAGGAAAGGAAGCATTAATAAATAGACAGCAACAATTGTAAGTGCTATTCTAAGTCCAACAGCGATGGCTGTGCCAATGAGAATAGCTCTACCGCGATGAGAATCAGGAAGATTCCGACAGGCGAGGGCAATCACTACGGCGTTATCTCCCCCGAGCACGATATCAATTCCGATGATGAAAAGTATCGATGTAATGGTATCAACAGTTAACAAGGAATCCACTCCCGAATAGCGAATTTTTTATCTCATGACAGGAGCACTTTGGGGCAAGCTATACACATAAATAAATATATCGTGTATATGGTTTATTATGAGTGAAAAAATCAAACGATTTTTTATTTCCATTCTTTGATGGTTTATCATAGAATGGTATTACAAGAGAAAAGCGGTTAATTTCAGTCGCTTAAGGGAAAGAGGAAATTAGGAGTATCCCAGAGGGAATAGCCTTCCGGTTAAACAAACAGGAGGGAGAGAGTACACATGGAAATCGAACGCGTCAACGCGAATACATTGAAATTCTTTATTACGTATAGAGACATTGAAAATAGAGGGTTTGATCGAGAAGAAATCTGGTATGACAGAGAACGTGGCGAAGAATTGTTTTGGGAAATGATGGATGAAGCACATCAAAGAGAACAGTTTTCACTTGAAGGTCCTCTCTGGATACAAGTTCAAGCGCTTGAAAAGGGACTTGAAATTATTGTCACTCGTGCACAGATGTCTAACGACGGATCCAAACTTGAACTCCCAATCTCAGAAGAGAAGCAGCTTGACCTTCCGCTCGATGAGAATATGGATAAGATTCTTGACGACAAATTTGCACTCCAGAATAATGTTGACCCTGCAGATGAGCCGGAGCCTCTTGAAGGGGAAGAGCTTTCCTTTATGATTGGTTTCAAGGATTTTGAAGATGTTATTTCTTTATCACATGGATTTGATTCAGCTGGAGTTGAGAATGGGCTTTACCATTTTGAGGACCGTTACTATCTCCACGTTGTCTTCGATGAAACATTGATAGAAGAAGATCAAGACAACCAATTAAGTCAGCTTTTGGAATTTGGATACGAAACAGACCTGACACTTCACCGCATACAGGAATACGGTAAGGAGATTCTCTCTGAACAAGCTCTAGAACAACTCCGCGGACACTTTCCACTCTTATAAGACTGAGCCGATTTCATTAGGAAATCGGCTTTTTTATATTGGTTAAAACATGAGAATTGATTAGCCATTTGTTCCCTATTTATGACAATAAAAGGTTTTTTCATTAAAGTGGAGAATAAGAATATGGACAATGAAAAGAGAGGTGTTGTGATGCTTACAGCCATCGGAAGTGATGGAACACTATTTAATCTTGCTGATCACAAAGGTGGGTTGAATGAACTTCGAAAGTTGAGAAGCAAGTCTGAGTATTTTTGTCCAGTATGCGGCTTAAAGATGATGATGAAGCTTGGAGAGAAACGAATATGGCATTTTGCTCACCAGGGCTCAGCTTTTTGCAACGAGAGGTGGGAACCAGAATCCAACTATCATCTTACTGGAAAGCACCAGCTTTATGAGTGGTTAAAGAAGGATCATACTGATGTGAAAGTGGAATGTTACCTACCTGTCTCTCGACAACGCCCCGACCTCCTACTTCCCAGCAGTAATATAGCTATTGAATACCAGTGTTCCTTAATTAACAACAACCTCTTGAAGCAACGGACGAGTGATTATCAACAATTGGGATTAGGTGTTTATTGGATATTAGGAGCAAAACGATTAAAAATCAACTATCATCAGATTCATTCCATTCGTGAAATGGAATGGGGAGCTGTCTCAATTCGCAAAGGATCACCAATACTGCTCTATTATTGTCCCGAAGAAAAGAAGTTTGCGTTAGTCACCCTCCACTATAGCTTAACCTCAACGAAATTCATTTGTTCTACTGCCTACTACTTAGCTTCATCCACTTCTCTTACGGAACTTTTAAATGTTCATCCCGCCATACCAAACCCATCTAACAATCATCAAATCTGGTTCAAACAAAAACAAATCTGGCGTACTAATCCGCATGGTGAAAAGTCGTTTGCCTACTTCTTCTTACGGAAATTACTTTACTCTCAAGGTAGATCCATCCGCATGTTCCCCTCTGAAGCCGGTGTTCCATCCTCGAATAATTATTGGATTGAAACCCCACCCTATCTATGGCAATCCTGGATTATAGTTTGTTTCTTAGGAAATTTCTCCACAGGCAGTTCTTTTACGTTCCACACGCTCTTAAAATCCTTTCAACAAGTTCTATCTATCAATCTGATCAAAATAAGAAGTGATATAACGGCAACTAGTGAAGGAGTCGTTTCAGCACTTAAAGGATATCTCAAACAATTAATTCGGTTAAAAGTTCTTCAAGAAAGGGATAATGAACGATATGAAAAGCTTTATCAACCGCAACTTCATTGTGAGATGGATCAATGTGTGAGACACGATGAAGAGGTCTTTAGACGACTTCGATGAGTTGCGATGTTTGTCGAGCGAAATTGTAAGAAAAATATGGAGAATATGGTACGATGATTAGTGTGACGTAATTATTTGATGGAGGTGTCTGATTGATGGAAGAGAAAAAAGTGAACGCTTTACCGAAGAGAGATGAAATTCCAGTTGAAGATACATGGGATCTCGAGGCGATTTACGAAAACGATCAAAAATGGGATGAAGAATTTAATGAAATTAAAGCACTTCTTCCTGAAATGGAACAGTATAAAGGCAAGCTTGGAGAATCAGCAGATACACTTTATAGCGCCCTTCAAAAACAAGATGAATTAACTATTAAGCTTGGCAAGTTATATACATATGCGCATATGCGCTATGACCAGGATACAACAAATTCTCATTATCAGGGCTTAAATGACCGTGCCGCAAACTTAGCGACACAAGTCAGTAGCGAATTGGCGTTTGTTGTACCCGAAATTCTAAGTATTCCGGAAGAGAAAATTCAAAATTACCTCGATGAAAAGAAAGAGCTGCAACTTTATGCTCATTCACTCGATGAAATTAATCGTCAACGTCCGCACGTTCTCTCAAAGGAAGAAGAAGCGATCCTTGCAGGAGTAAGTGATGTTACGAATAGCTCAAGTAATACGTTTGGAATGCTGAACAATGCCGATATGAAATTTCCTACGATTAAAGATGAGAATGGTGAAGAAGTGGAAGTTACCCACGGGCGGTACATTCGCTTCCTAGAAAGCAGCGATCGTCGAGTTCGTGAGGATGCATTCAAAGCCGTGTATGAAACGTATGGTAAATTCAAAAACACGTTTGCATCAACTCTTAGCGGTACGGTAAAACGTGATAATTACTATGCTGGTGTCAGAAAGTATGATTCTGCAAGGCAGGCAGCTCTTGATAATAACAATATACCTGAAGACGTCTATGACAATCTTGTGGAAACCGTACACAGTCGTCTGGATTTGCTTCATCGGTATGTAAACATTCGTAAAAAGGCACTTGGTCTCGATGAATTGCACATGTACGACCTCTATACTCCGCTCGTTCCTGAAGTGAAGATGGAAATTTCTTATTCAGAAGCGAAAGAGTATATTCTGAAAGGGTTAACTCCTCTTGGTAAAGAGTATGAGGGAATTCTTGAAGAAGGTTTTTCAAATCGCTGGGTCGATGTTCAGGAAAACGCTGGAAAACGAAGTGGTGCTTATTCCTCGGGCACATATGGCACTCGGCCATATATTCTGATGAACTGGCAGGATAATGTGAATAACCTCTTTACACTGGCACACGAGTTTGGTCATTCAGTTCATAGTTATTACACGAGAGAGAACCAGCCATATCCATATGCGAATTACTCGATTTTCGTAGCAGAAGTTGCCTCGACAACGAATGAGTCGCTTTTAAACCACTACTTGCTTGAGAATACTTCAGATAAGAAAGAGAAGCTATACTTGTTAAATCACTTCCTTGAAGGCTTCCGAGGCACTGTATTTAGACAGACGATGTTTGCAGAGTTTGAACATGCCATCCATAAGAAAGCACAAGATGGAGAGCCATTAACACCTGATCTTCTCTCATCCATTTACTATGATTTAAATAAGAAGTACTTTGGTGAAGAGATTGTGATTGATGATGAAATCGCATTGGAATGGGCACGTATCCCACACTTTTACTATAATTATTATGTATTCCAATATGCAACAGGCTTTAGTGCTGCTGCGTCACTTTCCAATCAGATTCTTGAAGAAGGAGACGAAGCTGTTACTCGCTACATTGATTTCTTAAAAGCGGGAAGTTCAGATTATCCAATTGAAGTGTTGAAAAAAGCGGGTGTCGATATGACTTCTTCCAAACCAATTAGCGATGCACTCGACGTTTTTGAGTCTATTCTTGATGAAATGGAAAGCCTTCTATTTGAATAAGTAGTCAATTAAAAATGCCTTCTCCACTATTGGAGAAGGCATTTTTAATTATTGAAGCCACGGAATTGGTTTCTAGAATTGAACATACTTACTGTGAACAGGATGGAAACGAATAAGAGAACAGGCCCAATAGCGATTGGAATAAATCTGAGAAGCCCCATTAGAAAAGTGATAAAGCTAATGGCAATGAAAATAATTCCGAGTACAATTAAGATTCTTGGCATCATCCTAACCTCCTCATTTTAAACGTATGACACGCTTTACGAGTTAGACCATCAGATAAAAAGACGAAAAGAAGGATTAAGATCTGACTGATCAGGATCAAAGAAAAAGGAACGGAATCAAAGATTCCGTTCCTTTTTTTCGAATAACCGACCAAAGTTCAGTTTGATAATTTTATATTATCCTTTAATAAAGCGCCAGAACGTCCCATGCTTTGCAGGTACCTTTTCGACTTTCTGTTTAAGCGCTAGTTTTTTCATTTCAGCATCTGCTTCATCGCAACTCATGTCGAACACAACAGCAACTTCTTTCGTTGCAACAAAGTGGTATCTCTCCATAAATTCCTCAAGAGAGGGAAGGGGTTCAGGTTCTGGTTTTGTTTTTAGCATTTCTGTCAGGATTCTTACGTATACATCATAATCATAAAGACCAGTGATCTTAATGCCTTCCTCTTCAATGTTTTCATTAAAGAAAACAAGCGTTGGAATTTCAGTTACTTCCATCTCGGTCGAGATTTTCAAGTCACACTGGAATGCTTTAACTGCAGCGTGAGAATGAAGGTCTTTTTTGAATTCTTCCACATCCAGACCCGTTTCTTTAGCTGCTAGAATAAGGTTTTCCTCTTTAGTCATGTTTTGTTTCTGAATAAAAAGCAGTTCTCTCATTTTTCTAAGAAAACGAAAACCAGGAAGTTTCCCCTGGAGCTCTGCGGCCTTAATGGCGATCGAAGCAATATAAGGGCTATCCATAGGATCTTCGTACCATAGATCACCGTCACAGGACATCCCAGAGCGACTGGCAGTACGTTCCCATCGCTGAGCGACGTCTGCATGTGTCTTAATTCCTTCATTTTTTCTTTTAAATGAATTAAAGGTTTGGATGTTTCCGCCGAGTAGGTGTCTGATACGAAAGGTGTGTCCATATTCAAGCTGTAGTTTTTTTATGATTGGTTCTAGACCCCAGCAGTCCGGACAGAGCGGATCAATAAATGAATAAATTTCGATAGGCTTGCCCTTTTGTGTTAGCGCTGAACAGGCTGTATCGGTTTGTCCATTTGGATTGTAAGAATCGCAATAGGAACCAGTTGCATTCGGTGTCAATTCGATTCTCCTTTCTCTCCCTGATCACCCGTGTTCACCATATGATGGGCAGTAAATGTTAATCTTGTTAAAAAGTGTTCTCTTAATTCTTCGTCTAAATCTACCTCATCCATAGCTTCCTGCATGCATGCGAGCCATGCCGTTGCACGCTTGGGCGTAATTTCAAATGGTAGGTGTCTTGCTCTTAACATAGGATGCCCATGTTCCTCAGAATATAGAGGAGGTCCACCAAGAAATTGAGTCAGGAATTGGGTTTGCTTTCTTTTGGTTTCAGTTAAATCATTTGGAAAAATAGGTTTCAAATCTGGATGTTGTGAAACGTGATTATAAAAAGCAGTCACAAGCTGTTCTAGCTGCGCACCGCCGATATGGTCATACATATTTTGCTTCATAGTGCTTTTCCCCTTTGGAAGGTAAAACCTTATTTCAAGTTCATTTTAGCAACCTCTTTACACAACGGCAAATAATCTGATTTGAAATCATTACCAAACAAAAGGAACAGTGCTATTTAGCCCTGTTCCTTTGATGCGAGAAAGAACCGCAGAATTTTGTTTTTAGCTTCTCTTTTTGGAATATGATGCTTAGTAAGGACACGTTCGAAATCCCGTTTTCCTTTTTCGAAATCTGACACCTCAAATTCCAGTTCATAATCTTCCTGATCAAGGTATTCACTATGATCAAGCACGAGTAGGCCAGTGGTTAACTGGAGTTCTGCTCTATGAGTCGTTAAATTACCAAGGTGAATCAATAAAGAGTGAACTCCCATACGTTTTAATTGTTGTTTCACTTCTCCTGCGGGCAACAGTCCGCTTGTTTGAATGGAACGGAAAGTTTCATGCGAAATCGTCTGATGCGTCTCGAGTAAACCTTCTGTCGCGGGTTCCTTTAAGGTAAGGACGAAGTTGCCATTTTTGCTTCTTACACGTAAAGCTGCACCTTTTTCGCGAATATGAAACTCCTTCGTATCAAAATAATCATTTGTTTGCGTCTTAATTTCTTCCTCGTTTATTTTGTAAGTAGCAAGAAGAGTCTTATATTCTTCTCCCGTCAACATGTTTTTGAATTCTATTTCTACTTCCTGTGACATCATCAAAGCCTCCATTAACATTATCTTATAGAGAATTATGGCATATGTCTGCTATCAGAACAACAACGATGAAATCGACCCATCCAATGTGATAAACTAGTAAGGGATACGTAATGGAATTAATGAGAGAGGAGAGGTATTTGTGCCAGAACAATACTACATCGTAACAGGGGAGTTAACAGACCACACACTTACCTTTGGTTTAAATGAGAAAGCTGACCTTGCATCTTATCAAGCAACGGGAAATATGCTAGTGGATTCCGATTCATTGTCATTCGTTTACTTGCTTGATGGAGGAGAAGGGTATACATATATTCGCTTTCAAGAAGAAGTTTGGCCAATGCTGAACAATGTCCTTCAAAAGGATGTAAAAGTCATTATTACTTCCGAAAGCGGAGAGACTCTTGAACTTCTTGAAATAAAAGAGGAACTTACCTATTTAGTTGAGAATATTAAAGATAACTCCAATTATGGAGAAGTGATGAACCAAGCTGTTGAGAAAGCATTTCTCAAAGCCTCATAATAGATTTTGTCGTTGGTGGTGGTGGGATGATCAATTGGGAAGAGTTTTTAGCACCTTATAAGCAAGCAGTGAACGAATTAAAAGTGAAACTAAAGGGGATCCGTGAGCAGTTTGAAAAAGCGGATGACCATTCACCAGTCGAATTTGTTACAGGGAGAGTAAAGCCGATTTCTAGTATTCTGGATAAGGCGAAGTCGAAACAAATTGCTCTGAACAGACTGCAAGAAGAAATGCATGACATTGCAGGTGTGCGTGTGATGTGTCAGTTTGTTGAGGATATTAATAAAGTGATTCACCATCTTCGAAGTCGGAATGATTTTGAAATTGTAGAAGAGAGAGATTATGTTACAAACCAGAAAGTAAGCGGTTATCGTTCCTATCACGTTGTCGTGCAATATCCCGTGCAAACCATTCAAGGTGAAAAGATGCTACTCGTCGAGATTCAAATTAGGACCCTAGCCATGAATTTCTGGGCAACGATTGAACACTCTCTTAACTATAAGTACAACAAAAAAATTCCGGAGGATGTTAAAAAACGTCTTCAACGTGCTGCAGAAGCAGCTTCAAGACTGGATGATGAAATGTCTGAAATTCGCGGAGAAATCAAGGAAGCACAGAAGGTGTTTATGCAAAAGAAAGAAAATGAAAAGTAGTAAGCTGAAAACTAAAACAGATGAGGTGCCAAAATTGAAATTTGCGGTTAAATCGAAAGGGGATCAAACCTCCAATCAGCTTCAGCAGCGTATCAAAAATTACTTACGTGATTTTGACCTGGAATATGATGAGGCAGAACCGGATATCGTCATTTCTGTTGGTGGAGACGGAACGCTTCTCCATGCTTTTCATCATTACCAGGACCGATTGGATGAAACGGCATTCGTCGGTGTACATACAGGACATCTCGGGTTCTATGCGGACTGGACTCCAGAAGAAGTGGAGAAACTTGTCATCCATATCGCAAGGACACCTTTTCAAATTGTTGAATACCCTCTACTTGAGGTAACTGTTCGTTTTCTAAACAGTTCTAAAGAGAATCGTTACCTTGCTCTAAATGAGTGTACAGTGAAAAGTGTGGAAGGTTCACTTGTGATGAACGTGGAAATCAAAGGAGATCTTTTTGAAACGTTCAGAGGAGACGGTCTTTGTATTTCAACCCCATCTGGAAGTACAGCCTACAATAAGGCATTAGGGGGTGCGATCATTCACCCTGCCCTACCGTCAATTCAACTATCTGAGATGGCTTCGATCAATAATCGTGTCTTCCGAACAGTAGGGTCACCGCTCGTGTTGCCACAGCACCATACCTGCTTGCTTCGACCAGTGAATGATGTAGACTTTCAAATTACAATCGACCATCTTTTTCTCCTACAAAAAGACGTGAAATCGATCCAATATCGAGTCGCTGAAGAAAAAGTAAGATTTGCTCGTTTTCGACCTTTTCCGTTCTGGAAGAGAGTAAAAGAATCATTTGTCGATGAAGAATATTAAAGACAAGCAGTACTGTTCATCCGATGAACTGTGCTGCTTTTTATATTTCGCTTCTGTAAAGAGATAATAGGTATACAGGGAGAGGATGGAAAAGATGACGGCATTAAAGTTGAACTGGACGGTGGAGAAGGAAGAGGAGATCCTTTTACGGGAGTTTCTTCTTAAAGAGAAAGGTTTATCAAGAAGTTTGTTAACAGACATTAAATTCAATGGAGGTAGTATTCACGTCAATGGGGAAGTTCGTAACGTCAGAACGGTATTGCAGTCAAATGACGTTGTAGAAGTGACGTTTCCAGATGAAAAGGTAAGTGAAAGTATGCTCCCAATTGAGATGCCTCTTCGAATTTGTTATGAGGATGAGCATTTTTTATTAGTGAATAAAAAAGCTCATCTCCCGACCATTCCTTCAAGGCATTCAGAAGAATCACTTGCACAAGGTGTGCTGTATTATTATGACTCTCTCGGGCTAAAGCGAACAATCCATACCGTGAATCGTTTGGACCGTGATACTTCTGGATTAGTACTATTTGCGAAGCATCGATTTGCTCATGATCTTTTGTCTAAACAACAGAAAAGCAAGCAAATGAAGCGTTTGTACTTAGCGCTTGTTCACGGGGAGATTGAAGGAGATGGTCGAGTAGATAAACCAATCGGTAGAAAAGAGGGAAGTATCATAGAGCGCTGCGCTCGTGAAGATGGTCAACGTGCTGTGACACACTATAAAACACTTGAGAAGAAAAGCAGCTATTCACTACTTGAGTTAGGGTTAGAAACAGGAAGAACCCATCAAATTCGTGTTCATATGGCGTCTATTGGGCATCCTCTTCTAGGGGATGATTTGTATGGTGGTAAGAAGGAATTGATCTCAAGACAGGCGCTACACAGTTCCAAAATGGAGTTTCATCATCCTTTCCTTAATGAAACGTTGCATTTTGAAGCGGAACTTGAAGAGGACATGTGCCTCCTCACTAGAACGAATTAAATTTATCAGCTTCATAAGGCATCGACGAATTCACAGATAGTGTGTTTAATTCTGGATAGCGTAAAGCGGTGAGTTTCCCTCCAAAGACGCACCCTGTGTCAATGTTAACCGTATGATTTACCCATCTTGGCTCTTTGACTGGAGTATGACCATATACAATCAACGATTCTCCCAAGTAATCACTTGCCCAGTCTTTTCTCACCGGCATGCCATTTGGGTGAGACTCCCCATTTATATCACCGTAGAGGACAAAGGTTTTTACTTTTTTATCTGATTGACCGATATATCTTTCGGGAATTCCGGCATGAGCACAAATTAACTCTCCATTAGCAAGTGATAAATAAAGCGGGGCGTGCTCATAAAGTGAGATGAATTTCTGTTTGATGGCATTTTTCTCTTTTGTTGGAAGGGCATGTAATTCGGCGACGGTTGTTTCGAGACCGTGTGTTTGTTGAACGTTCCTTCCAATCATATAGCGATATAGCTTATTGCAGTGATTGCCAGGGCAGTAAAGGCCGTACCCTAATTCAACAAGTGTTGCTACGATAGAGATTATAGATAGTGAATCTGGCCCTCGATCTGTTAAGTCACCAGGGAAGACGAGTTTCCTGCCTGATGCGTGAAGAGGTATCCCGTTGGTCCAATCGTATCCTAAACGCGTTGTTAATGAGACGAGTTCATCATAACATCCATGAATATCCCCAATAATATCAAACATATCTTACTCCTCCTGTTCTTTTTCTTTCTATCCATTCCCCAATATGTGAGGACGTAACAATTATAATGGAACTTCCTCACATATATTCTAGGGTTACACCGATGAATAGCATAGAAAAAACCTGCCAAAGTGCGGCAGGTTATTCAAACATATAGGTTTTGGTACGTGATCGAACGTTTAAAACGAGTCCGACAGCAATCATATAGGTTAAAAGTGCGCTTCCTCCGTAGCTTACGAACGGAAGAGGGATACCTGTGATTGGAAGGATACGGATGGTCATCCCGATATTTTGGAATACCTGGAAAGTTAGCATACCGATGACACCCGCGCAAAGATAGCTTCCAAATGATTCATTACTTTCTAGCGCAGTGTGAATCATACGATACACAAGCATAAAGAAGATAGATATTGTAATGCTAGCCCCAATAAATCCAAATTCCTCTCCGATCACAGCAAAGATAAAGTCTGTGTGTGCTTCAGGGAAATAGACGGTCCCATCTGCGTAACCTTTACCTTCTAGTTTCCCTGAACCGATGGCTAGTATAGCCTTCGTAGCCTGATAACCAGCATCCGTATATTCTTCCGGTGCAAGCCAGCCGTAGAAACGGGCTAACTGATATTCATCAAGAAGATGTGCTTTAAAGAATACTGGAAACTTGTAAAAGATAAAAACGAACGCTGAAATGCCTGCGACTCCGATCAAGCTTAACAGCGATAGAAGGCGCCAACGTATACCAGATACCAATGTGATACTTACAACGATAGCGGTAAAGACCATTGCGGTCCCAAGGTCTGGCTGCTTCATTACGATAAGAAGTGGAGCTGCTGCGACTCCGAAAATTTTCGCTAACAACAAAAGGTCTGTTCGAATCGTTTTCGTAGCATGCTTTTCATGGTGAGAGACTGCTGTTGAAGCGATAGTAATGATTAAGAAAATTTTCATGAATTCAGATGGCTGAACACTACCGAAACCAGGTAATACGAACCAGCTCTTTGCTCCATTACGAATCGGTGCGATCTGATAGCTTCCAATGTATTCAGGGCTCACTGCAAGTAAGATTAGCAGAAGAATTCCAAATCCATATAGGTACCAGGAAAGCTGTCTAAAACGATCAAAGTCAATGACAAGTGTAAGTGATAGAACAAATGCACCTACAAAGTACCAGGTTAGCTGTCTTCCTGCAAAGTTGAAGTTTTTTAATTCTCCTGGTAGTGAAGCCTGTGCGCTATAGATAGCGACAGTACTGATACACATCAAGAGAAATACAAAGAACAAAAGTGTGAAATCTATCTGTTGCCATGGTGTTTGATTGTCATTGTTCATGATATAATCCTTTCTAAAGAAAAGCGTTACTTCTTATTATCACATTACCTATCTTATCTGAAATCCTTCCGTTTGCAAATCGGTTCCTGTATTTATTTTTGACAAAATTACATCACACCGACTAAGATAGGAAGGTAATTTTACTTTATTCCCTTGTTAAAGTAGTCATCCAACAATATTAAGGAAAGCTTATCGAATATTTGAGAGAAATGATATAGCCATATTTGAGCATTTACGATCACTTTGTTAAAAAACATCAGGGAGGTGTGCAGAGTGGCTAACCAGGAACAAGAAACTCAAGCCTTATACGAAGCATTAATTCATCACTTAGAACAAGAAAGAATAGACGCATTTCGAGACTTATTTCTCGATATTCACCCATACGAACAGTCTCAATTTTTTCTAACAGTATCAGAAGAAATTAGGCTACTAGTATACACCTATTTATCGCCGAGAGAAATGGCTGAAATCTTTCAAAACTTCGATATTGAAGAGCAAGAAGAATATATCTCGGAAATGGAACCTGCTTATGCGGCGAAAATGCTCGCCGAAATGTATGCAGATGATGCAGTTGACGTATTAAACGAACTGAATCCTGAACAAATTGCTAGCTACCTTACCATAATGGACGATGATGCAGCTGACGAAATTAAAGAGTTGCTACATTATGAAGAGAAAACGGCAGGTAGTATCATGACAACGGAATTTGTATCGATCAGAGCACACCAGACGGTGAAGCGAGCGATGCAAATATTAAGACAGGAAGCACCAGAAGCTGAAACCATCTATTACATATTTGTATTGGATGAGCAAAAAAGGTTGGTTGGTGTTATCTCTTTAAGAGACTTAATTATTGCGGAAGAGAATACGTTGATTGAGGATATCATGAATGAAAGGGTTGTTTCGATTTCTGTTGGAGAAGATCAAGAAGATGCTGCAAGAATAATGAGAGACTACGATTTTCTTGCCCTTCCAGTGCTTGATTTCCAGAATCATTTACTCGGAATTATTACACATGATGATATCGTGGATGTTATTGAAGAAGAAGCGTCTGAAGACTACTCAAAACTAGCTGCCATCTCAGATGATGGAACGCTGGATCGCAATCCGTTCTCCTCAGCAAAGAAACGATTACCGTGGCTTATTATTCTGCTGTTTCTTGGAATGTTGACAGCAAGTTTGATTGGACAATTTGAAGCAACGCTCGATAAAGTCGCACTGCTTGCTGTATTTATTCCACTTATTGCAGGAATGGCAGGAAATACGGGGACACAGGCTCTTGCTGTTGTTGTTAGAGGACTTGCAACAGGCGACTTTGAAGAAAATAGCAAGTGGGCATTGATTGTAAGAGAGGCTGGAACTGGTCTTATTACCGGTGCTACATGTGGAATTCTTGTGACAATCATTATCTTTTTGTGGAAGGGAACCTTTTTCCTTGGCATGCTTGTCGGTTTTTCGTTATTATTTACACTGATTGTTGCTACACTTGCTGGTGCTCTTGTCCCATTATTGATGCACAAACTCAACATAGATCCAGCGGTTGCTTCAGGACCGTTTATTACAACGATCAACGACATTATCAGTATCCTTATTTATTTTGGCATGGCAACGGCATTTATGAGCCACCTCGTATAGGTAGTTTGAATGACGTTGTTTTGAAGGAGGAAAGACATGGAACACGGTGCATCCGTATCATCACTCGTTATCGTAGTTGTTATCGCATTTTTAATACCGTTTATCTTACACCGTTTCAGATTGAACTTCCTACCGGTTGTTGTCGCTGAGATTATAGCCGGTATCTTCATTGGACAGAGTGGATTTAATCTCGTTCAAGGTGATACGTGGCTCGATACACTTTCAACTCTAGGGTTTATTTTCTTGATGTTTCTTAGTGGATTGGAGATTGATTTTACGGTATTTGCAAGCAAAAAGAAGAAAATTAAACTCCCAAGCGGAAAGTTTGAACCGAACCGTGTTCTTGTTTCACTCATTATTTTTATTCTCGTCTTTATTGTTTCCTATGCACTATCGCTTATGTTTGTTGTGCTTGGGTATACGGATAACGCCTTTTTTATGACGCTAATCATTTCAACGATTTCACTTGGAGTCGTTGTCCCAACCTTAAAAGACGCGAACATCATGAAGAGCAGTATCGGTCAAACGATTCTGTTAATTGCTGTCATCGCAGATCTTGCAACGATGATTCTCCTTGCACTTTTCGTTTCGCTTAATTCTGGAGGAGAGGGAGATATGTGGTTGCTTCTCATTTTATTTGGAGCAGGTATCCTTCTTTATTTCCTCGGGGCTTATTTCAGGCATCTTTCGTTTATTGAAACGATGTCCAAAGGGACGATTCAAATTGGTACTCGTGCCGTTTTCACACTCATTATTGTGCTTGTGGGTATCTCAGAGACAGTCGGAGCTGAGAACATCCTAGGTGCTTTCCTTGCAGGAGCTCTCGTCTCTTTGCTGTCACCTAATACGGAGTTAGTACAGAAACTTGATTCATTCGGTTATGGATTTTTAATTCCGATTTTCTTCGTTATGGTAGGGGTAGAACTCGACATCTGGTCACTCTTCCAGGATCCTAAAGTACTTATTCTGATTCCATTGCTGTTGATTGCGCTATTTGTCTCCAAGCTTGTACCTGTAATCGTATTAAAGAAATGGTATGATACCAAAACGGTTCTAGGTTCAGGGATGTTGTTAACCTCAACGCTCTCGCTAGTGATTGCTGCTGCTGAGATCGGTGAGCGAATTAATATTATTGATGATCAGCTTTCATCAGCACTCATTCTCGTTGCAATCATCAGCTGTATACTGGCGCCGATTCTTTTCAAGAAAATCATGCCAAAACCTGAAGAACGATCACAAGCGAAGAAGCTTGCAATCATTGGTGCCAACCAGATTACCTTGCCTATATCATTAGAGCTAAATCCTGCGAACTATGAGACGTCGATTTATCACACCAAACAAGAAAAAGTTGATTCTGAAAAGCAAAACAGCCATTTCAGTGTCATTGAACTCTCTGATTATAGTATTGATACGCTGAAAAAGAACGAAGTGTTCGATGCCGATATTTTGTTAATATCATCAGGAGACGATGAAACCAATTCTGATATCGCTATATTTGCGAAAGAGTACGGAACCGATCGAGTAATTGCGCGTATTGAACTCACAGAGATTGCAGATCAGCTTAGAGAGCTTAATATTGATATCTTTTCTGTATTTTTCTCTACAAAAGCCTTATTAAAGGCGCTGATTGAATCACCAGGCGTAGTGAATATCTTCACCAGGGAAGAAAATGCCCTCTATCAAATTAATATGAATAATGTTGAATATAACGGTGTACCGTTGCGCAGTTTCCCTTATTTAGGAGATACAATTATCGTTCGTATTTTCCGAGGGAAAGATTCGATTGTTCCGCATGGGGATACCGAGCTTCGTATCGGAGATCGATTAATCGTTACCGGAAGTAGCGGAAGCGTAGAAGAAGTTCGAACATTATTGAGTTACTAAATGAACCTCCCTTTCGAGATGAGAAAGGGAGGTTTCTAGTAGTGAAGAGAAACTGTCGCTTCTAAAAGAATAATTCATGCTCATCGGGTGATACTTTCAATGATATGCAATCGTAAAGGAGCGATCTCTCATGAACATTGAATTTCCAGAAGTTATTTGTCCCGTTTGTCAAAAACGATACAGTTTAGAAGAAACGATCACGGCCCAATCAAATCAAAATGTCATTTTTGAATGTCCAGCTTGTGGATACGAAAAAAGAAACATCCAAACGAGTAAGGGGTAATTAAATCCGCATAGGATCCTTAAACATGTTATAATTAGTACGTGGTGCTAATAACTAATAATAATTCGAGGAGGAGCATGGATATGAACCTGTCTCTTGAAAACCGTACATATGTTGTCATGGGCGTTGCGAACAAACGAAGCATTGCCTGGGGGATTGCACAGGCGCTTAGCAGTGCCGGTGCACGATTGATTTTTACTTACGCTGGTGAACGTCTTGAGAAGAACGTTCGAGACCTTGCAGGAACGCTAGATCGTGACGATTCTGTCATTCTACCGTGTGACATTACGAACGATGAAGAAATTGAAGCAACATTCTCTCAGATCAAAGAAGAAGTAGGTGTGATCCACGGACTTGCGCACTGTATCGCATTTGCGAAAACAGAAGAACTAAAAGGTGAATACCTTGAAACAACGCGCGAAGGTTTCTTGCTAGCGCATAACATCAGCTCGTATTCTCTTACAGCTGTTTCAAAAGCAGCTCGTCCACTTATGACTGAAGGTGGAAGTATCCTAACGATGACTTACCTTGGTGGCGAACGTGTTGTGAACAACTACAATGTCATGGGTGTAGCAAAAGCTTCTCTTGATGCTAGTGTGAAATACCTCGCTAATGATCTTGGGAAAGATAACATTCGCGTAAATGCGATTTCTGCTGGTCCGATCCGTACGCTTGCTGCTAAAGGAATTAATGATTTCAACTCTGTGATTAAAGAGATTGAAGAGAAGTCTCCAATGCGTCGAACTGTTACGAAAGAAGACGTAGGAAATACAGCACTATTCTTAATGAGTGATCTTTCTGGTGGAATTACTGGCGAGATGATTCACGTCGACAGTGGATATAATATTATAGCAACATAAGCATAAGATACAGATTAAGAAGACAAAGGAACGTACAAGCACAAAATGTACGATCCTTTGTCTTCTTTTTTTAGTAGCCAACGTGTTCTATTTGCTTATAAATGGTCGCTTTATGTACATTGATTAAGATACTTAAATACATAGGGGCTTAAGGCTGTGCGCGTAGAGCAACCAAAAGTTGCGGTCTAGTGCAACTAAAGCTATCTTTACTTTTATCATTTTAAGACATCATAATGGGGTAACGAAGAGAGGTGATTGTTGAAATGATCTTTGGTGAGAAATTAAAAAGTGAAAGAAAGAATAAAGGATGGTCCCAAGAAGAGTTTGCTGCTCAGCTTTTCGTAAGTCGACAGTCCGTTTCTAAATGGGAGAACGGTCAGAACTATCCAAGCATTGAAATCATTATCAAGATAAGTGATCTATTAGGTATCACGATTGACGAATTGTTAAGGAGTGACGAGGAATTGACTGAAAAAGTAATTCGAGATAGCCAGAAATTAGCACATCCGAGATTAAAATTTCTATTCGATGTATTGTTTTTATTTGGTGTGGTTCTTTTGATCATCAAAATTGGCATTGTGCTTCTAACGAAATTCACTTCTTTAGACATTGTTTTATCCGGTGGAGGGTTCTTGTGGAATTTTGGACCACTGATACTAATGGTAGGTGCTGGGATTGGTTCAGGAATTGTTAAAGAAATATACATAAAAGATTAAAAAGAGAGTATTACTAACGATTCAATATATAGTAAATAATTACAAAAAGAGCATGTTATTAATAAGTGAAGGCATGCTCTTTTTGTTCGATCGTTGAATGTTCTTCTTCTTGATTACCTTCAAGTTATAGATATTGAGATAGCTGTTCTGTTTTCCTCTTTTCATATTCAAATGCAGCCATTAATTCTTCGGGTACGATGTCATTTTTTCTTCCAAATCGTTCACTCGCCGTTTCATATAACTCATAAGGAAAGAGCATGTCAATATACATGACATTTTTTTGTTCAGGTGTAAGGGGAGCCCCGTCTTCATAGGAAGCTAGCATCAGATTGAACAAGTCTTGATCCCAGGTGCCTGTGTCACCCATCAATGGGATGATCACTTTTCGCAAGTCGCGTATTGGTAGATCAAAGGTAGTCGTATCCAAATCAATAATCCAAATCTGGTCGTTCGATAAAAGCGTATTTCCCGTTCCATAGTCTTGATGGCACAGGTTCGGTTGTTTTTTACACTCTTTCACCCATTCTGGGTAGTGGGACTGTTGAAGTAATTTTAGCGTATCCCTGCCTGATGAAATATATGAGTCAATTTCATTTAAATAAAGCTGGCAAAAAGGATCGTCTGGTGATTTCTGTGCAATCAATTTCCAGCTCTCCATTTGCTGACATCTTTTGATGTAGTGTTTTGGCCATTTTCCTAGCTTTGAGAAGATAGGTGCCGCAGGTGGTGGCGTATATCCGATTGATTCAGTATGATAATCAGCAAGACCTCTCATGATCCATTGGAGATCGGTAGGAACTGTTAAATCAAATGGTCTGCCTTCAATCCAATCATAGACAACGAAAAGAAATGGTCCATGTTTTGTATACAAGTTGCCAGATTTATTTGAAATGATGCCGGGGACACGCATGCCCTTTTTTGCTAAATAGTCCTGAGCATGGATTGAGAAGACGGCTTTCTTCTCCGGGCGATGAATACGTTTTAAACATTTTGGCCCCTCATCGGTCATGAACTTCCATACAAGTGCCATTTGACCTCCTTGAATGACTTCGATCGACTCGACATTTAAATTCCAATTGGGTAGCAAAAGTTCTGCTAGTTTGAGCAGCTTCTCCTGCATTTCAAGTGTAAGTTCTTGACTTGTTTCTTCTTCCTTCTTTTTATTTTCTAATGTACCTTTCCCTTCATTTGTTATCAATTTTTCTACGATTTCTTTCTTTTTGTAAGAAGGTTTATTAGTTGATGTGTCACTTGAGTGGAATACGACTTGATTATTTGTGGGAATTTCGTTCCGTGTTCTCTCACTCTTTTTCTGCCAATTCTTCATAAACTTCACCTACCAATTAAGTCTTTTCATATTACGGTATGGTGCTACCTATTGTCATGACACAGAATTCAACAATCGAGTAGGAAAATAGGTGATTAGTTGGCAAGAAGCAAGCCCTTTTTAATAAATAAGGAAATGAATTCGCACAACCCTGAATTTTACTCCGTATCATGGCTAATAAAACGTCTATTTGTTAGTTGTAGGATATCCTTTGCTTGTTCGATGACAAAAGCGGGCGTGACATGGGAGAAATGGTGTTCTTCTTTGTATTTAAAGGAGGGTGAAAATGAATATTGCGTTAATTGCAACAGAAAAATTGCCTGTTCCAGCGATTAGAGGTGGTGCGATCCAAATTTATCTTGAAGCTGTATCAAGACTTTTAGCAAAGCATCATCACGTTACAGTACTATCAATAAATGATCCAGATCTCGAGCAGTCAGAAACAGCTCATGGCGTACAATATGTGCGGTTAAATAAATATAACTATGTGGCTGAAGTAAAACAAGTCATCGAAATGAGAAATTTTGATGTCATACATGTATGCAATCGACCTCTATGGATTGAAGAACTGAAAGCTGCTTCACCCAAAAGTGAATTTATCCTCAGTGTTCATAATGAAATGTTTGCTCAAGGAAAGATGACGGATGAGGAAGGAGACAAATGTCTATCACTTCTCTCAAAGGTTGTCACGGTAAGTGATTACATTGGTCGGACCATAACCAACCGCTTTCCCAAAGCGAAAGGGAAAGTTCAAACGGTTTATTCTGGTGTCGACTTAAGTACCTATCATCCGAGATGGACAAATGATGGAAAGAAATTAAGAGCAGCTATTCGCTCTCAGTTAAATCTGAACGACAAGAAAATAGTCCTCTTTGTTGGAAGACTTAGTAAGGTGAAAGGGCCACATATTCTATTGCATTCTTTGCCTGAGATTATGGAGAAGCACCCCGATGCTCATATGGTGTTTATCGGATCAAAGTGGTTCGGTGAAAATGATGTGAATAACTATGTGAAACATCTTTATACGTTAGGGGCGATGTATAAAGATAACATCACGTTCATTAAATTCGTAGAACCAAAAGATATTCCTAAATTGTATTCGATGGCAGATGTGTTCGTTTGTTGTTCACAATGGCAGGAGCCGCTAGCGAGAGTCCATTACGAGGCAATGGCAGCTGGTCTTCCAGTTATCACTAGTGATCGAGGCGGAAATCCTGAAGTTATTAATGAAGGGGAAAATGGTTTCGTCGTTCATCACTTTGATCAGCCAGAAGCGTACGCTCAAGTTATCAACTCATTATTTTCAAATGAAGCACTTCGTGAAAAACTCGGTAGAAGTGGACGTGTGAAGGTTGAGGGAGAATTTGGCTGGTCTCGAGTAGCGAGTAATTTAAGAACAGTATACGAAAATGCAGTGAGACGCTAGATGAAGGTGAGGGAGTAGAAGTGGAGGAAAACTTTCGGGAAGAGCGAGCAGGAAACGAAGAAAGCTCTTCAGAAAAAAAGCAACCTGTTCCTCATGTAGAGGAATTGAAAAGAGTTCTAAGCTTTTATCCGATTGAAGTAAGAGACATCTCATTACTTTTCAGTAGGGGTGGCAGAACTAAATGGATCATCGAATCAGATAAAGGATCTTTCATTTTAAAGCAGGAATTTATAAGGCCAGACCGGATGCTCTATATTGCTGGGGCACATCAGCATCTACAAGAAAATGATCTTCCAATCGCAAAAATTATTCCAACGAAGAATAATGGTCTTTGCCTATCTGGAGAAGATCATGCCTATATCCTTTATGAACACTTTGATGGTGAACCAATGTTGTATTACGATACAGAACAAGTAATGAAAACAATGTCTTTCATCGGCCAGTTCCACCACGCCTCAAAAGGGTATCTTCAGCCTGAAGGTAGTAAAAAAAGAAGTCGAATTGACAAATGGCATAAGCTCTATAGATGGAAGATTCAAGAGTTAGAGGGTTATCAAAAACTAGCAGCAAATTACGTGGATGATGCGTTCTCCATACTTTTTCTAGAACATGTCGATCACATGCTAACGCGTGCGAAAGAATCACTAGCAGAGCTAGATCACGCTGATTTTATAAACTGGACGAAAGAAGTTTTTGAGAATAAGTCATTTTGTCAGCAAGATTTCACAATGGCTCGAATGATTGAAAAAGACGATCTAGCCTTTATGAAGGATCTTCATTCCGTTAATGCAGATTTACCAGCTCGTGATCTTCGAATTTTATTAAATAAAGTGATGAAGAAGTTAGCTGTATGGGATGATGAGCTTGCGACAGAAATGTTACGACGTTACGACCAGGTGCATCCATTGACGAAGGGACAATATCGTGTCATCTGGTCAGACTTGAAGTTTCCTCATCTTTTCTGTGCCATTGCACATAAATATTATCTCAGTCAGAAGAGATCATGGTCAGATGAAAAATATATGATGCATATCCGCAATGTTGTTTCGGTTGAAAACTCAAAAGAAGACTTTCTAACTCAATTTGATGAAATCTTTCACAAAATTAAGGGAGGAGGTTAAGAAATGCCACACCAATCATCGCATCACCTGTCCATTCCTAAACTCGATTTAGAAGAATTTCATTTCTCGCCACCAGGTTCAATGGGCTGGAGTTATGCTGAATATGAAAAAATCGTAGATAGCGATGAAGAGCAGTTAGAAATGACGGCAACATCGAACATAACTCCTTCAACGGTCCCTGATCAACCATTGATCGAGCTTCCTGTTAGAGCTGGAGGGGAACGGCCTGGAGAAGAACCAGAAGAGGACTTGATCGAGGAAGATGTAGTCGATTTTGGAGGTGAATTAGAATTAGTTAAGGAAGAAATTGAAAAGAGAGAGGAAGCAAAACAGGAAGTAGACAAACGGAATGAATACGTCTTACAGATTAAGTCAATTCCCCGCCCCCAACAATTACTCAACAAAAATTGTAAGTTATTTACACAAGATCACCGTAATTCTAATGAGTATTTCAGCCATCAAGTTACTCTTGATGATCAACTATCTGGCATTGAGGGATCACTTAAAGAATCGGCTGTAAACGAAGATATGACGAATGACTTTTCAGATGAAATCGACGGTGACCAAGTTACACTTAGTGAGATAAATTCGGTAACTGAAACCGATCATGCTCTAATAGAAGTAAAACCAGAAGAAGAACCGGAAGAAGAGCGAGAAGAAGAACCGGAAGAAGAGCAAGAAGAACTTGAAATAAAAGATGACTTTGTTTACAAAGCTAAAACAAAGGGGTCTTCGAGACCACCATGGCTTGGTTTGAATGTAAGGAAGAAAAAGAGGCATACAAAACGTTGAATTGAATCAATTGCCCTATACAAGTCAGTGAAAGAATCATATCTTATAAAGAATTCTATTAATAAGAATAATCAAAACAAAATGGAGGAAATGAATAATGTCTGAAAATGCAAAGCATCAAGAGATATTGGCAAAGTTGCAAGAACTACTTGCTACGAATGAGGTAGAAGAAGTTGGTCTTAAATTTGATATGATTAATGGTGATGAGCATGAATTTGAATTCGTTTTAATTGAAGAAGAAGAAGAAGAGAAGAAGAAGAAGAAGAAGAAGAAGAGGAAGAAGAGGAAGAAGAGGACGACGAAGAAGAGTAAACGAAACAAAGAAAGAGATAGAACCTTACCTGAGGTTCTATCTCTTTCTTTTATGAAATCCTCTGTCGAAGATCCATTTTTCAGTGTGAAGCTTAGGAAGATCGGTTATTGGATTTTCAGAATTCTGTTTCTCTTCTACCGTGTTTTTTTCCTTAGTGATCTCAGTGACTTCATCACTATTTTTTCGGGTATGGCGTTCCATATATGCTTTCAAATAAATGGATTCAAGTCGCTCTGCAACATGATGAAATTGATGGTTGGATTCGACAAATCTTCTTCCATTCAAACTAAATTCTAATGCTTTATGAGGATGGCTAAACAAATCACATATAGCTGCTGCAAAGTTAGCAGGGTTTGAATAATTTTTTAAGACAAGACCATTGTGCATATGAGTAATGACCTCAGCGTTTCCTCCACGTTTCGTTGTGATGAGTGGGACCCCAGCAGCCATTGCTTCATAATGTACTCTGGCGAGCGGCTCTTGCCACTGTGAACTACATACAAAGACATCTCCGAGCAAAAAAGAATAGGGGATCTTATCATGAGGAACATATTGTGTGAAGCGCACATGTTCTCCTAAGGGTTCAGCGAGTTTGTATAACATCCTGACATAGTTATTCGGGCGATTATCACTAAACCATTTCCCTCCGCAAATTACTAGTACAGCATCAGGATACTTCGTGAGCACTTTAGGCATCGCTTGAATTAACAAATGTGGTCCCTTTGTTTTACTTAGTCGTCCTATAAATAAAATCACTTTCTTACCTGTAAGGTTATTCTTCTTTTTAAGGAGAGAACTAATTTCTTGACCTCTCTCAGTCCACTTTGGTTCAAACTGACTTAAATCTACTCCGGAATAAACAACATGAGTCTTTTCCTTCGCATCAGGAAAACGAGAGATAACAGTGCCTCTAATATACTCACTTACCGTCATGATCGAAGAAACTGTATCTACAACAAGTTGACCTTCCTCATCTGTCAGCTTCCTTTCGGCGAACATTTCGTTATGGAGACTTAAAACGAATTGACTGTCTGGAGTGGCAGCCTTGTAGATCGGAATCGCTTTCGGACGATTGAAAACATGGATGACGTCAAATGGTGCTTCCTTAGCGAGGTGAGCAGCGATATTTTGAAAATAGTTCACTCTCGGCACACGAATGTATCTTATATCCTCTTTTTCCTCTCTGTCTGGGAGTAATGAATCATTCACTGAAAATATCGTTAGCTTATGTTTTTCTTTTAGATAGGGGTTTACACCATCGATCATCATTTGGATGGCACCCCCTTTTATTGCGGGAGAAGGAAGCTTTTCAGTGCATACAAATGCTATATTCAATGGCTGTCACCCCCTGGGAGATAGAGTTGTGTCAAATCTTTAATTTCCTCTTTCAATCCTTCTCTTAGAGAGGTTGTGGGTTTATAATTCAATAAATGTGTAGCTTTTGTAATGTCAGCCCAAGTGCTTACAGGCTCACCGATGGCTTTTTTTACATAATTCAATTTTGCTTTTTTGTTTAGTAAATCTTCAAGAAAACTGATGATTTCTAAAATGGAAGCTCGCTCTTTTCCCCCAATATTAATGGTCTCTCCAATAACTTGAGAAGCGCTCGAAATAGCAGCGGTTGCCTTTACACAATCTTTTACATACGTGAAGTCTCTTATTTGTTTTCCGTCTCCAAATATGGTTAGAGGTCTTCCAATGATCATGTTTTTAATAAAGCGATGAAAGGCCATGTCTGTTCTCTGACGTGGTCCATATACTGTGAAATAACGGAGAATCACTACTGGAATTTGGTGATATTGATAATAAACGTTGCACAGATGTTCACCGGATAGCTTCGAAATGCCATATGGTGAGAGAGGTGTTGGAAGGAGACTTTCAGTAACACGCCCTTCTTTCTCACCATAAATAGATGATGTGGATATATAAACGAATTTATCTAGGGATCTGCCTTTACACGCTTCAAGAAGTCTTTGTGTAACTAGGCTGTTGTGGAGTAAATACGTTTCGAATTCGTCCCCCCAGCTAGAACGAACTCCAGGGATACCTGCAAGATGATAAACCATATTCATGTTCTCTAGAATCGGACTCAGATCATCTGTTAATAAATTAAGGTCAATTAGTTTAAATCGCTGGTGGTTTACTATTTTCTTGATATTCCTCACTTTTAAAGCGTTTTGATCAATACCATGATCAATGCCTACGATTTCGTAGCTACTATTTAGAAGAAGCTCTTCACAAAGATGAGAGCCAATAAAACCTGCTGCGCCAGTAACGAGTATCTTCATGAACGTCCCACCCCTAAGTAAGTTAAGCCTACTCCGTTAATTTGTTTTGGATCAAGCTTATTTCTTCCATCAAGGACAATCGTACCTTTCATATTTTGTTTAACGAGTGACCAGTCTGCAGCTAGAAAATCATTCCATTCGGTTGCAACAATCAGTGCATCAGACCGCTTTAAAGCTCCATACATATCGGTTCCTTCTTCGATAAAAAGGTTTCTTGATTTTGCCTTCGGATCAAAGGCGATTACGTGGCACCCTTTTTCGATCAACCGTTCACATAGTTTGATCGCTCGTGATTCTCGTGTGTCATCAGTGTCTGGTTTAAAAGCAAGCCCCCAAACAGTAATTTGTCTTCCTTTAAAACCATTAAGCTGTTGAGCTAGTTTATCGAGGTAAAAGTCTACTTGCTGGTTATTTACTTTCTTAACTGCGTCCAATAAACTCGTTTTTATCCTTTTTTTTCTCGCTGCATAGCCGAGCGCATCTAAATCTTTAGGAAAGCAAGATCCGCCATATCCTAATCCTGATTGCAGGAATTCCGGTCCAATTCTGGGATCGAGTCCTATGGACGTTGCTACTTCAGAAATATCTGCATTGTAGCTGTCGCAGATGCGTGCAAATTCATTTATAAATGAAATTTTGGTAGCAAGAAACGCATTTGAAGCATATTTCACTAATTCAGCACCAGTTAAGCTTGTTTCAATATGCGGTGCCTGTAATTTTGTGTAGAGAGAACCAACCTTTTTTGCTGCCAGACTAGACCTAGAACCTAAGACGATTTTGTCAGGATGAAACGAGTCGTAAACAGCTGTTCCTTCCCTCAGAAATTCAGGGTTGGATACAATATCAAACATTTTTTCTGGCACACCCTGATTTAGTAGGTAGTGATGAAACCATTCATTGCTTCCAGGTGGCACAGTGCTTTTCATAATAATAATTTTATAAGAAGTGAGGTTTTTTGAAATATGTTCAAACACCTTTTTCACCGCACTTAAATCACTGTCACCATTCGGTTTAGCGGGTGTCCCTACGGCTATTAAGAGAATAGGTGAGTTGAGAATACATGCTTCTCCATCATCAGAGAATACTAAGCGGCCAAGCTGATGATTTTTAGCTAATAACTTATCTAAGCCTGGCTCATGGATCGGAGACTTTCCTTTATTTAAGCTTTCTATTTTAGCGATATCTTTATCAATCACATGGACGTTATGTCCAAGATCGGCAAGAAGTGCAGCAGTGGTCAGGCCAACATAGCCTGCACCAACGATACAAATTTCCATTCATATTTCCCCCCAATAGCGGATCGCTTTACAATACCCACCCTATATCGTATTAGGCGAAGGAGCGAAGGTGTGTTGAAAAGAGGTGTTCTTGAGATAATTAGGCGATTGTCCATAAAATAGGTGTTCAATATGGTGAAGTGTGCTTTCTATACAGTTATGTATGGAGGCGTTCAATCTGATAAAAAAAACAAACCTGATTGAGCGATAAACCAGGCTTGATTAACATCACGAATTCTTGTTATCCGTTCACTAATCGAATGGCCTCAATTTTTTTACATTCCACTATAAATGGACTTGTTGAATCAATCAATGTGACACAGCATGTTTTTGAATCAAAGCATGTAAAAACAAGATTTGGAAATTCTACACCAGACAAGACAACGTCCACGATTCTTCCAGTAGTAAGTCGTCTAAACTGATTGCAAATACAATTGTTACAGGTATCTTCCTGGTGTTTCGTAGGTTTTTTATAATCATCGAATAAGCTCATAACCAATCCTCCTTTTTAATCTCTTGAATTCTAGGGTTACTATACTCTATTTTCAAACAGGTTATTTGCTTGTTTATAAGCCTATTAGGATGAAATTGTGTATTAATAATTATTGAGAACCCACAGGTTAACGCATTTTATGCAGATTGAACGATTATTTTTTTAGATTACGATGGTAATGTCCTATACATAAATGATTTCATGACATAGTTATGGAAAGAGTAGATTTATTTGCTTATTTCTAAAAGGAGGTAATAAGATGGCAAGTTCGGCACTTGTGAAATACCGTTCCCTTATTGGTTTACCCTTAACAGAAGTTATTGTTCTGGGAGCAGATGGGGATTTGATTTTAATGAATGTTGTGATTCAGGAAGTAGGAAGGGATTTTCTAGTTTTGAACCAAGCAGGTTCTGGAGGCTTGGGCACAGTCATTGTTCCATTAGACAAAATAGTAGGGATCATCTAATTGTGAAAGCTCCTAAACGGGGCTTTTTCCGTTTTAAAAAAAGTGAAGGAGGAGAGCCAATCGATAACTTGAAATTACTTTTTATTACAAAGGAGTTCACGTCTCATATCGAGAAAAGCACGCTATATTTGATCGAGGAGCTTAAGAAGGAAGTTGACTTAATGATTTGGTCAACGGATGCACATATCGAAACAATTTTAAAAGAAGTACCTTTTACACCTGATTATATTTTACTTAATGATCATAAGTTTGACTATTGTCCTGAAATTCATGGTTTAAAAAATTGCGGAATTCCATGTGGGATTATCATGCATGACTTGCAGTACAAACGATCTACTAGAAAAAGGTTTATAGAACGAGAAAATATCCAGCATATTTTTTCTATATACAGAGATAAATTTATAGAATGGTATCCAGAGTATGTACCGATGATGACATGGCTTCCACATCACGTTCCTACTTCAATTTTTAAAGATTATCAATTAAATAAGGACACAAATTTCCTGCTTATGGGATCGATCTACAAGGAATTATATCCACTCCGTGCTTTTATCGTCGATCAGCTAAAAAATGATCCCGGTTTTGTTTGTCACCCTCATCCGGGGTATAGCTTGATGGATCATAAAAAAGAAGGGTATAAAATTCAAGAAGAATATGCAATGGAAATAAATCGCTCTCATATGTTCTTTACATGTGATTCCAATTATCATTTCCCGGTTTTAAAATACTTTGAAGTACTTGGATGTAGAACGCTCTTGTTAGCTTCTGGATCGAAAGAACTTGTCGACCTTGGTTTTATAGATGGTGAAACGTTTGTTGAAATCAATCAAAATAATTTTATAGAAAAAGCCTATTATTACTTAAGTAACCAACAGCTAAGTGGAAAGATTATTCAAAAGGGATCTCAATTAATTGAATCAAAGCATTCTACAAAGGTACGTGCAAAGCAATTAATTCACAAAATAGAATCGTTAATAAATAAGTAAGATTCACAAAGAAATAGCTCTCCACCTAAATGGGTGGGGAGCTATTTTTATGAAAGTTCTTAAGTACGAATTTGTTCAATCATCCTAACGAAGTTTTGACAGTATAGGGTAGGGTCAAGAATAGCCTCAATATGATTTCGTGCTTGTAGAACGAGTTGCTTTCTTAATGGAGCATTCGTCATAATATCAAGGCATTCATCTGATGCCTTTGAAAGGTCATGCAAGTTAATTTCTTTCCCGGTTTGATTATGAAGGAGAAAACTTCTAACACCATCTGAATCTGTACTCACAACAGGGCAGTCACAACTCATCGCTTCAACGACAGCGTATCCAAAACCTTCTAGCTGTGATGTCGAGCAAAGAAATCCACCAGAATCTCCGATGGCTGAATAATAACTTGGCATGAATTTATGAGGAATAGTTGAATGTGAGGTGAGAATCTCTTCTAAATTTAGCTTTTGAATCTGATGATAGAAGCTAGCTTTTTCACGCGCTGAAGCAAGGGTAGAATCTTGGAACATCCAAACCTTTAGTTGTGGTTGTTTTCTTCGAACTTCTGAAACAAGTTTAAGAAATCCTAGCCAGTTTTTATTTGGTTCCAAGCGGCCAACCCAACCAATTATAGGTAGAGATGGCTTTGACGTGGGAGGAGTGTAGTGAAAAAGAGATGTATCAAAACAATTATGGAACGAGAAAGATTGAATATCGGGTAAGTACGTTTGACACAATTTTTCAAGATGAGAAGTGTGTGGGTAGAAAATGGCATTTGCGTACGTTTGGACATAGTCTTTTGCCTGTTTCATCCAACATTCGGCCGCTATTTCTGTTCCAAGTCCTTGTATCTCATAAAGGAGAGTTCCGTTATATCCTAATTCACGCACGCGTTTTAGGAATAGATGATCGGAGCAAACCATTATGGCAGAATACTGTTTTGTTGCTATAAGTTTTTTTATTTCACTATCTTCATTGGTCACATGTACTGGGATATCAGTAATATTAGAATAGCCGGTACCATGTTGCATATATAGGAGCTCACAGGATACCCCAGCCTGCATTAAGGCATTGCACCTTTGGCGGTTTAACGTTTCAACTCCTCCGCTAGGTATATAGTAAACAAACAGCACGTTCATATCAGAATCCTCCTTTCTATTATATATGATAGGTAAGAATTTTTTGTTATTACTAAAACGTGACCTTAGATGGTCAGTTTTTTTAAGCTCACCGAAAAAAACATCTGTAAATACCACTTGTCCTACTACCTTTTCATCGTCCAAGAGAACAAGTGCTAGAACAAGTTCAGTAGTAAGAGAATATGCATATACTCCTGATCGAAGGGTGGTATCTACAGCTTCTGAAATGCTTCCCGTCTGAGATAATTCTGGTACTAAAATAACAGTTGTTCTACGGAAAAATTCAATCAGAATAGTCGGTTTTAATGCAGTAACACGGGTGGCTATTGTTGCATAAAGTTATCTTTAGCTCACTTGATCAGGAATATAAAAACCGAAAATTGAAATTGTGGTCGTAGCAGGGGGAACAAGGAATATTTCCATTAATCCATAATCTATTTGTGTTCGGAACACCTATGTTGGAAACAAATAGTTGCTTTGCCATCATAATAAATTTCTTATCTTAATGGTATAACTTAACCTATCCTATGACTTCAGATAAGGATTGCTTAGACAAGACTCTAGTGATTTGAAAACTAGTGTTATTATAGTCGCCTATTTCAATAATATAGGAGATTGTCCCTTGCATCTTCGTTCCGTTGTCATAAATTAATTAGTACAACAAAATGGTGTAGAAAAGAGGTAAGAAATGAAGGTTGCTACAATACTGGGAACACGGCCAGAAATTATTCGGTTAAGTCTCATTATCAATAAGCTTGACCGGTTAGCTGAAGAACATATTGTCATTCATACGGGTCAGAATTCAGCACATTCTCTTAAAGAAGTCTTCTTTGAAGAAATGGGCATTCGAACTCCTGATTATACGTTGAGTGGTCAAACGTCTTCACTAGGGGAACAGCTTTCATTTATGTTTAGAGACGTTGAAAAAATTCTGATTCAGCATCGGCCCGATCGTATCTTAATCCTTGGCGATACGAATTCTGCACTTTGCGCATTGTTAGGAGAGCGCATGAACATACCAGTTACACATATGGAAGCAGGCAATCGGTGCTTTGATCTGAAAGTACCTGAAGAAAAAAACCGTAGAGTGATTGATGCAATTTCAAGTTATAACCTTCCTTACACATTGCAAAGTAAAGAAAATTTACTTCGAGAAGGTTTTCCTTCAAATCGTATCTACGTTATGGGTAACCCTATTTATGAGGTGCTAACTCATTATAAGGAAGAAATTGAGCAAAGTACCATCCTAAATTCTTTAAATCTTCAAGCACAGGATTATTTTCTTGTCACTGTGCATCGAGCTGAGAATGTTGATAATGCAAATAACCTTTCTGAAATATTGAAGGGGTTGTCCATGATTGCTGAACAATACAACAAAAGAATCATCTGCAGTATACACCCGAGGACAAAATCGAAATTAACTCCGGATCAGCTTGCGAATCTAAATTCTTCTATTGAACTACATGAACCATTTGGATTTTTTGATTTTATAAAGTTAGAAAAATCAGCTTATTGTGTCCTGACTGATAGTGGAACAGTTCAAGAAGAATGTTGTTTATTTCATATACCGGCCGTTACAGTTCGAACGACAACTGAACGACCTGAAACCATTTCTTGCGGTAGCAATGTTGTATCTGGAATTGATGCAAAACGAATAAAAGATGCAGTCGATGTGATGACAAACAGTCAGCGCAACTGGTCTTTTCCAACAGGTTATGTGGACCTGGATGTATCCGATCGCGTCGTTAAATTTGTCCTAGGAGGAATGAAGATTGTTCCATAATAAAGTAATTTTGGTCACTGGAGGGACAGGATCGTGGGGAAATGAACTGATTAAACAGCTTCTTCCAAAATGTCCTGCTGAAATTAGAATCTTTTCTCGCAATGAAACGAGCCAAGTTGAAATGAAGAGAAAGTTCCAACAAAATCCTCATCTCACGTTTGTGATTGGTGATATTAAAGAAAGAGAAGCACTGCTTGAAGCTAGTAAAGGCGTGGATTATATTTTCCATCTTGCAGCTTTAAAGCATGTTCCTGTTTGTGAAGATCAACCGATCGAAGCGTTAAATACTAATGTGGTAGGTACTCAGAATGTCATTCGTACTGCAATTGAAAACAAAGTGAAGAAAGTGATCTATATATCCACAGATAAAGCAGCTAATCCTTCGAATTTCTATGGCTTTTCAAAAGCGATGGGAGAGCGGTTGATTATTCATGCAAATACCCTCAAATCAGACACGTCGTTCGTTTGTGTTCGAGGAGGGAACGTTTTAGGTACAAATGGAAGTGTTATCCATGTCTTCAATAATCAAATTCACACAAATGGGCAAATTGGTATTACGCATCCAGACATGACGCGCTTCTTCTTAACTTTGGAGGACGCGATAAAACTGTTATTTAAAGCAACTTATGAAAGTAGAGGCGGAGAGATCTTTGTGATGAAGATGCCTACATGCAAAATTTATGACCTCGCTGAAGTACTAATCGATGCATCAGGCGTCCAAGGAGTAACGATTGCTGAGCAAGGAATACGGCCAGGTGAGAAACTTCACGAAATATTATTTTCAGAGTATGAAAGTCAAACAACTGTTTATTATGATCGTGAATATTTTGTAATTCTTCCTACAATCGAAATTAAGGGGCTTGAAGAACATTATTCAGCATTCAATTATGTCAAACTAACAAACTACAATTCGAGCGAAAATCTAATGAATAAAGACGAAATTAAGGCTATGCTGATCAAAGGTGGTTTTATGTAATGAGGATTCTTGTGCTCGGTGGTAAAGGAATGGCAGGGCACGTTATTGTTAAATACCTGAAGGAAAAAAGGAAATTGGATCAGATTTTGTATACCTCAAGAGATCCCTCAGATACAGAAGGTTTGTATCTTGATGTTTTGAATCAAACCCAGTTGGAAGAAGTCATTGACAAAACAGAAGCAGATTTAGTGATCAATGCTATAGGTGTATTAAATGAAGATGCAGAAAGTCACGAGCAGCTGGCATTTCAAATAAATAGTCTACTCCCACACCAACTTGTGAAACTGATGAATAGAAGACGCGGGAAAGTCATTCATATTAGCACAGACTGCGTTTTTTCTGGAAAGAAGGGACGGTATACAGAAGCCGATCCTCCTGATGGAGAAAGTGTATACGCTCGAACTAAAGCATTGGGAGAAATTTCTCAATCACCACACCTAACGATTCGAACTTCAATTATCGGACCGGAATTAAAACAGAGTGGCATTGGTTTGTTTCTTTGGTTCATGAGGCAGCAAGGGGAAGTATCAGGGTTTGAAAGGGTCTATTGGAATGGTGTTACAACGTTAGAACTTGCCAAGGTCATTCATCAGCTTATTGATGATGAAATGGAAGGACTACTTCACCTCCATACACAAACCACCATTTCTAAATATGAGCTATTGCAACTGATAAGAGAGATATTTGAGAAAAAGGATATATCAATTGTCCCTTCGAACGATTTTCATCTAGACCGAACGATTGTGAACACGCGTAAAGAACTAAATTACTCCATTCCTTCGTATCGTGAAATGCTAATTGAATTGAAAGACTGGATGAACGATCAAAATGCATAAGCCAATTCTTTTAATCACAGGAGCTGATGGGTTTACTGGAAGACATGCATTCGCTTTTTTTCAAGATTATCATGTCATTGGGGTATCGAGAAAGAAGGATCCAACAAAAAACATGTTTTCGGCTGATCTGACTAACGAGGAAGATGTTAATCGTTTGGTTCAAATGACAAAGCCAGACATGATTCTTCATTTAGCTGGACAGAACCATGTTCAAACGTCTTGGAAAGAACCGGTTTCTACCATCAAAAGCAATTTTATGTCTACCTTACATCTACTTTCAGCAGTAAGGCAACATTCGTTAAAGACTAAGGTTCTAGTGGTAGGATCAGCATTGCAATCTACAGATTCTTACCCTCATCCCTATAGTTACAGCAAGTCCCTCCAGGGAGAGCTTACAAAAGTTTGGCAAGATTTTTACGGAGGAAATGCCATTTTTGTAAAAGCTACGAATTTGATTGGCCCTGGTCCATCCTCTGGTGTTTGTGCGAACATTGCAAGACGAATTGTAGAAATAGAAAATGGAAACGTTGCTTCAGTCCTTTCTCTAGAGAATAAACGAGTGACAAGAGATTATGTTGATGTTCGTGATGCGATCAGAGCTTATAACTTGATACTAAAAAAAGGAAATCCGGAAGTAGAGTACAAGATTGGGACAGGAAAAATGTTCTCATTAGAGGAAATTGTAAGTGTTTTTAGGGAATTGTCTAAAAAACCTTTTACCGTTGAATTTGCTGAAAGTAAGCTAGATCAATCTCAACTGCTTTCCAGTTTTGAGTTAAAAAGACTAGGATGGAAGCAGGAGATTGATATTCGAACTTCTTTTGAAGATACGTTACGATATTTTAGAGAAGTTCAAAGAAGAGAAGGAGGAGATGGGATTTGAAGAAGGTCTCCATTATAATCCCATTTTATAATTGTGAATACATTGACATAGCAATAGAGAGCGCATTGGCACAAACGTATAGCAACATAGAAGTGATTGTCGTAAATGATGGGGCAACATCTTATGCAAAAAAAATCAGTCCATACTATCATCTTATTCGTTATATCGAACAGGGTAATAAAGGCACAGCTGGGGCTTTAAATACTGGCATTAAAGCGGCAACAGGGGATTATTTTACCTGGCTTAGTGCCGATGATGAGTATGCAGTAGACAAAGTTGAAAAGCAACTTGCCTATTTAGAAAAGATGCAGGCAGCGATCGGTTATTCTTCATACAAATTAATTGATCACTATGGTCATGTAACCAATGAATCCGTTGGTGTATCTTTTCCAACTCGACTTGATTTCTTAAGGCACTTAAAGAGAGGCTGCGCGATTAATGGTTGCACCGTTATGATGGAAATGCAACTATTGAAAGAATTTGGTGGGTTTGACGAAAGTCTTCCTTACACTCATGATTATGATTTATGGCTGAGAATAGCAGAGAAGTATAACTTTGTTTATATGGATGAGTGTCTTGTTTCCTATAGGGTTCATAATGAGATGGGGACAAAGAAACACGCTGAAGCGATTCGAGCAGAACTTGCGAATGTTCGACGCAAACATCGTTCCATGATCAGTTTGGTTATTCGAAAGGAAAGGATGCAACGATGAAAATTACATTCCCTATCCTTACCCTTTGTAAAGGTGGCGCTCAAAGAATGCTTGCTGAGTTAGCAAATGGATTGGTTGAGCGAGGTCATAACGTGATCATTCTCATGCCATCTACAGGAGTGATTGAATATCCAGTCAATGCAGACATAAAGCGCATTCCAAATTCTTATCAGATAAAGGAAAGTGATTATCCTGAAGCTGATGTGATTATTTCAAATTATTATACGTTAGTAAATGAAGCGCAAAAAGCGAGCTTGAATAAGAAAGGGGTGCATGTTCGATTAAGCCTCTGTTATGAGCCAACTTTTTTGCCAGAACAAGACCTTTCTTTCCCAAGCTACCATGTGACCCCTCACATCCTAGTGTTATCAAAATGGCATCGTCAATTAATTCATTTAAATCATGGAATTATGGGTAAGATTGTTCCAGTCGGTATTAGTAAAGAGTTTTATAATTACAGTATTCGCTCTCAGAACAAAGTATTAAATGTAACAGCCATCATAAGAAAACCAGAAGGCGGTTTATCTTGGCACAGAGAACAAGAGTACCTATTGAATCAATTGATGGTTGTACGAAGAGTTTATCCAAATGTGCGGATGACCCTTATTACTCCTCCTAATGAATTTGCAACTTCTCCTGCACTACAAGCCATTAAAGCATCGAACCTGTATACGTTTCTAACGCCTGGAGATGATCGTGAATTAGCTTATCACTATAATGAAGCTGACATTTTTGTGAATTCTTCAACGTATGATACTGCTTCACTTCCAGGGCTAGAAGCAATGAAATGCGGAGCAGCACTCGTGACCACGTATAATGGAGGAAATGCAGATTATTGTAAAGATGGTATAAATGCAATGATTTCCTACAGATACGAAGATCGCCTTGCCTCGGATATAATCGAACTTCTAAAGCATCATGACCTTAGAAAGGCAGTAGCAAGTAAAGGCGAAGAAGAGGCGAAGAAGTGGACGTGGGAGAGAAGTGTTCTAGCGATGGAAGAAACAATCATGCAATTGATGAAAACGATCGAGTAACCGATCGTTTTTTTGTTTGAATGGATATGCGAAATATCTTTGTCGATAGATTAAACGCCTGAATATGGCCGTACAAGTTACTGTCCTTATTTATCTGGAATAAGTTAGTAGGAAAGATGAAGGGGGAGAATGGCTTGATTAAGAAAGCAATCATACCAGCGGCTGGATATGGAACAAGGAGCCTGCCGATCACAAAAGTGATCCCTAAAGAGATGTTTCCCATTGGTGGAAAACCAGCCATTCAATATGTAGTCGAAGAGGCAGTTGCTGCTGGCATTGAAGAAATACTTATCATTGTGTCGAGATCTAAGAATATAATCATGGACTATTTCGATGAATCTATAGAACTAGAAGCATTTCTAGAGAGAATGAATAAGTCTCATTTATTAGAGAAAACGAAATTACCCAACGTTCACATACAATATATTAGACAGCCGTATGCCAAAGGGCTCGGGGATGCCATCTTACACGGGAAACATTTTGCGAACAATCATCCAGTAGCTGTCCTATTACCAGACGATATTTTCATTAGTGAAGGTAAACTGGCTCTTGAGGAGCTGTGTGAGCTATACGAAGAAAAAAAGACAAATGTCATTGGTGTAAAGAAAGTGGAAAAACAAAGCTTAAAAGATTATGGCGTGATCAAAGGTAACGAAATTGCAAACAAAGTCTATCAAGTAATAGACATCGTCGAGAAGCCTCTAAGTGAACCTCCATCAAATTTGGCCGTGACAGGAAGGTACATCTTTAACCCTTCAGTTTTCCTTCACCTTGAAAAGTTGAACCCAGGTAAAAGTGGAGAAATACAGCTTACAGATGCGATAAAAACCTCAATGTTGACTGAAAAGTATTTTGCCTGCGAATGTACGTCAGATCGATACGATATCGGGAAAGAAAAAGAGTATATCGAACTGGTTAATAGGATCAGCGAAATTTGATTGGAACGTATGGGGATAAAAGGAAAAATAGTGAAGGGAACGTGGATAGCTTGAAAGGAGTTATTTTGGCTGGGGGAAGCGGTACTCGTCTTTCACCCATTACAAAAATTGTGAATAAACATTTCTTACCGGTTGGAAAACTGCCAATGATCTATTGGGCATTGCTTAAGCTTAAAGAAGCCAATATTAATGAAGTTCTTCTTATTATCAATCAGGGAGACCTTCCTCTTTATCAAAAATTATTAGGAAATGGAAAAGCGCTTCATATGACAATTTCTTATGAAATTCAGCATTTACCTATGGGAATTGCCCATGGCGTTTCCTTAGCAAAGAAGTTTGTAGAAGGCTCTAAATTTGCTGTTTTATTAGGAGATAATCTTTTTCAAGACTCATTAGAAAAAGCGGTAAGTGCTTTTGAAACAGACGACGCAGTAGCAAAAATTTTTCTTAAGGAAGTAACAAATCCTAAGTCATACGGCATTGCTGAGATAGAACCGAAATCCCAAAATATAAAATCGATCGAAGAAAAACCATTGATTCCTAAATCAAATCTTTGTGTGACTGGAATATATATGTATGATTCGAGTGTCTTTCGCTATATTGAACAATTGGTACCCTCGAGTAGAGGGGAACTTGAGATCACCGACTTAAACAATGAGTTAATTAAAGAAAATCATCTGGGTTATGAGATGTTAAAGGGTTGGTGGATCGATGCTGGCACACATGAAACATTATATTATGCAAATCAATTAATCAACGGTGATCGAAAGGAGAATCAGGATGAGTAAACAAATACTCGTAACTGGAGGAGCAGGTTTTATAGGCTCGAATTTTATTCGATTACTATTAAATACGACTGATTGGTATGTCACCAATATCGATGCTTTAACCTATGCGGCTGATCCTTCCATCGTAAAGGAAATGGATCAACTTGAAAACGTTCGATTCCTCAAACTCGATATTGCTGACATAGAACAATTAGAACAAGCTTTTGATGTGACCTATGATGTCATCATAAATTTCGCTGCTGAAACTCATGTAGATAGAAGTATTCAAGATGCCAGTGCTTTTTTACGGTCAAATGTGATCGGGGTGTCCCATTTACTCGACCAGGTCAAACAAGGTAAAGCAAAGAAATATATTCAAGTCTCAACAGACGAAGTGTATGGTTCATTAACCACTAAGGAAGACCCTTTCACGGAATTTTCTAGTCTCTCCCCCAATAACCCTTATTCTGCAACAAAGGCAAGTGCTGATTTACTTGTTCAATCCTTCTATAAAACGTATAACCTTCCAGTCATGATTACAAGATGTTCGAATAACTTTGGGCCATATCAACATAGAGAGAAGCTAATCCCTAAAATTATTGAGCATATATCGTTAAATAGAAAAATACCTATTTATGGAGATGGATTAAATGTGCGTGAATGGCTATATGTAGAAGATCATTGTAGAGCGATCAAAAAGGTCATCGAGTCTGGGCGATTTGGAGAGGTATACAACATCGGTTGTAATCATGAAAAAACGAATCTCGATGTCGTTCGCTTTATTTTAGATTATATGGGGGGGGACATGAAGCTAATCGACTTTGTGAAAGATCGACAAGGTCATGATTTCAGGTATGCGTTGAACTGGAGTAAAATGAAGAAGCAGCTTGGATGGACGCCAAACGTTTCGTTTGAAGAAGGTATGGCAAAAACGATTGATTGGTATGTTCACAGGAAGAACAGCTGAACCTCTCTCATAAGGAGGAAAATCAATTGCGAATTCTTATAACTGGAGCAGATGGTCAAGTTGGGAAAGCGTTATACAAGAAGCTTATAGGTCTTGATGTAGATGCATTAGGAAAAAGTGACTTAGACATAACCAAAGAAGATCAGGTGAAAACTTTTTTTCAAAATAAAAAACCTGATGTTGTTTTTCACTGTGCAGCATTCACTCAAGTTGATCAGTGTGAAAATGATAAGAAAAAAGCGTTTGAAGTAAACGCTATTTCTTCAGGTATACTAGCACAGTCGTGTGAAAATAGTGGAGCGAAGTTGATTTATTATAGCAGCGACTACGTTTTTAATGGAAAGAAAAAAACGCCATACCTTGAAAGTGATCAATCAGAGCCTTTATCAACCTATGGAATGAGTAAATGGATCGGAGAACGACTTGTTCAACAGTTATCTTCGAGTTCAACCATTATTCGTACTTCATGGGTTTTTGGTCATGGAGGCAAAAATTTTGTTACTACCATGCTCGAACTCGCCAAACAGCAAAAGATAGTTCGAGTAATAGAAGATCAAGTAGGTTCACCTACGTATGCGGATGATTTAGCGGAGTACTCAGTGAATATGATAAATCACCCCAAAGGTGTTTATCATATTACCAACAGCGGGTCTTGTAGCTGGTATGACTTTGCAAAGAGAATTTTTAAAGAGGGCGGGTATGATCCTTCGTTGGTTCACCCCGTTCAATCAGATCAGTACGGATCACTTGCTAAAAGACCAGAAAATTCAGTATTGAGTCATCGAAACTTGATAAAACTGGGATTACAACCTCCACGAAAATGGGAAGACGCGTTAAAGGAATTTATAAGGAGGGAGTTAAGTGATGATTGAAGGTGTGAAAACGAAGCAAATTCAAAGGTATTGTGACGACCGTGGTTTTTTTGCAGAGCTTGTTCGAGATGACGAATCAACACTTCTATCTAAATTCGGGCAAGCCTCCTGGTCCATGAGTTATCCAGGAGTCATTAAAGCATTTCACTATCATGAGAAGCAAGATGATGTGTGGTTCTTTCCTTCCGGTCATGCACAAGTGGTCTTGTTTGATCTGCGAAAGGATTCTTCTTCTTATGGCGTGACAGATGTTTTCTATATGGGAGAATCAAATCAATGCCTTCTCCTTATTCCTAAAGGGGTAGCACATGGGTATCGCGTTCTAGGTGAGCACCCTGCAACGATTATTTATTTTACAACAGAGTCTTACGATGCAAATGAACCAGATGAATATCGAATTCCTTGGAATTCGAAGGATATCGGGTTTGATTGGGAAACCAAATTCAAATAAAAACTCTCCATGATATAGGAAATTAGAATTGAGGTGGTAAACGATGAATCGCTTCTTTGGATCTGTGATCAAGCCCATCTTACTTTCATTGAGAGTTAATAAGATTATTGAAATAGGAGCATACAAAGGTGAGACGACAATTGAATTGTTGGAATACTGCAAAAAAACAGGGGGGACTTTAACGATTATAGACCCGTTACCTTTATTTGATGAGGATGCGCTCACAAAATTATATAAAGATTGTTTTACGTTGTACAAGAAAACGAGTTTAGAAGTTTTACCACTGATAAAGGAGTATGAGGCTGTTTTGATTGATGGAGACCATAACTGGTATACGGTATATAACGAGTTGAAATTAATTGAAAAGAAGGCACTTTCTAACATACAGCCATTTCCATTGGTCATCTTACATGACACGGAGTGGCCATATGGCAAGCGGGATATGTATTATAATCCAACACTCATTCCGAAAGAATATAGGCACCCTTATGAGAGAAGTGGAGTGAAACAAGGGCAATCAGAATTAGTGAAAAGTCATGATGGTATAAACGGTCAGTTGAACAATGCCCGATTTGAAGGAGGAGACAAAAATGGTGTATTAACGGCAATTGAGGATTTTATGAATGACTCTCCATTACCTTTAAAGCTATTTAGACTCTACTCCAACAATGGATTAGGGATATTGTGTCAAGTTGAAGAATATGAGGAAAATGTAATCAATTATGTCATTAATGATTCAAAACTTTAGAGTGAATGTATGAATGACACTAAGCTAATTTTTGATTTTTCTTTTAGTTTTGTGTGTGACAGTGTTAAACACTAAATGTGGAAAGAAGGTGTAGTCATGTCGGAAAAGTATGATCAATCGGCATTTAATGAGAATTATTATAATACGGGTTTAGGAAATATGCCATATGATCGAGACATCCAGGGTGGGAGATGGCTTCACTTCTTTTCTAAAATTGCAGATCAAATTCTATTGAATAATAACATTTCAATGGTATTAGAAGTGGGCTGCGCAAAAGGGTTTTTAGTTGAGTGTTTAAGAGACAGAGGTGTTGAAGCATATGGGTTTGATATTTCTGAGTATGCGATATCAAAGGTGCGAAATGATATTAAGCCCTATTGTTTTGTAGGATCAGCTGATGATTCTAGTCAATTTAAAGATAAGTATGATCTCATCATTTGTATAGAAGTGTTAGAGCATATTACAGAAGAAATGGGAACCAAGGCAATCGAGTTGATGTGCCAGCATACGAATCAAATTCTATTTTCTTCCTCCCCTGATGATTTTGAGGAAGAAACGCATATCAATGTTCAACCTCCTGATTACTGGGACCTTTTGTTTGCCAAAAATGGATTTATACGGAGTCTAGATGATTGGCCAGAGCAAGTAGTGGCTGCTCATACCGTTCTGTACAAAAAAGAGGAGAAATTAAGTATCCCAGAAGGATTGAATTGGTTTGAACAAGAGCTTATTAGAATAGAAGAATTGTATCCTCTAAAGGGTCAAGAAAAAGAGTTCGACATCATTAAAGCCCAATTAGCTCAGGAGATAAATACGATCATCAGTAGAAAGGATTTAACGAATACAAAACTTAAATACATTGAAACTGAAATCCAAACGATGCAGCGCTTAGAGGAGAACCACGTAAAGCATGGTGTGGATTTAAATAAAATGAAAGTTCTCATTAAAGAAAAAGAGATTATTCTAAAGAAATTGAATGAGGGTATCATGAACTTATTGCAAGTGGTCAATAAAAAATTGGTTTATTGTCACCAATCGTTTGACGAGAAAACCATGCTGTGGGAGAAAGGGAAAAACAATTGGCTAAAGGATTCATGTAACAATGATCCGTTAGAAAAGATACGACAGAAGCATTTGATTGAAAAATTCACTCGAAAACCATTAATCAGTATTTTGCTACCAGTTTATAAAATTGACCAACGTATTTTGAGAGAAGCGATTTCAAGTGTTATGAATCAAACATATCAAAATTGGCAGCTTTGCATTACGTTTGCGGATAAAGAAAATAAAGAAAACTTGAAGTACTTAGAGTCCCTTGCTAAGCAAGATAAGCGGATAGACTTTAAGTGTTTAGAAATAAATGAAGGTATCTCTAAAAATACAAACCATTGTATGAAAATGGCTAACGGAGAATATATTGCATTTCTTGATCATGATGATCTTATTACTCAAGAAGCTTTATTTGAGGTAGTTAAGGTAGTAAACGAAAATCCGAGAGCAGATTTTATTTATTCAGATCGAGATTTAATCGATGAAAGCTCTAAGGTAAGGTCATCTCCTTTATTTAAACACGCTTGGTCCTGGGTAACGATGTTATCTGCTAATTATGCTATCCATTTGACAGTCGTACGAAGAGATTTGTTCGAAAAGGTAGGTGAACTTGACTCACATTGTGATGGTGCACAAGATTTGGATCTATTCTTAAAGGTTTCGGAGTTTTCAAGGGAGAAGGTTCATATCCCGAAGATTCTCTATCATTGGAGGGTGATTCCGACTTCTGCAAGTTCTGGAATTAACGCCAAGCCTTATGTTTTAGAAGCTCAAATGAAAGCACTAAACAGCTACGTGAAAAAACGAGCGTTTGATGCAAGCATTGTTAGGAATACAAAAGGTTATATTCAGTTAGATTGGCGATTGAAAACGACCAGATCATTTGAAGCAGTGATTTATTTCGATGGGAAGTATGATTTGGATTTTTTAAGATCTACCCTTAATGCTCTAGAAAAACAGTACTGCAAACCAACCAATATTACTATCATTGTCCCATTAGGTACCGAAAAATGGAATGAAATTGAAGATGGCAAATTTACAATGAATCTTACATTCATCAATGAAAAATCAATCAACAAATTAGGAGAGTTGGAAGTCTTCAAGAAATCTGAAGGCTATCTTTTGGTATTGAGCGCAGGGGTCACTTTTGAAGACAGAAACACAACCAATCATTTAATAGCCTGGTTAGATGAAGGCGGGTATGAAGGCGCATCTGGTAAAGTGATGAATCAATATCAATTGATCGAAAATGCGGGATATGTAGTAAACCAATGGAATCAATTGATTGAGCCTTATAGAAGAATGGATGAAAACGCCAATACGACTTACGGAAGCGTAAATTGGTATAGAGAATACCTCGCTGTCTCAGAATGTTGCTTCATGATTCATCGCGAGCATTTTATTAAGAGCATATCGGCTGATAAGACGTTAACTAGAAAGAACATCCTTGAAGCACAATTAGATATATGCGAAAAGTATGAATCAAAAATGGTTTTTGATCCATTTATCAAGATTGAATCTTTTAACCATCAAAGCACTCCAATCATTAATCCAAAGATAACGATACAAGATCGCTATTATAACGACGCTGTATGGGATTGGAATAGAGATTATCTCAAAAATAGTGATTTAGATAGGAAAACGAAATTATTGTCAAAAGTTGATCTGAGAACGGATGTCGGTGTCGAGATCGGCCCTTTAACGAATCCAGTCGTTCCTAAAAATGAAGGCAAGGTATATTATATTGACCATACAACTAAAGAAGAACTTATCAAAAAATACAAGAATGATCCTAACATCGATGTTGCAAAAATTAATGATGTCGATTTCATTTGGGGCGAAAAAACATTAAGAGAAGCGATTTCAAATCATGTAAGGTTTGATTATATTGTTGCATCACATGTCATTGAACATGTTCCAGATGTAGTTGGCTGGCTATCCGAAATGGATCAAATTTTAAATGTGGGGGGATACGTATGTCTTGCCATCCCAGATAAACGCTATACGTTTGACTACCAGAGGCAACTTACTACCGTTGCTGAATTGGTGGATTCATACCTGAATAAAATAAGACGCCCTAGTCCTAGACAAATTATTGATTTTTATGCGAACGCCATTAAGATTGATACCTATGAAGCATGGAATCAAAAAGTTGAAATCGAGAAATGTGAGAAGTTCGGGTCAGAGAGTTCAGGTTTAGATTTAGCACGAAAAAGTATTGAAGAAGGGTCATATGTAGATGTTCATTGTTCCGTGTTCACGTTTGATTCATTTTTGAATGTATTGAAATCCTTGTTCTCACTTAATCTCCTAAACTTCAGAGTATCAAAAACGTATGAACCTGAAATTTTTTCAAATGAGTTTATTGTTATTTTGGAGAAATTACCCGAATTTGATGATTTGGAAGAAAAAAAACGGATTCAACTACATTCATTATCTCGTTAAAATAATAACCTGCAGTTCCTGTTCATTCAAAATCGGTTAGATTTGTTCACTAACCTCCAATATAAAGGACTACTCATAGATTTCTATGATTAGTCTTTTATTTAATGAGCCAAAAACGAAAAATCAACATTTAAAAAGCGGTTATATACACATCAGACATAAGACTTGTCTATCGTTTATAAAATGGAACATATGAATAGTTGGAAGAAAGGAGATTCTCATTATTTAAAGGAGGGCTTTGCTTGTCGGATAATGTGACAATTATACTTACGAGTTATAACAAACCAAAATTATTAGAACAAAGCATTCAAAGCGTTTTAAATCAGACAATATCTAATTGGGAATTGTGGATAATGGATGATCATTCAAATAAAGAAACGCACCATTTAATAACTAGGTTTTTAAATGATAACAGGGTCACTTACATCAATAGCAAGGTTAAAGATCAAGATCGTTATAAAAAAACAAGATATGCTGCTTTAATCAATCAAGCACTATCTTTGTCGACAGGAAAATATATTACTTATCTTACGGATGACACAACCTATTTACCAGATCGGTTACAGAAAATGACTGACTATTTTAACCTTAATCCGTCCCACAACATCGTATATGGAGGGCAATTACTGCGATTTTTAGATGGTGATTCAAACGTGTTTTTTGAAAGTAAGACTGAAGCTAAGATCCCTTTAACTATGGCAAGCAATAAGGTGGATCATTGTTCCGTCATGCATACTCGTAAAATTGCAGAGGATGTATACGCGAAATATGGTAGTTACTGGAATGACGATCCGATTTTCTGGCACAATGCGGATGCAGAGTTCTGGAAAAGGCTGAACGAAATTGAAGCATTTCAACCGATTGATGACATTTTTGAAATCGCACTAAAAACGCCTACGTCCTTTCAAGTTCTTAACAGACATGTGCCTGATCCTTTACCTAATGACATTTTAGTTAGTGGACTATCGAATGACATTTATTTGATTAATAATCAGCGAAAGAGGTTAATTAGCAAAGAATCCTTTTACTATTTTAAGTATTTATCTTCTAAAATCGTTCAGATACCTGATCCACTTTTATATAAATATCAAACTGGTAAAGCAGTCACTCAAAATCAATTACCAAACCAACTTCTTATTAAGCAGAAAGGGGAAGAAAAATTTTATTTGATTCAAGAAAATAAAAAAAGAGAGTTTATCAATTCTCAAACTCTAACATTCTTTTCATTTAATCGCTTGCAAGCTGTAGAATTTTCTATCGAAACGATTGATGCTATTACCACTGGAGCCCCGATTACATCAGAAATTAACCAGAACAACTACCTGCCTGATGGAAAATTGTTTTCTTATAATGAAGAATTGTTCTTAAGCCAAAAAAATCGTTTGCATCTGATTGATGTAAACGTTGCACTTAAATTAAAATACAATATCAGAGAAGCTATTACTATCGAAGAAAAGGAGTTCCAATGTTTTCAACAAGGGGATTCATTTACATGGGGTTTCACGACTTATTAGGAATTTTCGTTTTCGACAATGTCGAATATGATCTCTAATGAGTGTGCGATCGTATAGTGTCTTAAAACTTTATTTTGTGAATTCTTAGCAATTGTTTGACGAACTTCCTCGTTTTCTAAAAAATAGTTTACGTTATCTACTAATTCTTTATTGGATTCGAAAAATACGATTTCATTTTTATTTTCGAAATGGGAGGGTAATGAAAGAACTGGTGTAATTAGTTGAAATGATTGACAAGCAGCAATATCGAATGTCCGGTTATTCACACTTTTTGGAATGACACCAGTCGAGTTCGAATTAGCTTCTAAATCAAAAGGGCGGTGAATGTTCAAATTAATTTTAGCATTCGAAAAGTAGTGAGAGGCAAGTTCGGGTGTAATCCAACGAAAAATGGTTAAATTCGTTCGACTTGAGTAGCCTTTTAGAATGTCTTCCCATTCTGTACCAGCAATCATCATTTTGTAGTTGGTGGAATCTAACAGATATTTGATCATTTCAATCCGATTTGGATAAGGGCTGCCAATAAAACAAATATCGGTAGCATAATCTAGATTTTCCGCTCTTTTCTTATTAATTTCAACATCGGTGCCGAGTGGCAAATAATAAACATGCTTATGATTCATTTCTTTATATCGTTCATAGGCTGCCATGTCTATCGTAAAAATGTAGTTGTACTTATGAATGATTGGAAGCGTTAAATCGATATAGTATGGATCTTCGGTTAACCATAGGGCAATTGGAACTTCTCTTTCCTGTATCCATTCTCTTAATTGAGGGGGAAAGGTATATCCAACTGTGGTAAGAATAAGTGTTGGTTTAAAGTTCATGATGTTTTCTTTTATTTGATTTAACCCGCTAAATAGAGATGCGGAGCAACATTCATGTTTGCTTGCTTGAATAGAATAGATTATTTTATGATCAATGTAATCGTATATACCTTGAAAACCAGAAGTAATATAGAATACTTTCAAAATAGACTCACCTACTGATCCAATAAGATTAAAAGCAGGCTGTAAATACAGCCTGCAGTAGTATTAAAGTGGTGTTACGGAAATAGTTGCAATATCTCTACAATCTACAACTGTTACAGCTCCACTTGTTGATGCCTGGCTGATAAAAGTTGCACAGCATGACTCAGGATCGAAACAAGCAAATGTAACTGGTCCAAGTGGTGTAGCTACACCTACAATGCTAATCGTTACGATTCTACCTGGATCCAAATTTCTCAATGTTTCGCAAGCACACCCGTCACATTTGTTGCATTTTTCTTTCTTGTACCCGTAATTCTCTTCGAAAAGACTCATAATAAGGTCCTCCTTTTTCGGTTCTTACCTGAATATTTTCAGGGTTAATACATTATATTCGTTTTAACTAAGGTGGAGTAGGTTGATACCTAAATTTAACAGTAATTGGATTAACAACCATTTGTTTTTTTGATTGGAGCTTCCACGCAGCATTTGTTAAGTTTTCTAGATCGATGACTGTATCGGTTTCTTCCAAAAAGTAACGGCTTGTCTAAACAAGGTTCAACCTTTTTGACATGTTTCTTTTTACATAAACATCCCATGAATTTCCCTCCCTTAATAAAGGTATAGTTTATTCTATTAAAGCTTTGTTTTTATGTGATAGTTTAATAGTGGAATTTCTTCTGCAGTTTAAGTGGGATTTGTCTCCCGTTTAAAATTAGATCACGCAAGTGTTTCCGTAGTTGGATAAATTGTTAGGGACCAAGCGAAAGTGAAAATTTCTCTGCAATATGCGAGTTTGATTTTGGTGAACGGTGGGTGCTCCGTTAAATTGAAAGGCGATTTTTGTACAACATGTTTTGAATCAACTCAGAATAACGAAATAGCTATAGTACGTGGAGTTCCTAATCGTGGTGGTTGTATAGATGAAAGTTTATTTCAGCAATAGGTAGTAGTAGCCTAAGTAAAACGCTTCGCAAGAATTGACTTCGATCCATATAAAAAAGATGAGGGGAAATCTCCTCATCTTTTTTATTGACCTTTCTGCTTATCTGGTTTCCATGTTACCTTTCCACATGATTTGCATCCAGACTTCTTTGCGTTTGAGGATTTGGTTGTCTTTAAACCAGTTTTTCTTTGTCTTTTAACTTCATTATACAGTGCTTGAACATCCTTTTTATTCATAATTAGCCTCCTATTTTCTCGATTAATGGTAGGTATGGAATAGTTTATTCGAGTAGGAGGGACGGGGTGTCGGCCAATTAGTGTTTATTTTGAAAGGGATTAATGATAGTAGATTTCTTAGATTTAGAATGAAATTTAAATGGATCAAATGTCGTGACTTCCTTATTTTCTTGCGTTTGAAAGGGAGGGTGAAAAGCGTTTCCTTCCGTTTGATATGCTGTTTTGGTTACTTGTTCGTTTAAGTGTGAAGGAACTTTCGGAACGTCAGGCCATTCTTTTGTAAAAGCTTTTTTGGTTTTTTGGTGTTGAGCAAAAGTAAGATTGATTGTTGATAATGCACCATCAACTAATTTTCTGTAAATAGAAAGAGGAATTTCATCGAGAGGTTGGAAAGTTTTGCGAAGAAAGGTTTGAATGATTAAATAACTTAGCCATGGTACAGTATTCCGATTTTCATTTGGGTGAATTCGTATTTTAATTGGTGAGCCTTCAGTTGGTAACCAAATGCGTTGGTGAATAACGTACATTAAATCATGATATTTTGTAGATGGGCGTAAGTTATACGTCATATTCAAGAGTGTAATAGAAATAGGGTAAGCAAGTGATGCTTCATATTGAACCGAGAACTCCACATCAGTTGAGTTAGCCTCATTTGCTTTCGAAAGAGAAACACCTGTATGATGTAATGTTTTTATTAGGTGATCAAAAGATGAATTATCCATACCTTTCACAACAACCTTAGCATCAGGTAAACCCGGTACTATTTCTTGTTGGTCAGAATGACTGCTTAGTCCCCAGTAAGGTAGCAGCCTTCTCAGTGCTTTGATCTCCTCACTAGTCATCGTGAGTTTCGTTTCCTTCCAAAAAAGTGTACTCATTCGAAACATCTCCTTCAATAGATAAAACCACTATTTGTGTATAAAAAATCTTATCTTCAGCTGTCTTTCGAAATTTGGGCAGTCCCGATAGTTGCATTTCTGTGCTCTTTCCATACTATGTAGGGAATCAACCTAACATGTGAAGGAAAGGAAGGAACGATATGGGTCACAAACCACATAAGAAACGCACTGTTCCGACTGCTACTAATAGCTTGCAGGATGAGTGCATTCGCGTTCAGAAAGTATACGATTGGGTGACCGATCAGCTAGAAGTTAACAAGACGATCCATTTTACAGAAGAACAGCAACTAGCGATCGATGCTGCATTAGCAGATCCAACCCGTCGTCCGCTACGTATTGTTTGTAACACACCTGAGCCACCACCTTTGTTCCCGCTCTCAGGGGGTATCCAAGAAGGTGAAGGGTTCTATTGTGAACAGATTGGTGAAAAGAGAGATGTCAATGTAGCTATTCCAGGTGGAAAAACTGCTGACGCGCAGTTAGTTGAGTTATTATTCACAACAGAAGTAACGGTGCTTGTAGTTGATCGTAATGGAGTAGTCGTTACGGAGGTAGACACTACCGCATCTGTTCTTGAAGGATTTGTTCTTTGTTTTCCTGACGGGACTTATCTGTATTGCAACATCTCGAAAATCCTTTGTCGGATCCCATCTGGTTCAGTTATTTTGAAAACACCTGCTCCGAGAAGAGTAGATCTTCAAGTTATCTTTTGTGTTGATATTCAGTGTGAAGCTGAAGTGAAACTAGAGGTACTTGCTAAATTCTGTACGCCTCGTGACAATGATTTGAAAGCAGAAGAGGATGTCATTATTGTGGAATGTCCTACAATTGATTTCCCAGATCAGTGTCCGGATATTTACCCTCGTCCAAACTGCGATTGCTCGCTTACGGGTGAAGCGAGTGGAGAGGTTAGATCGGGTGGAGAACACCACGAACATGCCGAATACGGGGAACACGAAGAATGTGGAGAATGCGAAGAGCACGGAGAATACGGCGACCATGACGAACATGGAAAACATGGAAAACGTGGAAAGAAACATTCTAAGGATGGAAAAGGGAATTTATCAATATCAGTAGATATTTGTCCTGATTGCAGCTTGCATAGAAGCTCTTTGGAACTGAATTTCCTCGACCGCAACTCAGATGATGGACACAAAGATTTCACCTTCACCGCTACTAGCTTTGATCAAAGTACTCTTGTCTGCAAAGAAGTGTATGATGGATTAAAGTTTATTATTGAAGGTACTGGTATTACCGATCACGGGAAAAAACTTGACTTCGAACTTGCTGTACTCGATGGTAAAAAACATCAATTTTTTGAAGTGCGACTTCAAAATCGAAGAGGTAGAGTTGAATTTGATTCAGGTACTGTCAAAGTTAGAGATGGCGAGCTTACTGTGGATGACTGCATCACATTTGATGATATTAAATATAAGCAACAGCCATAATACAAAAGTGCAGGATTACAATTCCTGCACTTTTTTTGTTATGAATCTGTACTCATAGGTCATATAGTAAATAGTAGGAGCGTTTCTGTTAAGGGAGGTAGGTTTCCATGCAGGGGGAAAAATTAAGCTACTCTCGTCTCATTACAAGAACGAAGTACTTCCAGGAGAAGTCGTTAGAGCTTGAGAAAGAAGTGATTTTTGCGAATGATAAAGTCGCATCTTTAGAGAAGCAACTTGCTTCTAAACAAGATAGTGATGTACAGATTACTCGCTTGAAAAATGAATTAGAAGAAATGCAGCGTGAACTTGAAAATAGTACAAAGGAGCATGTGGCTAGAATACTTGAATTAGAAAAAAAGAATGTGGCAGACAGCACCGGAAAGTCATATGAAAAAAAAGTAAAAGACTATGAAGGGTTACTGGCTGACATGCAAATGGATATTAACTCCAAAGACAAATTGCTTACTCACTTGCAGGGGAAAATTAAGAATTTAGAAAAACGGTCTCAATATATGACGATACCCGATGTGGATAAAGTAGAAAAAAGTGATAATAAACAGGATGAGGTATACGCTGTTGCTTATTTTAATACCTCTATCATTATCAGTGGTAAAGATACTGTTATTATTCGTGGGGATTTAGAAATTGAGAATTGTGGGTCGAGTAATTTGCAAAATCCAATGGTTTGCTTTCGGTTTAATCCAATTGAAGCGGCCGTTTTGAAAGGGAAAATCTTCCCTATTGATGAGGCTGAAACCCGCAAATCCTCATCTAGTGAACAGGTGCAGTGGGTGTTTACTGATCATGATTGGCTGGAGAAATCAAAGGAAAAAGGAGAGATATGGGTTGCACCCCTTTATCCAATAACGCTAAAACCAGGAGATCAAATTGGAATTGATAGCTTCCAAATCCCGGTTAAGTCAGAGTATAAAGAACCTCTAAATATAGAAGGATTTGTCTATTTTCCAAAAGAGGATTATCGCATTAAAGTATCTAATCAAATAGCGATTAGTTATTAAGAATGTATAAGGTCGCCTATACCCAAAGAATCTCCACTGCATAGGATACTATGTGTTAGGAGTATAAAAGGGGAGGGCAACTGATGTCTGAAAAGAAAAGAAAGCCGCAAGTTATTCGTGTAGATAAATTGATTGTTAAAGCAAACGAAGTGATTATTCATGATGAACGAGAGCACCATCACAAAAAGGAAGAACAAAAAGAAGAGCGGAAAGAGGAACGGAGAGACCCTTGGGGATTCTTCGGAGCAACTAATCGTTCAGAAACAGGAAATCAAGAGGAAGCAAATGACGGTAAGAAAGACACTGAAGAAAGTAACAACGATTCAGGTGGGTTTTCCTGGTTTTAAGAGCAGAACTAATCTGCTCTTTTTTTGTTAGCCCAGCACTGGCGAAAAAAATGGTGAAAGTTCCGAATGTGACCTTGTAGCGGTAAGTATATTTCCAAAAGGAATGGTGTACATGGCGATGTGGAATCTGTAGGAAGCTCGAGGCAAATCTTTGGCATGACGAACAAGCAACTCATATATAGCAGAAATTTTTGGACTAGTTGGCAAAACACATCAAAATTCAAATGACCATAAGGGATGGCAATAAATGAGGGGGGTAATTTTAGAAGTCTATGTACGTACCCAGGGGAAGTCCGATCGTCAAGTTACATATTTGATAACTGATTTTCAGAAAAGGAGATGAACCATTGGAAGTCCGATGATATAGGAACGCTCCAATGGTTTTTTATCATATTAGAAAGGGATCATCATATATTGTTTGAGATGCAACTTAGTAATAACGCACCTTTAATATAACCGGCCATGAAATTGCTCTGACAGGTGTAGCAGTTATGCAGAGTGAAATTACAACATCGCAACCAGCAAATAGACTTTTCCAATTTGAATTGAAACGTGATGAAACAGTGGAATTCAACGTTCCTTAACAAACGGTTGAAGTGAATCATTAGAGAAAAAAAGGAGGGTTAAAATGCCAATTTTGTATACCGGTCCAATCGAAAACGCTCCTGTAAATGGCGTTCGGTCTACACAACAGTTTTCAGCGAAAATAACAAATCGAAGTTCAACATTGAACGGAACAGTCTACATTGAAGGATATATCTTAAGTAACACCCGAACGTTATATGTTCAAGAATTGTTTAGCATTGCACCGAATCAAGTCATAACTAAAACGTTCTTGGCTAACTTTGATGCATTCGAGTTTAACTTTACTACTGGTGGAGCAGCTGAAACCAATATTGAAATATCAGCGTGGGGTAAAAATACTGCAGGTCAATTGGTCACGGCTCATCGTCTGGTTTCTTCTGAATTGTTAGGGACGCAATTAAATGGATCGACAGGAGTTACTGGAGTCACCGGCTCAACTGGAGCCACAGGAGTAACAGGCTCAACAGGAGTAACCGGAGTAACCGGAGCAACAGGAGCAACAGGAGTAACCGGAGTAACCGGAGCAACAGGAGTAACCGGAGCAACAGGAGCAACAGGAGCAACCGGAGCAACAGGAGCAACGGGAGCAACCGGAGCAACAGGAGAAACGGGAGTAACCGGAGCAACAGGAGTAACCGGAGCAACAGGAGAAACCGGAGCAACCGGGGCAACAGGAGAAACGGGAGCAACCGGGGCAACAGGAGAAACGGGAGTAACCGGAGCAACAGGAGTAACCGGAGCAACAGGAGAAACCGGAGCAACCGGGGCAACAGGAGAAACGGGAGTAACCGGAGCAACAGGAGAAACGGGAGCAACCGGGGCAACAGGAGAAACGGGAGCAACCGGGGCAACAGGAGAAACGGGAGCAACCGGGGCAACGGGAGAAACTGGAGCAACGGGAGAAACCGGAGCCACAGGTGAAACAGGTGTAACCGGCCCAGGCGTATTTCAGTGGGGTGAAGAGACTGTTATATGGGCGGACTCCAGTGCAGCTGGACCTGGAGACGGTACACCATCAGATCCATTTAATTCGTTGCAAGCTGCTATTACTGCTGCAACAAGTAGTGTCTTCGCAACAACATTTGGCATGAGAGCACGATTAGTGATTTTAATTGCGGCTAATTCAGTATTTAATGAGGATATCGTAATCCCGCCTGCCAGACACGTGCAATTGCTTGGACTGGGTCCATGGGTGCTAGGAAGTGGGGATTTAGCATTTTTTGATTCTTCTGTAACTAGGAATATAACGATTCAAACAAATTCTAACCTTGAAAACTCTTATAACTCTCAAGGTCCGGCTTTCCAGGCACGACCTGTTACAGTTATTGGAACATTAGATAATGGGACCTCTGTGAGTACGCACACAAACTATACAGATGGCGCAATTATTAGCGGCAATGTCATTTTTGAGAATGTTTATCTTCCAGATCCATTCAGTACGATTGAATTTCAACTTTTAAACGCTAGAGTTCAAGGAAGTGTCATAGGGGATTTAGTAAACCCGACACAAGGGCAACTAAATACCTATATTTACCACAGTAGGGTCAATATTATTAATAAACCCGGCATGAGAATTAATCGTATGGTGGACACAAGGGTAGACGGGACGCTTCTTTTTACAGGATATTCTAATATCGTCGATTCATGGATACGTGGCAATGTAACAGTGACATCGGCGATCTCGGATGTTCCGCCGGTCGGAATCTACAATACACAGTTCGACACGATCACCTGGAATGGACCGCTTGTATTGGACACTTCTTCAAATTATTATTTTGTAACCTCAGCTTCTAGTTTAATAGGAGCTAAAACAATACTTTACAGCTTAGCGTAATTGAGAAAATAAATACTGTCCTTTACTATGTCTAAAAAGTGCAGAGTTCAGTGTGATGTGTGTAAGGTTTATCTATTTATAGATGAAGTAAAGGAGTACTCCTCTAAATTTTTAAAATATTAGTAAGGAATCATCATATATTGTTTGAGATGTAACATGATTTCAGAAAAAATGATGCGGAAATTTTAGCTTCAGAAAGGATTATGTGGATCGAGTGAGTTAGTTAAGGCGCTTGGAGTGTATGGGGTGAGGAGGAGAGATGTTGCTTATATTGACGACTGGTCAAATTGAAATAACCCAACCAATGGTGTAAGGACAACGCAACAGGTAACAATTAAGATTTCGAATCGTAGTTCTGTTAGTACCTCTTCAGTCGAAATAGTAGTGACATATTTAAACAGCACTCAGACTGTGTATGTCTTAGAACAAATAACCCTTCCTGTGAATGGTGTCGTTTCAAAAACGTATTTTGCAGATCTTGATGGTTATCAATTCACCTCCCATATTTCCGGTCCTGCAATGGCTCAGACAGGTGTATCAGCTTGGGGGAAGTCGACTGGAAATTTGCAACCAGCACATAGACTTGTCTTGGCTGAATTGAAACGTGATTAAACAGGGCCATTTTACTTTCCTTAACAAACGGTTGTAGTGAAGCTTTATAGGGGGAAAGGATGGTTAAAATGCCAATGTTGTATACCGGGCCAATCGAAAATGCTCCAGTAAATGGGGTTCGAGCTACACAGCAGTTTTCAGCGAAAATAACAAATCGTAGTTCAACATTAAACGGAACAGTCTACATCGAAGGATATATCTTAAGTAACACGAGAACTCTATACGTTCAAGAATTGTTTAGTATTGCACCTAATCAAGTCATAACGAAGACTTTCATGGCTAACTTTGATGCTTTTGAGTTTTACTTTACGACGAGTGGAGCAGCTGAAACTAATATTGAAGTATCTACCTGGGGTAAAAACGCAGCAGGTCAACTGGTAACTGCCCATCGGCTGGTTTCTTCTGAACTATTAGGGGCGCAATTGAATGGCGTCACGGGAGTAACAGGAGCCACCGGAGTCACAGGAGGAACCGGGGCTACCGGAGTCACCGGAGGCACAGGATCAACAGGAGCAACAGGAGCAACGGGAGTAACAGGGGCCACGGGAGTAACAGGAGTAACAGGGGTCACGGGAGCAACGGGAGTAACAGGGGCAACCGGAGAAACAGGAGCAACCGGAGTAACGGGAGCAACGGGAGCAACGGGAGCGACTGGAGCGACCGGAGTAACAGGAGAAACCGGAGAAACAGGAGCAACTGGGGTAACAGGAGCAACGGGAGTAACAGGGGCAACCGGAGTAACGGGAGCAACGGGAGCGACTGGAGCGACTGGAGCGACCGGAGTAACAGGAGAAACCGGAGTTACAGGAGCAACTGGGGTAACAGGAGCAACGGGAGTAACAGGGGCAACCGGAGTAACGGGAGCAACGGGAGCGACTGGAGGTACCGGAGTAACAGGAGAAACCGGAGTTACAGGAGCAACTGGGGTAACAGGAGCAACGGGAGTAACAGGGGCAACCGGAGCAACCGGAGCAACCGGAGCAACCGGAGTAACGGGAGCAACGGGAGCGACTGGAGCTACCGGAGTAACAGGAGCAACGGGAGTAACAGGGGCAACCGGAGAAACAGGAGCAACCGGAGCAACGGGAGTAACAGGAGAAACCGGAGTTACAGGAGCAACTGGGGTAACAGGAGCAACGGGAGTAACAGGGGCAACCGGAGAAACCGGAGAAACAGGAGCAACGGGAGTAACAGGAGAAACCGGTGTAACAGGATCAACGGGCTCAACCGGAGCAACAGGAGTCACGGGAGCAACTGGAGCCACCGGGGAAACGGGAGCCACCGGAGTAACGGGAGCAACGGGAGCGACTGGAGCTACCGGAGTAACAGGAGCAACGGGAGTAACAGGGGCAACCGGAGAAACCGGAGAAACAGGAGCAACGGGAGTAACAGGAGAAACCGGAGTTACAGGAGCAACTGGGGTAACAGGAGCAACGGGAGTAACAGGAGAAACCGGTGTAACAGGATCAACGGGCTCAACCGGAGCAACAGGAGTCACGGGAGCAACTGGAGCCACCGGGGAAACGGGAGCCACCGGAGCTACAGGAGCAACTGGGGTAACCGGAGCAACGGGAGAAACAGGAGTAACAGGAGCAACAGGAGAAACAGGGGCAACCGGGGTAACAGGAGCAACGGGAGAAACAGGAGCAACCGGGGTAACAGGAGCAACCGGAGCAACACGGAGCAACTGGGGTAACCGGAGCAACGGGAGAAACAGGAGCAACAGGAGTAACAGGAGCAACGGGAGCAACCGGAGCAACCGGAACAACACGGAGCAACCGGGGTAACAGGAGCAACCGGAGCAACCGGAGCAACCGGAGTAACGGGAGCAACCGGAGCAACCGGAGTAACAGGAGTAACAGGAGTAACAGGAGTAACAGGAGAAACTGGGGTAACAGGAGCAACGGGAGTAACAGGAGAAACCGGAGTAACAGGAATAACAGGAGCAACCGGGGTAACAGGAGCAACCGGAGTAACAGGAGCAACCGGGGTAACAGGAGCAACCGGAGTAACAGGAGCAACTGGGGTAACAGGAGCAACCGGAGCAACCGGAGTAACAGGGGTAACCGGAGTCACCGGAGCAACCGGAGTAACGGGAGCGACTGGAGCGACTGGAGCAACCGGAGCAACCGGAGTAACGGGAGCAACGGGAGCAACCGGAGTAACTGGAGCGACTGGAGCAACAGGCGGGGCAGTTTTATTTCAAAATCAAACTACAGCTACACTTGCCGTTTTCCCTCCTCTTAATACAGAAGTAGTTTCAAATACTGTCGCAATAACTGCTATATCAGGAAACTCAATGAAAATCGATTATGGTGAGAGCGTCGAGTTTGTAGCCACATCTAATTTTAGCGTAACTTATGAGTTTCGTTTATATCGTAATGGAACTCTTATTCATACGAGAATAACTAACAGAGTAGGAACAGCTAGTGGAACCAATCGCATACCAATCGCAGACACATATGTTGACACTACACCAGTGGTCGGGCTAAACACATATCAGCTTAGAGTCATTGTTACAGCCGCTACAAATATTACTACCTTAACGGTAATCAATAGAAACATGAATATTATACAATTTTAGTTTAAAAGCGGTACTCTTTTTAGGCACCGCTTATTTTCAACACCTGTAAATTTTTTTGTTTTAATAAAGGATCATGTGGATCGCTTGAGTTGATTAAGGTGCTCGGAGTGTATGGAGTAAGGAGGAGAGAATTTGCTTACATTGACGACTGGGCCAATTGAAAATAACCCTACCAATGGTATAAGGACAACGCAACAGGTAACAATCAAGATTTCGAATCGTAGTACTGTCAGTACCTCTTCAGTGGAAATAGTAGGGACTTATTTAAACGCCACTCAGACTGTGTACGTCTTAGAACTAATAACGATTCCTGTGAATGGAGTCGTTTCAAAAACGTATTTTGCTGATCTTGATGGGTATCAATTCTCTTTCAATATAACTGGTCCTGCAATGGCTCAAACAGGTGTATCAGCTTGGGGGAAATCGAATGGAAATTTGCAACCAGCACATAGACTTGTCTTATCTGAATTGAAACGTGATTAAACAGCCCCATTTTTACTTTCCTTAACAAACGGTCGAAGTGAAGCTTTATAGAGGTAAAGGAGGGTTAAAATGCCAATGTTGTATACCGGGCCAATCGAAAACGCGCCTGTAAATGGCGTTCGAGCTACACAGCAGTTTTCAGCAAAAATAACAAATCGAAGTTCAACATTAAACGGTACAGTCTACATCGAAGGATATATTTTAAGTAACACCCGAACGTTATATGTGCAAGAATTGTTTAGCATTGCACCGAATCAAGTCATAACTAAAACGTTCGTGGCTAACTTTGATGCATTTGAGTTTAACTTTACGACGAGTGGAGCAGCTGAAACCAATATTGAAGTATCGGCCTGGGGTAAAAACGCTGCAGGTCAATTGGTCACGGCCCATCGGCTGGTTTCTTCTGAATTATTAGGCGCGCAATTGAATGGCGTCACGGGAGTAACCGGAGCAACCGGGGCAACTGGAGCAACCGGGAGAACCGGAGTAACTGGGGTTACTGGAGTCACAGGATCGACCGGAACCATGGGGACAACTGGAGCAACCGGAGTAACTGGAACCACTGGAGTAACTGGAGTAACTGGAGTAACTGGAGTAACTGGAGTAACTGGAGCCACTGGAGTAACTGGAGCCACTGGAGTAACTGGAGCCACTGGAGTAACTGGAGCCACTGGAGTAACTGGAGCCACTGGAGTAACTGGAATAACTGGAATAACTGGAGCAACCGGAGTAACTGGAGTAACTGGAGCCACTGGAGTAACTGGAATAACTGGAGCAACCGGAGTAACTGGAGCAACTGGAGTAACTGGAGCAACTGGAGCTACTGGCGAAACTGGAGCTACTGGAGTAACTGGGGCTACTGGAGAAACTGGAGCAACTGGAGCCACTGGAGCAACCGGAGCAACTGGAGTCAACAGGAGCAACCGGAGCCACTGGAGTAACTGGAGCCACTGGAGCCACTGGAGCCACTGGAGTAACTGGAATAACTGGAGCAACCGGAGTAACTGGAGCAACCGGAGTAACTGGAGCAACCGGAGCTACTGGCGAAACGGGTGCTACTGGGGTAACCGGGGCTACTGGAGAAACGGGAGCAACCGGAGCCACGGGAGCAACCGGAGCAACTGGGTCAACAGGAGCAACCGGAGAAACGGGAGCAACAGGGTCAACAGGAGCCACCGGAGAAACGGGAGCAACCGGAGCCACTGGAGTAACTGGAGCAACTGGAGCAACCGGAGCAACTGGGTCAACAGGAGCAACCGGAGCCACTGGAGTAACTGGAGCCACTGGAGCCACTGGAGTAACTGGAATAACTGGAGCAACCGGAGTAACTGGAGCAACCGGAGTAACTGGAGCAACCGGAGCTACTGGCGAAACGGGTGCTACTGGGGTAACCGGGGCTACTGGAGAAACGGGAGCAACCGGAGCCACGGGAGCAACCGGAGCAACTGGGTCAACAGGAGCACCGGAGAAACGGGAGCAACAGGGTCAACAGGAGCCACGGGAGAAACGGGAGCAACCGGAGCCACGGGAGAAACAGGAGCACACCGGAGAAACAGGAGCAACTGGGTCAACAGGAGCCACGGGAGAAACAGGAGCAACAGGTCCTACCGGAACTGTATCCCCAACCGTAACGATTGCAAATGTAGGTCCAAATGTGAGTTCTCAATTTAGTGAATTAAGAACGGCTGCCAAAACGCCTATTATTGAATTGACTTCTGTCTACGGACTATCTGATTTACGAGATATTGTTTCAACCACAGGCAGTGCGACGGTTTCAAGTAATAATACTGAGTATGTACTAAGTACAACAGCTAGTGGAGCAGATTCTGCTATATTGTCTAGTGCAGAAAAAGGGCGTTATCAATCTGGCTATGCTGGTGAGGCAGGTATTGGTGTCCGTCTTCCTGCTCTGCCCACAGGTACTCAAGTTGTAAGGTGGGGATTGTTTGATGAAGTAAATGGTGTTTTCTTCGGAGTGGATGGTACTTCATCATTCGTAGGGATTAGGAGAGCCGGTGTAGATACGGTTATTCCGCAAGCTTCTTGGAATGTTGATCCACTCGACGGAACAGGTCCAAGTGGAGCGACCTTAGATTTATCTAAAGGGAACATATTCCAAATAGATTTCACATGGTATGGCTATGGTGTCATAGAGTTTCGTGTTGTGATTCCAGACCCAACTACTCTTGCACAAGAAGTTATAACCGTTAATCGTTATTCACCAAGTGGAGAAACAAGTCTTGCTGATCCTAATTTACCTTTACGAGCGGAGGTTAATAACGGTGGTACTGCAAGTGCGCTGCAGGTATTTGTTGGAGGCAGGCAGTATTCAATTTTAGGGAACTACAACCCGACATTTAGAATCACATCTGAACGACGTACGATCACGACAACTACGACATTAACGCCAGTTATTTCATTTCAACGTAAGACTGAATTCCCGGCAGGATCAGGTAGGTCTAACTCAGTAAGTGTAACCCTAGAGGGGATTGATTTAGTAACAACTGATGATATTTATTATCAAGTTTTACTCGGAGGAACTCTGAATGGTTCGTTTGTTAATTTTCCAACAGCAACGACGAATATTCCAAACTCTGAAACTGGGTTACTTGTAAATACAACATCCACTACGTTGACAGGTGGGCAGGTACTTTTGCAGGGGCTAGCAGCTTCTGGTGCCGAGGGGAACAATCGAGTACTAGCATCTGCATCTTTGTTGGATTTCGAACTCCCTGACACCGCATTTGTGACTCTAGCCGTTGCAACATTTACCGGAAGTGGCTCATTAGTTGCTACGTTCAGAGTAACTGAAGAATGGTGAGGACTTGCAAAGAAGGGGGGGTTGATTTTGGCGGATATAAACATTACTAATATTGGCCCAAATGTTAGTTCACAATTTGATGAGCTTCGAATTGCTGAAAGGACACCAATCGTAGAGTTGACATCCGTTTACGGTGTTTCTGCTTTACGAGATATTGTTACTACGACTGGTGGAGGAACCGTTACAAATGATGCAACTGAATATGCCGTCAGTACTTCTACAGGCGGTACTGACGCTGCTACTCTGGATAGTGCCTTAAGGGGAAGGTATGAACCCGGGTATGCTGGTGAGGCGGGTATAGGAATACGACTCCCAAATCTTCCCACAGGTGCACAAGTGACAAGTTGGGGATTGTTTGATGATCAGAATGGGGCATACTTTGGTCGAAATGCAACAGATACCTTTGTAGCTGTTAGAAGAGGTGGAGTCGATACAGTTATTAATCAATCATCATGGAACGTTGATCCACTAGATGGAAGTGGTCCTAGTGGAGCAACCCTTACGCTAAGTAAGGGGAATATCTTTCAAATTCTTTTTACTTGGTATGGATATGGTGTTATCGAATTTAGAGTCGTAGTGCCAAATCCCACCACCCTTGCGCAGGAAGTAATTACGGTTCACAGATACGCGCCAACCGGAGAAACCAGTTTTATTGATCCTAATCTTCCTCTTAGAGCGCAGGTCGATAACGGTGGCACTGCATCAGCACTTTCCGTTTTTGTAGGTGGGAGACAATATGGGATTGTAGGGAGATATAATCCCACATACAGGGTTACTTCTGAGAGAAGAAGAGTTAGCGGAATTGGAGCAACGTTGACCCCACTCATTTCATTTAGGAGAAAATCAGTGTTTCCAGCAGGTTCAGGAAGAGCTAATTCTGTTGAAATTAGTCTGGAAGGAATTCAGGTTATTTCTTCTTTAGATGTTGCCTACCAGGTCTTGATCGGCGGCACAATTAACGGGACATTTGGCAATTTCCCTACTGCAAATACGAATATACCAAATACCGAAACGGCTTTAGAGGTGAATAACACGGCGACAACGTACACACCGGGAGAAGTAGTATTTCAAGGTGCAACTTCAGGTGGTTCTAAAGTTAGCAGAGTAGTGGGCATGGATGAATTAATTGATTTTACTCTCCCTACGGATGAAATTGTTACGCTTGCAGCAGTGAATTTGGAGGGCGGTACAGCGACAGTAACGGCTACATTTTTACTCACTGAAAGTTGGTGAAGTGAACAGCTGCAAAGGACTTTTTTAGTAGTTGAATGAACTTTCTAGAACGGGATCTCTCCCTGGCAGTGTTTAAATTCTTTCTGCAATGTAGCCAGGGGAGTCCCGTAATCTTTTCAATGATGCAGCTATTCGTAAAAAGTCTACTTTAACGCAATTGAAATAAAAAAATTATACTAATTTTTAGGAGGAATTAGATTTGGTTTCAATCAGTTTGTGTTTAATTGTAAAAAATGAAGAAGCTGTATTAGGGACATGTCTTCACTCCATTCATGACATTGTTGATGAGATTAATATTATCGATACAGGATCCGATGACAAGACAAAAGAAATTGCGAAAAGTTATCAAGCTAACATTTATGATTTTCAATGGGTAAATGATTTTGCCAAGGCTCGGAATTTTGCATTTTCCAAAGCTACAAAGGATTATATTCTTTGGCTTGATGCTGACGATGTTTTTCTAGAAGGAGACCGTCAAAAACTGAAGGAGTTAAAGAAAACTCTTGATACCTCTGTTGACTCGGTAAGGATGCACTACAATCTTTCTTTGGATGAATTTGGGAATGTGACTTCTAGTTTGATGCGTAATCGTCTCGTAAAGCGCCAGCGTCATTTTCGATGGATTGGGGCAGTCCATGAGTATTTAGAAGTTGGTGGTCAAATAATTAATAGTGATATTGCGGTTCTTCATAATCCCGTCCATCATGATGCCACAAGAAACCTAAACATCTATAAAGAAAGGCTAGAACGTGGCGAACAATTTGGTCCAAGAGATTTGTATTATTTTGCAAACGAGCTTAAAGACCACAGCGAATTTGAAACGGCAATTGAGTATTATGAGAAATTTTTGGAAGGACAAAAAGGGTGGATCGAAGACAATGTGGCGACGTGTGCAAAACTTGCTGATTGTTATGCAGCCCTTGGTAATGAGCCAGACAGCTTGCGCTCCATCCTCCATTCTTTTTCTTACGCTGGACCAAGAGCTGAATTTTGCTGTAAGGTAGCCAATTATTTTTTTGATAAGAAGGATTATCAACCAGCTATATTTTGGTATAAACTAGCAGCGGAAATAACCGTTCCAGAAAATCATTTAGGCACCCAAAATCGCCTCTATTCAAATTGGATTCCCTATATTCAACTTTGTGTCTGCTATGATGTTCTAGGAAATTACGAAAAGGCGTATTACTATAATGAAATTGCAGGAAGCACTCGACCTGGTGACTCTAAATATCTGCAGAACAAACAGTATCTTGAAAAAAGACTTCTTTCAGTTAAGAAAAAGGTTTTAATAGCAAGCCCGATTCGGCAAGATCCTGAGATACTAAGGTGTTTTCTGAAATCATTGAAACGGCTTAATCAAGAAGGGTTATCATTTTATTATTATTTTATTAACGACAATCAGGATAAGAAATCAACGGCATTATTAAAGGATTTTCAAACGGAAATGCAGGAAGTGACAATTAGGGATATTGATTCTGAAGAGGCATACCGAAAAAATCAGATGACACATTATTGGAATGAGAGCCTCGTATGGAAGGTGGCTCAATTTAAGGATTCAATGATTGAACATGCAAAGGAACATGACTTTGATTATATCTTTCTAGTGGATTCCGACCTTGTCTTACAAAAGGAAACTGTTCAACATTTAGTTGCACAGAAGAAGGATATCATATCCGAGGTTTTCTGGACGAGATGGCAGCCCGAAGCAATGGAACAACCTCAAGTATGGCTGACTGACGAGTATACTCAATTTGAAAAAAGACCTGGTGAAGAGCTAAACGATTCAGAAGAAGCAAAGCGATATCATGATTTCATCAATCAATTAAGGCACCCGGGTGTTTATGAAGTAGGAGGGCTTGGTGCTTGTACGTTGATATCAAGAAATGCGCTTGAAAAAGGGGTGTGTTTCAAAAAAATCCCCAATTTAACATTTTGGGGAGAGGATCGTCATTTTTGTATTCGAGCGGGTGCGCTAGGGCTTTCTTTATGGGCAGACACTCATTTGCCTCCTTATCATCTATATCGGCAATCGGATCTTGAAGGTGTTAATGACTACCTGAAAGAAGTAGAGGTGAATGAGGTCCCAGTTAAGGATAAGAAAGTGGGGGTTTCTCAAAAACCACGAATAACGTTGTCCATGGTTATTAAAAATGAAGAGGGAAAATACTTAGAAAATGTATTAAGAAAGCACCTGGATTATATAGACGCGGCAGTGATCATAGACGATGGAAGCACTGACAATTCCGTTGAAATCTGTAAAAAGACATTATCCAATATTCCATTAACCATTATTAGTAATAGCGAATCCAAATTTTCAAATGAAATCACACTACGTAAACAGCAATGGGAGAAAACAATTGAAACAAATCCTGACTGGATTCTGAACATGGACGCTGATGAGATGTTTGAGGATGGCGTCGCTCACCAACTTAGAGCCCTAACAAATCAGGAAGAGTTTGATCTGTTTTCCTTTCGGATATATGATATGTGGGACGAAAGGAACTATCGAGAAGATGAACAATGGAAAGCTCACCACCTTTATCGCCCCTTTTTATTAAGGTATAAAAGAAATTTCACGTATAAATGGAAAGAGCAGAGACAGCATTGTGGGAGATATCCTGAAAACATTTTTCAACTTCCCAATAGCCTATCTTGTTTAAGAATTAAGCATTTGGGATGGTCTACGGCAGAACTGCGAGCAGAGAAATACAAACGGTATCGTAAACTAGATCCAGAGGCTGTATATGGAAAAAGAGGACAGTACGAAAGTATTCTTGATCCTAAGCCAAGATTGATTCAATGGCAGGAATACTAAACAAAAAAGAGTAAATAGATGATTGTGGATCTTTCCACAATCATCTATTTTACTTATTGATAAGACGCTCATAATTCGCATCATACTTCATTTGAAACTCGTATTAGTTAATTGTGGTAAAAGAATCAATCAACTACTCCTTATCTATTCTTTGCAGGAAAACACCTTCATCTTGTTGCCACTCCAATACTAATAATTCTTCAGGATGATCGATGTTATGTTCCTTAAGAATTTTATACAACCACTCTTCATTGAATCCAGCATCATGCAAGTTTCCCCAATCGATTTTTCCATCTGAAATAATATCAACTGATAAATAACTTTGCTTAGACTTTAGGTCAAAATCTTGTTTGGTTGGCTGTTGATAATCTGGCTTCTTTAAGACACTTAAACTTCCATTCGTTTCAAGTATGGCAAAATCAACTTCCCGAAGTGAGAAAACATCTTTTTGTCGAAGTAAATTTTGTAATTGATTGATATCCAATTTGTTTTTTTTTAGTTGACGGCGACTAATTTTTCCATGACTTATCACAATAGAAGGATTCCCTTCTAGAATGTTTCTTGTACCTCTGAATTTCTGTGTAATCCACTCCACAATATAAATCAATACCCCCCAAAGCAACACAGCATAGATAATCGATAATATATTGACTTCTTTGTCGTAAATCGCATTACCTACAAGTTCTCCGAGTACAAGTGATGAGATAAAATCAAAAGGTGTAATTTGAGTAATCTGTGTTTTACCAAGTGCCTTTGTTAGTATAAGTAAAGCTAGAAAGCCAACGAGTAGCTCTAACGTAATTGATCCAATACCCACAGATCCACCATCTCCAATTCAATTTGCATCTGTTATAGGATGCGCGAAAAAGGAGTAATTTAATTAGGTTTTGAAAGTTTTTTGAAACGAGCCTGCTTTAGAAAATACATCTTGTTTAAAGTATCGGCAGGATAGATGATAAGTTGACGAGCATGCAAAAAAAAAGACACTGGCTAAAAACCAGTGTCATAGTGCTTTTAACATTGTAACGTGAGGGATGCCTGCATCCATAAACTCTTCAGAAACAATTTCGTAACCAAGTTTATCGTAAAATCTTACAGCACCCATTTGTGCATTGAGCTTCATTTCGTTAAGCTCTAATTTTCTAGCATGGTTTTCGATTGCATTCATAAGCTGTTGGCCGAGACCTGTTTTACGATAGTTCATTAGCACACAAATTCGTTCAACTTTAGCTATATGATCTAAGACTCTTAAACGACCAGCAGCGACGGGACGGTCATCATCGTATGCGACAAAGTGAATGGCATGATTTTCATGCTCATCAATTTCCAATTCAGTTGGCACATTTTGCTCTTCAACAAAAACAGTTTGTCTCACTCGAAAAGCATCATCTAACTCTTTCTTTGATTGAACCACTTTCACTTGCATTAGCGTACTTTGCCAAGGTGGAACGTTTCGTGTACTGTCCACATGCCGTTCTCAAGTTGGTAGAGAAGCTGAAATCTATCAATCATTTCTTCATGGTTAACGTCCTTCATCTGCAAGCTACCGTACACATCAGAATGCTCATCGTCTGAGAGGTCCTGTGCGATGGTAATGTGTGGGACAAAGTTATAGTCTCGTTCAGATAATGCTTCTTCCGGATTCAATTGACGGTGTAAATCATCGAGTACTTCATTCTCTTTTACTTTGAAGTAAAGGACGTTATTCACAGGATTAAATGAACCTACCTTATAAACATGCATAGAAAAAGGTTTGGATTCATCTGAGATTTTGTGAAGGATAGGTGTTAAGTTCTCGATTTCTTCTTCTGTTGCGTCAAATCCCTCTCTGAGTGTCAAATGCGGTGGGATAAGCGCATAATGTGGATCATACCGTTTACGAAAGGAGTTAGCGACGTCTTGTAGTTTTTTCGATGGGAAAATTGCAATGCCGTATTTCATATTCCATTCCCTCCTGGTTAATATACTTGATTGTCCATAATAGACGAGTCATATAATGTTCCATTTATAATTATACCAAAAATTCAAAAATAAGAAATGGTAGAGTCTCTTACAGCTTAAACATGTGCAGAAGTGCACGCTTCATATCGGGCTGCCAGTTCTTCCATAAGTGTCCGCCTTCAAATTCGTCATAGAAATAATCAAACTCTTTTTCGTTGATGATTTTGTTTAATTGACGATTGGGATCAATGAAATTCTTCGTTTTTCCGTCTGTCGTCGGAACGTCAGTTTCTTCAGTTCCGATAACATGATAAAGAGATAAGAGTTCTGGCTCAGAAAATCCTTTCACCTTGTTCATGATCGCTTCGTCAACATATGGCGAATGCAACAGTGCTTTACCAAAGGTGCGAGGGTAATCAAGAGCTGCACGAAGAGCAACTGTAGCAGCGAGTGAATCACCAATTAATCCTCTTCCATATCCAAGGTGGAAAGTTGCATACTCCTGATCTAAATAAGGTACCAGTTCATTCGCGAGGAAGCGCAAGTAATCATCACTTTGTTCGCCATCTGGATGGTATTTTCTCCATCGATCTTCAACACTTTTGTATGGAATCCCTACAATGATAAGCTCTTCAATTTCGTCCTCTTCAATAAGCTCATCTGCCGTTCGACCAAGCCTTCCTAATTTAAAGTAATCGCTCCCATCGTTTGCGATCAAAAAGGAGTACTTGTACAAGGGTGAATAATTATAAGGTAAATAAACCTGAAATGGAATTTCTTCTTTAAGATACTGACTGTAAATGGTCTCGTCTTTGTATGTACCTCTGTTCATGAGAGTGCCTCCTGTATCATTGTTGAAATAGTTTGTTTAATTTGACAATAAAAAAAATATTAGTGATATAATGATTCTAACATATAAGTATTTATGGTATATAGAGAGGGGTCTTATTATGAAGAAACGCATCCATAGTAGAGAGACAGAAGCAGCAGCAAAAGCCCTGATTAAAGAGCGTGGCGTTACAATTGAAGATATCGCCGAAATTGTATATGAAATGCAATCACCCTATGTAGATAATCTATCTATGGACGATTGCATAGAGAGTGTTGAAGCTGTCCTTACAAAACGTGAGATCCAACATGCTGTACTTGTTGGCGTTGAATTGGACAAGTTGGCTGAGCAGGGGAAGTTATCTGAACCGCTTCAGTCGATCGTTGAAACGGATGAAGGGTTATTTGGTGTCGATGAAACCATTGCACTTGGTGCAGTGTTCGGCTATGGTAGCATAGCTGTCACGACATTTGGTCACCTTGATAAACAAAAATTCGGAATCATAAAGAAACTAGATACAAAAGAGGGAAATGGCGTTCATACGTTTTTGGATGATCTAATCGCAAGTATTGCTGCGAACGCATCGAGTCGCCTTGCTCATCGATTAAGAGACAGAGAAGAAGCATTAGATAAGGAAGAACGTGATAAGCGTGACAAAGAGGAACGAATTGGTTAACGAATGAGGCATCATCAAGATGCCTTTTTTCTATTATTTTCCCATGAAAGTATTGACAGTAGTTTAGAGATTCTGTATATTAATAAATGTCCTTACTGATCCGTTAGCTCAGTTGGGAGAGCGCTACCTTGACAGGGTAGAGGTCGTTGGTTCGAGCCCAATACGGATCACCATACATAAACATTCACAAGCGACATCTCGATTACTTCGAGGTGTCGCTTTTTTGATCCATTTTCCATGATCTTGGGGAACATAAACGTGATTTGATCATTGTTTTACAGATTAAATATTTATGATAGGAGAAGAGACTAATTCGCCATAGGGTTACTTCATTTTTATGGCACTAGTTATTTCACAATTAATTAAGATTTTAGTTCCAAAAAGGAGAAAAAAGCCATCTTATCTAATAATCAGGTGTTGGATTATTGATCGTTAAAAACGTCTAGATTTCAATCAAAATTCAGGTAGGTTATCCAAATTATTTTCCGTTGTTCCATCAGGTTCGCTTCGAATAATATCTCGGCCATATTTATGGAAGATATCGACACCTGAAAGTTTCCCACTTTTGGTTGCATCAAGTGCCTCGATATAATCAAGTTCTTCTCCAGTGTTTGTCTTAAAGGCAATTAAGTCACCATCATCATTTTTACGTACAGCTGTTATATGAATACCAGTTAGATCCGATGTTCTTTCAGTTACTGAAGTTCCATTCTGAAGATATTCTTCATAAGCTTTGTCAAATCGATCCATATCATCATCTCCTAATTAATGTTTGGCAAGTTCTAATAAAGCTGGTATCTCGATCCTCCACCTATTTGAGACGGGGTCTCTTCTGGCTTTTAGTTCAATGGTAGTTGTGATTACCCCAGTATCGTGTACATATACTTCAAGGGTCGTAGACAGGGGTTGAACAAGGTGATCCGTTTTGTTTTTTATCACATTCCATTTCGTGATGGATAATCGTGATAGTCTGTGCAAGTCCTTTTCTGAATGGTCAAGTGGCACTATTTTACGCAATAGAGCGGGATCAGCGTTGTTAATGGCGATCATGAGAACATCAACTAATTCAACGGGTGATTGCTTACTTATATAATCATCGATTTTGTCTCCAGCTTTTAAAACCATCAAATGATGTGCGGGATCAGGGTTTGTAGACCGATGGGTTGTGCTATTCAAAAAATGCAAGCAGAAATGTCCGTCGAAACCATTATCTAAAGCGCCTGCACCGTGTGGCATTCCATTCATCGAAGCTGCAATCATTTGTCCATTGACGATCGCAATCGCAGCTCTTCGCTTCCAGCTCCACTCTGGATAGATCGTTTTCAAAATTTCTGTATCTTTCTTTGTCAGTGGCTGGATGTCAGCGTGTTGACTACCTGCTCTTCGTTGAACCTGAAGGGAATGTCCAGTTTCAACATCTATTAACGTAAATATAGATTTCCTGGGAAGTATGTCTTTCACTTCCTTCCAAGGAATGAGATTGATTTCGCCTTCTAAAGGAACGAGGTTACTCAAGGGATCTTCAGCGAGTACGGGAGGCACTGGTAAAGTAAAGAAGAGTACGATGAGCATAGCAACAAACAATTTCATTTTTCTCCCCCTTACCTAGCGTTTTAACTCTTATTTTGCACAAGAGATCATACGTTATTCCGATTTTAAATTATCGAAAGTGAAGCATACTATCCACGACTTCAGTGAAGGGAGTGGATAAGGATGATAGGGGTATTAATGAGTTTGTTACTTGCTTTTGCAGGACCATCCAGCGATTTGATTTATATCCAGCATAAAAGTCAACCAATCGTGCAAGTCAATAAAGACGACTACTTTGATGAAGGAATAGGGAGCCCGGTTTTGAATGAAAATCGCTTTCAAGGATTATTTACGGATGTAAATCACGTGATTTCAAAGCCTCCAACAAATGCTTTTATAGATGAAAATGGAAAGATTGTAGACGGGGTGGCAGGACAGAAGTTAAGCCGAAACGTTTTTAAAGAAGAATTCCTTCGTGCTTTATATAATAATGGAACAACACTTATAAATCCTAAAGTAACTTATATTCACCCTAGAGTAGATGCAGAATTACTTGAAATGATTCGAAAAAAACGAATTGGCACATTTGTGACCTATTTTAGGGGAGACAACAATCAAAGGAAGACGAATATTTCTCTCGCGACCGATGCCATTAATAATCAAGTGGTTTTCCCAGGAGAAACTTTCTCCTTTAATCGAACAGTAGGAAAGAGAACGAAAGAAAAAGGTTACCTTCCTGCACCCATTATTGTAAAGGGGGAACTATCTGAGGGAATAGGTGGAGGCATCTGTCAGGTGTCATCAACACTGTTCAATGCAGTGGATCAGGCAGGAGTCCAAATTCTGGAAAGGTACTCACACAGTAGACAGGTTCCATATGTAAGACCTGGAAGAGATGCCACTGTTAGTTGGTACGGTCCGGACTTCACATTTCGAAATAAATACAATCAACCTCTTCTTATTAAAGCAAAGGTAAGTGCTCGATCGGTTGAGATCACGATTTTCTCTTCGGAAGAAATTCAGAAGAACGATCAATGACGTGTTTGTTTCAAACAATCAAAGTTTTTTAAATAGTAGCATAATGGATTAGGTTTCTCTCATGAAGATGGTATACTTAGCGTAATGATACTAGAAGGGGATCGCCTATGGGAGATAAAGGGAAAGACAAGCAGATGTTTTCGATACCTAACCAGGACACTGATGACCAATCATGCCAATTACAGACAGAGCTTATAGAAAAAAGTCGGAAGCTTGATCATATTTTTAATCACTCCAGAGATGGATTGACCCTTTCCAATCAGGAAGGCGATCTCATGGAAGTGAATCAAGCTTTTTGTGATCTATTTGAGATAGATAAAGATACGGTTCAAAATAAAAAGATTGGTTATCATGTGGCACCTGAGGGTAGAAAAGTTTTTAATCAAATGATTGAGGTATTACATGAAAAAGGGTACGTTGTTGAAAAGTTACCCATTATTTTGATGAACGGAAAACAGAAAGTGATCGAACTTTCGATTACGTATAAAGCCTACCGAGATTTGAATTTGTCGATCATTAGAGATATTACGACAGAGCAAGAATTATTTAACAAGTTAATGGAAAGTAAAGAGAGGTTAACGAGTATTTATGAATTTGCTCTTGATGGCATCTTGATTTGGAAGAAAGATCGTACCATTATGGATGCAAACCCCGCAGCATGTGAGCTTTTTAATGTTAGCCGGGAGGAAATCAAATCTCATAACTTATTTGACTTCCTCGAGGGAAGTAATATAACAGTCGGTAAAATGTTTCAGGAAGAATTAGAAGAACGTGGGGAAGTGCGAGGGGACATTGAGTTCACCATGGCGGGTGGAGGAAAGAAACAACTGGAATTCACTTCTAAGAAAAGCATTTATGCGGATTTATATATGACAATCTATCGTGATATCACGCAAAGGAAAGAAATGATAGAAGAACTCCGACAAAGTGAAGTGCGCTTTCGGAAATTATTTGAAGGTGCACTCGATGGGATGGCTATTCTGAATCAAGAAGGCTTTATTGTGAATGTTAACTGTGCTTTTTGTTCTTTATTTCATCTTGACTACCGATCGATCATTAAGACCCATTACACTGAAGTAGCTAATAATTGTGAAATCGTGTGGGATAACCAGGAAGAGTTTGGTAGAAGTGGTGAAGGGAAACGCTTTAATCCGCAAACGAAACAAACGCACTTCTTTAGCTTTACACTAAGTTATAATATTTACCCGGGACATCATCTTGTCATTATACGAGATGTAACCGTAATAAAAAACGCAGAGGAACGTCTTCGAAAAACCGAGACGAGTAATGTTTTGGGTGATCTTGCGGCTGGGGTCGCTCATGAAATTCGAAACCCCTTATCGACAGTGAAAGGATTTCTTCAAATGTTAGATGGGAACGATTCCGTTAACCAGGAACTATTGAAAGTTGTTGGTGTTGAAATGGAGCAACTAGAAGACATTGTGAATGAATTCCTACTTCTTTCTAAGAGGGAGTTCACCTCCTATGAACAGGTGAATATGAACGACCTTATTAAGGAAGTAATCGAACGCTTATCTACTGATGCTTCCGATGCAGGAATTGATATCGTTGAGGTATATGGAAATAGGGAAACGAAGTGTGTCTGCATTCGATCTCATATCAAACAAGTTGTTACTAATATCATTGAGAATGGGATTCAATCCATGCCACAAGGAGGTCAACTTCGCGTTACTCTTTTGACTAATAAAGAGAATGAGATCGTCATCCAAGTAGAAGATGAAGGCATGGGAATTTCTGAACCAATCATGGAAAGACTTGGAGAGCCTTATTATCAAACTTCTGAAAAAGGAACAGGTCTTGGATTAATGGTAAGCTATAAAGTCATAAAAGAGCATGGTGGTCAGATCACTGTGTCGAGTATTGAAGGAGAAGGAACCGTCTTTCGTATTACATTACCTTCTGAAGTGAAACAGCAAATGAGTAAAAGTGATGAGGCGAGGAGTGAGTTAAATGATTGAAATAAAGCAAATTCATCATGTGAGTTTGGCAGTAACGGACATTGAGAAATCCAAAAATTTCTATAAAAATATTCTTTGTCTAGAAGAAATTAAGCGTCCTGATTTTGATTTTCCCGGCGCCTGGTTTCAGATGGGGACTCAGCAGCTCCATCTCATCGTATACCCCGGAGCAAAAACGCTTCGAGGTACAAGAGAACTAACTTCAAAAGAGGGTCACTTCGCGTTTCGGGTTGCTAGTTATGATGAAACTCTCAAGTGGTTAAAAGAAAAGAATGTAGAAGTTTATGAAAACCCTACTAGTAGAAGCGGGTTTGCTCAGATTTTTGTTGCGGATCCTGATGGGAATTTAATTGAATTAAATACTGAGCAGTAAAGTATGAAGGCGCCAACCATGATGGGAGGCGCCTTTTTGATTATTCAATGGTTGGAAACTCACTGTTATTGCGCGTCGTTAAAATCTGTTTCGCTGCCTCTGCTTGACGCTTTTGTATTTTGTTCAATTTTTTAACATTCTGTTCATAGTTGATTGCATCAGAAGCAGCTACTAATCCAAACGCAAAACTGTCTACGAAAACAGCCTATTGAAAAGACCTTCATCATTAAATGGACATTCTGACATCAGGCCCTTCACTTCTGCATAGATTGAATGAAAGGAGTGGAGGAGGGAATAGATGGTTGGCGTTATTTTAACTTTATTCGCGTTGTTTATAGGACTTGCTCTTTTCATGACGATCATTTGGAATGGCATTCAAACTGATTCTGCCCGTTCTGATCTTGAAACCCTATGGGAAAAGTACGAAGAAATAATCAAAAAGGAAGATATTCTCTAGCCCGCCATGCGGGTTTTTTGTGTTTAATGAATGTGTCAATGTAACCGCCCTTTCTGAAAGGAGTTTCACACCTCGATTTATGGAATATTAATACGAATGAATTTGTGATCCTACCTTTTGAAAAATGAAGGCTTTTTTCTAAAAGATTGTTTTTATTGAAAGAGATCTATAAAATGCCACACTCCAAGGGTGATTGGAGCGGAAATCACCCCCTAGTCTTATCGGAACAATGTCTGCGATAACAGCCAAAATAAAAAAAGAGGTTGTTTTCAAATAGGAAAAAAAGGGTATTTTAGAAGAGAATTGAGGTGAGATGAAGATGGGGATTCGTACAAAACTTAGAAAAAACCGTATGCAGAAAAAGGGATTGCCACCTGGTTCACTCGTCTACATTGGAGATGAACAAACAGAGGAAGTCACGGTGTCAGCTATCGAGTTCGATCAGCACGATATAACAGAACACCCGGATATCTCGATGGATCAACTACAATCCGTTATTGATTCTGACAAAATAGCGTGGGTGAATGTGAACGGCGTACATAATGTTCAAATTATTGATGAGATAAGTAAGTTAGTTGGACTCCACCCATTAACAACAGAAGATATTCTAAATACAGAGCACAGGCCAAAGATTGACTTTTTCGAGGATCATTTATTAGCGATCGTGAAGATGTTGGATTTATCTTCGAACGATACGGATCTTGATATCGAACAGGTTAGCTTTATTCTGATGGAGAATACCGTCATAACATTTCAAGAAAAGCACGGGGATTTATTTGACCCCGTTCGTTTGCAATTGCAGGAAAGCAAAGGGAGGATTAGAAAAACGGGTGCAGATTTTCTATTTTACTCCTTGCTTGATGTGGTTTTTGATCAGTACCTCATTATTATGGACGAGATGGATGATCGAATTGCGGAGCTTGAAGGAATGATTATGGAAGATCCTGATAATCATTCGCTACAGGATATTAATCAATATAAAAACACGATTCTTCAGCTTAAGAAAACGGTTTGGCCAGTAAGAGAAGTTGTAAACAAGTTAATTAATCGTAAAGTGCCCTATATTAAAGAAGATATTTCATTTTACTTACAGGACATCCATGATCACATCGTTCAGGCAAACGACATGGTTGAAACCTCAAGGGGGCAACTTTATGGATTACTCGACGTGTACTATTCGAGCTTAAGTATGAAGATGAATGAAATCATGAAAGTTCTGACGATTGTGTCTACAATTTTTATCCCGTTAACTTTTATTGCAGGTATATATGGGATGAACTTTGCCAATATGCCTGAACTTCATTGGGGTTGGAGTTACCCAGCTGTATGGGTTGTTATGATCGTTATAACTGGATTGATGTTAGTCTATTTCAAACGAAAGAACTGGTTTTAGGAGGTAATTCTAATGAATGAAGTCGTCATTGTTACTGGAGCAGGTCACGGAATTGGTAGAGGTGTAGCGATTGCTTATGCAAAGAGGGGAAGTCGTGTCGTTCTTGCTGACGTAAATGAAGAAGGATGTAAGGAAACAGTTGGATTGATGAAGAAAGATTCAGCGGACATTATCATAACGGACGTTAGTAACCCAGGACAGATCGAACAATTAATGAATCAAGTAGAGGAGAAGTACGGTCGTCTAGATGTACTGATTAACAATGCTGGATTATCCGCATTTAAACAAATGGATGAACTAAGCGTTGATGAGTGGGATACGATTATCAATACGAATTTAAGAAGCGTATTTCTTGGCTCCAGGGCAGGAGCGAGACTAATGAGAAAAAATAACGGTGGATCAATCATTAATATTGCTTCAACGAGAGCGAGCATGTCGGAGCCAAACAGTGAAGCATACGCTGCAACAAAGGGAGGCATTGTTGCCTTGTCGCATGCGTTAGCGATGTCACTCGCTGATGATCGCATTACCGTTAACTCAATAAGCCCTGGATGGATTGAAGTAGAAAATTATGAATCACTGAGAAAGGTAGATCACGAGCAACATCCTTCAGGAAGGGTGGGCAAGCCATCCGACATAGGACGAGCGTGTCTCTTTCTTTCCAACCCGGAAAATGATTTTGTAACGGGGGAGAATCTAGTGGTCGATGGTGGCATGACGCGTAAAATGATTTATGAGCATTAATTGACTAACAGTTAACGGACAAACCCCATTCATGTTACTATAATATCAGACCTTCATTAGAGAAAATTAAACAGGGTGAATCATGCTTGAGGGGACGTTTTAAATGGCAAAACATATGGAATTACCTAATCTGTACGAAACAGGAATTGAAGATCTGGTCATATCGGCAGAGAAAGTCGCACACGTTCAATTGACGAATCCTCTGGAACACGCCATGCTGATCTTAATAAAGTCTGGCTATTCCTCGATACCCGTATTGGATACGCAGTATCGACTTAAAGGGTTAATCAGTCAACCACTTATTTTAGACTCTATTCTAGGAATTGAACGGATTGAATTTGAGAAATTAAATGAATTTGTAGTCGAAAATGTAATGAATACAGAAATACCTTGTATTAATGAGAACGACGGTTTTTTCAAAGGTTTAAAACTATCGATAGATCATCCTTTTTTATGCGTTGTTGATGATGAGAATATTTTCAAAGGCATACTAACGAGAAGAGCATTACTTAAATTTGTCAATCGTTATCTACATGAATCATCGGTTCGACAGTCTTAATGAATTTACCCGGTACCCTACACCGGGTTTTTTACATATATGGAGTTGAAGAAAATGAAACCGTTAACAAATCAAGTGATGCAGAGTATTAGAAAAAAGGAAACCAATCGCCCGCTTGTGCTTGTGGCGATCATTATTGGAATGTTTATGGCTGCAATAGAAGGCACAATTGTTTCAACAGCGTTGCCAGGTATTGTCGGAGATCTTGGTGGTTTTTCAAAATTCAGTTGGGTATTTTCAGCCTACCTTCTTACTTCAGCGATTACAGTTCTACTATTTGGAAAGCTTTCTGATCTTTTTGGGAGAAAACCGATTTATACGGTCGGCATTATTATTTTTTTGGTAGGCTCAGTACTGTGTGGGTTTGCGGAATCCATGAGTGCTCTCGTTGTATTCCGTCTCATTCAAGGGGTTGGCGCCGGAGCTGTTCAACCCATTGCGCTTACAATCGTCGGAGATATGTACTCAATGGAAGAGCGGGCAAAGATTCAGGGCTACCTGGCGAGCGTATGGGGCATATCGGCTATTGCTGGACCTGCACTTGGTGGTCTATTTGTTCAATATCTCGACTGGGCTTGGGTGTTCTGGATGAATGTTCCACTCGGGATTCTTTCATTAGTTGGCGTTCTACTATTGCTTCATGAGTCCATTACTACAGAAAAGAAGTCGATTGATTATGCTGGCGCAAGTCTTTTGCTCGTTTCAGTAAGTGTATTGATGATTGTTCTTATAGAAGGAGGCGTACACTGGGAGTGGACCTCGTTGCCGATCCTGTTGCTTATCTCTTTATCTATTATAGGAATTCTAGCGTTTTTTCAAGTTGAAAAGAGGGTGAAAGAGCCTCTGATGCCTCTTGCAATATGGAGCAATCCTCTGATCGCTATTTCTAACTCTGTTACTTTTACAACTGGCATCATTTTAATAGGTGTTTCAAGTTTTCTACCGACATTCGTTCAAGGAGTGATGGAACGCTCTCCCATTGTGGCAGGCTTTACGCTAACAACGATGTCAATCGGCTGGCCAATTGCATCAACTATTGCTGGGAATCTGGTCGTCAAAATTGGATTTCGAACAACTTCGGTACTTGGCGGTCTATCTCTTATGGCGGGATCCACTGTTTATATAATGATGACGCCTGAGCTTGGTCCAATTTTTGCAGGGATCGGATCATTCTTGATTGGGGTGGGGATGGGGTTAACCTCGACCACTTTTATCGTTGCGATACAGAGTTCTGTATCATGGCAACAGAGGGGGATTGCCACTGCTTCCAACATGTTTATGAGATCGCTAGGAAGTGCAGTTGGAGCTGCCCTCCTGGGAGGGATTCTTAATAGTCGATTGCAGCAATATTTATCGGAAAAAACTGAAGCTAGTAACCTCACAATCAATGCAGCTAATCAACTTTTAGATGAAAAAAAACGAGAAAGTCTTGATCCTGTCAAGTTGGACCTTCTCCAAAATGGACTCATAATCTCTTTGAAATGGGTTTACGGTGGCGTACTCATACTTGCGATTTTAAGCTTTATACTGGTTCTTGCGCTACCAAAAATCTCAAAGAAAAAGAACCCGGCTCGTTCTTGAGTCGGGTTACTTAATGGGTGAAATGAATTCGATACGGTTTCTAAAAGGGTCATAGAAAGAAAAGCGTTCATATCCATCAATCTTTGTTTCTTCTTGGATTGCCACGTTATGTTCCATAAGGTGAAGTCTCGCCTTCTTAATGTTTCTTATTTGGAATGCGGGATGTCTTTTACCTGGTAAACCATTTGTCTCTACGCCAATATGAACATCAATGTCTGCAACTTTTAACCAAAAGCCTCCGTTCCTTTTTAGTGATGGAGGCTTTTCAATTTCAATGAACCCAAGGGTTTTTAAATAGAAATCTCTTGCCGCTTCTTCTTGGCGAGGTGGAATACAAAGTTGAATATGGTGAAGGCGAACATAGTCGATTGCCATCGTTATCCCTCCTAAAATTGAGTTGTAAAAATGTGATAACAAACTTGAACGATAAGGAGAACTGTCATAGATCGTAGCAACCAATTAACCTGCACGAAAGATAGTTTATTTGCTAGTCTTACAGAAATTTGAGCACCAGTGATAGAACCCACAGCTAGTGGGATGGCGATGGCCATGTTCAAATGACCACTTAGAAAATAAACGACAACTGCCCCTGTACAACTTAGAAATGTATTGAATCTTGTTAGTCCAATCGAAGCGAGATAGGAGATACCATTTTGTCGAAACAAATGCATTTGAAGTGTTGCTTGACCTGGACCAAATGTACCGTCATACCAACCGATCACCCCAACAAATGGTAGAGCTTTAACTGGTACTTTTTTGGATTGGTGATCAGAGTGTCTTTTTTTCATAAATGACAGTCCTAGTGCTGCTAGTAGCATCGCACCAGCAAAAATCTGTAAAGCTTCCTGAGATAAAGAAGAAGCGAATACACCTCCTAGTATTCCGCCTACCAAAGCGATAGGTCCTGTTTTAATGGCCTCTGTCATTAATAATTCTTTCCGCTTAAGTAAGACATAAAAGCTCGAGAAAGAACTGAGCATGTTCGAAAACTTGTTTGCTGATATAATCGAATGGATTGGAAGTCCGAGCAGCATCATGGAAGGAACGTTAATTAATCCTCCGCTTCCTGATAACGTACCAATGAACGTTGCGATTAGCCCAATTCCAAATAACCATAGCCATTCCATATGACATCATCCTTTTCTCTTGCCTATATCGCTAGTATATTCCAGTTTCTTTGATAATGAAATTAGATTATAATGATGATTTACGATAAGTATTTCTTATGAATGAAGAGAAAAGTACAGTATTCAATAAGAGGTGGGAACTTAAATGAGTTCAGAATATCAAGTGCTATCAGTATTAGCAGAAGAGAAGAACATGCGACGCGCTGCAGAACGTCTGTATGTATCTCAGCCAGCTTTAAGTCAAAGACTCCAATCGATCGAAAAAGCATGGGGTGTACCAATTTTCTTGCGCTCCCAAAGGGGATTGACTATAACTCCAGCAGGGGAACGGATCATCGCATTTGCGAATGAAACGCTGCGTCGAGAAGAAAAGGTATATGACGCATTAACGGCACTTAGTTCAGAAGTTCATGGAACACTTAAGCTTGCTGTGGCTTCTATCATTGGCCAATATTGGCTTCCTGGTGTTCTTAAGAAGTTCGTCGAACATTATCCAAGTGTGAAAATTTCACTTGTGACTGGCTGGAGCAGTGAAATCCTTCGCTACCTGTACGAGGATGATATACATGTTGGGATTATTAGAGGGAAGCCGGATTGGAGAGGTAGAAGTCAGTACTTGCTCTCAGATGAACTCTATTTAGTGGACACAACCATCCAGTCCATTGACGAACTTCAGGAAACCGAAAAGCCATTCATTCAATTTAAGAGTGACTCCACCTATTTTCAAGAAATTCAAGAATGGTGGCAAACACAGTCATTCGCCCCCCCGAAGAAAACAATTGTGGTAGACCAAATCGAGACGTGTAAGCAAATGGCATTGAACGGAATCGGTTATGCCATTTTGCCATCGATTAGTATAACGGAAGATGATGATGAGTTTTTCCGTATTCCGCTATCCGATCGCGATGGAGCTCCGCTGAAGCGAGATACTTGGTTATTAACGAATGATACAGCGATGCAGTTGAAACAAGTTCAGAAGTTCATGGAATTGTTTAATGGTTAGCCTGTAAGATTAGACTTCACGATTTCAATCATGTACGATAAAATGAGAAACATGCTGTGTTCAACTTCACAAGCATGATGAACTAAGGAGGAATTACGCCATGAAAATGATGGATGCAAACGAAATTATTAGCTTTATTCAAAACAGCGAGAAATCTACTCCTGTGAAAGTACATATTAAAGGAAACCTTGAGGGGATTGACTTTGGTAGTAACACGAAGTCTTTCATTACTGGGGATACAGGTGTTCTTTTTGGTGAGTGGAAAGATATTAAGAAAGCACTTGATGCTGAAGCTTCAAATATTGAAGACTATGTCGTAGAAAACGACCGTCGCAACTCAGCGATTCCGATGCTTGATCTTAAAGGGATCCAAGCGCGAATTGAGCCTGGTGCAGTGATTCGTGACCAGGTTGAGATTGGTAACAATGCTGTTATTATGATGGGTGCAATGATTAATATTGGCTCCGTTGTTGGTGAAGGAACAATGATCGACATGAACGTTGTGCTTGGTGGACGTGCTACTGTCGGAAAGAATTGCCATATCGGTGCAGGATCAGTTCTAGCTGGAGTTATTGAACCACCTTCTGCAAGCCCCGTTGTCATTGAAGATGACGTTGTGATTGGTGCGAACGCAGTCGTTCTTGAAGGTGTAAAAGTTGGTAAAGGTGCCGTCGTAGCTGCAGGAGCTATCGTTACGGAGGATGTCCCAGAATATTCGCTAGTAGCTGGAACTCCAGCTCGCGTCCTTAAGAAGATCGACGATCAAACGCGTTCAAAGACTGAAATCAAAAAAGAGCTTCGCCAGCTTCAGAACGACTAAACCACATGGATACAATTGCTGTACGAAGAGACTTGCACCGCATTCCGGAAATCGGATTTAAGGAATATAAAACGCAACGCTATCTTCTTCAGTTCATAGAGCAACTACCTCAGGACCATCTGCAGGTGAAAACATGGAGAACGGGAATACTTGTCTTAGTAAAAGGGGAAAATCCTTCGAAAACAATCGGATATCGTACCGATATCGATGGACTTCCCATTCATGAGGAAACAGGTTATGATTTTCAATCCGAACATGAAGGATTTATGCATGCCTGCGGTCATGACTTTCATATGACAATTGCCCTTTCTTTACTTGAATACTATTCTTCTAACCGATTGAAAGACAACTTGTTGGTTATCTTTCAACCGGCTGAAGAAGGCCCAGGTGGGGCGTTGCCGATGCTAGATAGTGAAGAACTGCAGATGTGGAAGCCAGATCAAATAGTGGCTTTGCATATCGCACCTGAATACCCTGTTGGGACCATTGCTACTAAACCAGGTTTGCTGTTTGCGAATACTTCTGAGCTATTTATTGACCTCAAAGGAAGAGGAGGGCATGCAGCATATCCCCATCACGCTCGTGATATGGTGGTCGCTGCCAGTCACCTTGTTACACAGTTCCAGTCGATTGTAGCGAGGAATATTGACCCACTTGATTCTGCTGTAGTAACTGTTGGGAAGGTAGAAGGCGGAACCAAACAAAACATCATTGCTGAAAAAGCAAGGTTGGAAGGAACGATTCGAACTCTTTCAGCAGATTCGATGCCACTTGTTAAACAACGAATCGAATCTATGGTTAAAGGAATTGAAGCATCATTCGAATGTGAAGCTTCGATTGATTATGGATCAAACTATTACCAAGTATATAACGATGCAGAGCTTGTGAAGGGGTTTATGGATCTAACGAAGAGTCTATCTAACGTAGACTTAGTTGAATGTAGAGAAGCAATGACAGGAGAAGACTTTGGTTATTTCCTGAAAGAAATCCCAGGATTTATGTTCTGGCTTGGTGTCAACTCAAGCACAGGTCTGCATACTTCTACACTAAAACCTGAAGAAGAAGCGATCGAAACTGCATTTCATGTGATATCTTCCTATTTAAACCATATTGGGAATTGAGTAAAAACACCTCCGAGCATAAGCTCGGAGGTGTTTTTGTCTATCGACAGAAGAACTTTTTCAACAGCCGAGTCATTCGCGTCTTTCACGTATAATTCCATTTTCTGTGGTCAAGATAATAGAGCGAGCGGATACATAATTGAAAGGAGTGAAGAAGATGAAGAGAATCGCAGTAGAAGATACACTTTCTGATGTTGCACAGGCACTAAAAGCAAAGGGGTATGAGGTCGTGTCACTCAAGCAGGAGAGCGACGCAAATGGTTGTGACTGTTGCATCGTATCAGGTCAGGATCAGAATGTGATGGGGATGCAGTCCGTCAGTACGCCAGGCTCAGTGATAAATGCAGATGGGATGACAGCTGATCAAATTTGTCAGCAAGTTGACAGTCGCTATCAATAGTTGATACACAAAGAACCCCTTATAGGGGTTCTTTGTGTTACTTATCTTTTTTTACCCAGTTTCCATTTTCGTTCTTCTCATACTTTTCTTCGACCGCGCTCCAAGCCACTTTAAATGCGGTTTTTTCTTGATCGTACTGCTCAGAAGCAGAATTGAAAGCTTCTTTAAAAATATCCTGAGCATGCGCAGGGAGGTTGTCTTTTACTTGATCAGGCAAGTCATTCCGAGAGTTGTAAGGCAATGCAATCACACTCCTTGAATAGGTGTGTGATTACCTTACCCATGAAAAGTTGGGATTAAACAATTTATTGTTCTTTCTTTTCAATAAAAACTTGATGTGGAAAAGGGATTTCAATGCCGTTGGCATCGAGCGCTTCTTTAATTTCTTTTCGTAATTGGCGTTCAACGCCCCATTGTTCCATATTTTGCGTCCTGCATAGTACGCGGAGCACTACATCAGAAGAACCGAGATTCTGCACGCCAAGTACGTCAGGACCTTCCAATACAGCTTCGTTTGTCGCTTTCACATTGTCACAAACTTGTTGGATCACTCGAATGGCGTCATCGATATTATCATCGTAAGAGATTCCAATATCAACAAGAGCGCGCATATTCCCTCGTGAATGATTACTTAATGAAGTAATTTCACGATTTGGTACATAGTTCAGCGTACCATCAAAAGAACGAATGTGAGTGGTGCGCAGTCCTACTTCTTCCACAATACCGCCGAAACCGGCGGCAGTTACATAATCACCGACGTCCATTTGTTTCTCAAGAAGAATAAAGAAGCCAGTTACAACGTCGCTCACGAGACCTTGTGCGCCAAAACCGACTGCCAGACCAATAATACCTGCACCGGCAATTAGGGCTTTAATATCGAAACCAAATGTTTCGAAGATGATCGCTACTGCCATGAAGATCAGAACATATGTAAAAATGCTCTTTGTTAAATTTTTGAGCGTGTTTGCTCTTCCTGGACTCATGTTTTGCTTTTCAGAAAGTTGAGAGAATGTTCTTTCGATAAATCGGTTCCCAATTGCTTTCACGATTGCATAAATGATGAGAATGGCAATTAGCTTAAGAAAAATGATGCCAGTATCAACAAGGATGCCTTCCCAGTTGATGTTATCAATGAGATCCAAAATAATTCCTCCTTTTTCCTTTACGTCAGTTGAAATGATTAAATACGGTCAAATTATATCGAATACTGTCGGTATAATTCAAGTGAAGTGTTGAAACAAGACGAATAACACTAATTTCGATATACTGAACTTACCCCGTTTAGTAGTCGATAAACGTGGGTACGATAGGGAGGGTAAGGCTATTACCCACATTAAATTAATTATCATTTAACATTGACTAAAAACAACTCGTGTACTATAATGTCATTTGTGGGCGAAAGCCGCAGGATATTTTCTAGGAGGGATTTACACATGGTAGAACGCATGGTAGGAAAACAAGCACCTCGCTTCGAAATGGAAGCAGTTATGACAAACAAAGAATTTGGTAAAGTAAGTCTTGAAGAAAATATGAAAAATGATAAATGGACAGTACTTTTCTTCTATCCAATGGACTTCACTTTCGTGTGCCCGACTGAAATTACAGCACTTAGTGATCGCTTTGAAGAATTCGACGATCTTGATGCAGAAGTAGTTGGCGTATCTACAGATACCATCCACACTCACCTTGCATGGATCAACACAGATCGTAACGATAATGGTCTTGGCGACCTTAACTACCCACTTGCTGCTGATACGAATCATAAAGTTTCGAAAGACTATGGCGTATTCATCGAAGAAGAAGGCGTTGCTCTTCGCGGACTATATATCATCAATCCTGAAGGCGAACTTCAATATTCTGTTGTGAACCACAACAACATTGGTCGCGACGTAGACGAAACACTACGCGTACTTCAAGCACTACAAACCGGTGGCCTTTGCCCGGCTAACTGGAAGCCAGGTCAAGAAACACTAAAATAAATTTAATGCTCAAAACCCTCGGTAAGGATAATCTTACCGGGGGTTTTTTTTATGTTTTTTGGAGTTATCAGGTAATGAAAAAATCAATCTTCGCATTTCCAGTCATATTCATTTAAATTATTCCGAATTTTAGGGCTAATAGGTGGTTATTTATTTCGAATTCCGATATATTATGTATATTGTCACTAATTTTTAAATTATTTATCGTCAGAGGGTGGTGTCGGAATGGAAACGTTTAAAAGGTTGAAAGAATTTTACTGGCCATACAAGAAGTTGTTTTTATGGTCCGTCTTTTCACTGGTTTTCGTAACAGGGATTACAGTTCTTTATCCAATGGTCCTACAATTTACAATTGATGATGTGATCCTTAAGCAGGAGTACAAATGGGTCCCTTATCTTGCGTTTGGATTCATTGGCATTATGGTTGTAAAAGGTATAGCCACATTTTATCAACAATATTTGGGGGACTTATTTGGTGTAACAGCTGTTTACAGATTAAGAGAAGAATTATACAAGAAACTTCAATACTTACCTTTTCGTTATTATGACAACGCGAAAACAGGGGATTTGATGTCTCGTCTAACAGCTGATGTAGAAGGATTTCGATTCTTCCTTTCATTCGGATTTGCACAGGTAATCAACTTTGTGTTGATCGTTAGTTTTAGTTTGATCGTGATGTTTGGATATTCTATTCCCCTTGCATTCGTTACACTCGGAATGCTTCCATTTCTAGCCATAGCAGTGTATAGATTTGACAAACGAGTACACCCAGCATTTAGAGGTATCCGAAAATCAATGGCTAGATTGAATACAAAGGTGCAGGAGAATATCAGTGGGATTAATACAGTTAAATCGTTATCCAGAGAAGATTTTGAAATCAATAAGTTTGTCGATAGCAACACAGATTATCGAGATAACTACTTAACGACTTCATATATTTGGGCTAAGTTCTTTCCTTTGATGGAGTTTATCGGCAATCTATGCGTAGTCTTTCTCCTGTCATACGGAGGATACCTTGTCTTTCAAAATCAACTCCAGCCTGGTGAGTTAGTAGCGTTTTTTAGCCTTGTCTGGTACATCATTTGGCCAATTATGAATTTAGGGTTTGTCATTAATACGTTTTCCCAATCCAAAGCATCTGGTGAACGGTTGCTTGAAATATTGGATGAATCCGAGGAAATTTATGATCGTGAAGGGGCACTCGATGTAGAACGTCTTGAAGGTCATGTGGCATTTAATCATGTCACACATAAATATACTTCTGAAGATGATGAAGCCTTGAAAGACATTACCTTTGATGCACCAAAAGGCACAACCATCGGCTTATTAGGTTCGACTGGTGCTGGTAAAACAACAATCACGCAATTAATAGCACGTTTCTACGAGCCAAACAGTGGAGAAGTGATGATCGATGGAAAGAACATTAATGAATACACCGTGAAATCACTACGACGAAATATCGGTGTTGTGTTACAAGAGACGTTCTTATTTTCTTCAACGATTCGAGATAACATTGCCTATGGTGATCCTGATGTCTCGTTTGAAACCATTGAGGATGCTGCCAAAAGAGCACAGGCGCACGAATTTATCATGGAAATGCCTGATGGATACGATACTGTCCTCGGTGAACGCGGTATGGGACTTTCAGGAGGACAGAAACAGCGGATCGCCATTGCGAGAGCGATATTAACAGACCCTAGCATTTTGATTCTGGATGATGCTACAAGTGCTGTAGATATGCAAACTGAAGTTAAGATCCAGAAAGCATTTGAGGAAGTGATGAAGGGGAGAACGACGTTTATCATCGCGCACAGAATTTCTTCTCTTAAACATGCAGATGAAATCTTAGTATTGAATGGTGGGGAAATCGTTGAGCGCGGGAAACATCATGAGCTTATTGAAAATGAAGGATACTACCGTAATATCTACGACATTCAGTATCAGGACCGTAAGGAAATAATGGCTAAACAAACCGGTTGAAATGGGGTGAAGAATTGAAACAAAATAGAAGAGAGAGGTTCCATTACTCACAAGATACGGCAATTGAGAAGCAATTTAACTGGAAACAAATGAGTCGTTTGCTTGGATATATGGAACCCTATAAGAAAAAATTGCTGCCGAAAGCGATCATTTCGATGCTCATATCAACGGCAGTCAGGTTGATTGTTCCAATATTTATTGGTGTATTGCTCTTTGATCATGCAATTAAAAATAAAGATCAGACGATGCTCGTTCAATTGATTATCGGAATTGCAGCACTTTATTTGCTATCTTGGGTTGCCAATACGTACCGTATTAAATGGACGAATCAGTTAGGTCAGTACATTATTTATGACATCCGCCAGGGGTTATTCAAACACATCCAGCGCTTGTCACATGGATTTTTTGATAAACGTTCAGCAGGATCCATCCTCGTGCGAATTATTAATGACGTGAATTCCATGCAGGAGTTGTTTACAAGTGGAGTCATCAATCTTCTTATGGATATCGTATTATTGCTTGGAATAATTGTGATCATGTTTGTCTTGAGTCCACAACTAACGTTAGCAATCATGATCATCCTTCCGCTGATGTTTTTGATTTCAACGAGCTTGAGGAGGCGCATTCGTCGTTCCTGGCAACAGGTGAGAATCAAACAAGCAAAGATCAACTCTCACTTAAATGAAAGCATTCAAGGCATCCGTGTGACCCAATCTTATACACAGGAGAAAGGGAACATGGAGTTCTTTCAAGGTGTGAATCATGAAAATTATGCGAGTTGGAAAGATGCTACTCAAAAAAGTGCCATGTTCCGTCCATTTGTTGAGATGTCTAATGCCATTGGGACAGCAATTCTAATTTGGTTTGGTGTTTATCTTATTCAAAATGGCATGGACTATGGTGTGTTTGTTACATTTGCATTCTATTTGGGCATGTTCTGGGAGCCGATCTCACGCCTTGGCCAGGTATACAATCAGCTATTAGTTGCGATGGCTTCTTCTGAGCGAATCTTTGAATTTTTGGATGAGCAACCGAACGTACCTGAAAAGAAAAATGCAGTAGAGCTTAAGGAAATGAAAGGTGAAATTACATTTGATCATGTGGCGTTTTCTTATGACGAAAGTCGAAAAGCTCTCCATGAAATGAGTCTGACTATGAAAGCTGGAGAAACAGTAGCTCTTGTAGGGCACACAGGTTCTGGAAAATCCACAATTGCGAACTTGATTAGTCGATTTTATGATCCTACAAGCGGTTCGGTGCGTATTGACGGAAAGGACCTCAGAGACGTTAAACTCGATAGTCTAAGAGAAAAAGTTAGTGTTGTTCTTCAGGATACGTTTATTTTCTCGGGGACGATTATGGAGAACATTCGTTTTGGACGCCCTGATGCGAGTGATGAAGAAGTGAGGGAAGCAGCAAAAGCTGTTGGAGCTGACCCGTTTATTCAGCGATTAAGTAACGGATATGAAACAGAAGTAGAAGAGAGAGGAAACGTCCTTTCTGTAGGAGAACGACAGCTCTTATCCTTTGCTAGAGCACTTTTGGCAGATCCAAGAATTCTCATTCTAGATGAAGCAACTGCAAGTATCGATACAGAGACAGAGCTGAAAATCCAACAGGCACTTAATGTTGTGCTGGAAGGAAGAACTGCAATTATGATCGCTCACCGACTATCGACGATCCGTGAAGCCGACAATATTATTGTACTTGACCATGGTCGTATACTGGAGCAGGGTAACCATAGCGAATTGATGAGTCAAGGCGGAACATATTACGAGCTTGTGAAGTCACAATTTAATATGATGGATGCTGTTTAAAAAGAAGCCGATTCGGCTTCTTTTTTTTGATGAAAGAACGAATGCTTATCTAAATGTGAACAGAATAGTAACACTGGAGAAATTTTAGTACTAAAAAAGTTTGTGATACTTGTCACAAACTTAGAGTTGATTCATAATAAAGTTGTTAGAAGTTTCGGGGGTTCTATCGTTTCTACTGTGAATGATGAGGGAAGATGAATAAGAGATGATGCGAATTAGGCTTAAAGGAGATGGACGTTATGGAATTAGATGCAGCGTTACTAAGTCGTATGTTAACGAGCTTAACACTTGGATTTCATATTATTTTTGCTACCTTAGGGGTAGGCGTTCCGCTTTTGATCAGTCTTGCAGAATGGATCGGTATTAAACGGAATGATCCGTATTACACCTTATTGGCACGCAGATGGGCGAGGGGGTTTGTCGTAACTGTCGCAGTGGGGGTCGTAACTGGTACTGCTATCGGCTTACAACTCTCACTTTTGTGGCCGAATTTCATGCAGTTAGCTGGACAGGTGATCAGTTTGCCGCTTTTCCTTGAAACATTTGCTTTCTTTTTCGAAGCTATTTTCCTTGGAATCTACCTGTATACGTGGGATCGATTTAAAAAACCGATCTATCACTGGTTGATTTCCATACCCGTTGTGATCGGTTCAACACTGTCGGCCGTTTTTATTTCAACGGTAAATGCTTTTATGAATGCCCCGCAGGGATTTGATATGGTAGATGGGGTATTGACGAACATTGAACCGCTCACAGCGATGTTTAATCCGGCAACGCCGACAAAGGTAGGACATGTAGTGATGTCTGCCTATTTAACATCAGCTATTGTACTAGCAGCGATTACAGCGTTTCATATGCTAAAAGGAAAACGAAGTATTTACTACAAGAAAGCATTAAAGCTTACGATGACTGCTGGTTTTATTTTCGCAATTGGTACGGCGGTCATTGGTGATTTTTCTGGTAAGTTCTTAGCAGAATACCAACCAGAGAAACTAGCAGCTGCCGAATGGCACTTTGAAACCTCAGAAAATGCGGATCTAGTAGTGGGAGGTTTTCTAGATTCAGAAACAGAAGAAGTGAAATATGGTCTTGTGTTACCAAATTTCTTAAGTATCTTAGCACACGGAAATCCTAACGCTGAAGTTATGGGCCTTGATCAAGTACCAAATGACGAAATTCCACCATTATATATCCATTATTTATTCGATGGGATGGTTGGTATCGGAATGTTCCTAGCGGCCTTAACATTCTTCTATGTGATTGCACTTCGGCTTAACCGATTCAATACCGAAAACAAATGGCTCCTTCGTTTAATAGTTATTGCTGGCCCACTTTCTGTTTTTGCAATAGAATTCGGTTGGATCTTCTCTGAAGCTGGACGTCAGCCATGGATTCTATGGGATATTCTTCGAACTGGCCAGGCAGCAACTACATCCAGCAACGTAGGTTTGATGTTTATTCTATTCCTACTTCTTTACATCGTTCTAGGAACACTGTGTGTAACAGTACTCAGGAAAATGTTTCGATCAAATCCAGCTGAGAATGAACTTGAGGAAATTGCTAGAATGAAATAAGAAGTTGCTCGAGAGGGGTGAAGGAATGGATATTCAATTACTAGGAATAACAGTGCTATGGATTTTTCTATACGGTTATTTAATTACAGCATCGATCGATTTTGGAGCAGGTTTTTTTGCTTACTATGGAGAACTTACCGGGAGAGAGCACATTATTAATAAAATTATCAGTCGTTATTTATCACCTGTGTGGGAAGTAACGAATGTATTTTTCGTGTTTTTCTTCGTAGGTCTAGTTGGTTTCTTTCCTGACACGGCCTATTATTATGGAACAGCCCTGCTCGTTCCGGGGAGCATTGCGATCATTCTTCTCGCGATTCGAGGCTCTTTTTATGCTTTTGGAAATTATGGTGCAAAGAAGAGCAGATTATATACCTTTCTATATGGTGTCACTGGATTATTGATACCAGCCTCTTTATCCACAGCATTAACGCTTTCTGAGGGAGGGTTTATTGAAGAAATAGACGGAGAGGTAAAGTTTCTTGCGGGAGAGTTATTTTCGAGTTTTTATTCGTGGTCGGTCGTTCTTCTTGCCATCGTGTCGGTTCTTTTCATTAGCGCAGCATTTTTGACCTATTATGCAAGCAGAGCGAATGACGAGCCGGCACTTGAGCTCCTTAGAAAATACGCCTTATTCTGGAGTGCTCCTACGATTCTATCGAGCATTCTCGTCTTTGTGGCGCTTCAGCAGCACAACCCGGAACATTTTGAACGGATTCTGGATTATGCCTGGTTTTTCATGGCATCTCTCTTTTGTTTCTTGGTTGCAACCTATCTCATTTTTCATCGTAAAAGATATGGTGTGGCATTCCTTTTCGTTATGCTGCAGTTTTTCTTTGCATTCTTCGGCTATGGCATATCTCATTTACCCTGGATATTATATGATTACATTACAATCTATTCAGGATACACGAATGAAACGATGGGGGTTTACCTTGTGATTGCTTTTATTGCGGGGCTTTGTTTATTGGTACCTTCTCTCATCTTATTAATGAGACTATTCCTATTCGATGCAGAATACGTTAAAGGAAATAAGTCTTAATGAACAAATATTGACACTTGTAAACAAAGTGGTAGGATAGAAATGATAGTGCGTCAGCAATCGTGCTGGCGCGTTTCTTTCTTGATAAGTAGGAGGAGTGAACGTTGAAAAAACAATTTGCTGTTATTGGACTTGGCCGTTTTGGGGGCAGTATTTGTAAGTCATTAAGTCAACAGGGGATGGAAGTCCTTGCAATTGACATGGATGAAGATAAAGTTAACGAGTTTTCTTCCGTAGCGACACATGCTGTGATCGCTGATTCAACTGACGAGAGTGTCCTTAAAAACCTTGGTATTCGAAATTTCGATCATGTGATTGTAGCGATTGGAGATAACATTCAATCAAGCATATTAACTACATTAATTTTAAAAGAACTGGGTGTTAACAAAATTACGGTTAAAGCGCAAAATGATTATCACGAAAAAGTGTTAAATAAAATTGGTGCAGATAAAATTGTCCATCCGGAACGCGATATGGGTGTTCGAATTGCTCACAGTATGGTTTCGAACAGTGTGTTAGATTATTTAGAGCTTTCAGATGAGCATAGCATCGTCGAACTTATTGCGAATTCCAGAATGGATAATAAATCAATTATTGAACTGGATATTCGTGCGAAATATGGAGCGAATATTGTAGCAATTAAAAAAGGCGATGAAATTATCGTTTCACCACAAGCTGATCAAAAGATTTCAAAAGGTGATATTCTCATTGTGATTGGATCCGATCAGGATATTAACCGTCTTGAACGCCAGATACTTAATCGTGATTAATGAGAGAAGAAATCAACTCAAAGCATAAAAAAAACAGCCTGTCACTATGACAGGCTGTTTTTTGTTGTATTAAATTTCCATGATGATCGGAAGGATCATTGGACGACGTTTCGTTTTTTCATAAAGGAAAGGTGCAAGGGTATCAGTGATTTCGTTTTTAATTTCTGACCACTGACTCGTACGTTTTTCCATTACGCCATTTAGATGTTTTGATAATAGCTCCTGAGCATCATTGATCAAGTCACCAGATTCTCTCATGTAGACAAATCCACGAGAAATGATATCAGGACCGGAAAGGATTTTGAACTCTTTCATGTTAATCGAGACAACGACAATGACAAGTCCCTCTTCAGAAAGAATCTTACGGTCACGCAAGACGATATTACCAATATCGCCAATTCCTTTGCCATCTACGTAAACAGAACCAGATGGAATTTTACCACTGATCGAGGCTTCATTCTCACTGAGTGCAAGAACTTCACCGTTGTCCATAATGAACGAATGATCTTGTGGAATACCACAATCTTGAGCGAGTTTCGTGTGCATTTTAAGCATGCGATACTCACCGTGGATCGGCATGAAGAATTTAGGTTTAATAAGGCGAAGCATAAGCTTCTGCTCATCTTGACCACCGTGTCCAGATGTGTGGATATCGCTTAGTTTATGGTGAATCACATCTGCGCCTGCACGGGAAAGTTGGTTAATAATTCTCGACACGCTCACCTGATTACCAGGGATTGGTGAAGAAGAGAAAACAACCGTGTCTCCAGGAATGATTTGAATTTGACGATGTGTTGCATTAGCGATTCTAGAGAGAGCAGCCATTGGCTCACCCTGACTTCCAGTACAAAGAATCGTTACTTTGTTTTCAGGAAGTCGATTAATTTGATTTGCATCAATAAACGTATCTTTTGGCGCATTGATGTAGCCAAGTTCCTGCCCAATCGTAATGTTAGATTCCATACTACGACCGAAGACGGCAACTTTACGACCGTTTTCAACTGCTGCTTCTACAACTTGTTGAAGACGGTGAATATTTGAAGCGAAAGTCGCAAAAATAACGCGTCCATCAACTTTTCTAAAGATGTCCTGAATTGTTTCGCCAACACGGCGTTCGGACATTGTGAAACCTGGAACTTCACTATTCGTACTATCTGAAAGAAGGGCTAGAACGCCTTCCTTACCGATTTCAGCCATCTTTGTAAGATTGGCAGGTTCCCCTACAGGAGTGAAATCGAATTTGAAGTCACCTGTATGAACAATGTTACCTGGAGGTGTTTTCACAACTACACCAAAGGAATCCGGAATACTGTGCGTTGTTCTGAAGAACATAACGGAAGTTTTTCTGAATTTAATGATATCTTCTTCAGTAATTTCATTTAGTGATGCTCCACGAAGAAGACCGTGCTCTTCAAGTTTATTACGAATAAACCCTAAAGCGAGCTTTCCTCCATAAATCGGAACATTGATTTCACGAAGTAAGTAAGGGATGCCGCCTATATGGTCTTCGTGACCGTGTGTAATGAATAACCCTTTGATCTTATCCTGGTTTTTCACAAGGTAAGAGTAATCAGGAATTACGTAATCGATTCCTAGTAATTCTTCTTCAGGAAATTTAATTCCCGCATCCACTAGGATGATTTCGTCTTGGAACTGAATACCGTACATATTTTTACCAATTTCTCCGAGTCCACCTAAAGCGAAAACGGCTGTTTGATGATTTTTAACAAATTTCATAGTCTATACATTCTCCAATTCAAAGTGCTCTGATTTTTGCTCAAACTCTAAGAAGTCGTCTTCCACGGTTTGAATAAATTCAATATTAAGATCGCGTTCCTTTAATTTAAAGCGAACTTCCCGTTCAGAATTAGCCTCTACGTACAGACTCATTGTTCGCTCTCTTACAGGAACCTCCTTTTTCGTTTCCTGATAAAAAACCTTATAAATCATTCTAAATCTCTCCTTAACTCAGACAATTTGTGTGCATCTTCGTTCATTATATAGGAAATTGGTTTCTTTTTCATGTTTCTAATCACATTTTCATAAGAAATAGGAGAATTTGCATGAATTTAAGTATATAAAAGGTTATTCAATAGAGTATTTCGGTTGCGGAAATAGCACGTTTCTCCAGGTTTTTTTAAGTTTTCGTTTCATTTTTCGATACATTTTTCTCATCCTTCCTATTTTTGTTGGATAAGCTTATTATTTATCAGTACTAAAGGAATTAATTTGGGAAAAAGTGGGATTTTATGACTGCAGACAGTAACGACCTTTTCCTGTAACATAAGATTGTGATTTGATAGTACTTGTTCAAAGGGGTAAAAAAGGCGAGAATGTTAGAAGAAATTAAAATGTCACTAGTTTCTAAATAAAAGCCTTCGTTTGTTTATCCTATATTTCATGATTGAAGAAGATCTGAAATACAAGTGAGAGAAAATTTATGGACTAGAGATATGTTTTGATATGTTGGGATATGAACAGCAGGGTGATTGTGAAACTCGATTGTCATTTCCGCCAAACTTTTAAAGCCTTTTTAAGAAAGGGAGCGTGTCATGAAACTTTTTGCATCACTTATTTCTCTAAGTTTAATATGGGGCATGTCCTTCATGTTCATTAAATTAATTGTTCCTGGTTTGGGACCCTGGGGTGTTGTTTTTTTTCGGTGTTTGCTTGGCGCGATAGCGATCTTTCTATATTTACTAATAAGAGGTAGAACAAAAGAATTAAAAAAGAAACTACCATGGGGAAGTCTCGTCCTTGTTGGGATAATGAATGCGCTCATTCCCTGGGGAATGATTGCATTAAGTGAAGAACGAATATCGAGTAGTCTTGCAGCCACTTTAAATGCAACAACGCCACTATTCACGAGTATACTCGGTGCTGTGTTTTTTGGACGTATCTTATATCGAAAACAGTGGACGGGAATTATCGTTGGTTTTATCGGTATTCTTGTTCTGATTGATCTAGATTTAAAAGCATTAATTCAAGAAGACTGGCGAGGGATCGTCCCGATGCTACTGGCAACAGCATGCTATGGGTTTGCATCACAATATACTAAAAAGAACCTGAAGGATGTCCCTGTTGATGTTCTAGCAACCATTACTCTTTCTGTTGGAGCGATTGGTGGTTTCTTCCTGATGCTGATTACTGGAGAGAAGAGCATTGAGTTTACGTTCCTTCTCCAAAGTGATATTCTAATATCGCTCATTGGGCTAGGAGTACTTGGGTCTGGTATCGCATACTTGCTCTTCTATTACATGGTCCAAAAAGGAAGTGCTGAGTTTGCTACCCTCGTGACCTACCTTGTTCCAGTCACAGCCCTTATATGGGGAAGTGTTTACTTAAATGAGATCATAACAATTCAGATGATTGCTGGATTGCTATGCGTCCTAACGGGTGTATATATGTCGGGACGAAAAGCAAAGTCAGAACGTAAAGCTTTTAAAAAATCTGCTTAAAAATTTCTGATTACAGAAGTTCCTTATCATTTATGATGAGATAATTAATTGAAGATAGGTGAATAAAGATGAATAATGAGAAAATTGTATTCTTCGACATTGATGGAACACTGCTTGATCACGATAAGCAAATTCCTGAATCTACGAGGAATGCATTGAAAACATTAACTGCAAAAGGCATACACGTAGCGATTGCAACGGGAAGAGCACCATTTATGTTCGCAGAACTTCGAAAAGACCTTGGAATTGATACGTTCATTAGTTTTAATGGGCAGTATGTGATGCATAATGATGAAATCGTTCTTACAAACCCGCTTAGTAAAGATGAAATCACTTCGTTAGAGGATGCGGCAAAAGAGAAGGGGCACCCAATGGTTTTTCTCGATCACGAAGCGATGATGACCAATCATGATGAACATCCACGCATTATGAAAAGTATGGATGATTTAAAAATGCACTATCCAGGGTATGATCCAACCTATTATCACTCCAGGGATATTTATCAAGCTTTGTTATTCTGTGAAAGTAAGGAAGAAGAGGATTATCGTAACACATACGGAAATCTTAACTTTATTCGCTGGCATGATTTCTCTATGGATGTGATCCCTCCTGGGGGATCGAAAGCGAAAGGAATCGAAGCAATGATTGAGCACCTAGGTTTTAAACGTGAGAATACGTTCGCATTTGGTGACGCGTTGAACGATATTGAAATGCTTCGATTCGCAGGGACAGGTATCGCTATGGGGAATGCTTATAAAGAAGTGAAGGAAGTAGCGGATCTCGTTACCGAACCTGTTGACCAAAACGGTATTGAAAAAGGCCTGCAAAAAGTAGGGCTGCTTTAATCACAGGCTTATAGCAGGCATTGGAAGTCTTTTGTTATAGAAAAGGATCGCGCAAATTTTGCGCGATCCTTTTTAAATGAATAGTTGCGTTATCGGCCTAATGGGGAAAGTTCACTAGCTTCCTCGTTATTAATTCGGTCGTAAAACATGATGCCATCAAGATGATCGATTTCATGTTGAACAACAATGGAGGGAAGTCCTTTTAATCTTAGCTTATGGGGATTTCCATCCGCGTCAACACCTTTTACAGTAATACGTGCATAACGCGGAACAGCTCCTGGAATTTCACGATCGACAGATAAGCAACCTTCGCCACCGTCTAGGTACGTTTTTTCGACAGAATGGCTGATGATTTTCGGGTTCATCAAGCCATTGCTATAAAGTGTTCCTCTTTGATCAGTTACGTGAAATGCAATCATTCGCTTTTGGATCCCTATCTGAGGTGCTGCAAGACCAATTCCAGATCGCAATTCATATTTAACAGCTGTTTCAGGGTCCTGGCTATTGATGAGGAATTCTTGCATCTCTCTTAGTGTTTGTTTCTCATCCTCTGTTGCAGGTAGTTCGATCTCTTTGGCTAATTCAGTGAGAATAGGATCGCCATCTCTCCGAATATCCTTCATTGTTAACATCTATTTTTCACTCCTATTCAATATACGGTCTTCCAGTAAATAAGTATATTCAACTTTATCGAAGGAAGAAAGCAATAGTTCTGTTCAAACGCAATTTTTGTTTCCACTCAGTTCATTAATGGCATTAAAAGTGTGTGCAACTTTCATCTTTCTTCAATAGTAGTTTAGCACAACACAAAATAACAGGAAATCCTTTAGAATAGAGTGACATTTATTTCATTAAAGAGATACTTTGATTCCATTTACTTTATCGTTTATTAGATTAGAAAAATTGATTCGTATTCAAAATGAGCTGTTCTATTGAGTTATGTATTATGGTATAGTAATCAAGGATAAAAAAATTATGGTATGAATTGGATATGTGGGGGGACTTCTTTTGTTACGAAGATATCGTTTGGGAATTATTTCTCTTTTTTTCTGTTTGCTCATGCTTGGCTTAGCGGGTTGTCAGATTGGTGGTAGTACAGATGAGAAGATGTACGATCATTTAGAAGAAGCTGTATCTCTTGAAAAACAATTCAGAGAGCAGCAGGAACCGTTAGCAAAGGCGGAAAAGAAAGAACAGGCCATTTATGAAGAGATCGTTGCACTAAGCATGGATGATTTTGACAAAATTGAAAAACTTTCTAAACAAGCTGAAGAATATACAGATAAAAGACTTGAGTACTTAAAGAAAGAAAAAGAGAGCATTGATGAAGCATACAAAGAGTTCGAAGAGGTCAAAGATTTATCAAGTGACCTTGAAAATAAAGATGCTAAGAAGGATGCAAAGAAGCTTATCGACAAAATGGACAACCGTTATGATGCCTATCAAAAGCTAAATAAGGAATATAAAGCAGCGGTAGAACAGGATAAGAAGTTGTATAGCTCACTTCAAGATAAAGAACTTACGTTAGAACAATTACAAGATCAAATCAAAGTAGTGAACGATCAGTATGGGAAAGTTGCAGAACAAAAAGATACCTTTAATAAGTACACAGCTGAATTTAACGATGCAAAAAAAGCGTTCTATAAATCAGCCGATTTGAATGTGAATTACGGAGAATAGAAAAAACCGCTCAAATTGAGCGGTTTTTTTCTGTGGTTGTCTATTCTAATAGACGAGTGAAACGAAGAATTCAATCGAAGAAGCAAATAAAGAAATCAACACGATCAGTTAACAATGCTTTCTGTTAAATGTATTGCTTTATGTAATTCAAAAGGATATCCCTATAATCGGGTAAATTCCCCTTACTGCTGTCTTTTGTCATTTACACTAATACAGTTTTGGAAATATGAATGTAACAGTTTCTAAATATTGACTTTAAAGCGATTTAATAAATCAATTAATTGACTTGAAACATCCTGTATTGTAAACTTTAAAATGAACTTACTCATGAAGAGAAGCACTCCCTTAATCTTACTGATACAGACTATTATTCGCAGTAATACATAGCACTAGGGATTATTTCTTCAGAATTAAGGGTATGAAATTGAGTGTTGTCTTAAGTAATGCAATTTAATGAATGCTATTTGTCATTTAATAACGTTGAAATGGACATGCTAGTCATGTCTGTAAACTGAACGACCCACTCACAATTGCAACATTGCAATTCAATAATCTATCTCTTTATGAATGAAAGGATGAGGTGAAAGGTATGGGAACCAAAACCATCGAAAACATCGAAGGCCAATTCGAAATGTTCCAGATTCTAAATGAAAATGGAGAAATTGTTAACAAAGATGCAATGCCTGAACTATCAGACGAGCAACTTCAAGAACTAATGCGCCGCATGGTGTACACACGAATTCTTGATCAGCGTTCAATTTCATTGAACCGTCAAGGTCGTCTTGGCTTCTACGCTCCAACTGCTGGTCAGGAAGCTTCGCAGCTAGGAAGTCAATTTGCACTCGATAAAGAGGACTGGATTCTTCCGGGTTACCGTGATGTTCCACAGATCATCTGGCACGGTCTTCCGTTATATAAAGCATTCTTATTCTCTCGTGGTCACTTTGTAGGTAACCAGGCTGATGGCCTGAACGTGTTGAGCCCTCAAATCATCATCGGTGCTCAAATTACACAAACTGCTGGTGTTGCACTTGGACTTAAGAAAAAAGGAAAGAAAAACGTAGCAATCACTTACACTGGTGACGGTGGTGCTTCTCAAGGTGATTTCTATGAAGGGATGAACTTTGCAGGTGCGTTTGCTGCTCCAGCTATTTTTGTTGTGCAAAACAACCGCTTTGCGATCTCTGTTCCTGTTGAAAAACAATCTGCTGCGAAAACAATCGCCCAAAAAGCAGTTGCGGCTGGTATCCAGGGTATTCAAGTAGATGGTATGGACGTTCTTGCTGTTTATAAAGCAGTTACTGACGCTCGTGAGCGCGCAATTAATGGCGAAGGTCCAACTCTAATTGAAACGATGACTTACCGTTATGGTCCACATACAATGGCTGGTGACGATCCAACACGTTATCGTTCTGAAGATCAAGATAGCGAGTGGGAAAAGAAAGATCCAATCGTTCGTTTCCGCAAGTACCTAGAGAGCAAAAATCTATGGTCTGAAGAGAAGGAAAACGAAGTGGTTGATAAAGCGAAGGAAGAAATCAAAGCTGCGATCAAGAAAGCTGATGGCACTCCTAAGCAAAAAGTTACTGATCTGATTTCTAACATGTACGAAGAGCTTCCACAGAACCTTCGTGAACAATACGAACAATATAGTGCAAAGGAGTCGAAGTAAGCTATGGCGCAAATGACAATGATTCAAGCAATCACTGATGCGATGCGTACGGAGTTGAAAAATGACGAGAACGTACTCGTGTTTGGTGAAGACGTAGGTCAAAACGGTGGCGTTTTCCGTGCGACAGAAGGACTTCAAAAGGAATTTGGCGAAGATCGCGTATTCGATACTCCGCTTGCTGAATCAGGTATCGGTGGTATGTCTATCGGACTTGCACTTACTGGATTCCGTCCAGTCCCAGAGGTTCAGTTCTTTGGATTTGTATATGAAGTAATGGATGCTATTTCTGGTCAAATGGCTCGTCTTCGCTACCGTTCAGGCGGCTCTTTCCACGCGCCGATTACAGTGCGCTCACCATTTGGTGGTGGCGTTAAGACACCAGAACTTCACGCAGATAGCCTTGAAGGACTAATGGCTCAACAGCCAGGACTTAAAGTCGTAATTCCTTCAAACCCTTACGATGCAAAAGGACTACTTATTTCTGCGATCCGTGATAACGATCCAGTTATTTTCCTTGAGCACATGAAGCTTTATCGTTCTTTCCGTCAGGAAGTTCCTGAAGAAGAATACACAATTGAAATTGGTAAAGCTGAAGTTAAGCGCGAAGGAACTGATATCACAATCGTTACTTACGGTGCAATGGTACAGGCTTCACTTAAGGCTGCAGAAGAACTAGAAAAAGACGGCATTAGTGCTGAAGTAATCGACCTTCGTACGGTTAGCCCGCTCGATATCGATACAATTATTGCATCTGTTGAAAAAACAAATCGTGCAATCGTTGTTCAGGAAGCTCAGAAACAAGCTGGTATTGCTGCTAACGTCGTTGCAGAAATTAACGACCGTGCAATTCTTAGCTTAGAAGCTCCAGTACTTCGCGTAACTGCTCCTGATACAGTCTTTGCATTCTCAGCAGCTGAAGATGTATGGCTTCCAGACCATACGGATATCATCGAAAAAGCAACTCAAGTTGTTAAATTTTAAGTAATCACTAATAAAAAAATCATGAAGTGAAGCTGCGATCTGCGCTTCGCTTCAGATCTTATATGAGCATAATTTTTTTACAATTAGGAGGCGAAGTCCCGTGGCATTTCAATTTAAGATGCCGGATATCGGTGAAGGTATCCATGAAGGCGAAATCGTAAAATGGTTTGTTAAATCCGGAGATGAAGTAAAAGAAGACGATATTCTTGCAGAAGTGCAAAACGACAAAGCAGTTGTTGAAATCCCTTCTCCAGTAGACGGAACGGTTAAAGAAGTTCATGCTGAAGAAGGCGCAACAGTCATTGTTGGAGATGTCGTTATTACTTTCGATGCAGAAGGTTATGAAGATGCAGAGGAAGAACCTGCAGCTGAACAGCCTCAAGCTGAAGAAGAAGCTCCAAAAGCTGAAGCTAAAACGGAAGCAAAAGAAGATAGTGCTGAATCTAAACCACTTCCTGAAGATGACGAAGAAACAGATCCAACAAAACGCGTTATCGCTATGCCGGCAGTACGTAAATATGCTCGTGAAAATGGCGTAAGCATTTCTAAAGTATCTGGTTCAGGTAAAAACGGTCGTGTTGTGAAAGAAGACATCGACACACACTTGAATGGTGGAGGAGAAACTGCTTCTGAAGCTCCAGCAGCGTCAGAAAAAGCTGAAGCGAAGGAAGAAACGGCTACTACGTCTGCACAACCACAAGCATCTGCACAGCCAGAGACTCGTGAGAAGATGAAAGGTATGCGTAAAGCAATTGCAAAAGCAATGGTTAACTCCAAGCATACTGCTCCTCACGTAACTCATATGGATGAAATTGTTGTAACTGATCTTGTTGCGCATCGTAAGAAGTTTAAACAATATGCTGCAGACAAAGATGTGAAGCTAACTTACCTTCCATATGTTGTCAAAGCGCTTGTATCTGCACTTCGCGAATTCCCTATGTTGAATGCATCTATTGATGATTCTACTGACGAAATCGTACACAAGCATTACTACAATATCGGTATCGCTGCTAACACTGATGCTGGACTTGTTGTTCCTGTCGTGAAAGAAGCAGACCGTAAGCCACTTCTTAATGTTTCATCTGAAATTAATGAGTTGGCTAAAAAAGCTCGCGATGGTAAACTATCAGGGGACGATATGAAAGGTAGCACATGTACCATTTCTAACCTGGGTTCTGCTGGTGGTCAATGGTTCACACCAATCATCAACAACCCGGATGCTGCTATTCTTGGTATTGGTCGTATTGAGGAGAAACCAGTTGTTATCGACGGAGAAATCGTTGCTGCACCTGTTCTTGCTCTATCGATCAGCTACGACCACAGACTTATTGATGGCGTAACAGCACAACTTGCTCTAAACCACATCAAACGTCTGTTGAACGATCCACAACTCTTAATGATGGAGGCGTAATAATATGGTAGTAGGAGATTTTCCAATCGAATTAGACACACTTGTAGTAGGAGCTGGACCAGGTGGATATGTTGCTGCAATCCGTGCAGCACAGCTTGGTCAGAAAGTAGCCATTGCTGATAAAGGAACTCTAGGCGGGGTTTGCTTAAACGTCGGTTGTATTCCTTCAAAAGCAATGATCAATGCATCTCATAAATATGAGTCTGCAAAGCATTCTGATGATATCGGAATCACAGCTGAAAACGTGAGCGTTGACATGAAAAAAGTTCAGGAGTGGAAATCTTCTGTTGTTGATAAGCTTACTGGTGGCGTTGCTGGACTTATGAAATCAAACAAAGTTGAAGTCGTTAACGGTGAAGTTTATTTCGTCGATAAGAACACGGTTCGTATCATGGACGAAAAGAACTCTCAAACGTATACGTTCAAAAACTGCATCATCGCGACTGGTTCTCGTCCAATCGAACTTCCAAGCTTCAAATGGAGCAAGCGCGTTATTTCTTCAACTGGTGCACTTGCACTTGATGAAGTTCCTAAGAAAATGGTTGTTATCGGCGGAGGCTACATCGGAATTGAGCTTGGTACTGTGTACGCAAACTTCGGTACTGAAGTAACGATCCTTGAAGGTACGAAGCAGATTCTACCTGGATTCGAAAAGCAGATGAGCTCACTTGTTTCTCGTCGTCTTAAGAAGAAAGGTAATGTCGAAATCATTACTGAAGCTCTTGCACAGGGCGTTGAAGAAACAGAAGATGGCGTAACCGTAACAGCAGAAATCAAAGGTGAAACGAAGACGTTTGACGCTGATTATGTTCTTGTTACAGTTGGCCGTAAGCCTAATACAAATGAAATTGGTCTTGAAGAACTTGGCGTTGAAATGACGGATAAAGGTCTTGTGAAGATCGACAAGCAGTGTCGTACAAACTTCGATAACATCTATGCAATTGGTGATATCGTAGAAGGTCCTGCACTTGCTCACAAAGCTTCTTATGAAGGTAAAGTAGCAGCAGAAGCGATCAGCGGTGAAAACTCTGTGATTGATTACCTTGCAATTCCTGCAGTGGTCTTCTCAGATCCAGAACTCGCTTCAGTTGGTTATACTGAACAAGAAGCAAAAGATCAAGGATTCGATGTGAAAGCCTCTAAATTCCCATTCGGCGCTAACGGCCGTGCATTGTCTCTTAACGACAGTGAAGGATTTTTGAAGCTAATCACTCGTAAAGAAGACGGCCTAGTGATCGGCGCTCAAATTGCGGGTCCTAACGCTTCTGATATGATTGCTGAGCTTGGTCTTGCAATTGAAGCTGGTATGACAGCTGAAGATATTGCTCTTACAATCCATGCTCATCCAACACTTGGAGAGATTACTATGGAAGCTGCTGAAGTAGCTCTAGGTACGCCAATCCATATTGGTTAATTCTTTTCTAAAACTCCGGAGACTTAGTCTCCGGAGTTTTTTGTTTATGCACTTTTAATGAAAGGAAAGCGATCATGTTTCAATCATTTCCTAATAGATGGATAATCGAAGTGAAAAATCGTGATTTTAATAACCCTAATGAATAGAGGCATTCTTTTAGAAAACATCAAGTAATTCCTCTGGTGAGAAAACGGAACGATTATAAGTTCAGATGGGGACATACATATTATTAAATGAGTGTTTTATGCAGCGTGGAGGTGGGAATTCTATGCTGATGTATGCAAAGGTTCTTTTTGTTCAGCTTACGTTTTGGTTTGCATTTTTTTATATTGTTCATTTGTCTGTACAGGATCATATTGAATTTAAATTGATCTTGTTTCTTGTCTTTCTTTACCTTATATTTATCATTTCTTATTGGATGTTGTCACGAATCAAGATAGTTCTATCCCTTGTTTCTATTTCGACAGTGCTCGCGCTTATCTTACAATGCCTCTATGTCATGAGTTAATGGCTTTGTCATCGTACTCTTCATTACATTGGAATTCTTACATGTCCAAATAAAAAGTCCACAACCAATTTGGTAGTGGACTTCCTTGTTTTATTTAGAAAATGTATCATCTTTCTTATTAGGTGGCCGAGGCGGTATTTTCTCTTCTTTTAATGCCTTTAAGAGTGAGATAACCATACCTATAATAATGATTGCAAATGGGAAGGCTGCTATGATTGAAGCAGTCTGAAGCGCTCCGAGTCCACCAGACCAAAGTAACACTGCTGCGGCAGAAGATTGAATAATACCCCATGTTAGCTTTACTTTTGTCGAGGGGTTCATGCTGCCATTCGTAGTTTGCATGCCGAGAACGAATGTAGCTGAGTCAGCAGAGGTAATAAAAAATGTGCTGATTAGCAAGATCGCAATGATCGACATGACCGTACCCATTGGGTATTGTTCCAATACTGCGAAAAGGGCAACTTCCATACCTTGATTATTAATGATGTCGTAAATGCCTTTTCCAGCCATATCAAGTGATATAGCAGAACCTCCAAATACGGAAAACCATAATGCACCAAAGATTGTAGGAACAAGAAGAACACCGAGAACAAATTCTCTGATCGTTCTACCTTTTGATACGCGAGCAATAAATGTGCCCACGAAAGGTGCCCAGGCGATCCACCATGCCCAGTAGAAGATGGTCCAATTCTGGATCCAGGACGAGCCTTCAAACGGTCTCATACGTAAACTCATACTAGGTAAATTTTGAATGTATGATCCAAGTGTTGATGTGAACAAGTCCATAATAAAATTCGTTGGTCCTGCAAATAACAAGAAGAACATGAGCAGAATAGCAAGGACAATATTCGTATTACTTAAATACTTGATTCCTTTTGAAATTCCTGTCGATGCAGAAATCATATAGAGTACTGTTACAATTAGTATAATGATCAGTTGAGTTGTGAATGAATTCTCGATGCCAGTTAAGTAAGAAATTCCTCCACCAATTTGAGAAGCACCGAAACCAAGTGACGTTGCTACACCAAATACAGTGGCAATAACGGCGATGACATCGATCGTTTTTCCAATTGGCCCTTTAACACGCTCTCCAAGGATGGGGTAGAAAATCGCACTGATAAGTCCTGGTGCACCTTTTCTAAACTTAAAGAAAGCAAGCGCAAGTGCTACGACTGTATAAATAGCCCATGGATGAAGACCCCAGTGGAAAAAGCTATACTGAAATGCGAGTCTAGCGGCTTCGTCTGTTTGAGGTCCCGCACCTGCTGGAGGGTCGTAATAATGGAACATTGGCTCTGCCACACCCCAGAATACGAGTCCGATCCCCATTCCAGCTGAGAATAACATCGCGAACCATGTGAGGAGGTTATATTCAGGAACATCAGTTTCTTTGCCAAGTTTGAGTCTTCCATACTTTGAAAAAATAAGATAAATCGCAAAAACTAGAAAGCTTGACGCTGCTAATAAATAGAACCACCCGAACTTTACTTGAAGAAAAGTTTGGAGAGAAGAGGTCGTTGAATCTAATGATTCAGGAGAAATCGTTCCCCATGCAATAAAGATTAGAGACAAGACTACAGAGATAATAAAAACTGCAGTTAGCTTTTTCAAGTTTGATCATCACCTTTCTGATTTTATTTTAATATCATTGATCCGAAGAATTCCTTTATAGAAGGAAATAACAGCATGGGTACTCAATGTTACTTGTCGTAACTAAAACTATTCAGGCAAGCTGTATTACCCCTTTTATTAAGGGATTTTAACAGATAGCGAAAAAAGGCACGTTTTCAAGTATATTATTAGTAATCAACGTTGTAAAGGAAAACTCCATGTCACGTGTTAAGTCAGAATTATAGGTGAATTCATTAATAAAAGATGGTTAAATGTGACATTCTGCTCTTTCTACAATACGTGATTTCGTTTATGATGTAGGGAGACTATATAAGGGGAGAGAGAAATGAAAAACACTTTGAAATTTATGGCATTGGCATTATTGCTTTTCGCTGCAGCTTGTTCGACAAATGCTGGATCGGAATCAAGCAATGAAACATCTGAGAGTCAACAAGCAAACGATAGCAAAACAAAAACAAATGAGAAAGCTTCTAATGAAGAGAGCAATGCTAATAAACAAGCTGATTCTAAAGAGGAAGATCAGACGGAAGAAGAGGCAACTGCTGAAGAGGCTAGTGCAGAGCCAGAATATCGTATGAATGAGGCTTTTGGATTTGATCCAATAAATGATGCACCTGCTGAAGCTGTGCTCTTAACATTTGATGATTCCCCTGATAAGCATGCGGTTGATATGGCCAAAGAGTTGAAAGAGATGGGTGCACCAGCTATATTCTTTGTTAATGGTCATTTTATTGACACAGATGAAGAGAAGGCACGCCTTAAAGAAATTTATGACATGGGATTTGAAATCGGAAACCATACGATGACGCATAGCAACTTGAAAGATTTATCTGAAGAGGAACAGCGAGAAGAAATCGTTAAATTGAACGATATGATTGAAGAAGTAACAGGAGAGAGACCGAAGTTTTTCCGCGCGCCTTTTGGCTCGAACACGGATTTCTCTAAATCTCTTGCTAAACAAGAAAATATGTTGGTCATGAACTGGACATATGGGTATGATTGGGTTAAAGAATATCAAGATAAAAATGCGATTGCTGATATCATGGTGAATTCACCATATCTTAAAAATGGAGCTAATCTTTTGATGCATGATCGAGATTGGACTGCAGCTGCTCTTGGTGACATTGTTAGTGGATTAAGAGATAAAGGGTATCAAATGATCGACCCAGACGAAATTGAAACACCACAAAAATAAACAGCCCATGGGCTGTTTATTTTTTTTGGTATTGAATTTTTCTCCCGTTAAAGAGTGTGAGATCAGCATGAAGCTTGCTTGCGAGGAATTTACATAATTCATTTGCTTTAGCTTTATCACCGTGTGTTGATTGGTCGGTGAGCACCACCTGAATAAAATTGTGAGAAACACCGATCAGTATGATGCTGTATGCGTCATTTAACCCTTTTAAGTAAAACCAATCGCTTATATTAGGTTTTTGGGTGAGTGTGTAAGGAAAAGCTGATTCACTATAAGCCCAGGATAGCTGCTCACCAGTTTTAGTAGTTAACTCCTGATAATAGATGAGTAGCTCCTTGACCTTCTCAAGTGATAGCGATTCTTCTGTTCTTGGGGTGAGATAAGCACTTTGTGGCAATTAAAACTCCTCCCTTCTTCATATATGTAAGTTTACTCCCAAAAATGTTTTCTGACAATTGACCAATATACACATAATGAGGAAAATAAGAATATAATGTGATATACAATATAGTGTTGACAAAACAATTGTGACACACTATTATGAAGTTAAGCGAAACGGAAGCGTTTTCAAAACAAACTAAAGGGGTGTTGAGAATGGGAATTATTATTTGCCAATCTTGCGAAAAAACGATCGATCACGTGCATGGAGAAAAAGTAAGTACGCTTTACAGCAGATGTCCTGAATGCAACAAAAAAGATAGAAAGTAACGAATTATCCGATTAAATAAGAGGCGGCCAATTGGCCGCCTCTTATTTAATCGCTTTATATTCTTTGATTACGCGTATGTCATTTAATTCATCATCTTCAGGTCCTTGAACTGGGAGCCCTGCCTCAATATTTTCCTCAATGTACTGAAGGTTTTCTTCTGTGATGATTTCTCCCGGAATGAAAATTGGGATGCCTGGAGGGTATACCATTACGAATTCGGCAATTACTCTACCAGCAGATTCTTTAAATGGAATTACTTCCGTTTCAGAGTAAAAAGCATCCCGGGGTGACACAGCAAGAATTGGAATATCCGGTGCATGAACATCGAATTTTTTGTGAACAACACCATCGGTTTCTTTGAATGCCTCTACCATATCTTTTAAAGCATGTATAAGTGCCCCGGTCGTTTCTTCAGTATCTCCAGGTGTAACGATACAAAGGAGATTATAGAGATCTGACAGTTCTACTTCAAGATTTGCTTGTTTACGTAACCAAACTTCTGCTTCATATCCTGTAATTCCAAGATCGTGTACGGAAATAATTAGTTTCGTTGGATCGTAATCAAAGGTAGCGTTAGTACCCAGTATCTCTTTCCCTACACAATAGAGGGGAGAAATCGTGTTAATCTGTTCTCGTGCTTTCTCAGCAAGTTGGATAGCCTGTTCAACAAGCTCATAACCTTCTGTAACAAGTCTTTTTCTTGCAACGTCGAGGGAAGCAAGTAGAAGATAAGAAGTCGAAGTAGTTGTTAACATACTAATGATTGTTTGAACACGCTTTGCGGAAACAAGACCTTCCTTAACATTAAGGACTGAGCTTTGAGTCATCGAACCACCTAGCTTGTGGACGCTCGTTGCAGCCATATCAGCGCCTGCCTGCATCGCGGATACAGGAAGACGGTCATGGAAATGGATATGAACACCGTGCGCTTCATCCACAAGTACCGGAACATCAAACTCGTGTGAAATAGACACAATCTCTTCAAGGTTAGCAGAAATCCCAAAATAAGTTGGATTGATTACGAGGACGCCTTTAGCGTCGGAATGTTGCTCTAGAGCTTTCCTAACAGCGACAGGCGTAATACCGTGTGAAATCCCTAGCTTTGGATCAATTTCTGGATGAATAAATACTGGCGTTGCACCTGAGAAGATAATTGCTGACATCACTGATTTGTGAACGTTTCTAGGGACAATGATTTTGTCTCCTGGAGAGCATACCGCCATGACCATTGTCATGATAGCGCCGCTAGTTCCCTGTACAGAAAAGAATGTTGCATCAGCACCGAATGCTTCTGCAGCGAGATCCTGAGCTCTCTTGATCATCCCGTGAGGATGATGAAGATCATCAAGAGGTTGAATGTTAATTAAATCGATTGAAAGTGCATTATCACCAATAAAAGAACGGAACTCGGGATCCATCCCTGCTCCTTTCTTATGTCCTGGTATATGAAATTGAATCGGATTTTTGTTTGCGTGATTGACTAAACCGGTGAATAGTGGTGTTTCGTTTTGTTGCAAATCAAGCACCTCTTTAATTATACTTTAATAGTTAAAGCTCTCCACATTCATTTGTAGAAAGCCAGTTTGTTATAGAATTGGACAATATTGAAATAGCATAGCACAAGACAAGAGTGTTATGTCCTCATCAATGCTTTATTTCTTAAACAAACTGAGTATAATCACATGAGACTTTTTTTGCAAGGTTTATTTTAATGCCATGTTAAAAAGTCCAGTAAAAAATCTCCGCCGAATTTTTGCGTTAGCTTCCTTTTTGAATGTGAAAAAGGAAATTGCGCCTATTTCTCGAAAAGTCTTATGAACAAGGAGAGGATTAGTCATGAAATGGAACACGCGTCTTACACACTTACTTGAAATTGAACGACCGATCGTTCAGGGAGGTCTTGCATATCTTGCCTATCATGAACTAGCTTCTGCTGTAAGTAATGCAGGTGGCCTGGGTCAACTAACGGCTATGTCAATGAATTCGGAAGATCAGCTTAGGGATGAAATAAGACTCACAAGACAGCGGACGTCAAACCCCTTTGGAGTAAATTTCGCCATTGGGCAGCATGGAAGACCTTTTGAACACATGCTCGAAACGGCAATAGATGAAGGAATAGATATCATTTCTGTTACTGGTGGAAATCCAAAACCGGTATTTGACCTAGTGAAAGGGACGAATGTAAAGGTTCTCGTTCTGACAGCGGGTAAGCGACAAGCTATAAAAGCAGAAGAGCTCGGAGCGGCTGCTGTCATGGTCGTCGGTCAAGAAGGCGGCGGTCATCTTGGAAAAGCAGACACGGGTACGATGGTTCTTGTTCCTCAAGTCGTCGATGCAGTTTCGATTCCTGTCATCGCTTCAGGTGGGATAAGTGATGGTCGTGGGTTGATGGCTTCCCTTGCACTTGGAGCGGAGGGGGTTGAAATGGGGACAAGATTTATTGCGACGGAAGAATGCACTCATGCTCATGTGAATTATAAGAATCGAATTCTTGCAAGTAATGAGACTGATACGGTTATTATAAAGAGAAGCATTGGGGCTCCAGCAAGAGTAATACGAAATTCATTTGCTGATCACATTCATCAAATTGAAGCAAGTCACGGAGGTTACGAGGGATTGAAGCCTTACATAAGTGGTGAAGCAAATAGGAAATTTATTTATGAAGGCAAAGAAGAGGAAGGATTTGCATGGGCAGGCCAGGTGATAGGAGCTATTCACGATTTACCATCAGTAAATGACTTATTTGATCGTATGGACCGTGAAGCTGATGCAATACGATCAAAGTGGCAAATATAGAAAGGAGTATGGAGATGGAAATACAATATCCGATTTCAATTGAATGGAGCAAAGAAGAGGTTATTAAAGTTGTTACCTTTTTTCAGTTAATAGAGCAAGCTTATGAGGGAGGAGCGAATAAGGATCAAATCGTAAATGCTTACTATGCGTTTAAAGATGTCGTACCTTCAAAGTCAGAAGAAAAGCAGATTTTCAAACAGTTCGATCAGGAAACAGGTTATTCAACGTTCCATGCTGTTAAGGAAGCAAGAGAAACTGAACGAGACAAAGTCGTTATGAATAAAAAATAACCAGGTGGCCCTGGTTATTTTTTTTCTTTCATCGATAAGTTGTAGATTGGCATTACCGTTTCAAACGTTTCTTGAACGGTTGCTATAAATTTTTCTCCATCCATTAAAATAGGGTCGTCACTAGAAAAATGCCTGCCGACTAGAAACTCACCTTTCTTTACGTCACGAAATCGTATGAGCGCCTTTTCTAAATCAAGATCTGTAATAGATTTACTCGCACTCTTCTTCGTGTGATCTGTAGAAACCATATAAGAGGAAGGAATAATTTTGTTAAGCTCATCGAGATGTTCAAGGAACATGGATGCCATTTCTTGCTTGCCAGGCAATTCATAAATATAAGCGAGCCAGATGAAAACATGATCATCAAAGAGTCCAATTTGAAAATGAGGATGCATTTTATAACCTCGTTTGTTATGAGAAAAAGCCATCCAGGTGTCGACAGGTGGATTTTTCGTTCTTCTGGCGTGGCGAGCAATGTGAAGATGCATTTCATTCCCAGCAAGAATTTCAAGATCACTTTGAACCTCTTCACTTAAGGCAGCGAACTTGGGCTGAATCCGCTCTTGGATGGCTTCCATTCGCTTTTCGAGTCCATCGATGTGGAATGAGTCAAAATCTCTATGTGTAAAACCATTAAATGACATGTTATCCTCCAATATGACAAAATTTTATAGATTTATTTTAACATAGAACGGCATTTTGTATGAATCATGACGATTGATGTGTATTGGTAGGTTTCAAATATACGCAAAAGAGGAAAAATACTAACAAATAAAGAGGTTGCATAGTTAACAGTGAAAGCATAAGATATATTAAACAAAGTAGAAAAATCAGAATATTCCGTCTTATGGCGATATCTGATAACTATGACTACTTAAACGAAAAGAAAAGGGGTGTAGGTTACCATGAAACAAGTGATTCAGTCATTGCAAAGAAACGAGGCAGAGAAACGTATACCGGTGCTTAGGATGGAAATTGATTATGAATTGGCAACACTACACGATGCAATGATGCTTAGTGATCAAGATGAGATGACGAAATGTAAAGTGAAGCTGGAAGAACTTCGTAAGGAAATGGTACGACTAGAGGCTTAATGAAACGAACCTTGCAAAAAGGTTCGTTTTTTCTTCTTTTCCTGTCATAATAAAGAAAGAATGAAATTCAAGGTAAAAGGAGATCCAATCATGGCACAGCAGACGAACTGGGAAAGTGTATATGAAGATGCGAAAAGGTGGATTCAAGAAGCGGGTAAAGAGATAATCTCTTCTTTTACAACCTCCTTTGCAATTGATACAAAAAGCAATCCAAATGATCTAGTGACGGATATCGATAAGCAAACAGAAAAGTTTTTTATTGAACGGATCAAGAAAAGCTACCCGGAACATCGCATTATGGGAGAAGAAGGGTTTGGAGACAAAGTCGAAGATCTGAGCGGTGTAATTTGGTTTTTGGATCCGATTGATGGGACGATGAATTTTGTTCATCAGCAAACTAATTTTGCAATCTCAATTGGCATCTATGAAGATGGTGTTGGCAAAGTTGCTTTTATATATGATGTGACAAAGGACGAGTTGTATCATTGTTCCAAAGGGAATGGCCTTTATCTGAATGATAAGAAATTAAAACCACTTGAACCTGTGAAATTTTCTGAAGCTCTTCTTGCAATCAATGCCACGTGGGTAACGGAAAATCATCGAATTGACCCCAGGACGTTCTCACCACTTCTAAAAGAAATCCGAGGAACAAGATCATACGGAAGTGCAGCGATAGAAATGGCATATGTAGCAGCGGGAAGGCTTGATGGTTATGTTTCTTTACGTTTAGCCCCATGGGATTTTGCGGCAGGAAAGTTACTGATAGAAGAAGCAGGCGGTGTATGTTCAACCGTGGATAATAAGCCAATTGATTTACTTGGGAAAAACACCATTTTCGTTGGGAATCAATCGTTTCATTCACAGGTCCAGAGGGATTACATCCAGCCTGCTTTAGATCAGAACTACTACTTCAGGGCCCCTTCATCAAAATGAGAAACGTAACGTCAACGAATTTTGACGGTGACCTTGCAGAATTAGTATATGAGTGGACGATGGATGATCAGATATGGCTGACTGAAGAATTCGGGAGACAACCTATGTTCGAGGATGTCATATCATACGTTCAAACGTATGAAGGCATTGGATGTAAGTTTCAAATCTGGTTTGTGGAAGATGAGCCAATCGGATTGACAAGTGTACTTGAAGTAGCGCCATCCAATCACAAGGCTTGGATCGGCACGATCGTTGTTCGGCCGGATAAAAGAAGCCAGGGTTACGGTCGTAAAATGATGCAGTTGGTCGTCGATGAACTTACTGGAGTGGTATTTGCGGGCATTCCTTATGAGATGACTGGATGGAGTCTTTTCCTTGGGAAATGTGGATTCGAACAATACGGACTAGAAGAAGATAAGAAAAAATATTTACTATTTGTTCGCCCCGATTAAACTTTTTTACGATGACAAAAGAGCTGTTCATCTAAGAACAGCTCTTTTCATATGGCTTTTTTCTAAAGATTGTTGTTTTTGAAAAATGTGTTTAAAAAGTTAACCACTACTCTTATCGCAACAGTGTCTACGAAAACAGCCTTTCATATTGACTCATTGTTCAGCTTTTCGTTTAATCCGAAAGCCCATTCCCATAAAGAAACCTACTCCGACTATTGCAAGAATTGCACCGATCCAGCTTTGTTCAGCTATAGATACACCGATTGCACACATGCTTGCAACCGCTAGAATGGCCATTAAGAGTAAAAGGAATTGATGCTTGTTCATGTGAAGCGCCCCCTTTATAATACTAGTGTACAATAACCGAGTTCAAGGTGAAAGAAGAGAAATTTCGCCTAATCGAATATCTGTGTTATAATGGTCTAGTTATTGAGTTTATCGTCAGAAATAAGACGAGAATACGAGGAGAGAATAATTAATGGCAATAAGAGAAGATATTCGTAACATCGCAATCATTGCCCACGTTGACCACGGTAAAACAACGCTGGTAGACCAAATGCTACATCAGTCAGGAACGTTTCGTGACAATGAGCAAGTAAGCGAACGTGCGATGGATTCGAACGACCTTGAGAGAGAACGCGGGATCACGATCCTTGCTAAAAATACGGCAATCAACTACGAAGACAAACGAATCAACATCATGGATACGCCTGGACACGCTGACTTCGGTGGCGAAGTTGAACGTATTATGAAAATGGTAGATGGCGTTCTTCTTGTTGTAGACGCTTATGAAGGCTGTATGCCGCAAACACGCTTCGTGCTTAAGAAAGCACTCGAACAGAAGCTAACACCAATTGTAGTTCTTAACAAAATCGACCGTCCAGCAGCTCGTCCTGCTGAAGTTGTTGATGAAGTAATTGATTTATTTATTGATCTTGGAGCAGATGAAGATCAGCTTGACTTCCCAGTTGTTTACGCTTCTGCTATCAACGGTACTGCAAGCCTTGATCCTGAAGTTCAGGATGACAATATGAAAGTTCTTATGAACACGATTATTGATAACATTCCTGCACCAATTGATAATAGTGACGAGCCACTTCAATTCCAAATCACGCTACTTGATTACAACGATTACCTTGGAAGAATTGGTATCGGGCGTGTGTTCAGAGGAACGATGAAGGTTGGCCAGCAGGTTGCCCTGATGAAGATTGATGGAACAGTGAAGCAATTCAGAGTTACTAAGCTCTTTGGTTTCATTGGATTGAAGCGTACTGAGATCGAAGAAGCAAAAGCTGGAGATCTTGTTGCGGTATCTGGTATGGAAGAAATCAACGTAGGTGAAACAGTTTGTCCATACGATCATCAGGAAGCACTTCCAATCCTTCGTATTGATGAGCCTACACTTCAAATGACTTTTCTTGTAAATAACAGTCCTTTCGCAGGTAAAGAAGGTAAGTATATTACAAGTCGTAAGATTGAAGAACGTCTAAGAGCACAGCTTGAAACTGACGTAAGTCTTCGCGTTGAGAATACTGAATCACCAGATGCATGGGTTGTATCAGGCCGTGGTGAGCTTCACCTTTCCATCCTGATTGAGAACATGCGTCGTGAAGGGTTTGAGCTTCAAGTTTCAAAACCCGAAGTTATTGTTCGTGAAGTTAATGGCGTTGCAAGTGAGCCGGTTGAACGCGTTCAAATTGACGTACCTGAAGACTACACTGGTTCTGTAATGGAATCACTTGGTGAGCGTAAAGGTGAAATGGTCAACATGGTCAACAACGGTTCAGGTCAAGTTCGCCTTGAGTTCATGGTTCCTGCACGTGGATTGATTGGTTACTCAACTGAGTTCCTTACCCAAACACGAGGATATGGTATTATTAACCACACGTTCGAAACGTATATGCCTCTTATTAGCGGCCGTGTAGGTGGACGCCGTGCTGGTGTTCTTGTTTCAATGGAAAAAGGAAAAGCATCAGAATATGGTATTATGGGTGTTGAAGACCGCGGTACAATTTTCGTAGCTCCAGGTACTGAAGTTTACGAAGGAATGATCGTTGGGGAACACACTCGTGAGAATGACATCACAGTTAACATCGTTAAAGTGAAGCAGATGACTAACATGCGTTCTGCGAACAAAGATCAGACTGTTTCTATGAAGAAACCGCGCGTTCTTACTCTTGAAGAAGCTCTTGAGTATTTGAACGATGATGAGTACTGCGAAGTAACACCGGATTCGATCCGTCTTCGTAAGAAAATTCTTGATAAGAACGAACGTGAAAAGAACGCTAAAAAGAAAAAAACAGCCCAGTAAGGGTGTCTAATGCGGTTCAAAAGGGGCATCCCTTTTGGATCGTTTTTTATTTTCTTCTAAAAATATATGTTAACTTGTGTGTTGAAAGTCACCACCATTCCTTAATACCTAACTGAAAAAGTAAGGGCTTACTTAAAATGCAATACATAAATAATGGTGAGTTTAAGATGATTTTAATCCGGGGGTGAAAAAATGAACACTGAATCTGCTGTTGCTTCAGAAGATCTTTCGTTTTTTGCGAAGTTGGTTGGCATTGAAGATAATATGGTGTTAGGATTCTATTTGCTATATGCCATTATCGTTGTTCTTTGTATTATCGTTTATCGACTTGGGTTTGCTAAAAAACTTCCAGTGCTGAAGAATGCCGTTGTCTACGCTGTCCTTGTTATTGGATGTTTCCCATTGACCTTTTTTGGGATTGGTTTGCCTGTGGCTGAAGGATTAGTAGCCTCCGCTGTCGTATTAATTATTTATAAGGTACGATTGCATCAATCGAAGAAGAAAGAAGCTTAACGTCACAAGCTGGAGGGGATCATTGAATCTTCAGGACGCACTCTATAATTGGCTAAGTATTAAAGTAGTGGCTGACAGTAGGAAAACGGATCAGGCTGCTCAGGATACGACCGAATTCTTTAAGGAAATCATAACGGAAGACCATGGTTTAACTGAGATCGAGGTCGAGTTGACGAAAGAGAATTACATTGTTCATTATGAAAAGGCTGGACGACAACACGAGATGAAATTTCCAATTGAATTGATTGAAGCTTTATTAACTTCCATTCAAAATGAGCCAAAATATAATCAATAATCGAAAGAAAGACGTGCAACAGCACGTCTTTCTTAAACTAATCGTTTTTCATTCATCCTGTAGACGGCAAATAATACTCCTGCATAAATGACGTGACCGAACGTCCAATAACTGAACGCTGTCATATTGAATAGGTCAGGTGTTGGTTTGATCGCGAGATATGTTAAGGGGAAGTATAAAAAAACGGTTGGTAAAGTTAACACATACGCTAGTACGGCTTGGGCTTTGTTTCGGTCTTTGAAGAAGTGAAAAGAAACAAAACTGAATACTATACCGACGATGAGCGAAATGATTAGATGAAAACCAAATTCTATTAGTTCAGGCAAGTTTTTACTGCCAATTATCGGTATGAAGTCAACGTTGAGAAGGAGGGTATAAACTAACTCTCCTGTGATGGCTTGTATGGATTTCAGAATAAGGCCAAGGACGATGCCAGAAATTGTTCCGGCAAGGAGACCTAGCTTTATCCTACCACTCATCGTTAGACTCATCTTGATGAAACAGTTTAAAGTTTCCCGTCTCTTTCCGTTCTTTAGTTCGAGTCTCGATACGCTCATTGCACGGATCACACATGTATGTGTGGATCGGTCTATTGCGTAGTTTTTTTGCTAGCGGACTCCCGCTTTCGATTTTTTCGATTTTATCACATAGGACACATTTTACACGCACATTAAACACCTCTCATTCCATGTTGCTAGTATAGCATGAATAAACCTTATTTTTGCAGTATAAAGCGTATGATAGAAGATAGAAAAATGGAGGGATCACGATGCCGAATAAAGTTGATTCAACTCTTTCAAATGAACTTTTGAATATTCTTAAAAGAGAGCAATACGTACTTCTCTCAACAATCGATCATGAAACAGCAGGACCGAATATGAGTGCGATATCCTGGCTTTATGCAGCAGACACCCAGTCCATTGTATTTGCTGTCGATCAGAAATCCCGGATTGTTACAAATATAAAAGCAAATGATCAGATTACAATTACGTTGATAGGGAATGAAAGCACATATGCCATAGGTGGAAGAGCAGAGCTAGTGGAAGAAAAAATGGAAGATGTCCCTCTGAAACTTACTATGTATAAGCTCCATATTCGAGAAGTACGAGATGTCATGTTTTATGGTGCTAAAATGTCTGTAGCACCAGCATATGAGAAAACGTATGATCCAGAAGCAGCAGCTAAACTTGACCGCGCAGTGATGACGGTGCTAAAAAATCAAGTGAATTAGAATAACCGGCCAAAATGGCCGGTTATTTTTGATTGGGTTGCTCTATTTCTTCTCTTTAAATAGACGGCCGCCTATTTATCCAAATCTTGTTTTTCCTGCTGCTGTTTCAACTGCTTTTCACTTTCTTTCGGTAACTGTTTGTCGTTAGATCGAGTAGGTTCAATTTCGGATTTGTTAGTATTACTTGGAATTTCGGGAATTAGTCTCCCAACAATAGCTGCTAATTCTTCCATAATCCCACCCACTGGGTGTCCTCGTTTGATTTCGGTTGCCATTTGTTTGAGTCGATAGGTCGTATCTGCATCGGCTGTTATGACGGCGTTCGCTCCATATGGATCTTTCTGAAGAGCCTCTGCTACTGTGTATTTTATTGAACTCACTCGTGAGCGGTCTAATTTCTGATTCACATCGATGCCAACTACAGCATATTTACCTGTCACAACCGCAGTGGCATCATTCACATCAGGGACTTGTTTGGCAATTGTTACGAGATGCTCTGCGATATCAGTTGCAGATCGATTCTCATTCTTAGGTGTTCTAACAGATTGTTTAACATACTGAACACGATCAGTTTGTTCCTTTTTATATGCCGCAGGCTCATCTTTTGCCTGACAAGCTGTTACAAGAAGACAAACAGCGAGTATACTCCATTGAATTCTTTTCATCATGATTACCTCCGGGTTGTGTGAGTCAACATCAAATCATGCCATTTTACTAATTATTTTCTGAATAATCGTCTAACTTTATACACCCGGACATAGATTATAAAAAAACGTAGATAGTCCCAACTGTCATTCGTACCTGTGATAGCAATTTAAATCTGGTCAGGAGGCGAAGTGTTGGATAAGGTTTACGTCCTAGATACTAACGTGTTACTCCAGGATCCAAATGCTATTTATTCGTTTGAGACGAATGAAATCGTAATCCCTGCTGTCGTATTAGAAGAAGTAGATTCGAAGAAACGTTATATGGATGAAATTGGAAGAAATGCGAGGCAAGTATCACGAATGATTGATGGATTTCGTGAACGTGGAAGGCTTCATGAATCGATTCCGCTCGAAAACGGTGGAACGCTCCGAATTGAGCTAAATCACCGATCATTTCAATATTTGCAAGATAAGTTTGTAGAGAAGACAAATGATAATCGTATTTTAGCGGTTGCATTAAATTTATTTTTGGAAGAAGGGAAATTGAAATCTGGAAGAACAGTCATTCTTGTAAGTAAAGATGCACTCGTACGAGTGAAGGCAGATGCAATGGGAATACAGGCGGAGGATTTTTTAAGTGATCGCGTTGTAGAATTTAATCAGATTTACACGGGGTATGAGGAACGCTATGTAGATACAGAGTTAATTAGTCAATTTTTTGAACGTCATTTTATCGATGTGAAGTTGCTTAAGGGGAGACCACTTTATCCGAATCAATATGTGATTCTAAAAGATCCTGCTCAGGCATCAACTTCGGGGATTGGAAAAGTAGATAAGAATGTGAAAAGAATTGAGAAAACTGCGATGGAAACAGAATACATGTGGGGAATCGGGCCGAGAAATGTGCAGCAGAGGATGGCGCTTGACCTACTTGTACGTAAAGATATACCTCTTGTCACGTTGGTTGGCAAAGCTGGTACAGGTAAAACACTGCTTGCGATGGCTGCAGGTTTAATGCAGACAGAGGATCTCAATCAATACAAGAAGCTTTTTATTGCAAGACCGATCGTGCCGGTTGGAAAGGATATAGGATTTTTACCAGGCGAGAAGGAGGAAAAGCTTAGGCCGTGGATGCAGCCAATTTTCGATAATTTGGAATATCTCTTCAATGTGAAGAAAACGGGGGAACTTGAAAAAATCCTTTCAGGAATCGGTTCCATTCAGGTGGAAGCTCTTACGTATATACGTGGAAGAAGTTTGCCAGATCAATTTATTATCATTGATGAAGCTCAAAATTTAACGAAACATGAAGTGAAGACGATTCTAACACGAGTAGGAGAAGGTAGCAAAATTGTATTGTTAGGGGATCCTCAACAAATTGATCATCCATATCTAGATGAATATACAAATGGACTGACGTATGTAGTAGAGAAATTTAAAGAACAGCCACTAAGCGGACATGTTAAGCTCGAGAAAGGTGAACGCTCTCTGCTTGCCCGAATTGCGGCTGATCTTCTTTAAATTACTGTAATGCCAGCGATGTCCTTATACGGCTCAGATGCATTAGATCCATCACCTAAATAGAAGTGAGTAGGTCCATCTTCTCTGAGCGGCTTTCCGTCTTTAGAAAAGCGAAGAAAGCCGTTCATTGCTTCTTCCATAGTTAGAACATATTGTTCTCCGTGGCTAGTATCCAACTGGACTTTTTGTCCTTCATTTGTTGGGTCCGCATTTGATAAGAAAGGTTTTAGTGGAATGACAAAACTTCCAGTCAGTACACGTTCTTTCTCAAAGCGTTTTATGCTTTTGTTTACAGGAGGCTTAATCCCTGTGCGCTCTCGTTCCCAGCGCTCTGCTTGAACTCTGATGTAATCGTTCTCATTCTTTTCTGTGGATCCATCAAATTTCAAGAATTCCTCAAGTTCAATCTTACGATCATCAAATATCCATACGCTTGCATCTAATGTAATGGCATAATTGACTTTCCCCTTAATGGGTATAATTGTCTCCATCTCGTACACCCCACATTCAAAATCTTTTGCAAACCAAGTATACCGGTTATGCTTGCATTTGTCACATTTGGGGAACAGTATGGTGAGAGTCAATTCGTTAGAGCGGGAGGATTCATGATGAGATGTCGTACAGAAGAAGAATTAGTAGAACTAGTGAGAAAGAGTAAGCCTTATACAAAGGATGGTAAAGTAGCAGATTATATTCCAGCCCTGGCAAAATCAGATCCAGATAAATTAGCGATTGCGATTTATTCAAAAGAAGACGGATGTTTATCTGCAGGTGATGTCGGCGAAACCTTTACGCTACAAAGTATTTCTAAAGTGCTTACACTTGCGTTAGCAATCATGGATGCTGGAGAGGAACATGTTTTTTCAAGAGTTGGTATGGAGCCAACGGGTGATCCGTTTAATTCAATTGCAAAATTGGAAACAATGGTGCCATCCAAACCATTAAATCCGATGATTAATGCGGGCGCACTGGTTGTTACAAATATGATTCACGGTAGCTCGGTAGAAGAAAAAGTTGGTAGAATTCTGCAGCTTATTCATGATATGACAAATAACTCAAGTATAGGCATTAATAACGATGTAGCTGATTCAGAATACGAGTCTGCCAATCTTAACCGAGCGCTAAGCTACTTCATGAAGCAGCATGGCATTATTGATAATAACGTTGAAATGCTTTTAGAAGCTTATACAAAACAATGTGCAATTGAAGTGAATTGCAAAGATCTTGCGAGAATAGGAATGGTTCTTGCAAATGAAGGAAGAGATCCTGAAACGGACCGCCCAATCATTCCTAGATACATTGCAAGAATCGTAAAAACATTCATGGTAACGTGTGGAATGTACAACGCGTCAGGGGAGTTTGCTATCAATGTGGCAATTCCTGCGAAGAGTGGAGTTTCAGGTGGAATACTAAGTCTTGTACCAAATGAAATGGGAATAGGTGTATATAGTCCGCCGCTTGACCCGAAAGGTAACAGCATTGCTGGAAATAAACTCTTAGAAAATTTATCTTCACAATATGGACTAAGTATTTTCTAAACTTACTGGCGTTTATCTTGCTTTTTCTTGCAATTTTTTTGCATTCCTTTTATGATAATAGTAGGAATGGGAAATGGAACGGAGGGATCAGATTTGTCGACTGGGATGGCAACAGGACATCGTGAAAAGGCATACGAGCTGTTAAAAGCCGATGCACATAAGATCCTAAAACTCATTGAAGTTCAAATGGAGAATTTGACGATGCCTCAGTGTCCTCTGTATGAAGAGGTTCTTGATACGCAGATGTTTGGTTTATCTCGCGAAATAGATTTCGCGGTTCGTCTTGGATTGGTAAATGAAGAGGATGGCAAAGAGCTCCTCGAATCACTTGAGCGTCAGCTATCAACGCTTCATGAAGCCAGTATGAGAAAATAATAAAAGCTCAAACTATCGCAGATAGTTTGAGCTTTTTGTTTTGCTTAGAGGCAATAGCAGAGAGAAAATATGGTAGAATACGAGTAAGCCTCAAAAGAATTTAGAAGATTTTAGGAGTAGATATCAATGAATGATTTGCTCATGGTGATCCTTGTCATTTCTCCACTCAGTTTATTCCTTCATGAGACAGGTCATACACTAGCAGCGAACATCTTCACATCTGCTGGGGTTAAACTTCACCTGGGCTTAGGTCCAAGACTATTCACCTGGAAACATGCTAGAGGAGAAGTAGCGGTCAACGCTATATACTTTGCTGGAGGAATGACGATCAGTTCCCAGCCTGAAAAAGCTTACGGTAAAATTATCATCGCCTTAGCTGGGCCGGTCATCAATCTCTTCGTTGCTTCAATCGCACCAGTTCTCCCGCTCCCGCCGTCGATCATTGCATGGGTATTGTTCTTCAATCTCTGGCTAGGCATCACAAACTTAGTCCCTTTCAAACTCCTTGGAAAAGAATCTGACGGATGGACGGTAATCAAAGTCATCTTCCAAAAAACTTAATTCCTACCGGACAGGCAGGTTTAACCCAAAAACCATCGAATCCTATACATACTTAGAAAAGCGGAGACGAGCGTTTAGAAATGGAGATATTGGAGCACTTTCACTGGAACACGTCTTATGTGTTCCTGAGAAAGAGCGAAATATCGTAATTTCTGCGAGTCGCAGCTAGACAAGAAAAGCGGAAGCGGGCGTTAAGACACGACAGGCACTGGAGGCTTTCAAAATGAACACGTACTTTGTGTTCAGATTGAAAGGTGAAGTGACCAAGTGTCTGCCCGCTGCAGCTGGACAAGAAAGCGGAGACGAGCGTTTAGAAATGGAGATATTGGAGCACTTGAATGGGAATGTACTTAGCTTTAGCCTTGTTTACATCGAATTGGGATATTGGAATGGTGCATGAATACATCAAAAGTGAAGTCTGAAGCTAACTTCTCAGAGAGAAAATAAACAGGTAGGATGACGTCTATGATTAAAAAATTATTTAAGCACTATGATTATTCGTTAATCATAAGTGTATTACTCCTTTGCGGGTTTGGTCTCGTAATGGTGTACAGTGCAAGTATGGTTTGGGCAGTAATGCGACATGAAACAAACAGTGCCTTTTTCTTTAACAGGCAGATTATATGGCTTGCCATTTCGTTCATTATGTTTTTCTTAGCGATGATTTTTCCTTACAAAGCATATAGAAAATTTATAGTACCTATTCTTGGAGTATCCATTTTTATGCTTATTCTTGTAAGGTTTGTAGGATCAACAACCAATAATGCGCGAAGCTGGATCGAACTAGGTCCATTTAGTTTTCAGCCTTCTGAATTCGTGAAACTTGGTTTGATTATTTATTTAGCTGCAATCTACTCCAAAAAGCAAGCTTATATATCAAATTTTGTAAGAGGCGCACTTCCGCCATTAATGGTCATTGGTTTGATCTTTGCTCTTGTAGCATCGCAACCGGATCTCGGGACAGCAATGATTATTGCATTAACATCTGGGATTGTCATTATTTGTTCAGGTATGAAGTGGAAGCATATTTTTGCGCTTGTCTTCATTGGTGCAATTCTCTTTGCTGGGGCATGGATGTCACTCTCTCCAGAGCAGGCATCAAGATTTACAGGCGCTTACGATCCGTTTTCAGATCCAGAAGACAGCGGTTTCCACTTGATCAACTCTTATATTGCAATAGCATCTGGTGGAATCACTGGACAGGGGTTTGGCCAAAGCATTCAGAAGTATGGTTTTCTTCCTGAACCACATACCGATTTCATTATGGCAATTATCGCAGAGGAACTCGGTTTGCTAGGTGTCGTATTTGTTATTGGATTACTTGGATACATCGTCTTTAAAGGCTTTGTAATCGGGATACGATGCAAAGATACGTTTGGTAGTCTTCTTGCGATTGGAATTTCGGGTATGATCGGCGTTCAAACAGTCGTAAACCTTGGAGCGATCACTGGCTGGCTTCCAGTTACAGGCGTTCCGCTTCCATTTATTAGTTATGGAGGATCTTCTTTAATTCTTCTGATGATTTCTATGGGTATTTTAATTAATGTTTCAGCTTTTGTGAATATTAGGAAAGAACAGAAAACAAGTTACATTAAAAAAGATAATACAGTTCATATGGAATTCTGACTTAGCTTGAGGAGGAACTTTAAATGACAGCAATCACAAAAATACTTGTTGCCAATCGTGGAGAAATCGCCATCCGTATCTTTCGTGCATGTACAGAATTAAATATTCGTACTGTCGCGATTTATTCAAAAGAAGACAGTGGATCTTATCACCGCTACAAAGCAGATGAAGCTTATCTCGTCGGAGAAGACAAAAAGCCGATTGATGCATACTTGGATATTGAAGGGATTATTGAAATCGCTAAAACGAACGAGATTGATGCGATTCACCCTGGCTATGGATTCCTTTCTGAAAATCTTCACTTCGCAAAACGATGCCAGGAAGAAGGAATTATCTTTATAGGTCCAGAGCTTGAACATCTTCGTATGTTTGGAGATAAAGTGGAAGCTAGAAAGCAGGCAATTCTTGCAGGATTGCCTGTAATTCCAGGTACAGATGGACCGGTAGAAGGTCTTGATGAGGTAAGAGATTTCGCATTGGAAAGTGGCTATCCTCTCATGATTAAAGCTGCTCTTGGCGGTGGTGGAAGAGGAATGAGAATTGTAAGAAGCGAAGAAGCCCTGGCAGATGCGTTCGAACGAGCAAAATCAGAAGCGAAAGCAGCTTTTGGTCGCGATGAAATTTATGTTGAGAAATTCGTAGAAAACCCTAAGCATATTGAAGTGCAAATTTTAGGTGATAAGCACGGAGGAATAGTTCACTTATATGAACGTGACTGTTCGGTACAGCGCCGTCATCAAAAGGTAGTCGAAGTCGCGCCAAGCGTTTCGCTAAGTAAGGAAGCGAGGAATGACATTTGTGAAGCGGCTGTTAAATTGATGGAAAATGTTCAATATGTTAATGCAGGCACAGTTGAGTTCCTTGTCAATCAGTCTGGTGAATTTTACTTCATTGAAGTAAATCCAAGGGTTCAAGTAGAACATACAATCACAGAGATGATTACAGGGATCGACATTGTTCAGTCGCAGATTATGATTGCTGAAGGAGAACACCTTTACAGTGAACGACTTGGAATACCGGCACAAGAGAAAATCGACTGTCACGGATATGCGATTCAATGTCGCGTAACGACCGAAGACCCAGAGAATAATTTCATGCCAGATACCGGTAAATTGATGGCTTACCGCTCAGGTGGAGGGTTTGGCGTTCGGCTTGATGCAGGGAATGGCTATCAGGGTGCTGTGATAACCCCTTACTATGATTCGTTGCTTGTAAAGCTTTCAACATGGGCACTTAGTTTTGACCAGGCTTCATCTAAAATGATTAGAAACTTGAAAGAATTTAGAATAAGAGGGATTAAAACAAACATTGCTTTCCTTGAGAACGTAATGAAGCATGAGAATTTTAGATCTGGTATCTATGATACTTCATTCATTGATTCTTCTCCTGAGCTATTTGTCTTCCCTAAACGAAAAGACCGAGGAACAAAAATGCTTTCTTACATTGGGAACATTACGGTGAATGGTTTTCCAGGTCTCGATAAGAAGAAAAAACCTGCGTATACAAAGAGAAGAATTCCACATTTAAAGTATAGTGAGGAAATCCCAAAAGGCACAAAGCAAATTCTTGATGAACGAGGGGCCGATGGCCTAGTCAACTGGGTAAAAGAACAAAAGAAAACGTTGCTCACAGACACGACTTTTAGAGACGGTCATCAATCCCTTCTTGCGACTCGGGTACGAACGACTGACTTAATGCACATTGCAGAGCCAACTGCTCGAATGCTTCCTGAGTTATTTTCCATGGAAATGTGGGGTGGAGCGACTTTTGATGTTTCGCTTCGATTTCTAAAGGAAGATCCCTGGGATCGCTTGATCAAACTTAGAAAGCAAGTGCCAAATGTCATGTTCCAGATGCTTTTAAGAGCTTCAAATGCTGTAGGATACAAAAACTATCCAGACAATCTGATTCGTGAATTTGTTGAAAAGTCAGCAGATGCAGGAATCGATGTGTTCCGAATTTTTGATAGCTTGAACTGGGTAGAAGGAATGAAAAAGGCAATCGAAGCCGTCCGCGAAACAGGAAAAGTAGCTGAAGCCTCAATCTGTTATACAGGTGATATTACTGATCCTTCAAAAACAAAGTATGACCTGGATTATTATCAAAAATTGGCAAAAGAGTTAGAGGGCGCAGGTGCACATATTCTCGGCATAAAGGACATGGCAGGTTTGTTAAAACCACAAGCAGCGTATGACCTTGTATCAACTCTGAAAGAAGCAGTGTCTATTCCAATCCACCTTCATACACATGATACGAGTGGCAATGGAATCTATACATATGCGAAAGCCATAGAGGCAGGAGTGGATATCGTAGATGTTGCCGTTAGCTCAATGGCTGGATTAACGTCACAGCCAAGTGCCAACTCACTATACTACGCATTGGATGGCTCTGATAGACAACCGGATATCAATATCAAGGCACTTGAAGAGCTATCACACTACTGGGAAGACACACGTAAATATTACAGTGGCTTCGAAAGTGGAATGACAGCTCCACATACAGAGGTTTATGAACACGAGATGCCGGGAGGTCAGTACAGCAACCTTCAACAACAGGCGAAGGGTGTTGGTCTCGGAGAACGATGGGATGAAGTGAAACGCATGTATCGTAGGGTGAATGAGATGTTTGGTGATCTTGTGAAAGTAACCCCTTCTTCAAAAGTCGTAGGTGATATGGCGTTATACATGGTACAAAATAACTTAACAGAAGATGACGTATATGAACGTGGTGAATCACTGGACTTTCCTGATTCTGTCGTCGAATTATTCCAGGGTTATCTCGGACAGCCGTATGAAGGCTTTCCTAAAGAACTACAGCAAATTATTCTTAAAGGAAGAGAGCCTATTACAACCAGGCCGGGCGAGCTTCTAGAACCAGTTAACTTTACAGATTTAAAAGAAACACTCTTTCATAAATTGAATCGCCAGGTGACGAGTCACGATCTTATCTCTTATGCTCTTTACCCTAAAGTTTATCTGGAGTATGAAGATGTGAAGGAACTCTTTGGAGATGTATCAGTTCTAGATACACCAACGTTCTTATACGGCATGCGCCTTGGTGAAGAAGTGGAAGTGGAAATCGAACAAGGGAAAACGCTCATTGTTAAGCTAGTGTCAGTAGGAGAACCTAACCTTGAAGGCAAGCGAACCCTTTACTTCGAACTAAATGGACAGCCACGAGAAGTGGTGATCAAAGATGAGAATATTAAAACGGCAGTGGCAGCGAAACCAAAGGCAGATCGAACGAATGCGAATCATATTGGGGCTACCATGCCAGGGACAGTTATTAAAGTTCTCGTTGAAAAAGGCGAGAGAGTGAACAAAGGTGATCACTTGATGATTACCGAAGCTATGAAGATGGAGACAACAGTCCAGGCTCCAAGGAGCGGCATCGTTGAACATATTCATGTCTCGAATGGTGAGGGTATCGAAACAGGTGATTTACTACTTGAATTGGATGAATAGAAAAAAAGCTGCGCAAATCTGCGCAGCTTTTTTCTATTGCTTCCCACTCCGGAGTGAGAGCATAACTAGATAGAGTAGAACAGTGAATAATCCGGATATGAAAAGACCATGGAAAAGAGCGAGAAAAAGATTCAAGTCAGTCAGGACCACAAGCATACCGCTTAAGGCTTGTAAGCAAATAAAGACGAAGGAAGTGATCAGACCTTTTCGAATAGGGCCTTCGTTCTTAAGTTCCTTTAATCCAATGATCAGAATATAGAGCAACCATGCAAAAATAAGTACCGCTGCCGTCCTGTGGAGCATTTGGATCCCTTGTGGTCCTGAGAAAGCAAAGAGTTGCCCCTCACTACAAAACGGAACATTGTCGCATGCCATACTTGCTCCTGTATGGCGAACGAGTGCGCCGGTGTACACAACGATGTAGGAATAAATCGTAACGGCATATAAATGGAATCGGATGCGTTTCGGAACATATGGCGTTTTCTTTGTACCCGATGCTTCAAAAGCAAGAATTGTTAGAAGGACCACACTCGCAAAGCTTGCAAGGGAGAATCCAAAGTGAGATGCAAGAATGATATCAGATTGTCCCCATACAACTGCCGCAGCTCCTAGTAATCCTTGAAATACGATTAGGAAAACCGAGGCAATCGCTAAAAATTTTGTCTCGCGTAAATGTCCAAGTTTCCTCCAGCTCCAGACGGCGAGAATGATAACGAGTAACCCGAGAGTAGCTGAGACGGCTCGGTGACTGAGTTCGATGATCGTTTCAAGTGCAGGTGCTTCAGGAAGAACTTTTCCATAGCATAGCGGCCAGGAATTCCCGCAGCCGTCACCTGAACCGGTTTTTGTGACTACGGCTCCCATTAAAAGAACGAGGAGCATACCGAGAGACGTAATAATCCCGAACAATTTCAACAATTTATTCACAAATAACACCTTCTTATCTAATTATGTGTAAATCATAGTACAATGAATGTGTGAAGAAGCTAATGGTCATTCCATCGCTATACTAAAGTTTGCCCACCCATCCATCTGGAAACGAAGTATACAAAACATGGAGATTCGTTTATAATGGATAAGGATTGCGGATACTGCTTCCTTTCACAAAACCAACATTATCTTACCATAGCTGTTACACACATATAATAGTAAGATGTGAAGATTGAATTACATTTTATGAAACAGCATGGAAGAAACCTGGAGGGGTAATCGTGATAACTAGTTACAAACAAGGCTTATACAGTCTTCTCATAAGATTGTCTAACATGAACGAAGAACAGACTGAGCATCTTCAGTCGACTGAAATAGGAGGTGTGTAGATTGAGTAAAACTAGATCGGCTTACGAAGCCTCGAACCGTGTCATGGAGCCAGGACCACTTTCGGAAGCAAATCCGTCAGGGACTTGGAAAGATTTCTTAACACTAACGAAGCTTGGTATTGTATTCGATAATTTGATCACAGCATTTACAGGATTGTGGGTTGCATCTGTAGCTGCAGGATTTGATCTTTTTGGTAATCCAATGGTTCTTATTTTAACGATGTTGGGAACAGCGTTTGTTGTTGCCGGGGGAACATCATTAAATAATTATATAGACCGCGATATTGATACGGTAATGGCAAGGACAAACACAAGACCATCAGTAACAGGTAAAATACCAGCAAATCAGGTACTTTTTGTAGGGCTTGGTTTATCCATTGTTGGTACGATAATGTTGTTGATTATTGAACCAATGGCGGCACTTTTGGGACTATTAGGTCTTGTGATTTACGTCGTGCTGTATACGATGTGGACAAAGCGTACAACCTCATTAAATACTGTAGTAGGATCTTTCTCAGGTGCGCTGCCACCACTAATCGGTTGGGCTGCTATTGATCCTAACCTTAGTCCAGTAGCATGGGGAATGTTTTTGATTATGTTTATCTGGCAGCCGCCGCACTTTCTGGCGCTTGCTATGAAACGGGTTGATGACTATCGAGACGCAGGAATTCCAATGCTTCCTGTCGTTGCAGGCTTCGAAATGACGAAGCGTCAAATTGTCTTATATACGGCAGCTCTTGTACCAGTTTCATTACTGCTTTACAGCTTTGGTCCCGTATATATAACAGTTGCAGCAATCCTTGGTTTTGGATGGCTAGCAATTGGAGTAGCTGGTTTCTTTATGAAGGATGATATAAAGTGGGCACGAATTATGTTCGTATACTCACTGAATTATATTACGATCTTGTTTATTGTTATGATTGCAGTAAATATTAATCCTTAAGAGTATTGAACAATGTATGGTCAGACAATGCGGGTATGATTATCCGCATTGTCTTCCTATAACTCAATTTGAGTAAAAGCTACTAAGAAAGTGAGGTTTAAGGTGCAAATGAAACGTTGGAGAAATGTTTGGCGTTTTTTACCATTGCTATCGGTAATTGCGTTAACGCTTACAGGTTGCGGTAACGAACAGCTAACGGCTATGCTCCCTAAGGGGGAAGGGGCTGAAATGCAATTTAATCTCATGATGTTAAGCCTTTACATCATGATTGGAGTCTTCGTTGTAGTAGCACTTATTTATACTGTTGTGCTCGTTCGTTTCAGACGACGTGGTGAAAGCGACAATGAAATTCCAGAACAAACGGAAGGCAATGTTGTTCTTGAGATCCTATGGACAGTCGTTCCTATTATCCTTCTTTTAATCCTTGCTGTTCCAACAGTAATGACGACGTTTGCATTAGACGAAGGGACTGAAAAAGTACCTAAAGGTGCAACCGTTGTCAAAGTGACCGCTCACCAATATTGGTGGGAATTTGATTATCCAGATCTTGAAGTGAAAACTTCTCAAGATTTACACATTCCTGCAGGTGAGAGGGTTTATTTTGAACTTGTTTCAAAAGATGTTACTCACTCATTCTGGGTGCCAACTCTTGGTGGGAAGATGGATACGAACACCGCTACAGAAAATAAAATGTGGCTGAATGCTCAGGAACCAGGTACATATTATGGTAAATGTGCTGAGCTTTGCGGGCCATCACATGCGTTGATGGACTTTAAAGTAGTTGCTCAGGAAAAAGAGGACTTTGATGCTTGGGCAAAAAGCATGAAAGAAGCTGGTTCACAAGCTGCATCTGATCAAGCAGCTCAAGGAGAAGAAATCTTCGCAAACAGCTGTATTGGTTGTCACGCTGTAGGTAGTGAAGGCGGTAACACAGGTCCGAACTTAACAAACTTTGGTGACCGTAAAAGAGTGGCTGGTGTTCTTGATCATACTGATGAGAACATAAAAGCCTGGATCAGTAATCCTTCAGACTTTAAACCGGGTAATAACATGCCAGCGTTTAAAGACCAATTGAAGGATGAAGAGCTTGATGCTCTTGTTGCTTATTTACAAGGTCTAAAGGTTGAAGAATAGTCATCGGAAATAAGGAGGTTTAATTCGTGTCAGCACATGCTTATAAAAAGAAAAATCCTATTTGGGATTGGCTTACTACCGTTGACCACAAGAAGATCGGGATTCTTTATCTCGCTTCCGGTGCTTTCTTCTTTCTAATTGGTGGTATTGAGGCGATCTTACTACGGGTGCAGTTGCTTTATCCAGAATTTGATTTCGTAGGTGCAGAAACATTTAACCAATTGCTTACGATGCACGGGACGACAATGATCTTCCTGGCAGCTATGCCGCTCATATTTGGGTTTATGAATGCGATCGTACCGCTCCAAATCGGTGCACGTGACGTAGCTTTTCCATTCGTAAACTCACTTGGCTTCTGGTTATTTACGGCGGGCGGTATTCTTTTGAACCTTGGTTGGTTCCTCGGGGGTGCACCTGATGCAGGGTGGACAGGATATGCACCGCTCTCGACAACAAGTCCAGGTAACGGGGTTGATTTTTATGTTCTTGGGCTACAAATTTCAGGTATTGGTACATTAATTGGGGGAATTAATTTCCTTGTAACCATTGTTAACATGCGTGCACCAGGTATGACATTCATGCGTATGCCGTTGTTCACATGGTCCAGTTTCATTACATCCGGTCTTATTCTTTTTGCATTCCCTGCTCTAACAATTGGTCTTGCACTACTTATGTTTGACCGTTTGTTTGGGTCCCAGTTCTTTGCGGCTGAAGCGGGCGGAAACCCGATTATTTATGAACATCTATTCTGGATCTTCGGGCACCCGGAAGTTTATATTCTTGTTCTTCCGGCATTCGGAATGTTTTCTGAAATTATTGCAACATTCGCACGAAAACGTCTGTTTGGTTATTCTGCGATGGTTTTTGCAACGGCCCTTATTGGATTCTTAGGATTTATGGTGTGGGTCCACCACATGTTTACCGTTGGTCTTGGTCCGATTGCGAACTCCATCTTTGCAGTAGCAACGATGTTGATCGCTGTACCAACAGGAGTTAAAATCTTTAACTGGCTGTTTACGATGTGGGGAGGAAAAGTTAGTTTCCCAACAGCTAACCTTTTTGCAGTAGGGTTTATACCTTCATTTGTATTGGGTGGTATGACAGGCGTTATGCTTAGTGTTCCACCTGCTGATTACCAGTACCACGACAGCTACTTCGTCGTTGCCCACTTCCACTACGTTATTGTCGGTGGGGTAGTGTTCGGTCTATTTGCCGGTATGTATTACTGGTGGCCAAAGATTTTTGGTACAGTTCTTAACGAAGTACTAGGAAAGCTTCACTTTTGGCTCTTCTTTATTGGCTTCCATCTAACATTTTTCCCGATGCACTTCCTGGGACTGATGGGAATGCCACGTCGTGTGTACACGTATCTTTCCGGACAAAGTCTGGATGAAGCGAACTTTGCTGCCACGATGGGTGCATTCTTAATGGGCCTTGCTACAATTATTATGGTGTGGAACATTATTCAGACGGCTGTTAAAGGTAAAAAAGCGGGCAACGATCCATGGGATGGAAGAACGCTTGAATGGGCTATTTCTTCGCCAGCACCCGAATATAACTTTGCGCAAACTCCGCTCGTTCGTGGTCTTGACGCGTGGTGGTTAGAGAAGCGTGCAGGAAATAAAGAAATGGTAGCAGCAGAACCACTGGATGATATTCATATGCCAGACTCTTCAATTCTTCCGGTTCTTTTATCATTAGGTTTGTTTTCTGCAGCACTTTCTGCGATCTACTCCAACTGGGCACTTGCAATTGGAGGGCTTGCACTAGCGGCGCTATCTATGATTCTTCGTTCTGTTGTGGATTATCATGGGTATCATATTCATAAAGAAGATCTACCTTCTGAAGGGGGGAAAGGCAAATGAGAGCTAATGAAACAATGAGCAAATTGCCTGCCAATCCAGAACGGGCTACATTAGAAGGTAAAAATAAATTTCTTGGTTTCTGGTTTTTCCTTGGAGGCGAAACTGTGCTTTTCGCCTCGCTTTTTGGGGTATACTTAGGATTAAGGAATGCAACTAACGGTGGAGTAACAGCAGATGAATTATTCGAACTTCCACTTGTGTTTATTGCGACCATGCTTTTATTAACGAGTAGCTTAACGTCAGTATTTGCTACGATGTCATTAAAGACAAATCATTTTAAACGCATGATCGGTTGGTTTGTTGTTACTGCACTACTGGGTCTTGGGTTCCTAGGTCTGGAGATCTATGAGTTTACTCATTATGTCCATGAATATGGACACACGATCAGAAGTAGCGCATGGGGGTCAGCTTTCTACACGTTAGTTGGAACTCACGGAGCTCACGTATTTATGGGGATTTCCTGGATTACACTTCTTATTATCCGTAACTTAAGAAGAGGAATGGACCTCTATACTGCACCGAAGTTTTATCTGTTTGCCCTCTACTGGCACTTCATTGATGTTGTATGGATCTTTATTTTTACAGTTGTTTACTTAATGGGAAAGGTGGGGTAATTAAATGGCACTTCATGAAGGTCACGATACAGTGTCTAAGCACGATCAGAGTCATCTTGACATTCATCATAAGATTGCTCATGAGAAGGAATTCAAACAACAGCTTGTTTCCTTTGCCATGATGATTTTCCTTACTATGATTGCTTTTGTAGCTGTAGCGAGTGACGCAATTTCTGACGCATTTACAGTCGTTTTCATTATGATCCTTGCCGGTATTCAACTTGTTTTTCAACTTTATATGTTTATGCATTTAAGCAACAAAGGGCATCAATATCCGGCATGGGGAATCTTTTTTGGGATCTTCGTTGCTGCTACTGCTGTTCTCGCGTTAATGGGTATGATTTGGTAAATGAAACGTAAAGAAGCTGTTCAATTTGAACAGCTTCTTTTTTGTATAAAAAAGCACAGCAGACGCTGTGCTTTTGCTATTCTAAACTTTGAAATTGATTTTAATTAGGCCAGCTTCTCTTGCTGAATTAAAAGCAATCAGTAAAATTGGCCCGATGATAAAGCCCATAATTCCAAGGAGCTGTAATCCAATGTACATTGAAACCAAAGTGGATAATGGTGATAGTCCAATGTGTCTTCCCATAACCTTTGGTTCAACTGTTCTCCTAATAACGAGAAGAACAACGGCGAGGATGGCCATTTGGCTACCTGTTGCAATATCCCCCGTGATCAAATAATACATAGCCCATGGACCAAGAATGACAATGGAGCCGATGATAGGGATAAAATCGATGACCCAAATAATGAACGCCATTAAAAGAGCAACATTCGGTGTGATGAGTAATAATCCGATCAAACTCACAACGAAAATGATAATGCTAACAAGAAATTGCGCTTTGAAAAAACCAAAAATAACATAGGACAAACGACTTGTCATGAATTGCACTTTCTCGGCAGTTTGTTCAGATAGGTAGGAATAAGATTTCTTTTTAAGTCTGGGCAAATCCATTAAAAATAAGAATAACGCAATTAAGTAAACGATAATACTGACTAAATAATTAGGAATACCAGTAACAATGATGGTAATGATTTTTAAGTAATCGATGCTGCTAATTGTATTTTTTGTGTTCTCAAGAAATCGATCAACTTGATTGGTGAATTCCTGAACAAACTCTGCTGGAAAGCTCTTAGAAACTGATTCCATATTCGATTCCATGCTGTCCCACATTTGGGTAATGTTCTGTATGTACAGAGGAGAGTTTTCTACAAGTGCTATACCTTCCGTAATCACTTTCGCTATAAGGAAGTAGCCTAGTAGTGCAATCAGGATAACAAAAAGAGTGAAAACAATAATGACTGGAAAATACCGCTTAAGTTTCGTATTCCTTTGAATCAGTTTAACAGCTGGATCTAGGACAAGAGCGCTGAAAAACGCGAGTATAAGAGGAATGGAGACGGGTAAGATCCAGAATGCCAGCACTGCGGTAATAGCAATGACCAGTAAAATAAGTAAAAAGCGCTTTGTGAGGAACTTTGGCAATCTAGTTCTCCTTTCTAAGTCAAACCATCTATCTCCATTATAGTACGGACTTAGAAGCTTTACCAGTCGCGTGAAATGAATTATAAATGAATAATTCTTTTTTTACTTTTCATATAGTAATAAGAGAGAAGTACTGAAGGGGGAACAAGACAACATGAAAAAACACTTAAATCAAGGAACCCTTTCCATTTCTGAGAGTGTCATCGAATTTATTCTGGAAGTAGCAGTAAAGGAAACTGAAGGGGTAGAACTGATAAAAGCACCTGTGAAACAAACTTTAAAAAAGATGGTAGGGAGAGGTCGGAAGTCTGCTTATCACTATGAAGGTGTGGAGGATTGTGGACTATCTCTTCGTGTAGAGGTGGCCATTTCATTTGGAGAAGTCATTCCCTTCATTTGTTTCATGCTTCAGGAACGCATAAAACAAGATATTGAAAAAATGACTGGACTTTATGTGGATGAGATAAATATCGTTGTAGCTGGATTACGTTTACAGGGAGACCTCCCTGAAGAATAGATGGAAAATCGTCTTTATAAAAGCCCCCTTTGTACAAAGGGGGCTAAAAACGTCTATTTGGATATAAACATCTGTGACCAATAGTGACCGTATGAGCCGCCTGATACGTACCCGACGCCAATTTGGGTGTATCCTGGGTTTAAGATGTTTTTTCTGTGTCCTTCGCTATTCATCCAAGCCTGGACAACCTCCGCTGGTGTGGATTGTCCTGCAGCAATGTTTTCACCAGCGCTGCGATAGGAAACACCAAAGTTTTTGAGCATCGTAAATGGAGATCCGTACGTTGGTGATTGATGTGAGAAGTAATTCTTATTTCTCATGTCTGCAGACTTGTATCTAGCTACTCTGGCAACTTGCCAGTTCCAAGTGAGCGGAGAGAGTCCGTTCTTAGCTCGCTCTTTATTTGTTAAGTCCATAACCTGCTGTCCTACATCTTTTGATTTATTGATTGAGGGATTAGCAGTTGGAACATTAACTTGATCACCAGGATAAATCAGATCCGGGTTATTAAATTGGGGGTTAGCACTGATGATTTCAGTGAGACCAATTTTATAACGCTGGGAAATTTTCCATAGCGTATCACCTGATTTAACGGTGTATGTAGTCTGCCCATGAGCAGCTTCAGGTAGAAATAGGTTTGCTACAAGAAGCAAAATAATGAGTAATGGTAATGTTTTTTTCATAGAACCATCTCCTTTCATACGTAGTGTGACCAGAAGTGGCGAAAATACTCTTTCGATTATTTATTGATAATGATAAGTAAATTATTGAATTCATGATTTTTTGGATAGCCTATAAAAGCGGTTATTATCATAGTTAAAGGCAAGTAAACATTGCAACTACAGTGTCCCTTATACTATTATTAGAATGTGGACGTGTGTTGAATTACAAAGGAGGCAAACGGATAATGAAATTTAAGAACACTGGTCTGGAATCTACGATCGTTCAATTTTCCATTTTAGATCACATCATGCATGAAAACGGTTTAGTTTTAGCAGGGCAATGGGACTACGAGCGAGTTACATACGATTATAAATTTGAAGATATGACAAACGGTGATGTGTACTATCTTCGAGTACCAGGTGTGGCTATTGAAGGTATGGTTGAATCTCCTTATGCAGTGATTAAGCTTGGGAAGCCATACGTTGGGAAACACTATTATCCCCACGGTGTTGAGTATGATGAAGAATTTCCAGAAACGATTGTCAGCACTTGTAAAAAGAAATTAGAAATTGTTCGTGATCAACTTGGTTCAGCCCTCCAAAAAAGCATGGTGTCTGTTGGAGATCTAGCTAAGCATGTCACACCTTGTAAACCTCAAGATAACGTGTCGGTCGCAGCAGACGTGATGAAAAATGAGAACGTTACAATTGTTCCTGTTTGTGATGAAAATGATCAGTTGAGCGGTATCGTAACGGATCGTGCTATTGCAGTTGGTGGAGCCGTTAGTACAGTTGGAGAGTTAGTAGAAAAGCCATCGATGACCTTATCTCCAGAAATGAAGCCAGAAGAGGCTGCTTCTTTAATGAATGATTCTCGCCTAACGGAAGTAATCGTACTCGATGGAGAAAAATTTGTAGGCATTGTTTCATATTTCCAATTAAAAGAGAAAATGAATGCGTAAAAAGAAGAGCCATTGTGCTCTTCTTTTTTTTTAGGGCGCTGGTAGTTCTTAGTCACGATTTTTCCATCAATCATAGATCGAAGGTGTTATGCATTGCGATGAAAGTGGTTGATAAGGCATAATAGATACAATGAAATGGAGGCGATCAATAATGAAAAATATGCTTCGCTTCGTTATACTAATTGTTTTGGTATTTATCGGAATGAACGTCTATCAAAGAGTAGAATGGAGTGAGGTTGGGCCAGAGGTCGACCGGATTATAAATGAAGAGAAAGCAGTTCTTGATGAAACGACGACTAAGGAAAAAAATAAAAGTGTTAAGGACGAGTCACTTCCTCCCCTTACTGGTATTGAAAAATGGGTCGGTGAAGACGCTCAGACAATCACGCAAAATCTTGGAGAACCGGATCGAGTTGATCCTTCTTCTTATGGATATGAATGGTGGATATATGAACAATCGAGTTCAGCTTATCTTCAAATTGGCATGGAGGGAGATGAGGTCGTAACCGTATTTTTTATGGGGGATGTAGATGCTGGTGAGAACTATCCGATGGGAGCACAGGCAACGGAAGTTTTTAACGAAAGAAGTCCGGAGAATGAAGTCCCACTTGAAGTAGATGGAAATGCGTACCGTTTTCAGCTTTCTGAGGAAGAACTTCAACTTAAACCGCTGATCAACATTCACAGTGGTTTATACGCACAATACTATTTTGATAAATTTAACGGAAGTTTAAGAGCTGTCAGGCTTGCTGAGCCACACGTGTTAGTAAAACAACGACCTTATGCTGTCTCCTATCGCGGCGAGTTAATTGAAGCTCCTTCGCTGTCAGGTGAAGAGTGGAAAAATGTTGAAAGGGCAATGGAAAAGCAAATCTATGCCATGACTAACGTTTTGCGAAACCTTTCTGACAAAGCCCCTCTTGATTACAATGATGAAGTATCTGATGTAGCGTTTGGCCATAGCAAAGATATGGGCGTGAACAATTACTTTTCACACACCTCGCCCTCTGAGGGCGAGTTAGCGGATCGATTAAAGGAAGGTGATGTTCTCTATAGTTATGCAGGAGAAAACATCGCTGCGAGGTATCCAGACGCAGGAGCGGCTATGATCGGATGGTTGAATAGCAAAGGACACCGAGAAGCACTCTTGAATGAGGAATTTACAGAGATCGGTGTCGGTGTCTACCATGAATACTACACTCAGAATTTCATTAAACCTTTCTAGAAATAATCATGAAGTTTCCCGTCGCTGTCGCGATGAGCGTTTGATCATCGCGATAAACATTCGCTTTCACAACCCATCTTGTGTCACTTTTAAATATAATTTGTGAGCGACATCTCAATTGATTTCCAGTTCCTTTCGCAAGATAATGGATTGTCATCTCAGACGTTACAGCTGCTTGGTGAGCTGGAACGGACTGATGCACGAGTGACCCCATTGCAATATCAATAACTGAGGCAGTGATTCCACCATGAACGATATGGAGAGGGTTATGTACAAGCTCACGATTTGGGATGATGCTTTCATAAGTGTTTTCATCAAGAAGTTTGCTAGTTATACCCATAAATCCAGCTAAATAAGTTTTATAATGATCATCTTGTTTTTTTTGAACACCTTCCAATAGGGAGATGAGGTTTTCTTTTTCTTGTTCATTTGCCTGCTCTAATAGCTTTGATAAACGTGTATGAATCTCATCATTTTTCATTAGACATCCCTTTCCTATAAGCGGTTTCACTCTCTATTCAGTTTACCAGTAATGGTCGAATACACCAATAAATAGGCGCACAATTGTTAAAAGTCTAATTATGATGTAGTAAGACCATTTTTGGTTAGTAAGAAAATGGAGGTGGCGAATTTGCCTGAAGCAAAAGAACACGCCAGTCAAAAAGTTCAGGACTTTAAAACGTTCGTCAAAGCTCATCCTCATGTATTGAAAAAAGTGAAGCGTGGTGAAAAAACACTACAGGAGCTTTTTGAAGAGTGGATGCTTTTTGGAGAAGATGACGCAACATGGTTTGAAGAAGAGGGAGAGAAGGTTGAAGAAGCAGCGGGTGAAAACAAAAAGCCAGGTATGTTAGAAGCGATTAAGCAAATGAATTTTGAAGAAATGCAGAGGGGGATTGAGCAATTCAGTGGTGCTGTCTATTCGATTCAAGAGGTCCTATCGCAATTCCGCTCAAAACCTAAACAGCAACCTCCCTATATTCATTCTCAATCACCGTTTCCATTCCGTCATGACTAGGAGGGGTATAAATGCGTGAAGAAGTGCAGGATTTTCTCGCTTCAAGACAAGATCTTGTCTATTTTCTCAGAAATCAGCCAGTCTGGTATCGACGTTTAAGCAGAGATCCCTATGCACTGAAAGAGTTTGAGGAAGCATCAAAGGGTTTTTACGGTCAGACGTTTCCACAAAAAGTAGATCGCTTTCAAAATCAACTGAATATGGTAAACATGATGCTAGCATTAGTGACCCAATTAAGAAATTAGGGTCCTTTTTTTGTTTAGTATTGACTAACATCAGCCCTTGTCGGATCAAATCGGTTGCTTACGCTTTACTTTTTATAAGGCTCTTTTCGTAAACATTGTTGCGATACGAGTGGATGGATTTCCGCTCCAGGATGCTCACTTCAAAGCATTGCGCCAATGGGATCTCACCTGTCCCGCTAGTCCCGCAGGAGTCGAGCACCTTCCGCTCTAATTAGCTAAGTGTGGTTCTTTATACAATAATTCTTTCAAAAACAACAATCTTTGAGAAAAGAGGCTTTTATAATTAATTTTTTTTTGAATGGGCACACTTAAGGTTAAAGGGGTGTGTTGGATGATGAAGAGGTTTAAGGTTAAGCAGTTGGTTATTATTTTGATTATGATCGTTTGTTGTGTGCCAGTTGTGGGGTTTAGTCAATCTCTTCAGGAAAATGTTGCGGCGAGGGAACAGGCTGAGCCAGTTGTGGTGAATCACAGAACAAAAGGTTCAGACGTATATGTGGAATGCTTAATACCAAATTTCTCTTTTGACGAAGAGAATCAAGATAAAGAGTACCATGGGTATATCGATGTTTATCTCGATGGGAAAAAGCATCAATCGGTACAAAAAGCGGCTTTCATCGTTCAGAATCTTCCTGAAGGGAAGCATACGGTTCGCCTGGATATTATGAGAGAAGATGGCGGTCGATTCTTGTCTCTTAAGGAAATCGAAGTGGAAATTAAATAAGCCTCAGAGAGAGGCTTATTTGGACATTATGAGATTTGTTTGTATGGAGTCGTTGGTGGGACGAGCGGTTTAAACTGCTCATGTAAATAGTTATAAATTAATTTCTCGACTTGTATGCCTTGCTGGACTAGTGCCTGGTTCCCGAATAAACAGTTGAATTCAAGAAAATAGTACTTTCCATTTGCTTCCACGACGTCAAACCCAGCGTGGTCGATGCCGAGCGCTTTTGCTGTTTGGTCAACTAGTTGAAGCGCTTCGTCAGGAATGCCGTGAAACGATAGCTTTCCACCTTGTGCGACGTTGTTCAGGAAAGATTCTCCTCCAACACGCCAGTACGCAGATACGACGGAATTCCCTACATATACAACCCGGAGGTCTTTTTCGATAGGTAAATACTCCTGTACATAAAGAACATCATTTTTCTCGGCGTAGTTCAAAAATTCCTCTCTTGAACGGATGAGAAATACGCCATTTCCCATCGAACTTCTGACTTCCTTTGCAACGAATGGAAAAGGAAAGGTATCGAGTATTCGCTCAATCGTTTGTTTTGAGCTTCCAGCAATTTCAGTGTAAGGCATAAGGTCCGGCGAAAGAGACCAGAATGCCCGCGTCATTTCTATTTTGTCAAATCCGAGTTGAATCGACTGAATCGATGGAAAGATTTTTTTATTTAGTCCATAAACAAGGGAGTTAACCTGCCATTTTTCAGGAAAAAGCAGTGCGTCAGCCTCACGAATATCTTCGATTTTTTTAAACATGTGATCAGGTTTAATGTAAGAAATTCCAGTCATACCAAGCGTTCGAAATGGATTAAAGGTGAGAAGTTTCACAGTATTCTTTGTCTTCCTTTCTGAAATGAAAACATACAAATCTAGAAAATTATAGGTCTGATTACATTAAAAGTCAATAACCAAATCATGGCTATTTCACTTTAGTAATATAGTAGAGGACTGGTCAGAGGGTTCCTCGAAGTGATAAGATAAGTGTGGAGGTGTAAGTATGATTGCTACTCTAGATAGTGTAACGATTTTAGATCAAGCTGAAGAGCTTGGGTTTTTGATAAAAGATTCAGAAGTAGCTCATGAGTATCATGAGGCAAGAAAGCAATTATCAAAGAATAGAGAAGCGCAGCGATTGATTAAGCGTTTCACGGAGTTAAAGGACCTATATGATGAAGTTCAACGTTTTGGGCGTTATCATCCAGATTTCATGACTATAACTGTGAAAGTTCGTGAAGCGAAGCGTGATATGGATCTTCATGAAGCAGTAGCTGCCTTTAAAAAAGCAGAAACCGATCTTGAAGGTCTCCTTGTAGAGGTATGTTCGCTTCTCGCTGGTGAAGTTTCACCTTCAATTAAAGTTCCTTCAGGAAACCCATTCTTTGATAACCAATCTTGTGGAGGAGGCTGCGGCTCAGGCGGCAGCTGCGGATGTGGATGACCAGAGCGTTTTGCTCTGGTTTTTCAATTTCGAAAGCGAATGCAATCTGGACAGAGATTTCCACAGCAGAACATTTTTTCTTGTGGAACAAGAAAGCGAACGCGATAGACGAGGAGAGAACCTTCTTCACGCACGAAAGAGTATTCCATTCTTAGTTGTTTGCCCCTCATACATCTAGCTGCTTCAATTTTAATTAATGTTTCAATCGTAGCTTTTCTGATATCTTCATTTACTGTAAGATATAGAAAGGGGATACCTGTGATGTTCTGTCTATAAACGGAACCCACGGCATTCGATTTGGCTAGTTCGTTTAGAAATGGATTCCAAATATCATCGAGGTTCATATGATCGCATCCTTTCTCAAACACGGTCTACTGTTATCCTAACCGAAACATCATTAAATGACCATCGCTCTGTTTCTTTCTGATTGGTGTTTACTTTCATCAGGATGAATCAGATGATCTTATTAGTAAAGGGGAAGCGCGTCATGTTTGTAGAACGAGTCGGCTTAGCAGTTTATATTCAGTCACTTAAGCATGCCAAACAATTAAGAAGGTTTGGAAATGTACACTATGTTTCCTCGAAACAGAAGTACGTCGTTATTTATATTAATCTTGATCAGCTTGAAGTTACGAAAGAAAAGTTGAACTCCCTTCATTTCGTTAAGCGAGTGGAACCTTCCAAACGTCCGGAAGTGCAAACCGAATATCAGAATGCGAAGCCTGATAAAGCGAAACAATACGATTACAAAATGGGTCTTTAAAAAGCCAATCCTTCTGGATGGCTTTTTGTTTTGTTTTAATACGTGAATGCAGGTCATCATGAAGAGTTCTTGAGGGAAGAAAGGGTCATTTTATCTACTTAATACAAATGACGAAAATAGATCATAACAGTTGATTATTTCGGGAGTCGAAGTATATAATGGTCGAGTTAAAGGATGTGACGATTTGCCCAAGTGGAAACGTAACGTATGGATCTTGTTTGTCAGTCAATTCTTAGTTCTAGGTGCCATGACGATGATTATGCCATTTCTTCCTCTCTATTTACAGGAGCTTGGAGTAGAAGGAGAGAGTCAGATTAGTCTCTGGTCTGGAATCATCTTTGGTGCAAATTTTTTAACGGCTTTTCTATTTTCACCTTTCTGGGGACGTCTGGCAGATCGCCATGGACGAAAGTTAATGGTTCTTCGTTCAGGCTTCGGTATGGCAGTTGTCATTATCTTAACCGGATTTGCCACAGGTCCCTGGTCATTACTTGGGTTACGCTTGCTTAATGGAATCGTTTCTGGGTTTATTCCAGCCTCGATCGCCCTAGTTGCAACAAATACACCTAAAAAGCATGTTGGCTATGCGCTAGGTACGCTTAATTCTGGAGCCGTTGCCGGGGCCATCTGTGGTCCGTTATTTGGCGGCTTGATGGCAGAAGCCTTCGGATTTCGAATGATTTTTAATTTAACAGGGGTTTGTATTCTACTTGCTGCCTTAGTTGTCCTATTTCTAGTGAAAGAAGAAACGAAACCTGAACCAACAGCAAAGAAAGAGAAGAGCAATGCGATCAAAGATTTCAAACGAGTGACGGTGCATTCACCGATGCTGTCGCTGATGCTTGTTGGTTTCCTCGTGCAGTTTGCTCTTCTGGGAATGAACCCTCTTATTCCGTTGTTTGTTCAGCAGCTTACTACTGGAGGTAATGTGGCATTATTTGCAGGAATTGCGGCTTCTGTGATGGGAGTAGCGAATATGATGGCATCACCAAAGCTTGGCAAACTGGGTGACCGTAAAGGTTCGCAACATGTTCTCTATTATTCTCTTATTGGAGCGGCGATTTTCTCAATTCCACAAGCTTTCGTTCAGGATCTCTGGCAACTCATAGCCTTACGGTTCATGTTAGGTTTGTGTATTGGTGGGCTTCTTCCCTCAGTGAATTCTTTAGTCAAAACGTTATCACCTGAAGGAATGGAAAGTAGGACATACAGTTTCTCTAATAGTGCTGTATACCTGGGGAACTTGCTTGGACCGGTAACAGGTGGAGCTATTGTTGCGATGGTTGGAACGAGAGGTCTTTTCTTATTTGCAGGTATTATTTTGCTCATTAATGTTGCTTATGTGAAGCGTAAAGTCCTCCCAATCCTGGATCGAAAGCAGAAAAGGTATAAAGCAAAACAAATTCCCTCATCATAAACAAAAGCAGGAGCGTCTTTGCTCCTGCTTTTGTTTAAAGATAAGACATTATACAATTCAGTGATGTCTAGCTCCAGCGCCTACCCCCTCGAGGTCTTAAGTCAAGTCTCATTGTGGCAAAGAGCGCCACAGTGAGACTCGTCTTAAGCTTGTCGGGGGTTAACAAGGCGCTTGCGCTTTTCGTGTCTAGCTTCAGCGCCTACCCCCTCGAGGTCTTAAGTCAAGTCTCATTGTGGCAAAGAGCGCCACAGTGAGACTCGTCTTAAGCTTGTCGGGGGTTAACAAGGCGCTTGCGCTTTTCGTGTCTAGCTCCAGCGCCTACCCCCTCGAGGTCTTAAGCCAAGCATCATTGTGGCAAAGAGCGCCACAGTGAGACTCGTCTTAAGCTTGTCGGGGTGAACCAGGCGCTTGCGCTTTTGTTATTGCAGTGGTGGTATTAAATTATTTAGGCGGAGTATGCCGATAATATAGTTATAGTAGAGGTCATTCTCATTAAAATCAGAGGAAGGCTTTACTTCAATTGGAATGATGGGTAACGATAATGTAGCACTTACTTCCTCGAATAGCTTAAGGCGTTGAACAGACGGTTCCTTCGCTGGGATACCTTCCCGACAAATATAGAGGGGCTGAAGATTCCCTTCACCTGCAGGCTTTAATACGACAACAGGTGACACGACTTCGCGATCGTTTTTCATAGTTTTAAGTAATAATAGGCGGTGAATCCGTTCAGAATTTGTTCTTGCGAGTTCGATTAGTTCATAAATATCAGAATAACCTTCTCCAAGTTCGATAAAACGTTGAATCATGAGGTAGTACTCCTTTCAATCAGTTAAGAAATCTTCTCATAATGTAGCATTAATCCTTTAGGATGGAAAGGGTAAAGCGTTTGCATTAGAATGAGAAGAAAGGAGGTTCTTCTATGGGATCGATTCTGCTTCTAGTCATGTTAGTAGGGGGCTTACTCTATTTGTACTGGAAAGGAAGGAATGCTGAAGAGGAGACCATCGATAAAACGTTAATCAATGGGATAATCATTGCAGATATACTAGCTGCACTTGTGCTACATGGTGTGATTACGTCTGCAGAAGCTGAGATGCTTTCGAATCAAACTCTATTAGATGTGGAGGACTATTTGTTTGATCATACGAGCGTAACAGAAAAAGATTGGGGAGAATGGATCCACCATGATTGGGATGGGATTCAGGTAGTCGATATGCCTTTTGATCATGATCTTGGATAAGTTCGGGATGAATCGTATGAACAAAAAAATACCCGCAGGAAATGCTTCCTGCGGGTGCCTTAAGCTTTAGAGCTAAGGCAAATGGGAGAGGAGAAACCGGAGGAAGAACTTATGGGGAAACGTAAGTCTTCTTCCGTGGTTAGCAGCACCATTAACCTGGAACGATGCTGCTACGTTTAGTATCGCCATCACCAATTGGTTTATACATTGATTTTAGCTTTCCCTTTTTTTGTGGTAGGATAAGTAGGAATATGGAATGGATAAGGTTGTGAGAGAGATGCGAATCATTGCAGGAGAGTGTAAAGGAAGGCATATTAAGCCTGTTCCAGGAATGTCAACAAGACCAACAACTGACAAAGTAAGGGAGTCAATTTTTAATATAATCGGTCCATTTTTTGATGGTGGTCTGGCTCTCGACTTATATGGAGGAAGTGGGGCACTTGGCATAGAAGCTTTAAGCCGCGGAGTTGAGAAATGTATCTTTGTGGATCGCGATCATAAAGCGATCGAAACAATTAAATGGAATCTTGATCAGACGAAATTTACTGAGTCTGCTGAAGTGTTTCGTAATGATTCCAAGCGTGCTCTTAAAGCGCTTCATAAGAGAGAGCTGTCATTCTCGCTCGTTTTATTAGATCCTCCTTATCATAAGGAACAAATTCTCGATGATCTCGAAAAGCTCTCGACATATGAGCTTCTTGAAGAGAACGCAATCATCGTAGTAGAACACAAAAAGGAAGTCAAACTTCCTAATAAAGTTGCTGGATTAAGTATGACACGAGAAGAAACTTATAGCGGGAAAACGACCATATCAATTTATACATATGAACTGTCAGGTGTTGAGAAGGAGGAGTAGTCATGGGTAAAATAGCGGTTTGTCCGGGCAGTTTCGACCCGGTCACCTTTGGTCATCTGGATATCATTAAGCGAGGTGCTAGGGTATTCGATGATATAAAAATAGTCGTCCTTAATAATCAAAGCAAGTCCACTTTATTTTCTGTCGAAGAACGGGTTGCGTTATTAAAAGAAGCGACGAAAGATATTCCGAATGTAAGCGTTGATTCACATCAAGGCCTTTTGATTGAATATGCAAAAAAAGTAGAGGCTTCGACAATCCTTCGTGGTTTGCGCGCTGTATCTGATTTTGAATATGAGATGAAGATCGCTTCCATAAATCGCAAGCTAGAAGATGAAATTGAAACATTTTTCATGATGACGAACAACCAGTATTCCTTTTTAAGTTCCAGCATCGTGAAAGAAATTGCGAAATATCATGCGCCTGTTTCTGACCTAGTTCCAGAAATTGTAGTAAAAGCTTTAAAAGAAAAGTACGCTGAATCCCCGTTAGACTAACGGGGGTCTTTTTTCTACTTACAGATGCTGTTCGATGGTATGACGTTAATTGATTTTGGATCTACCTCTCCTAATCGAAAGGAAGATAAATGCAATCAGTGATAAGCAAGTGATCCATGATCCAGTTTGTTGAAAAAAGAAAAAGAGCGTTTCTGCCATAGACTCTGGAGCATTGCGATTAAAAACAGGCAATGTCGCTTTTCCGGAAGATAAGAGGTCGATGTAAATCGGCTTCCAGAGGGCGATAGTTAAGAAGGCAGCAAAAATACCATGCAGCAATCTTGCAAAGAAGAAAGGTTTAAATCGAATATCCGTCTCAGCCAGGATACTTGCTACTTGTGCCTGAACAGAAAACCCATTAAAGGCAAGAATGAAACTCGTGATCATCGCTTGTGCTAGAAGATTAGCCGCACTTTCGCTTGTTAGTCTACTTCCCAACGTAATTTCGAAAAGTCCTGATAGAAGAGGGATATCGAGCTCTGGTGGTAGCCTCAGTAGGAGAAGTACTGTGCGAATAACACCTGCGAGTATTGTTGCGACTCCAATTACACTAATCAACTCGTTAAGTACGGAAAATAAAATGATGAAACCTCCAACCATCATGAGCGTTTTGATAGAAGACTGGACAGCGTCACCCATCATTTTCCCAAATGGCCGGGAATCGTTTAATCTTGTTTCATGTAAAGCCCTGAAAGCTTGACCGAGCCTTGATTGATTGGAACGCAGTTGTAATGGATGGTACTTATCTTCTGGTTGATGGTAGCGCATGACTAACCCGACTAGAATATTACCTGCATAATGAGCAATAGCAAGAATAACACCGAGTGCAGGGTTGTGGAAAAATCCAACAGCTACCGCAGCAAAGATAAAGAGTGGATTTGAACAATTTGTAAAGGAAACAAGGCGCTCTCCTTCGATTGCAGAAATATCGTTATTTTTCCGAAGGTGTGCGGTGTATTTTGCGCCAGCGGGAAAGCCTGAAGCAATGCCCATCGCGAATACAAAAGCTCCTGAACCCGGAACACGGAACAAGGGTCTCATTAATGGTTCTAATAAGATACCAATAAATCGAACGACACCAATTCCAATCAGAAGTTCAGAAATGATAAAAAAAGGTAATAAAGAAGGAAATACAATATTCCACCACATAGAGAGCCCACTTTTAGAAGCCTCGAGCGTATGCTCCGGAAATAAGATCACTGAAAGAGCAACGACCGTTACCGAAGTTGCAAGCAATAGTGTTTTCACTACTTGAACATTCACAGGGGCATTCCTCCCAGCAATGGACGTTTGTCATTTAATCAAAAAATACCTTAACCTGTCCGATAATTAAAATATACGTATGTGAGGAACAATTAGACCATATGATTAAGCAGGTATAGACAGGGAGGCGTTCATGATGAACCGTCCTACAATTGGATTAGCACTAGGCTCTGGAGGCGCGAGAGGGTTTGCTCATCTCGGGGTATTGAAAGTCCTAATACAAGAAAAGATCCCCATTGATTATATTGCGGGAAGCAGTATGGGATCTCTTGTAGGTGCTATTTACGGATCAGGACACAGCGTTGAAACGATGGAGAAAATGGCCTCGCTTTTTAGAAGGAAATATTATTTGGATTTTACCGTTCCTAAAATGGGGTTCATTGCGGGAAACAAAGTAAGAAGTTTAATTGAAACGCTCACTCAAGGAAAACAGTTAGAAGATATGGTTCCTCCCCTTGCGATCGTTGCCACAGATATCATTAAAGGGGAAAAAGTTGTTTTTCGCACGGGTTCTGTTGCACAGGCTGTTCGTGCGAGTATCGCAATACCAGGTATTCTTGTTCCTGAACGGATTGGTGATCGGTTGCTTGTGGATGGGGGTGTGATTGATCGTGTACCGGTTTCAGTAGCGCGTGAGATGGGGGCAGATCTCGTTATAGCGGTAGATGTCTCCGATGTGAAAAAGGAACCTGATGTCACCTCCATCATCGATGTCATCATGCAGAGTATCGACATCATGCAGAATGAAATGGTTCGGCTACATGAAATCAATGCAGACGTCATGATTAAACCGAAACTTGAATCTTTCCAATCGCGAGCATTTACGAATGTAGTTGATATTATTAAAATTGGAGAGGAAGCAGCCTACCGCCACCTTGATCAGATTCATAAGGCGGTGGAGGAGTGGAAGGAGAAGAACAAATGAACAGAAGTAACAGGAAATTTACAATTGTATGGGTCTTGATCATCGTATTAGTTGCGGCATTGACTTTCATTGATTTACCTTATTACGTCACGACTCCCGGAGAAGCACGAGTATTAGATGACGTAATTAACGTTGAAGGTGGAGCAGAGGATGGTGGAGAATTTATGCTGACTACTGTTCGCGTTGGAGAAGCAAATGTCATGCAATATGTTTTGGCGAAATTTAATGAGTATCACGAATTAATTCCTGAAGACTTGATTAAGCGTGAAGGTGAGACGGATGAACAGTATCATCAACGTCAGTTAGATGTCATGGCGAATTCACAGACGAGTGCTACGATCGTAGCCTATCAAGCCGCTGGAAAAGACATAACGATCAAAAACAATGGTGTGATCGTAACAGGCATTATTGAAGGGATGCCAGCAGACGGCAAATTAGAAAGTGGTGATATGATCGTAAAAGTTGATGGAAACAAAATAGAGAAAACAGAACAACTTCTTGATCAACTCGGGTCTTATAATGAATCAGATACTGTAAGTATGACAATTAAGAGAGACGATAGCGAAAAGGAAATCAAAGTTGGATTTGCTCCATTTCCAGACAAATATAATGTAGAAGATGGAAAGGTCGGTGTGGGGATTACTGGCCCTGCCACCGCAACAAGTATAAAAACGGATCCCTCTATTAAGATTAATACGGACCAAATTGGAGGACCATCAGCAGGATTGATGTTTACGCTTGAAATCTATAATCAATTAACCGAAGAGGATTGGACAAAAGGCTATGACATAGCTGGAACTGGCACAATTAGCGAAGAGGGTGAGGTAGGACCGATCGGAGGTATTAAACAAAAAATTGTTGCAGCGGATAGCTCAGGAGCAGAAATTTTCTTCGCACCAGTTGCGCATTCTAATTACGATGATGCAATGGAAGCTGCAGAAGACATCAATACCGATATGAAAGTCGTACCAGTTGAAAAATTTCAAGACGCCATTGATTATTTAAAACAGTTAAAAACAAAATAATGACAAAGGCCATCCTCTCTTGAGAGGATGGCCTTTGTATGACTTAAAGGATGATTGGTGCAGATTTATGCTCCTTCTGAAGGAATTCTTCTTGATCTTTTAAAGAAAAGCCAAGAGCATACACGTGACTGGCACGTCTTTCAATCGTAAGGAACGGATGCTCAAATTGATTGATATTTGAGACGAGTGGAACAGTAAATGTGCTTTTGTTCTCATTTAAAAATGATCTTCCTGCTGAAGTCATACCAAGTATTCTGATATAGGGAGCGCGGTCGTTTTCTAACGCTTGCCGCATGTCTTCTTTTGACGTGTCAGTTAAAATATGTAGCGCAAATCGCTGGATACGTGTCCATGTATATCTTTTCGTTTTAACTGCCTCCATAAATGCACTGAACGTAGAGGATTTTTTAGCCATCGTCATCAGTCGATTTTCAAGACCTTCTTCAGCTTCGTAAATAGACGAAAGTCTGGATTGTGGGGAAGTTAATAATTTATATCTCAATAAGTGGTAAAGTCTATGCCAACCATGATAGATCTCGTACGTATGGTGATAGCGGGAAAGCTCTTCAAATGTCGCAGGGGGAACATAATTTGCGATACTTTCCAGGGAACGCCCTTTTGAAAGCAATTCATGTCTGATGCTAGTGGCACTTGCAATTCTTTTATCAACAATATTCTGCTCATGATAGCCAGCTTTTGTACGTAAGATGGTTGAAGGCTTCATGTTGGATCGTTGCTTTTGAATCGCTTTAATATATTGGTAACCCAAAATATTGTTAGGCTCAGATAAATCTAGTACGCTTTCGTGACCATTTAGACTTTGGAATGAGAGAGACGTTGCTTTGGGATAACTGTTTCCCTCGCCCATGTAATACTTGATCCGTTCGTTATATGCTTTCTCATTCGAGTTAATAAATGAGATCGTATCCTGGAATTCTTTGATGGAACCTGATTCACTTCCGAAACAGAGGGTATCGACTCCGAGTGAAGTAAGGAGGGAAACAGCCCCTTCTGCAAAAATTTCTGCTTTCTGGGTAGCATACACATATGGAAGCTCAACCATAAGATCTACGCCATTCTTAAGTGCCATTCGCGTTCTCGTCCATTTATCCATAAGAGCTGGTTCGCCCCGCTGAAGAAACGAACCGCTCATAACCCCGATGACAACATCGGCATCAGTCGCTTTTTTTGTTTCATTCAAATGATAAAGATGTCCGTTGTGAAACGGATTGTATTCAACGATAACACCCGCAGATTTCATCCTAATGCTCCTTTCTGTCCAACATGAAGCAGACGTCCATTTTATTTAGTTGAATTCAACGTTTTTCCTCTGGTATGATTAACACTATACCAAGAATGATTGTTAAACAACTGGTGTAAAGAAAAAATATTGACATTTGCTTATTTTGTAGCTATAATACTTTTGTTGCCTTGAGGTGATATACAGATGAAATGGTCAATTGAACAATTGAAGTCCTTCAAACTGAAGGGTCTTACAATTGACGAAGAAGTGAATGTAGAGGAACTGAAGGAACGTAATCCAGATATACGTGAGATTACACCAGTTCATGTTACCGGTGAGACATCGTTTCACGGTAATAAGGTTACCTTTCATCTAACAGTGAAAGGCAAAATGGTTCTTCCATGTGCCAATACACTCGAAGATGTTGATTTTCCGTTCTTGCTTCGCCCGATGGAGACATTTGTGTTGGAAGCAAACACAAATGGCGTTGATTTTGAGGTGGAAGATGAAGAAATTCATCAAGTTTCGGGAAATACGGTTGACTTAGTTCCGTATATTAAGGAAAATATACTTTTGGAGATTCCGATTCGAGTTGTGAAATATAGCTCTGAATCTGAAGAAATGCCAAAAAAATCCGGTAATGGGTGGGAAGTTATTACGAAAGAACAACCGAAAGAAAAGGTTGATCCTCGTATGGCCGGTTTAGCTGACTTTTTCAATAAGGAAAACGAAGATAACTAATCGGTCTAACAGCCTTCCATATTATCTGTAATTTTTTAAGGAGGTGGAAACGATGGCAGTACCAGCTAGAAGAACTTCTAAAACGCGTAAAAATAAGCGTCGTACTCATTATAAATTAGAAGTACCAGGAATGGTAAAATGCCCTAATTGCGGCGAATTCAAACTTTCTCACCGTGTTTGTAAAGAGTGTGGAAATTACAAAGGTGAAAATGTAGTAAGCAAGTAATCTTACGAAACAGAGAGAGAAATCTCTCTGTTTTTTTTATACATAAAATCATTTTTTCTTAGTTTTTTTTATTAGGAGGGGCATGGCGTGACGAGTGTCATCGTAAAAAGACGGAAAGAAGCAGCTGTACTGACGATTAATCGACCAGAGCAACGGAATGCGATCAATTATGATGTGATGGATAACTTAATGGATGCTATTAGAATGGCTGAGGAAGATGAACGTGTAAACTATATCATTTTAACTGGTAGCGGAGAGAAGGCTTTCTGCAGTGGCGGTGATCTTGCTGCCTTTCAAGGTCTCCATACTAAACAACAAGCCTATCCGATGCTTCGAAAAATGGGGAATGTGCTAGACAGACTATTTTTCTGTAAAAAACCAACGATTGCTCTTCTTAATGGTCACGCTGTTGGCGGAGGTTCTGAGCTTGCCATTGCCTGTGACTATCGGGTTGCGAGAAGTGGCATTCAGGTCGGTTTTATTCAAGGCTCTATCGGTTTAACAACTGGCTGGGGTGGGGCTACATATGCACTTACGAGGATGGATTCAGGAAATGCATTACAAATGTTAATGAGTGCTGATCGCTACTCTGCTGAAGCGGCTGCTGAAAACGGGTATCTCACCTACATAACAAAAGAAACAAACTGGCAAGATGCAGCCTATGAATACGCTGAAAAACTGTTGAATCGTTCCCCATTAATCCTTTCATCCTACAAAAATTACTGGTTGAGTAGTCTTGATGAAGTTGATATCCGTAAGAGAGTGGAGAACGAAATCAGCAATTGTGCTACCTTGTGGGCAACAGATGAGCATCATCAGGCAGTCGAAGCATTTCTGAGCAAAACGAATCGCTAGAATGGTTAAGAGATGAGAAGAGACTATTTCTAGAAGTTGAAAGTCTACTATATCTACCAAATGCATATGATGACTGTAAAACGGTTATTGGGGGGCTTTCGATTGGTACCGATTCGTCAGGATGCATGGTCAAAAGACGAGGATGTATTGTTAGCAGAAGTCGTTTTACGTCATATCCGAGAGGCGAGTACGCAGCTCGCAGCATTTGAAGAAGTAGGAAAGACTCTATCACGAACGCCGGCTGCGTGTGGTTTCCGGTGGAACTCATTGATTCGGAAACAATATGAAGCAGCAATAGCTCTTGCTAAGAAACAACGTAAACAGCAAAAGAAAATTAGTCCAGAACACAATGCCGAACCGATAGAAGAAGACAAGAGTATGGAATTAATTGACGAAGCCATTCGTCTTCTCATCACGTCACGGGCGCACCTTTCTGAAATATCAAAAAACGAGGCATCTTTACAGGAAGCACTTGCTGAGAATCTTGAGCTAAAGCAGCATCTGCATCAGCTAGAGAAAGAATATATGACTGTTCAGGAAGATTACCAATCTTTATTAGAGATCATGGAAAAGGCAAGAAAAATGGTCGTTTTTCAAGAAGATCAGGGAAGTATGAAATTTCAGATGGACGCAAATGGAAATTTAGAGAAAATAAAAAAATAGGAGTTGCCCGATGTGGGCGACTCCTATTTTTTGGCTATTCTTGTTCTGACACGCCTGCCGGATACCAGACGTATGGATTCTCTCCACGGTCACGTTCTGGATTGTACGTAACTGCTTCAAAACTCATCTTTTCCCAAAAATCGCCTGATCCCTGTCTAGCATTCGTTTTCACTGGTAAATTAAAGGTTTTAGCAAAATTAACGAGTGTAGAACCATAGTCACGATTATGATATTGCGGAAGAACTTCAAGTTTCCATAACTCAAGGTAATCTTGAGGTGGATCGAAGTAGCGATCATATTTACCTTCGATGCGATATAGACTCATTCTTGCTACGAGTTTGTCTCCATAATAGATGCCGTAGAATGGAGATTCACTATCATTCTCAATGATGTTATCTTGTAGATCCTCCATCATCGAAAGTTCCTGAATACCAAATTCTTTAAATTTCTTAAACTCCTCAAGAGTTTTGTAATTGATTACAAGTGGACGAACTGTCAAGTCTACCATAGCGGCCCCCTCCGTCAAGTATGCGTTCTATACTCTGTTTAATGAATAGGAGTAAAACTCCTTACCCATTCATTATAACCGAAATCACGAAACTTTGCTTTATTTCAAAAAACAATGCATAAAAGGAATAATTTGAATATTTCTTGAAACGAAAAGAGGAATTAATGATATGATAAATGTAAGGGTTTTCAACCCGTGTATTCACTCATGTAATGAGAGGGGAGATAGTGTGAAAAAAATCCTGATTGCAAATCGAGGCGAAATCGCTGAACGAATTATTAGAACATGCAGCAGACTTGGAATGGAGACGGTTGCTGTTTATTCGACTGCAGATAAAGATCTTCCGTATGTTAAGCAAGCAACAATTGCATACAGCATCGGTGATCCACCTGCTGCTAAATCCTATTTAAATCAGGAAGAAGTTATGAGAGTCGCACTAGAAGAGAAAGTTGATGCTATTCATCCTGGTTACGGTTTTCTCTCAGAGAACGCCGAATTTGTTAGAAGGGTTGAGAATCACGGCATTACCTTCATTGGTCCTTCTGCTGATGTGGTAGAAGCGATGGGAGATAAGATTACAGCTAGAAAAACGATGGTTGAAGCCGGAGTCCCAGTTGTCCCTGGAAGTGGCGAAATCGCCGATGTTTCGGCAGCTGTTTCTTATGCCAATGAGATAGGCTATCCGGTGATGCTGAAAGCGGCAGCTGGAGGCGGTGGAATTGGTATGCAGCGCTGTGAAAATGATCAAGAGCTTGAAAAAGCTTTCCCATCTAGCCAGAATCGTGCAAAAGCGTATTTTGGCAATGGTGATATGTTTGTTGAAAAGTTTATTGACCATGCAAGGCATATCGAAGTACAAATCGTTGGTGACAAACATGGGAATATCGTCCATCTCTATGAAAGAGATTGCTCGATTCAGAGAAGAAATCAAAAGGTTCTAGAAGAAACTCCATCTCCGTTTCTATCACCAACCACGCGCACTAAAATTGGTGAAGCTGCCCTGAAAGCGGCATTGCATGTAAGTTATACAAATGCTGGAACAGTCGAGTTTGTTGTTGATGAAGATGAGAATTTCTACTTTCTAGAAATGAACACTAGGTTACAGGTTGAGCATCCGATCACAGAAGAAACGATTGGTGTCGACCTAGTAGAATGGCAGTGTTTAGTAGCGGAGGGTAGAAGTCTGCCACTGAAGCAGAAGGATATCATGCCCTCAGGTCATAGTATTGAATTCAGATTGTATGCAGAAGACCCAACAAACTTTATGCCATCTCCAGGGAAAATCGAAAAACTGTACTTTCCGACAATGGAGGATGTTCGTATTGATTCAGGCTATGAAAGTGGGTCGAACGTGTCACCTTTCTATGACCCGATGATTGCCAAGATTATTGTGAAGGGTTCAACTCGTCAGGAAGCGATTCAGACTGGCAAAACATTTTTTGAAAAGTTTTCATTAGAGGGGATCAAGCATAATGGCCCTTTGTTTAAAAATCTTTTAAGTGAAAATAATTTTGAGCATGGTCAGTATTCAACGTCTTACTTAGCACAAACTCCTGCATTAAAAAAATAAACATAGAGAAAAGGGATGATTGATATGCAAGAAATCAAAGCGTCGATGGCTGGAACTGTATTGAACTTGATGGTCGCAGAAGGAGATTCCATTACACCTGGACAAGAACTTGTCATGTTGGAATCAATGAAAATGGAGATTCCTATTGAAGGATCAGAAGAGGGTACTGTTGCAGAAGTGAAAGTCAACATTGGAGATTTTGTTAACGAAGGTGACGTTCTCGTTACAATTAAGTAAGGTGAGCGAGCGCTCGATCTTAAAGAAATCGAAGGAGGATGCTTCATGAATCATCTTGAAGAACGTTTGCAGAACAAATCTGATGAAATTGAATCTGGCGGTGCTGAGAAATATCATCAGAAACTTAAAGAAACGAATAAGCTCTTCGTGCGAGATCGTCTTAATCTTTTGTTTGATAATGGTCAGTATACAGAAGATGGAAAATTTGCGAATAATCATGCGAGTGACCTGCCTGCTGATGGTGTTGTAACGGCTATTGGTAAGGTGAATGGAGAAAAGGTTTGTGTCATGGCAAATGATTCAACTGTAAAGGCAGGCTCATGGGGGGCGCGAACAGTTGAGAAAATCATTCGTATTCAAGAGACGGCAATGACGCTTAAAGTACCGCTCCTCTATTTGGTTGATTCCGCTGGAGCTAGAATAACAGACCAGCTCGAAATGTTCCCCAACAGACGAGGTGCAGGAAGGATTTTTCATAATCAGGTGAAAATGTCTGGAATGGTACCTCAGGTGTGCCTACTGTTCGGACCATCTGCAGCAGGTGGTGCTTACATACCGGCTTTCTGTGATATCGTGATCATGGTTGACAAGAATGCTTCCATGTACCTCGGTTCACCGCGTATGGCTGAAAAAGTTATTGGTGAAAAAGTGACGCTAGAACAAATGGGCGGTGCAAGAATGCACTGCAGCACAAGCGGATGTGGTGATGTTCTCGCTGAAAATGAAGAGCAGGCGATTCAACTAGGAAGAAACTATTTGCGTTACTTCCCTGGCAATTTCGATAAAAGACCTCCTCAATTAGAAGGAAGGTTGCCTTCACTAGAGAAGTCGATTACTGACATTGTACCGGAGAATCAAAATGCGCCGTTTAACATGTATGATTTAATAGAAGCGCTTGTGGATGGGGACAGCTTTTTTGAGATGAAGAAGCTGTTTGCGCCTGAATTAATCACAGGATTTGCAAGAATCGATGGTCGTGTTGTAGGTTTGATTGCTAATCAGCCGAAGGTAAAGGGCGGCGTCCTTTTCGTTGATTCTGCTGATAAAGGAGCGAAATTCATTCAGCTCTGTGATGCTTATCATATTCCACTCGTCTTTCTTGCTGATGTACCAGGGTTCATGATTGGTACAAAAGTTGAGAGCGCTGGAATCATCCGTCATGGAGCGAAATTGATTGCAGCCATGAGCTCTGCCACGGTCCCGAAAATATCAGTCGTTGTCAGAAAAGCTTATGGTGCGGGACTGTATGCAATGGCTGGTCCGGCTTTTGAACCAGATTGTTGCATTGCGCTCCCGACTGCTCAGATTGCCGTAATGGGGCCAGAGGCAGCCGTGAATGCAGTTTATGCGAATAAGATCAATGCAATAGAAGATCCAAAAGAACGCATGGAGTACGTGAAGGAAAAGCATCAAGAATACAAAGAGCACATTGATATTTACAAACTCGCTTCAGAGCTTATCGTAGATGATATTGTTCCTGGAAGTGAGTTGCGTGAAGTGCTTGTCGATCGCCTGGCGTATTATGAATCTAAAGAAGTAGGTGTGCCTACTAAAAAGCATCCTGTTTATCCTGTATAAGATTCGTGCAAATCCCTTAACTTAACTGTTAAGGGATTTTTTATCTCATCCTAATGAAAACATATGCTAAACTTGATAGAGACAGTTGACATACAAAAGGCGGGAAAGAAATTGAGAATAATCATCATTGGAGGCGGTTCAATCGGACTTCTTCTAGCTGCCAAGTATACTATTTTAAATCATACCGTTACGGTTGTCAGTCATCATAGAGAACAGGCTGATGATATTAAGGTGAACGGAATTCACTACATAGGTGAGATAGAACGGCGAGTGCATGTTCGGTCTACTCATCATCTTCCGAAAGAAAAGACTGATTTAGTCATTGTTGCGGTCAAATCACATCACGTTCCTGCTGTGATCGCTATGATTCACGAGACATATGACAGTGGGGATTCACCAGATTTGCTTTTCATACAAAATGGGATGGGGCACATTCAACATTTAGATTCACTGCCGCACAACATGATGGTAGGTGTTATCGAGCATGGAGCGAGAAAAAAGGATAGTGTGACCGTGGAACATACTGGAGTCGGTGTTTTAAGAGTCAGTTCGTATCAGGGAGTGCCTCGCACGTTTGACGACCTTTCTAGCACCGAATTCCCTATGGTTTATGAGCCAGACTGGTATCGCATGCTTGCAAAGAAACTTGTTGTGAACTGCGCAATTAATCCGCTAACTGGTATCTATCAAGTCTCGAACGGGGAATTGCTAATGAATGCAAGGTTTTATGTGATCATGAGAGAATTAGTAAAAGAGGCTTCTACTGTTCTTCAATTAGACTTTGAAGAATCTTGGAACAATGTTCAGACTGTTTGTAAGCAAACGAGAACAAATACTTCATCCATGCTAGCGGACTTAGTCTCCGGCAGACCCACTGAAATTGATGCGATTACGGGAGTTATTCTTAAAGAAGCTGAGTCAAAAGGCATCTATGTACCTTACTCAAGATTCGCATTCGATAGTATTAAAGGACTTGAGAAAAAGAGTAGATGAAGAAAGGAGTCTGCTGAAATGGAGAACATCCTGGCATCGGTTGCAGCAACTGCTGTGACGGTTCCGCTATTAGCGTGGTACCTGATTTACATCATTACGGTTAAGATGACAAAGAAGAAAAAGTTTTCATTTCGTCTTGCGGTAGATCTTTCGACCATTTTCTTTATCCTAAGTGTGCATTTCATCCTTATTGAAATTTCGGGTCGGTCTTTCTTATGGATTATCCTATTGCTGATCATCGGGGCAGCAATAGGATTTACAGTGCTTCATTGGAAAACGAAAGAAGATGTTCAAATTCACAAAGTAGTGAAAGGCGCATGGCGTTTCAATTTCCTGTTGTTTTCAACTGGTTATTTCATTCTTTTGCTTATTGGGTTAGTTCACCGAATTGTGACGGTGTAACTCATAAGCTTTTTTTTTGGTGCGAAGAGGGAAGTTTGATATACTAACTAAGGATTAATGAGGCGGAGAACCGCATTTGTGTCAAGAAAGGAAGAAATTTTAATGAAAATCACAGAAACATTCCTTCCAGGATCAAATGTAATTGCAACAGATTACATCGCTGAGGAGAAAAATATCTCAGCTTTTTTTGACTATACATATCAACATGGGACCTCGTATGGAGAGCGCTATCGAGACTTGATGGAAAGAACGTATGATCGTACGTCTCTCGTACGGCACTTAATCTCATTTAATGAAAAATATGAACCTCATGACCGAGTGATGAAGAACTTGGAGCGCCTTAAACAAAAAGAAGCCGTTACGGTGGTGGCGGGTCAACAAGCAGGGGTTTTAACTGGACCTCTCTATACGATTAATAAAGCACTATCTGTTATTAAGCTTGCAGAAGAGAAAGAGGCATCGTTAGGGGTGCCAGTTATTCCAGTCTTCTGGGTGGCAGGTGAGGATCATGATTATCATGAAGTGAACCATATTCACACATATGATACGAATCGCGAGAAAAAAATAGCCGTTCCTCAAAAGCAATTGACAAAGCAAGCGTTATCAGATATTTCTCTTGATCGTGAGAAGCTCAATGACTGGACGCGTGACATGCTACACCACTTTGGTGAAACATCGTTTACGAAAGATATTCAGGAATGGCTTGAAGAAGTGACTGCAAAATCAGATACGTTTGTAGATCATTTCTGTCACATGATGACGAAGTTTTTCTCAAAGCATGGACTCGTCCTTGTTGATTCTGGAAATTCTGACTTCAGAAATTTGCAGTCTAATGAATTTAAGAAAATGATTCTTCAAAATAAGTCGATTAATGAAGGCGTTATAAACCAGGCTGCCCAATTGCAAGAAGCTGGTTATCCCATCGGTGTCGATCTAGATGAGCACCAGGCGAATTTATTTGCGCGGATCAATGGGGAACGAATTCTTCTGGAACGAAGTGAAAAAGGATTTGTTGGAAAAACAGCTAATGTGTCCTTTACAGAAGCAGAACTACTTCAGGTGGCAGAAGAACATCCCGCTGATTTAAGTAATAATGTAGTGACGCGGCCAATCATGCAAGATGCTATGTTTCCTGTGCTAGCCTTTGTAGGGGGGCCGGGTGAACTTGCATATTGGGCGTTACTTAAACCTGCTTTTCGCGCATTTGATTTCAAAATGCCTGTTATTGTTCCGCGGTTAACATTCACATTTGTAGAACGTCATATTCAGAAGCATCTGGTTGATTTATCGCTGCAGGTTGAAGAGGTACTGAACTCTGGAATCCAATCCTTTAAAGAAAGTTATGTGAGTAAACTTGATGATGTGGGGATCGGTGGTGCGTTTAAAGATGCGAAAGTCAAAGTGGAGGAAATTCATCAAGAACTTCGTCTTCTCACGTCACGTGTTGACGGTGGACTTGAGAAATACGCTGAAAAGAATGGACGTTTCTTACAGAGACAACTTGATCTTCTTCAAGATAAACTCTATCAATCGATCGAATACAAACATGAGAATGATCTTGCCAAGTTCGATGAGGTCGGTCTAGCATTAAAGCCGAATGGTGCCCCACAAGAGCGAAAGTGGAATGTTGTTTATTATTTAAATTGGTATGGTACCGACTTCGTCGATCGTCTAATGAGCCTGGATGTTGATTTTAATGAGAAACACAAAGTGGTTTATCTTTAATTGGGAATCGTTTGAAAGGCCTATTTAAAAAAATAAATATTTTTCAATAAAAATCCTGCTGAACAGCAGGATTTTTGTTTTGTGGTACGAATTAATTTTTTAGTGGTGAAAAGTGGGGAGTTGTGGTAACTTAGAGGTAGAAAGTGGGAGAGGTGGAGGAAGCCATGTTTATGGGGGAATATCAACATACTGTTGATGAAAAAGGCAGAATGATTATTCCCGCTAAGTTTCGTGAAGAACTTGGTGAAACCTTTGTCCTCACTCGCGGGTTAGATAAATGTATTTTTGGTTATCCCATGAACGAATGGGAAGTCCTAGAAGAGAAAATGAAAACACTTCCTTTTACAAAAAAAGATGCTCGTGCTTTTACCCGATTTTTTTTCTCAGGAGCTACTGAATGCCAACTGGATAAACAGGGCAGGGTAAATATTGCCGGAACTTTACGCCAGTATGCAGGTCTTGAGAAAGAATGCGTTGTAATTGGTGTTTCAAATCGATTGGAAATTTGGAATAAGAGCGTTTGGGAAGAGTATTTCAATGCATCAGAAGAGTCTTTCTCTGAAATCGCGGAAAGTATGATGGATTTCGATTTGTAGAAGGTCAATATGGAATGAAGGTTAAGGTGTCGCTATGTTTGAACACATTACAGTATTAAAAGAAGAAGCTGTGAACGCACTCAATATTAAAGAAGATGGTATTTATGTCGACTGCACGCTTGGTGGCGGAGGGCATTCCAAAGCAATTTTGGACAGGCTTACCACTGGGCACCTCTATGCGTTCGATCAGGATCAATGGGCAATCGATAATGCCAAAACAACACTTGCAGGTTATGAAAGTAAGCTCACCGTGATTGAACGGAATTTCAGTTTTATTAAAGAAGCGCTTTCTAATCTTAGTGTTGATGGTGTTGATGGTATTTTGTTTGACCTTGGTGTTTCCTCTCCGCAACTTGATAAAGGGGAGCGGGGGTTTAGTTATCAGCATGATGCACAGCTGGATATGAGAATGGACCAATCTTCCAGTTTGTCGGCGTATGAAGTGGTGAATGAGTGGGCGTATGAACGTCTCGTCTCAATTTTTTTCAAATTTGGTGAAGAAAAATTTTCAAAACAAATCGCTCGCAAAATTGAAAAAGCAAGAGACCAAAAACCGATTGAAACCACATTCGAACTTGTTGATATCATTAAGGACGCAATTCCTGCACCTGCGAGAAGGAAAGGGGGACACCCCGCTAAAAGAATTTTTCAGGCAATTCGAATAGCGGTAAATGATGAGCTCAAAGTTTTTGAACAAGCTCTAATTGATGGCATGTCTATCCTAAATCCAGGCGGTCGAATGAGTGTTATCACGTTCCACTCTCTAGAAGATCGAATTTGTAAAACAACGATGAAAGAAGCAGCTTCAGGACCCGAACTCCCACCGGGTATGCCGATTATACCGGATGCTTATCAACCAGAAATGAAGCTCGTTACAAGGAAACCGATTCTTCCTTCAGAAGAAGAGCAAGAAACGAATAGACGCGCACGATCGGCAAAGCTTCGTGTAGCAGAGAAAGTGTAAAGATAAAATAAGAGAAGGTGCAAGGGGGAAAACAATGAGTAACCTGGCGTATAAGTATCAACAGCAGCAAACACAAAAGCAAAAGCAAGTCGAAACGAAACAACAATCCGTTTATGTCGAACGAGGACGGATTACCAAAGGAGAAAAACTGCTCTGGATGATGCTTGTACTATCGTTTGTGGCGGCGTCTATCTTTATGGTTTCGAATTACGCTAAGATTTATAACTTGAATACGAGTCTTCAACAGGTGGAAGCTGATCAGCGTGCTCAAATGAAACAGAATGAAGAGCTCGATGTTCAAGTAACGGAATTAAGTGCACCAGATCGAATTGTGAATATTGCCGAAGAAGAATTGGGCATGAAGCTGAATGATCAAAATGTAGAAGTGATCAACAAGGGATCATAATTTCGGAGGTTTGCACTGCAATGAAAGAAACAAACAAGAACTCACATATTAATGTTGGAGCAGCGATTTTAATGTCACTATTTGTCCTGCTCTTTTTTGCTTTTATTGGGCGGTTTTTCTATATCGAATGGACGCAATCGGTATCAGGCTCTGAAGGAGAGAAAGTTGATTTAATGGAGCTTGGCAAGGAGAAATGGACGCGAAGTAAGATTCTTGAAGCTGATCGGGGAACGATCTATGATCGGACTGGAGAGAATGCGTTAGCAACGGATATTCCATCTTTTACACTCCGAGCTATTCTGGATAAAGAATATGAGGATCATGTGGAAGACGTGGACAAAACGGCTGCTGCCCTTGCCCCAATCATCGAAATGAAGCAATCAGAAATCAAGGATATTTTGTCTAGAGATGAAGCGTTTCAAGTTGAATTTGGCTCTTCAGGTAAAAACTTAAGCCTGACGCAAAAAGATAAGATTGAAAAGCTTGATTTACCTGGTGTTGGCTTTATTCCTACTAAAACACGACTATATCCTAATGATGAATTTGCGTCACATCTTCTCGGATTTACGAATGAAGATGATGATGGCGTTCAAGAAGGTTTGTTAGGATTAGAAAAACAACTGAATAAATACCTGGTACCACAGGAAGGGAAAGAAACCTATCAGAGTGACCGAGAAGGGTTCAGACTTCCGTATGGGAATGAGAACATAACGCCTTCTAAAAGCGGAAACGATGTTTATTTAACTATTGATGAGAAAATTCAACTCTTAGTAGAAAGAGCTATGGATGAAGCTCAAGAGAAATTTAACCCAGAACGTATGACAGCAATCGTAGCGGATCCAGATACAGGGAAAATCCTTGCGATGGGAAATCGTCCGACGTTTGATCCGAACTTAAGAAATGTAACGAATTATACGAATATGGCATTAACAGCATTTGAACCTGGTTCCACGATGAAAGTTTTCACTGTTGCTGCAGCGATAGAAGAGGGAGTATACAACGGAGATGAACTCTATCAATCAGGTCAATATTCAGTTCCAGGTGGTCGTGTAAGTGACCATAATGGAGGGGAAGGCTGGGGCACGATTAGCTTTGACGAAGGTATTCGTAACTCCTCAAACGTTGCTGCATCTATTCTTGTGAAAGAGAAGCTTGGATATGATAAATATCGCGACTATTTAACTAAGTTTGGTTTTGATGCTAAAACAGGTATCGACCTACCGGGTGAAACGTCATCTAGTATTGTCTATAGTGGAGAACTTGAGCGAATTACGACAGGTTTTGGTCAAGGTTCAACGATTACCCCGATTCAACAGATTCAAGCCATATCTTCTGTAGCGAACGGTGGTAAAATGATGAAACCATATGTTATTGAGAAAATTGTTGACCCTGATTCGAATGAAGTGAAACTCAATCATGAGCCAAAAGTAGTCGGAGAACCAATATCTAAAGATACTGCTACTCAAACTCGTAAGCTTATGCGTACGATTGTGACAGATGGTACGGGGACACCTTATGATATCGACGGTTATACGATTGCAGGTAAGACAGGAACAGCACAAATTTCTCAAGGTTCAAAAGGGTACATGAGCGGCTATGGAAACAACATCTTTTCATTTATTGGAATGGCACCTGCTGACGATCCGGAATTGGTTGTTTATGTTGCGGTTGATCGCCCACAACTTGAATACCCTGAGCTAGGAAGTGATCCTGTTTCGCTAATATTTAATACCGTTATGAAGAATAGTCTTCAATACTTGAACATTGATCCGATGGAGAAGAAAAAAGAAGAGACGAAGGAACAGGCAGATGAAAATGGTGAAGTCTTGAAAGATGTAACGGGAATGACCGTTGATAAAGCGAAGAAAGAGTTAGAAGCAAAAGGCTTGGAAGTGGTTGGACTTGGTGATGGCAATGTTGTAAGTCAGTCACCACATGCTGGTTCAAAAATCCTGGATGGTGAACGAATCATTTTACGTTCAGAGGGAACAGAAAAGATGCCTGATATCACTGGATGGTCCCTCGCTGATGTAATGAAACTAGTTGAATTGATGGAGCTAAAGCCTAATATGATGGGTTCAGGTTATGTGACGAAGCAAGGCATTGAAAAAGGTAGCACGATAAAAGAAGGAGATTACCTCGTAGCAGAACTGAGTTCTCCTTCATCAGAACCAACAGACGAACCTAAGCCGGAAGAGAATAGTGAAGCCGAAGCGATTACGGACTAGCTGGTCTATCTGCCTAACAGTGAACATATAGTGAAACGAGCATAATCAGGGAGGTTGAGTTTATGCGCGTTTCCAATGTCACTGTCCGGAGGAGACTCGTTATTTCACTTGTTGTAGGCTTATTTATTTTTGGGGTTGTCGTGGTGAGATTAGGTTACGTACAGCTTGTAATGGGGAATTGGTTAAGTGAGAAAGCAAAAGACTCTTGGAGCCGAAATATTCCATTTGAACCGAGTCGAGGAGAAATTCTCGATCGGAATGGCGTTCCGCTAGCTACCAATATAAGTGCACCGTCCGTACTTGTGGTGCCAAGACAGGTGCAAAACCCGGCAGCTACCGCTGAAGCTCTTGCTGCTTCCTTGAATACGAGCAAAGAAAAAGTGTACGAAACCATTACGAAAGTGGAATCCATGGTGTGGATTCGTCCTGAAGGAAAGAAAATGACGAACGAAAAAGCCAATGAAATACGAAAGTTGAATTTATCTGGTGTCTATATTGCTGAAGATAATAAACGACACTATCCGAACGGTGCTTTTTTATCACATGTTCTCGGTTTTAGCGGGATCGACAACCAAGGTTTAACAGGGATTGAACTCTATTATGATAAAGAGTTAAGTGGTGAACAGGGACAGGTCGAATACTATGCAGATGCAAAAGGAAAACGAATGCCTGCGCTTGCAGATGATTATACAGAACCTGTTGATGGACTCGATCTTCGGCTGACCATCGACTCTCAAGTTCAAACGATTATTGAACGAGAGCTTGATATTGCAGAGGCGACTTACAATCCAGATGGTGCTGTAGCTATCGCCATGGATCCGAACACAGGTGAAATACTCGGAATGTCTTCGCGACCTAATTTCAACCCTGAAGAATACCAGGACGTATCACCTGATGTGTGGAATCAGAACAAGCCGGTCTGGAGTACGTATGAACCAGGATCAACGTTCAAAATCATTACGCTAGCTGCTGCCCTCGAGGAAGGCGAAGTTGATTTGGAGAACGATCACTTCCACGATCCAGGAAGCATTGAAGTGGCTGGTACAAAACTAAGATGTTGGAAAGCCGGCGGACATGGCAGCCAGACGTTCTTAGAAGGAGTACAGAATTCTTGTAACCCTGGTTTCGTTATACTTGGTGAGCGCCTTGGTAAAGAGAAGCTATTTTCTTATATTGATAAATTCGGTTTCGGAAAAAAAACTGGTATTGATTTACAAGGTGAAGCAAGCGGAATCTTATTTGATGTGGATAACGTTGGACCACTTGAGCTAGCAACAACTGCTTTTGGTCAGGGGGTTTCCGTAACGCCAATTCAACAAGTAACAGCCGTTTCAGCCGCGGTAAATGGCGGAACGCTTTATGAGCCGTATATAGCAAAAGAGTGGCTTGATCCTGAAACAGGTGCAGTCGTAAGTAAAAATACACCGACTGTAAGGAGACAGGTGATTTCAAAAGAAACTTCTAAAGAAGTCAGGCACGCTTTAGAAACAGTGGTGGCACTTGGAACTGGGAAGAATGCTTACGTAGACGGATATAGAGTTGGCGGGAAAACTGGAACGGCTCAGAAAGCCAAAAACGGTGCGTATTTAAAAAATAATCACATCGTATCTTTTATAGGAATTGCTCCTGCAGATGATCCTCAAATTGTCGTGTATGTTGCCATCGATAATCCTAAAGATACGCTTCAATTTGGTGGGATTGTGGCTGCTCCGATTGTAGGTAACATTATCCAGGATAGTTTGACGGTTATGGGCGTAGAGAAAAGGGAAGACCAAATTGAGAAAGAAAAAACATGGCAGGATGAAGAGATGATCGAAATGCCTGATTTAGTAGGGAAATCATCTGAAGAAATCCGAGAAGCCATGTACAATTTGAAGATTGATTCGAGTGGCGAGGGAGATACAGTTGTAGCGCAGGCACCAGATCCTGGTGTGAAATTACCTGCGGGGTCAGAAATTCGGCTTTATATGGGTGACAAATAGGCAACCTGTGAGTACAATAAGTAATGAACAAGCCAAGGCATATGCTCTTGGCTTGTTTTCTGAAAATATGTCAGCAAACTAGAAAGGTTTGAAAGAAATGAAATTAAACGATCTTCTCCAAGCGTTATTTACATATAAGCAACAAGGTGACGGAAATCCTGAGGTTAGCACCATTGAAAGTGATAGCCGCGCTGTTACTTCTGGTAGCCTCTTTGTGTGTATACCAGGCTATACAGTTGACGGACACGATTATGCAGATCAAGCAGTAAGTAAAGGGGCTGTAGCTCTCGTTTCCGAAAAGGAACTTCGAGTGAATGTCCCTGTTATTCTCGTTCGTGATGCTCATCGCGCATTGGCAGAACTAGCAAATATGTTCTATCAAAACCCAACAAAATCTTTTTCTTTGATTGGGGTCACTGGAACGAACGGTAAAACGACTGTTTCGCATTTGATCGAGAGCATTCATCGAAGTGAGAATCAGAAAACTGGTTTGATCGGTACCATCAACATGAAAATCGGAGATGAAGAGTACGAAACTAAGAATACAACGCCAGAACCATTGCTTCTACAAAAACAATTCGCTAAAATGCGCGATCAGCAAGTTGATACAGCGGTGATGGAGGTTTCGTCTCACGCCTTGACCTTAGGGCGGGTTAGAGGGTGTGATTATGATGTGGCAGTTTTCACTAATTTAACTCAGGATCATCTCGATTACCACGGCACGATGGATGAGTATCGTCAGGCAAAAGGTCTTCTCTTTTCCCAACTAGGTAATACATATGAAACAGGGAGAAAAAAAGTAGCCGTACTGAATGCGGATGATGAAGCTTCAGATAAATATGAAGAAATGACATCTGCTCATATCCTTAGATATGGAATCGAACGTGACGCAGAAATTAAGGCACATCACATTTCTTTTTCTGCTAATGGGACAAACTTCAGCCTTACCACTCCTGAAGCAGAGCGAAAAGTGACGTTGAAATTAACAGGGAAATTTAGCGTATATAACGCTTTAGCTGCTATCGGAGCATGCCTTGCCAATGGTCTTCCCTTAGATCATATTCTAAATAGTCTAGAACAAGTTGAAGGAGTTCCCGGGCGGTTTGAACTTGTAGACGAAGGGCAAAAATATCCTGTAATCGTAGATTATGCTCATACGCCTGATAGCTTGGAGAACGTTCTTCAGACGGTTAAAGATATGGCGAAAGGGAATGTATTTGCTGTTGTAGGCTGCGGTGGTGACCGTGATCGTACAAAACGACCGCTAATGGCAAGAATAGCAACCCGAATAGCTGACACAGCAGTGCTTACATCAGATAACCCGCGAAGTGAAGACCCTGAACGTATTCTAGATGATATGGTTGAGGGCGTTGAAGGGGAATTTGTTCGAATTACAGATCGTGCGGAAGCCATTCGATATTGTGTGGACCAGGCAAAAGACGGTGACGTCATCTTAATTGCCGGTAAGGGGCATGAAACGTATCAGATTATTGGCGATCAAGTGCTGGATTTTGATGACCGGGCAACAGCACGTCAAGCGATAAAGGAGCGAAAGTGATGAATTTTTCGGCGAAATTAGTAAATGAATTCAGCCAGGGACCAGTTGAACCAGAACTGGTCTTTGAAGGTGTGGCAACCGATACTAGAAAAGATTGTACAAATAAATTATTTATTCCAATCGTTGGTGAAGTGTTTGATGGACATCGCTTTATTGATCGTGCTATTGCGAACGGTGCAACAGGTACACTGTGGGAGAAAAACAAGCCGTTTCCAAAGGATCTACAAGATAAGGTTAAGGTGTATTTTGTGGATGATACGACGATCGGATTGCAAGAACTTGCAAAGCAGGTTTTAAGACAGCATAAACCTTATGTGATAGGTGTAACAGGAAGCAACGGAAAGACTACCGTGAAAGACATGCTCGAAGCGGTTCTTAGTCCAAAGTATCAAACATACAAAACACAGGGCAATTTAAATAACCACTGGGGACTTCCTATGACAGTTCTCGCGATGCCCGAAGAAACGGATGTCCTTATTCTTGAGATGGGGATGAGTGGAATGGGGGAAATTTCTCTCCTCACTAAGATTGCGACTCCAGATGTAGCTGTCATTACGAACATTGGGGAATCACATTTACTTCAACTTGGAAGCAGAGAAAATATCGCTAAAGCGAAGATGGAAATTGCAGAGGGACTTAAAACGGATGGTTTGCTCGTTATCGATGGTGATGAACCACTATTGGAGAGAACGCACGAAAATAGCATTGCGTGTGGGTATCAATCAACAAACGACCTCCAAATTGATGAGGTTGAAAAGCGCCAAAATGGGTATGCTTTTACATTAAAAAATGAAACAGAACCGTTCGAAATTCACTTGTTAGGCAAACATAATATTAAGAATGCTCTTTATAGTATCGCATCAGCACGGAAGCTTGGTGTTTCAGACAATGTGATTCGTAAAGCACTTTCTACTTTAACACTCACTGGTATGAGACTTGAGCAGTTTCGAGTCCCTTCAGGTGCACTCATTATTAATGATGCTTATAATGCAAGCCCCACATCAATGAAAGCGGCTATTGAAACGCTTGTTGAGCTTGAAGGTTTTGAGAAAAAAATTGCGATACTTGGTGATATGTATGAATTGGGCGGGGAGGAAGAAGCCCTTCATCGTAGCATTGCCTCAGCTATTCGAGAACCGATCACAGAGGTGATTACGGTTGGTGAGAAAGCAAAATGGATATATAAAGGATTGACGGAACATGAAGGACAACGTGTATCTGCCGTTTTCTTTGAGAATAAACAGGATGCAACAGCATATCTAGCTGGCAAACTCGATGATAAGACTGCCGTATTATTAAAAGCATCAAGAGGTCTAGGTCTTGAATCGATTATCGAAACATTAGGGAATTAATCTTAAGGAGGCAGTACATTGATTGAACGTTTATTGATTTTCAGCTTATTAACATCATTTATTATAGCGGTACTTGTATCACCGGTATTCATACCTTTTTTAAGAAGGCTTAAATTCGGTCAAAGCATAAGAGAAGAAGGTCCTAAATCGCATCAGAAGAAATCCGGAACCCCTACGATGGGCGGACTGATTATTATTCTTTCAATTATTCTGGGCACCGTAATCATCGCTCTTAAGTATGATGAAATATCAACACAAATATGGTTACTTCTATTAGTAACAGTCGGATATGGACTAATTGGATTTTTAGATGATTTTATTAAAGTAGTGAAAAAAAGAAACCTAGGACTCACTTCGAAACAGAAACTTCTTGGCCAGCTCCTAATTGCGATTTTAGTTTATTTTGGTTTAAGAACGATTGGATTTGACACTGCGATTCGAGTTCCAGGCACTGAGTGGAGCTTTGATATTGGAATCGGATATGTGGTGCTTTTGTTTGTCATGCTGGTCGGAGCATCGAATGCTGTGAATTTAACAGATGGCCTCGATGGGCTTGTGGCGGGTACAGCAGCTATCGCATTTGGTGCATTTGCTATCCTTGCTGCAACAGCATACATGTATGACGTTGCGATTTTTTCTGTAAGTGTTGTAGGGGCAGTACTTGGATTTCTTGTTTTCAATGCTCACCCTGCGAAAGTCTTCATGGGCGATACTGGATCACTTGCACTTGGAGGTGCGCTTGCAGCTGTAGCGATTATGACCAAGCTCGAACTTCTTCTTGTTATTATTGGAGGAGTGTTTGTAATTGAAACGCTCTCAGTCATCATTCAAGTTGCTTCATTTAAATCGACTGGTAAGCGTGTATTCAAAATGAGTCCACTTCATCACCACTATGAATTATCTGGTTGGACAGAATGGCGCGTAGTTGCAACGTTTTGGACAGTGGGCTTACTATGTGCAACATTTGGAATCTATCTAGAGGTGTGGATGTAATGAAAAATGTGAACTATGAAAATAAAACCGTTTTAGTGATGGGGATCGCAAAAAGTGGCTTTGCAGCAGCAAAGTTGCTTCGATCCTTAGGAGCTATCGTAACCGTAAATGATCGTGAAGAAGTTGCAAATAACCCAAAAGCGATTGAATTACAAGATGAGGGCTTTGAAGTAGTAGGTGGAGGTCATCCACTGGAGTTGCTTGATGGAATCGATCTAATTGTAAAAAATCCTGGTATTCCTTACCAAAACCCTCTTCTTGTTGAAGCCGAAAAGCGCAGTATTCCAATTGTGACAGAAGTTGAAATTGCTGGTGAAATCTCTGAGGCTCCATTTATAGCAATCACAGGCTCCAATGGGAAGACAACCACGACGACTTTAATCGGCGAATTGTTAAATGAAACACCGTCGAACCCAATCGTTGCTGGGAATATCGGAACGGTTGTCTGTGAAGTGGCAGCAGGAGCTTCGCCAGACCAAACCCTTGTAACGGAACTATCAAGCTTCCAGCTCCAGGGAACTGTCAATTTCCATCCTCATATTTCTGTGCTCCTAAATATCTATGAAGCTCATTTGGATTATCACGGTTCAAAAGAGGCGTATGCAGCGGCGAAAGCGCGCATGTTTCATAATCAGACGGCAGATGATTTTGCAGTGTATAATGCCGATGATTCGGTTGTGACTTCATTCGCAGAAGCGTCCAATGCGGAATTGATTCCATTCTCAGCTACAAAAAAAGTGGACAACGGCGTTTGCATCGTTGATGGATGGATCGTATTTAAAAATGAAAAAGTCATTAAAGTGGATGACTTATCGATGAAGCAAAACGTCGAAAATACGCTGGCTGCAATTGCAGTCGCGAAATTATCTGGCGTTTCTAATGACAAAATTTACAGCGAACTAACCAATTTTCATGGCGTGAAACATCGTTTGCAATTCATTGGTGAAGTAAATGGGCGAAAGTTCTTCAACGATTCAAAGGCAACAAATTCCATTGCTACAAAAAAAGCGCTTGATTCCTTTGATGAACCGGTTATCTTGCTTGCGGGTGGTCTTGACCGTGGGAATGGATTTGATGATTTGCTTCCGTATTTCCAAACAAAGGTAAAGCATCTCATAACATTCGGGCAAACAGCGCCGAAAATGAAAGATACAGCATCTCTTGCAGGACTTAATTCTGTTACAGTTGTCGATAATGTAGAAAAAGCTGTTAAAACAGCTTACGATCTTTCCGAAGACGGAGATGTCGTTCTTCTATCCCCGGCGTGTGCAAGCTGGGATCAGTTCAAAACGTTTGAAGAGCGAGGAGACATCTTTATTGCCGCCATGCATAGACTCTAAGGAGAGGTTGTCTTGCTTATCCGGTCAGATCGGTTAGGTAAAATCGACGATAACGGAGTGTGGGTCTATTGCCGAAAACAAAATCAACGCCAGACCTAGTCTTTTTAACTGCAACACTTGTCCTGTTAGCAATTGGATTAATCATGGTGTATAGTGCCAGCGCTGTATGGGCGTCCTATAAATTTGACGATGCATTTTTCTTTGCGAAAAGACAGCTTCTTTTTGCAGGTATAGGCGTGGTAGCCATGTTTTTTGTTATGAATATCGAATATTGGACGTGGCGGACATGGGCGAAGATTGGGGTGCTAATTTGTTTTGTTCTTCTGGTTTTAGTGCTCGTTCCAGGCGTGGGACTTGTTCGCGGGGGGGCAAGGAGTTGGCTTGGCATTGGTGCATTTTCGATTCAGCCTTCTGAATTTACGAAGCTTGCAATGATTGCATTCCTGGCGAAGTACCTGTCAGAAAACCAAAAGCGAATCACTTCATTCAAAAAAGGGCTCGTTCCATCTCTTGGTCTTGTATTTATTGCGTTTGGTATGATTATGCTTCAGCCAGACCTTGGAACAGGAGCGGTAATGGTTGGGACGTGCGTGGTGATGATTTTTATTTCAGGAGCAAGGATTTCACACTTTGCATGGCTTGGATTAGCTGGCCTCGGAGGATTTGCTGCACTTATTCTTTCTGCTCCTTACCGTGTAGCTCGGATTACCTCTTATTTAGATCCATGGAGTGATCCATTAGGTAGTGGATTTCAAATCATTCAATCTCTCTATGCGATTGGTCCTGGTGGTCTAATGGGACTTGGTCTTGGTCAGAGTAGACAAAAATTCTACTATTTACCAGAGCCACAAACGGATTTTATTTTTGCAATATTATCTGAAGAGCTAGGATTTATCGGCGGGTGCTTCGTCATTCTCCTGTTTGCTCTTCTTCTCTGGAGAGGAATCAGAATTGCGTTAAGAGCACCAGATTTATTTGGTAGTCTTCTTGCCGTTGGGATTATAGGAATGCTTGCTATCCAGGTGATGATTAATATTGGCGTTGTCACTGGCTTGATGCCAGTAACAGGCATAACGCTACCTTTTCTGAGCTATGGAGGGTCTTCGTTAACACTTATGCTTGTTGCGATGGGCGTCCTATTGAATATTAGCCGTTATGCAAAGTTCTAATCTGTGATTAGAATGAGCATAACTTCATACAAAAGTAGACATTTTGAATAAAAACACAAAAGAAGCGCTCTATCTTCACGAGCGCTTCTTTTGTGTGAGTGGATAACTATAAAATTAAGCTTAATGAGGGAAGTAAGTGGAGGTGAAATCGTGAACTTCACTTTAACACAATACTATTAAAAATCTCTGGTATGAATTTCCTTCCAATTAATAATAAGGCGTGAACTTATGCTATAATGGTTGAAATGAGTACAAACAGCTGGATCATGTCGTTCGGTTGCCATGATGAGCATTTATTGCATCTGAGATATAGACCTAATTTCAATAACCGGAGACGGAGGCAAGACAATGGAAGATCGCAAAGTTGTAACAATCGAAGATCGGATTCCCACATTGAAAGCGCAGCGTAAACAACGTGCAAATAGAAGGTTGATCGTCTATCTATCAATCTTTTTCTTTCTCATTTTGCTGATCATTTACTTCCAGTCTTCCTTGAGCCATATTCGGAATGTTAAAGTCTCTGGTAATAACTATGTGTCTCAAGAGGAAATTCAAAAGCTTAGTGGATTGGATGACGGTGTCAGTTTTTGGAACATCAATTCGAAGAAAGTGGAAGATGATGTGAAGAAATCGAAAGAAATTGGGGACGTATCTGTGTCCAGAACGTTCCCTGCCACTGTTAATATAGAAGTGACAGAGAATGAACGGGTTGCTTACTTGAAAAAAGGTAGTCATTACTTCCCTATTCTTCAGACGGGAGCCATTCTCGATGCGCTGCCGAAAGGCGATATACCGGTTAGTGCTCCCATTCTCATGCAGTGGGATGAAAGTGCTGAGCTTTCCGAGATGGCGGGAGAACTGCGCAAAGTAAAAATGGGTATCATTAATCGTATTTCCGAAATTCATTATACGCCTGATGATGATAAAGCATTTAATCTGACATTATTCATGACAGATGGCTATGAAGTAAGGACGAGCATCACCGATTTCTCAGACAAAGTAAACAATTATCCTCTCATCGTTGATAAGCTTAAAGATAAAACAAAAGGAATCTTATACCTAAATGAAGGTAGCTGGCTCGAGCCTTATAAAGATGGTTCAACAGACTAAATGAAGAAGGAAAAATCTTCTTTTAAAAATGTACAGGTTATCCACCTTTTAATGGACAGGTAATAAAAATTTCTATCGAACGGTTATAATCAGGGCAATTTATAATAAAAATGCTCAAAAACTAAGTAAATCAGGTAGAAATTGCTAATTTCATACCGATTGATGAAACAGTGACTTTTCTCCTGCTTTCACATGGTGTAGACTATACTTTGCGTTAATCTTTTTCCTAGAATGGTTGAAGAAGGATGAAAGAAAGAGAGTAGGGGAGTCTGACCAAAAAAATTAGACGAAATCTTGTATAAAAGAAGGGAAATAAAAGGCTTTGTGGAATAGAGTCCTTATATCACATTCTTCTCAGGGATTATTGTTTCAAGCCTTGAGAAAGTTTAATTCTGCTTTTTGTTGTGTATATAAAGGTGTTGGACATTTTTTCAACCCTATTATAGAGAAATTATTAATACCTGATCATGGTAGCATTTTGAAGGAGGTGCCAGGAGAATGAACAGCAACGAGATTTATGTGAGTCTAGACATCGGTACATCCAATGTGAAAGTAATCATTGGCCAGATGACAAACGATTCATTGAATATTCTTGGAGTCGGCAGTGCGCCTTCCGAAGGAATTCGTAAAGGATCGATTGTAGATATAGATGAAACTGTTCGTTCAATTAAACAGGCAGTAGAAAACGCAGAAAGAATGGTAGGTTTATCGGTTCGTTCTGTGATTGTGGGGATTAACGGCAATCACGTTCAGCTCCAGCCCTGTCATGGGGTAGTGGCTGTATCGAGTGAGGATCGTGAAATTCATGATGAAGATATTGCTAGAGTAATTGACGCGGCACAGGTTGTTTCGATCCCTCCTGAGCGAGAAATTATTGATGTCATCCCGGGACAATTTGTTGTTGACGGTTTGGATGATATTACAGATCCACGTGGCATGATTGGTGTCCGTCTTGAGATGGAAGGAACAATCATCACAGGTTCAAAAACAGTATTACATAATTTGTTAAGATGCGTAGAAAAAGCGGGTCTTGAAATTGCTGATATTTGTCTGCAACCGTTGGCGTGTGGGTCGATGGCCCTTTCGAAAGATGAACGTAATCTTGGTGTCGCTCTTGTTAATATGGGAGCCGGCTCAACCACCATATCTATTTTCGAAGAAGGAGCACTTAAAGCGACGTCAGTGCTTCAAATCGGTGGCGACCATGTAACAAAAGATATTTCGATTGGTCTTAGGACGACAACTGAAGAAGCTGAGCGCATTAAGATCAAGCACGGTAATGCCTTCGTTGATCTTGCTTCAGAAGAGGAAGCTTTCACTGTATCGACAATTGGGAGTTCGGCTGAGCAAGAATTTAATCAGTACGAATTATCTCATATTATAGAACCTCGGATCGAAGAGATGTTAGAATTGATAGAAGACGAAATCAAGCGAATGGGAATTCGTGAATTGCCGGGAGGGTTTGTACTTACTGGTGGCATGGTAGGAATGGATGGTGTACTAGAGCTTGCGCGTGAGATCCTGCAGCATAATGTACGCGTCGCTGTTCCAGACTACATCGGTGTTCGCGAACCGCAGTATACAACTGGCATTGGTCTTATCCAGTTCACGTACAAAAACGTGAAGATCCAGGGTAAAGAAGTAGCAGCATCACTTAACCCTGAAGATGAAGTGAAGCCCAAGCGAAGAGCAAAAGCTGAACCACAACCGAGTGAGAAGTCTTCACCGGGGATGAAAGAGAAAGTGAAGAATTTCTTTAATCTATTTGTTGAATAAAGGGCTATTACAAGATTAGGAGGACCTGAGATGTTAGAGTTTGATATGAATATGGAACAATTAGCACAAATAAAAGTAATCGGTGTCGGCGGAGGCGGAAGCAATGCTGTTAACCGTATGATTGAAAATGGTGTACAGGGTGTTGAATTTATTGCCGTGAACACAGATGCACAAGCATTGAATCTTGCTAAAGCAGAAGTGAAGATGCAAATCGGTGGTAAGTTAACAAGAGGCCTTGGTGCTGGAGCTAATCCAGAGATTGGTAAGAAAGCAGCTGAGGAAAGCAAAGAACAGATTCAGGAAGCATTGAGCGGTGCGGATATGGTATTCGTTACGGCTGGTATGGGAGGCGGAACAGGAACTGGAGCAGCTCCTGTTATCGCTGAGATCGCGAAAGAGCTAGGAGCTCTTACAGTAGGTGTTGTAACACGTCCATTTACGTTTGAAGGTAAAAAGCGTTCTACCCAGGCTGTAACAGGTATCGCGATGCTTAAAGAAAAGGTTGATACGTTAATCGTCATCCCTAACGATCGCTTACTTGAAATCGTTGATAAAAACACACCGATGCTAGAAGCATTCCGTGAAGCGGATAACGTTCTTCGTCAAGGTGTACAAGGTATTTCAGATTTGATTGCCGTACCGGGTCTTATTAACCTTGACTTTGCTGATGTGAAAACCATTATGACAGAACGTGGTTCTGCACTAATGGGAATCGGTATCGCGACTGGAGAGAACCGTGCTTCTGAGGCAGCTAAGAAAGCTATTTCAAGTCCACTTCTTGAAACATCAATTGACGGTGCAAAAGGTGTGCTCATGAACATTACTGGTGGATCAAACCTTAGTCTTTATGAAGTAAACGAAGCTGCTGACATCGTATCATCGGCTTCTGATGAGAATGTTAACATGATCTTCGGTTCTGTTATCAACGAAGACTTGAAAGACGAAATTCTTGTCACGGTCATTGCGACAGGCTTTGATGAGAATGAGAACAAGAAGAAGACAGTTCCTCGTCCTACTACACAGTCGAAGCAAAGTGCTCCGATTCAACAGTCGAAGCATGAAGAGGAAGAAGCACAGCCAGAACCAAGCAAATTTGGAGCGAGAGTAGATGAATCCAACGATACACTGGATATTCCTACATTCCTTCGTAATCGAAAGCGCAACAGAAGATAAACTCAGAAACCAGCTCATTTAGAGCTGGTTTTTTTTATTGGGAAAAATGGATCTCTTGCATCTATGGCCAATTAGAGCTGTTGCGCTTCTCTCTTCCTTTTTGTTAACATTAATAAAATTACCTTTTTTCTGAAAATGGTGTTGTGTTCCTTGCTTATCACACGTATAATGTCCATTATATAAAAACAAGTGTCCTTTTCAGAAGGACAAAGGAGTGGAGAGATTATGAAGGATTGCGTATCAGTTGGTTTATTGGGACTAGGAACAGTTGGCAGTGGTGTGGTACATATGATTGACTCTCATCAGAAAGAGCTTCAGCAACGAGTGGGATGTCAGGTTAAGGTAACCAAAGTTCTTGTGAGAGATATTGATAAGGAGAGAAGTGTAGACTTGGATGAGAGTGTGCTCACACAAAATCCAGATGATGTGATTAACAATCCGGATGTAGATGTTGTGATCGAAGTTATCGGTGGAATTGATCAGGCAAAAGAATTTATTCTAGCCTCACTCAACAACCAAAAACATGTCGTAACAGCAAATAAAGATTTAATGGCTATCCATGGACGAGAATTGCTTACAGCAGCTGTAAATAATGAAAGTGATCTATTCTATGAAGCAAGTGTAGCAGGTGGTATCCCGATTCTTAGAAGTTTAGTAGAAGGTCTATCTTCTGACCGTATTACAAAACTCATGGGAATCGTAAACGGAACAACAAATTACATCTTAACTAAAATGACGAAAAATAATGTCCCTTATGAAAGTGTATTAAAAGAAGCACAGGACCTTGGCTTTGCAGAAGCAGATCCAACAGCTGATGTTGAAGGACTTGATGCCGCAAGAAAAATGGTGATCCTCGGAACACTTGGCTTTTCGATGAAAGTTGGACTTGATGATGTGAAAGTAGAAGGAATCACGCGCGTTGATGAAGATGATATTGCTTATAGTAAAAAACTTGGATATACGATTAAACTTCTAGGAATCGCTAGCTCGACGAACGGATCAATCGAGCTATCTGTTCAACCAACGTTGCTTCCTTCTAGGCATCCACTAGCATCTGTTAACGATGAATACAATGCCGTTTATGTTTATGGTGAGGCTGTTGGGGAGACGATGTTCTACGGTCCTGGAGCAGGACAGCTACCTACGGCTACTGCGGTTGTATCTGACCTTGTTGCCGTGATTAAAAATATGAGACTTGGTGTTAATGGAAAAAGCGTAATACTTCCTCAGCATGAGCGTCAGTTGAAAAAGGATGAGGAAATCAAAAGCAAGCATTTCATCAGACTAATTGTGAAAGATGAACCAGGTGCCTTTTCAAAGATTTCTCACCTTTTCCAGGACCGAGGATTGAGCCTGGAGAAATTGATTCAAGAACCTGTCGTTAATAATGGAACAGCTGAACTTGTGATCATCACGCATGAGACAAATCAGAGAGCTTTTGAAGACGTTCATAATCGTTTGAGAGACCTTGATGTTGTCGTAGAAGTGAAGAGTCGGTACCGAGTGGAGGGAATGTAATGAGTTGGAATGGACTTCTTAAGCACTATCAGGATTATCTACCTCTTACGGAGGAGACGCCAAGACTCACGTTAAATGAAGGCAATACTCCACTATTAAAACTTGATCAGCTTTCAGAAGAACTTGGCATTTCGTTATATGTAAAAATTGAGGGTGCTAACCCGACTGGTTCCTTTAAAGATCGTGGCATGGTGATGGCAGTTGCCAAGGCAAAGGAAGAAGGTAGTGATGCGATCATTTGTGCTTCAACAGGCAACACAGCAGCTGCTGCAGCAGCTTATGGAGCGAGAGCAGGGCTTCGTTGCATTATCGTTATTCCAAAAGGAAAAGTTGCGCTCGGGAAGCTTGCGCAAGCGATGATTTACGGTGCGGAAATTTTTGAAATCGACGGAAACTTTGATGAGGCACTAAAAATGGTGCGTGATATTGCTGAAACAGAACCGATTGCCCTTGTTAACTCAGTGAATCCATATCGCTTAGAGGGGCAGAAGACAGCGGCCTTTGAAGTATGTGATCAGCTTGAAGGAGCACCTGATGTACTGGCAATTCCAGTAGGAAATGCCGGAAACATTTCAGCATACTGGAAAGGATTTAAAGAGTACATTGCAGAAGAGGATCGTCCACAAATGCGTGGTTTTGAAGCAGAAGGATCTGCAGCCATTGTTCAAAAGAAAATTATTCCGAATCCAGAAACGATCGCAACAGCCATTCGAATTGGGAATCCAGCTAGCTGGCATCTTGCTGAAGAAGCAGTGATTGAATCGAACGGAAAGATTGATAGTGTGACAGATGATGAAATATTACTTGCTTATCAGGAACTTGCGAAAAAAGAAGGAGTCTTCGCTGAACCAGCTTCGTGTGCTTCTGTTGCAGGAGTGATGAAACAGGTTGCTTCTGGGGAGATTAGGAAAGGTAGCAAAGTTGTTGCTGTTCTAACTGGGAATGGATTAAAAGACCCAGCTACAGCAATGGATAACGTTGTGACGAAACCACGTGTTGTTGAAGCTGATAAAGTCAAATTTCTGGAAGTACTCAAGGGATGTGTTAGCCATTGAACAAGGAAGAACGATTCCGTCTGAAAATTCCAGGAAGTACTTCAAATCTTGGGCCAGGGTTCGATTCAATAGGGCTTGCGATCAATCGGTATTTACAAGTGGAGGTCGAACCGTCAACTGAGTGGGTGTTCCATTACATCGGTTTTGATGACTCTTTTCCATCAGGGAAAGATAACATGATTTACAAAACGATCGAACAGATTGAAAAAAAACACGGAGGTGGTGTAAAAGCTACCCCGCAAGCTGTGACAATGATGAGTGAACTACCACTCGAGCGAGGACTTGGTAGTAGCGCCGCGGCTATTGTTGCGGCTGTCGAGATTGCAGATATTACAATGGGGCTTGGATTAAGCCTCGATGAGAAAGTTCAAATTGCAACGCAATTTGAAGGGCACGCTGATAACGTCGCAGCTTCACTACACGGTGGATTGGTCATAGCGACTGGTCAAGAAGAAATCGGAACCATTTCTCATAGAGTTACGAACCTCGAAATGGTTGCACTTATTCCTGGGCGGAAGTTAAAAACAACGGATTCTCGCTCTGTTCTTCCTGACATGCTCCCTTATTTGAAGGCAGTTGAAGCGAGTAGCATCGCAAATGTTTTTGTAGGTGCTGCGCTTCAAAATAATTGGGAATTAGCCGGTAAATTAATGACGTACGATCTTTTTCACCAACCTTACCGAAAGCATCTTATCCCAGATCTCGAGTCGGTACGAGAGCGATCGGTGGAATATGGTGCATATGGAGCAGCATTGAGTGGAGCTGGACCAACTTTAATCGTCTATGCCGCGACAGGTACATCATCAGAGCTTTCTTACAAATTAAAAAAAGCATTCCCTTCATATACTTGTGAAGTTCTTTTACCTGCTGAATCTGGTGTGGAAAGGTCTGAAGGTGCATTTCAAAAACAAGAACAATAGCTTTCTAACAAAAGTCGTCCGATATGGGACGGCTTTTTGTTGTTTAAGAACACGGACGAATGGCTGACAAAACTAGTGATATTAATGCAAAATAACCTCACTATAACCGGCACAATCTGACAGTTTTTCAATGCAAACTGGTCTATACTAAGTATCAAAATCGCAAGGGGGGAGGCAATCGGTGGCAGTATACCTTGATGTGATTTGGCTATTAAATGTATGTTTTGATTACATGCTACTCGCACTTACTGGTTTACTGCTAAAAAAACATGTTAAGAAAAGAAGACTAGCTACCGGTGCTCTGATTGCTTCCTTTTACGTTCTTTTTCTATTCATCCCTGGGCTGTCATTCATGGTAAACCCTATTGTTAAATTGCTGTATTCTCTTGTTATTGTCAGTGTGACGTTTGGGTTCAACAGATTCAGAAGCTTTTTCCAATGCTGGCTTTTGTTTTATTTTGTTACGTTTATGATTGGCGGAGGAATGATGGGTGCTCATTATTTTCTTCAACAGGACGTGACGGTTTACAACGGCGCTGTCGCTACGAAAACATCTGGTTTCGGTGATCCCGTCAGCTGGCTATTTGTTCTTATCGGATTCCCTACAATATGGCTGTTTTCAAAAAGAAGAGTTGAAGCACTCGAAACTACAAAGATTCATTTTGATCAGCTCGCAAATGTAGTCATTCGTATTGAAGATGTTAGTATCTCTGCCATCGCACTGATCGATAGCGGGAATCAACTTCAGGATCCACTAAGTGGATCACCAGTGATGATTCTAGATATGACGATTCATGAAGAGCAATTTCCTGTTGAATTTATTGAAAAAGCGAAGGACATCACCAATTTCCAAGGTGAGGGTGAAGGCCATAGGTGGGAACACAGGCTTCGGGTAGTACCATTTCGGGCAGTCGGACAAGATCATCAGTTCTTGTGTGCTGTTAAGCCGGATGAAGTCGTCATCTCCATGAAAGAAAATGCGATAACTGTTAAGAAAGTACTAGTCGGATTAAGCTTCCAGTCTATTTCGGGAGAAAAAGAGTATAGCTGTATACTTCATCCAAAAATGCTGACGGGACATAAGGCAACGGCATCGTAGGCGGAAGTAAATTAGATCAAGGAGGAGTTCGGGATGGGGAAAATAAGAATTAGACTTGTACTCTTGTGGCAGCGGATTCTAATGAAGCTTGGAATAAAACCTGATGAAATTTATTACATAGGGGGGAGCGAAGCGCTTCCTCCTCCATTATCAAAAGATGAAGAAGCGCATTTGTTAATTCAGCTTCCTAAAGGGGATAAGGCAGCAAGGTCGATATTGATTGAACGGAACCTTCGTCTAGTCGTCTATATAGCTAGGAAATTCGAAAACACCGGCATCAATATTGAAGATTTGATTAGTATAGGAACGATTGGATTAATAAAAGCAGTTAATACGTTTAATCCTGAGAAGAAAATTAAATTGGCTACGTATGCATCGCGCTGTATTGAGAATGAAATATTAATGTTTCTCCGGAGAAATAATAAAATTCGCTCTGAAGTTTCATTTGATGAGCCGCTTAATGTGGATTGGGATGGGAATGAGCTTCTCTTATCAGACGTACTTGGAACAGATGAAGACATTATTACAAGAGGGATTGAAGCTCGAGTTGATCGGCGACTACTCGTTAAAGCATTAGAAACACTTAATCCGAGAGAGAAACAAATCATGGAGCTGAGATTTGGGCTTGCGGGTGAAGAAGAGAAGACGCAAAAGGATGTAGCAGATTTACTTGGAATTTCTCAATCTTATATTTCCAGGCTTGAAAAGCGCATCATTAAAAGGCTTCGTAAAGAATTTAACAAAATGGTGTAAGCATCTTAGTATAACTTATGCATAAAATTCCCACTCGCGGAGATACTTTACTTTGACAGCATCTCCGATGAGGAGGGAATGAGTTGACACGAAACAAAGTCGAGATTTGTGGAGTAGATACCTCCAAACTTCCAGTACTGAAAAATGAGAAAATGAGAGTACTCTTTAAACAGATGCAGGAAGGGGATATCTCTGCACGTGAAGAACTTGTGAATGGCAATTTACGTCTTGTTCTAAGCGTCATTCAGCGTTTTAATAATCGAGGAGAATACGTGGATGATCTCTTTCAGGTAGGCTGTATTGGCCTGATGAAATCCATAGATAACTTTGATTTAGGGCAAAATGTAAAATTCTCTACTTATGCAGTGCCGATGATCATCGGTGAAATTCGAAGGTATTTGCGTGATAATAACCCGATTAGAGTATCTCGGTCATTACGCGATATCGCTTATAAGTCTCTCCAGATCAGAGATAAACTAATGACGAAACACTCAAGAGAACCAAATGCAACTGAAATTGCTAAAGAGTTGGGTGTAACAAAAGAAGAGGTCGTGTTTGCCCTTGACGCTATCCAGGACCCTGTGTCCCTTTTTGAACCTATTTATAATGACGGTGGAGACCCTATCTTCGTAATGGATCAAATTAGTGACGACAAGCAAAAGGATATTCAGTGGCTTGAAGACATCGCGTTAAAAGAAGCGATGACAAGACTGAATCAACGAGAAAACATGATTCTTCAAATGAGATTCTTTCAAGGAAAAACACAAATGGAAGTAGCTGATGAAATAGGGATTTCACAAGCACAAGTATCTCGACTTGAAAAAGCCGCTATCCATCAAATGAACAAAAATATTCAAAGTTAGGATGAGACCTGGGAAACAGGTCTTTTCTTTTGCCTGCAATTCATATAATGAGATGAAAGGTGGGTGCGTGATGATAAAAATTTCTGAATTCCAGGTAAAAGATGTCGTGAACGTTTCGAATGGTCAAAAACTTGGTCACATCGCAGATCTTGAAATTAATTTAACGACTGGAAAGATAGAAGCGATTGTGATTCCAGGTGCAGGAAAAATGATGGGTTTATTCGCGAGAGAGAGTGATGTTGTCATCCCTTGGAGGAACATCGTTAAGATTGGTTCGGATGTTATTCTTGTAAGACATCATGATACTGCTGATGGGGAATCCTATCAAAAAGAATCATAGGTTATGAAAGAACTGTCAATCTATATCCCTTAGCTTCAACATATTATGATAAAATAGAGTATAAACATGTTCAGGCAATAAAGGGGTGCGAATGTGAAGAAAGAACCGTTTCAACCAACTACGAAAATGACATCATTGGCACTGGAATTCCCAGATCAAGCTATGCGGGAGCATCGAATAACAGCTGGTTTTTCGACCCGTAGAAACGGAGTTAGCCAGACTCCGTTTTCTAGCTTGAACCTTGGGTTTCATGTACCGGATGACGCTTGTGACGTTCTAGAGAATCGCAAAATACTGGCTAACGATATTGGAATAGATCTTGATAATTGGGTCGTAGGTGAGCAAGTTCATGGATCCGCTATTACAAAGGTTTCATCAGGGGATATAGGTCGAGGTACAAGGGATCATCAGGATGCAATCGAAAATGTTGATGGCTTGTACACAGAAGATGAGGAAATTCTTCTGACCGCTCTCTACGCAGATTGCGTACCCTTGTATTTCTATGCTCCTACAGCAAGAAGAGTTGGAATAGCCCACGCAGGCTGGAAGGGAACGACGAAGAATATTGCTAGAGAGATGATTCGAGCCTGGAATAACGATGGGATTCAATCAGAGGATATTTTCGCTGTAATCGGACCTTCAATCGGTCAATGCTGTTACGAAGTGAATGATGTTGTCATTGATCAGGTGAAAGCCGCTGTAGGTGAGGGGCAGTCCTTCTATGAAACGAAATCAAATGGTAAATACCAGCTTGATTTAAAAGCCTTGAACAAAGTACTTTTTCTGAAAGCTGGCATTAAAGAGAACCATCTATCAGTTAGTGAGTATTGTACAAGCTGTAGCAATCTGTTTTTTTCACATCGAAATGACAATGGCAGAACTGGAAGAATGATGGGATACATAGGACTCAGGGAGGTATAGCAACAACGTGGATGTAAGAGAGAATTTAGAAACGATAACGGGTAACATTAACACAGCTGCAAAGCGGGTAGGTCGAGATCCAAAGCAGGTGAACCTAGTAGCTGTTACAAAATACGTAAGTGTTGAGCGTACAAAAGAAGCACTAGATGCGGGAATTACTCACTTTGGAGAAAGTCGTGATGAAGGGTTGTTAGAGAAAGTGGATGCCCTGGGCACGATGCCTTCGTGGCATTTCATCGGGACACTACAATCGCGTAAAGTGAAGGAAGTTCTACCATACGTCGATTATATTCACTCTCTTGACCGTCGTTCTCTTGCGAAAGAAATTCAGAAAAGGGCTACTCGTGAAGTGAACTGTTTTGTTCAAGTCAATGTTGCTGGTGAAGAGTCCAAACATGGCTTGTCCCCAGAGGATACGATCCCATTTATTGAGTCTCTTAGCAAGTTTCCGACTATTAAAGTTGTGGGTTTGATGTCAATGGCGCCTCATGTAGATGATACGAATGAAATTAGGAAGGTCTTCAAGTCACTTCGTGAGCTAAGCGAACGGGTACAACGGCTCTCCCTTCATCATGCCCCGTGTAAAGAGCTATCCATGGGGATGTCAAATGATTATGAGATTGCTGTTGAAGAAGGCGCAACTTTTGTTCGCATCGGATCGTCGTTAGTGGGTCATGAAAAATAATATAAGCTCTCCAGGAGGTGCAGGGAATTGGGAATCAAAACGAAATTCAAACAGTTCTTTGAACTTGATGATGAATCGATAGAGTTGGATGAGCAGCAGGAGCAAGACGCATATATGGAAGAGGAAGAACCAGAGGTTACGAGGGCAAGCCGTAAGCAAAGCAAGCAAAATGTCGTTAGTCTCCAAAGCGTTCATAAGAACTCAAGAGTTGTGCTAGTTGAGCCAAGAGTGTATGCTGAAGCTCAGGATATTGCTGATCACGTGAAGAATCGTAAATCAGTGGTCATGAATCTTCAACAGATTCCAAACGATCAGGCTAGAAGAATTGTTGATTTTCTAAGTGGCACCGTTTACGCTGTTGGCGGCGATATTCAGAAACTCGGACCGGATACCTTCATATGTACACCGGATAATGTCGAGATTTCAGGTAACATCACAGATGAAATTTATGAAGAATAGTCATTAAGGAAGGTGAACAGCTTGAATATTGTATCCATTTTACTTGGTGTAGTTCAAGTCTACACATGGATCCTCATCATTTATATTTTTATGTCGTGGGTTCCAAATGCAAGAGAATCCTCGATCGGTCAGATGATTGCCTCTGTTGCTGAGCCTTATCTTGCGCCTTTCCGGAAGGTTATCCCTCCAATTGGTGGAATGCTAGATATCTCTCCTATTGTTGCGATCTTTGCGCTTCAGTTCGTACAGTATGGGATTATCGCTCTCTTCAACATGATAGGCTGATGTCAATTTACGAACACTACCGCCCAGAAGAGCGGACATTTGTTGATCGCGTCCTGCAGTGGCAGGATGAAGTACAGGAAAGATATGCGCCAAGATTAACGGATTTCCTGGATCCACGAGAGCAGGATATGGTGAAACAAATTATTGGGAATCATCCTGATGTTGGCGTGTCTTTCTCTGGAGGTGTAGAGGGGGCTGAGCGGCAGCGAGCATTGCTTGTTCCCCCTTACTTTGAAGTTGCGATTGAAGATTTTGAATTAACAGCTTTTGAAATTACATACCCATCTAAGTTTGTTTCACTCACTCATCCAGACCTACTTGGTGCTATGATGGGATTAGGTGTAAAGAGAGGCAAATTTGGAGACATCCTGGTACAAGAAGGACAAGCGCAGTTAATTGTAGCGAAAGAAATCGCAGACTATGTCAAGATGAACTTGAACCAGGCCGGAAAAGCGTCCATTTCACCTGAAGAAATGTCATTATCAAATGTAACGATTACAAAAGCAGAGTGGGATGAGCAGGCTGGAACGGTTTCGAGTCTTCGATTGGATACTGTTCTAGCAGAAGTATACAACCTATCAAGAACAAAAGTTTCATCAATGATCGAACATGACCGTGCGAAGCTGAATTGGAAAGTGATTAGTCAGACTTCTGCTGAAGTAGCTGCAGGTGATTATTTATCTCTACGAGGATTTGGGCGAAGTAAGATTATTTCGATCGATGGAAAGACAAAGAAAGAGAAATGGCGAATAACGTATCATATTCGAAAATAGTTTGTCATAATTAGAAGGAATATCCAACCGGTTGTCGAAATATGATTAAGCCGGGTATATGAAATGAGAGTAAATCGGAGGTGGCTGAATTGCCTTTAACACCATTAGATATTCATAACAAAGAGTTTACTCGCGGATTCCGCGGTTATGATGAAGATGAAGTGAATGAATTTTTGGACCAGGTGATCAAAGATTACGAAACTGTCATCAGAGAAAAGAAAGAGCTGAATGAAAGAGTGAAGCTTCTCGAAGAAAGGCTTGGTCATTTTTCTAACTTAGAAGAAACGTTGAATAAGTCAATCCTAGTCGCTCAAGAAACAGCTGAAGAAGTCAGACAGAATGCCAAGAAAGAATCTCGTTTGATCGTGAAAGAAGCCGAGAAGAATGCTGACCGAATTATCAATGATTCATTGGCTAAAGCTAGAAAGATCTCAATGGATAACGAAGAGCTTAAGAAACAGGCTGCTGTTTACCGGACGCGTTTTCGGATGCTTGTTGAAGCGCAGCTTGAAATGCTAAACAACGAAGATTGGGACGGACTTGTTGCTCGCTTTGATGAAGAAGAAGAGCAACAGCAGGAGCAAATCGAGGAAAAAGCGTAAGCACTTATTATTTTATTTGTCATTTCCTTGACTTCTTATTTTTATTTAAACTATACTTTTAGTAATATCAATAACGATCGACGTAGATGGGAAGAGTACCTGATTCTTACTTAACAAAGCGAGCCGGAGATGGTGTGAGCCGGTGTTAAGCAATCGGAGAAGATCGCCCCGGAGTCCCGTGCTGAACGATAAGTAAGCCCCGGCGAATCATTCACGTTACGAATGCAAAGTGAGCGTATGAGCGCTTAAGTTGGGTGGTACCACGGGAAAAACCTTCTCGTCCCTTTTCAGGGATGAGAAGGTTTTTTTATGTATCAAACCCTTTCAAGAAACAACTCCGGGGGTTACTTAGGATCAAGCGTATCGGTTCATCGATCGTTATAAATTGAAGGAGGAAACCTCATGAGCTACAAAGAAACGCTCTTAATGCCCAAAACCAAATTCCCGATGAGAGGGAATTTGCCTAATAAAGAGCCAGACATGCAGAAAGAATGGGAAAGTATTAATCTCTACGAAAAAGTACAGGAAAGAACAAAGGACCGTCCGATGTTCGTCCTTCATGATGGACCACCATACGCGAATGGCGATATTCACATGGGCCATGCAGAAAACAAAGTGCTTAAAGATATCATTGTTCGGTATAAATCGATGAATGGTTTCAATTCTCCTTACGTTCCGGGCTGGGATACTCATGGTCTTCCAATCGAACAGGCGCTTACGAAAAAAGGCGTTGATCGTAAAAAGCTAACCGTTGCAGAATTTAGGAAGAAATGTGAAGAATATGCGTTGAAACAAGTCGATCGTCAGCGTGAACAGTTCAAACGCCTTGGAGTTAGAGGCGATTGGGACAATCCATATATCACTCTTCATAAAGGCTATGAAGCGCAACAAATCAAAGTGTTTGGCGAAATGGCGAAGCGCGGCTATATCTACAAGGATAAGAAAACGGTCTACTGGTCCCCTACTTCTGAGTCTGCCCTTGCAGAAGCAGAAATCGAATACCAGGATAAGCGCTCACCGTCAATCTACGTTGCATTTGACGTAAAAGATGGAAAAGGAGTTCTCGATGGCGATGAGAAGTTCATCATCTGGACAACAACACCGTGGACAATTCCATCTAACCTTGCTATTGCCTTAAATGAAAAGTTCGAATACAGCGTAGTGGAAGCCGATGGGAACAAATATGTTGTGGCTACAGAGCTTGTTGATCAGCTGAAAGAAGAATTTGAGTGGAGTAGCGTTCAAGAAGTGAAGCGTGTAAAAGGTAGCGATCTTGAATACGTAACAGCACAACATCCGATTTATGATCGTGAATCTCTAGTCATCCTAGGAGACCACGTAACTCTTGATGCTGGTACTGGTTGTGTTCATACAGCACCTGGTCACGGTGAAGATGACTACATGATCGGAAGAAAGTATAAGCTCGATATTCTTTGTCCGGTAGACGAAAAAGGTGTGTTCACGGATGAGGCACCAGGGTTTGAAGGCATGTTCTATGACAAAGCGAATAAGCCAATCACTGAGAAACTTGAAGAAGTTGGCGCGCTTGTAAAGCTTACTTTCTTTACACACTCTTATCCACATGACTGGCGTACGAAGAAGCCGATCATATTCCGTGCAACTGAACAATGGTTCGCTTCTATTAAAGAATTCCGTCCAGAGCTGCTTCAAGCTGTTGCAGATGTGAAATGGTTCCCTTCTTGGGGGGAAATTCGCCTTCATAATATGGTGAAGGATCGTGAAGACTGGTGTATTTCTCGTCAACGTGCATGGGGTGTTCCAATCCCAGTATTTTACGGGGAAAATAACGAACCCATCATTACAGATGAAACGATTGCCCATGTTTCTGAATTGTTCCGTGAGCATGGATCAAACATCTGGTTTGAATGGGATGCGAAAGATCTTCTCCCTGAAGGGTTCGAGTCAGAGCACAGTCCGAACGGTGAATTCCGTAAAGAAATGGACATTATGGATGTTTGGTTTGACTCAGGTTCATCACACCAGGCTGTTCTTGAAGAGCGAAGTGATCTTGTTCGTCCTGCTGACTTGTATCTTGAAGGCTCGGATCAGTACAGAGGTTGGTTTAACTCATCCCTATCCACAGCCGTTGCCGTAACGGGTAAAGCACCTTATAAAGCGGTTCTAAGTCATGGATTTATCCTTGATGGTGAAGGAAAGAAAATGAGTAAATCTCTAGGGAATACAATGGTACCGAACGATGTGATGAAACAATTGGGCGCTGATATCCTACGTCTATGGGTATCATCAGCTGATTATCAAGCTGATGTTCGCGTATCAGATGATATCTTAAAACAAGTTGCTGAAGTGTACCGTAAGATCCGTAATACGTTCCGCTTTATGCTCGGAAATCTTGAAGGTTTTGATCCATCACAACATCACGTTTCCTATGAAAATTTAGGTGAACTTGATCAATATATGCTAGTGAAGCTAAACAATTTGATTGCTAAAGTGAAAAAAGCTTATGATGAATATCAATTCTTAACGGTTTATAATACAATTCATAACTTCTTCACGACTGAGATGAGTTCGTTCTATCTTGATATTGCGAAAGACACGCTATATATCGAGCATGAAGATCATCCAAAACGTCGTGCGATTCAGACGGTTCTCTATCAAACGGCTGTCGCTCTAACAAAGCTTCTTTCTCCAATCATCCCACACACTGCTGAGGAAGTATGGCAGTTTGTACCGGGCGAGAAGGAAGAATATGTTCAGCTTTCTGATATGCCTGAAGTGAAGAGCTTTAAAGGCACAGCTGATCTTGAAGAGAAATGGGATCATGTGATGGAACTTCGTGATGAGGTTCTTAAAGCACTTGAAGAAGCGCGTAATGAGAAGAAAATTGGTAAATCACTGACTGCACAACTTCACATTTACGCAGATGAAAATACGAAAGAACTGCTTGAAGGAATAGCGAATCTAAATAAACTATTCATTGTTTCAGCTGCATCAGTAGCAGGAAGTAAAGAAGAGGCTCCTGCCGAGGCAAAGACCTATGATGAATTGTCGATCGTTGTTTCTCCTGCAGAAGGTGAAACGTGTGAACGATGCTGGCAAGTGAAGAAAGATGTTGGTGAAGATAGTGACTATCCAACACTTTGCTTAAGCTGTGCTGAAACAGTAAAAAATCACTATTAAGTTAAGAAGGGAGACGCTTTGCCTCGCAAAGCGTCTTTTCTTTTGCAAATGATTCATTTAGTTCATAGGTTAAATTCAATCTCCAAAAAGAAAAAAGTTCGGAAACTCTGTGTTGCTAGTAAGAATTGTCAGTTCTATCAAAGATGCGGCAAGTAGAATTTCGATTGTCTGGTGAAGCAAGCTATGCTAAACTTTCATAGGAAGTAACATTTGATCGGAGGAGCGAACGTGTGGAAATATCTGATAGCTATTTTTATCATATTTCTTGATCAGTGGACAAAATGGCTGGTTGTTAAGAAAATGGAATATGGTGAAAACATCACATTAATTAATGATTTTCTTTATTTAACCTCACACCGGAACCGTGGGGCCGCTTTTGGAATCCTTCAAGGGCAAATGTTTTTCTTTTATATTATTACCATTTTCGTAATTGGAGCCGTTATTTTTTACATGCAACGGTATAACCATAGCGCATTTGTAAGTGTGACACTAGCTCTCATACTTGGTGGCGCAATAGGGAACTTTATAGATCGAGTGTTAAGAGGGGAAGTCGTGGATTTTGTGAACACATTTATCTTCTCTTATGACTTCCCAATCTTTAACGTTGCGGATGCGTCACTCGTTGTGGGTGTTATTCTTATCTTTATAGGTACAATTTTTGAAAGTAAGCTCGCTAAAGGGGAAAACTAATGGAAAAATTCACATTTACAGTATCTGAAGAGGAAAAAGGAGAGCGTATTGATAAGCTCATTACCTCATATGAAAACGACTGGTCACGTAGCCAGGTCCAAACTTGGATCAAGGACGAAAATATCCAAGTGAACGGCGAAGCAGTAAAAGGTAATTATAAAGCGTCTTCTGGGGACGAGATTGAAGTATCAGTTCCAGAGCCAGAAGAACTAGAAATCATTGCTGAGGACTTGAATCTTGATATCGTCTACGAAGATGCGGATGTCCTCGTTGTTAATAAACCTAGGGGAATGGTTGTTCATCCTGCCCCAGGTCATCCAAAGGGCACACTTGTAAACGGTCTAATGCATCAAGTAAATGACTTGAGCGGCATTAATGGCGTGGTTCGCCCTGGAATCGTTCACCGTATCGATAAGGATACGTCTGGACTGTTGATGGTTGCGAAGAACGACAAAGCTCACGAATCTCTCGTCAAGCAGCTACAGGCTAAAACAGTCAATCGTCGCTACACGGCGATTGTCCATGGAAATATTCAGCACGACGTCGGAACGATCGATGCTCCAATCGGCAGAGATAAGCAGGATCGTCAGAAAATGACCATAACGGATGAGAACAGTCGAGATGCTGTGACACATTTTCGAGTACTTGAGCGTTATCAGCAATTTACGTATGTGGAATGTCAACTTGAAACAGGTAGAACGCACCAGATTAGAGTGCATATGAAATATATCGATCATCCTGTTGCTGGTGATCCAAAGTACGGGCCAAGAAGAAAGTCGCTTCCAATCGATGGACAGGCACTTCATGCAGGAGTACTTGGCTTCAGACACCCTGTTACAGAGGAATGGCTCGAATTCTCATGTCCTGTTCCCGAAGACATCGAACGCTTGCTTAAGCGACTTAGACAAGATTGAGGTTGACTTAATAGTAGATCTCTGCCATACTTTTGTTAGACAATAGCATACCCTTTAACGACAGTCCCGTGAGGCTGCAAAGGAAAAATGGCTATGTACGAGTTGTACATTTGTATGCCTAAAACCCTTTTGCCCTCATGGCAAAAGGGTTTTTTTAATGAATGAAGCGTTAAGAAAGAGAGGGGCGAACATCATGGATAACAAGCGAATCTTGCTGGATGATCAAGCGATTCGAAGAGCGCTCACACGAATTGCACATGAAATATTAGAACGTAACAAAGGAATTGAAAATACAATGCTTGTTGGAATTAAAACAAGAGGTATTTATTTAGCTGAACGACTTGCAGAACGAATTGAACAGATTGAGGGTTCAGCTATATCAGTAGGTGAAGTGGACATTACAATGTATCGAGATGACTTGACGCATAAGAATGAAGATCAGGACCCACTGATTAAAGGCACAAGCATTTCAAAAGATGTCTCTGATCAAAAAGTGATCTTAGTGGATGATGTCCTCTATACAGGAAGAACCGTCCGTGCTGCAATGGACGCGCTTATGGACCTTGGACGTCCTTCTCAGATACAACTTGCAGTACTCGTTGATCGAGGACATAGAGAGTTACCGATTCGTCCTGACTATGTAGGAAAGAACGTCCCAACATCGAATGAAGAAATTATTGAAGTCGCTTTAACAGAAGTTGATGACTTTGATCAAGTTAGCATTACACAATCATAAATCGTGCTCCCTTTAAATCCGTCCAGAGAGACGACCAAGGGAGGAGACGCGTTCCGAAAAGGACACGCGTGTACCTCCTTGCGGCCGTGCAAGGAGTTTTTTTGTAGCATGGCCGGGACACGCACAACCAAGGAGGAAAACATCATGAAAGAAGTACTAGGTATCCGAGAAGTTCCGAAAGCATCCAGCTGGCTCACGCTAAGCTTACAGCATTTGTTCGCCATGTTTGGCGCGACTATATTAGTTCCATTCCTCGTCGGTCTCGATCCGGCGGTTGCTCTTGTATCAAGTGGACTCGGTACGCTTGCATATCTCATCATTACGAAAGGCCGAATCCCTGCTTATCTTGGATCATCGTTCGCCTTTATCGCGCCAATTATATCGGCAGTCTCATTGCATGGTCCAGAAGGAGCGATGATTGGAAGCTTCTGCGCAGGAATCGTCTACGGGCTGGTTGCAATAGGCATTCGTGCTCTTGGTTTGAACTGGCTATTGAAACTGCTTCCGCCAATTGTAGTTGGACCAGTGATCATGGTCATTGGACTTGGTCTTGCTGGAACAGCGATCGACATGGCGATGAATAATCCAGCAACAGAATCTTATAGCGGCACGCACTTTACAGTAGCTCTTGTCACGCTTGGTGTAACGATACTTGCTTCCATGTTCCTTAGAGGATTTTTCAGCCTAATCCCCATCTTAATCGGAATTGTTTCAGGTTATACGTTCGCTTACTTCATGGGCATCGTGGATCTAACACCTATTCGAGAAGCCTCACTTTTCCAAATGCCGGACTTTATCATCCCATTTGTGGATTATAATCCAGCCAACGTCTTCTCCTGGGAAATTCTTTTTATCATGGTGCCTATTGCGGTCGTAACGATTGCTGAGCATATTGGTGATCAGATGGTCCTTAGTAAAGTAGCAGGAAAGAACTTCTTGAAAACGCCTGGTTTACATCGTTCGATACTGGGAGATGGCGTAGCAACAATGATCGCGTCTTGCATTGGTGGACCACCGAACACAACGTATGGTGAGAACATCGGCGTACTCGCAATTACACGAGTCTTCAGCGTGTTCGTCATTGGCGGAGCGGCAGTGCTTGCCCTCATGTTCGGCTTTATTGGCAAAGTGACAGCATTGATTTCCACGATTCCGACAGCTGTTATGGGTGGTGTCTCGATTCTGCTCTTCGGAATCATCGCATCATCAGGACTTCGTATGTTGATCGATAACAAGATCGATCTTGGTGAAAAAAGAAATTTAATCATTTCATCAGTCATTCTGGTTATCGGTGTAGGAGGAGCATTTATTCAAGTGAGTGACAACCTTCAAATCGCTGGAATGGCTCTCGCAACGATTATTGGAATCGCGTTGAATCTAATATTGCCAGGTGGAGAAACCCAGCAATCTGTTGAAAAAATGTTTGAAGAAGAGATCGATAAAAATGAACCAGCTGCATAGTATCATCCTTTAAAAAGGTACAGAGAGACCTAAAAGGGTGGGAACTAGATGCGTTTACACAACGCGTCTATCCTTCTACACCCTGACAACGTCAGGGTGTATTTTTTATCCCACTCTTAAAGGGCAGCACCCCTGCCTGATGGAAGCTTCACTTTAGTGAAAAACACATTAATGAAATGGAGTGAGTGATGTGCAGCATTTACTTGATATGACTTCTCTTAAACTAGATGAAATCCATGAGCTTCTACGGCAGGCAGAACGCTTTCGGAATGGGAAAAGCCTTGAGAACAGTGAGCCATTATTTGTAGCGAACCTCTTCTTTGAGCCATCAACTCGAACCAGATTCAGTTTTGAAGTTGCAGAAAAAAGACTTGGCTATGAAGTATTGAATTTCGAAACATCTTCCTCGAGTGTTCAAAAGGGAGAAACGCTATACGACACGATCAAAACACTTGAAGCGATCGGTGTCAGTGCAGTCGTTGTCAGACATAAAGATGAACGATATTTTGAACCGTTCCTTGATAAAACAGCACTATCTATTATTAATGCAGGAGATGGATGTGGTCATCATCCATCTCAGTCACTCCTTGATCTCTTAACGATTTATCAAGATTTTAATCGGTTTGAAGGACTTGATGTGGTCATTGCAGGTGACATCAGACACAGCAGAGTGGCTCGATCAAATGCAGAGGTTTTAAGAAGACTTGGCGCACACGTTACTTTCTCAGGTCCTCCAGAGTGGCAAGATGAAACAATGGGGGATTTTCCTTACATGGAGATGGATGAGGCAGTTGAACATGCAGATATTATGATGTTGCTTCGAATTCAGAATGAACGCCATGAAGCAAATGATAACTACCAAACATCTTATCTTGACTCTTATGGCTTAACGATCGAGAGAGAAAAAAGAATGAAAAAACATAGCATTATCATGCACCCGGCTCCTGTGAATCGGGGCGTGGAAATTGATACATCACTCGTTGAATGTGAACGGTCTCGTATTTTTAAACAAATGGAAAATGGTGTCTACGTACGAATGGCATGCTTGAATATGGTTCTTCAATCTACTCAGAAAGGAATGGTCGTGTAATGTTAATCCAAAACGCCAAACTAGTAAATAAGGATGGGGAATTGATTGAAAGGGATGTTCTTCTATCAAGTCAAGGCAAGATCGAGAAGATAGCTACAGGAATTGATCCATCAGGACAAGAAGCTTTTGATGCAAGAGGAAATCTTCTTATTCCTGGACTAGTAGACTTACACGTCCATTTAAGAGAGCCTGGCGGAGAGCATAAAGAAACGATTGAAACAGGCACGAAGGCAGCAGCTAAGGGTGGATTTACAACGATTGCAGCTATGCCGAATACTAGACCAGTTCCAGACCATGAAGAAGCCATGAAGCAGTTAATGACGAGAATAGAAGAAACAGCTCGCGTTCGCGTTCTTCCGTACGGAGCCATCACAATCAGACAACTAGGTGATGAGTTAACGAATTTTGAAGCGATAAAAGAGGCTGGTGCGTTTGCGTTAACTGACGACGGAGTAGGTGTTCAAAGCGCAGGTATGATGCTCGAAGCGATGAAGCGTGCCGCATCTCGTAATCTTTCAATCGTCGCTCATTGTGAAGAAAATACGCTCATTAATGGGGGGAGCGTCCACGAAGGTCATTTCTCCAAGGAAAATGGATTGAACGGTATCCCTTCAGTCTGTGAAGCGGTACATATTGCAAGAGACGTACTGCTCGCAGAAGCAGCAGGCGTCCATTATCATGTTTGTCATATAAGTACAAAAGAATCTGTTCGGACAGTACGCAATGCGAAAAAAGCAGGCATTAACGTAACAGCGGAAGTAACTCCGCATCACCTTCTTTTGTCAGAAGATGATATACCAGGACTCGATACAAACTACAAAATGAATCCGCCCCTTCGATCTATAGAAGATCGAGAAGCTCTGATAGAGGGGTTGCTTGATGGAACGATTGATTTTATCGCAACGGATCATGCGCCACATTCAAGCGAAGAAAAAGCAGCATCGATGGAGAAAGCTCCTTTTGGAATCGTTGGTCTTGAAACAGCCTTTCCACTCCTTTATACAAACTTTGTTGAGGAAGGGATCTTTACACTGAAACAACTAGTGGATTGGTTAACAATTAAGCCTGCAAAAGCTTTTGGTCTTAAATACGGTACGCTTCAAATAGGAGCAAATGCTGACATCACCTTAATTAATCTTGCAAAACAGGAAGAAGTTAACCCTGCAACTTTTGTTTCGAAAGGAAAAAACACCCCTTTTACAGGGTGGGTGTGTAAGGGATGGCCAGAAGCGACATTTGTTAATGGAAAAATCGTATACGAAAAAGGGAGCGATCAATAATGAAGAGACAGCTGATACTTGAAGATGGATCCATATTTGTAGGCAAAGCATTTGGTAGTGATATCGAGAAGAGCGGTGAGGTAGTTTTCAATACGGGCATGACGGGTTATCAAGAGATCTTGTCAGATCCATCTTATTGCGGGCAAATCGTGACGTTAACGTATCCTTTGATCGGAAACTATGGGATAAATCGTGATGATTTTGAATCGATTAATCCTTCAGTACACGGACTGATCGTGAAAGAAGCAACGGCTGTTCCAAGCTACTGGAGAAACGAAATGACTCTCGATGAGTTGCTTCGAGTGAAAGGCATTCCTGGGCTAGAAGGCATCGATACGAGGAAATTAACCAAATTAATTCGTGCGAACGGCACATTGAAAGGAAAAATGTGCAGCATGGATGTTGATCCGGAGAAAATTGTTGGTGATTTATTGGAAACGCCATTGAAACGCGATCAGGTGCAACAAGTATCGATTAAAGCACCATACGCAAGTCCTGGCCGTGGATACCGCATTGTCCTCGTTGATTTCGGCATGAAGCACGGTATCCTTCGAGAATTAACAAGAAGAAAATGTGACGTAGTGGTCGTGCCATATAATACGTCAGCTGAAGAAATTCTAAGGTTGAATCCGGACGGAGTCATGTTAAGTAACGGGCCAGGAGATCCTAAGGATGTTCCTGAAGCAGTAGAAATGATTAATGGTATCCTTGGGGAAATCCCATTGTTTGGTATTTGTCTCGGTCATCAGCTGTTTGCACTCGCGTGTGGCGCAGATTCAGAGAAAATGAAGTTTGGTCATCGAGGCTCAAATCATCCTGTTATGGACTTGCGTACAAGCCGGGTAGCCATTACTTCGCAAAATCATGGCTATACAGTAGAAGAAAAATCGCTTTTGAAAACGGAGCTTATCGTGACGCATGTTGCTGTGAATGATGGTTCAATCGAAGGTGTGAAGCACGGTGAATATGCGGCATTCAGCGTTCAGTATCATCCTGAAGCGTCTCCTGGGCCAGAAGATTCAAATGAATTGTTCGACGACTTTATCAATATGATCACAACATTCAAGGGGGAAAAAACATATGCCTAAACGTACAGACATTCAGAAGATACTCGTCATTGGATCAGGACCGATCGTCATAGGACAAGCAGCTGAGTTCGACTATGCAGGAACGCAGGCATGTCAGGCGCTAAAAGAAGAAGGGTATGAAGTGATTCTTGTCAACTCGAATCCTGCAACGATTATGACGGATACAACCATTGCGGATGAAGTGTATATCGAACCTCTAACCCTTGACTTTGTAAGCCGTATTATTCGTAAAGAGCGTCCGGATGCACTTCTAGCTACTTTAGGAGGTCAAACAGGACTGAATATGGCAATGGAGCTATCGGAAGCAGGTGTTCTTACTGATTACAATGTTGAGCTTCTCGGCACAAGCTTAGAGGCGATTCAACAGGCAGAAGACCGTGATCAGTTTAGAACATTAATGAAGGAATTGAATGAGCCTGTCCCAGAGAGTGACATCATTCATAATCTCGATGAAGCTTATACATTTGTAGAAAGAATCGGTTACCCGGTAATTATTCGCCCTGCCTACACACTCGGTGGAACGGGTGGCGGCATTGTTAACAATGATGAAGAATTGGAAGAGATTGTATCAAGTGGTCTAAAATATAGCCCTGTTACACAGTGTCTTCTTGAGAAAAGTATAGCTGGCTTTAAAGAAGTGGAGTACGAAGTCATGCGGGACGGTCAGGATCAGGCGATTGTTGTATGTAACATGGAGAACATCGATCCGGTCGGGATTCATACTGGAGATTCGATCGTCGTAGCGCCGAGTCAAACGCTATCCGATCGTGATTATCAAATGCTTCGAAACGTAGCGCTTAAGGTAATCCGCGAATTGAAGATTGAAGGGGGCTGTAATATCCAGCTCGCGCTTGATCCATACAGCTTTCAATATTACATCATAGAAGTAAATCCACGCGTGAGTCGTTCATCAGCACTTGCATCGAAAGCAACCGGTTACCCAATTGCGAAGCTTGCAGCAAAGATAGCCGTAGGACTGTCACTCGCTGAAATGAAGAATCCGGTTACTGGGAAAACTTATGCGAGCTTTGAACCAGCCCTAGACTATGTGGTATCTAAGATACCGAGATGGCCGTTTGATAAATTTGAAAGTGCGAATCGAAAGCTTGGTACTCAGATGAAGGCAACAGGTGAAGTGATGGCAATTGGACGCACACTCGAGGAATCGCTCCTCAAAGCCGTTCGCTCTCTTGAGTCCAATGTCAGTCATCTTGCCATCCCTGCACTCCAAAGTATGGACGATGATACGATGGAGCAGCGCATCCGAGTTGCGGATGATGAACGACTCTTTGTTGTAGCAGAAGCGTTCAGACGTGGAAAAACTGTTAAAGAAATACACGATTGGAGCGCAATCGATCATTATTTCCTAGTGAAAATACAAGGCATCATCGCACTTGAACAAAAGCTAAAGAAAAACAAAGGGAATCTAGAACTATTGCTTGAAGCCAAGCAAAAAGGGTTTTCAGATGACATAATTGCAACACTATGGGAGCAAACGGAGCTTGAAATTTATGAACTTCGTATGAAAGAGGCTATTCGCCCAGTTTACAAGATGGTAGATACGTGTGCAGGCGAATTCGAATCTGAAACCCCGTACTACTATTCAACATATGAAGAAGAAAATGAGTCCCTTGAAACACCTAAGGAGAGCGTTCTTGTGCTCGGTTCTGGACCGATTCGGATTGGACAAGGGATCGAATTTGATTACGCAACGGTGCACAGTGTGTGGGCGATTCGTGAAGCTGGATATGAAGCGATCATCATCAATAATAACCCTGAAACCGTCTCAACAGATTTCAGTATTTCAGACAAACTGTACTTCGAGCCGCTTACGGTCGAAGATGTGATGCACGTGATCGATCTTGAGAAACCTACAGGCGTCATCGTGCAGTTCGGAGGACAAACGGCAATCAATCTAGCTGATGAGCTTTCTGCACGAGGAGTGAAGATCCTTGGGACATCACTTGAAGACATGGATCGAGCAGAAGATCGTGACAAGTTTGAAATGGCGATGGCTGAGCTTAAGATTCCACAACCCGAAGGGAAAACGGCGACATCAGTCGAAGAGGCAATTACTATAGCGACAAGGATCGGTTATCCTGTTCTTGTTCGACCTTCTTATGTACTCGGTGGAAGAGCGATGGAAATCGTCTATAAAGAGAGTGAGCTTCTCCATTATATGGAGAACGCGGTGAAAGTTAACCCGCAGCACCCGGTTTTAATTGACAGGTATCTCATGGGGAAAGAGATTGAAGTGGACGCGATTTCAGATGGTGAAACGGTGTTTATTCCAGGGATCATGGAGCATATTGAACGCGCTGGAATACACTCGGGAGATTCGATCGCTGTGTATCCTCCTCAGAGTCTATCTGATAAGGTGAAGCAAACGTTGATCGATGAAACAATCACTCTTGCAAAAGGACTCCGAATCAAAGGACTGCTCAATATCCAGTATGTGATCCAGAATGAACAGGTTTACGTGCTAGAAGTTAATCCAAGATCAAGTCGAACCGTGCCTTTCTTAAGTAAAATCACCGGCGTCCCGATGGCGAATCTAGCAACGAAAGTGATCCTTGGTCAATCATTGAATGACCTTGGTTACAAAACAGGTTATGGTATCGAACGAGAAGATGTCTATGTGAAAGTGCCGGTCTTCTCTTTTGCAAAACTTCGCCGTGTGGACATTACGCTTGGACCGGAAATGAAATCAACAGGAGAAGTTATGGGACGTGATTATACACTTGAGAAGGCACTTTACAAAGGGTTAGTCGCTTCCGGTATGAAGATTCCTACGCACGGCTCCGTGTTATTTACGATTGCGGATAAAGACAAGGACGAAGCGATTGATATTGTGAAACGATTCCATGCGATCGGCTATCACATTCTAGCAACAGAAGGAACGGCGCAAATCATTCGTGACCTGGGGATCCCGGTGACGATCGTTAACAAAATTGGCGCAGAAAAGCCGAACTTACTTCATGTGATTCGGGAAGGTCAAGCGCAGTTTGTTATCAATACATTAACGAGAGGGAAGCAGCCAGCACGAGATGGTTTCCGCATTCGAAGAGAGTCAGTAGAGAATGGCGTTGTGTGCTTTACGTCACTTGATACAGCGAAAGCATTGCTTCGTGTCATCGAAACGATGACATTTACGAGCACAAGCATGCCGAAGTTTCATGAAAAAGAAGTGATTCATACATGATGCAATTAAAAACTGAACTTGTTTCACAAAATAAAATCGCTGCGTCTATTTTTGAAGCGGTGGTCTACCACGATGAAATCGATGAGCGTTTCAAACCCGGACAATTTGTACATGTAAAAGCGGGTTTCGGTTCTGATCCTTTGCTAAGAAGACCGATTAGTATCTGTCACGTTGATCCAGAAAAGCATATGTTGACGATGATCTATCGTGCAGAAGGCAAAGGAACGAGTGTCCTGTCGGAGATGGTGCCGGGGGTAGTCGTTGACCTCCTGGGACCACTCGGTCATGGATTTCCGATCGAAAAGACGAAAGAAGGAGATACCGCTGTTCTAGTTGGTGGAGGAATCGGCGTACCACCCCTTTATTATCTTTCACAGGAACTGACGAAGCGGGGGGTCAAGGTGAAGCATGTGCACGGATTCCAAACAGAGTCAGTCGTTTTTTATGAAGAAAAGTTTAAAACGTTTGGTCCAGTCATCATTACAACAGCAGACGGTAGCTATGGTGAGGAAGGATTTGTGACGAATCAACTCGGTGAGAAAAACGACTTCTTATTCGCCTGTGGTCCTTCTCCAATGCTTAGAGCGCTTGAAGACTATCAAGCAGAGAAGGGTGTCTATCTTTCTCTTGAACAGCGCATGGGATGCGGGATCGGCGCCTGTCTAGCCTGCGTCTGTCATGTGCAGGGAGATGAGACTGGGTTCGCTTATCGAAAAGTGTGTAGCGATGGACCGGTATTTGCAGCAGGGGAGGTTGTCCTATGAGTCGATTACGAATTCAGTTGCCTGGCCTTGATTTAAAGAATCCTATCATGCCTGCGTCAGGATGCTTTGGATTTGGCCGTGAATACAGTCAGTTTTATGATTTAAGTCTGCTCGGTGCAATGATGGTGAAGGCAACCACGCTAGAGCCACGATTCGGAAATGCGACGCCGCGTGTAGCGGAAACGACGTCTGGGATGTTAAATGCAATCGGCCTCCAAAACCCTGGTCTTGAACAAGTGATGAATGATGAACTCCAGTGGTTGACAAAATATGATGTGCCGATCATCGCAAATGTTGCCGGATCTACGATTGAAGACTATATTTCGGTTGCAAAGCGAATTTCAACTGCATCGAATGTTAAGGCTCTTGAATTGAATATTTCCTGTCCCAATGTGAAAGAAGGTGGATTAGCATTCGGTACTGTTCCAGAAACGGCGTACGAAGTAACGAAAGCCGTTAAAGAGGTGTCAGAAGTGCCCGTCTATGTCAAACTTTCCCCCAACGTAACAGATATTGTTCAGATGGCGAAGGTAGTAGAAAAAGCAGGAGCAGATGGACTGACGATGATCAACACGCTTCTTGGTATGCGTATCGATTTAAAAACTGGAAAGCCGATCCTTGCCAATGGTGCTGGGGGGCTTTCAGGACCTGCAATCAAACCTGTTGCTATCCGTATGATTCATCAAGTTAGTCAGCAAGTAGACATCCCCATTATCGGTATGGGTGGTGTCCAAACAGCTGAAGACGTAGTGGAATACTTTCTAGCTGGCGCAAGTGCTGTTGCGGTCGGAACGGCAAATTTCGTAGATCCATTTACCTGTCCAACCATCATTGAGTCATTACCCGCACTTCTAGATGAATTAGGTGTTCATCATATTTCAGAACTGACAGGAAGGAGTTGGAAAACAGAGTGGGACCTTCAATCATCCTCGCACTAGATTTCTCAAAGAAACAGGAGTTAGACGATTTTCTAACTCTTGTGGAAGGGGAGAAGTTATTCGTTAAGGTGGGCATGGAGGCCTACTATCAGCATGGGCCGAAATTAGTCGATGACCTTAAACAATTAGGGCATCATGTCTTTCTAGATTTAAAACTCCACGATATTCCGAATACGGTAAACAAAGCTATGAAAGGTCTCGCTGGACTCGGAGTTGATCTCATTAATGTTCATGCAACCGGAGGATCTCGAATGATGTCGGCGGCAATGGAAGGACTAGAAGCAGGCACTAGAGCTGGACAAGCTCGTCCACTATGTATCGGGGTCACACAATTGACGAGCACATCTGAAGAAATGTTGAGAAAAGAACTTCACATTTCGTTGAATATGAAGCATAGTGTTGTGTCACTTGCTAGTTTAGCGAAGGACAGTGGACTGGATGGCGTCGTTAGTTCTGCTCTCGAAGTTCCGATGATTAAGGAAGCATGTGGTGAAAACTTTTTGACCGTGACGCCTGGAATCAGACTTGAAGGAGACCTAGCGGGTGATCAAAATCGCGTATGTTCTCCGAAGAAAGCACGTGTGCTTGGGAGCGACTTTATCGTGGTGGGAAGAAGTGTGACGGCATCACCTGATCCATTAGCAGCGTATAAAAAACTAAAATCAGAGTGGGGGAATACTCGTGAAATCCATCGCTAAAGCATTACTTGACATTAAAGCAGTTAGCCTGCAGCCCAAGCAACCTTTTACATGGTCGTCAGGTTTATTATCACCCATCTATTGTGATAACCGCCTAACGCTTTCATATCCAAGTGTTCGAAAAGAAATTGCAAAAGGACTAGTGGGACTTGTGAAGGATCAGTACCCTGAAGCTGAAGTGATCGCTGGAACTGCAACAGCAGGAATTCCACATGCGGCATGGGTTAGTGATCAATTGGATCTCCCTATGGTTTATGTAAGGGGAAGTGCGAAAGGTCACGGCAAAGGAAATGTGATAGAAGGGAAGGTAGGTGAGGGTCAGAAAGTTGTTGTCATAGAAGATCTGATTTCAACTGGCGGAAGTGCGATTGATGCTGTGAAGCAGCTTCAAGCCGCTGGTGCCACTGTACTCGGTGTTGCTGCGATTTTTACATACGGGATGGAAAAAGGAAGAGAGCAGTTCTCAACTGAGGGTATCCAATGGGATACTCTCACCAATTTCGATGAATTGTTAACATGTGCCGTAGAAAAAGGTATGATTGAACAAAGAGAGGTTCAATCACTGCTTAACTGGCGGGACAATCCAGCATCGACTGAATGGCTAGAGCAGTTGAAAGATCTCTCTGTTTAATTGATGGAGGGTTACAATGAGGAAAATGCATGGGGAAGAATTCGATTCGCTCGTTTCGTTTTTTGATGATATGGCACGAACGAAATGGCTCGGCGGCGTTCACGATGAATTAAAGCAGGCATCTGGATCCTGGAAAGAAAAGTCTGTTCTCGATGTGGGGTGCGGAACTGGAAGACTCCTTCTTAGAGGAGTTGAAGAAGCGAGCATGCTTTCTGGGGTGGATTTATCTCCAGAAATGATAAAAGCGAGTAAACAGAATTTCTTCTTTCTTAATCGATCGAACAAAAGTCATTTTTCTGAAGGGGATGCATGCGCTCTTTCGTATGAAGATCATACATTTGATCTATCGTTATCGACATGTGTCATGTTTCTATTACCTCAGCCGGAAGCTGGTATGAAAGAAATGATCAGGGTAACAAAAGCAAACGGAAGAATCGTTATGTTAAATCCTTCGATCAAAATGGATCAAATGGCAGCTTTTCAATACGCTAAGCAACATGGAATGAGTGGTTTCGAACAAACTTCTCTTCTGAAATGGTCAAACGTATCTACGAAAAGACATCGCTACTCACCAGATGAACTTAGTGAGAAGCTGAAGACGCTCGGTGCGAAAGAAACGAAACATGTCGAGGTCTTAGACGGTTTGGCAATTATTACAGTTGCAGATTTATAAAAAAAGAGCGTCCTCATTATATTTTAATGAGGACGCTCCTTTTTAATTATAGTTTCTCACGATGGGCAAACAGGACAGTATATTGAGTGAAAGAACAAAGTGAGTTTGTTAAGATAGTGTAAATTATAATACAAAAATATCTTCTGAAGTGACGTTATTAAAACAATTGCAATAATTGAAACAATATTTTACATAAAGGTTAAGGTATGGTAATCTAATTAACTGAGTCGATAGTTGTAATAATAAGGGTTTTTTTCTAATTTATTTTTTGATAATTCTTACAATTATATCAGAAATCATTATTTTTACTATAGTAGACTTAATATCCAAATGAAAAGGTGAATTGCTATGAATAATAAAATATCTATCATTATTCCCGTTTACAATACAGAAATGTACCTTGGGAATTGTATTGATTCATTGTTTTCTCAAACTTATTCTAATTGGGAAGCTATATTGATCAATGATGGATCAACAGATGGAAGCTTATCCATCATTAAAGAATATGGAAACCGAGATTCACGTCTCAAATGTATTGACCTGAAACAAAATAAAGGGGTAGGTCACGCTCGAAACATTGGTTTAGATGCAGCGACTGGAGAGTACATTTACTTTTTAGATAGCGATGATTCTTTGGATCAATATGCATTAGGACTTCTAATTAGTAATATGACTCATCATGACGTTATTTTGGGTTCTATTAATGGTCGTCACAAAAAGGTGAATTTAACGCTACCTGTTAATCATAGAGTGAAGTATACAAAGTTTAAGTTTCGAAATGAGTCTGTACTTAATAGGTTATTTAAACGTTCGCTCATAGATGAGTTAAACTTGAGGTTCGACGAGAGGTTTCAGTTCTATAGCGACTTAACCTTTCTATTACCTCTTTACGATTTTGTGAAAGCGGTACCATATGTGAAAGGCTATATCTATAAGAAACAATGGCGGAATGATCCAGATGCGCCAGCATCACTAACTCAGAATAATGATGTTATTAAAATTAAAGAATATGTTAAGCGTTTTCACATATTAACAGAATCCTACATAGAAAATCCGAAAGTAATTAAATTTTTATGCAATCAATTTATTTCATACTATTGTCAATACGTCATCTTTGTACTTCAAGAACAGGATATTCATTCGGAGGTCCTAGATGATTTAGCATCAGTCGTAACCTTTGTAGATGATCATTCTTACTCACGGCGAATTAGTTTTTTTATTAAAAGGGAGCTAAAAGCTATAAAGAAAAGAGACGAGAAAAAACTTAAGAAATTACTAAAGCTTCACAAATTTCTAAGAGTGGTGTCCCAGTCCTTAAAAGGACGGCAAAAACTTTATCGAACGTTTTACAATCACGTCTTTACAAAGTTACCAATGCAGGAAAAGACTATTGTATTTGAAAGTTTTCTAGGAAAGAACTATTCGGATAGTCCTAAGAATATATACGAAGATCTTATTAGTGATCATAAGGATTATAAGTATATATGGGTGTTCGCTAATCCGGGTAAAGACATTCCTGGTAATGCCAAACAAGTAAAGCGTCTTTCACTTGCATATTTCTATTATATGGCAAGAGCGAAATACTGGGTATCGAACTCACGTATTCCAAAAGCGTTAAAGAAGCGTGAAGGGAACGTCTATCTCCAAACCTGGCATGGTACGCCGTTAAAACGGTTGGTTTTTGATATGAATGATGTTCATTCTGCGAACCCAAATTATAAATCGGATTTTTATGAACAATCAAGACGATGGGATTATTTAGTTTCAGCTAACTCGTATTCTAGTGAAATTTTTAAGCGAGCTTTTAAATTTGAAAATCGGATGTTTGAATACGGCTATCCACGAAATGATATTCTTCACAGCGGAAACAAAATGAAATTGATGGAAACATTGAAACAGCAACTAAATATCCCTTTAGGTAAGAAGATCATTTTATATGCGCCTACTTGGAGAGATGATGAATACTATAAACCTGGTAAGTATAAATTTTCATTGAGGTTTGATTTAGAACGACTGCAACGAGAATTAGGTGATGAATACGTCGTGCTTCTCCGTACTCATTATTTTATTGCTGACCATATTAATACAGAAGATTTTGAAGGATTTGCTTATAATGTTTCTAAATATGATGATATAGCAGAACTCTACCTCATTTCAGATATGCTTATCACAGATTATTCTTCTGTTTTCTTTGATTTTGCAAACTTAAAGCGTCCAATCCTATTCTTTACTTATGATTTAGAAAAATACCGTGACACTTTACGAGGGTTTTACATTGACATGGAATCTGAACTACCTGGACCATTAGTGTTTACGAATGATGAGATCATAGACTCAATAAGGAATATTGATAAGGTGCAAGAACAATATAAAGAAAAGTATAATGATTTTTATGACCGTTTTTGTGGATGGGAAAACGGAAATGCTTCGAAAAAAATATCTGGTGAAGTATTTAATTAATGAGCAAGTATTGTTGCTAAAAGAATCGTAAACCAATCATCATTCAAATTGATATTGAAACTTGGTATAAATAAATAAGATAAAATCCAAGGAGTTAATAAAATCACCTTATAGAGCCAATAAAAAACGAAGGACTCGCTACTAACTAGCGTTTAGTCCTTCGTTTTTTATTAGAATTTATTATTTTTTCATCTTGAAAATAAGGTCCTGATCTGGCGTTACATAAAGTGTATTTTGCTGATCATATGTCACAAAGCCTGGCTTCGCACCATTCGGTTTTTTTACATGACGTACTTCTGTATAATCGACTGGCACAGAACCTGATTCACGAGCCTTACTGAAGTAAGCGGCGAGATTAGCTGCTTCAAGAAGCGTTTCTTCTGAATACTCTTTGCTTCGGATCACGACGTGAGAACCCGGAATATCCTTCGTATGAAGCCACGTTTCTCCTCTTGCGGCGAGCTTGTTCGTCAAATACTCATTTTGCTTATTGTTTTTACCAACTAAAATTTCCGTACCATCGGATGATTCATATGCATCAAGCTGCGGTTTCGTTGGTTTGGATTTCTTCTTTTTACGGCGTTTTTTAATGTATCCTTCTTCCTCTAGCTCTTCGCGAATTTCTTCAATGTCACGTGGAGAAGCGGAGGAGAGCTGTTGGATGAGCTGCTCGAGGTAGGCAATCTCCTGATTGGCCATTACAATTTGCTCTTCAAGTACAGAAATGGAATTCTTAGCTTTATTATACTTTTTAAAATAAGCCTGAGCGTTGTCGGACGGTGATTTTTGAGGATTTAAATCGATCTCAACCGTTCCGCCATCTTCATCGTAATAGTTCTGGACTTCTACTTTCTTATCCCCACGTTTAACCATGTGCATGTTTGCGGTTAGAAGCTCACCAAGTAGTTGATACGTATCTGCTTCTTGAGCTTGTTGAATGGTTCGGGTTAGCTTTTCAATCTTCTTCTGGTTCTTTTTTAATTCATTTGAAAGGAACCGTTCAAGATCATTGGACTGTTGTTTGACACGATCCCGGTCCGCTTTTCCATAATAAAATCGATCGAGCAGATCGCTCACGCTGCTGAACGATTTGGATTCACCGTTCAAATGGGTTAACTCAACAACTGAGAAGTGTTCTTTCGATGCTGTGACCATTTGCGGTGTGTATTCGTGTTTCTCTAATTTATTAAAGACTTCAAAAAAAGCTTCTGGAAGCGTTGAACGATTGGCGAGTCCTGCTCGATGAACGACTTCGTTTGCAATTAAAGGAGATACTCCCCCAAAAGCCTGAACAAGCTGCTTACTCAGTTGACCAGCATTAAAATCAATTTGGCGTAAGAAGTCATCCCTCGTTAAGCTGAAAGGAGATACTTTGTTTTGTGCGGGAGGTGATACGTAATCCTGACCCGGAAGCACCGTTCTGTGTCGATTTACAGACGGAGAGAGGTGCTTGATGCTATCAAGAATCATGTTTGATTCGTTAAGAAGAATCACATTACTATGACGCCCCATTATTTCCACGATTAATGTCCGCGTTGTTAAATCACCAAGATCGTTGCGTGCTTTGAACGTGACGTGGATAATTCGTTCATTATCGATTTGCTTAATTTCCTCCACAATACTTCCTTCGAGATGTTTTCTTAGAAGCATGCAGAACATTGGTGGTACTTTCGGATTCGCATAGGATTCCGCAGTTATTTGAATTCGTGCATAAGATGGATTAGCTGAAAGAAGCAGCTGATGATTCTTACCTCCAGAGCGAATCACGAGCATTAAATCAGTTGCATAAGGCTGATAGATTTTTGTCACTCTTCCGCCTTTAAGTAATTCATTCGTTTCTTGCGCAACGGCTCTCATTACCATTCCGTCAAAAGACATAGTGTTCACCTACATTCCTATCAATAGACATTGTTCTTAGTATAGCATTTTTTTTAGCTTGTCTGAATATAGATGAACTAATCGTGATATAACGTGCAGGATCGGGGTGTAGATGATGAACTGGTATAACATGACAAAACAAGAAGTAGAAGAAGAGTTAGAGACAAGCGAAGGTGGAATTAACTCGGACGAGGCGGTGCGGAGAAGAAAAGCTTTCGGGCCGAACAAGCTTGATGAGGCGGAAAGTCCATCAATCATCTTGATGTTTTTAGCCCAGTTTAAAGATTTTATGGTCGTCGTGCTTCTTGCAGCGACTCTTATTTCAGGAATACTTGGAGAATACCTGGATGCCATAGCTATTATCCTGATCATTCTCGTTAATGGTGTTCTTGGTTTTGTTCAAGAGCGAAAAGCAGAGAAGTCACTACAGGCGTTGAAGCAATTATCATCACCAAAAATGAAAGTGCTAAGAGATTCACAATGGATGACGATTCCAGCGCAGGAAGCTGTGATCGGTGACGTAATCCGAATTGAAAGTGGCGACCGTATTGGAGCAGATGTACGGATTCTGTCGTGTCAAGACCTACTTATAGAAGAGTCAGCTCTTACGGGAGAGTCATTACCTGTAAATAAACATCCTGAACCAATAGCAGATAATCAACCAGGACCCGGCGATCAACATAATATGGGGTTTATGGGAACGCTTGTGACGAAAGGAAAAGGGACAGGGATTATCACAGCAACGGGTATGAAAACGGAGATGGGGAAGATTGCTCACCTTATTCAAACGGCTGATACAATGGAAACCCCACTTCAACATCGGCTAGAACAGCTAGGCAAAATTTTAATAGCGGCAGCCCTGATGTTAACCGCGCTTGTTGTCGTTCTTGGAATTATCCAAGGTCGAGATGTGTACAGTATGTTTTTAGCAGGAGTATCGCTTGCTGTTGCTGCCATTCCAGAAGGGTTGCCTGCGATCGTCACGATTGCTCTCGCAATAGGCATGCAGAAAATGAGTAAGCGGAAAGCCATTGTCCGTAAACTACCATCAGTCGAGACACTTGGTTGTGCGACAGTCATTTGCTCCGATAAGACAGGGACGTTGACACAAAATAAGATGATGGTAACGAAACTGTGGGCAGGCGGGGATACGTGGGACGTAACGGGATCCGGTTATTCACCATATGGTGATTTTTTTAAAGGTAACACGCGCGTTTATTCTGATGATGAACGGTCTTTAAAGCAACTTCTTACCTTCGGCTTACTCTGTAGTAATGCAACTATTCATGAGAAGAATGGAGAATACGTCCTTGATGGAGATCCAACAGAAGGAGCGCTCGTTGCGGCAGCAATGAAGGCTGGACTTACCGAAGAAGTAAGAGAAGAAGAATTTAAAATTATACAAGAGTTTCCATTTGATTCAAATCGTAAAATGATGAGTATGATTGTAGAGGATACGCTTGGAAAGCGTTATGTGATCGCAAAGGGCGCGCCAGATATTGTACTTAAGCAATGCGAATCACTTCTTTGGAATGAAAAGAAAGCATCACTACGCAAAAGCTATGAACGTCAAATTCAAGATCAGCTCAATGCATTTGGTGAACTAGCACTCAGAACAATAGCAGTTGCATTTAAACCGATACAAAATGAAGAAAAAATGCTTCATAGCGTACAAGCTGAATCACGTTTAACGTTTGTAGGCTTAGAGGGGATGATTGATCCACCACGCGAAGAAGTCAAACAGGCTGTTGAGGATTGTAAAACAGCAGGAATCAAAACAATCATGATTACCGGTGATCACGTGACAACTGCTACTGCGATCGCGCGAAATCTTGGTATTCTTCCCGATCAGGGTAAGGTGATGGAGGGCAGTAAGCTTTCTTCTCTTACAGTTGACGAACTTGAAAGTCAGGTTGAAGACATTTACGTGTTTGCTAGAGTTTCACCTGAACATAAACTTAAAATCGTAAAAGCACTTCAAAATAGAGGTCACATTGTCGCGATGACAGGTGATGGAGTGAATGATGCGCCAGCGATTAAAGCTTCTAACATAGGGATATCGATGGGGCTTTCAGGAACAGATGTTGCAAAAGAATCATCCTCTCTTGTTCTTAGTGATGATAACTTTGCAACGATTCGCGCTGCTGTGGAAGAAGGAAGGAATATTTACGAGAATATTAGAAAATTCATTCGTTATCTACTTGCATCGAACGTCGGAGAAATTCTCGTGATGTTGTTCGCGATTTTACTTATGCTTCCACTTCCGCTCGTCCCCATTCAAATTCTATGGGTGAACCTTGTGACCGATGGTCTTCCTGCAATGGCACTAGGTCTTGATCCGGCAGAAGGAGATGTGATGAGAAGAGATCCGAGAAAGCCAAAAGAAGGTGTTTTCGCACGAGGTCTTGGTTGGAAAATTATTTCTCGTGGTATAATGATTGGAGTTTGTACTCTTGCAGCCTTCATGATTTGCTTTGGTGAGAATCCTGACAATCTAGTAAAAGCACAAACGGTAGCATTTTCAACACTTGTACTGGCTCAGTTGATTCACGTCTTTGATTGCCGGAGTGAACGATCGGTTTTTCACCGTAACCCCTTCGAGAATAAAGCACTTGTTCTCGCGGTCCTCTCCTCTGTTGGATTACTTCTTGCTGTGATTTACTATGAACCACTACAGCCTATCTTTCACACCACATACTTGACTATGAGAGAATGGATGTTAATTCTCGTGTTTTCAAGCATCCCGACATTCTTACTAGCAGGTACAGCGCTATTCAAGAAAAAACATCGATTAAGCAGAGGATAATTCAAATCCTCTGTTTTTTCTTTATGGACTCGCTACGTAAAGAGAGATATCCCTTTGTTTCAGTTTAATGAAGTGGTACAATTGGTTAGAATAGTAATTGGATGTGATAAAATGATTAAGAGTATGACTGGATTCGGAAGGGCATCATGTGAACATGAGGGTGTGCAAATAACGGTAGAAATTAAATCCGTTAACCATCGTTACTTCGATGCATCTTTTCGTATGCCAAAAGCTGTTCTACATTTAGAAGGGAAGATGAAGCAAGCAATTCAGCAGTATCTCACACGCGGAAAGATTGACCTTTATTTAACGATAGAAGGAGAAGGCTATCGCTCAAACGATGTGAGTATAGATTGGGACTTACTAGATCAGTACATAGCCATTTTTAAGCAGGCGTCTGAACGCTATAGCCTTACAGAGGATCTTAGCACCTCTGAGCTGTTGCACATGGACGTTTTTCAGGTTCGTGAGAAGGAACAAAACATAGGTCAAATTGAAGAAGCTATTTTTATGACTTTGGAACAAGCAGCACAAGCTCTAGTTCAAATGAGGTGCACTGAGGGAAAAACTCTTGATGCAGATATTCGTGCGAAGCTATCCAGTATCGTAGAACGTATTTCATCAATTGAAATGCTTTCGAGTGAAGTGATTGCTTCTTTTGAGAAACGTATTCAATCCAGACTTGAAGGGTTCAAAGAACTTGATGATGTGGATGAAGGTCGTATTCTAACGGAAGTTGCTTTGCTTGCCGATAAGGCGAGTATTGATGAAGAAATCATTCGGCTTCGTAGTCATCTGACACAATTCCATGATATTCTTAGTAATGATGGTGTCGTAGGAAGGAAGCTTGATTTCTTGGTACAGGAAATTAATCGGGAGCTGAATACGATCGGTTCCAAGTCTTCACACCATAAGATTAGCCAACATGTTGTTGATCTTAAGAGCGAAGTGGAAAAGGTTCGTGAGCAGGTTCAAAATATTGAATAGCCTGTGCATTTTGTTTAAAATCACCAAACTGGTGTAAAAATAGAATCGTGATTCCTGGGAGGAACGACCATGAGTATTAAATTAATTAACATCGGATTCGGTAACATCGTCAATGCAAACCGAATCGTCTCAATTGTTAGTCCAGAATCGGCACCAATCAAACGGATCATTACTGTGGCAAGGGACCGGAACATGCTTGTAGACGCTACATATGGAAGAAGAACAAGGGCTGTTATCATTTCAGACAGTGATCATGTGATTCTCTCTGCTGTTCAACCTGAAACAGTAGCACAGCGTCTTGTAAATAAAGACGAGATTTCAGACGAGTAACATCTATAAAGTGGAGGTAAGTATGGAAAAAGAACGGGGATTGTTAATTGTTCTATCCGGCCCTTCAGGCGTTGGAAAAGGAACAGTAAGAAAGGCTTTCATGCAGAACGCGGACGAAGTGCAGTATTCTATTTCAGTCACAACTCGCAAGCCGCGTGAAGGTGAGGTAAATGGAGTAGATTACTTTTTTAAATCACATGATGAATTTGAGAGTATGATTGAAAATAATAAACTACTTGAATATGCTCATTACGTTGGGAATTATTATGGGACACCTGTTGATTATGTTGAAGAGACATTGCAGTCTGGCAAAGATGTCCTTCTCGAAATTGAAGTACAGGGTGCAAAGCAGGTGCGCAAGCATTTCCCTGAAGGAGCGTTTATTTTCTTAATGCCTCCAAGTCTCTCTGAACTTAGAAATCGCATTGTAAACCGCGGTACAGAATCAAATGATTTAATTGATAACCGTATGGGCGTTGCAAAAGAAGAGATTGAATTGATTAATCAGTATGATTATATAGTAGAGAACGATCAAGTAGAGTTAGCATGCGATCGAATTCATGCTATTATTACAGCAGAACACTTGAGACGTGATCGCCTGGAACACAAATATAAGAATGTAACGGAGGTTTAATTATGATTTTATACCCATCGATTGACTCACTTATGGACCGCATTGATTCAAAGTACACACTAGCAACACTTTCGGCTAAGCGCGCACGCGTTATTCAACAGACCGGAAATGTATACGTAGATCGTCCACAGTCTGTAAAAGCTGTTGGTAAGGCGCTTGAAGAGGTAATGGACGGTAAGCTACTTGCTGATGGAATGATAGAAGATTGATCTAGAAGTAACAACCTATGAGAATAGGTTGTTATTTTTTTCTTGATTCTGAGTTGCTTGATTAGCTGGATGTTTCCTCCATCCTGCTAGCGATAAAAAAAGTTTCATTCCAAAAAACACAGGTAGAATAAACGATACGAGTTCAAATTAAGATAGATAAAAAACAATTAACTATAATATTATTATGTTAACTATTGAGATGGAAGGTGAAGCATGATGAGTCTCAAAGGGAGAAAAGTATTGCTTTGTGTAAGTGGCGGCATAGCTGTGTTTAAAGCTGCAGCATTGACGAGTAAATTGTACCAGACAGGTGCGGAAGTGAAAGTGCTAATGACAGACTCGGCGACTCAATTCGTTACGCCCCTAACATTCCAAACATTATCTCGTAATGATGTGTATCGGGATACTTTTGAAGAGAAAGATCCTTCTTCAGTTGCACATATCGATCTTGCGGATTGGGCAGACCTTGTGTTAATTGCACCTGCAACTGCCAATATAATTGGCAAGCTAGCTAACGGCATAGCAGATGATATGATGTCGACTACATTACTTGCTACGCAAGCTCCGGTTTGGATTGCTCCTGCCATGAATGTTCATATGTACGATCACCCTGCCGTTAAGAAAAATATGGACGTGCTTCGGTCATTTGGATGTCATTTCCTTGAGCCAGGGGAAGGGTTGCTTGCATGTGGGTATGTCGGTAAAGGACGCATGGCGGAGCCAGAGGATATTCTTTCAACACTACAAACGTATTTCAATGACGTTACTGAAGATTTTGTAGGAAAGAAAATCGTAGTCACTGCGGGTCCGACAAGAGAAGCAGTTGATCCAGTTCGATATTTTACAAATTACTCTTCAGGAAAAATGGGTTTTGCACTAGCGGAGCAAGCTGCGAAGCGTGGAGCGGAAGTCACTCTCATTACTGGGCCAGTGGGGTTACAGACGCCTGATCATGTGAACCGCGTGGATGTTGTTACCGCGGAAGACATGTTTCAAGCAGTTATGACAGCTGCAGAGAAGGCGGATGTGGTTATTAAGGCTGCAGCAGTGGCTGACTATCGACCTGCCACGGTTTCAACTGAGAAAGTGAAAAAATCGGACGAAGCGATGGCTATTGAGATGGAACGAACGAAAGATATTTTGTGGACGCTTGGACAAAAGAAAACGAACCAAATCCTGGTCGGCTTTGCAGCAGAATCTGAGCGATTAGATGAGTATGCCTGGAAGAAACTTGAGAAGAAGAACCTCGATATCATTTGTGCCAATAACATTAAGATGGAAGGCGCTGGTTTTGATAAAGATACGAATGTGATGACACTCCTAAGAAGAGACGGTGAAAGGGTTGATCTTCCCCTTCAGTCAAAGCATGATGCAGCGAACCGAATACTTGACGCAGTGAAACGAATGGACGTGTCGCATTCATGATTGCCAAAGTCATAGTCGACGTTCCGGCGAATCAAACTGATCGCCTGTTTGATTATGCAATTCCGGAAGCGTGGGAAGAAATGATAGAGCCTGGGATGCGAGTCGTAGTTCCTTTTGGACCTAGAAAGATTCAGGGTTTTGTTATTTCTGTTGTTAGTGAATCGGAGCACGCAAAATTAAAAGAAATTAGCGAAGTGAAAGATGTAACGCCAGTACTAACGAAAGAACTACTTGATCTTGGCTTTTGGCTAACGAAGAAGACGCTTTGCTATGCTGTATCTGCTCTTCAGGTTATGCTTCCGGCTGCAATGAAAGCGAACGTGACGAAAACGGTGGTCCTAGGGAATCAAACAAATGAAAATGCTCCCTGGCATCGAATGATCACCGCTTCTGGAAACGTGAAATGGGAAGAGTTTCTCTCTCATTTTAGCCACAAAGAATTAAATCGTGCTATTAAGAATGATGAGCTAGAAGTGCGCTACGATGTTAAAGAGAAAACAGCTCCAAAAACCATATTGTCTGTCTCTTCTGCTATCACAGGCGTTAAACTTCATATTGAGAAAGAAAAAATGGGTAACCGTGCTTTGAAGCAACAGGAAATCATTCAATACTTTATCGATTATGATGGAGCTGTTTCATATAAAGAATTGATGGATATGTTAGATACAACTCGGTCGACCATTAAGGCACTAGTTTCCAAATCGATTCTAAAAGAAGAAGAGATCGAACTGTATCGAGACCCATATGAAGGTCGTAGTTTTAAACCTTCGAGTCCCCTTGAGCTGACGGATCTTCAGCAGAATGCGATCGAACCAATACTAGAAAGTATCGAAAATTATACTCATGAAACATTTCTTATTCATGGCGTTACGGGAAGCGGAAAAACGGAGATTTATCTCCAATCGATTCATCAAGTTCTCGCACAGGGGAAAGAAGCGATCGTCCTTGTACCAGAAATCTCATTAACACCACAGATGGTGACCAGATTCAAAGGTAGGTTTGGTTCAGAAGTAGCGGTATTACACAGTGGTCTTTCGCGTGGAGAAAAGTACGATGAATGGCGTAAAATTCATCGTAAGGAAGTGAAGGTAGTTGTTGGGGCACGGTCCGCTGTCTTTGCCCCATTTACTAATCTGGGCATCATTATTATCGATGAAGAACATGAAAGTAGCTACAAACAGGAAGAGAACCCGAGGTACCACGCAAGGGACGTGGCGATTAAACGGGGTGAGCATTACAAGTGTCCTGTCGTCCTCGGAAGTGCCACTCCTTCACTCGAATCTTACGCAAGAGCATCAAAAGGTGTATACACCTTGCTTGAACTGCTTAACCGAGTAAATAAACAGGCGATGCCATCTGTTTCCATTGTGGATATGAGAGAAGAACTTCGGTCGGGGAATCGCTCAATGTTTTCTAATGAACTTTACGATAAGCTTAAAGATCGTCTTGAGAAGAAAGAGCAAACGGTGCTTTTTTTAAATAGAAGGGGTTATTCGACGTTTGTGATGTGCCGCGATTGTGGTTTTGTCGTTGAATGTCCTCATTGTGATATTAGTTTAACTTATCATAAAATCAATGGCACGATGCGTTGTCACTATTGTGGACACGAAGAAACGTTTCCTAGTAAATGTCCCGAATGCGAGAGTGAGCACATTCGATTTTTTGGAACTGGCACACAGCGTGTAGAAGAAGAGCTGACGAAGATTTTACCCGAGGCGCGTGTCGTTCGGATGGATGTTGATACAACTAGGCGAAAGGGGTCACACGAGAAACTTTTAAATCAGTTCGGGGAAGGGAAAGCCGATATCCTTCTTGGTACCCAAATGATCGCCAAAGGACTTGATTTTCCTAATGTGACACTTGTGGGTGTTCTAGCAGGGGATGCCATGCTTCATTTGCCAGATTTCCGTGCTTCTGAGAAAACGTTTCAGCTGTTAACACAAGTGAGTGGGCGTGCTGGACGACATTTACTGCCAGGTGAAGTAGTCGTTCAATCCTATACTCCTGAGCACTACAGCATTGAAATGGCAGCTGATCACGATTACAGTTCGTTCTATCACCGTGAGATGATAACAAGAAAGCAGTTTGGCTATCCGCCATTTTACTTTCTTGCCATGATCAACGTGTCACATGAGGAATTAACGAAAACAGTTGATGTGACTGAGAAGATTACTCGTTTTCTAAAAGACCATTTATCAAAAAAGAGCGTGGTTCTAGGTCCAGTAGCTTCGTCCATTCCCAGGATCAAAGATAGATATCGTTATCAATGCATGATAAAATACAAAACTGAGCCGAATTTAAATGATTATTTAAAGGAAATTCAAAAACATTTTTCAAAAGAAATTAGCCGTGGTGGATTGCAGCTATCAATCGATACACAGCCATATATGATGATGTAATGCGTGAAAGGGAGTATACCAGTGGCCAAAAGAGAAATTGTATTGCACCCAAATGAGGTGCTTGAAGTGGAGTGCAAACCCGTTCAAAACTTTGATAAGGACCTGCATCGTCTGCTCGATGATATGTTTGAAACAATGTATGAAGCAGAGGGAGTCGGACTTGCAGCTCCTCAAATCGGAATTGATCAACAAATTGCAGTCGTTGATACACGAGAAGATGAGGCGATTGAACTTATTAACCCTACCGTAGTAAAAACATCCGGAAGAGAAGTTGATCTTGAAGGATGTCTTAGTTTTCCAGGTTTGTTTGGGGAAGTTGAACGTCCTTACAATGTGACGGTAAAAGCCCAGAATCGTTTTGGTAAAGAGTTTAAATTGAAAGCAGAAGGGTTTTTTGCTAGAGCCATTCAACATGAAATCGATCATCTGCACGGTATTCTCTTTACAGAGAAGGTCATTCGATACATCGATCCGGAAGGAGAGGAAGAATAACGATGGCATCCATTGTTTTCATGGGAACACCTGATTTTTCTGTTCCTGTACTTGATATGTTAGTGAAAGAAGGGTATACAATCCTTGGAGTTGTAACGCAGCCTGATCGTCCAAAAGGTAGAAAAAGAATCATGACTCCACCACCAGTGAAAGTGGCAGCTGAGAAGCATGGTCTTCGAGTTTTGCAACCCGAAAAAGTGAAAGATCCAGAACAACTTCAACCGATTCTTGATTTAAATGCAGATTTAATCGTGACAGCTGCTTTCGGTCAAATTCTACCGAAACAGCTGTTAGAGGCACCGAAATATGGATGTATCAACGTACATGCTTCTCTTCTCCCCGAACTTCGTGGAGGCGCACCGATTCATTACTCGATCTTGCAGGGGAAGAAAGAGACCGGCATTACGATCATGTATATGGTAGAGAAGCTTGATGCAGGAGACATCCTTACGCAGTCAGTTGTTCCAATTGAAGAACGTGACCACACAGGAAGTCTTCACGATAAATTAAGTGCCTCAGGATCACAGCTTCTTAAAGAAACACTTCCTAAGCTTTTAAATGGCGAAGTTAAGCCTGTAGAACAAAAGGATGAGGAAGCGACATTCGCACCTAATATTAAGCGAGAACAAGAAAGAATTGACTGGACGAAGCCCGGAGAAGACATTTATAATCACATTCGCGGTCTGCACCCCTGGCCGGTCGCATTTACGGAATATGAAGGTAAAGTAATGAAGATTTGGTGGGGTGAAAAGATCGAGATTGCCGAAAAATCCGATCCAGGGACAGTTCTTTACACAGATGTGGACGGCCCTGTCGTCGCGACTGGTAACGAAACGGCAATCAAACTAACAGAAATCCAACCATCGGGAAAAAAACGCATGACTTCCGCTCAATATTTACAGGGGCGCACATTCGATAAAAATGAGAGATTTGGTGAATAAAATGACTAATGTAAGAGAAGCAGCACTTGACGTAATTGAGAAGATTAATAAAAATCAGGCGTATAGTAACCTGTTATTAAATGAAACAATTAAAAAACATCAATTGAGCCGTAAAGATACCGGTTTATTAACGGAAATTGTGTACGGCACCATTCAGCGTAAGAAAACACTTGATTTTTATCTCGATGATTTTCTAACGAATCGTAAGAGAATGCAGAACTGGGTTATTTCACTCTTGCAACTTTCGCTTTATCAAATGGTCTATTTGGACCGTGTACCCGATCGTGCAATTATTCATGAAGCTGTTGAAATAGCTAAAAAGCGTGGGCATAAGGGCGTTAGTGGTATGGTGAATGGCGTTCTTCGAAATACACAGAGGAAAGGGCTTCGAAACCCAGAAGATATTGAAGACGTGGCAGAGCGCATTTCCATCTCAAAAAGTCATCCCCTCTGGCTCGTTCAACGTTGGATTGATCAACTTGGGGTTGAGGCAACTGAAGCGATGTGTGATGAGAATCTTCTTGCACCATATGTGACGGCAAGGGTCAATAAGATTAGAACATCAGTCGATCAAGTTATTAAAGACCTTGAAAGTGAAGGGGTAGAAGCTGTTGCAGGTACTCTTTCAGAAGATGCTATTAAAATTATCCAGGGTAAACTTTTTGATACAGAGGTTTATAAGCGCGGTGATCTAACCATTCAAGATGAAAGTTCGATGCTTGTAGCGAGAGCGCTTGGAATCGAGCCTGGTCAGAAAGTTCTTGATGCTTGTGCTGCTCCTGGTGGGAAGTCAACTCACATTGCTGAGCGTTTAAATGGATCTGGACATGTAAATTCTCTTGATTTGCATGCTCATAAAGTAAAATTAATAAAAAAGCAGGCTCAGCGTCTGAATCTACGTGCAATTGAAGCTGAAATGTTAGACAGCAGAAATGTGGCAGAGCGATTTAAAGCAAAATCTTTTGATCGTATTCTTGTTGATGCACCATGTACAGGATTTGGTGTACTTCGCAGAAAACCTGATATTAAATGGTCGAAGCAAGAGGAAGATATTAATCGCATCACGAGTGTACAAAAAGGTATACTTGATGCTCAGGCAAGTCTTTTAAAACCAGGTGGAAAATTGGTTTATAGTACGTGTACAATAGAAGAAGCGGAAAACCAGGAAGTGGTAAAACAATTCCTTTCAGATCATCCTGAATTTAAATTAGATGTGACACTTTCGAACCGTTTGCCGGATAAGTTGGAAACATATTGTGAAGGCGGTCAGGTCCAATTACTTCCGCACTACTTTGGAACAGATGGTTTCTATATCGCATGTTTAGTTAAAGAATAATAAAGGACGCAGGTAGGTCGCTTAAAAGGCGATCTTTCCTCGTTCTGATCGTGAAGAGACGGGGTGACCACATGCAAGCTGTAACATTGACAGACCAGGGACAAGTTAGGGCATACAATGAGGACAGCACGAATGCAGTGCAGAATAGCCTGGGAGAATATTTAGTAGTCGTAGCAGATGGGATGGGTGGCCATCAAGCGGGAGACATTGCCAGTGCTTTGGCAGTTGAATCTCTGTTGCTAAGCTGGGAAGATGAGAAAGAAGGGTTTCGTCCGGGAAGAGCGGAAGCCTGGCTTTTACATACCATCCAACGAGCAAATGAAGCAATTTTGTCAGTTTCTAAAGAGAAGCCTGAGTATGCTGGAATGGGTACAACGCTTGTTGCAGCCGTTTGTTCAAAAGAATTCATAACGATCGGTCATGTTGGTGACAGCAGGGCATATCTGTTTGGAGATAGCGTACTTGATCAGAAAACGAGCGACCATTCGCTCGTCAACGAGTTAGTTAAAAGCGGTCAGTTGTCAGAAGAAGAAGCGGAAGATCATCCGAGAAAGAATGTGCTGCTCCGAGCTCTTGGCACAGACAAGGATGTTAAAGTCGATATTCATACGTTTGAGTGGGAAGAGAATGAAGCTGCCCTGTTTTGCTCGGATGGCTTATCAAATAAAGTTTCTGACAAACAACTTCAAGATGTCATGAATTTGAATCAAACAATCCGTGAGAAGGCAGCTGAGCTCATTCGCTTAGCAAATGAGGCAGGAGGAGAAGATAATATTACTGTTGCCATTGTAGAAAATTCGTCTCCTTCAGGAAGTGACGTTTCATGCTAGGAAAGCATATTAATGGGCGTTATAAACTGCTTGAGGTTATTGGTGACGGTGGAATGGCAATCGTCTACAGCGCACTTGATTTAATCCTTGATCGAACAGTAGCTGTTAAATTACTACGCCCTGAATTTTCGACGGATGATGATTTTATTAAGCGGTTTCGAAGAGAAGCTGAGTCAGCGACGAGTTTAGATCATCCTAATATCGTTTCCATCTATGACGTAGGTGAAGAAGAAGACTTCTATTATATTGTCATGGAATACGTAGCCGGTACAACGCTTAAACAAAAAATCCGCAATCGCGGTGCTTTGCCTATCGAAGAATCGATCGATATCATGAAGCAAATGACATCTGCTATTGAACATGCACATGAGAATCATATTATACACCGAGATATTAAACCGCATAACATACTCATTAATGAGTTTGGAGAAGCAAAAGTAACTGACTTTGGTATTGCAATGGCCATGACTTCTGCGACGATTACCCATACGAATTCAGTGCTCGGTTCCGTTCATTACTTTTCGCCTGAACAAGCGCGTGGTGGAATCGCGAACGAGCGGTCAGATATATATTCGCTTGGTGTTGTGCTATATGAGATGGTGACAGGCGTTCTTCCTTTCTCGGGAGACTCGCCAGTATCAGTTGCATTAAAGCATTTACAAGATAAGTTCCCAAAACCCAGTTTGATCAATACCTCTTTGCCAAAAAACATCGAGAACATTATTATGAGAGCGATGGCTAAGGAACCGCTGCAGAGGTTTCAAAGTGCTCAAGAACTATATGACGCACTTGATGTAGCGCTTGATCCAACAAAAGTTTACGACAAACCTCTGGAGTCTTCTGACGATGAAGCGACGAAGGTACTCGCTCCTGTTACACCGAATCGTTCTGAACATACACAGGAACATCAGCCTATGGGACCAGTGGAAAAAAATGAGTCTTCACAGCACCTTCCCCCAAAAAAGAAAAAAAAGGCTCGAAAAGTGACTTTGATTGTTTTTCTAATTCTATTGCTTCTCGGAGGTGCTGGTGCACTTGCCTTTACTTTCATTCCGGGATTATTTTATGTTAGCGATGTAGAAGTTCCCGATGTGACCGGGATGTCTTTTGAAGAAGCGAGAACCTCTCTAATCGATCAGAATTTTGATGTGAAAAAAGAAGAGCAGTTTAACGAGGAAGTAGAAGAGGATGACGTCATCAGTCAGGACCCAGAATCTGGTACGATGGTGAAAGAAAATAGTACGATCACACTCAACGTCAGCATGGGGGCAGAAAAGGTCGAGCTCGATGATTTTATCGGGAAGTCTAAAAGTGAAGTAGAAACTTTATTAGATCAACAGGGCTTCGAGAATGTGACGTTTGAAACAGAACATCGCGATGATCCAGAAGGTGAAATATATGATCAGAGTCCAGAGGCAGGAAAGATGGTCCTGCCAACGGAAGATCGGATTATTATCTGGTATAGTACTGGACCAGAGCCCATTCTCCTAGAAGATCTAAGTGGAAAAACAAAAGAAGAAGCAGAGGCTTACGCTTCCGCTGAGAACCGTGAGTTAAAAGTTTCTTACGAAGAACCTGAGTATAGTGATACTGTTGAAGAAGGAAGCGTCATTTCACATGACCCAGGAACAGCAGCGCAATTAAATAAAGGGGATGAAATTAAACTGACCCTCTCAAAAGGGAAAGAGCCCGAACCGGAGCCAGAAACCGAACCAGAACCAAAACCTGATCCAGAACCCGAGCCAGATCCCGAGCCTTCCCCAGAGGATCAAGCAATCGTAGTGCCCAACTCTTTTAAGATTGATGTAAAAGAGGGAGAGGAACATCTCATCGAGATACTATACACTGATTCGACGACAGAAGGCGAAGAGATTTCAGAGAAAATAACGGAAACAAAAGAAATTAAATTTGACTTAACGATCTACCCAGGAGAAGAAGCATCATATAAGACTCTCGTGGATGGAAAAGAGAAAAAAGAAAATTCGAAAACAATCACGTATGACCAGGCGAAACAAAAATATGGAAAAAAAGAGTAAGGAGTCCTACATGGCAGATGGAAGAATAATTAAAGCATTAAGTGGCTTTTATTACGTGCAGGATGAAAAGAACAAGGAAATTTATCAGTGCAGAGGGAGAGGGAATTTTCGCAAACGAAAAATCACCCCTCTTGTAGGTGATTATGTTGTTTATGAGGCAGAAAATAAAACAGATGGCTATGTGCTAGAAATTAATGCAAGGGAGAATGAATTAGTACGTCCTCCTATTGCAAATGTTGATCAGGCTTTTCTTGTTTTTTCGGCGACCCAGCCAACATTTAATACGCAGCTTCTTGATAAATTTCTTGTTCACATCGAAGCGAGTGATATAAAGCCAGTCATCTGCATCTCAAAGATTGATCTCGTTTCAAAGCAAGAAGAAAGTGATATGTTTGCATATGCGGATGATTATAGAGAGGTCGGCTATGACGTTCTCGTTTCTTCTGCGCAAAGTCACTCGGGTGTGGCGGAGATCGAGCCATATTTTCAAGACAACGTCACAGTATTTGCAGGCCAGTCAGGCGTAGGGAAATCGTCTCTGCTGAACGCCATAAATCCTGAACTTGATCTTGATACAAGTGTTATTTCAACGCATCTCGGACGAGGAAAGCATACGACACGGCACGTGGAACTCATTCCATTCGGTTCTGGCCTTGTGGCAGATACACCTGGATTTAGTTCACTTGATTTCAGAGGAATTGAAGCAGATGATTTGTGGCTGTATTTCCCTGAAATTCGAGATAAAAGCAGTGAATGTAAATTTAGAGCGTGCACCCATCAATCAGAACCGGGTTGCGCAGTGAAAGAAGCAGTAGAGAAAGAAGAAATTAAATCCTACCGCTACGATCATTATTCTTCTTTCTTCCAGGAAATTAAGGACCAAAAACGGAGGTATTAATATGATTAAGATCGCTCCATCAATTCTAGCGTCAGATTTTGCAAGATTAGGTGAAGAAGTAAAAGATGTCGAAGCAGCAGGAGCAGACTACATCCATGTTGACGTGATGGACGGGCATTTTGTGCCCAATATTTCAATTGGAGCACCAATTGTTCGAGCACTTCGACCTGTGACGTCACTACCGCTGGATGTCCACCTTATGATCGAAAATCCAGATCGATATATCGAGGAATTTGCTGATGCAGGTGCTGACATTTTAACCGTTCATGCAGAAGCATGTCCTCATTTACATCGGACGATTCAATTGATCAAAAGCAAAGGTGTGAAAGCAGGGGTAGTCATTAATCCGGCTACACCGGTCGATTCAATTAAACATGTCATTGAAGATGTTGATCTTGTCCTCTTAATGACAGTGAATCCAGGTTTCGGTGGTCAGGCCTTTATTGAAAGAGTCCTATCAAAAATTACTGAAACAAAGCAACTGGCAGATTCGTTAGGAGTTGCGCCAGAAATTGAAGTAGACGGCGGAGTAAATGCTGAGACTGCTCGATCTTGCATAGAGGCTGGTGCTACTGTTCTTGTGGCAGGATCAGCTATCTATAATCAATCGGACCGAAAAGCAGCAATTGATCAGATTCGCCACTCATAAACCAGCGGGTGCTATCCCGCTGTTTTTTTATACTTTATATTATTTTTGGAACAAAGGATAACGAAATTCAAAAGTCTGGTTGATGGAGGAAAAATGATTCATGAAAAATAACACTAGGCTCTTGTTGCTTGTAGAAATTGCGTTAATGGCAGCAGTTGGAGTTATACTCGATTTATTATCGTTACGTTTGTGGCCGAATGGAGGCTCCGTTTCCCTTGCGATGGTTCCGATTTTTCTAATCGCCTATCGAAGAGGGTTTGGCGCTGGCCTAACAACTGGTTTGTTAGTTGGGATTTTGCAACCGCTGATAGTCCCGCCCTTTTATGTTCATCCTATTCAGTTTTTACTTGATTATCCGGTTGCGTTTTTACTTGTGGGAACTGCTGGGATATTTAGTGTGGCAGTGGATGCTCCCAAACGGAAGCGAATGACTATGATTGCGGTTGGATGTGTCGTTGGATCAATGTTAAGACTTGCAAGTCACTTTATCTCGGGTGTTATCTGGTTTGGAGACATGGCACCTGAGGGAACCCCTGTAGCGCTATACTCGTTTTTGTATAATGCATCTTACTTACTTCCTACTGCAGTAGTATCCATTATTGTTCTGATTTTGCTTTCCTTAAATGCGCCGAAAATGGTGCATCACCAATGAAATCCAGAGAAATTTATATTGTCGCAGGGGGACCTTTAGAGGAATTTCCGCGTAACTTGCTAAATGAAAGAAATGTACGGTGGATCGGTGTGGATCGCGGTGTCTATACGCTTCTAAGAAATGGAATTTTACCTGAACATGGCTTTGGAGATTTTGATTCTGTCACGCCTGAAGAGAGAAAGTGGATAGAGACACACGATCTGTCGTTTAGTGTCTATCCCTCTGAGAAGGACCATACGGATCTTGAGCTCGCTCTGGATTGGGCGATTAACGAGCAACCTGAATCCATTACGATGTTTGGCGTGACTGGTGGACGCCTTGATCATAGCTGGATGAATGTCCAAATGCTTATTAAAGGCGTTCAAGCAAATGTTAATCTTGCTATCGAGGACAGGTTAAACCGTCTGGAATTGAAAGAGCCAGGAACGTATGAGGTGAAAAAGAATTTGCGGTTTCCATACTTGTCATTCCTCTCTTTCACACCAGAAGTCTCAGGTTTAACACTAAGTGGATTTCGTTATCCGTTAACCGAAAGAAAAATCACATGGGGGTCAAGTCTCTGCATTAGCAATGAGTTAGTCGAGGAAAATGGGTCTTATTCATTTACTGAAGGCATACTATTGGTGGTAAGAAGTTCGGACGCCGAGCAGGTTTAGGTACTATTTCAATTTCGGCGAATATAATAGTAATGCATCTTATATTCTCATATTGTTCATCCTGGGGTCCATCTTTGACTTTCTGAGGAGGGGGAAATATGAAGTTCTATACGATTAAATTACCAAAGTTTCTCGGCGGATTTGTAAGAGCGGTCCTTGGCACGTTCAAGAAAAATGAATAGTGAAACAAAAAAAGCACCCGATAGGGTGCTTTTTGCTGTTATTATACGCGTTCGATTTTACCTGATTTAAGAGCACGAGCAGATACATAAACTTTCTTTGGTTTACCATCTACCATGATGCGTACCTTTTGAAGGTTAGCACCAAATTTACGTTTTGTTGTATTCAACGCGTGAGAACGCTTGTTACCAAACGCAGCTTTTCTACCAGTGATTGCACATTTAGCCATTATTTCAACCTCCTTACTGTCCTACATTGCACAAAAAGTGCAGGATAAATCCTCCACTATAGTATCACGTAGATTTGGTGAATGCAAGATGTTTAACAGTTGTTATCAAGAAAAAAACTTAACAGTAAAAGCTTATCGTAATAGATGTTTTGAATGATGAACTTTTATTATCAGTGATATTGTAGTAAAATAACGTTAGCTCTGCACAGGATTTAATTCATTTATATAATTGTTCAAGAGTGTCTCGATTAGGATAGAGGAATAAACAATTAACACCCAAATCGCTAAGGGAGGAAATATAATGGCAATTGAAATGAAAACCCAATATGGACAGATTGATATTTCGACGGAAGTAGTAGCTGCGATTGCAGGTGGCGCAGCAATTGATTGTTATGGTATCGTGGGTATGGCTTCTCAGAAGCAACTGAAAGACGGAATTACTGAACTATTGGGAAAAGATAACTTTAGCAGAGGGATTGTCGTTCGTAAAGAAGAAGACGACGAACTTAACATTGATATGTACATTATTGTGAGCTATGGTACGAAAATTTCAGAAGTGGCTCATAATGTTCAAACAAAGGTAAAGTACCAGCTTGATCAGATGCTTGGACTTTCGGTTGATTCAGTAAACATCTACGTTCAAGGGGTCAGGGTGACCAACCCATAATTGGAGTTAGGAGGAACAGTCTGTGACGATTGAAAAGATTGATGGTAAACGGTTTGCGCATATGGTTCTTGAAGGAGCAAACAATCTTTCGAAGAATGCCAAAATGGTCGATGCGTTAAACGTATTCCCAGTGCCGGATGGAGATACAGGTACGAATATGAATTTAACGATTACGTCAGGCGCAACAGAAGTCAAAACAAGTAGCTCAGCTAAAGTGGGGGATGTTGCCTCTCTTTTTGCAAGAGGACTATTAATGGGAGCGCGCGGAAATTCAGGCGTTATCCTTTCACAATTATTTAGAGGTTTTTCAAAAGAAATTGAAGGCAAGTCTGAAATTTCATCTGTAGAATTCGCTGCAGCTCTTGAGCACGGTGTTGATTCAGCCTATAAAGCTGTCATGAAACCTGTTGAAGGGACCATTCTGACTGTAGCAAAAGACGCTGCACGAAAAGCAGTGAAATCTGCTAAGAAAGTTACGGACATTGTTGAACTAATGAACATTGTTGTGAAGGAAGGGAAAGACTCTCTCAATCGGACACCGGATTTACTTCCTGTACTTAAGGAAGTTGGCGTGGTTGATTCGGGGGGGCAAGGCTTGCTTCTCATCTATGAAGGGTTCCTTGCTGTCCTTGAAGGAAGGGAAACACCAGACTCATCTGTAGATGACGAGAAAATGGAAGAGTTAGTCCGAGCGGAACATCACAAAAGTGCTCAGGGCCACATGAAGACTGAGGATATTGAATTTGGATATTGCACAGAATTTATGGTTCAATTCGAGAACGATAAGATTGCCGCATCACCGTTTGATGAGGAAGCATTCCGAAACGAACTCGATAAGCATGGTGATTCTTTGCTCGTTGTCTCTGATGATGATCTCGTGAAAGTACATATGCATACAGAGTATCCAGGAAATATTATGACGTATGCACAGAATTACGGAAGCTTGATCAAAATTAAGATTGAGAATATGCGTGAACAGCACTCTACCATTATTAAAGAAGAGCGTCCTGCTCCAGTAAAGAAACAGACACCAGCTGAGAAAAAGAAGTATGGGATTATCACTGTTTCGATGGGGGAAGGAATTGCTACTTTATTTGAAAGTCTTGGAGCTAGCTACGTGATCCCTGGTGGTCAGACTATGAACCCAAGTACGGAAGATATTACGAATGCTATTGCCGAAGTTCATGCTGAAACGATTATTATTTTGCCGAACAACAGTAATATCGTCATGACTGCCCAGCAGGCTGCATCTGTCGTTGAAGAGAAAGTAATCGTGATTCCTTCCAAAACGGTTCCACAGGGAATCTCAAGTCTTCTTGGATTCAACCCTGCGATTGAACCTGAAGCGAACGAGACTGCGATGAAAGAAAGTTTATCAGCAGTGAAGTCCGGTCAGGTAACATTTGCAGTTAGAGATACGAAGATCGATGGCATCGACATTGCTAAAGATGACTTCATGGGTATCTCAGATGGCAAGATTGTTGTCTCTGAACCGAGTCGATTAGAAGTGGCAAAAGCACTTTTGAAATCGATGATCACCGAAGACGATGAGATAGTAACCATCATCTATGGTGAAGACGCAGAAAAAGAAGAAGCGGAGAATCTTGTTTCCTATGTTGAAGAACATTTTGATGAGGTCGAAGTTGAACTCCATGAGGGAAAACAGCCGATTTATGCTTATATCGTCTCAGTAGAATAGACGCTGAATAGTAGCTGAAAGAGAAACGTGGCAATTGCCAGGTTTTCTTTTTCTGTAAAGAACTGCTAGAAATCGTGAACAAATCGAACCTGTAGGGCCAGTTGCCTTCGACTTTAACGTCTTGATCATCTTCTTTTGGAGAAATGGTACTGCCCCTACAATAGGATATTCATGAAAGTGATGAAAGGTGGAATGAGTATGAAATTTCGCAGTGTTTTTGATATCATTGGACCCGTCATGATTGGTCCATCAAGCTCACATACTGCTGGAGCAGCAAGAATTGGACGCGTGGCGAGACATCTATTTGGACGTGAACCTAAAAGTATTACCATTTCACTATATGGTTCATTTGCGAGAACTTACAAAGGCCATGGTACAGATGTTGCGCTGATCGGAGGCGTACTTGATTTTGATACTTTTGACGAACGAATCGTGAAGGCGCTTACAATAGCGAAGGAAAAGAAGATTAAGGTTCGATTCATTGAAGAAGACGCCATTACGGATCATCCGAATACAGCTCGGGTTCTTTTGACGGATGAACAAGGTGAACTTGAACTTGTTGGAATTTCGATAGGTGGCGGCAAAATAGAAGTAGTGGAGTTAAATGGTTTTGCACTTGGGCTATCAGGGAACAGCCCGGCGATTCTCGTCGTCCATAACGACAGGTTCGGTGCAATTGCGGGCGTATCGAACACACTCGCAAAACATGAAATTAATATCGGCCATATGAATGTGTCGCGAAAAGAGAAAGGGAAAGAAGCGCTTATGACAATTGAGGTCGATCAGAATATTCCACAAGTTGTTCTAGATGAAGTGGAATCTTTGCCTAATATTATACAAGTCGCAAAAATTAGTGAATAAAAAATTAAAGGAGGAATGGCAATGTTCCGTAATGTAGCAGAACTAGTCGAGTTAGCTCAATCAAAAAATATGCCAATTTCCGAAATCATGATTGAACAGGAAATGGATTTTAGAGGTAGTAGCCGTGACCAAGTATACGAACAAATGAAAAATAATCTTGAAGTAATGGAACAGGCAGTAGAACGAGGTATTAATGAGGATGTTCGTTCCCATTCTGGCCTAACAGGTGGGGATGCAGTTCTTTTACAAAACTATATGAAGACGGGTAATTCTCTATCCGGTCACACGATGCTTGATGCTGTTAGTAAAGCAATTGCCACTAATGAAGTAAATGCAGCTATGGGAACGATATGTGCTACACCTACGGCAGGCTCTGCGGGAGTCGTTCCAGGAACGTTGTTTGCTATCAGAGAAAAAGTTAACCCGACTGAAGAACAAATGGTGCGCTATCTCTTTACATCGGGAGCGTTTGGATTTGTGGTAGCTAACAATGCGTCAATCTCTGGTGCTGAAGGTGGATGTCAGGCAGAAGTAGGATCAGCTACTGGTATGGCGGCGGCTGCCATTGTAGAATTGAGGGGCGGAACGCCTGAACAGTCTTCCCATGCCTTTGCTATTGCTCTTAAGAATATGTTGGGCCTTGTTTGTGATCCGGTGGCAGGACTCGTTGAAGTACCGTGCGTAAAGCGAAATGCAATGGGTGCATCGAATGCACTCGTCGCAGCTGATATGTCGCTTGCTGGCATTAAGAGCCGTATTCCATGTGATGAAGTAATTGATGCTATGTACAAAATTGGTCAAACAATGCCTTCAGCACTCCGTGAAACAGCTCAAGGTGGACTTGCTGCGACGCCTACAGGTCGTGAACTGGAAGCCAAGATTTTTGGAGTATCTCTTGATAGGAAATGAGTGAGAACCAATGGACGATCGCATCACCCAAATAAAAGGGATCGGTGATGAGAAAGCTGCATCGCTCTCATCGATCGGCCTTAACATAATTAGAGATTTAATTGAGTACTTTCCATTTCGTTATGAAGATTATGAACTTAAGGATCTAGCGGATGTCAAACATGAAGAGCGCGCAACGCTTGAAGGCAAAGTTCATAGTGAACCAGTTGTGCGTTTTTACGGAAAGAAGAAATCACGTTTGTCCGTCAGGCTGTTAGTAGGAAAGTTTCTTATAACAGCCGTTTTTTTTAATCGTGCTTTTCTAAAGAAACAGTTTTCGCTTGGTCAAATCGTAACAGTAACTGGTAAATGGGATCAGCACAAAATGACCCTTTCAGCTAATGAAATTACATTCTCTAGCCACAATCCGGATGGAACGATTGAACCGATCTATCCTGTTGGTGGCGATGTAACGGTGAAAGCAATGAAAAGGTACATACAGCTTGCTCTGAATCAATTTGGCGATCAAATTGAAGAAAATCTTCCGCAGCAAATGCTTGAGCGTTATAAGCTGATGCCGCGGAAAGATGCTGTCTTCATGATGCACTCTCCCATTTCACATGAAGGATTAAGACAGGCGAGACGACGCTTTGTTTATGAAGAACTTCTTCAGTTCCAATTAAAAATGCAAGTCTTCAGGAAAAGAGAGCGTGAAAGTACGCAAGGGGCAGCACAAAGATTTGAGAAAGAAAAGCTTTCTGCGTTTATTCAAAGTCTCCCTTTCCCGCTCACAGGTGCTCAGGATCGTGTGGTAGCAGAGATTCTTAAAGATATGGAAAGTACGTATCGAATGAACCGTCTTCTTCAGGGAGATGTTGGATCAGGTAAAACAGTTGTTGCGGCGATTGGGTTATATGCTTCTTTTCTTGCAGGTCACCAGGGAGCGCTGATGGTGCCAACTGAAATTTTAGCCGAGCAGCACTACGAGTCATTCCAAGGTCTTCTTGGAGACAGGTTAAATGTTGAACTGTTAACGGGTTCTGTGAAAGGCAAGAAGCGAAGAGAGGTTCTCGAACGTCTTGCTCTTGGTGAAGTTGATCTCTTAATTGGCACGCATGCATTGATACAGGATGAAGTCGTTTTTCAGAATCTGGGACTTGTCATCACAGATGAACAACACCGTTTTGGAGTCGGTCAACGGAGGGTTTTAAGAGAAAAGGGACTCAGTCCGGACGTACTCTATATGACAGCAACACCGATACCGAGGACGCTTGCTATTTCCGTATTCGGAGATATGGATGTGTCAACGATCGATGAAATGCCTGCTGGACGTAAACCAATCGAAACTTACTGGGCCAAACCATCTATGCTGACGAGAGTTCTAGACTTTGTGAAGAAGGAATTGGATCAAGGTAGGCAAGGTTATGTGATCTGTCCGCTAATTGAGGAATCTGAAAAGCTTGATGTACAAAATGCCATCGACGTTCACTTCCAGATGCAAACCGCATTACCGGACTATCAGGTTGGCTTAATGCATGGCAGGCTAAGTTCGGAGGAGAAGGAAGCCGTGATGGAGGAATTCAGCACAAACGATGTTCAGCTTCTCGTCTCGACAACCGTAGTAGAAGTAGGAGTAAATGTTCCGAATGCAACAATTATGGTGATTTATGATGCTGAGCGATTCGGTCTTGCCCAGCTCCATCAACTACGCGGACGAGTTGGACGTGGAAATGAGCAGTCCTATTGTGTGTTACTAGCTGATCCGAAATCAGAAGTAGGGAAAGAGCGGATGCAAATCATGACTGAGTCTAATGATGGTTTCGTTTTATCCCAGCGTGACCTTGAGCTACGCGGTCCTGGAGACTTTTTTGGCCGAAAACAAAGTGGCTTACCAGAATTTAAAGTAGCTGATCTCGTGCACGACTATCGAGTTCTCGAAGTTGCCCGAAATGATGCAGCTGCGCTCGTTGAATCAAGTGCTTTCTGGGAGGATAGCACTTATGGTAGTCTAAGAAACTACCTAACACAGCAGGGTGTGTTAAGTGGAGAGAAGCTGGATTAGCTTGCATAATCACCTTGCTCGTTATATACTACCTTTTAGGACCTAGTCATAAGACTGAGATAAAGAGGATCAACAGATCCTCTTTATCCATTTATTAATGCTAGATAGGCGGCGGTAGTGGATGAAAAGGAGTAAAAAAGATCGGCAAATTCAATTGAAAGAGACAATCGATCGCACCCCATTTATTACTGATGAGGAGCTAGCAGAAAAATTTAGTGTTAGCATTCAAACGATCAGGCTCGATCGGCTCGAGCTTTCCATTCCTGAATTAAGAGAACGGATTAAGTATGTTGCACAACAACAGCTTGATGAAGTGAAAGCTCTTCCAATCGATGAGGTTATCGGGCAGATCATTGACTTACAACTCGATGAAAGTGCGATTTCAATTCTGGATATCCGCCCCGAGCACGTGTTTTCTAGAAATAAAATTGCACGTGGACATCATTTATTTGCACAAGCCAATTCACTGGCTGTGGCCATAATCGATGACGAACTAGCACTGACGGCGAGAGCGAATATTCGCTTTTCTAGTCAGGTAAATGAAGGAGAACGAG